>NZ_JARXLA010000009.1 GCF_029872155.1 Hyphomicrobium sp. D-2 | reverse complement strand
TACGTCAGCAAGGCGGAAACATGAAAGCAGGCGAGCGGCTGTTCCTCGTTGGTGACCACGAGCAACTCCCCTGACGGATCGAGATCGAGCCCCTTGGATCCGCCTTCCTCGGGGTTATGCCTGCCCTTGCAAAAGGTCTCGTCGTCGAGGACCCTGAACGAGGCCACCGGCCCGTACTCGCCGGTCCAGTTGCCACGGTGTGGCTCGTAGACCTGGACGTATGGCGTGCCGGCATCGGCCACGTAAATCCTGTTGCCATTTGGCGAAAAGCGAAGTCCGTGCGGATAGCTGACGCCCAGGAGCGTCCCGACATGGCGCGACTGGCGATTGAGGCGCTCTTTGTTGTCGAAAACCAGCACGCTGTGCGTCATGTGATTGCTGACGGCGATCCAGGCCTTGTCCGGGCTGATGGCGATGCCGTCGGGTATGTCGAGGCCTTGTTCCAACAGGACCGAGTTGCGCGGCAGGCTCCGGCCGCCGTCAGCGCGGATCACATGCCGGGTAATCCGGTGCTTGTAATTGTTGCAGACGAGAAGTTCGCATCGGCCGTTCTTTGTGCTGGAAACGCATACCGAGCCAGGGGAATGGAGACGCGTTGCAAGACCTGCCCGTGTGATGGTTCGTAGCGGTGTGAGATCGTGGATGCGCTGCGCTTTGTTGTGAAACCGGGACGGCAAGGATCGCGACACCGCCCATCCGATTGGCGACCAACAGCGTTCGATCGTCGATGAAGTCGAAGCCATGTGGTTCGTTCAAAGCGGCCGAATGCAGCTCCATGTAGTCCGTGACGTGCAAGATCGGCCGGCTTCCCGAACGCTCGATCTCGACATCGAGCAGCAGGCAGGTTCCCTTGGCGAAACCAGCGATGGCGATGCGGCGACCATCGGGAGAAAACTTCACGTCTTCGGTCCGCCCAAGACGCGCCATTGCCAATTCGGCTTCCTGCGCCACGACGATGTCCAGCCTTGCGCGGCTGTCGTCGATGATCCTGTCGGCGTTGGGAACGGCGATGTTCATGGACTGCTGGCTCGAAAATGCGATGTCTAAAGGATCGTCAGCGCACAAATCACGTCGGCGGGCAGTCTGGCAAGCCGGCCCGGAACAAGCTGCAGGGATACACGCTCACAGCGTCGTCGCAACCGAACTCAGCGTCGTGGTGATCGCCTGCTTGTATTTCTCGAATTCCGGCGACGTCTGCCGGACGACCGGCGGCGGTGGCGCAGTGGTGGCTGTGCCGGGCTGCGACGATACGGCCGGGGCGCGTCCGGTCATCTTTTTCTCCGCCCAGGCGACGACATAGGTGGCATTCTTGCCGGTCAGGAACGGATTGGCCTTGATGACGACCGCACCAAGGACATCGGCAATCAATGCGTCGCCGGACGACGACAGGATCTGGTGGGCACCTTCCATCCCGAGGAAATGGCAGAGATAGAGCCGGCCGGCGGTGATCTGGTGGCCGCGCTGCTTGAGATAGGCTTCGCCCTCGCGAGCCAGGTTGCGCACCATTTCGCGCGAGATCGTCGGATCGAAGCGCAGTTCGAGCAGTTCGGCGGTCGAGAGCGACCTGGCGAGATCGGGCCGGTAGGTGTTCATCA
>NZ_JARXLA010000008.1:2500-1035000 GCF_029872155.1 Hyphomicrobium sp. D-2 | reverse complement strand
GCTTCATGAGAGAAAGGGCAGTCTCCTCGTGAGGCCCCGTAACCTTTCGCAAACATGGGCGAGGCGCAACACCGCCACCCCGGGGCGCCGAAGACACTGTCGCTAATGAGGTGGCTCGCAAGCACCCCAGCCAAGTTACCCAAGATAGTGGTGCGTAGTCATGAGCCGCTGCGGACCTCGCAGTCTTCGGAATGTTATGCACGACCAGCGATGCAAGGCATTTCTGCTGCGCCGATATTGAGCCGAGCCCATCTATGACCGTGCAAATGCAAGACCGGATGCTTGACTTTGGAGCGATGGGTATGAGGTGGGAGATCACACGCTCCACCTCCGATACGGCGGGCCAATTCTTCGAGGCGATCAACGTACTCGCACCGGGATCTGCGGGGCCGCCTCTGCATACGCACCCATTCGCCGAGGAGAGCTACGAGGTACTCGCCGGCACGCTTGATGTCTGCGTCGACGGGACGTGGCAGCAGCTTGGGCCCGGCCAATCGGTGACGGTGCCGCCAGGAACTCCGCACACGCTGAGAAACCCTCACGAGACCGAAGTTCGACTTGTGAACGTGCACAAGCCGGCGCTCGAGTTCGAGCCGTTCTTCAGAAAGCTGCAGGCTTTGGTGGTCGATGGTCGAATGAGGCTGCCCCCGAAGGATTTTCAATCACTCATTCTGGTCTCGATGCTCTTCGTGGCACACGAGAAGGAGATCCGTTCGGCAAACCCGCCCCACAACGTCATGCGGATCGCAGCAATCCTCGGCAAACTGCTGGGCTACAGGCTGTAGCCTCTCCGTAACGTTGGCCGGAGCGGCCCATTGCAGACGCTACCCCTCAGCATTGCCAGCGCTCCCTTGATGATCGCCGATCACATCCGCTCGTTGAGGGGATCCGACTGTCAAACGTCGATCTTCGTCTCGTAGAAGTCGCCAGACGATGGCCCAGCCGGGCTCGCCAATCCGTACCGGTATTGCTCCTTGCTCCAACCATCACGCAACCCTTATCCCTGCCCCTCCGCTCAGGTTGTTTGAAAAGCGTGGCTACCGGAAACGGAGGGGTATGCCGATCATCTCCGTCTTCGTATTCGACAACGACTTGGGCAGCGGCGGCACCAAAGTGACGTTCGCAATCATACGCATCACCAGTTGGTCCAGAAACGCGCCGCCGCTTTTGCCGATCCTCCGCGACAGGACTTGCCCCGACGGCCGCACTGTGAGGACGACGCACACCAGCCCCGGCGGCACCGGCCGGTCCGGCCACAGCAGCTGCGAGCGCACGTAGGCGCCTGCGCGAGCTTTATAGGCCTTGAAGACCTCGAGTTGGTCTTTCGGATAGGTCTGGCGTCCGCAGGGGGAATCGACAACGACTAGGTTCCGCCCCGCCTTGCCGTTCGCCGCCTGGGCCGCAGGCGCGGCAAGGCACAAGATCGCCATCGCTCCAAGGAAAATACGCAGCATTCGCTCCCCCGAGTTCGTTCTAATTTCCCGCACGATCTATGCGGCCAAAACTTATTCTGGGAAAGTATACAATCACAAGATGCCGGGCGATGACGACATCACCATCCGGCAACTGCGACAGGAATGCGAAAAGCTCAGTCAACGCCTGATCAATCCCGCGGGCGCACGCGCACGTTGGCCATCATGCCCCCGTCCTCGTGCTCGAGGATGTGGCAGTGGAAGGGAAACTTGCCGACGATGAGCGGATTGGTGAAAGGGATCTTGACCTTCACCACGCCAGGTACACGCGTCTTTGGATTGCGGAACGGCACATCTACATTGTCGCGCATGCCGGCCGTCTCGAGGGGATTCCCGGCCACCGACTGCACTAGGAAGTCGAGTTGGTGGATGTGGAATGTGTGCCGCTCGTCGGTGTCGTTGACGATTATCCACTCCTCCACATCGCCGAGAGTCACATCGACGTCGATGCGGTTGATGTCGAACTCACGCCCGTCGATGAAGAAGACCTTTCCATCGTCGCTCTCAGTGTAGGTGATGGTGCGCGAGCGCGTGACGGGTAGCGCCGCAATGCGCGCCGCACGCCCTCCCTCGCCGGCAGCCGACTGGGAAAGACGCGCGCGGATGCTGCCGGCATCGCCGGGCGGGCTGCCGCAGCCGACATTGAGGGTGGCGAGCAAGACCTCGGGATTGGGATCTCCCGCGGAGCCGGTATCGACAGCGCGCGTGCGCAGGCCATAGAGGCCGGTATTCCCCGCCTCCACGACGACGCGGGCGCGCGAAGCCGGCGGCAGAAACACGTGGTCGATCTCCAGCGGACGATCCAGGGCGTTGCCGTCTTGCTCCAGGAGCCAAAACCGATGACCATCGATAGCTAGGTCGAAATAGGCGTCCGCTCCGAGGTTGCCGATCTCCCAGATTTCGAAGGCGCCGGGCGCAATGTGTATTACGCCACCGAGCACGCCATTGATCGTCTTGGTCTTGGGGTCGTCGTCGGAGCCCGGCAGGGCGATGTCCTTCAAGATCAGCGTGCGGCGCTTAAGGCCATGCAGCTCCGGATAGAGACGCTCGATCAGATCCTCAATAACCAGCATTCCCGACATGCCGCCGAGAACCTGCGCCTCCGACATTCCATGCGGATGCGGATGATACCAGAAGAGCCCCGTGGCGTGGTCGGCAGGAACGGTCCAGCGATAGTCGTAGCTGTTGGTCGCCATGATGTCGGCGCCCAGCGTGTGGTCGACATGCTTGCCCTCGTCGCCATGCTTGTGCGCGTGCTCGTGCTTCACGATTCCGCCTGCCGGCGGCACCAGCATGTAGATGTCATCTGCCGGCTGCACGGGCGGGATGGCCATGCCGTGATAGTGCACGTTCGACACCTGCCTATGCTTGACACCGAGGTCCGACTGACCCGTCTCGTTGACGAACTTCAGGCGCAGTTCATCGCCGCGGCGCAGCCGCAGCACCGGCGGGATATAGAGGTCGTTATAGACATTGGTGAGGAGCGTGCGCCCCGCGACCTCAACCCGCGCAGGCTTCGCCGTGAGCGTCACGTCGAGCACGCCGTTGACTGGTCGCAAACTGGGAGGCTCGGCGATCTCGGGGCCTACGGCTGAAACTTCGGGTAGTAGCGATGTGCCAGGCCGCTCCTTAAGCGCCGCGCGAAAGATCCCGAAGGTAAGCAACAGGCCGATTATCCAGACAGGAATCAGATAGCGCATGCCGCGACCTGTCATCGTTAGAACTCCGCGGATATCGTACACCGAGCATAGATACGGGAGCGCGATCCTCGTTGTACCCGGGGTTATTGACGTCGCGCATCGCTACTTGCCGTCAGGTATGCAGGGCGCGCGATCAGCCTCCCCAAGTTGGAATGCAAATTCTATACTACGATTCTCAACATTAATGTCCAATGCCGCATGGGCTGCGCGCTCAAGCTCCCGACCGAGCAGTTCGCGAGTTCAATGCCCATCATTGCGGGAGGCTGTTGAACCGCCGCCAAACTGATGTGGTAGCAGTCACCACCCTGCCCGTGTCGGTGAGGAGGTCGGTCGCGCGTTACACGAAGGCTGCTGAGCAGAGAAAGCTCGCCCGCTCGGCGATGGATCGCCTGGTGCGGGAGCAGCATGGCATCCCAACGTCGGGCCATACGGAAGGTTTGGGATTTGGGGAACGAGTTTGGGAAAAGCGACCCAAGATCCCCCTGAGATATCAAATTCTCACACGAATGAATGGCGCCCCGTAGGGGACTCGAACCCCTGTTCCCAACGTGAGAGGCTGGTGTCCTAGGCCACTAGACGAACGGGACAGCGCTGAGCGAACCTATATGGGACTAAGCCCCCAACAAGCAAGCCGTTTCTTTCAAGATTTGTGACGACCGCGCGCCATCGCGTCAATCGGGCGCGCGCGTTACGTCAACGATCGTCAACGGCCGTCCAGACGCCAGATCATAAACGGCAATGCCTTCAGCGCCCGCGCCCTCGAAATGAACCGCCAGACGGTCACCCGATATGGAGACGGAACGGATCACCGCACCCACTGGCAAGCTCAAAGGGGCAACAGTGGCGGGCAGCCGGGCGGTGTGAGCAGCCGACGAGGCGCCGGCCGATGCAGCTCCGGGATGAGCGGCGGAAGCTACACCCCCAGGAACGGTTGCAGCGTCACCGGTAGCGGCACCGGCGCCTGCTCCGGAAGGCATGTCGGATGCTGCCCCTGCTCCGGGCGGAACGGCAAGCCGGGGCGCTGGCGGCTGAACTGCCACGACGGACGGTTGCGCGTCGCGCGCTGACGCGAGATAGATGATGCGACCGGCAATAGCTGCAAGGCCGGCAAAGAGCAGAACCCCCAGCGCCACGACCACGATCTTCATAGTGCGCTGCAGGCGTGCTTCCTCCGGGCTCAACCCCGGAGCGGCGGCCACCGACGCTGGCGCAGCAGTTGTATCAGTCGTTGACATCTCGTCCTCCCGCATCGCGGAGGCCATCCGGAGGCCAGTACGCAAGGCTATGTCCACTGTCGAGGAATCACAAAGCGCAAATTCCCAGCAATTCGCAGTTGCTGAGGAGGAAGAAGGCATCCGCCTCGACAAGCTGCTGGCCCAGCGCATCGACACGTTGAGCCGTGCCCGCATACAGGCTTTGATCCGCAGCGGCAACGTCACCGGCCCCGGCGACAATGCTGGCGCGGCCGACGGCTCCTATCGGGTCAAGGCAGGCGACACCTTCACCGTAACGCTGCCACCGCCAGCACCGGCCGAACCGCAGGGCGAAAAGCTAGACCTCGACGTCGTCTATGAGGACGATGACGTTATCGTCATCGACAAGCCCGGCGACATGGTTGTGCATCCCGCTCCCGGCCATGCCGACGGGACGCTGGTCAACGCCCTGATCGCCCATTGCGGTGACAGCCTGAGCGGCATCGGCGGCGTGCGGCGCCCCGGCATCGTGCATCGGCTGGACAAGGGCACATCGGGCTTGCTGGTGGTTGCCAAGCACGATCAGGCGCATCAGGGGCTGGCGGATCAGTTCGCCGCCCACGGTGAGGATGGCCGCATGCATCGCGCCTATCTGGCGCTGGTGTGGGGCACACCACTGCGCCCGCGCGATACCATCGAGGCGCGGCTGGGCCGCAGCCAGAGCAACCGCACCAAGATTGCCGTGGTGCGCGGGGAATCCGGCCGCCACGCCGTGACCCACTATGAGCGCGTCCACACCTTCGCCACGCAGGCCGGGCCGGTGACGCTGCTGCGGGTGATGCTGGAGACCGGCCGCACGCATCAGATCCGTGTCCACCTTGCCCATGTCGGTCATCCGGTGCTGGGCGACATTGTCTATGGCAGCGGGTTCAAGGCCAAGGCGGCGCGGCTGGGCGAGGAGGCGCAGGAAGCGCTGGCGGCTCTGGACCGGCAGGCGCTGCATGCCGCCGAGCTGGGCTTCGAGCATCCGGTTTCCGGCGAAGCGCTGATGTTCGAGAGCGAGCCGCCGGAGGACTTCCAGCGCCTATTGGATGCGCTGGAGCGCGATCAGAAGGACTAACGCCACAGCAAGCAGTTATGCGCCGACTGCATGCGTTTAAAGCAAAACTTGACTTCTCTTTTGGGAAACATCAAGTCTCAACAAAGGGCAATCCAATTAAAAAAGGAGGTTGCTATGGCAGTTTCTGTCCTATCAGCCGCCAAGCGGGTGGCTCAGCGCTCCGGATGGTCGCTTTCAAATCTTGAGCTCCAAAAGATCATTTATTTGGCGCATATGTTCTATCTTGGGCGGACCGGACAGCCGCTTGTAAGAGGGCATTTCGAAGCGTGGGATTATGGCCCGGTGCATCCCGACCTATATCGAGTGGCGCGCATCTTTGGACGTAATAAAGTGGGCGACGTTTTTCATAGCGCTCCCGATTTGCCTTCTGGCCCAGAGCGACAGATTCTTGATGAGGCGTTTGACAACATCGGCGACGCTGGCGCAGGTCGCCTCGTGAACGCGACCCACCGCCCCGGTGGTGCCTGGGAGCGCAATTACAAACCAGGCGAGCGTCATTGCATTATCCCGACTGCCCACATTCTCGAAGAGTATCAAGGTCTGGGCAATGCCGGATAAGCAAAGACCTGAGTTTGGTGTTATTTTGCCTGACGAACCAGACCCACGAGACGAGCAAATTGCCGAACTTCAAGAGCGCCTTACTAATGAGCGCGACGCCCGCAACGAAGACCGTTTTATATTCATCGCTATAGTCGTCATCCTCTTCAACGTAGTGTTCTTCTCCGTCATGCCTACCTTTGGCGGACCAATAGCGCTCCTAGTGTTAGAGCTCCTCGTTCTCATCCCCCTCGCCAAACGCATGGGCATGGAAGAGGTCGTCCAAATCTTGAGCCGAGCCCTTGATAGGGTGGCGTCCAACGGAAAGAGTGGTGCCGAGTAAACAATCCACTTTTCGGACTGGGCTTCAAGTATCCGGTTTCCGGCGAGGCGCTGATGTTCGAAAGCGAGCCGCCGGAGGACTTTCAGCGCCTGCTGGACGCGCTGGAGCGCGATCAGAAGGACTAGGGAAAGCGCGCGTGGGAGCAAGGTCTAAGCCCGCACCTTTGCTCTGACGGGGATGCATCAGTGTGGGCGACACCACCGACCGCATTGCGTTTGATTGAAACGCATCGACTGCTGCCCGCCTCAGGCATGCACCGGCGGGGACTCCCTACGGGGAGCCGCCGAGCGCCAAAAGAACGCCGGCATCCATGCAGGTCTCAAGAGTGGCCTTCGGTTCCGGTTGCAGCGTGCTTGCCCAAACTGCGCTAGGCGCAAATCCGGAAGCTGGCGTAGATCCCGACCTGCGTCGGGAAGACGTTGAGAAGAGGCATGCGTCCGCATGTGCCGACTTGTAGGTTTCCATCAAAATCGGCGAGCGAGCTACCGCCGATTTGCAGCGCCTTCTGGATGCGTTGGAGCGAGATCGAACGGATTAGGCAAGGCGTGACAGACTGGAGGGCTTCCCGGTGCCTTTCAGCTTGAGCGCGTGCGTACGAGCTTGGCTTTGGTAGCTAGCAGTTTCACAGCGCGATGACGTTCAGCACTGACTGGACGCTCTGCGGCTCGATATTCAAAATTTCGACGTTTCCTGCAGCCACCAATGGTCATTCTGGTCCGTTCATGGG
Organism: Hyphomicrobium sp. D-2; assembly: GCF_029872155.1. Classification (GTDB taxonomy): domain Bacteria; phylum Pseudomonadota; class Alphaproteobacteria; order Rhizobiales; family Hyphomicrobiaceae; genus Hyphomicrobium_A. The sequence goes on along the minus strand of NZ_JARXLA010000008.1, from coordinate 1,027,908 downwards.
CAGGAAAAGGGTGGGCGCGCTCATGCCCGAGGATGCTCCCAAGACAACAAAAGGTTCGAGAATTGTTGCAGGCGTGATCGCAGCGGCGCTGTGCGCGGTTTTCATCGGCGCTTTAGTGACGGGCTATCTTCCGCACTACCGATATGGCCATTTCAGCAAATCGTCCGACCCGTTGTTTTTTTGGGCGTACACGGGACTGTTTGCAGCCGCGGCAGCATGTGCAGCGCTGTTCGCGCTCGGCTATTTCCGCCCCCCACCACGTGCGGCGTATGTCGCGCACGTGCGGCGTCGAACGGCCAGTGATTTTGCTTTCCTAACCCTGCTAGCCGCCGCTGGATCGGGGTACTACTGGCTGAGCAAATGGCTGGAGAACGCACTCAACCCTATGGGTGAGATGGCAGGTTGGCTCGCCCTTGGCATGCTTGGAATTGCCGCCTGGCCGCCGCTGCTGGCGCCGGGCGCGGCCCGTACTTGGCTGCGTGCCGCTGGTACGATTGCCATCATTGTGGCGGTGACGATGCTTAGCCAGCTGGCGATGGAAAAGCCTTGAATTCAAGGGCTTGCATAGGCACGCAGTGTAGTCCCGAAGCAAAAAACGGGATTTAAGGACAAATCCGCCCGCCGCAGAAAAGCCGGGGTTAGGTCCGTTCATAATTCGACCCGACAGGCCGGACCTTTTAGGCTATGTTACCGATTAGTACCATAGCGGCAACACTTCGGCGCATTTCGCCAAAAGTGCCGGCGGAGGCCCTTAAATCGGCCCTTCCCTGCGCTTGTGAGATGGGCCCAGTGCAACAATATAGCGTTGGGCTGCGTATAGGTAGCAGAGCGGGCACGGCGGGAAACGGCGCGACGGAAATCGCGGCTTCTCCCGTTATGTAAGAGGGATTTGCCACTTAAAGGTATTCAGTACCCTCAAACGGCTACCCGCAAAGGATTGAAAGAGGGACCGCCCGGGGCATTGGGCGGCTGGTAGAGGTTATGGCTAGACTTCCGACTATCGCACAGGGCTCGTTGGGCCTCACACGTTATCTGGAAGAGATTCGCAAGTTTCCAATGCTGGAACCGGGCGAAGAATTCATGCTGGCTAAACGCTGGCAGGAACATGCCGACCAGGATGCAGCGGAAAAGCTCGTCACCTCGCACCTCCGGCTGGTCGCGCGCATCGCCATGGGCTATCGCGGCTATGGCCTGCCCATTGGCGAAGTGATTTCCGAAGGCAACGTCGGCTTGATGCAGGCGGTGAAGCGGTTTGACCCGGACAAGGGCTTCCGCCTGGCAACCTATGCCATGTGGTGGATCCGCGCCTCGATCCAGGAGTACATCCTGCGTTCGTGGAGCCTTGTGAAGATGGGCACGACCGCTGCGCAGAAGAAGCTGTTCTTCAACCTGCGCCGCGCCAAGAGCCAGCTTCAGGCCCTGGACGACGGCGATCTGCACCCCGACCACGTGAAAACCATCGCCACGCGCTTCGGCGTGACGGAAGCGGATGTCGTGTCGATGAACCGGCGCCTTGGCGGCGATTCATCGTTGAACGCACCCGTGCGCGCCGACAGCGAAGCCGGCGAGTGGCAGGACTGGCTGGCGGATGACGCGCCAACGCAGGAAGACGTTCTGGGCGAAGAGCAGGAGCTGGATCAGCGCAAGAATTATCTGACCAGTGCGCTCTCAACGCTGAACGATCGCGAACGGCGCATCTTCGAAGCGCGCCGTCTTTCGGATCAGCCCGCAACGCTGGAAGATCTCTCCAGCGAGTTCGGCGTCTCGCGCGAGCGTATCCGTCAGATCGAGGTGCGCGCGTTCGAGAAGGTGCAGAAGGCAGTGCAGTCGGCCGCGGCCAAGGTGGAAGCGGCACAGGCTGAAGCTGCAACGCACTGATCGACTCGGCAGCGAGCAGGCGCACCAAAACCTGAAAAGCAAAAGAGCGCGGCCGATGAAGCCGCGCTCTTTTTTGTTGGGTTTTGGTGGGCGCGTGAGGCGCGCGCGATGTGATTACGGCGCGGTGACGCGCAGATCACTGACCATCCACGTGTCACCTTCCTTGCTTTCAGCCGAAGCGGCGAGAAGGCCGATGTGACTTGGCCAACGCGGTGCTTCAGTTTTGAAGCTGCCTGCGGGCTTGCCGTTGATTTCGACCGTAACTGCGTTGCCGACGATCTTCAGGCGCATCGTGTTGGTTTTTTTGGAGCCTGCGTTGGCGGCGGCAACTTTGGTCCACGGCACCGGACGCTTGGCAACGGCCTTGCCGTCGGCGATACGGGCGACCGTGAAGTAGCCGTTAGGCGCAAGCACGGCCTGGAAATAATTGCGGCTGTCTTCGGCCCAGAACACGAGCCCGGCATAGCTGGTGGTGGCGTTTGCAGTGTTCTTGGCCAGCTCGAAGTTCAGGCAGGTATCGATGTCGCCAAACACGAACACGCGGTTCCAGCGCAGCGCCGGCAGGCCCGACGGCGGGGTGAACGTTGCCTTGCCGTCGCCGATGCTGAACTGATCGTCCTTTTCGCCCCAGTTGGGATCGTGCACGGTGAAGGGCTCGTCGAACAGCACCTTGCCTGTTCCGCAGCCGGGCGCAACGGGAGCGGAAGCGATGGCGCCTGTAATCAGATGATCATGCGCGCCTGACAATTGCGCTTGCTGATCATCAGCAGCAGCGTTCGCGCTGACCTGAGCCTGCGCGTCGGCAACCTTGAAATCGGAGATCCGCCACGTGTCGACACCGGTCGGCGCGGACGAAGCAACGAGCCCGACGTGGCTCATGCCTTCCGGCGCCTGCCCCCTGAAGCGCGCAACGACAGTGCCGTTGATGCTGACAGCAACGGTCTCGCCCTCGGTGGCGACGCGCAGAGTGTTCTTCTCATTCGGGCCGAGCTTCAGCGTCGAAACCTGCCCCCAGTTCACCGGCGGCGTGGGCACGATGCGCCCGGCGACCTTGCGCGCAACGGTGAACATGCCATTGGGCGAGATCACCGCCTGATAGAAGTTGTCTTTGTCCGTGGCCCAGAACAGCAGGCCAGCATAGCTGCGCGAAGCATCACCGGTGGATGATGGCATCGCGATTGTTGCGCAGGCATCGACGCTTTTCGTTTCCAGACCTGCATTCCAGCGCGCGGTTTGCGTACCAACCTGCGGCGTAAAAATAGCGTCTGTGCCTTCGGTTTTAAATTGCGCGTCGGCTTCGCCCCACCCCGCTGTTCCGATCTGATAGGCGCCATTCGCCTGACCTGCGGATTCAACGCAGGCGGCTGCGGGTGTCGCCAAAATGAAAAGAGCAAGGGCTGTGTGATAGATCCGGAGCATTAGATCCTCGCGGTTGGGGCGATTCGTCGGTGGCTGAGTATGGCGCAGAAAAAGGCCATCAAACGGCCATAGAGCCTCCTTTTTTGTGCATTCGCGATATCCACGCGCATGCAACATTAAATTGCACGGCCGTGTACTCGTTTCTGCAAACGAATCACATACTGTTAATGGTTGAGAGGCTCCTCTCGCAGCTCGATTGCATCGGGTTGCAGTTAAGGCAGCGTTTGATTCCGCGTGCGCGTCAGAGATGGAGGGCCCATTGCCCCTAGACTCTGTGTGCAAGATCAGTCTTCAGACTGGCGCTGCCGGTCGGTGGAACACGTGGCGGGCATGGACAGGGCCGCCCCAGGGAGTGTTCACCGGTCGAGTTGTGGGCCTCCGCCGGCCCCTGTCCGCAAAGCGACATCTCCATCACCGTCACATCCATTGCCGCACCGGCGACGTGCTGTCCTTACGACAGGCCGCATCGATGCGTGTGGTGGATCTTGTTCAGCGTGACAGGTGCATGGAGCTGCCGCACTTACTGGAAGATGGAGTGGCTAATGCTGAAGCGTCTTCACCTCGCGAAGAACCCACGCATCGTATCTTCTTGTACGCGCGTCGCTCACCCGCTTCGGCTTGAACAGGATTGGCTATGGAGGCTGCTCTGGCGCAAGCAACAGATGCGCCCTCCAAGTAGGACTTAATGGGGCTCTAGCCGAGAAGGGTGTGCGATCCGACACTCGGCCACAAAGATTGAAGGCCGGTCCAATGGACCGGCCTTTCTTTTGTGACGCTCCCAAACGGAAAGCTCAGACAAGCGATGTGACCGAGACGAGGCTCACATCGGAAGCTGGGCAAGCTGGTTCGCAAAGTAATTGTCGACGGCGGACTTGATCGAGTCCGAAACCTTGTTACGCCATTCGGAAGACTTGAGCTTCCTGGCATCTTCCTTGTTGGTGACGTAAGCGAGTTCGATCAGCACCGACGGAAACTGCGCGGTCTTCAGCACCCGGAATGATGCCTGCTGATCCGGCTTGTTACGCATCGTGGTGCTGCTGCCCATATTTTCAATGACGGTGCGGGCAAAGACGCTGGTGCGATCGCGGGTTGCATCAACTTCACGGCCAGCAAGATCGGCCAGGATGTTCTGCACCATGCCGACATCTTTTTTGGAGCCGACCTGCTTCACCTGTTCGATCTCGTCATCCGATAGAACATCGCCCGCCACTTCACCCCGGGTGGAGCGACGCAGACTGTTCGCAACGGAATCGCGCAGCGAATAAATGGTGGCACCGCTGGCATTGGTGCTGGCGTAATCGCAATGCACCGCGATGAACAGATTGGCGTTGTGCTTCTCGCCGAATGCAACGCGATCGCCCAGCGGGATGAACACGTCTTCGTCGCGCGTCAGCAGCACCTTGTAGCGGCCCGTGGCTTCAAGTTTCTTGGCCAGCAGCTTGCTGAACGCGAGCGTGATTTCCTTTTCTACCGCGCCATTTTTCATGGCGCCGGAATCGTGACCGCCATGGCCGGGATCGATAACGATAACCGGCTTGAACGCGCGCTCAGCGCGCACATCCGGCGGCACGGCGGGACGCGGCAATGGCGGCTGCAAACCGGCAGCACCCAGCGCATAGGTTGGCGGCGGAATGCTAGGACGCGTTGCTGCGACTTGCGTCGCCGCTATTGGTCCAGCTGCATTTTCCTCAGGCTGCGGAATGCTGGCGGTGATGGGCGTAAAGGAAGCGATCTCGACAACGAGATGCTGATCCTTGCCCGCAGCCGGCTTTTCAATCCGCGCGCTGGAAACAATGACGGGTTGCGTCACGTAAATGATGATGCGCGAGTGCTCCGCGCCTGAAAGACCGGCCTGGAATGACTTGATCAGGCCAACCGGACCTTCCGCCGGCTGCGCAGGAAGACGCAACGACGTCTCCTTCACCTGCACGACAACGCGGTTTGGATTGTTGAGCGAAAACACTTCGAACTCGGTTTGCTTCGGCAAACCGACGACAAAGCGCGTGCGCTGCTCCGGCGCGCTTGCAACCGAAGTGGCGGCAGATGCGTTTGATGAACCGGTGAAGAGGCTGTCCGCGCTCTGCAACAGTTTCTGGGCACCATCCAGCAGTCCTTGCGCCTGCAGCGGAGATTGCGCGCAGAGCAAGGCACACATGCAGAACATGCCGCGGCGCAAGCGCCACGCATTTCTGTGAACCATGACGTCAGACCCCCGTCTACGCGATACAAATTCCAAGTGGTGGGACGGTCAAGGTTGCCTGAAAAGATGGCCTTTTGCGGTCCTCCTTCAGGCATTGTTAGGGTTATCGCATATTAAGCCTTAATATTTCCCTAACGGATGCGTAGTTAGCAGCATCGATCTGCAGAAATTGCTGTGTTCTGAAGTGCGCGCGCAGTGGCGAGTGCGGCAGCACAAATTGCGCCGCCTGCGCGTCACCACATCAATGCGAGTGCAAATCTAGAGGGCCGGATTAACCCCAGCGTCCGGCGGCGTTGTCGTCGGTTTCGCGCGCATCGACCCACGCGCTGTCGCCATTTAGCAGCATTTCTTTTTTCCAGAACGGCGCGCGGGTTTTCAGGAAGTCCATCAGAAATGCGGCGGCCTCAAACGCTGCCTGACGATGCGCCGATGCGGCAATGACCAGCACGATCTGCTCGCCGGGGCGCAGTTCGCCAACACGATGGATGAGCGTTGTTGCCTGCAGCGGCCAGCGCGCGTGCGCTTCAGCCTCGATGCGAGACATCTCTGCTTCTGTCATGTCCGGATAGTGTTCGAGCGTCATCGACGTGATGCGCTTGTCGCCCTCACCTTCACGCACGCGGCCGGTGAACGTGACAACCGCGCCGATATCGGTGCGCGCGCCGATCAGCTTTTCCGTTTCGGCAGCGACATCGAAGTCGTCGGTCTGGACACAAACCGCCACGCGATCAGCCTCCGGTTACCGGCGGAAAGAACGCAACCTCGCGCGCTGTGCCGAGTAGCGCAGAAGGCTTCACATGCGTGCGATCAACGGCTGCGCGAACGACGTTGCGGCGTGCAAAAGCTTCACCGTATTCCGGGCCACGCTGCTCCAGCCAGTCGACCAGATCTGACACCGTTACGACGTCAGATGGCAGCTCGACCGTCTCTGCGTCGCGGCCGATTTTCTCGCGTACCCAGGCAAAATAGAGAAGCCGCACATTGCGCGGAGCAGCGGTCATGTCTCACTCGCTTGCTGTTCTGATCGGCCTTGCAGGCCGGATGCGCGGCGCCATGCATCGCAGAGCACCGCGCCGGAAACCAAAAGCGCTTTAGCGCTCCATCGCGTGCACGACACCGGCCTTTAGATAGTCATAGCCGGTCCACAATGTCAGTAGCGCCGCAATCCAAAGGATAACGATGCCGCCGGTCATGATGCCGGGCACGATCTTTTCGGCCGCGGGGCCCGCCAGCAGTACGCCCAGCGCGATCATCTGCATGGTAGTTTTCCATTTGGCGAGCTGCGTGACGTGGATTTTCACGTTCAGCTCGGCCAGGAACTCGCGCAGACCGGACACCAGAATTTCACGGCACAGGATGATGACAGCGGCCCAGATTGACCAGCCGCCGATGGTGCCATCGTGCACAAGCATCATCAGCACTGCGCCGACGAGCAGCTTGTCGGCAATCGGGTCAAGCATCCGGCCAAGGGTCGATTGCTGTTCCCAAATGCGGGCGAGATAGCCGTCGAGCCAGTCGGTTATGCCGGCGAAGACAAAGAGCGCGAACGCCGACCAGCGCGCAGTATCGCCCTTCAGAAAGAAGAGGCAGGCGACGAGTGCGGGCACGGCCAGGATGCGAACGTAAGTTAATACGTTCGGCAGGCTCAGGTGCATGGATCGGGGTGCAGCAGCTTGTACCATCAGCCTTGGTACACCATCACAACGCGGGTCCGTCAATGGCGCCGACGGGCGGCTAACCATCGCCCCGCGCGTAAAGTGCTAGACTAGCGACATATCGGCGTTTTGGAACGGCGGATTTTGATATCCAGATGAAAATGATCGCGATGGGCCTCATTCGCCTCCGGGCCCAGCACAGTTGTGAAAAGACCGCACGAGCCTTCATGTAACCGTTTGAGGAACATGGCTTCTTTGCTGGTGGCCGGCTTTGGGATAGCGGCCTGGACGTCCTTGGAGGCGGAGCCAGCCTTTTCAGCCGGTGCCGGCGCGGCCTTGGGATCAGCCCCGTTTTTCGGTGTCGCCGCGTCTTTCTGAGGACCGGGATCCGGCTTTTCCTGGGGCGTCTTGCCCGTCTCGCGACGGTATTCGGTTTTCTGCAGGTTGGCGGGCGACTTTTGCCCCGATTTGGCTTCAGCCGCTTCGGCGCTCAGCGGCGGCACCGTCGCCTTGCCCTTCAAACTGCTCGCGGCGCCCGCAACGGCCACCGCTTTGCGGGCCTCGGCCTTTTTCTGGGCCGCAACGATATCCCGATCCGTGGGGCCCCAACCTGACAGCACCTTAACCGTGCGGCCATCGGCCGTGACGAAGGCGGAGATGTCGATGGCGTTGCCGGTGGCGTGCTCGCTGAGGGTAAGCTTCGGGTTGTTGTAGACATTGCGGCACGAGTACGAAGCGCCAATGATGCGCTTGACGCGCGTGCCGAGCACCTTTTCGGCCGAGGGTTGCAGCACCTTCTCGATCCAGTCGTTCAGCGATGCAGCCAGACGGCAGTTCATGGTCGGCGGCGGCGAGAACTCAACCCTGCGCGAGCCGCCAAGGCGGCGCAGTGCCAGCGGCGCAGGCGTGCCACAGGCACCGTTTTTCATCGGTTCGGCCAGCTCGATCTCGGCCGCTGCCGGAGCCAGAACCTGCAGGCAGGTACGCAGTTCCGTGGCAAGCTGTTCGGGCGTCCATTCATCCGGAGGCGGCGCTGCCTTTACGATCGGCACCAGTTCGCGGGTCTCAGAAGCGTTCGCAGCACCGCTGGAACCGGCAACCTGGTCCGTCGCGGCGGCCGTTTTGGGTGTTTCCGCCGCCGGCGGTGGAGTTGCAGCAGCTCGCGGCGCAGCTGTGACGGCAGGGCTGGGTCCGTTCACGTCAATCGCCGCTTGCTGCGACCCACCCGCCTGCTGGGGCGTGTCATCCGGCGCTCGATCCGGCAATAGAGCTGCCGTTCCCTCAGCCCGGCGCAATGGCGTGGGCAACGCCTGATCCTGCACCGACACCGCAGCGGCAGCAGTCCGCTCGCTCTGCTCAAGCGGCAGCCCAGCATCTGGCGGCGGCGGGGAAGCGCGGCGCGCGGCGGCAGATGGGCAAGCGCAACAAAACCCGTGAATGCCGCTGCGGACATCCACGAGGACAGTCGCGTCAATGTTCTGTCGGCCGAAATGCCGCTCGTCATAGCCCCATCGCGTGATTAGCGCCCATCAGACAGTTGCCGCTTTTCCTGAAAGCGCGCCAGAGCGTTGTTCCCCATTGTCCAGCATGGGGCGCAAGCGCGGCAAAAATGCGATTGAACGCCAATTTAGAGACAATCCAAATCGGTCGACCGGCTTGGCACGTCAGAGAAATTTGCCACTCAACGGTTTTTGGATCTACCGCGTGCAGCCTGCCTGACCATGTTCGCAAACGGACGGGCACGGCACTCGCGATGCATCTGAACGCGATGGGTTGCATACATTTTTCCCGCCGCAATTCAACCGTCACACCGCTCGGATAAAACGCCTTTGCGCAGCACACGCCGTGCAATCGACCGACAGTACCCTTGCATCCATGGGGCCGTTGACCGAAACTCCCGGCGCACGCGCACAATTGAACGCTCGCAAATGCGAGCAAAGAAGGGGGGGCATTGTCATGCCTGACTTGCCGTTTGATCTGGCTACCGTCGACTGGATCACAGTCGCTACTTATGCCGGCATCGCATTTCTCGCCGCCATCGTCGGCAACATCATCGCGCTCGGCAATCGCTTTGCCGCGTCGGTGCTGACGGCGCTGTTTTTCGCAGTGTTCTACGTACTGTGGGCCTATTGGATCGCCGACATCGTTGCCCCGAAGGCAGCATCGGCGGTGACCGAACAGCCAGCGGCTACATCGCCCTACTAAGGCGTGATGCGCCCATCGGCGCGGGCGCACAAACCATCTGAATGATTGCGGCTGTTGCCCTGCGGGCAGTGGCTAAGTGATGTTTTTTTCCAAAACGGATCGGCCCTCGAAGCCGTTCCGTTTTTGAAAATTGCAGGTGGCATCAGGATTTACCGCCAGCGATTGCGCTGGTGACGACCGGATTGCGTTAGCGGCAGCGGGGGATTGCGCGACTGCAAGCGGACCCGGGTCAGCTGCGGCGCTCATGGAAGTGATCGTAGATCCGGCGCGCCATTTCCGCTGAAATTCCATCGACAGCTTTCAGATCCTCGACGCCGGCACGCGACACGGCCTTCGCCGACCCGAAGTGGCTCATCAACGCCCGGCGACGGCGCGGACCAATGCCCTCGATCTCATCCAGCGGGCTGGCGGCTATCGCCATCGAGCGACGGGTGCGATGCGAACCGATGGCGAAGCGATGCGCTTCATCGCGCAGGCGCTGCACGAAATACAAAACCGGATCACGCGGCTCCAGCATGATTGGCCGCTCGCGAAACGGGAAATGGAAATGCTCGCGCCCCGCATCGCGATCAGGGCCCTTGGCGACGCCGATGAGGTGAATATCGTTGAGGCCGAGCTCTGACATTACCTCACGAGCAACGGCCAGCTGCCCGGCACCACCGTCGATCAGAACGAGATCCGGCCGATCGGGGAACACATCGTCTTCCGATGCATTTGACTCCGACGTCTCGCCGTCCATTGCTGCCGCCGATGCGTTATCGGCGGCGATCATGCCTGCAAGCTCTGCCGCCTCAACATTTTCCACCAGTCCGGCGTCGGCTTTTCTGGCTTCCTTGTTTTCAGACGCAACAAGACGCTTGAAGCGGCGCGTCAACACTTCGCGCATCATGCCGTAGTCATCGCCCGGCGTGATGGTCTGCGACTTGATGTTGAACTTGCGATACTGGCCTTTCACGAAGCCATCCGGCCCGGCGACGATCATCCCGCCGACAGCGTTGGTGCCCTGAATATGGCTGTTGTCGTACACCTCGATGCGGCGCGGCATCTCCGGCAAACCGAACCGCTCCGCCACACCCTCCAACAGCCGACGTTGCGACGAACTCTCGGCCAGCTTGCGGCCCAGTGCCTCGCGCGCGTTGGCGAGCGCGTGATCGACAATACCGAGCTTGGTGCCACGCTGCGGTACCTGAATTTCAGTTCTGCGCTCGGACTTGATGCACAGCGCTTCAGCGAGCAGTTCACGGCTCGGCACATCATGCGACAGCAGGATGAGACGCGGCACCGGCTTGTCGTCGTAGAACTGCGCGATGAAACTATCGAGCACCTCTTCCACCGACAGCGCGCGATCAGCCTTGGGGAAATAGGCGCGATTGCCCCAGTTCTGCCCGGTGCGGAAGAAGAACACCTCGATGCATGTCTGGCCGCCTTCCTGCGCGGCGGCAAACACGTCCGCTTCCTCAATGCCTTCCGGGTTGATCGACTGATCAGCGGTGACATGCGCCAGTGCCGACAGACGGTCACGATAACGGGCCGCGCGCTCATATTCGAGACACGCCGCCGCTTCCTCCATCAGGCTTTGATACATGCGCCGCACGTTCTGGCTTTCGCCGCGCAGAAAGCGCACCGCCTCGTCGACAAGATGACCATATTCATCGAGGCTGATCTCGCCGGTGCAGGGCGCGGCACAACGCTTGATCTGATGCAACAGGCACGGCCGCGTGCGGCTTTCATAAACACTATCGGAACACGAGCGAAGCAGGAACGCGCGCTCAAGCATGTTGATGGTACGGCTGACGGCACCAGCCGATGCGAACGGACCGAAATAATCACCCTTGCGATTGCGTGCACCGCGATGCTTCAAGATTTGCGGCGCGGGTGTGTCGCGGGCAATCAGAATGTACGGAAACGATTTGTCATCGCGCATCAGCACATTGAAGCGCGGGCGAAAACGCTTGATGAGATTGGCTTCGAGCAGCAGCGCTTCCGCTTCCGTCCGCACGGAAACAAATTCCATGCTCGCGGTGGTGGCGATCATGCGCGCGATGCGATTGGTGTGCCCGCCAAGCCGCGTATAGTTCGACACGCGCGCCTTGAGGCTGCGCGCCTTACCGACGTAGATCACATTGCCTTCCGCATCCAGCATCCGGTAGACGCCGGGCGCGGCGGGCAGCAGCTTGAGATAGCGCTGGATGACTTCCGGGCCGGTCACGACTGGAACCGCAGCACCGTCGCCAGCCGCATCGCCGTCGGCGGCAAGTAGGGCTGAGATGGGCTCGGGTACCAATTCGGTATCAGCAGCATCAACGATTTCCGCCGAAACCGATGAAACAGCAGGCGGCAAGGAAGGCGTCGAAGAAGGCAACGGCTCACGCGCAGCCGCCAGCACATCGGCCGTTTCCGGCTGTTCTGACTGCTGGTCCTTCACCGCGTCGTGCCGCGGAAGACCCTCGTGTTTTTCCTTGTCCGGCATCGTCGATAGATCGGGCTGACAGCGCGCGCAGTCAAGCGGCAGCAGCTGCTTTGCCTGATGTTATGGCTATGGCGCCAGCTTTGCCATTGCCGCCACAGGTCGCCCCGCTCCGGCGGGAAACAGGCGAACAATTGCCGCCTCGTCAAGCGCGCCATCGACATGGACACCGGACGCGATGAACACCGCCCGGATGCCCGCGTTGGCCGCACCCGCTATGTCGGTGCCGATGCCATCGCCAATGGCGAGCAGTCCGGCGCGATCGGAACTGCCGGGCTTAAGCTGTTCAAGTGTTGCGAAGGTCAGATCGTAAATCGGCAGGTACGGCTTGCCGGCATAATCAACGCGGCCACCGATGTCTTCGTAGGCGCGCGCCACGGCACCGGCGCAATAGATCATACGCCCGCCACGCTCCACCCGTAGATCTGGATTGGCGCACACCATGGTGAGGCCGCGGCTGTGACAGCGCGCAAGCAGGTCCGCATAGTCAGCGGGCGTTTCGGTTTCATCGTCATAAAGGCCGGTGCAAACGATGGCCTCGGCGACATCGGCGTCGACAAGCTGAAGATCGAGCCCGGCCAGCGTTGGCAAATCGCGCTGCGGTCCGATGTGCAGCACCGGCCGACCGCGATACTGCGCAATCAGCGTGCGCGCGACATCGCCGGAAGTGACGATGGCATCCCAGCACATTCGCGGCACACCGATGGCATCGAGCTGGGTCGCGACGCTGTCATTCGGGCGCGGCGAATTGGAAACCAGCACGACAATGCCGCCACTGTCGCGGAAGGACTGACAGGCCTTGCATGCATCGTAAAACGGCACGACGCCGTTGTGCATCACGCCCCAGATATCAACGAGCCATGCACCCGTTCCGGCGGCAACCGGCGCGATTGAGGTGAGCAGCGGAATGGCGGGCGGATTTTCAGCGGGCGTGTTTGACATGGCGCTTCACCAGAACAACTCCGTCGCCAAGGGAAGCGAGGGCCGTCTGGTGCCGAAATGACAAAGCGCCCCAGGGCCGCTAAGGCCGTGGAGCGCTTCGTATCAGATCTGGCGTAACGAGCGGTTGACCCGCCCTCGCCAAGCAACCCAATCAGGCTGCGGCGGTACGCGCTGCGTAACCGACGCCAGCAACAGTTTTCGGCTCACCGAACAACGAACCCTGGCCGAGAACGACGCCGCTGGCAGCAACCTTGCCGCGCAGGGCTTCATTGTCGACGCCATTGACGATCAACGTCAGGCCATAGCCGGCCAGCGTGGTGCACACTTCGCTGGCGGGCATGGAACCGCTCGGAACATCGAGACCGGCTATCAGTGTGACGGCATCGACCTTCACAAAGCCGAAGCCTACCTCTTCAAGCCCAGCGAATTCGCCGTCGAAATCGGTCACAGCCTCAATGCCGAAACGGAAGCCGAGGTCACGCATATCGGTAAGCGCGCTCCACTCCGCGTCACCGAACGTGCGGACATCGGCCTGCGCAAACGTGAGGACGACCTCATTGGCGAGGCTCGCGCGCTCCTGATAGGCATCGGCCAGTTCGTCAAGGAAACCATCATTCGCCAGCGACACAGCCGTGATGGGAACGAACAGCGTCGGCTCCCGGCCCTTGTCTGCAAATGCACGGGCGACATCCGCAGCACGGCGCAGGCGCGCGCTGTCCAGCAACGGCAGCAATCCGGCAACCGCAAGCTGAGGCTCACGGGTGGAGGCGGAAAGCGGCACGCCGCGTTCATCGCACGGACGGGCCAGCACCTCGTGATAGTGCACGCGGCGATCCGCGATGCCGACAACAGGCGCAATCGCGACATCGATACGTCCTGCCGTTACCGCATCGGCAAGCGAAGCGATACGTGTGTGCGATGGTGTGATCGGTGGCGGAGCTGCGCCGCCATCCTTCTTTTTCGACGCACGCATTGCGTTGGCGGTCGTCTGCAACGCATTGAGCGAGGCGCGCAGTACGCTTTCCTGACGCTGCGGCGGCAGACCATCGAGCGTCGGCTCCAGGCTGATATCGACCTCTTCGGCGAGGCGCTTGATCATGCCATGCACTTCGTCAAGATCGGCGTCACGGTCGGAGGACAACGTGGGTGGTTCCGCGCGCTGAAGTTCAGGCAGCGACGGCTTGCTGCTCTGGCCGAACGGACGCGAAGCGGCACCAACGGCCGGCGGTGGCGGCGCTGCGGACCAATCCGGCAGCGACGGCGCAGCAGCGTCCAGCTTGAACTTAGGCAGCGGCGGTGCAGTCGGCTTGGAAGTCGCGGTGGCATCCTTGGCCTGCGGCTTGACAGGCGGAAGCTTCGGCGCGGCCTTGCTTTCGAGTTTGGCCGCCAGCGCGCCACCATGTTCAGCGCCGAGCGGAGCACCCGGACGCTCCGACATCAGGCTCGGCTCGCGGGAAGGAACCGGAGGCGTGGCAGGCCCGGCATCGCGGTTGAGAACGCGCGGCAGATCCTGACCGAGCGGCAGCTCCTTCTGCTCTGCCACCGGCAACGGCTTGGGCGGCGGCAGCGGCGAGAACGGCTTGGTGGGCGCTGCGTTTGCAGCAGGCTTGGCGCCCGCGACCAGGATCTTGCCCGCCGCTGTAGCCTTCGGTGCCGGTTTAGCATTGCCAGCGGCAAACAGCTCATCGGGCTTCATCGCCTTGCCGTGACCCAGCGCCTTGGCGTCAGTGCCCAGCGAGGGGATCGGCGGCGGCATTGCGGGCGAACGCTCATCGAACGGCGACGCAGGAGCTGCGCTGGCACGCATTCCCGGCAGACGGTCAGCAGCACCGCCGAAGCCCGCGCGGGCGGCTGGAGGCGGCGTCGGCGCTTCACGCAGACGGTCAACCTCATCTTCAAGCTGCGTGACGGCCTCAAACAGAACCTGCTCATTCTCGAAGCGCCGACGCAGCGCATCGAACAGAATAAGCACAGTGCACAGGGCCGCAGTTGCACCCGCCGCCGTCCAGAACGGCCAGCGGAACTGCAGATAGGTGCCGACGAAAAATGCCGCTGAGATCAGCGCGATGGCTCCCATCACGATGACACGGGCCAAGCCGCTTTGTTTCGGCATTTTACCCTCGCTGTTATCGATGCTCGCCATTTGAAGTGACGCGCCCCCTACCGATTCGTTGCTCTAGCTTGAGCTTTCGTCGGCGCCTGCGCGGCGCAATCCCGGCGCCGATGCTTTCACCAGCTTTCTGGCAACAGGTGCGGATCCATCTGCAACAGCGTGACCCGAAACCCCCACCCTGTGGAGATTTCCCACGCCCTGTGGAAAAATCGATCTCTGGGCCGAGTATTTCAAGGGAGCCCGGCACGCTTTGAGCGCATCTCGGGGTCCGCCATGGGCCCACGTCGCCGCTGCGCCGCAGCATCATCTGTTGTAGGGGCCGAAACAGGGGAATCGGAAGAAAGCGAAAAGGCAAAGCTGGCAATCCACAGCAACCGCTGATTTTTCAGACGTTTTCTGACCCGCCTGGGGATTGCCATCACGCGCCCCAGTCATGCCGCATACCCGCCCAAGGCCGACCGGATTCCCGGTGTCGTTTAGAACTCGTTAGCCGAATCGACGTGGTATCTGTCGTGTCGGGCCGTTCCCAAACAAGTCCCGGCGTATCAAATTAAGAGGGAATGCTCATGCTTATGACGGTGATGGGTCGCGATTCCAGTGCATCCTATTACGGAGAACTTGCCGGCGTTCGCGCGCTGATCACCGGTCTGTCGCCGACGTGCGGGGTCGATATCGCCCGCAAATTTGCCGACCATCGGGCCCGGTTGGTGGTGCATGCCGATGCCATTTCACCCGAGATGGACGCCCTCACCGCGGTGCTGGCCGAGCGGGCCAGCGAGGTGAAACTGTTCACCGACGCCTGTCGCGACACCGAAAGCGCCGTCCGCTTTGCCCAGACCGCAGTGCAGGCCTATGGCAGCCTCGACGTGGTGATCAACCTGGTCGACATTTCCGAAGATGAGATGGCCGCGCACTGCGACATGGCCGACGTTGAAGACCTCGTGGCCGAAAAGCTGACCATGCCGGTGCACGTGACGCGCATCGTTGCCAACCGCATGCGGCTAACTCTCAACGAAGGCATGGTGCTGAACGTACTGAAGCTGCCGGCGCCGCGCACCTATGCGCAGGCCGCGATGGCGGGCATCGCACGCCGTGCGCTCGCAGCCGTCACCCGGGGCGAAGCGCAGCAGTGGGCACCGCAGGGCATCCGCGTCAACGCGGTAGCTCCGACGACGACTGTGGTGGACGAATTCACCCCGCCGACCAGCGAACCGGATATCGCGGCGCTGGCGCTCTACCTCGCCACCAAGCCCGCGCGTTCGCTGACGGGGCAGGTGTTCGACGCCGCCGGAATGGCCCGCCGCGGCTGCTGATATCAATGCGGCACTGGGCCCGGATGGAAACAGAATAAAGGTGCAGCGCGCGTCCACGTCAGGCTTTAGCTTGAACATGCGCGCTGCAAATCAGATTTTCTTGGCGCTCCAGCAATCAACTCTATTGCTTTTGGGCCCGTTCTCAACATAGAGGGGAAATTAGCAGGGGCGTTGCAGAATTCGTCCAGCCTGGCCGTACGGGCTTCGAGAGTACGGACGTCTCAGCGCTGCAGCGTGAGGCCATATAGCGTCCGCATTTGACGCACAAAGGGCAGCGCGTACGCTAGCGCTGTGCCGGCTCCGGGAAAAAATGACCGGATCGACCACCCGATACAGGTGCTTGCAGCAACCTGCCTCGACAGATCTGAGACATCGCACGCACGTCACGATTGCTTGCACTCGTAAGCCACTGGCTTTGCGATGCGCGTCCGCGCGGGGACTTGAACGCCAACTAAAGCATCCCGTCAGCGACGCTCCTCTCTCAGATGCCGTCGGCACTCGCATGTTCCTTCCTCTATCGACACACGCCGCGAACTTTTTCGCGGAGGGCAGAGCAGCACCGCTCTGCCCTTTTCGAGAAAGAGGACCAACATGACCGACGAACTGGGCACAGCAGACCGCAAGCAAACAGCCAGCGCCTTCGATCTGCTGACCTCTCTAAAGGCATTGATCGCAATGGCCGAAGGGCAAGGGCAGGACAGCGATCTCGATAAGCTCAAAAGCTTCGTAGTGGCGCTGGAGCTTTCTGCGCGAACACCTGAGCAAGACAGCAACCAATAACGATACCTACAATTCGCTGACGCCGAAGTCTCACGGGTCAGACGCTTCTACACGCTTGTCATATCGGACGAGGGTGGCTCAACTCCCCTCCGCGCCCCGCTGCCGAAAAGCTTTGCACGCAATAGATGGAATGCGTGCGTGAACGGGCGGAGGAATGGCAGCGTCGTGCCTGCCAGGGCATCGAGTTCGGCGGAGCGGTCAGCCAGATCGCGCAGGTTGAGACGCAACTGCCCCAGCGCGAAATCAAACGCCATCAGCCGGATCACCTCGTCCATCGTCATGGCGCGGAACTGGCCACTCGCCCGCATGTGCTCCAACTTGTGTTCGATCTCTGCCAGCGCGACCTCGACATCCGAAAGATCCGGCGGCGTGTAGTGTCCGCCATTGCCTGCGAGCTGTACGGCCAGACTATCAAGGCCCGTCTTGAGCGCGGCGATGTCCGGCGAAAGAAGCTCAACGGCAAGCGACGGCAGCGGTTGCTGCACGGCGCGCAGCAGCATGATCTCGGTGTGCCACAGGCGGCGAAGCGCGCGCTGGATGGATTCTGGATCGGGGGAGTCGGCGATGTGCCCGGCAACCTCCAGCCGCGCCTCCTTTGCCAGCGCGTTGCCGGAGGCAAAGCCCTTGCGGATGCGCTCGCCAAAACCAGCCGCCTCGTCGGCGCTGAGTGGAACCGTGCCCAGCGCCGCTTCGAGCGTCCGATCCAGTAGCTGGAACAGCGGTGCAATCGAGCGGCTCACGTGTTGCGCATACGCGTTGCCCGCCCGCGAGGGAAATACAAAGAGTGTTGTCGCGATGGCGATCACGCTGCCGATCGAAACCTCAAGCATGCGGTTGATTGCCGACGCGACCGGCGTCGAGACGCTCGGGTCACCCAAGATGACAATGGCCGCCGTGACACAGGCGATGCGTAGCGCCGGACGCTGGGCAGCGAAAAAGGCCAGCACCAGAACGGTGACGGCCAAACCCGCAAACCGCAGTTCGTGCGCGTCCGCCAGCGCGACCGCGACGGCGCCACCCACCAGCACGCCCAGCAAACTGCCGCCGAGGCGCTGCATTGCGAACGCCAAAGATGCGCCTACATTTGCCTGTGTAACGAGGATGGCCGTCATAACCGCCCAGAACCCCTGGGGCAGTCCGAAGGCATCCGTCACCAGATAGGAGAGACAAGCCGCAATTGTGGTCTGGATGGCCTGCCGGACTCGGGGCCAGGTTGCCTCTCCAACGGAGCCAGCGGCAGAGGTATCGGGCACGCAAACGCCTCCAGATTGCAAAATTAGCACGAAAATTAACGGCCCGTTGGTTCGCTTGCCGATATTGGACGGCCTGAGCAGTTGAGCGGCCCGGCCCGGAATGCCCCGAGACCAGTTGAACTTACCCGGCCATTCTTGACAGTCCCCTCACCCGCGCTTATCACCGGCCTGCGCTGGCACTCTATGCTAGACAGTGCTAGCAGGGCCGTATGGCTTACCCTCGCAACGGCAGGGTCACACACCGCCAATTCCGCTATTTGGAGCGATAATTCCCATGAAGTTCCGTCCTCTGCACGACCGCGTCGTCGTCAAGCGCGTAGACAGCGAGACCAAGACTCCCGGTGGCATCATCATCCCCGACACCGCCACTGAGAAGCCCCAGCAGGGCGAAGTCGTCGCCGTTGGCCCCGGCACGCGCGACGAGAGCGGCAAGCTGATCGCAATCGACCTGAAGAAGGGTGACAAGGTTCTGTTCGGCAAGTGGAGCGGCACCGAAGTCAAGATCGACGGCCAGGAGCTGCTGATCATGAAGGAAAGCGACGTGATGGGTGTGCTGGAGTGATCTGACGGCGGGCGCCCTGCGAACGACAGTGTCCATCGGGCACAGCTTGCAAAAGCGCCGGCCAATTGATCTTCCACCGACCAGTTTCCTCCCTCGACGCCGATGCTTTTTCACCGGAAGAGCCGGCGTAATCTCAAGGAATTCTCCACATGGCAGCTAAAGAAGTACGTTTTTCTGCCGACGCCCGCGAGCGCCTGCTGCGCGGTGTCGACATCCTCGCCAACGCTGTGAAGGTCACGCTGGGTCCGAAGGGCCGTAACGTCGTGATCGAGAAGTCGTTCGGCGCTCCGCGCACCACCAAGGACGGCGTTTCGGTGGCCAAAGAAATCGAGCTTGAGGACAAGTTCGAGAACATGGGCGCGCAGATGGTGCGCGAAGTTGCCCAGAAGACCAACGATCTGGCCGGTGACGGCACCACGACCGCAACCGTTCTGGCTCAGGCCATCGTGCGCGAAGGCCTGAAGGCCGTTGCTGCCGGCATGAACCCGATGGATCTGCGTCGCGGTATCGACAAGGCCGTTGCTCAGGTCGTCGAAGAGATCGCCAAGCGCTCCAAGAAGGTGAAGAACTCGGGCGAGATCGCCCAGGTCGGCACCATCTCCGCTAACGGTGAGAAGGAAATCGGCGAGATGATCGCCGAGGCCATGCAGAAGGTTGGCAACGAAGGCGTCATCACGGTTGAAGAGGCCAAGAGCCTCGACACCGAGCTGGAAGTCGTCGAAGGCATGCAGTTCGACCGCGGCTATCTCTCGCCGTACTTCGTGACCAACGCCGAGAAGATGACCGTTGAGCTTGAGGACCCCTACATTCTCATCCACGAGAAGAAGCTTTCGAACCGGCAGCAGCTTCTGCCTGTTCTTGAAGCTGTTGTGCAGTCGAGTCGTCCGCTGCTCATCATCGCCGAGGAAGTTGAAGGCGAGGCTCTCGCAACGCTCGTCGTCAACAAGCTGCGCGGCGGCCTGAAGGTTGCTGCGGTGAAGGCTCCCGGCTTCGGCGATCGCCGCAAGTCCATGCTGGAGGACATCGCGATCCTCACCGGTGGTCAGACCGTTTCGGAAGACCTCGGCATCAAGCTTGAGAACGTGACGCTGGACATGCTCGGCCGCGCCAAGCGCGTTTCGATCACGAAGGAAGACACGACGATCGTTGACGGCTCGGGCAAGAAGAAAGACATCGAAGCCCGCGTTGGCCAGATCAAGGCTCAGATCGAAGAGACCTCGTCTGACTACGACCGCGAGAAGCTGCAGGAGCGTCTGGCCAAGCTTGCCGGTGGCGTTGCTGTCATCCGCGTCGGCGGTGCGACCGAGATCGAAGTTAAGGAAGCGCAAGGATCGCGTCGACGACGCGCTCAACGCAACCCGCGCTGCTGTTGAAGAGGGTGTTGTTCCGGGCGGCGGCGTGATGCTGCTGAAGGCTGGTAACGCTCTCGACGTGAAGGGCGATAACGCCGACCAGGAAGCTGGCGTTGCTATCGTCAAGCGCGCGCTGCAGGCTCCGATCCGCCAGATCGCCAACAACGCCGGCGTTGAAGGTTCGATCGTTGTCGGCAAGGTGCTGGAAGGCAAGGGTTCGGCGTTCGGCTACAACGCCCAGACCGACGAATACTGCGACATGATCGAAGAAGGCATCATCGATCCGGCCAAGGTTGTTCGCGTAGCTCTGCAGGACGCAGCTTCGATCGCTGGCCTGCTCATCACCACCGAAGCAGCCATCGGCGAAGCGCCGAAGAAGGACGACGGCCACAGCCATGACCACGGCGGTGGCATGGGCGGAATGGGCGGCATGGGAATGATGTAATCATTTCCGTTCCGGTCAAAAGCCGAAACAGGTTGGCCGCTCGCAGACATCTGCGGGCGGCCATTTTGTTTGCGCCGCGCACCACAACTCTACTGCACCGAGCCAAACTCAGCCTGAGCCATGAAAGACATCTTCGTCGTCACGCACACGCAATCGCAGCACCACGTCGATGGGCTGGTAGGCGGCTGGCATGACACACCGCTGACCGATAGCGGGCGCGCCGATGCGCAACGCATCGCAGCACATTTGCGGGCGGTTGCCGACAGTGCGGCACAGCCGGAAATCTTCACATCCGATCTGATGCGCGCAGCGCAGACGGCGTCGATCTTTGCGGATGCCTTTGCACCCTGCACGCCGCTGGCGATGCCCGACCTGCGCGAGATCAGCTACGGCCGAGCCGAGGGCAAACCGCAACAATGGCTGGACGAACGGCTAACGCCTGCTCCGGACGACAACCGGCTGGATCATCGCTATGCCATTGCAGGCGCGGAGACTCGGCGCGAGTTCGCCACGCGGATCTATCGCGCCATGGACGGCATCATCGCGCGCCCAGCCGAGTTGCAGATCATTGTCACGCACGGATTTGCGCTGACATTCGTCGTCGCGGCGTGGATCGGCATGCCGTTAGAAGCTGCCGGCTTCGTCAATTTCACGGTGCCGAGCGGTAGCGTCACCCATCTGCGGCAGGACGATTACTGGCGCAATCGCGCCGTTATATCGCTTGGCGATGTCTCTTTCCTGGCGCTCGGCGACTCCGCTACGCGGAGCCGGCCGCCGAGCGCGTAGGATCTGTTTCGCACCTGCGACACCCCTGCGGAGAGCCGGCCGCCAGCGCTGATTGGTGCGCGGAGCCCGCCGCCGGTGCATGACGGTGCGGTTCAACAAATCATGGGCAAGGGGCACTTCAGGCAGCGCGACGCAGTCGAGTTAGTCGCCCCAGCCGCGCGATCTGATCTCGTTGGGCATCAGGACATGGCGGTCCGGTGCTGTCGCGCTGTTGGAACTGCTGTTGTTGAAATAGTACAGCGGTCCAGACGGCTTGGACGTGGCGAACTGCTTGGCGCCGCCGGGGCCTTCCGTGCCGCAACGGCCGGAGCTGCGGCGCGCTTCTCACCGCGCTTCTGCACCGCGACCTTTCCGGCATCGTCAGCATCGGGCTGCTTGTTCAGCACACGGGCCTTTTGTGCGGTTTCAGGCAGCACCTTGCGCACCGGACGCTCAATATTCACAGCACGCCTTAGTGGCGCAGTTTCGGTGGCGGCCGGTGAAGCTGGCGCCACAGGCGCAGCGGCAACGGAGGACTGAGGCGCCGCATCGTCCAGCACGCGCGCGATCGGATCGCTCTCTGCGTCGGCACCGTCAGCATCGCCTGCGATGGCGGACGTCACAGGCTCTTCGATCGGTTCAAGATCAATCGGCGACAGCACATGCTGAACAGCCGCCGGGCCAGCTGGAGTAGCGGCCTGATCAATCGCAGCCGTCGCAGCGGGTGCAGCTGGAACGTCCTGCTGCGTTACATAGCCGGATGCGGCGGCAGGCGGCGTTGCGGTTGGCTGCGGATCGGCATCCCCGTCGAACGCGAAGCGGTGGCTGAGTTCCTCAGCACGCGAACGTGCCGAAGTTGAAGCGGACGTGGAAGCAGCACCGGCATTACCCGCAGGCTGCGAAGGGATCACGGCATCAGCGGCCGGAGCAGCATCGAAACGGTTGCGCCAGGCTTGCTGCAGATCCGGCAGGCGATCGACATCCAGAAACGAAGGCAGCGAGCTGGCGGCATGGTGTGCATCTTGCGTTGGAGCCTGCGCTTCCATCGCATCGGCTGCGGACACAGCAAACCCAATCGCCATGACAGCGGCGAAACCACGACCGCATGCGGCCCGGCACTTTTTCGCGTGTGCATTCATACGCTACACCCCCGGCCGCCAGGACCGGTTGCAGGGGCGCTCCACCCTGGAGCCACCCAGAAACAAATTGAACTGGGCAACGCTGCGCGTCCCCACACCCTGGGGGTCGCCCGCAAATATCGTGCCGCCGTTGGCGCGCGCACCTTAGCGTCTGCGCCGAATGGAGATCGCGGTTTACGAGCCGCATTCGACCGGGGCACAACCCCGGGCTAGACCAGGGTGGCAATATTAAATCACCCAAAGGCAATAACATGACGTTACCGAACGTCTCAAATCCGCAATCGTGGGTTGCTCACGGAAATGCTTTTTGCCGTTAACGCGCTGAAGACTAAAATGATGGACAAGCGTTCGAATTTGTGGACCGGTCGGTACACAATACCAACGCACATCGTATCTCCGCTGGGGAGGGGGTAAAAATGGACATCCGGCAGCTGCAGTATCTGGCAGCGCTCGCCCGTGAAAAGCATTTCACGCGCGCGGCCACCGCATGCAACGTCACCCAGCCAACGCTTTCAGGCCGCATCCGCCAGCTTGAACTTGAGCTTGAAGTGCCGATCGTCGAACGCGGCCAGCGTTATCAGGGACTTACGCCCGAAGGCGAGCGCGTGCTCAAGTGGGCGCAGGTGATCCTCAAGAACTGGCAGTCGATGCAGGAGGAGATCAACCAGCTCAAGGGGCTGGACCGCGGTCTCTCGGGCCGCTTGGTGCTGGGCGGCATTCCATCGGCGCTGCCGCTGGTGCCAAGGCTGACGCAGAAGATCGGCGAGATACATCCAGGCATCGAGTTCATCGTGCTGTCGCAGAGCTCTGAGGAGATCTTGCGCGGGATCGCCGATTATTCAGTGGATGTCGGTATTACTTATCTCGACAATGAACCCATCGAGAAAATGCTGGCGACGCCGCTCTACACCGAGCGCTACTGCCTGTTTGTACCGGAAAATCATCCACTTGCTGGGCGGGAGGCCGTTACCTGGCAGGAGGCTGCGCAGCAGCCGCTGTGTTTGCTCACAAGTAACATGCAGAACCGCCGCATCATCGATCGGGCGTTTGAGCGGGCGAATTGCCAGGTAAATCCGAGACTTGAGACAAACTCGGTCATCAACCTGTGTGCGAATGTCAGGCTGATGGGTCTGGCAAGTATAATGCCGCTATATATATTAGAAGTGTTGGGCAATACGTCGGGCGTGAAAGCTATTCCGCTCGTCGAGCCAACGGTTGAGCACAGCGTCGGCCTGGTGGTGGCGGACCGCGATCCGTTATCGCCGCTCATTGATGCCCTGCGGGAAACCGCAACCAAGCTGACGCTTGGCGAGATGGAAACTGGCTTCAACAGCTGATCGCGGCATTCCGCGATCTGGCCTGAGGGTGAAAATGCCATTGCATCAGTGGCTAATGCGCGTTATTGCGCCGCACCATTGATGATCTCGATTGACGCATCGAAACGACCGATTTGATTGCGCGACATCAAGTTGAGACAACTCGGTTTAACGAAACGAGAGCCGCGAAGGCGATTGAATGACTAAGTCTACTTTAAATGTCAAGAATGTTGCCCCCGCTGGCAGCGACGAGCTCGCGCGTACTATTTGCGCAGCACATGACAATCGCCCGGATGCGCTGCTCGAAATCTTCCACGATCTCCAGCATGACCTTGGTTATGTTCCGGAAGAAACGCTGACGGTTATCGCCGATATCCTTAACCGCTCGCGGGCGGAGATCTATGGCGTGCTGACATTCTACCATGAGTTCCGCCGGACACCGGGTGGCCAGCACACGATCAAGATCTGCCGCGCTGAAGCCTGCCAGGCCATGCACACGCAGGAACTCTGCCGCCACGCCCAGGACAAGCTGCGCGTGAAGTTCGGCGAGACGACCGCCGACGGCAAATTCAACCTTGAGGCAGTCTACTGCCTCGGTAACTGCGCGCTTTCTCCCGCCATGATGATCGACGGCGATCTGTATGGCTGTGTTGATAAAGAGCGCTTCGATGACATTATCGCCGATATCGATCGGGGAGCTGCCGCATGACCAAGGCTCGCACCGCAATCCGGGTTTACGTTCCGCGCGACGCAGCGGCCCTTTCGATGGGCGCCGATCCTGCAGCGCGCGCCATCGCTGCCGAAGCCAAGAAACGCGGCGACAAGGTTGAGATTGTCCGCAACGGCTCGCGCGGCATGCTCTGGCTTGAGCCGCTGGTGGAAGTTGAGACGCCGGAAGGCCGCATCGCCTATGGCCCGGTGAAGACTTCCGACGTTGAAGATCTGTTCGGCACCGGCTTCCTTGAGGGCAAGGCGCACAAGCTGTGCCACGGCCTGACCGCCGAGATCCCCTACTTCAAGAACCAGGAACGTCTGACGTTCGCGCGCGTCGGTCTCATCGATCCGTTGTCGATTGAGGACTATCGCAAGTACGACGGCTATGTCGGCCTCACCAAGGCGATGGCGATGGAGCCGATCGACATCGTCGATCAGGTGACCAAGTCCGGCCTGCGCGGTCGTGGCGGCGCGGCCTTCCCGACCGGCATCAAGTGGAAGACCGTCCACGATACGCACAACGAGCAAAAGTACATCTGCTGCAATGCCGACGAAGGCGACAGCGGCACCTTTGCCGACCGCATGCTGATGGAAGGCGACCCGTTCTGCCTCATCGAAGGCATGACGATCGCTGGCATCGCCGTGGGTGCCACCAAGGGTTACATCTACGTCCGCTCCGAATACCCGCACGCCGTTGATACGCTGCGCGAAGCAATCCGCATCGCCAACCGCGCCAACTGGCTCGGCCGCAACATTCAGGGCTCGCCCTATCACTTCGATCTGGAAGTGCGCATGGGCGCGGGCGCCTATGTCTGCGGTGAGGAAACGTCGATGCTGGAAAGCATCGAGGGCCGCCGCGGTCTGGTGCGTTACAAGCCACCGCTACCCGCCATCGAAGGTCTGTTCGGCAAGCCGACGGTGATCAACAACGTGCTGAGCCTTGGCTCGGTGCCGATCATCCTCGACAAGGGCGCCGACTATTATCGCGACTTCGGCATGGGCCGTTCGCGCGGCACGCTTGCGTTCCAGATCGCTGGCAACATCAAGCAGGGTGGCCTGGTCGAGAAGGCATTCGGCGTTACGGCGCGCGAGCTGATCGAAGGTTACGGCGCCGGCACGCTTTCGGGTCGTCCGATCCGCGCCGTGCAGTTCGGTGGCCCGCTCGGAGCGTACCTGCCGGAGTATCTGCTCGACACGCCGATGGACTACGAAGAGTTCACCAAGGTGGATGCGCTTGTCGGCCACGGCGGCATCGTGGTGTTCGACGACACCGTCGACATGGCTGCAATGGCGCGCTTTGCGATGGAATTCTGCACCATCGAATCGTGCGGCAAGTGCACGCCGTGCCGGATCGGCTCGACGCGTGGCGTTGAAACGATGGACCGCATCATCGGCGGCATCGAGCGTGAACGTAATATCACGATCCTGAAGGATCTCTGCGAGACGATGACCGACGGCTCTCTGTGCGCCATGGGAGGGCTGACGCCGATGCCCGTAATGAGCGCACTGCGTCACTTCCCCGAGGATTTCCACCGCCCTGTTCAGGCCGCGGCGGCAGAATGAATGAGATGCGAGGCAACGCCATGACGAGCGAAACCCAGCCACTGACGCTTATCAAAGAAAAAGACTTCGGCACCAAGGCCGCCCACGCGGTCGACAACAGAATGGTGACGCTGGAGATCGACGGCCGTGAAGTGACGGTGCCGGACGGCACGTCCATCATGCGCGCGGCGGCGGAGCTTGGCATCATGGTGCCGAAGCTGTGCGCCACCGACAGCCTCGATCCGTATGGCTCGTGCCGTCTTTGTCTCGTCGAGATCGAAGGCCGCCGCGGCACGCCCGCATCGTGCACCACGCCGGTTGCTGCAGGCATCAAGGTGACGACGCAGAACGACCGCCTGGCCAAGATCCGCAAGGGCGTGATGGAGCTTTACATCTCCGACCACCCGCTGGACTGCCTGACCTGCGCTGCCAACGGCGACTGCGAACTGCAGGACATGGCCGGTGAAGTTGGCCTGCGTGAAGTCCGCTACGGTTATGACGGCGCCAATCACGTGTTCGCCCGCAAGAACGGCGAGCAGAACGAGATGCGGCAGCCGAAGGATCTGTCGAATCCTTACTTCCAGTTCGAGCCCGCCAAGTGCATCGTCTGCTCGCGCTGCGTACGCGCCTGCGAAGAAGTGCAGGGCACGTTCGCGCTGACCATCGACGGCCGTGGCTTTGCCTCGCACGTTGCAGCCGGCATGGACGAGGACTTCCTCGCCTCCGAATGCGTGTCGTGCGGCGCCTGCGTACAGGCCTGCCCCACCGCCACGCTGATTGAAAAGTCGGTGGTGGATCATGGCCAGCCGGAGCACTCGATCGTAACAACCTGCGCCTATTGCGGCGTCGGCTGCTCGTTCAAGACCGAGATGCAGGGCGAGCGCGTTGTTCGCATGGTCCCCTACAAGGACGGGGGCGCCAACGAGGGCCATTCGTGCGTGAAGGGCCGCTTCGCATTCGGTTACGCGACCCACAAGGACCGCATCCTGAGCCCGATGATCCGTGAGAAGATCACCGATCCGTGGCGCGAAGTTTCCTGGGACGAAGCCATCCAGTACGCCGCCGACCGCTTCAAGGCGGTTCAGGCAAAGTACGGCAAGGATTCCATCGGCGGCATCACCTCCTCGCGCACGACCAACGAGGAAGTCTACGCCGTGCAGCGCATGATCCGCGCCGCGTTCGGCAACAACAACGTCGACACCTGCGCCCGTGTTTGCCACTCGCCTACCGGCTATGGCCTGAAGCAGACGTTCGGTGAAAGCGCCGGCACGCAGGACTTCAAGAGCGTCGACCATTCCGACGTGATCCTGGTCGTTGGCGCCAATCCGACCGATGCGCATCCGGTGTTCGGCTCGCGCATGAAGAAGCGCCTGCGCGAAGGCGCGAAGCTGATCGTCGTCGATCCGCGCCGCATCGATCTGGTGAAGAGCCCGCACGTAACGGCTGACTACCATCTGCAGCTCCGCCCCTCGACCAACGTCGCCGTGCTGAACGCACTGAGCCACGTAGTCGTGACGGAAGGCCTGGTGGACCGCAGCTTCATCAACTCGCGTTGCGACAAGGAAGACTTCGCCCGTTGGGAGAAGTTTATCTCCGACGAGAAGCACTCGCCTGAAGCAACGGAAGACCTGACCGGCGTTCCGGCTGCCGACATCCGCGCAGCAGCGCGCCTGTTCGCCACCGGCGGCAACGGCGCCATCTACTACGGTCTGGGTGTTACCGAGCACAGCCAGGGCTCCACGACCGTGATGGCGATTGCCAACCTCGCCATGGCAACGGGCAACATCGGACGCGACGGCGTTGGCGTGAACCCGCTGCGCGGCCAGAACAACGTGCAGGGTTCGTGCGACATGGGCTCGTTCCCGCACGAGTTCCCCGGCTATCGCCACGTGTCGGACGAAGCTACGCGTCACCTGTTCGAAAAGCAGTGGGGCGTGAAGCTCTCCGGCGAGCCGGGCCTGCGCATTCCGAACATGTTCGACAGCGCCGCCAGCGGCACCTTCAAGGGCCTGTTCGTGCACGGCGAGGATATCGTTCAGTCCGACCCGAACACGAACCACGTCACCCACGCGATGGAATCGCTGGAGATCTGCGTCGTCCAGGACCTGTTCCTGAACGAGACGGCCGCCTACGCACATGTGTTCCTGCCGTGCACTTCCTTCCTTGAGAAGGACGGCACCTTCACCAACGCCGAGCGCCGCGTGAACCGCGTGCGTCCGGTGATGCGTGAGAAGCAGGGCATGGCCGAGTGGGAAATCGTGGGTCGTCTGGCGACCGCCATGGGCTATCCGATGATGTACACATCGGCATCGGCCATCATGGACGAAATCTCCGCGCTGACGCCGACGTTCCAGCACATCTCGTTCAAGCGTCTGGACGAAGTCGGCAGCATCCAGTGGCCGTGCAACGACGAGGCGCCGGACGGCACCCCGATCATGCACATTGAGGAGTTCACGCGCGGCAAGGGCCGGTTCATGCTGACGGAGTTCGTTCCGACCTCCGAGCGCTCGAACCGCAACTTCCCGCTGATCCTCACCACGGGCCGCATCCTCAGCCAGTACAACGTCGGCGCCCAGACGCGGCGCACCGAGAACGTTGTGTTCTATGGCGAGGACATTCTGGAGATCCACGCGTCCGATGCAGAAATGCGCGGCATCCGCGATGGCATGACGATCTCGCTGACCAGCCGTATGGGCGGAACGACCATGCGCGCCAAGATCTCCGAGCGTGTGCCGCCGGGCGTGGTGCACACCACGTTCCACTTCCCGATGAACGGCGCTAACGTCATCACCACCGAGAACTCGGACTGGGCAACCAACTGCCCCGAGTACAAGGTGACGGCGGTGCAGGTGACGCCGTCCAACCGTCCTTCCGACTGGCAGGACGAGTGGGAAGTGCGCGAGCGCGAGAACAAGCGCATCGAGAAGCCGCTTGTCGCCGCCGAATAGGCGCGGCAGACATTCGAAGAGAGAAACGGCGGGCGCGTGAGTGTTTGAAATTTTCAAAAGCTCACGCGCCTTGCTTTTCTGCGAGGATCGGCGTCGGTTAGCCATAGCAGGTGGCCGTTCTGTCGATTGCCACGCGGAGCCTCACGCCGATGACTACTGCGCAGCCGATGACAAAAATGGCCGCTGCAATGGCCGATAATCTCAAGACCGATGCGCCACGGGCTGATGAACCGGATGCCGCCGGACAGGGACGCCCTGCCAGGCAGCCGTTGGCTGCGGCGGATATGTGCTCCGTTCCGCTGGAGGCCATAGCGGTCGATGCGGCAGGCAACGCTGAACCGCTGGTGTGGCAGCTTCCCGAGGAAGTGGCCGTCGCCGTGCAGATCAACACCGAGCCCTACACGGTGATGATGGCGACCCCCGCCAACCTGACCGACTTCGGCATCGGCTTCGTGCTGGCGGAAGGCATCGTCGAGCGTCGCTCCGATATTCTTGGCGTGCTGGTGATGCCGGTCGAGAACGGCTTCGCGGTTGATATCGCCATCGATGAGGAAGCGCTGGCTGAAGCGCGCATGCCGCGCCGCTCGATCGAAGGGCGTTCCGGTTGCGGGCTGTGCGGGGTTGAGAACATCGCCGATGTGGTGCGCGTGACCAAGCCGGTGCCGCATACCGTTCGGCCTTCGGCGGCAGCAATACTGAAGGCGGCGCGCGAACTGCCCCGGCGGCAGACGATGAACCGCTTCAACCGCACTGTGCATGGCGCGGCCTGGGTTACGCTGGATGGCGAGATCTTGCTGGTGCGTGAGGATGTCGGCCGGCACAACGCGCTGGACAAGCTGATCGGCGCGATGGCCGATGCAAACGTGGAACTGACGGGCGGCTTTGTGCTGATGACGAGCCGCTGCAGTTTCGAACTGGTGCAGAAGTCGGCCACCTATGGCATTGGTGCGCTGGTTACGGTTTCGGCGCCAACGGCGCTGGCATTGGAAATTGCCCGCAAGGCAAACCTTTTCGTCGCCTCACCCGCCGGTGAGCGCGTTGTAATTCTCAACTCCTGAACGACCGGAAAGCTCTATCGCTATGGAAAACCGCGACATGATCCGCATGGCCAACCAGATCGCGGCCTTCTACGAACCCTATACGCGCGCCGAGGCCCTGAAGGGCATTCACGGCCACATCCACAGCTTCTGGGAGCCACGGATGCGCAAGCAGATCTACGAATACATCGACGGTGGCGCGGAAGGTCTCTCGCCGCTCGTCACTGCGGCGCTCAGCGACAAAAAGTAAGCGGTCCGGCCAAACTCGGTTCAGCCTGCCTGCCTTGGGCGCCGGGCGCACGCTCCGCGTTGATATGGCAGGCAGCCGTGTTGCTGATTGTCGTCGGCATGCGCTTTCCGCTCGGCCGTCTCCTCAGCATCCCGCCTGAACAAGCGGAAAACTGTCGCCCCTCGCGCAAGCCTTGATTAGGCAACGCGCGCATCTCGCCACGATTAACTTGCAGCGCCGTGGCTCCTGCCTATCATCAGCGCACAGACGTATGCCTTGAAGAGTGTTTGCGGGGCTGCGCGCTGCTGAGTTGGGAGGAGGATTGCCATGGGCATCGCATTGACGCTGCAGGAATACCTCGACGACCGCCACGTCCCCTACGTCATCCAGCGCCACAAGCGCACGCACTGCGCCGTCGATACCGCGCGTGCCAGCCACGTTCCCGGCGAGAGGATCGCCAAGGCTGTCGTGCTGACGCGCGAGGGCGGGTACATATTGGCGGTTGTACCGGCGACCGCGCGCGTGCGCCTCGACGTGATTGAGAACATGCTGCGGTGCCCGGTGACGCTGGCCAACGAAGATGAGATTACCGAGCTGTTCCCTGACTGCGATCTGGGTGCCGTGCCACCGCTGGCCGAGCCCTACGCCGTCGACGCGTTCCTTGATGAAAGCTTCGACGATCAGCCGAACGTCTATCTGGAAGGCGGCGACCACCGCAGTCTGGTGCGCATCTCGGGTGAAGCGTTTCGCGATCTGATGAAGGATGCCACGCGCGCACGCATCGCTTTTTGATTGCGCTCGGCGACTCTCCTTCGGAGAGCCGGCCGCCGAGCGGAGCAGCTGTTTGATTGCGCTCGGCGACTCTCCTCCGGAGAGCCGGCCGCCGAGCGCGTAGTGCGCTAGATGTCGGCCGTCTTGTCGAGATGCGCGGCGATCAGCGGATAAACATCGTGCGAGGCGTTTTTGCCGAAGATGCAGTCGATGTGCCCATACCCCGGAATGACATGACGGTCGTAAAGCTGCCGCCCGTTGACCGCCGCCAATCGATCAATTGTGCGCGCGGTGCTTTCCGGCCGGAAGCAGGCGTTATCGCCACCGTGCACAAATAGGATCGGCAACGCCATGCGCTCCAGATTTGGCAGGTAAACATCGCGGCCTTCAGCATCCAGCAGCTTGCCTTCGCGCGTCAGCAGCGCGAGGTGACGGAAGGCCTCGATATTCGCTTCACCGAACATCTCCGCCAGCCCTGACGTGATCGTCGCGTCGTTCAACTGCGCAAGGTTGTAAAGCCTGCCGTACAGCGCCGTGATGCGATTGCTGGTGGCTTCGCGCGTGCGCTCGGAACGGGGCACCGGCACGATCATCTGCAGAACTTTATCCAGCACACGTTCACGCAGCGGATCGGCCGTGGTGGCACGCGCATTCACAACATCGATGCCGATGGCCTCAAACAACTCCGGCGCACGCAGATAAGCCAGCATACGCTGCGGGAAGAACGGCACCACGTAGTCGGTAGAGATCTGCGAAATCACAGCTGAGCGCACGCCCTCAAGCCCCGCCAGCATCGACATCGTGAAGGTGGTGGCGCCGAAGCAATGGGCGATGACCTGCACCGTCGGCGCACGCGTGATGCCGCGCACCTTCGCCAGCGCTGCCGGATAATCGCGGATCGCCACATCATCGGCGCTCCACAGTTCATGCGCATACGGCAGATCGACACTGGCGCGATAGTCGAGCAGCCAGCAGTCGTACCCCTCGGCAACGAGATATTCGAGCAGGTTGGTCTCGATGGTGTCGATGGAGAAGATGAGGCTGGAGACGCCCAGACCATGCATCAGCACCACCGGACCTTTGGCGCCGCCGCGATAACGCGTGAGCTTCAGCGTTTTGCCGTCTTCCGTACGCACCAGATGCACTTCCGGTTCGGGCACGCGCAGGGTGCGTTTCTTGCGCGGGTTGAGCGCGTCATAACGGCCGGTGCGTGCCAGCACGCCGCCGTAGGTGTCGAACAGCTCGCGACTGAAGAAGCGCCCAAACTTGCCGACTGCGCGCATGCGATCGGCAGTGTTGGCGCCGCCCGTTCCACGCAGCGTCTGCATCTGCACGTAGAAGTCGGACGGTGCGATCTCCAGCATGCCCCGCGCCAGCGGACCGAACTGACCCTGGCCACCGCGCGCAATGTCGATGTTGAGACGCGTTGTATCGCGCCACAGATCGAGAGTTGCATCGGAGCGCACGACCTTGTGGCCATCGAAATAATATTCCGAACCATCGCGCGCTGCGAGCGAGAAGCGATAGTCGAAACGTTTGGTTTCGACGGCGGCTTCGTCAACGCGCATCAGATTGAATTTACCGTCGAATATTTCCAGCGGTTCGGGCGAGAGCGCCGAGCATTCCACCGTACCGACGATGCGGCCCGAACGCTGAGGGTCAGCGACGAAACGATCAACGTCATCGATGATGACCGTGAGCGTGAAATTACACGGATGGCCTTCTTCCTTGCCGCGCCGTGCTGCCGTTTCATGGGGCAATGCAACGGCCGGCGAGACGAAGCCCGCCATACGCTCGGTGAACTCGACGCCGGCCGGGCGGGTTGTTTCACGCCCCTGCGGCGCGGCAACCAGCAACGGCAGATCGTGACGCTGCGCATCGGAGAAATCCCAGCCGCGATCCTTCGCCAGATGGATCATCGCGCGTTCGGACAGTGCCGTGATCGTCAGCAACGGATTGACGCCGAGCGGGCGCGGAATGACCGAGCCATCGCACACATAAAGGCCGGCGTGCACCGCGTTGGCGGGCGCATCGGGCCGCGCATCGAACACCTGGCACTTGTGATTGACAACGCCGTTGGTGCGGTCGTGCCCCATCGCACAGCCGCCGAGCGGATGCACAGTGATGAGGTTGTTGCCAAGAATTGTTTCGGTGAGCGGATTGCGGATGTAGTTGCCGCCCGTCGCCAGCGTGGCGCGGCGCAGCGTGCGATCGACCTTGTCGAAAATCGACTGTTGCGCCACCTTGGGCCACACCAGCTTCAGCCGTCCGTTATCAAGCGCGATGCGGCCCTTGCCATCATCATGGCTCATGACGAGATAGGTCTGCGTGTTGTTGACCGCGCCCTGATAGGCGCCGAACAGCAGACTTTCGCGACGGCGTTTGCGCTCCGCCAGAAAATCGACGACGCCGCGATCGGTATCCTCGCCCAGCTTGTCGCCGCCGATGGTCAGCAGTGCGGGCAGGATGGGCGCGAGGGCGGATGGAAGCGAGCCTTCCTCAATGACGATGCCGTCTTCAAGGTTCTCGGTGTTACGCAGATCGATCATGCCGGAGATGCACGGACCAACCGGACCGGTATCGGCCACCGGCGGATCGCCCACACCGATACCGTTGATGCGCACATCGTTGTTGTAGGCGAAGGCCAGCACATCGCCGTTGCCGGTGAAGCGTTCGCCGAGCTGATCGGAAACCGCAAGCCCCTCCTGACGCGAACGCAACAGGATTTCGGTCGAGCCGAGCGTACCCGCAGCGAGCACAACGACATCGGCGGTGATCGACTGATCAGCGGCGGAAAACTTTTCGCGGTCGTGGCCGATTGCTTCGAAGAAAATGCGCCAGCGGCCGCGCTCCGGCAGCACATGCGTAACGCGCATTTCGGTGAAGATCTCAGCGCCATGCTGAAACGCATCGGCGATGTATGTCACCTGCACGGTGTTTTTGGCGCCGACGTTGCAGCCCGAACAGCAGTCACCGCACAGCGTGCATGCGGGCTGTTCAACGCCCGCGTAATTCACCTGCTTCTTCAGCGTTACGTTGATCGGCGGGCGCGTGATGTCTCGGTGGAACGCGTTGCCGCTGATGCCAAGAGCGTGCAGCTTGTCCAGCTTCGGCCCTTCGTACGGCACCGGACGCAGCACATCCATCGCGCGCGCGAAGCCCTCCTGCCGGGTCTGATCCTGCGCCAGCTCCGGCGGCCAGACGGGGTCGTCCCACACGCGCGGATCGGGCGGCAGCGAGACGTTGGCGTTCACCAGCGAACCGCCACCGAGGCCGCAACCGACGAACACGTGGATGTCCTTGCCGAGCCGCAGATCATACAGCGCCGAGGGCGAACCCGAGACGCGCTGACCTTCGCGCGAGACCTGAAACTGCTCCTGCGCCTCGATCATGCGGTCGGGGAAATCGCCGATGGCAAACTCCTGTCCGCGTTCCAGCACTGCAACGCGCTTGCCGGCTCGCGCCATGCGCGAGGCGGTAACGCCGCCGCCATAGCCGGAGCCGACAACGACGACGTCATAACGCAGCTTCAGATCAGCAACAGACTTGGACAGGCGCCGCATTATTATTCTCCATTGGCCGGTTGCGGCGCGCGTCTAAGCCAGCGCGCAAACCAGGGACGCTGAGAGGAAGGCGCCGCGATAGCCACCGCTGCAACCGTCGCCGCATCTGGCGATGGCACCTGCATCGGCGCGCTTTCCTCGCGCATTTCCCAACCGTATTCTTCTGCCATCAAAATCATCGCGCGCTCGGCCAGCGCCGTGATCGTCAGCAAGGGATGTATGCCCAGCGGGCACGGAACAACCGCGCCATCGCAGACATAAAGCCCGCGATGGATCGCGTCGGGATTGGCTTCGACGCTGGCGTCGAACACCTGCCCCTTGTGATTGACGACGCCGGTCGCGGAACTCTCTCCCATCACACAGCCGCCGAGCGGATGCACCGTCATGGGATTGCCACCCAACGCCTTCTGCGACACCGGATTGCGGATATAGGTGCCGCCCGTGGCGTAGCTGGCGCGGCGCAACGCCTGATCGATACTCTGGAACGCGGCCTGATTGAGGGCACCATCCCATTCTATCGTGAGACGATCATCATAAAGATGCATGACACCGTCACCGGCATCGTGACCGACGGCCAGAAATGTCTGCGAGTTGTGGACAGCGCCGCTGTAAGCGCCATTGACGAGACTGGCAACGGTGTTCTGCAACCCGTCAAGTTGCACCGCCGACGTACGCTTCTCACGCTCGCCAAAGATTGCCGCTGTTGGAGCCAGCATGGCGGGCAAGCCAGCCGCGAACGAGCTGGGCAGCGCACATTCGCAAATCGCGATGCCATCGCGCACATCCGCCGTATCGCGCATGTCGATCAACGCGTTTACCGCCTGGCCAACGGGAGCCACCTGCGCCTTCGGCGGATGACCGATACCGATGCCATTCACCGGAATGTCGTTGTTATAGGAAAACGCGATCGCATCGCCGTTCGACGTGAAGCGATGCCCCAGCCATGGCGAAACAGCCAGCCCGTGCTGCTGCTGCGAGCGGAGCAGGATTTCTGTTGAGCCGAGCGTACCAGCAGCCAGCACCACCACTTCGGCGGTGATGAAATACTGCTGGCCGCGCGCGGCATCGGCGTCCGTCGGCGTTGCCGACACGCGCCAGCCGTCGTGCTCGTCCTTCGCCAGCGACAACACCTGAACGCCGGTAAAAACCTCCGCACCGAAGGCAGCCGCATCGGCGATGTAGGTGCAGGCGGTTGTCGTCTTGGCGCCGACATTGCAGCCGCCGCAGCAATCGCCGCAATCCGTGCATGCGGGCTGCTCAACACCCGCAGCATTCGGGCCGGACTTGAAGGCGACATGCAACGGAATGGGCTTCACGTTGCGGTCGAAAGCTTTTGCCGCCAGATCCAGTGCCGCCACCTTCTGATAGCTTTGCGCCTTTGCCGACGGTTCAGGCCGCAGCATATGGCGCGCCCGCACGAAGCCTTCCGCCAGCAGGCGGTCGGTGCGCAGCGGCAACGGCCATGCTTCGTCCTGAAACACGCGCGCATCGGGCATCAGGCACACATTGGCGTTGATGAGCGACGTGCCGCCCAGACCGCAGCCCATCAGCACATCGACATCCTTACCGACACGGACATCGAACAGCGCCAGCGGTGAGCCGATCCTGCCGTGCGTGCCGGTGAGCTGCGTTTCGGCGCTGGCGGCCGCGACGCCATCGGGGAAATCGCCGGGCAGAAACTCGCGCCCTCGCTCCAGCACGGCGACCTTGCGGCCACAGCGCGCCAGACGCGACGCTGCAACGCCTCCGCCGTACCCGGAGCCAACCACGACAACGTCGTAGTGCGCCCTGAGCCTGGAAGCGGGCATCGAAAGCCGCCCCTGCATACGCCTTTACTCTCCCCAGATCGGCAGCGCGGAACCTATTGGCGGCACCCGCACGGAACAAACAAATCAAACGCCAAATGATGACCCGCGCGGACGCGGTCGCTTCAAATCGCCGACACGAATTTCAATCGGGCTCTCGATCAGCTCGGGACGCATCGGCCGCGACGTCACGATCGACGGCCCGCTGGAATCTCCCAGGCCGCGATCCTTGGCGTGCTTCCACGCCCAGCGCCGTGGCGCACGTCGCAGCCCGATCGGGTAGATCGTGACCTTGTTCGGCTCCACCTTGATGCGCAGGAAATTCTTGAAGTCAGGGATCGCCATTGAAGCGAACGCCTGGTCGCAATGCAGCCCCATGAAACAGCAGATCGTGAGATAGGCACCCCACACAAAGCCCGCCGCTATGCCGCCGATGAAGATCATCGTCAGCGGGAAGATAACGATGGTGCGCAGCAGCTCGCGGACATCGGGCGATGTACGCAGATCAAGATTCTGCAACACTTCACGCGCCTGCGGCCACGCGGTTTCCACCATCCAGAACGAGAAGTAGGACACGGCATAGTAGAGCGCGATCATCATCGCGATGTGCGCCAGCCAGTGCAGCGTGCCCAGCGCGGCCTTTGCCTTTCCGCCCCACTCGCTGTCGGAATAAAAGTACAGCACCACCCACAGACCGAGACACCATATGCCAAGCACGACGTTGGTTGCCGCCGCCAGCGGTGCCAGCAGGAAGATGCCGGGCCACCAGTGGAACTCGGGATCATAAAGTAGCGTCTCGCCCACGGTCTTGCCGCCGTAGGGCGTGGTCGAGAACATCCAGATGATGACCCAGTAGATGAAACCAAGCGCAACCGAATAACCGTAGTTGCGGAACGGGAAGCCGAGCGTCGACAGACTGAGGCGGCGGCAGGTGCCGCGCGAGGGCCAGCACGAAGGCTCGTCTGTGCGCTCGCCGTCTTTCATCTTGCAGCGCAGATCGAGCTCGATCGATTCACCGGTGGCGGTGGTGATGGTGCGCTTGTCTTTCAGATAATGGGTGGGCGAGAAGTACGCACCGCCGCCGCCGGACGTGAAGAAGCTGGTGCCCGTTTCCGCCGAATGGAAGCGGCTGTAGTGATGCAGATCGCCCGACAGCACGGCCGGAATGCGCGCGCCGGCATCGGTGGCGATCTTGGTGATGGTGGCGAGATTGTCTTCGCCCTGCAGGCTTTCGTCGCGGTCGTAGTTCCAGCTCGGCTCCGGCGTGCAGAGGATGACCTTCGGCGCCTCGGTCGGATGGCGCTTCATTTCCTCGGCGACGCTTTCGAAATAGAGGATCTGGCCGGCGTCGAGATACTGGGCCAGCTGGATGTCGGCGCCCCAGATCCACCAGTTGTGCGGCAGACGGATCGCGAAATAGCTGCGGTGCTGCGGACAGAGCCAGCCGCCGATGCGGTTCTCGCTGGCGTGGCCAAACCGCGCCTTACAGAACATGTGATCGAACGAGCTGAGACCGTCGTACCAGTCGTGATTGCCCGGCAGCACAAACAGCTTGCGGCGCCAGCCACCATCGGCAGCGGGCGGTAGCGCGGTGGCATACGGCATCGCGAAACGCTCGCGATAGGCCTGACGGGTGGGGAATGGATAAACTTGGTCGCCGCCCATGATGAGCAGCTTCGGTGCCGGCAACGTGCCCGCGCCCTCCAGCGTCAGTTGCGGCGCACTGATGAGCGACGCGACGGCGTAGGTGGAATCGAACCCGTCGCCAAGGTCGGCCACATAGTCGAACCACACCGAGTTGCCGTCACTAAGCTGGCGCAGATCGGCATAGTCGTAGCGGCTGATGACAGACTTCATCACCTCCGGCGCGAAGCCGTCGATGGTTGCCTGCATGATGCGCTGGTCAGCGTACTGACCGAATATCTCCGACACGACCGAACGCCAGCCGGTGCTGACAAGATGCGCAGGACTGTACCAACGCACCATCTTCGGCAGTGCTTTGATATCAATTTCCCCCGAGCCGCCGGCCATGCCGCACTCCCCCTTCAACGCCACAATATTTTTTAGAACGGCACCCCGGCACGCCCCCATTGGAACGAGTTCAGGTTGGGTGCGGAGAGGAGTCTACAATGGCGGCAACGCCATGGCGGCTAGTGTTGCAGCTCGATCTCAGGGCAGATTTTTTGCACGGGCCGGGCGCGCCATTCCTGAACGGTCATCCCAGAGCGGATGGCATCATTGCACCCGATCCGCTGTTGAAACTGTTCGTCTGTCAGCGACAGTTCTCGGTACGACGACGGCGTGCGGATGCGAGCCCGGACATCAACCGGACGCGCAGCGACGGATGACGCAACGGATTAACGTTAAATCTATCCAAACCCCTGTATGGCCTCACTGGCAACCATGAGCCCCGATAGATTTCTCGACATGCCAAGGGCATCAGAGCATGTTCCGCGCGCATGGTTTCATGCGCCCGCCATAGGAGGTACGTTGTGTTCGGCCGCGGATTTAACCCAGATCAGAAGCCGGTAAATGCGCCGGGCACACCAATCACCCCTTCGGCTGGCATTGCCACACCGCCATCCGCAGGCATCCGCGAAGTGGCCCCGGCAAATCCCATGATGTCCCCCGCCAAGAACGCCTCCGTCATCGGCCCCGACCTTGCGATCGTCGGCCAGAAAATCACACTCATCTGCAAGAGCGCGCTTGTCATTTCCGGCGAGATTGCCGGTGACGTGCATGGCGACGACATCACCGTCAGCGAGACGGGCAAGGTGACTGGCACACTGGTGGCCCGCAACCTCTCGATCCACGGCGAGATCCACGGCCAGTTGCGCGGCGAAACGGTGGCGCTGTATGCCACCGCGCGCATCAATGGCGACATCACCCAGAAGAACCTGATGATCGCGGAAGGCGCGCAGTTCGATGGCCGCGTGCGCAAGGCCAAGGACGCCAGCGAATGGCAGCCTGCGCCGGACGCCGCCACGTTTGCTGCTCACAACGGCTGATACCCGGGACGAGGGCGCGGAACGGCGCGGGACACATCTCTCCGCTACCTGCCTCGCCAGCGACGCGCTGCAATCAACATCTAAGGGTGCTGCATGGGAATGCGGCGCCCTTTTTTTGCACCGGCGACACTGCTCTCTTCGTCATCGGCGACTCTCCTCCGGGGAGCCGGCCGCCGATGATAATTCTCCCTCGCACCGGCGACTCCGCTGCGCGGAGAACAGGCCGCCAGCGCTGATTGGTGCGCGCGGACCGCGCTCCTTCTCCCCCCGTCATCCCGACAACGGTCGGGATCCACGCCAGTTTGCGCATGGTTTTCGGTCAAAGAAGAATGCAGCCGTATGATTGGCGCGGCACATGTGCGGGCCGCCGTCGGAGCGGGTGTCCGAAGCGATCACGGAAGCTTTTTTAGACCGATGTTTCACGCTTCGGGCTGATAGGGTCCGAAGCCATCATGGTCTGGTCAGGCGGAATTCTTGTCGAGGCCGGTGATGCGATCGAGTAGCCGTGCCTTGCGCGGGCGCTGGATGTCACTGTCTTCGCCAATGGCGTCTGACACATGCTCGATCGGGGCCTCAAGCGCAGCCGCATCCAGCGCCTTCAGGAAGCCGCCGACACGGCGGGGCTCTGCGGCACCCTCACCGTCCGCGCCGGACGGCATTGCGGGAGGTTGAGTAGCAGAAGACGCAGCAGCTGGATCAGTTTCACCCGCCGCACGGACGAGCCGGGCGACGCGGGGATCGTTGATCCGCTCCGCCAGCGGACGCTTCAGCGCCTCAGCGCTTTCCGCCCCGCGCGATTTGGTCGTCGGCACCGAACCCAGACGGCGCATCTCTTCCATGAAGTAGGCAGCCTGACGGGCGAGCTTCTCGTTACTGGAAGCAACCTCGGCCCGCAGCGCCTGGATCGTGGTGGCCTGCTCTTCGGTCAGCGCCGAAACCGCCGACAGCCGCGCCTTCATGGCGATCTTGCTTTCCTTGACGCCGCGATCGTCCTGATCGCTGGCCTCATAGGTGACGAGCGCAGCCTTGAGGCGCGAAATCTCGGCCGCCTGATCCTGATTGATCGACTTCAGGCGGCGAAACTCCGCCTGCGCCTGATTGTCGAGCTTATCGACGGGAATGTCCTCAGCGGAGCGCATCGAGATCGAACCGTTGCGGCCGATGACCTTGGCCGGACGCACCGGATCGGCCGATAGCGTAATGCTGCCGGGCTTTGCATCCGCAGTGGCGCCATTGACGGCAGCCGCCTCGGCCTTGGCAAGCTGCGACTGCAGCTTCGCAACCAGTGCCGCCTGCTCACGCGCCTTGGCACGCAGCGCTTCAATCTCGGTACGCAGCGCCACTTCGCCATCATAACGCGGATCGGCAAAACCTTCGCGGCTACGGGCCGCGCGAGTGCTCAGCGCTGCCTTCAGGCGATGGACTTCATCTGACTGCTGCGCGTTGATCTGGGTTGCTTCTTCAAGCGCGCGGGTCTGCTTGTCGCTCGACTGGGTCAGCGTGACGATCTCGCGATCGCGCTGGAACAGCAGCTTGCGGGCTTCCGACAGGCGGCCTTCCACCTTCGGCAGGCGATCCAGAATTGTCTGTTCAAGAACCCGGCGCGCGTTTTCATGTTCTTCCAGCGCCGCGCTCTGATCGGCAACGTCGCCTTCAAGCTCACTGATGATGGCGTCGCGGCGGTTCAGCTCCACCATCTGGCGGGCCGAGGCATCGGCGGCCTCTTCCACCTTCTTCTCAAGCTTATGGATCTGAATGGCGAATTCAGCCCGCAGGCGATCCTTGTCGGCCCGGATCTCCGCCTCGGTGACGGGCATGGACGCC
Source organism: Hyphomicrobium sp. D-2 (assembly GCF_029872155.1). Taxonomy (GTDB): domain Bacteria; phylum Pseudomonadota; class Alphaproteobacteria; order Rhizobiales; family Hyphomicrobiaceae; genus Hyphomicrobium_A. The sequence goes on along the minus strand of NZ_JARXLA010000008.1, from coordinate 986,663 downwards.
TTGAGCGCGCGGGTTGTGAGCCGGGCGACCCGCTTTCGATAAAGCGGAGCGACGAACAGCGCCAGCAGCGCTGCCGTGAGGAAGCCCAACGCTGCGAGCATGACCATCTCAATCGTGATCACGCCTGCGCCCTCGATTGCGCGTAGCTAGGCAACGCACGCCCCTCGCTGCCGGTCCCGGTGCCGGCCATCAAATCACACTCGCGGATTATCCGACGAGCCCGCCAGCTTAGCAACGCCTTCATTGCCAAAGCCAACATAGCTCTGCATCCCCCGCCCAGCGCCATCAGGAAGCCGGCCGGTGGTCGCACGGCGACTCAGAACGGATTCCACGTCGGAGAGCGGGTATACTTCAAATATCCAACATTGGCACCTAGGCGGAGGCCGATTCCCGAACGGATCGGCGCCAAGGTTACATTGCCATGGGTCTGATACTGGATGCCCACGCCGCCGACGACATACGCCGAGCCCTGCACACCGCCATAACGCTCATAGATTTGATCGGGATGCTGCAGGTTGTAAACCAGCACCATGGTCTTGGAGCCTTCGCCGCCGAAGTCATAACCGATTGACGGACCTTGCCAATATACCCGGTGCGTGCCCGCATCCTTGGTGTAGAGCGTGCCCTCGCCATAGCGCAGGCCGGCGATGAAAGCGCCACCCCCGTCGTTACCGAGAATATAGCCGTTGGGCCGGCCGGATTTGCGGAAGGCGTGCTCGATTACGCTGGCAAGCCCCTTGGTAACCGAGCCAAAAAAGCGACCGCCAGCCTCGACGATCTCATCCTGCGAATAGCCGCCCCCACCCCGCGGGCCGTCATCGGCGTAGCGTGGTGGCGGCTCATAGAGTTCGCCGGGCGCACGGTAGGGTTCGCCATAACCGCCCGGATCGGTGTCGCCATAGGCCGGTGGGGGTCCTGGCGGCGGCCCATCGCGGCGGGCACCAGGTTCGCCATCATAGCGTCGATAGCCATCGCCCTCGGAATAGGCGCCACCTGGACGGTAGGGCGCCTGCCCCGCAGCACCGCCGGGAGGCGGATCATAGCCATCCTGCGGCGGGACATAAGCGTCATCCGCAGGCGGCACGTAAGCATCGTTGCCAGTGCGTCCGCCTGAATAGGCACCATAGCCCCCTCCGGACTGCGCAAAGGCAGACGGCGCGCCTGCGCAAACCGCAACGATCGTCAGCAGCAAAAGCGTTGCAAACGCGGCCTGCATCTTGGCTGGCATGCTGATGGAAAAGTGGCGAGCGCCCGTTAGCACCATGATCATCCGTTATTTGCGCCGGGCTCTCGCCAGCATTAGCGGCATCCACAGCGGCAGTTGTTCGTTCAGGCCGCGCTTATAAGCGCGCGTATCACAGAACAAACTCGTGCAACGGAAAGTTCGCAAAAGTGTGGCCGCAGCGCGCTACAGCGTGGCCTTATTGCGGCACCGGCAGCAATGGCTCGCGCCCCCACGCAATGAAGTGCGGATTGGCGTAACCCTCAGTGCTCTTCCCATAGGAAAGCGGTTCGCCATCGAGCGTAGTGACACAGCCGCCCGCAGCGTTGAGGATCGCCTGCCCTGCCGCCGTATCCCACTCACTGGTTCGGCCAAGGCGCGCATAAAGATCAGCCTCGCCGCGCGCGATGAGACAGAACTTCAGCGACGAGCTTGCGCGCTTCTTTTCAGTGATCGGAAGCTGCTGCAGAAATTCATCCGTATTCTGCGCGGCGTGAGAGCGGCTGGCAAACGCCACCAGCGCAGCGCGATCGGGATCACGCGTTGCAAGCCGCGTCAGGCTGCAGGACGCAAGCGTTGCATTGCTGTCGTCGGGCTTGATGTGCGCTTCGAACGCTTCCTGCGGGCTGAGCGTTGCAAACAGTTCCGAACTTGCCGGCGCATAGATGATGCCGAACACCGGGCGATGGTCGACAACAAGCCCGATGTTGACGGTGAATTCGGGGCTGCCGCTGATGAACGCGCGGGTGCCGTCCAGCGGATCCACCAGAAAGAACGTGCTGCCGATTTCAGGTACGCGTCCGGCCGCAACCTCCTCTTCGGCAATCACCGGAATGCCTGGCGCGACCTGACGCAAAGCATTGATGAGCACCTCTTCTGCTTCCTGGTCAGCAACGGTAACCGGCGTCCTGTCGGCTTTGGTCTCAACTTCGACGCCGGACTTGAAGTGAGACATTTCAATACGTCCGGCGGCGAGAACGGCGGGCAGCAATGCCTCGACCAAGCCGCGGTATTCATCTAGCTTCATGAACCGCTCGTACCTTGATTCGCTTATCCGGCTCCGCGCCGTTGGGTTGCGGTCGGGATGCGGGATGGATGCCACTGCTGCTTCGTGGACAGGAGTAACAGCATAACCGGGCATACGTTTGCATGACGTTGCGGCGCGTGTAACAGAAGGCAAGAACACTTCGCAAGCGGCCAATACCTGCTGGTTGTGCCTTCAGGCTGTGCTCGCGGATGCGAAATCGCCCTTCGTTCGCCCAACGGCCGTGCACTTTGGACAGCTGTAACCGCTGTGTCATGCGGAACCGCGAATTTTCGCTTAGGGGGCATTGATGGGCGAGCGCGCCAATCCGACCGACCTTGAACTCGCTGCACTCATCTCCAGCAAAATCTGTCACGACGTCATCGGCCCGGTAGGTGCCATCTATAATGGCCTCGAGATCCTCGATGAGGATGACGATCAGGAGGCCAAGAATTACGCTCTGGACGTCATTCGGAACGTCACTGAACAGGCCTCAGCGCGCCTCCAGTTTTGCCGTTTTGCTTTCGGTGCGGCGGGCTCTGCCGGCGCCATCATCGACCTTGGCACCTGCGAACAGATTTCGCGCGGCTTCATTGGCAAGGGCAAGCATACGCTGGTCTGGAAGGTGACGCCGGGCCATATGCCCAAGGACAAGGCCAAGTTGCTGCTGAACCTTCTGGCCAGCGCGATCACCGCCCTGCCGCGCGGGGGCGAGATCGACGTGCAGATGGCGGGCACGATGGAAAAGCCGAACTTCCTGCTGCGCTGCAAAGGCACCAACGCACGCGCCCCGCTGCACCTGACGGAATTCATCGCTGGCGAGAACACTCCGCCGCTCGATGCGATGACGATCCAGCCCTATTACACGTGGCGACTGGCGGCTGCCGCCGACATGCTGCTGGCCATTCTGCAGGATGGCGACGACATTCTGTTGTCGGCGAAATCGACCTGATGGCGACGCGCGGCAAGCCGGATCAAAAGCCCGGTTGCCTAGGCAGTCGCCGCAGCCACAACCGCTCCTCGACCGCCAAAGACGATCATTTGATAAAAGCCGCCTCAACTCCACGGGGCGGCTTTTCTTGCGCTGCATGTGCGGCGCCTCGCGCGTTGGCGGCGGACACCTTAGCGCCCGTGCATCCCGCGAGGTCGTGGCAGCGCGCTCCAGCGAAAGCGCCAATAAAAAGCGCCCGCCTTTCAACCGAAAGGCAGGCGTTTTGAAATCAACGATGTCTCAGACTTACCGCTGCCGGTCCGTGAGCCGGAACCGCTTAAGCGCAACGTGCCAACTCAGCCAAACGAACCGGCGATTAATCTCGCCCGTAACGTGTTGGGCTCACTGCTGATCAAGCGGCGGGACGGATGCGGAAGCATGAGCGGGCTTCTGACTGGCTGTGCTGGCTGCGACCGCAGCGGCTGCTGCGGCCTTGGCCGCATTGGCCGCAGTTTCAGCAGCCTGGGCAGCGCGCTCAGCAGCGGCGGCGGCAGCGGCAGCAGCCGATGCGGCAGCGGCGCGATCCTGAGCCGAAGGCATTGCAGAAGCCGGAACAGACGGAGCGCTCACCATGCCAGCACCGCTCTGTAAGGCGCCGGTTTCAACCGTGGCCGCCACCGGCACTTCCGGTACCGCGATAGCCGTAGCGGTAGCGACAGCGGGCTGCACCAGCGGCTGGGCTACTTCAGCGGCGACGTCATCCAGCGGCTGCGGCGGCGTATCAACCGCGGCGGCCTCAACCGGCGGCTGTTCCGGCTCGCCGACAATCACGTCGGCAGCAGCGTGGGATTGGGAAGCATCAGCAGCACCTTCTGGCGCAGCGTCAGCATAGGTTTCGGACGGCGCGGGCTCATCCTGCTGTCCGGCAGCGTCGGCCTGGACAGCTTCGCCAGCCGAGGCGTCATCGTCGGCAGGTGTGCCAGCAATTGCCGCTGCGGTCTGGGGAGCTTGCTCGCCAAGTGCTTCAGCTTTGCGCACCGGCGTGCCGGGATGATCGCCGCCTTCTTCGCCGGTAGCGGACTGCTGACCAACCTTGCCGGCATCGCCGCCCCAGCAAACAGTGGCGCTGGCGGTGCAGGTGTATTCGTCGAACAGAATGACGTCGATGAAGAGCTCACAGCTGACGCTCTTCTTGCCCGTTGAATAGTTGGTCACGCCGTTCTGGGACGCCCACTCGGCGATGTGCTTGTCGAGCAGGTTCTTGGCGTCGTTGGTCGGGCCAACCTTGCCGTAGTCGTTGACCGTGAAGCCAAATTTCTTGCAGGCGGCATTGGCTGGTGTCGCGAGTGCCGCGACGGTGCCAAGGAACACCGTAGCTAAGGCGAGTTTAGGCTTAGCATGCATTGAATTTGTCCCCCGTAGGCGCAGAAACCTGTCCCGAAATTACAAAGCGTTATACCGGGGGCCGCAACCCCTTACTAGGCGACGCCCCAGCAAACATGTGTAAGGACAATTGCAGCGCAGTACGTCCTGCGCACTGCATCAGTTCATGTATGGTGAATTGCCGCCGTTGGGGCCGATTCCGGAGTCGAAGAAGAAGCCGCTATCGAACGGACCGCCCGGCGTCTGCTTGTTGATCGACGGATCGATGTAACCGCCGTAAAGCGCGAAATAACGGGCGATTTCTTCCGGTGTAGAGCTACGCTCAACGGCGTATGCGCGGCTGCGCGGAGCACGGCGTGCGCTCTTCTTTGACTTCGAGTATTCGCCAGCATGGGCACCCGGAGCAATGTATTCACCGGCACCCGACAGAGTGGCCAGCATCAGGAAGCCAGCGGCAGCGCAGACCCCCACGCAGATGCGAGAAAGGCTCATGATTTTAAGTCCTTATCGTTCTAACCACCCCAATGTGGGCCTCAAGATAGCCGAAAACACTCCGCCAGCGCGCAATTCCCGACCTGGGACGGCTTTTTTGGCGAACGTGTCACCCGACAACCACGCTTGCAGGCCGCTAGCTGCGACACGATCCGCCTTCGACAGCGTCGAAAGTGGCCATGGCACGGCATGGGCCATCGATATCATCGCCTCGATTCGGCGACCGATTCGTTAACGGACGAAAAAATCCCGTACCATTTTGATACGGGACCCATTTCGTCAGCTCGTTTTGCAGATGGTGGAAGTGCCCCGGCAGTTATAGCCCATGCCACCCGGCGAACACTTGTAAGCGGGCGTGCTGACGCGATAGCCCGGCGTTGAACCGCTTGCCATGAAGGCAGCCCAGACGCCCCAATCGAACGACTGCAGGATTGCTTCCTTGACCTGAAACTCGGCGCCATCGATGGTCGTGGCGGTTCCGGACGCTGATTTCTTGAAGCATTTCGCTTCCGCGTCACCGGAAAATCCGGCGCACAAAACGGCAAGAGCCAGCGCGGCCCCAAAGGACAACTTGCGCATCGTCAGTTCTCCATCATCACCTACAACATCAGGTGGACGGAGATTGCCTCGAGCGCGCGCCCTTGCCCATGGCCAGCGCGCGCCCAATCGAGATTGGTGGGGGATCCGTTGCCATACGGTGACGCTCCAAAGGGCCTGGAGCGTCAGAGGATGCCGGATAACTTAAGCGTCAGGAGTACTGGAGATTGACCGCCTTGGGGCCTTTGCCGCGCTTGTCTGGCTCGGTTTCAAACGAGATGCGCGCGCCTTCGTCGAGGTTTGGAATACCCGCGCGTTCAACCGCGGTTACATGGACAAATACATCTTTCCCGCCGTCGTCGGGAGTAGTGAAGCCATAGCCCTTCTGGGCATTATAGAATTTCACAGTGCCGCTCTGACGCATCGCGAAATCTCCTGCGTGTATCGTGAAATAAAAAAGCGCGGCCCGTCAGGGTCCGCGCCATGAAATGCTCGGGAAACCATTCGCAATGCGGTGAAAATAAGCGCGGGTAGATCGACATGCGCGCCACGATCTCAATGCCAACTTCCGATTCCGCGGGGACGACTGTGCCCCAAGCGCGCGAAGTATCAGTGAAATTTATGGGGTAGGCAAGCTTTGCTGGTTATTTTTGTCGCACCCTAACGCGATCGTTACCGAGATCGTCATAATTGAAGTGCGCACCGGCACCCTGTGCCAGAATTTTCACCAGCTCCGGCATCAAATTCTGCAGGATTCCGCCGAGAGTGAACGGCGCATTGACGATGACGAGCCCCGCGCCATTCAAGCGGGTTTCATCGGCGCCATCGCGGATCATCACCTCAAGCGCGACGGCTCTGGGCAGATCCAGTTCGGCAATGCGCCGACGGAACTCGGCCACCGGCCGCTGCTCCTTGATCGGATACCAGAGCAGGAACGTGCCGGCCGCAAAGCGACGTAGCCCCTGCTGCAATGCCTTGATCAACCGATCCAGCTCGCCCGGCACTTCGAACGACGGATCGACCAGCACAACGGCCCGCCGTTCCGGCGGCGGCAGTAACGACTTAACGGCTGTCCACGCATCCAGCCCCATGACCTTCACCTGCCGATCACGGGCAAACAGATCCTCCAGCGCAAGCCGATCCTCCGGATGAAGCTCGTTGAGGATCAGACGATCTTCGCGACGGATCAGATCGCTGGCGATAATGGGGCTGCCCGGATAGCGCAGCAGCTCGCCCTGCGGATTGAGGGCGCGCACGCAATCCAGATACGGCGCCAGAACTGCGCGGTTCTCGGGCGTCAGGTCCGCGCGCATCAAGCGACCAATGCCGTCGCGCCATTCGCCGGTTTTCTGCGCCTCAATGGCGGTGAGGTCGTAAAGCCCGATGCCCGCGTGCGTATCGATGACGCGAAACGGCGCTGGCTTCTGTTTCATGTAGTCGAGCACGAGCGACAGCACTGCGTGCTTGATCACATCGGCAAAGTTTCCGGCATGGTAGGCGTGGCGATAATTCATGGGCTCACGCTTCGGCGTGCCCGCGCAGACTGTCAAGGCAATTAGGCTCTGACTGTCGCGGACATGCCCATCTGCATTCTTCTGCGCCCGGGAGCATGATGAAGCTGGCGCAGATCCCGACCGTTGTCAGGATGACAGTGTGAGGCACTGTGCAGCGCTTCCGCCCTCGCACCAATCAGCGCTGGCGGCCGGCTCTCCGAAGGAGAGTCGCCAGCGCAAAAAACAACCACGGCCGGCTCCGCGAAGTGGAGTCCCTGGCGCAAAGAAAGAAGCCCTTGCAAAGGGCGTCACGCCTTGCGTTCCCACTTGCCGCCGCTGCTCTGCTGCCAATAGGTGACGGGACATCCGGCGCCCTTGGCCGCTTTCCATTGGCCGCGCGCAATCTGCACCGCGTCGCTATCGTTGCCGTCGAACATGTAGACGATGCGCACAAAGCCGGAAAACGCCTCGGCCTCGGCGCCATCGACCAGAAAACGCACGCCCGCTCCGTTCGGCGTTTCGCCCGTGGTGGTGAGATACACCGGCTGCTCGGCGGCATGGCCATCCTTCGCGGTGCCGTGCGGAACAAAGCTGTCGTCGCGAAACGTCCACAACGCCTGATCGATAACCGCCAGCCGTTCCGCCGAGCCAGCCTGCACAACCGCGCGCCAGCCCCGTTCCAGCGTCTTCTCGACCAGCACCGGCAGCACCTTCTCAAGCGGCTGCTGTTCCAGATGATAGAAGAGTACTTCCGTTGCCGGCGCTTTATCCGCTGCTGCCTGATCGGTCATCTCGAAACAAACCCTCACGCCCAAGCCGGTGCCGACGTTCGCTCAGCGTCATGTCCAATGCACCAGACGGACGAAAACGCATCACGGCGAGCGCGTCAAACGCAACCGACATGACATCGCGTTCATGATCGCAGCACTGACGAGGGCGCAAAGCAGAGTTGCTGCGCTGCAAGGGCGAATTACCCTTGCGCCTTCTAACCCTCTTTCCTACTTATGAAAGTCCGGAACGGCGCCAGACGTGCGGCTGTCGTCCGTGTGGACGGTGAGCCAGGCAGCATCTTCGGGTTCGCTGCCGCTCCCGTCCGCTGAATATTCCCACCGGCTCACACAGACTGGCTCATCCAGACCGGCTCAATCCATGCGCTGAGAACGACGCGCCGCTTGGCTGCATGCTGATGCATTGCCCGCTGGCATCTCTCGCGCGTCGCCGGTGCTAGTCGTTTATCGATCCGGCGCGCCCGACAAATTTGCAGGGCGCGCACCATGTTGTTGCTGTCAGATTGCGGAGCGGATTGCTGTGCCCCGAAGCCCGCGAATGGACGCGGCGGCCGATTACTTCTTGGCCAGATAGCGGCGCGGCACCATGCCGGCATCGACGAGCGCGCGCACGCAACGCGGCGACAGCGACTTGCGCTTCGACGTCATGCAGCTGCGCAGCTCCGGCGTGCCGATGGAGTAAGCAGCGCACAGGCGATAGTAATCGCGCTCGCAAGCGGAGTTGACCTTGGCCGTATACGCATCGGCCGGAGTAGCGAACGCTACACCGAAGACTGCCGCTGCACCCGCAACGACTGCGCAGAAAACCGGGCGCACCCGGCTGTGTGAGCACCTGTCCATTGGTCCCTGTTCTCTTTTTTGAGTTTGCCCCGGGCTCACTGCCCGCGCGCCTGCTTTCGTCCCCGCCACAGCCACGCGAATCAAAGTTAACGCAGGCCCCGCAGTTAGGCCAGTAACAGCACAGCACGCTGGCCCAAAAAAGTACTCTCAGCGCTTATGCTTAGCGTAGGGATTTTCGCCTTTGCGCAGATTGAGCCGCACCGGAACACCGGGAAGCTTGAACGCCTGCCGCAAGCTGTTGGTGAGATAGCGCAAATACGACTGAGGCATTTCATCCGGGCGCGTACAAAACGCGACGAAGGTTGGCGGACGCGTCGAAGGCTGCGTGATGTAGCGGATCTTGATGCGTCGCCCGCTGACCGCCGGTGGCGAATGACGCGCCAGCGCTTCTTCGAGCCAGCGATTGAGGTCCGCCGTCGACACGCGTCGGTTCCAGGTGTCGTAGGCTTCCAGCACCGCAGCGGACAATCGCTCGACACCCTTGCCGCTCAATGCCGACAGAGTCACCAGCGTAACGCCCGGCACCTGCGCAAGGCGATCATTGAGTGTTTCGCGCAGCGCCTTCAGCGCCTGCTGCTTGTCTTCGACCAGATCCCACTTGTTGACCGCGACGACGAGCGCGCGCCCTTCCTCGGCGATGCGATCGCCGATGGTCAGATCCTGATGTTCGAACGGGCGCTCTGCATCGACGAGCAGCACAACCACCTCGGCGAAACGAATGGCGCGGATGGCATCCGATGCACTCAGCTTCTCGGCCGTTTCGGTGATCTTGGCCTTGCGTCGCAATCCTGCGGTATCGAACAGGCGCACCCGGCGACCGTGCCATTCGACATCGCTGGGAACGGAGTCGCGCGTCAGCCCTGGCTCGGGTCCGGTGATCATGCGCTCTTCACCCAAGATGGCGTTGACCAGCGTCGACTTGCCTGCATTCGGCCGCCCGACGATGGCGACGCGGATAGGCCGCTCGGTTGCGGGCAGCGGCTCGGCCGCGTTCTCGCGGTCTTCCTTGAGGCCCAGCGCCGACAGCATCTCTACCATCAGATCGCCCAGGCCCTCGCCATGCTCGGCGGAGATCGCAACCGGCTCACCGAAGCCAAGTTCAAAGGCGGCGTAAAAACCGTCTTCGCCAGCGCGGCCCTCGCACTTGTTGGCGACGAGAATGACGGGACGTCCAGAGCCACGCACAACGCGGGCGAACGACTTGTCGTCCGGCGTGATCCCGTCGCGAGAGTCGATCACGAACAGCACCAGATCGGCAGCCATCAACGCCGCCTCGCTCTGCTGGCGCATACGTTCGGCAATCGAGCCGCGCTTGGCCTCTTCAAGTCCGGCGGTATCGACCAGCCGGACGGAGTGACCGCCGATGTCGGCCTGTTCCTCACGCCGGTCGCGCGTGAGGCACGGCATGTCGGACACCAGCGCCGAGCGCGTGCCGGTCAGGCGGTTGAACAGTGTCGACTTGCCAACGTTGGGGCGGCCGATAATGGCGATGACGGGTTGTGACGACATGGGGAACTCGGCCGGCCGAAGGTTTGATTGAAGGCTGCGCGGGCGCGCATGCTCCCGTGCTTATGGCGTATTCGCTGCAATCAGCATAGCCGGACCGCCCGTTCAGATACGTTAAGCCTCAGATCAGCCGTCAGCGCCCGGTGCGGAAGTTGGCGGAGCAGCGCAGGCTTGCAGCGGATTGCAAACGACATCCGGCGCGACGCATGGGACATGCGCCGCCGCTTCAGTTGCATAAGCTGTTTCGGCAGGATTGGGGGCGTTGCCCTCCGCTGGGATCAGCTGATCGCCAGCAGATTGGCCTTGTCGGTCAGCACGTACATGCGCCCCTGAGCCACGACCGGCGCGATAAACACCGGTTGGCCGAGCTCCTTCTGGGTCACGATGCGGCCGGTAGTTGCCTCAACACCCACCAGCGCGCCACCGGCTGACGTGAGCCACAGCGTTCCACCGGCCAGCGTCGGCCCTGCCCACGGCCCGTTGCCGGGCAGCTTCACGGTCCACTGCGTCTTGCCGTCGTTGCGCGACAGGCCCATCAACTGACCCTGCGTATCGACGACGAACACGCTGCCACCCGCAACCCATGGCGTCTGAATGCTCGGGATATTTGCGGTCCACAGACGCTCGCCACTGTCAGCGTGGGTGGCGACCATGCGGCCGGCATGCCCGACGGCAAACACGATCCCACCATCAATGGCAGGGCGTGCCGCGTCGCTCATCGACGCAATCTGGGAGGTCATGCGCGTGCGGGCCAGATTTTCCGACCAAAGCGACGAGCCGTCCGCAATGCTGAGCGCCAGCAGGTCGCCCGATGGATAAGGGACGACCACCACGTTGCCATCCACGGCAGGGCTGGCGTTGTTGATCAGACTTGCCTGCTGCGGCAGACCGCGCACCGACCAGAGCTCACCGCCGTCCGCACCAGCCAGACAGAAGAAGCGACCGTCGAGCGCAATGACATAGACCCGGTCGCCAACCGCGGTCGGCGAGGAGCGGATCGGCGCCTCAAGCTGCTTTTCCCAAATGGCCTTGCCGGTTTGCGGATCGAGCGCGACGACATTGCCGAAGCCGCTGGCGGCATAAAGCCTGCCGTTATCCATGGCCAGACCGCCGCCGAAGCCGCCGCCATCGGAGCCACCACCAAGGCCGAGCGAGAACCAGCTACCGCCGCCGGTTTCGCGCTTGGGCTTCAGCGAGGTGCGCCACAGGGACGAGCCGGAAGTGGAGAAGGCGCTGACGTTGCCTTCGGCATCGAGCGCGTAAATGTTGCCGCCGTAGATGATCGGGCGGGCGGTGAGGCGGCCGGAGCCGCTGGAACCTGTGCCTGCGTTCGCAGTCCAGGCGGTATTGGTGCCACCGTTGAAGGCGAGATTACCCGGCGCGTTGCTGGGCTCGCCACCGGGCTGGCTCCAATTGTCATTGATGCGTGGCGCCGGCAGCGTGATCGGCGTGAAGGCATCGGCCAGTTCGCCCGTCTCGGGGCCCTTGGGCGCCATGACCGGAACACGCCGGCCAGGCAGAGGCACCTGCTTTTCAGCGAACGGATTGAGGTCACCAAGCTTGGGCAGCGAGGGGCCATCGCCCGCACAGCCGGAGAGCAGCACGATGGAGCAAATCCCTGCTCCCGCCCAACAGCTCCGGTGTAGCCAGTCCCTCATGTGCCCCCGCTTGGCCTTCAGCTCAGTCTTTTTTGGCCGGTTCTGATGGCGATGTTGCACCCTCTGATGGCGTTGGCGTGGCAGCCGAAGACTGATCGGCATTTTCCACTGCCGGTGCAGGCGCAGGCGTCACTTCCGCAGGCTTAGCCGCGTCGGCAGCCTTTGCGCCGGCTTCCGGAGCGGTTGTCTCTGCCGCGTCGGCCTTCTTGCCACTGGCTGCCAATTCGCCGGCAGCGATCTCAGCCATGATGATCTGCGCCCGGGTAGCGATGCTCTCCGGCACTTCCTGTTCGACAAACAGCGGCGTCAGCAGCGCACGGGCGTCGGTGAACTTGCCGGCGCGGAATGCCGCCAGCCCCAGCAGCTCACGGGCGCTGTAACGCCAGGGCGCGCCTTCGGCCATGAGAGGGGTGAGGCGGCTCTCCAGCTCGGCAAAATCGGCCTCATCTAGCCGCAAACCTGCGGCCTGCAGCGTCGCGAAACCGCGCAGAACCGAATCAGCCTGCCCGTCGGTGGCGAGGCGTTCGAAGGTTTTCAGAGCATCGGCGCGATTGCCGTCACGATACTGCGCTCCGGCGAGTTGCAGCAGCGCCAGTGCGCGATAGCCGCCCGATCCGTCGGTCGCGAGCTTGTCGAAGTCCTGCTTGGCCTCGGCGTCTTTCTTGTCGGCCATCTGACGCAGCGCGGCTTCGTACCGGGCGCCGGAATCATAAGCTGCCGTTGCGCGCTGGTTTTCCCAGTACTTGTAGCCCAGAACGCCCAGCACGATCACCACAGCTCCGGCGATGAAAAAGGTGCCGTAGTCCTTCCAGATCTTTTCGAGGCGTTCCCGCCTCAATTCCTCTTCGACCTCGCGGAAGAGACCATCGTCCTGCTGTGACATCGCTCGCTCTTTCAGCCTTGCAATCTGGCACGTTCATTGTCGGGTGGCTCAAAAAGGCCACCGACAGGCGCATACATACCCCACGATGCCCCCCGCGCAAGTCATTGTCGGCACTTACACCGATCAAGTTGCGCGCCAAGGCCGCTGCCGAAGCTTCGCTAAGGGGTTTTAATCCGTTTCGACGTCGTCCGACCGGTTCCCTCGGCAGGCGTTCCAGCATCAGCGGTCGTTCCACCGCCTCTGGTGGTCGCGCGCCGGGCCTTGGAGGGAGTTCCGTCGATCATGGCATAGGTGTGCTCCGGCGTCGGGAAGGCGCGGGTCCGCACATCGTGAGCGTAATCGCGGATTGCGTCCTCGATCACCTCTGCCACTTTGCCGAACTTCTTGACGAAGCGCGGCACCCGGGGGCTGAGGCCCAGCATATCTTCCATGACGAGGATCTGGCCGTCGCATGCAGGCGAAGCGCCGATACCGATGGTCGGCACCGGAACAGAAGCGGTGATCCGCTCGGCCAGTGGCTCGGTGATCGCTTCCAGCACGATGGCAAACGCACCGGCTTCAGCCACCTGACGGGCATCTTCCTCGATTGAGACCCATTCCTCTTTGGTGCGTCCCTGGGCCTTGAAGCCGCCGATGACGTTCACCGACTGGGGGGTCAGGCCGATGTGAGCCATGACTGGGATGCCGCGCTCGACGAGATAGCGGATCGTGGGCGCCATGCTCTTGCCGCCCTCAAGTTTAATCGCGCCGCAGTCGGTTTCCTTCATGACGCGCGCGGAGTTACGGAATGCCACCGCCGGGCTTTCCTCGTAGGAGCCGAACGGCATGTCTACCACTACCAGCGCATGACGGGCACCACGGACCACCGCGCGGCCATGCATGATCATCAGCTCAAGCGACACCGGCACCGTTGTCTCGAAGCCGTGCATCACCATGCCGAGACTGTCGCCGACAAGCAGGAAATCGCAGTGCTTGTCGGCGATGGCCGCAGTGTGCGCGTGATAGGACGTGAGGGCGACGATCGGATCGCCCCGGCGCTTCATCGCTGCAATGTCAGGCGCCATCAGGCGCTTTGTGGTGCTGTGTACGGACATCTATCGAGATTACACCCTTTAAGGATCGACGTCTTTGAATTTAGCGGCGCAGCACCAAGTCGCTAACCACTCCTGCTTCGCCGCCTCCAACTCCAATCCCGGCTTTTAACCCCCGGTGCGCCCATCTGGTGCCGGTCCGGCCCGTTTCCAAGCCGGTTGGGCTTGTTTGCCTTAGATTGTTATTTGAAAAACTTCTAATTCATGAGCTTGCTAACGGAACCTTAGTCTTAAGATCATCAAATTGGGGCACCATTCGACAGTAACGTCAAATTCCTGCATTGGGGGCTCCCTTGCACACGTTAGCCATTTCCCACATGAGCGCCTGGCCCCGCGGGCTGCGCCTTTCGACTGCCGCATTCGTCGCCGGGCGGCCTTCTCGTCGCTGCAACGCCAGATCGCGCTGAAGCCCAGTTTTACCCCTGGGGAGGCTGGAGCAATGCCCAGCCCTGGCAGCAGCAAAAACAGCCGCGCCGGGTCCGCCGGGCGCCGCGGCAATACGTTGAACCCACCAACGAGAAACCCACGGCCGCGCTGCCCAAGCCCAGCGGCCCGCTTGTGATCGTGGTGTCGCTGAACCGCCAGACGCTGACCGTCTATGACGACGGTAAGCAGATCGCCAGATCACCGATCTCCAGCGGTAAAAGCTCCAATCCGACGCCCACCGGCGTTTTCTCAATTCTTGAGAAGAAGCAGCGTCATTTCTCGAACCTGTATAATGGCGCGCCAATGCCATTCATGCAGCGCCTGACCAATTCGGGCATCGCCTTCCACGCGGGCGAATTGCCAGGCTATCCGGCTTCGCACGGCTGCATCCGGCTGCCGTACAGCTTCGCGCGCAACCTGTTCGAGATCACCGACGTTGGCGCCCGGGTTATCGTCAGCAATGACGATCTGACCCCGGTACAGTTCAACAGCCCCGATCTCATCAATCCGCTGCCGGCCGAAGTGGCCCACGACGCAGCGGGCAACGCGATGCAGACGGCTTCAGCTGGCGGCGTTTCCGACCTGCTGATCAGCCGGGCCAACGCGGCAACCGCATCGCAGACCCTGACGCGCGGCATGGCGGCCTCGTTCCGCTCAAATGAGCGTAACCGCCTCGCCAACGGCGTAACCGAAGCCGAAAATGCCAAGGCTGCAGCCGATGAGCAGGTTACGGCTGCGACCAAGGCCGTGCAGGACGCCAAAGAGGCCATCAAGACTGCACGCGCTGAGGATGCACGTCTGGCCAAGAGCGTGCGCACCACAGCCGCTTCCGCTGCCAAGGAAACCAAGAGCTTCAAGGCCCTGACCGCGAGACTGGCAAAGATTGACGCCAGCAAACTGGATGCGGAAGCGCTGGAGAAGCAGTCAGCCAACGAGCTTGCCGAAGAAAAGAAGATGGTTGATGCCGTCGAGGCTGCAGCGGCAGCCAAGAAGGCAGCGACTGAACAGGCAGCCAAGACGAAGCAGGCCATCGCCGATGCCGCCGCGCTTGAGAAGGCACGCAAGATTGCTGCCGACGACGCCAAGCAAGCCGAAACAGTTGTGGCCGACGCCCGCAAGGCGCTGGCTGGCGCAGACGCCCTGGAACAGCGCAAGGACATGCCGGTATCGGTATTCATCAGCGCCAAAACCGGCCGCCTGACAGCCAAGCTTGGCTTCGTGGAAGTGATCGATACGCCGATCACGATCGCAGACGAAGGCCAGCCGATTGGCACGCACGTTTTGACAGCCACGCACTTCACCGAAGGCGATCGCAATCTGCGCTGGAATGCAGTGACGATGGGTCCGAACTCATCGACGCCGGCATATTCATCGCGCAAGCGTCGTCATCTTGACGAGGAATACGTCCGCAGCGCCGGCCACAACACCGACCCTGCGCACGCTCTGGAGCGTATTCAGATCCCGCACGATGTCAGCGTGAAGCTGGCGGAGCTGATGAAACCCGGCTCCTCGTTCATCATCTCCGACTTCCCGCTGAGCCGCGAGACGAGCGAGCGTACGGAGTTCGTCGTGGAACCGTGGCGCAGCCGCCCCGACAGCTCGTACTATCGCTATTACTAATAGCCAGATCGGCCGCACAACAATCGCGGCTGAGACAGCTGACCGCACCAATAAAAACGCCGGATGGGAGCCCCCGTCCGGCGTTTTTTATTCAGGCAAGCCCAGAGGCCAGATGGAATTTCACGACAGAGGCGAAACGCCAATCACCATCTGATGCAGATAAAGCAGGATGACCGCATAGAGCGCCGCGCCGATCACCACCACAAGAATGTCGTTGCTCCACGGACCGGTGCTGCCGCTGAAAACGCCTGCAAGTTTACGGCGCTTGATGATGATCCGCTCATAAACTGCGAAGGCCAGGAAGCTGCCGAACAGCACCAGCGAAGCCAGATCGCCATTCGCGATGAGATGCGCCAGCGCCCAGGTCTTGATTGCAACCAGCAGCGGCTGCTTCAACGCGGCGCTGATGTGCGAACGGAAAAACGCCGCCACAAATGCAATCATCGCCGGCAGCATCAGCGCCAGCGCGATGTGACGCGTCCAAACCGGCGGATCCCACAGCACGGGGTTCTTGCCCGGATGGAGCTGCAGCTTGTGGAAGCCCAACACAATCAGCGCCAAACCGATCAGCGACATGAGTCCGAAAGCGATATGATAACCGCGCTTGCCGAAGCGCGTGATCAACCCGTTCTTCAGATCGACATTCAGCGGCACGAGGTGGGCTGTGAAAAACACCAGCAGCCCGATCACCATCACCAGCATAAAACCCTCCCCAGGAGTTCTTTCCCAATCACGCCCGCTCCGATCATTGTGGCACTGCGGAGCAGACGCGTCCTTATGGCAGATAGCCGTTGTCGAGGTTCAGCGATTGCTGTGCAACCTCTTTTCCATTTGCGTCGACATGCGCTGCCGCCCACGCAACGTGCGTTCCCCCCTCTTGGGAGGTATGCGACTGCAAGATAGCGTGGATCGTATCACCGCTCTTGGCCGCAATAGGTGACAGCAGCGGAAAATACAGCTGCTCCCAATGTGTGGGGGCCGCATCCGGCGCGGTTGAAAGCGTAATACCTGGCACCAGTTCCGCATCCCACCAGACGACAAAGCCATATACAGTCGCGTCGGCGGCAAGCTGCCAGCTTACCTCACCGGAGCGCGCACCATCCGCGTCGGAGCCAAGCTCGACGGTGTCCCAGATCTTCGCCGCAAGCAGCTCGTCCGGCTTCAGTGTACGCACATAGATGTTGTTGAGGCTCATGGTGCGGGCGATCGACATATCGAAGCCGGTTTCATCCCACACCGCGAATTCGTTCTGGATGCGCGGCGCGATCACCGGCGCGACATACTGCACGATGCGCTGCGGGATCATGACGCCGCCCGGCTTCAGAAAGCGCGCCTTTGCGTCCGCCAGCGTCTCGATGATGTGCTCTTCCAGCGCGTAGTTGCCCAGCGTTTCAGAGACGATCACATCGACCTGCGGCGGCTCCACCATCTCGGTGGAATGGCACGGAATGAGATGGCAGTTCTGCGCGCTGTTAGCCTCGATCAGTGCTTCCGCCACCGCGCCGACTTCGGCAACCTCGTAAAGATAGACATCGCGCGCACCGAGCTTTGAGGCCATTAGCGCCAGCAGGCCGGTTCCGGTGCCGATGTCCGCGACGGTTGTTTCGCCCTCGCGGATGACGGATGCCAGCGCCTTCTGGAACGCTTCATTGCGCGGACGATCAGCGATCAGCGTGCGGTGATATTCAATGCGCATGTCAAAGGCTCAGGTTGGGGCCGCGGATCTGATACAGAACGAGGGCGGTGGCAACGGCGAGGTTGAGGGAGTCGAGCTGCCCCGCCATCGGAATTTTGACGAGGCGTGTGCAGGCTGCGGTCAACTGCGGTGACAGGCCGGGGCCTTCGCTTCCCATCGTCAGCAAAACCGGCGCGCGATAAGAAGCTGTGCGGAAATCCTCCGCGCCTTCCAGATGCGTGCCGACGATATCGCCGCGCCAGCCGCCGAGCCAATCGATGAAGGCCGCGCGTTCGGTGCGCACCAGCGGCACAGCAAACACCGATCCCATCGTCGCGCGCACGCATTCGTGGGAATAAGGATCGCAGCAATTGCCGATCAGGATGATGCCCGCTGCGCCAACGGCATCGGCGGTGCGGATGATGGTGCCGAGGTTGCCGGGATCGCGCACTTCTTCCAGCGCCAGCCACACCTCACCGCCAGAAACCTTCGTTGCGTTCGGCAACGGCTGCCAGCGCTGCTGGAACACGCTGAGCATGTTCTGCGGATTGTCCTTCGAGGACAGTTTGCCGAGCACGGCTTCCGAAACTTCAAGGCACTCGACGCCCGATGCCAGCGCCCACGACACCAGCCCCTTGGCAACGCCCGATCCAGCGCTGCCGGAGCGGAACACCAGCGTTTGCGGCTTAAAGCCGTTGTCGCGCGCTGTGATGAGCAGCGATGTGCCTTCGGCCACGAACAGCCCGGTTTCCTTACGCGTCTTGCGCATCTCTAGCGCGCGGATGGCCTTGATGCGCTCGTTCTGCAGGCTGGTGATGGGTTTGGGTTCAAGCATTGGTATCGCCTGACCAGCGTGTGAACAGCGACGCCGGCACCGCACGCGCATCCGGTGCACCACCCTCTTCACGGATGGCAAGTTCACCGGTTTGAAACGCACCGCCGCGCCCCGCCAGCACTTCGCGGCACAGCTGGTCGAACGCAATCGTCGATGCGCGGATCGCGTAAACCGTCAGCACCAGCGATGCGGCGGGCGCCAGCAGCGCCGCGCAGTCGCGCATCAGCGGCGGCAGGCTGGTGAACAGATCCCACACCTCACCTTCCGGGCCGCGTCCGAACTTCGGCGGATCGACGAGAATGATGTCATAGGTTTTGCCGCGCCGGACTTCGCGCGCAACGAATTTCGCCGCATCATCCAGTATCCAGCGGATCGGCGCAGCGCCGAGCTTCGATGCAGCCTGATTTTCCTTGGCCCAACTGATGGCCTTCTTCGACGCATCAACATGGGTGACGTGCGCACCCGCTGCCGCTGCGATAAGTGACGCCGCTCCGGTGTAGGCAAACAGGTTCAGCACGCGCACCGGCTCATCGCCCGCCGCGCGCTTGCGCTGCTCGATGCGTTCCACCATCCATTCCCAGTGCGGCATCTGCTCGGGGAACAGCCCCATGTGGCGGAAACTGGCCAGACGGCAGATCATCGTCGCCGTGCCGACCTGCACCGGCCAGCTTTCCGGCACCGGCTTGTCGATGCGCCAGCGGCCTTTGTCTTCATCGTCATCACCGGCAAACACGGCATTGGCGCTACGCCAACGGCTTTCCGGCGCACGTGGCGTCCACAATGCCTGCGGTTCAGGGCGATCAACCACCACCGAGCCGAACCGCTCCAGCTTGCGACCCGCACCGCTGTCGATCAGGCCATAGCCGCCAAAGCCTGCCGTTTCGATGAGATCAAGGTGCCGGAGCCCGGACGGTTCGTGCGAAGTTTTCATAGTTGCTGTCGGCTTCCTTGGTACCGCATTAGGCTAAACCGCTATTAACCGCACACGGATGTTCCGCTTCAGGCGGGAACGCAGCATGCTGGATCGCTCTAACGTGCAGCGTCTAGCACCGCTGCACATCAATCTGCGTAAGCAGCATGGAGGTATCCCATGACAACGTGCGCATGCGGCAATTGCCAGTTTTTCGACACTCAAGGCAAGATGACGAGACAAAAAAACCGGGATTCGGGCCTGTGCCGGTTCAATCCGCCCATGGCTCAGGCGGATGCGGGCGAGCCCGCAGTCTGGCCGCGCGTTGATTCGCGCGACTGGTGCGGACACTTCGCTGTCACCGTCGAACGCTTCATGACGGCCGCGGAGTAAGCCCGAAAAGCTGCAAGGCTTAAAGCGCGCGGTGCGAGGGGCTTTTGAACCCCTGCGCGCCGCTTTGCTTTGTTTGTTGCGCTCGGCGACTCCGCTTTGCGGAGCCCCCAATGAGCACCGGCGGCCGGCTCCCCACAGGAGAGTCGCCGGTGCAAAAAGCGAACTTAGTCGAGGTCGGCAACGTCGACCGGACCGCCGCCCTTGATCCGCTGCGCCAGCGCACTTTCGATGAACTGGTCGATGTCGCCATCGAGAACCGCATCGGGATCGGTGCTCTGCGAGCCGGTGCGCAGATCCTTCACCAGCTGATAGGGCTGCAGAACATACGAGCGGATCTGGTGGCCCCAGCCGATCTCGGTCTTTGAAGCCGCTTCAGCGTTGGCCTTGTCCTCGCGCTTCTTCAGCTCCAGCTCGTAAAGGCGCGCCTTCAGCATTCCCCAGGCAATTGCCCGGTTCTTGATTTGCGAGCGCTCCTGCTGACTGGCAACTGCGATGCCGGTCGGAATGTGCGTGATGCGGACGGCTGAGTCCGTGGTGTTCACGTGCTGACCACCGGCACCCGATGAACGGTAGGTATCGACCCGGCAATCGCTTTCGTTGATCTGGATGTCGATGTCGTCATCGACCACCGGATACACCCACACCGACGCGAAGCTGGTGTGTCGGCGGGCGTTGGAATCGTAAGGCGATATACGCACCAGACGGTGCACGCCGGACTCCGTCTTCAGCCAGCCATAGGCATCCTGGCCCTTGATTTCCATCGTGACGGATTTGATGCCAGCTTCTTCGCCGGGGCTTTCTTCCAGCGTTGAAACCTTATATCCGCGCTGCTCCGCCCACCGCATATACATGCGCGCCAGCATGGAGGCCCAGTCCTGGCTCTCCGTGCCACCGGCGCCGGCATGCACTTCGACATAGCTATCGTTACCATCGGCTTCGCCGGACAACAGCGCTTCGATGCTGCGCCGCTCGGCGTCGGCAGCCAGCTTCTTGAGCGAGATTTCGCCTTCGGCCACCGTCGCGTCATCGTCCTCGGCTTCGCCAAGTTCGATCAGCGTCACGCCGTCGTCGAGACCACGCTCGATGTCCTGATAAATCGCGATCGAACGCTCAAGCTGCTGGCGCTGGCGCATGATCTTCTGCGCCAACTTCGGGTCGTTCCAGATGCTTGGATCTTCCGCGCGCTTGTTCAGTTCGGCTAGGCGTAGCGGGGCAGTATCCCAGTCAAAGATGCCTCCTCAGAAGGCCAAGAGCCTCCTTGATGGAATCGACGAGCTTTTGCGCTTCGGCACGCATAGTTGCCCTCCGGGGGATGGGTGCGATTTCAGGATGTGCGGCTTGATATAGTCGCCGCTAACGAGACTGTAAACGCGGACGATACTGCGCGGGCCAATTGGCCATAGCGATCATTCGTTGCGCGCAGACTGTCCGGCATGACGCAATTTTACCAAAGACCGCCGCCGGAGCCGAACGTGGGCGCACGGCGGCGCGGGGCAGGCTCGTAATATTCCTCTTCGATGCCGCCAGTCTGGTTATAGCCCGCACCACCACCGCCCTGATCGGAAAAGCCGATGACGGAATAGGCGTCGTCCGGTTCTTCGTCGGGCTTGAAGGCTTCCATGAAGCTGTTGGGATCTTCAGCACCCGCGCGCAGGCCGGTCTGCAGGTTGACGCGCGCCAGCCGGATGCCCGGCGGAACACGGAACGGAGCCGCCGGCTTGTCAGCCAGCGCAGCCTTAATGAAATCGGCGAACACGGGCGCCGCCAGCTTGCCGCCGGTGTTGCCCTTGCCCATCGGCCTTGGCGTATCGTAACCGATGAAAACGCCGACCACGAGATCGGGCGAATAGCCGACGAACCAAGCGTCTTTTTCTTCGTTGGTGGTGCCGGTCTTGCCCGCCAGCGGACGATCCAGCTTCTTCAGCGACTGAGCGGTGCCGCGCTGAATGACGCCCTCCAGAATGGAAGTCATCTGATAGGCGGTGTGCGGATCGATGATTTGCGGCCGATCGTCGAAGATCTCCGGCTCTTCCTGTCCGTTCCAGGCTTCCGAGTTGCAGCCCTCGCAGACACGCCGATCATGGCGCCACACCGTGCGTCCCCAGCGATCCTGAATGCGATCGATCAGCGTGGGGCGCACCTGATGGCCGCCATTCGCAATCGAGCAATAGGCGGTGGCAAGGCGCAGCAGCGTCGTTTCACCCGCGCCCAGCGACATCGACAGCACCGGCAGCAGATCGTCATAGATGCCGAACCGCTTGGCGTAATCGGTTATGAGCGGCATGCCGAGATCCTGCGCCAGACGCACGGTCATCTGGTTACGCGATTTCTCGATGCCGAAACGCAGCGTCGACGGCCCTGCGGAATGGGATTTCTCGTAGTTCTCCGGCCGCCAGATGTCCTGCCCCGGTCCCTGCTCGATTTCGATCGGCGCGTCGAGAATGATCGACGTCGGCTTGTAGCCATTGTCCAGCGCGGCCGCATAGACGAACGGCTTGAACACAGAACCGGGCTGACGGCGGGCCTGAATGGCGCGGTCGAACTGGCTGATCGAGAATGAGAAGCCGCCCACATCGGCCAGCACTCGGCCGGTGTTGGGATCGAGAGCTACAATGCCGCCGCCCACCTGAGGGATCTGCATCAGCGTCCAGACGCCGGCCAGATTTTCAGGGTTCTTAGGCGCAACGTAAATCACATCGCCCAGCGCAACGACGTCATTGATCGTCTTCGGCGCGGTTCTCGTCTTGGCGGACCTGGCCCACTTCACTTCCTCGAAGGTCAGCTCGATGGCTTCACGCTTGCCGACCAGCGATCCGTCCTGCTGCTTCTCCGGACGCAAGCCGACGACGGCCTTGCCGCCTTCAATCTTGAGAACCACACCCAGGCGCCACGGCAGCAACCCGGTCGGGGTCTTCACATCATCCAGCGCCTTGCCCCAATCGCCGTTGATGTCCAGCCGCTCGACAGGTCCGCGCCAACCGGTGGTGCGGTCAAACGCGACCAGGCCATCGACAAGCGCGTTGCGCGCGAACTGCTGCAGATTGGGATCGAGCGTGGTGCGAACCGAAAGCCCGCCACCATAGAGCTTGTCTTCACCGAACTGCGACAGCAGCGTGCGGCGCACTTCCTCAGCGAAGAAGTCAGCCGCGAAAATGTGCGGGCCGGTCTGGCGCAGGTTGACGCCCAGCGGCTTGGCTTTTTCCTCTGCCGCTTCCTCAGCGGTGATGTAGCCGTTTTCCAGCATCTGGCCGATGATCCAGTCGCGACGGATCAGCGCCTGCTTTTCGCGCCGGAACGGATGATAGTTATTCGGGCCCTTCGGCAGCGCTGCAAGATATGCGACCTCCGAGATGGAAAGGTCGTGCAGCTCCTTGTTGAAGTAGCTGAGGCTGGCTGCCGCGATGCCATAGGCACCGATGCCGAAATAGATCTCGTTGAGATAGAGCTCGAGGATCTTGTCCTTGGAATAGGCACTCTCGATACGGACAGCGAGTATCGCTTCCTTGAGTTTGCGCTCCATCGAGCGTTCCGAACTCAAAAGGAAGTTCTTCGCCACCTGCTGCGTGATCGTAGAGCCACCTTCAGCGCGCCGGTCGCTGCCGCTCATCTTGGCCTCGACGATCTTGAACACGGCGCGGCCGATGCCCTGAATGTCGATGCCGTTGTGCTCGTAGAAGCGCTTGTCCTCGGCGGAAAGGAACGCCGCGATGACCCGCTTGGGGATCGTGTTGATCGGCACGAAGATGCGCCGCTCGCGGGCATACTCGGCAATGAGCGAGCCGTTGTTCGCGTGGATACGCGTCATCACCGGCGGCTCGTACTTCGCCAGGCTCTCGTAATCGGGCAGATCCTGCGACGTCTTCCAGAGGATGTATCCGGCGCCAGCAGCGGCGCAGAGGAACACCACCACACCGGCAGCGAACGCGAAGCCCAGAAAACGCAGCAGCAGGCTCTTGCGCCGCTTACGCGGACGCTGCTGACGCGGAGGCGGCGGCTGTTGCTGCCTGCGACGAGGTGGTTGGACGGGCGGATAGATAGGTTCGTCCGGGTATAGGGGCGGCTCGCGCATCAACCTCTGGGTCCGTTGATCCGTGCAGGGGCGGCGGGTCTGGCTTGTTTGCTGCGCGACCTCGACACGGGGAGGGCGAGCCTGCGATCAAGGCACATTAGCACGGAATGTGGCATCAAGTCGTCGCCCTGCGGAGAATAGATAACGCTGAGACGGTTCAACGCGCCGTAGCCGTACGTCGGGAGAAATACGCATCAACGGCCGAACCAATCGAGGCGGCAACACGACGCTGCCACGCCGCCGACTGCAAAAGCTCCTCGTCCTTCGGGTTGCTCATGTAACCGAGCTCAACCAGAACGGACGGTGTATCTGCCTGACGCAACACCTTGAATGCGGCCGAGCGCTGCGGACGGGAGGAAAGCGAGATGCTTTGCCCCATGCGCTTCACCAGGATGTTCGAGAAATCGGCCGAGAAGTTGGAAGTCTCGCGCTTGAGCAGATCGATCAGAATGTTGCGGACATCCCCCTCGCCCTCGAACGCTGAAGTCTGCAATCCGGCAACGGCGTCCGAGTTGTTTTCCTTCTCGGCCATACGGCGCGCTTCCTCGTCCGAGGCATCCTCAGAAAGGGTGTAAACCGTTGCGCCGCGAACATTTTTTGCCAGACCCTTCTGGGCGATGGCATCGGCGTGGAGAGATATAAAGAGATCGGCGTCCAGTTCGCGTGACATCTGCACACGGCGGTCGAGCGGAACGAACACATCCGTTTTGCGCGTCATGCGCACGTCGTAGCGACCACTGGCTGCAAGCTGCGACCTCAGCGCGAGCGCTACCGCCAGAACAACCGTTTTTTCTTTGACGTTGCCGGCGCTTGTCGTCCCCGGGTCAATGCCGCCATGGCCAGCATCGATCACAACCAGCGGCTTGGCACGCGTCACCTTGGGGGCGCGCTCAATCTCCCGACCCGGCGACGCTGTGGGTGCCGGAGGCGCGCCCTTTGCAACATCCCGCTGCGGAACAGGCGGCGCGGGCGGCGGCTGAGGCTGTGCCCCTGCTCCAGTGCCAGCCCCGAAGGCGTGCGCGGAAGTTGGGACCAGCTCAATGATCAGTTCAACCGCCTGCCCATCCTTTGGATTCATAGCGGCGTGCTTGATGACAACCGGGCCGTTCGCATCCATGACGATGCGCGCCTTGCCCTCGGATACCAGGCCATAACGGAACGCAGAAATCAGGCCGCCGCCCTTTTCGCCTGAGCCTTCAGGCAGATGAAACGCAACCTCTGGCAGATCGACCACGACGCGATAGGGATCAGCCAGGGTGAAGATCTCGGCCCGCACACCATTTGAGAGGCCGAGCCGAAACGTCGTCTGTTTGCTGTCGCCGGTCAGTTCGGCGCGCTTGGCCTGCGCAGCCTTCGTTTTGCGGTGGACGCTGGCGGTCTGAGCGTAGGCCTCCGGGATCGCAATTAAAGTCGATGCGAGCACAACCAGTGCCGCCAAGGCCAGCCGCCCTACATAAAGGCATGCGCCTCTAAATCGGAGGAACTGCTTCGTCCCACGCTTAAGATCGGCGGCGACCGCAGCATAGGTTTCGAGGTCGCGATGCCAACGCGTCCTCGGCAAAACCCACCGATTATGTTGCAGATGCTGCTGCATCCTCCCCCGCCGGTCAGCGGCCCCCTGCGCAATCATTTTAACCAAACGTTTTCCGATTTTCCTACAAATTGCATGAGGTTGGTCGAAAAGCTCGCGCGCCGTGACTTATAACACGCTTGCAAGCCTACCGGCGAACCCGTACTTTCAACGTCGTTGATGCAGTGGCGCTCTTGCTTGGACATTTGTGCGCCGCAAGAACGAGTCGGACGGGCAACCGCTCAATTCGTTCGCGCCGGTTCGCCGTTCTCCGCATGGGACGGAGCCTCTGCAGCTTAGGGTCAGTGGTTCGCTCCCGCGCCCGCATGCTTGCGCTCAAGGTCTTTTTGACCATGGAGCCTTTGCCCAACAGGGCCGAGCTTGCGCCCGGCGTGACGTAAACTGCCTGAATCCGCGGCAATCATCGCCCGTGCGCTCCGCCACATCGCCAGTGAAAGGCTGGCGAGAGGAGCAGGCGGCGTACCGCCCGGCCACCCCTTCCGACATGGGGGAACTTATAGCGGCAGCGTGACCGCTCGCTTCCGTGTTCGATGGTGAAAGATTTTTTCGCAATGCTGAACTTCGGTACCAGCCAACTGCAGGCTCCTGCGCGCTACCGTCGGCGCCGCGGAGAACGTCCGGCGCTGTCCGGCTGCGGACGGCTGTGTGCTGCGCCTCCATCCCCAACTTTTCATCTAACCAACAAAATCAAGCGCGCCTCAGATTGGCGCCGCTCCGTCCGTCACCCAATTCGTAGTCAGCGGATTGAGGCTGCAAGCGGCAGAGGGGCCAGCCCGCGCGCCAAGGAACCCCCAGCATGTCCAACAACAAGATGCTTATTGATGCCACGCATCCGGAGGAGACCCGGGTCGTGGTGCTCCGGAACGGCCGGGTAGAGGAGTTTGACTTCGAGTCCGCAGCTCGCAAGCTGCTGCGTGGCAACATCTATCTGGCAAAGGTAACCCGGGTTGAGCCGTCGCTACAGGCGGCATTCGTAGAATATGGCGGCAACCGCCATGGCTTCCTGGCCTTCAACGAAATCCATCCGGATTACTATCAGATCCCCATGGCCGACCGTCAGGCGCTTCTCGATGAAGAAGCCGCCGCGGAAGCTGCTGAGGAAGCGGCTGTCGACGCACACGCCGAAGCTCTGGCCCGCCGTCAGGCTGCTTCCGGAGCAGATGACAGCGATGACGACGACGCCTCGCACGACGATGGTGACGAGGTGGTCGATATTATCGATATCGAGCCCCACGCCGGTGATGACTCGGACGATGACGACGCTGACCATGCCGCTGGCTCGGATGCGTCCGATGAGCCGCGCGCCAGCTATACGGCAGCAGCCACCGCTCCGGCCGATGATCGCCTGACGGAAAACGTCGACGGCAACACGGCCGCCAACGAAAACACCTATGTCGATGTCGACTTTTCAGTTCTCTCCAGCCTGCCCGCCGCAGAACCGGCGGATGCCTCCGCTGGTGACGTATCCACCACTGATGCCGGTAACAGCACCGCCGTCGCCGTGCGCAGTGGCAAGGATAGCGCCGCCGCTGAGGTTGAGCACGTCGCCACCGGCGAAGATGCGCTGGAAGAACTGGTCTCGCGCCCGCGCCGCCGTCCGCGCAGCTACAAAATCCAGGAAGTCATCAAGCGTCGCCAGGTCATTCTGGTGCAGGTCGTCAAGGAAGAGCGCGGCAACAAGGGTGCAGCCCTCACCACCTACCTGTCGCTGGCCGGCCGTTACACCGTGTTGATGCCCAACACCGCCCGCGGTGGTGGCATCTCGCGCAAGATCACCCAGCCGCAGGACAGAAAGCGCCTGAAGGCCATTGCTGCCGAGCTGGAAGTGCCGGAGGGCATGGGCCTCATCATCCGCACGGCCGGTGCTGCGCGCACCAAGCAGGAGATCAAGCGCGACTTCGAATACCTGCTGCGCCTGTGGGAGAGCGTGCGCGACCTGACGCTGGAGAGCCAGGCTCCCGACCTCGTCTATGAGGAAGGCGACCTCATCAAGCGCTCGATCCGCGATCTCTATAACAAGGACATCGACGAAGTCGTCGTGGCTGGCGATGAAGCCCACCATGAGGCCAAGGACTTCATGCGCATGCTCATGCCGAGCCATGCCAAGAACGTGACGCTGTATCAGGAGCCGGAACCGCTGTTCACGCGCTTCCAGATCGAGCGTCAGCTCAACGCGATGTTCAGCCCGTACGTGACGCTGCGCTCCGGCGGTTATCTGGTTATCAACCAGACGGAAGCGCTGGTGGCCATCGACGTCAACTCCGGCAAGGCAACGCGCGAATTCTCGATCGAGGAAACCGCCTATCACACCAACCTTGAGGCCGCCGACGAGATTGCCCGTCAGCTCCAGCTGCGCGACCTCGCGGGCCTCATCGTCATCGACTTCATCGACATGGAGGAGAAGCGCAACAACCGTGCTGTCGAACGCCGGTTGAAGGAAGCGCTGCGCTTTGACCGTGCCCGCATTCAGGTTGGCCACATCAGCCACTTCGGCCTGATGGAAATGTCGCGCCAGCGGTTGCGCACCGGCGTGCTGGAAGGCTCAACCTCACAGTGCCCGCACTGCCAGGGCACGGGCATCATCCGCTCCACCGAAAGCGTGGCACTGGCGGTTCTGCGCGGGCTTGAGGACGCGATCATGGCCGGGGCTCGCACCTCGCTGATCGCAACCACCACCCCGACCGTCGCGCTCTATATTCTCAACAACAAGCGTCCGTTCATCATCGACATGGAAGCCCGTCTGGGCCTGCCGATCATGGTGACAGGCTCTGACAAGCTGGCTGGCGCCAACTTCACCATCGAAAAAGGTGCCGCTCCGGTGCAGGCCCCGCGCCGTGCTGAACGCAATGTCGTCAACATGGAATCCGGCTTCGAAAGCGATGACGAAGGCGGCGTCTATGAAGGCCGCGAGACGAACGGGCACAGCCACAGCCAGTCGTCGCAAGGTCACAGCCATAGTCATTCCCACAGCCACAGCGAGGACGATCGCAACGGCTCGTCGGACGAAGGCGGATCGCGTCGCCGTCGCCGTCGTCGTCGCGGCGGACGCCGTGGCGAGCGCGAAAACGGTAACGGCTATGCCGCCGACAGCGCCAGCGACAATGGCGAGTTCAACGCCGAGCATGATGACGCTCCGCAGGAATTCGACGGACCGGAAGACGTTTATACGTCGGAAGGCGGCGAGGGCGCGGAACATCACGACGAAACGCACGCCAGCCATGGAGACGGCGAAGCGGGCTCCGAGCGCACGGGAGGCCGTCGGCGGCGCCGCGGCCGGAGGGGCGGTCGGCGCGGCCGTGAGCGCAACGCTCAGCGTGTTGAAGGCGAGACTTCGGACGATCATGGGCCGCAAGACTATGCAGTGACTGCGGACCAGCCCGACTACTACACGTCTGTCGGCGACACCGCTGCCTATGCTGGCGACGACTCTGCCGGCGACAACGGCGATGACCACGGCCACCAGCATGACCATGCCGATGTTGCAGTTGTCGAGACCGCATCGGAGCGCGGCAGCGAGCGTGTAACCGCTGTCGAAGCTGAAGCTGCGCCGTTGCAGCACAGCGAAGCATCCGTCGAAAGCGCGTCTGCGTCTTCAGCTGTTGTTGAAGCTGATCACAGTGCAACGTTCTCAGCCGACGCAGCAGCGCCGGCAATTGAAGCTGAGGCTGATAACGCCACGGAAGAGAAGGAAAGCGCTCCGGCTCCGCGCCGCTCGCGGGCTTCCCGCTCCGCCGCCAAGGCCGCCGAAGCTGCCGAGTCCGATGCCGAAAATGACGTTGCCAGCAGCATCGAAACTGCGGCTGCCAACGCCGACGCAGAACGTGCGCCAACTCTTGCCCCTGTCAGCAATGGCGCGGCCAATGCTGAACACGCATCTACGTCCGCCGCGGAAGCAGTGGTCGAGCCAGCTGCGGCTCCGCGTCGTTCAAACGTCACCGGCGAGCCGCGCCTTGAGCGCGTCGTGATCAGCCAGTCTAGCGATGTCGAAGTCGTCACCGAGGATGCCGCACCCGCAGCGCCCGCGCGCAAGGGCTGGTGGCAGCGCAAGCTCGGTGGCGGTGAGTAACGGCACACGGCGCGGAAGCTCGGCGCACATAACTGCGCCGAGCAGCACCCCGACGAAGACTGCACATCGCACTCGCAGATAAGACAAAAAAGGCCGGAGCATTTCTGCTCCGGCCTTTTTGCTTTTGCGTAGCGGTCTGCGGATTTAGCGCGGGGGAAGAACGCAAGTCCGATCCGCTGGACGTTACTCAGGGGGAAGAGCCGGGAGAGGAAGGGGAGCGCGCCAGCGACCCTGAATGTCAGGCATCCAGAAGTTACGCCGACGCGCCTTTGCAGACCTGTAGCCTTTCAGCGTTTGGCGGAACGGCTCCAGGTTTGTTGTGTCGTGCTTCTTGTCGGAAAACCGGTTCCCACTTTCCCGGAAGCACTCTCAATCACCGAGGGAAGCGATGATGGTTAGGGTCAGTCCGCTTCAGGTGCTTCAGGAGCGTCGGGGGCATCCGGGCCAGCATCAGCATGCTGAGGTCCATGGCCACCGTGCGGGCCGGGGCCGCCATGACGCGGGCCGTGATCACCGTGCTTGCCGTGGTGACCCCGTTTGCCCTTGTCACACATCTTCTTGCCGTGGTGCTTGCCCGCGTGATGCGGGCCGGCGGTGAAGCGTGCAAGCACGTGATCGGCCACTTCCTTCTGTTCATCGCTGAACGAGTCATAAAGCGGCTTCAGCGTCGCTGCGAATTCCTTGGAGCTGGCCGCGCTCTTGGTCATGCGCTCGGCCATCTTCGTCATGCCTTCGCTGCGCTTCTCAACGCGCTCAAGCAGGTCCGGACGCTCACGCTTCTCACCCTTTTCCTTAGCTTCCTTGCGCTCGGCGCGGCGCTCTTCAAACTTCTTTTTCCACTCTTCGCGCTGCTGCTTTCGATCAGCAGCACGGGCGCGGATCTGCTCTTCCAGCGGCGCCCAGAGCTTTTCCTGCTCCGGTGTCAGATTCAGCGCCGTCTTGGCCTTGGCGATGTCTCCATCAAGCAAACGGGCCATTACTTCCGGTGACGGGCCGCGCTTGTCGCTGCGCTCAACCGCTGGGCCATCGGCCGGCGGCTGCTGTGCCAGTACGATGGTGGCCGGGATGGTTGCGGCCATCAGCGTTACGGCAAGCGCGCGTGACAGTTTATTCATGGATTCTGCTCCTGATCCGTTTTCACCAGCAGCCGGGGGATTGCCGCTGTTGACCTAAGAACGCAGTCGCATCTCCGATCCGTCGCCCGCCGACGAAAAAGTTCAAAACAATTCTAGGCTCTGCCGTTTGCCCAGACTTGCAGGCGGCGCGCGGCTTCCGCCATGTCGGCTGTGGTTCCCGCATAGGAAAAGCGCAGGAACTGGCCGCCACGCTGGGCGTCGAAGTCGTTACCGGGCGTTAACGCCACGCCGGCTTCATCAAGCAGGGTGCGCGCCAATGCCGCCGCGTCGTGAGATCCGGTGTCACGAAGCAACTCACCAACGTTACAATAAAGATAGAATGCGCCATCCGCCGGCGCGAACTGCGTGAAGCCTGCGTGCGGCAGCTCCGCCAGCAACAGCTCGCGATTGGCGGCGTACACGTCGCGATTGGCTTCGAGCTCGTCACGCGCATCGAATGCACCGAGCGCGGCGGCCTGCGCGATCGACGGCGGCGAAATGTAAAGGTTCTGTGTCAGCCGCTCGACCGCGCGGATCAAACGGTGCGGCACAACCATCCAGCCGATGCGCCAGCCAGTCATCGAAAAATACTTCGAGAAACTATTGATGACGATGGCGTCGTCGCTGCAGGCA
Organism: Hyphomicrobium sp. D-2; assembly: GCF_029872155.1. GTDB lineage: Bacteria > Pseudomonadota > Alphaproteobacteria > Rhizobiales > Hyphomicrobiaceae > Hyphomicrobium_A. The sequence goes on along the minus strand of NZ_JARXLA010000008.1, from coordinate 955,482 downwards.
AGCGCGGTGTCGGCCGGGCGTGTGTACGTCAGGCCGTGATAGATCTCATCGGAGATGAAGCGCACGCCGTGCTGCTGACAAACATCAGTCAGAGCGCGCAGCCGCTCCTGCGAAATCATCGTGCCGGTTGGATTGGCTGGGCTGGCGATCAGCAGTCCCTTGATGCCGTCGCGCTTGATGGCACGCAGCACGTCGTCAGGATCAGGCATCCAGTCATTCGAAGGCCCGGTTTCAAGCAGCACCGAGCGCTGCCCCAGCGCCGACAGGATATGCCTATAACAAGGGTAGCCCGGCGACGGTAGCGCAACGGTATCGCCAGCATCAAACAGCGACAGAAACGTCAGCACGAATGCTGCGGACGATCCTGCCGTGACCGCGATGCGCTCCGGCGCAACGTTGAGGCCATGCTGATCGGCGTAATGGCGTGCAATGCGCGCGCGCAATACATCGTTGCCCAGCGCCATGGTGTAGCCCAGCGTATCATTCTGCAGCGCACGGGCAGCGACGTCACGCGCCACGCGCGGCGCGGGTGTGCCGGGCTGCCCCACCTCCATGTGGATGATATGCCGACCGGCGTTTTCAGCTTCCAGCGCCGCCCGCATGACGTCCATGACGATAAAGCTGGGGACATCACTGCGCAGCGATGCAATCTGCCCGGCTGCGTCTGCGGTTGCCAGAGCTGCGGAAGCCGCCTCCAGTCGGTTCACCTGTTGATCTGTCATAGGTTTTCCATCACGCAGATGTCATTGGGCATATTCGGGTTTTATCCGCATCGCCCCAAAACGGCCCACCGGACCATCCATAATGTGCGTCACGGCGCATATCCGGTGCCGGACGGCTGTAGCAGAGATCCGTTCTCACAGCGGCTTATAGGCCGTGGCACCGTCCCCATCCATGCCTTACGTTGACGCCGTTCAGGGCCACTACTAGGCTCGCAGCCGACCGTGAATTCCCTGTCAGGAGAGCTGGGTTCTGCCGACGATGCTGTCAATCACCAAGACAAAGTGGTCGCGGTTCGCCGCCTTCTTCGGGCTTTTCTGCTGCGCCTTGGTGGCAAGCCTCCCACAGGATGCATCCGCCCAGGGCGTGCCGCTCATCCGCGACACCGAAATCGAGAACGTGCTGAACGACTATGCGCAGCCGCTGTTCAAGGCTGCGGGCTTCGGCGCCGGTCGCATCCGCATGCGCATCGTACAAAGCGACGCGTTCAACGCTTTCGTGCTCGATGGCAAGAACGTGTTCGTGCATACGGGCACGCTGATGCAGGCCAACACGCCGAATGAAGTGATCGGCGTGATTGCGCACGAAACCGGCCACATCACCGGCGGCCACATGGCCGCCCTGCGCGCGCGCATCGCCAAGGATCAGACCCGCGCGCTGCTGGCGCAAATTCTCGGTATCGGCCTGATGGTGGCTGGCGGCGTTTCCGGTTCCGACAGTCTCGGCGGCGCCGGTCAGGGCGTGATGTTCGGCGGCAATGAAGTGATCATGCGTTCGCTGCTGGCCGAACGGCGCCAGCAGGAATCCGCCGCCGATCAGGCTGGCCTGACACTGCTAAACGCAACCCGGCAGTCCGGCCGCGGTATGCTGACGACGTTCGAGCGCTTCGCCGCGCAGGAGTATATCTCCGACGCGCAGAAGGAAGCATTTGCGCGCAGCCATCCCCTCTCGACGGACCGTCTCGCGCGGTTGCGCAAGCTGGTGGAGACCAGTCCCCATTACGGCAACAAGGACAGCGCTGAACTGCAACTGCGCCACGACCTGATGCGCGCCAAGCTCTCCGGCTATCTCGAAAAGCCGCAGACGGTGTTCAACCGCTATCCAACCTCCGACAATTCGCTACCCGCACGCTATGCGCGCGCGCTGGCCCGCTTCTTCCAGGGCGGACCGGGGGCACTGGATGCCGCCATGGCTCAAGTCGATGGGCTATTGGCAACCCGGCCTGACTATCCCTATTTCTGGGAGGTGAAGGGCGATCTGCTGATGCGGTCCGGTCGTACGCGCGATGCCATTGCGCCGCTGCGTCAGGCCCTGAAGCTTGCGCCCAATGCCAGCCTGATCCGCGTTCAGCTTGCTGGCGCGTTGCAGGAGACGCAGGGCGAGCAGGGCGTCAATGAATCCATTACGCTGCTGCGCAAATCGCTTATCGAAGATGAGAACCCGCGTGCCTATCGTCTGCTCGCCAACAGCTATTACAAGATGGGCCGACGCCCGGAGGCGGACGCCATGATCGCGCAGGCCTACTTTCTTGAGGGCAACCTCAAGCAGGCTCAACTGTTCGCCAAGCGCGCCCAGACCAAGCTGCGTCAGGGCACGCCGGAGTGGCTGAAGAACGACGACATCATTAACTACAAACCACAAACCTGATCGCTCGCCTGCGCTCTGCGTTGCCATCTAGCTTGAAGCGCTGCGACATCCCTTGAAAGGCTATTCTGCATGTCAAATCCCCGTCCGCCGCTGCTGCGTGTGCTTGCTGACAGGCCCGCAGCCTGGCTGGCAATTCCAGCCGTAGCTGCACTGGCCGGTCTGGTTCTGCTCGGTCAGTCGCTGGTTTCATCCCCGGCGGCCAACGCCCAGGCTGACGCGCCCGCAGCCGCATCGGGTTCGTTCTCGACCCAGCAGCGCAGCGACATCGAAGCGATCGTGAAGAACTATCTGGTCACGCACCCGGAAATCTTCCTTGAGGTGCAGACCGCGCTGGAAAGCAAGATGGAGAAGGAGCAGGCCGCTCGTCTCAAGTCGGTCATCTCCGAGAACGCGCGTGACATCTATCGCGATCCCAAGGCCGACATTGCCGGTAATCCGGATGGCGACATCACCGTTGTCGAGTTCTTCGATTACAACTGCGGCTACTGCAAGCGCGGTCTGGGCGACATCGTCAAGCTGGTAGAATCCGACCCCAAGGTGCGCGTCGTATTCAAGGAGCTGCCGATCCTCTCAAAGGGATCGGAAGAAGCTTCCCGCGTGGCACTCGCTGCTGGCCAGCAGGGCAAATACTGGGAACTGCATCAGGCAATGCTGAACGCCAAGGGCGTGCTGAACGAAGCAACAGCGCTGCAGATCGCCACCAAGCTTGGCCTCGACATCGACAAGCTGAAGAAGGACATGAACTCACCGGAAGTGATGGCCGAACTCGCCAAGGCTGAAGAGCTGGCGAAGAAGCTGGGCGTCAACGGCACGCCGCACTTCCTGGTTGGCGACCGCGCCATTCCAGGCGCGCCGGGCGATCTTTTCGAGCAGCTTACGGCCCATGTGGGTGAGCTGCGCAAGGAAGGCTGCTCTTACTGCTGATCGCTGTTTGATCGAGACTTACATAAAAGGCCGGGGTGGAGCTTCCATCCCGGCTTTTTCTGGCGCTCTTTTTTTGGGGCGCTCGGCGACTCCTCCTCCGGGGAGCCGGCCGCCGAGCGCGTGATTTCCTTTTTCTGGCGCTCGGCGATCCGCTACGCGGAGCTGGCCGCCGAGCGCGCATTCAGAACTCTGTCGGCTTATCGCGTTCCGCCACCAGCGCCCGCGACGCCGTTGGCCATGCGGCCCACGGGAACGGCTTTTCCTCCGATGCACAGGTCAGAAACTTGGCAGTGTCACCAAGCCAGAATGCCAGCGTTTCACCGAAGCGCGTAAGCTGCGCGTTGGGCGCGCCGGAAAATAGCAGAAACAGAAACTGTGCGATTGCCGTCAGCGACAGCAGCGTCTGGCCGACGCCAAAACCCAGCGCCAGCACCACCATATAAAGGCCGCGCATCCAGGTCGTGCCGTTCGTGAAACTTGAACGCTGCGCGTCGGCGCGCTGCGTAGTCGAATGATCGATCTGGGTCATCGGGTGTGCTCCTCATCGCATCGATCCCAATTGCATTGCGGCATCCCGCAACGCGCCCCGAGCATCCCTCCGCGTGCTTACTGTTTTCTTATCCGGCGCACCGAATGGCCGGAAATCAGTTCTCCGCCGGTACAATTTCCATGAGCTGGAATACGTTCCCTTCCGGGTCGCGACCATCGCACAGCGGCCCCGTCAGCCCCGGATAGGATTTGACTGCGCCCATATCGACGCCGAGCGCCACCAGCTGCGCCCGCATGACGTCGATCGGCTCACTAATGGAGAACACAAGCTTGGCGTTGTTGTTGTCGCCGCGCCAACCGCCCGGCGGAGCGACATATCCGGCCCCGGCCTTGAGCAGTCCGATCTCGCACGGCCCCGCCTGCAGCACCGCCCATTCGCCTTCGATGTGCTGGCCTAGCGAAAAGCCAAACGCCTCCCGGTAAAATACCGAGAGGCGCTCGACGTCTTGAACGTAAAGGATGATCCGGCTGAGCTGGGCCATCGCTTCTGAACCTTATCAGGCCAGCTTGAACGGCATGTCCTTGCCGGCGAAGAAAGCGTCGATGTTGTCGAGCGCTTCAAAGCCCATCTGGTTGCGTGCCTCGATGGCGGCGGAGCCCAGATGCGGGAACAGGAACGTGTTGGGCAGGTCGTAATAGCCCTCGTTGATCTTCGGCTCACCAGCGAAGACATCGAGGCCGGCATAGGCCAGACGGCCGGACTTCAGCGCCGCGATCATATCTTCGTCATTCACCAGATCGCCGCGCGCGGTGTTCACCACGATGGCGCCCTGCGGCAGCTTCTCGATCACGTCCTTGTTGAAGAAGTAACGTGTCTCGGGCGTCGACGGCGCGTTGATGGAGAAGAACTCCGAAACGCTGAGCAGGCTGTCGAGGCTGTCGTGATAGACGGCGTTGTACTTCGCCTCGACCTCAGGCTTGGCGCGGTAGATGTCGAAGTAATGGATTTCCATGTCGAAGCCACGCGCGCGCTGCGCCAGCGCCTGGCCGATCTTGCCGAAGCCGTAGATGCCGAGCTTTTTATTGTCGAGCCGCTGGCCGACGAGTTGCAGCGGCTGCCAACCCGGCCAGGAGCGCGTGCGGATCATGCGCTCGCCTTCCGATGCACGGCGGGCCGCACCCAGCAGCAGCAGCATGGCGATTTCAGCGGTGGCGACAGTGACGCCATGCGGCGCGTTGCCGACCTTGATGCCGCGCGCCTTGCACGCTTCCAGATCGATATGGTCGAAGCCGATCGAGAACGTGGAGATGCACTTGATGTTCTCGGGGATCTGATCGATCACCGCCTTGGGGCACTTCTCGTTCAGGGTGAGAAGAATCGCGTCGACGGACTTGGCGGTCTCCAGCATCTCTTCGATGGTGATCTTGGGATCATCGCCATGGGCGATCACATCGTAGGTGGCGCGTGCGCGCTCCATGGCTGCGGGCGGCAGGGGCCAGGTGATCAGGATTTTCTTCTTGCTCATGGGAACGGGTTCTCCCCCTAAGGTATGAGTGCATCGTTGCTGGCGCGATCCATGCCGCAATGGGGCCGCTCTGACAAGCGCGGCGATGCCCTACGGCAACGCTTTGTTCACCATGGATAGTGAAACTCTGCCGGTCTCCAATCTGCAAATGCTGCGAATGCAGCAAATGCCGCACCTGCGCGTGTGGGCGGCGCGGATCGCCCCACGGGTGAAGGTCACCCGCCAATGCTGAAAGTCGTCGTCGCAGTTCTGGCCGTTCTCGCAGTTGCGAAATTATGGGCGCAGGATCGTCTGTATCGGGACGGCGCTGAAGAAGCGCTGCTGCAGGCCTATCGTGACCGCGCCATCGCAGCCTGCCAGAGCGCACCGCCGGAAATAATATCCGCGAGCGCAATGCCGTTATGGACCCAGCCCGCATCGGTGGACCTGGTTATCGGACGCGCGGATGTCGACGTCCGCATCTGGCAACTCGATAGCGAGCAATGGCCAGCCCGCTTCCGCCATCCGCATGTGGTGCTGACCCTGGATGATCGCGCCACGCCGATCTGCCGCTATGACGTCATCGAAGGCCGCGCCTACGTCACGCCGATGTAAAGCCCTCCTCGGTTCTGGCAGCCATCGCCTTCGTTTGTTGCGCTACGCTGCGATGCAATACGAACGCTCTCGCCGATGCGCGCCCCAATGCAGGGCCAACGCTGTGTCCGAACCACATCAGCACAGGGAATAATTCGCGGATGGCGGCTTCACGCCATCTCCGGCGTTCCTCAGCGGTCTTCGGAGTTTGACAGGCCTCATACTGACGGTGTTACCTGCCCAAAAAGGGCGCTTCACAGCCAGGATCAGGCTGGCGGTGCACTTAACGATAATCGCAGGAGAAACGGCAGACCGGCCCAGCGCCGACTACCGTTTGTGGGGGAGGACCAGACGACCATGCCGGGCATCGACGCCATGTGACACCAGCCGCAACGAGCGAACTGCAATACCGTCTCTGCGGCTGCCGGCCGCGATCCATCATCCGGCTTTCAATGGGCAAAATCAGGAATGCTCCTTTCAGCCCGCAGGAAGCCTCAGCCAAGCAAACCGACGAACGCGGTTGCCTCCTGTGAGTGACATGAAATTCTCAACTGCCCTTGCCGCGGCTGCGGCCCTCAGCTTTCTCGGCGCCCTCGCAACTGCGCACAGCGCTGCCGCTGAAGACATCACGCTCGAACTGAACAAGCTTGAGAAATCCGAGAAGGGCTGCCGCGCCTACATCGTCGTCTCAAATCCGACCTCCACCAGCTATGACACCTACAAGCTCGATCTGGTGCTGTTCCAGACCGATGGCGTCATCGGCCGCCGTCTGGCGCTGGATCTGGCGCCTGTCCGCGCCGACAAGCGCACGGTGAAGCTGTTCGACCTTGAGGGCACCGACTGCGACGGTATCGGCAGCTTCCTCGTCAACGACGTTCTGGACTGCCGCACCACCGAAGGTCCGGTCAACGCCTGCCTGGCGGGGCTGAAGGTCCGCTCGCTTACCAAGGTCGATATTTCAAAATAAGCGACGGTACACGCCTGATGGGATCGGGGGCGGCTGGAAAAACGGCCGCCCATCGACAGGGATTTCGATCACAGACCTGCTTGCCCACCCGCACAGGGGCCGATCGTGCCGCGCCGATACGGCGCGAAATGTTTTATTCGTTCCAGGACCAGACGCCGGTTTACCGCTCGTTATTATCTCGCCCAGTAGGGTGCGAACTTAACCAGCGGCAAATGCGGCAATGTTCACGGGTCCCATCGGTAATCAGAAAAATACGTCGTTGATGAACGAGTACGCGTCGCTACTCGGCGATGCTATTCTTCGTCATCGGGCGCGTGTTGCTGAACGCTCGGCTCGCGTCGAGGCCGAGCTTGCCAGCAAGGTCAAATCCGAATTCATCGCCAACATGAGCCATGAGCTGCGCACGCCGCTCAATGCCATCATTGGCTTCTCGAAGCTTATGTCCGAACACAATCAGCGCCGGCTTTCCGATGCTGAAATCGCGGACTATGGCGGTCTTATTCATGATGCGGCTGACCATCTGCTGGCCGTCATCAACAACATCCTCGACATCTCGAAGATCCAGAGCGGCAAGTTTTCGATTGATCTGCGCGATATCGATGTTGGTGAAGTGCTGCACGTTTCCGCCGCTTCGCTGCGTCTCATCGCGGAAAACGCCGGCGTAACGCTGCGCGAAAACATCGACCGCGATCTGCCATCGGTTCTGGGTGACAGCGTGCGCCTGCGCCAGGTGTTCACCAACCTGATTTCGAACGCACTGAAATTCACCACCAGCGGCGGCACCGTAACCGTCTCGACCGAAGCCAGCGGTCACCTTGCCATCATCAGCGTCAGCGACACCGGCATCGGTATGACCGAGGATGAAATCGCGGTGGCGCTAACGCCGTTCGGGCAGGTGGAAGCAAGCCATAACCGCTGGCGCGAAGGCACCGGGCTTGGCCTGCCGATCGCCCGTGCACTCGTCAAGCTGCACGGCGGTGATCTCAAGATTGAAAGCACAAAGGGTGTCGGAAGCACCGTGAAAGTGATGCTGCCGATTGCCGACATGGGACGTGGGGAAAGTGAAGCATGAGCGACACAGCAGCAATGCAGCTTGCCAGCCCCGGCGTAGGCAGAAGCACGCCTCCCACCGATAAATCAATCGGCCGCATCGTATCCGTCACCGGCTCGAAGGCGATCGTGCTGCTCGATAGTCAGCCGGGCGGACAGATCAACTTCCGTGAGCGGCCCGACATGGGCACGCTGCTGGCCATCGATACGCCCAACACCGTCGTGCTCGCCATCGTGTCGGCACTTAGCGTTCCTGTGCCTGCAACGCGCGAGGACGAAGCCGAAATCTGGATCGCGGAACTGGGCCTTGTCGGCGAGCTTTGGCGCGATAAGGAAGGCAACGCCACCATCTTTGCGCGCGGCGTCACCGCCTATCCGTCACTCGGCAATCGTGTGCGCGTTGCCTCGAAGGCCGAGCTGGCCGCCGCGTTCTGTGGCGATCCCGACCGCTCCGTGCGCATCGGTTGTATCCGCCAGGACAGCACCATCCCGGCGATGATCCGGGTCGATGACCTGCTCGGCAAACACTTCGCAATTCTGGGCACCACCGGTACCGGCAAATCGTGCACAACAGCGCTGATCCTGCGCTCCATTCTTGAGCGCAATCCGGCCGCACACATCGTGCTGCTCGATCCGCACAATGAATATGCCACCGCGTTTGCCGAATGGGCCGAGGTTATCAGCCCGCGCAACATGCAGCTTCCGTTCTGGCTCCTCAACTTCGAGGAAGTCGTCGAGGTGCTGATTACCGATCAATCGCGCAAGGCAGAGATCGAGATCCTGCAGGAGCTGATCCCGATCGCCAAGGCGCGCTACAGTGCCGGCCGCTCACGCGAAGCGTTGCGCCGCGCGGGTATGCCGGAACAGGTGCGCTTCACCGTCGATACACCCGTGCCCTACCGCATCTCAGACCTTACCGGCCTGATCGACGAGCGCATGGGCAAGCTCGAAAACAAAAAGGATCTGTCGCCCTATCGTCAGTTGAAGCTGCGCATCGACTCCATCTCGCAGGATGCGCGCTATGCCTTCATGTTCGGCTCGCTGACGGTTTATGACGGCATGACGCAGGTCCTGTCGCGCATCTTCCGCGTGCCGGTCAACAACAAGCCGATCACCATTGTCGAGCTGACCGGGCTGCCCACCGAAATCATCAACGTCGTCGTGTCGGTTCTTGCCCGCATGACCTTCGACTTCGCGCACTGGAGCGAAGGTAAGGTGCCGCTCAACATCGTTTGCGAGGAAGCGCATCGTTACGTGCCCGCCGCCGATCACATGGGCTTTGAGCCGTGCAAGCGCGCCATCGCCAAGATCGCCAAGGAAGGCCGCAAGTACGGTGTTTCGCTGTGCATCGTCTCGCAGCGCCCGGCCGAGGTTGATCCGACCATTCTCTCCCAGTGCAACACAGTGTTCGCGCTGCGCATGTCGAACGACCGCGACCAGGAGATCGTAACGTCCGCCATCAGCGATACCGGCTCGGGCCTGCTGGAATTCCTGCCATCGCTTGGCCAGCGCGAAGCACTCGCATTCGGTGATGGCGTGGCGCTGCCCGTGCGCATCAAGTTCGACGAACTCCCTGTCGGTTGCCTGCCGCGATCGACGACCGCGCGTTTCACCGAGCATTGGCAGCGGTCGGTTGGTGACGATGGCTTCCTGGAGAACGTGGTCGAGCGGTGGCGGTCATCCGACATCAGCGCCGGTGGCGACATCACCGGATCGGCCAGCTTCAGCGCTGAAGAATATACGCCGGACGATGATGACGCTGATGACGACGCCGGTTCGTTCAGCAGCGCAGCGGGCGCGTCGGTTTCGTCGCCGAATACTGCCTCTGCCCAGCCGCGCGCAAGTGAACCCTATCGCCAGCCATCCGCTGCCATGCCTTCGGCTGAGGCCACGATGCCTTCCGCCGATGCAACGGCGCAATTCCAGTCGCCAGCCGCGCCGGAGCCATCATTGCGGCGGACGCCATCGAGCGATACATCGCCAAACCGGGCTGCACCTGTCGACAACGCCGGCACCAAAGGCAGCGGCGACGCGCCTCTGGCGGGACAGCCCGCCTACGCACCGTCGCGGCTATCAACACTTGCACAGCAGGCCGCTGCTGCACCCCGCTCGGGCTTTGCACAGCGCAAGGACAACACGCCACCGGCCGGCGCGCAGGAAAATCCCGCCGACGAACAGCGCGACCAGCCTTCAACGCTGAAATCGTTGCGCGAGCGGCTTATTCAGCGGCAGCAGCGCTGACCGCACGACCGCAGCCCAACTAAACAGTGCTAGCTGCGGCTGACGTTTTCAGCCCTGTTTCTGTGAATCGCTCTGGCGCATGGCAACGATCCGGTGCGGCGGCGCCGGTTGCTTTTCCGCGCCTTCAGCAGGCGCCGTGGCAAGCGTCTGGCGGAAGCGCCTCCAGCTCATCGGAACGGTCGCCAGATAAATGATGCTGGCGCCGGTCAGAGTTCCGAATGGATACGTGATCAGCAACGCCACCACGCCGATCGCCAGAATAAACAGCGGCAGCACATACTCACGCGAAATACGCTCGCCCAGCAGCTTGCCGGAGAATGTCGGGATGGTCGACACCATCATGAAGGCGATGGCCAGCGTATAGACGAGCACGACGTCCAGCACATACGGCGATGAGCGGATCTCGCCGAAGCCAAGGTGCTCGATATAAACCGGTAGCAGCACCACGATCGCGGCGGCCGGCGTGGGCATGCCGGAAAAATAAGCCGTCTGCCATTTCGGCTTGTCGTCATCGATCGCCACGTTGAAGCGCGCTAGTCTGAGCGCGGAAGCCAGCGCGAAGATCATCACGCAGATCCAGCCCAGACTTTTAAGATCGCCCAGGCCCCAGGTGAAAATCAGAAACGCGGGCGCCACGCCGAAGTTCACGAAGTCGGCCAGGCTGTCCAGCTCGGCGCCGAAACGCGACGAGGCCTTCAACAGTCGCGCGACCCGGCCATCGATGCCGTCCAGCAGCGCAGCGAATACGATCAGCCCCAGCGCCAGCTCATAGCGCCCCTCGATCGACATGCGGATAGAAGTGAGGCCGGCACACAGCCCCAGCAGCGTGAAGAAGTTCGGCACCAGCATGCGCACCGGCACCCGTTGCTGCCGGAACATCGCCGCGCGACGGCGGCGGCGCGTTTCACGCTCCAGCCGGGGAATGATCGGATCCATGCCCAACAACGCCTCCTACCGCAACTTGCGAGAGTTTATGCAGTGCGTGCGGCGATCCGAAACGATCGGATCGGCCGCACGCGTAACTATCAGTTCCGACGCGCAACGCGCTCGGGCTCAGCCGACTGCAGATCGGCCAGGATCGTCTCACCCGCGACTGCCGTCTGCCCGATCGCGACCAGCGCGTGGTATCCCGGCGGCAGATAGACATCCACGCGCGAGCCGAAGCGGATCAGCCCCAGACGCTCGCCCGCCGCCACGTTGTCACCCTCATGGGTGAACGGCACGATGCGGCGCGCGACCAGACCTGCGATCTGAACCACACCGATCTCAACACCATCCGGCTTCTGAATGATCATCACCCGGCGCTCGTTCTCCTCGCTCGCCTTGTCGAGTGCCGCATTCAGAAACGCACCCGGCACATAGATCGAGCGGGCGATGCGGCCCGATACCGGCGAGCGCGTGATGTGAACGTTGAGCACGCTGAGGAAGGTGGAGATGCGCACGCGCGGCTCCGGGCCAAGCCCCATTTCGATCGGCGGTGTCACCGTCTCGATGGCGGCGATGCGGCCGTCGGCTGGCGCAATGATCAAGCCTTCGCGCAGCGGCGTGACACGGTCGGGGTCACGGAAGAAATAGGCGACGTACAGCGCGGCGATCACGAACAGCCAGCCAAGCGGCTCCCAGATCATGAAAGACACCAGCGCCAGACCGGCGGCGATCGCGATGAACTTGTAACCGTCGCGGTTCACCGGCGCGAGGCTGTCTATGATGGTGTCGATAAGACCATGTCTGTTGGACACGAACTGCTCCTAGCTATGCATTTGCCGACCGGCGTATCGTCCTCACGGTCGCTGAGTTGATCCTTTTGCCTGCCACCCTCTGGCGGCACGGCTATTCCAGTGGCACGGACACAAACCGGTGCGCACCGTTTGCGTCCTCCAGCTCAAGCATGATGGTTGAGCGGTTGCCTTTTTTCTTGATGGCCTGCACCCGCCGCACAACATCCTTGGGGCTGCGTACCGGCTCGTTGGCGGCCTGCACGATCACGTCGCCGGGGCGAATGCTGCCGGGCACTGAGCTCTTCGGGTCGACGGCCGTAACCACCGCTCCCATAATATCCGCATCCAGCTCGAACTTCTTGCGCAGCTCGTCCGTCAGCTCGGCAAGCTTCATGCCCAACAGCTCTGTGTCCGCAGTCGCCGGGGCGCCGTCAGCATTCGCGGATGGCGCAGCGGCGTCAGATTCATCGGCGAGACGACCAACAGTGACCTGCAGGACTTTGCGCTCACCGTTGCGCAGCACTTCCACCGGCACAGTCTTGTCGATGGGCGTACGCGCTACCAGCTTCGGCAAGCTGCGCATGCCCGCAACCTGTTCATTGTCGAAGCGCAGGATGACATCGCCCGGCATCAGGCCAGCAGCCTCCGCGGGGCCGCCCGGTGTCAGTGCCGCAATGACAGCCCCGACGTTATCGGGAATTTTCAGCGACGCGGCGATGTCTTCGGACACGGACTGGATTTTCACGCCCAGCCAGCCGCGACGCACTTCGCGGAATTGCGTGATCTGCTGCACCACCGGCACAACCGTATCGGCGGGCACCGCAAAGCCGATGCCGATCGATCCACCGGTCGGCGAGATGATCGCCGTATTCACGCCGATGACCTCGCCATCCATGTTGAACAGCGGTCCGCCCGAGTTGCCCTTGTTGATAGAGGCGTCGGTTTGCAGATAGTCGTCGTACGGGCCGGAATTGATGTTGCGCGCCTTGGCCGAAATGATGCCAAGCGTGACGCTTCCGCCGAGGCCGAACGGGTTGCCGATAGCCATTACCCAGTCGCCAACGCGAATAGCGGCCGATGAACCGAACTTCACCGCCTTCAGCGGCGCTTTCGGCTTCACTTTCAGCACCGCGATGTCGGTCTTGGTATCGCGGCCCAGAAGCTCGGCCTTCAGCTTCGAGCCATCGTGCAGGTTGACCTGAATTTCCTCAGCGCCATCGATCACATGGTTATTGGTGACGATGATGCCTTCCTTGCCATCGACAATGAAGCCGCTGCCAAGCGAGGAGACCATGCGGTCCTGAGCCGAGCGGCCGTTGCGGTTGTCGAAGAACTCATCAAAATATTCGTGATAGGGCGAACCCTTCGGCACGCTCGGCAGCGGCAGGCCCTGCGGACCCTTGATCGCCTGGCTGGTGGAAATGTTCACCACCGCCTCGATCAACTGCTCAGCAACCGGCGCGACCGATTGCGGGCCACGCTGCTGCGCGCCAGCTGATCCGCTGAACAAAGCGCCGCTTGTGATCAACGTGAGAGCAAAGAAAATGAAGGCGCCAACCTTACGGCAGCCGATTACAAAGCTATGAGATGGCGTCGCGCTCGACGACCGCCGCCGGTGCGATCCGAGCATCTCTGCCAGCCCACCATGCAGACGCTTTCGTCCGCTCCGCACCAAATGCGACCAACGACCAAGCACCGCCATCTGGTTCATGCTCTCTGCCTCCCGCCGGCGTCGGTCCCGTGCCGGCCAATTCATTGGCCTTTTACTTGCCACCGTAGCCCGCGCAAGCGGCGGATTGAGCACAATTAATAAACTCTACGCCCTGCCTTGGCACCGAACTAAGCCCCATCGAACCTAAGTCCAGAACGTTCATATAATCGGCGCGATGCATCCCAACGACAATGATACGGGACAGTCGCGGCAAGTGGATGGCAAGCCCGAGCGGCTGTCAACGAGACCTGCGGTTAATAAGGCGCAGACCGGGCGCAATGCGAACGAGCAAACTTCGCACCCAGCCTTAGCAAACGCTTCGACCGGTCAGCCGCGGATCAACCATACCAGAGCCAACCCGCCGAGCACTGAGCACCAGCCCGCCGTCTTCACCGTAGCCTGCGGAAGCGACGCCACAGCCTCCAGCATGCGGTTGGCCAGATCGGGAACGAGGGCCCACAGGAGGCCCTCGATCACCAACACCAGTCCTAGTCCGACAACAAGGTCGCTCATGCCCTAATTACTGGGCACCGGCTGTCGGCTTCTTGCCGTGCGGATCAGCGAAGTACTTGAAGAACTCGCTGTCGGGCGAGATCAGCAGCCGCGTATCCGACGACTTCAATCCCTGCTCGTAAGCCTGCATGGAACGATAGAATTCAAAGAATTCCTGATCCTTGCTGTAAGCCTCGGCATAGATCTGGTTGCGCTCGGCGTCACCGGCACCGCGGATTTCCTCGCCCTTGCGGCTGGCTTCGGCCCGGATCACGGTTGCCTCACGGTCGGCAGTAGCGCGGATGCGGTTTGCTTCAGCGGTACCCTGAGCGCGGAACTCGGCGGCTTCCCGCTGACGCTCAGCGCGCATGCGGTCGAACACCGAGTTGGAGTTCTGCTTCGGCAGGTCGGCCCGCTTGATGCGAACGTCAACCACTTCAAGACCGAAGTCGGCGCCTTCCTTGTTCACCTGCTGGGCGATGCGCTTCATCAGCTCTTCGCGCTTGTCGCGAACAACATCCTGGAAGGTTGCGCCACCAAGCACACGCCGCAGAGCCGATTCAACGATCGGGCCAAGGCGCGAGCGTACAGCCTCCTGATACCGCAGCGTCTGGTAGAACTTCAGCGGATCGACGATGCGATAGCGAGCAAAGCTGTCGACCACGAGACGCTTCTGGTCCGATGCGGTCACTTCCTGCGGCTGGCTGTCCAGATCCAGGATGCGCTTGTCGAACACTTCGACGGTGTCGATCAGCGGCAGCTTCCAGTTCAGGCCGGGCTGATTGACAACGCGCTTATGCTCACCGAAGCGCAGCACGAGCGCCTGCTCGTTCTGGTGCACGATAAACGCTGAGGTGTAGATGCCGATGGCCGCCAGGCCAAGAGCGATGACGATAATGGCGAGGAACGCGCGCATGATCAGTTGCCTCCCTCGTTGGATTCATCGTTTCTGGGTGTTCGATTCTGCAAGCTGTCGAGCGGCAGGTAGGGCACAACGCCCGCTCCCGCGCCCTTGCTATCGAGGATAATCTTGTCGGTTCCGCCCAGCACTCTTTCCATCGTCTCCAGGAACATACGGCGACGGGTAACTTCCGGCGCGTTCTTGTACTGATCATAGACCTGCGTGAAGCGCGAGGTCTGACCGGTGGCGTCGTTCACCACCTGCTGCTTGTAACCCTCAGCACCCTGCAGGATGCGATCGGCCTGACCGCGAGCTTCCGGCACCACCTTGTTGAAGTAGGAGTAAGCCTCGTTCTGCAGACGCTCCTGATCGGCGCGGGCTGCCTGAACGTCACGGAAAGCATCGATGACTTCTGACGGCGGATCGACCTTTTGCAGCTGCACCTGATCGACCTGGATGCCGGCGCCGTAGCTGTCCAGCATGCGCTGCATCAGCGCCTGCACGGCTTCTTCGGTCTTCTGGCGTTCCTGCGTCAGGATCGGCTGAATTTTGGACTGGCCAACAACCTCGCGCATGGCGCTCTCGGCCACTTCCTTCACCGTGCTGTCAGGATGCTGGATGTTGAACAGATACTTTTCGGCGTCACGGATGCGCCAGTAAACCACGAAGCTGATATCGACGATGTTCTCGTCGCCCGTCAGCATCAGGCTTTCAGCGCGCTCGTCGCCTACTGCGGCACGGCCGGAGGAGCGCACGCCGATTTCGATGATGTTCTGACGCGTTACTTTCGGCAGATAGATTTCATCGATCGGGTAAGGCAGACGGAAATGCAGGCCCGGCGGATACTTCTCGACGAACTTGCCGAAGCGCATCTGGATGCCGAGTTCGTCCGGATTGACGCGGAACGTGAACGCCTGCCAGCCGATGACGGCGCAGGTTATCGCCGCGATGAGGAACAGCAGCGGACCGGGAACGCCGCCGCCATGCATGACCTGTTTAACCTTGTCCTGGCCACGCTTAATCATTTCTTCGAGATCGGGTTGGCCATCGCCGCCACCGGACGGCCCACGGCCCCACGGACCGCCACCATTGCCACCGTTGCCGCCGCCACCGCTTTTCCAGCCGCCGCCACCGCCGCTGCCGCCACTCTGATTATTCCAGGGCATATATAGAAGTGTCCTTCAATTCTTTAACGCTGCGCCGCAGGCCGAATTGCCCGACCGGCACCGGTGAAAGCTTCCGGGATTGCGCGGGAAGCCAGGGGGTGCTCGCTTATATGACAGGGTTTCCCCGGATCGCAAACGCGCCGAATAGATTTGGGGCCCCCGGTCAGCCGTTCAAGCTGAATTTCACGACAATAGTTTCAATATTAAGACGGCCGATTAACTTGACGCCGCTCAAGAATGGCGCCGTTCCAGAACAACGAGAGTAGCGGTGAAATCATCATTTGGCCCCGCGGGCAGATCCTCGCGGGCGGTCTCGGTCCACTGGGTCCAGTCCGTAGCCGGAAAATAGGCGTCGCCAGTCGGCGTGCCATGGACATCCGTGCGGTAGATCCGATCGGCAATTGGCAGCGCGGCGGCGAAAACGGCTGTACCGCCAATGGCTGCTATCTCATCGACGCCACGGCGTGCGGCACATTCCCGGCCGATGGCCAGCGCGGTTTCAAAATCCGCAGCCATGATCGCGCCTTCGGGGCGATAATTGGTATCGGTCGACAGCACGATGTTATCGCGCCCATCCAGCGGCTTCTTCAGCGATTGAAACGTGCGCCGGCCCATGATGAGCGGCTTGCCCATCGTCAATCGACGAAACGTTTTCAGATCGGAAGAAATGCGCCATGGCAGCGTGCCATCGCGGCCAATGATGCCGTTTTCAGCGATTGCCACTACGATTGAAACAACCATGCCGCGCGCAAACTCCTAAACCGCCACATCGCCCTTGATATGCGGATGCGGGTCATAGCCCGTCAGTTCGAAATCCGAAAACTTGAACTGGAAGATCGATTTCACGTCCGGGTTCAGCTTCATCTGCGGCAGCGGACGTGGCGCGCGCGAAAGCTGCTGCTCCGTCTGCTCCAGATGGTTCAGATAAAGGTGAGCATCACCGAAGGTGTGCACGAACTCGCCCGGCTTCAGACCCGTCACCTGCGCCATCATCATCGTCAGCAGCGCATAGGAAGCAATGTTGAACGGCACGCCGAGGAAGATGTCGGCCGAACGCTGGTAGAGCTGACAGGAAAGCTTGCCGTCCGCGACGTAGAACTGGAACAGGCAGTGGCACGGCGCCAGCGCCATGTCCGGGATGTCGGCTGGGTTCCAGGCCGAAACGATGATGCGGCGGCTGTCGGGGTTGCTCCGCAGAGTTTCGACCACCTCGGCGATCTGATCGATCTGCCGGCCATCCGGCGCGGCCCATGAGCGCCATTGCCGGCCATAGACTGGCCCCAGCTCACCCTGAGCGTCAGCCCAATCATCCCAGATCGAGACGCCGTTGGCTTTGAGATAGGCCGTGTTGGTTTCGCCCGCGAGAAACCAGATCAGCTCATGAATGATGGAACGCACGTGCAGCTTCTTCGTCGTCACCAGCGGGAAGCCGTCGGCGAGATCGAAGCGCATCTGATGGCCGAATACAGAAAGCGTGCCCGTGCCGGTGCGGTCATCCTTCCGCACGCCGTGATCGCGCACCCGGCGCATGAGATCGAGATATTGTTGCATCGACTTTTATATAGGTCGATTCCGGGGCAACGCAGTCACTGCTCCACTCCTCCCAATGCCACATGCACGGATATTTGGTCTCATCCCGCCTGAACCGCAGGCGGCAGAGTCACGAAATAGAGCGCCACCGCGATCACGGCGTTATAGACGGCATGGCAGAAAATCGTGACCCAGGCGCTGCCCGTGCGCACCAGCAGCCACGAGAAATAGAAGCCGATCACCAGCACCTCGATGAGGCCGAAGACCGAATAGCCGACATGCAGCGCCGTCCACAGCAGGGCGGTGAGGATGCCGGTGCCGATCAGGCCGAGCAGGGATTTCGCCAGGCCGGAATAAAGGAAGCCGCGGAACATCAGTTCCTCTGAGAGCGGGGCGCCAATGGCAATGGCTATAAACGCCAGCAGCGCCGCGTCGCTCTCCAGCAATTCCTTGAAGATGCGCAGGTCGCCGATCAGCACGTCCGGCGCCAGCCACATGATCAGCGCGGTCCAGATGCCGGTGACCGCGAACATCGGAATGAGCGCCAGCCACATCACGCGCCAGCCACCGCGCGGCTTACGCAGGGCCAGCACCTCCCACCGATCCGATCCGAAGAAGCCTGCGGCTACAATCGTCAGCACGATAACGCCGACCTGCAGCAATATGAGCTGCAGCGCCAGCCCGAATTCCGGTGAACCAAAGTGACCGGTGCCCTCGCCGAATACCTGATCGGCAACAACGTAAACCACCCCTGCAAACAGCGCAGCGATGCCAAAGATGACGCCCGCTGCCGGCAACACCAACCACGCCGGCCATCCGGTGCGCGGAACGTAGGCTGGGCCCGATGCAGCTGCGGGCGCATGTGGATCGGTGTTTTCAGATGGAACTGTCAGCTTCCCGTCCCCCGGTCGATACTTTGAACATCATGCGCCGTTGTCGGCCTTTGATCGGCGCCCGCATGCTTACCAATTGCTTGCGAAGATACAGCCTTGTCATATCCGCAGACTGCGCGGATGAAGCAGGCTTTTTTTCTGGCGCGTCTGGCTCTATATTCACAATGCTGGATTCGTCCAGCTATGGCGATAAACGCGGTCGAAATAAGCCGTTCGGACCCGGGGGCGGTACCCGGCGCCTCCACCAATTTCTCCCTGCCGCACTGTGCGACTGTCTCCCGCAAGGGAAAATGGCCGCTATCGGCAGGGAACCATGGGGGCGAACTAGGATCGACGAAGGTGTAAAGGGCTTAGCTTTTGCTCGGCATGGTTCCGCCGTTATCGGGCCGTTCAGAATAGTTGCAAATGACAACTATGCTGAGGCTGCTCTCGCTGCGTAATGCGGCGCGAAATGCCTAAACTAAGTCCTTGCCCTTAGCCGGGTAAGGCGCGGTCCGGAGGGCACCGGGCAACAGAAGCCCTCCATTCAATAACTCGCGCCGTGCCAGCCTTTATAGGATACGGCCGGGGGTGCGTTAGCCGGGGACTGACAGCGAGACCGATGGCGGCTGAGCCAACGATCGACTACGAGACCTTAACCCAGGATGCCATGCGTGGCGTCGTGCGGACGGTCCTTGCCCAGGCGGCCAAAACCGGCCTGCCGGGTGATCACCATTTCTATATCTCCTTCGACACCACCGCCTCGGGCGTCGTGCTGTCGAAACGGCTGCGGGACAAATACCCCGCGGAGATGACAATCGTACTTCAGCATCGCTTCTGGGATCTGCTGGTCTCCGAAGCGGGCTTTGAGGTGAAGCTCACCTTCGACGGTATTCCAGAGCGGCTCGTCGTGCCCTTCAGCGCCATTCGCGTCTTCTTCGACCCGAGCGTGCGCTACGGCATGCAGTTCGATGGCCCCGATGGCGGCGAGCCTGAACTCGACCAGGACGACGCCTTCACCCCCCGTCTGGCAGGCAACCCCGACGAGCGGGCCAACGGCGGCCGGACCGCAACATTGCGCTCAACCGCCCCCAAGAAGCCACGGGTGCCGCGCAAGTCTGCCTCCACCGGTTCCAAGCCTGAGGTTCCCGGCAGCACCGAGCAACCGGCCCCAGCCGCGACCACATCCTCGCAGCCGGAGCTGAAGGGTGCGCCGATGTTTGAATCGGTCTCCATCAAGGATGATGAGAGCAAGACGGCTGACACGCCTGCCGCCGCTTCAACCGGAAACGGCAGTGGCGCCCAGATCGTCAGCCTCGACGCCTTCCGAAAGAAGTAAGTGAGAAGGGCGCGGAACGGCGCCCTCTCCTCTATCCTTCGCTTCTCCCCTGCCTCTCCCGGCCCATTCTCTTTAGTCCCGCGCCTCCGCCATCCGGTTGCACCGACGCAACCGGCGGCTGGCGCTTGCCTGTGCCCTTTCTTTGCCTGGCCGATCTTCCCGCCCGGGCAACGCAGCAGCGTCTGCCCTGCGGGCGGGAGGAGCTTAAGTTGTTCCTCCGGATACGGCCCGACCACATAATCCATCGGAACACACCGCGTTCGGTGTTGAGATCGCATCCGACCGGCTGCTGGATTTATCACGGCTGCCGCTGGCGTCCGATTTCCACGTCTGGACCGATCTGACCGACTACACTGGCTGTCAGGCATTTGCCGACGCAGCCCGCGCGGCCGGAGCTGCGGCCATCCGCTACCTCTCCGCACGCGACCCGAGCAAGGGCTGCAACGTGGCCATTCTCAACTGTGCAGCGTTCGGCAAGTCGGCCCCTGTCGATCAAGAGACATGGCGCATGCGGTTCAGCGCCCATGGGGTGCTGGCGCTGTGCGAAGCTCCGTCGGAGCGCTTGAGTTTCCGCGCGATACATTCGCCGCCGATCCTCGCATCGCGGCGCTGAACTGGGTGCGTGACGCATAACAGCGCCCTACAGCGACCAATCAACATTCCGCCGCACCGCAATTTCCGCCCGCCCGCGTGACCATCAGGCTCGCCAGATCGAGCCGCATTAACCGTGAGTGGCACCGCATGCGGGCGATCGTCCCCAGCTTTGCGGCGAGCCGCACGACACTCATCCGAAGCTGAATGCCGCCTGCGGATGCGATGCGTCGTCGTTCATTCAGGAACAAGATCGCGTGGCCGCGACGGATACTTGGGCGCGGGAATTATCTGCACGGTGACGCCATTGCGCATATCGATATGCACGGACCGAAGCACGCCGCATCCATGTGCACGCCCCGTGAACTGGACCGGCACACCCCTGTTCATGAGCGAGACGCGGCCAGCACCCGAACAATTTTATCGATCGGCATCTCGACGCGACGCGATGCGCTCATCCCCCAGCCGACAAGCGCTGCAACGCCCTATTTCACTGCAAAACCGGGCATCGATGTACGCGCTGGCGAAGTATTGCGCCGTACTGATGCGTGATCGCGCGGGTGCTGCGGCGCGTGTTTCGAAGTGCGCGATGCTTCACGCAACACCGCGATGCACGCCGCCTCGCACATCACCGATGCGTAGCGCAGAACGCGATCAACGACGCCATCAGCAACGTATCGCATCACGCTGCGACGTGCATCGAGATGTGCATCTCAGAACAGTTGCGCACGATTGATGCACCGTTCACGCACGCAAACATCGACGAACAAAAAAATTCCCGCTACAACATCAGCAGTAAGATGAGGCACCGTATGCCCCAAGCAGCTGAACCACCATTTGCACGCGCGCTCTCAATGGCAAGACGACGTCATGCACGCAGGCGAGCAACAGTTCGTTATCGTCACTCCAACGCGACGCAACGAAACAGCCGCACTGCTAACAAACCTGAACCGTGCGGCCTGCTTTCAGCGCCGACGTTGCAGCTTCGACGCTTTCGCCGGTTCCATCTTCAACGCAACCATGTTCGCTCTGGCCCCCAGCGCCGCGCACACAGCCGCCTTCAACAGGCGCGCCGCTTTACCATCTCTCTCCAGATCAAACGCCAGGCGCTCGCCCTTTGATTGCGGACGCGCGGCAGGTGGAAACCGCACAGAACTCGCCGGGATGCGCCGCTCCGGTTGGTGTTAATCGTCTCGTTTCTTCCCGCCGGATCATGCTTCGACGGTCCATTGCGGCGCGAATGCTGGCCCGCCTGTCGCGAGGGCGGCGCTCCACTTCTGCAGCGCGAAAGCCGAGCACAAGCAGGGTCCGGCGCTGACCTGCAGCAGTGCAGAACGCCCAACCCCGCATATTGAACAGTGCAATCCGCCAATGAAAAAGGCCGCGTCCCTATCCGGGGCGCGGCCTGAATTTTGGTAGCCGTTACAGCCTTAACGCATCAAACCGCGCGCAGCGCCGCACGCGCCGGAGCCAGATCGCTCTCATCCGGCTTGCGCCCCACCGCCGTGTAACGCAGGCCCGCCGCATGGGCGAGCTCGGCCGAGAATACGTTGCGCAGGTCAACCAGCACGTCGCCCCGCATCCGGGCCTTGGCCGCAGCGAGATCAAGCCCGCGGAACTCGTTCCATTCCGTCACCGTCACCAGAACGTCGGCGCCCTCAGCCACCTCAAGCGCGCTGTCGCACCAGATCACACCGGGCAACAGCGGGTCGGCCTGCTTGCGGCCTTGCGGATCAACCACCCGCACCGTTGCGCCCCGTTCCTGCAGCATCGGCACGATGGTGAGGCTCGGCGCATCGCGCATGTCATCGGTATTTGGCTTGAAGGTGACGCCAAGCAGCCCGACGGTGAGCCCGCGCACCGAACCGCCCGCCGCCGCCTCAATGCGGTGCGCCATGGCGATCTTGCGCTCGTCATTCACGCGCTGCACCTGCTCGATGATGCTGACTGGCGACTTGTTCTCCCGCGCGGTGCGGATCAGCGCCGACACATCCTTGGGGAAGCACGAACCGCCATAGCCCGGCCCCGGATGCAGGAACTTGTCGCCAATGCGGCGATCCTTACCGATGGCGGAGGCAACCTCCTGCACGCCAGCGCCCACGACCTCGCACAGATCGGCGATTTCGTTAATGAAGCTGATCTTCATCGCCAGGAAGGCATTGGCCGCATACTTCGCCAGCTCAGCCGACTCGCGGCCGACGAACATCACCGGCGCATTGCGCAGGGCCAGCGGCTTATAAAGCCGGTTCATCACAGCGCGGCCACGGTCATCATCGACGCCGACAAGGACGCGGTCGGGATGCATGAAATCGCCGATGGCCGAACCTTCGCGCAGAAATTCCGGGTTGGAGCAAACGGCAAACTCGGCATCCGGGCGCGCGGCACGCAAGCGATCTTCGATCTCGCGACTGGTGCCCACCGGCACCGTGGACTTGGTGACGATAACGGTGAAGCCCTCAATGTGCGGCGCAAGCTCTTCCACTGCCGCATACACATAAGAGAGATCAGCGTAGCCATCGCCACGGCGCATCGGCGTGCCTACGGCAAGCAGGATAACATCCGCCGCCTTTGCTGCCGGGCCCAGCTCATTGGTGAAGCGCAGACGTCCCGCCTGCATGTTCCGCTGCAGGAGATCATCGAGACCAGGCTCATAGATCGGCGACTTACCGGCGTTCAACTCTTCAAGCCGCTGCGGGTCCTTGTCGACGCAGGTCACGTTCCAGCCGAATTCGGAAAAACAGGCCGCGGACACAAGCCCAACGTAGCCGGCGCCGATCATGCAAATGTTCATCTATCCCACCGCGAGGACCGCTGGCCGCTCATTGGCCAAACTCCCCTCGCCTCCCTTCGCTTGGACAAGATCACCTGAATATTAGACTCAACTCAGCCAATCACGCACACCGGCTGTCGTTCACATTCCGACGCATGGCGCAACGCGCGACATGGCGTGACTGACCCGATCTGCTGCGCCGTCTTGCGGGCGACCGCCAGTTAACTAATCCCATTCCGATCGCTGTGCCATTGCCCAACGTGTCCCTGCACTAACCGGCGGAGATTGCGCAGCGATGCGGCCTGACGTCGCGATTGCCCTCAGGCTCGACGGCGGCGACCCACAGCAACCGCCGCATGTCGATGTCCGGAGCGCTGACAACAGCAACGAGCCTTTTGCCTGTATGCCCCGGTTGTGACTGCCGCATGAAGAGACATTCGCTGCCTTCGCATTGAGCCAGAACGTTTATCCTGAGATTTTATCACCGAGGCGGCGGCGCAGGTGTCACCCAAGCGGCCACCTTGGTGAAATAGCTGCTGCTGTGATAAGCGGCATGCCTCAGATTTTTCCGCAATTGGGGCACCTCGCATGAGCACGCAAGACAAAAAGACCCGCACCGAAACCGACACCTTCGGCCCCATCGAAGTTGCCGCAGACCGCTATTGGGGCGCACAGGCACAACGCTCGCTGGGCAACTTCAAGATCGGCTGGGAGAAGCAGCCGCTGCCGATCGTGCGCGCCCTGGGCATCGTCAAGCGCGCCGCTGCGGAAACCAACATGGCGCTTGGCCGCCTCGATCAGACCATCGGCGACGCGGTCGTGAAGGCGGCGCAGGAAGTGATCGAGGGCAAGCTCGACGATCATTTCCCGCTCGTGGTCTGGCAGACCGGCTCGGGCACGCAGTCGAACATGAACGCGAATGAGGTGATTTCGAACCGCGCCATCGAGATGCATCGGCGGCGAGCAGGGCTCGCAAGAAGCCCGTGCACCCGAACGATCACGTCAACATGAGCCAGTCGTCGAACGATACGTTCCCGACCGCCATGCACATCGCGTGCGCCGAGGAGATCGCGCACCGACTGCTGCCGGCGCTCGCAGCAGTCTGCTGCAACGCCCTGCAACGACAAGGCCAATGCCTGGAACGATATCGTCAAGATCGGCCGCACCCATACGCAAGATGCAACGCCGCTGACGCTGGGTCAGGAGTTCTCCGGCTATACCGCAGCAGGTGGCCAAACGCGCATCAAGCGTGATGAGTCGACGCTGCCGTCACTGATGGAGCTGGCGCAGGGCGGCACGGCTGTCGGCACCGGCCTCAATGCACCTGGCGGGCTTTGCGGAAAAGGTGGCTGAACGCGTCGCCGCCATCACCGGCCTCGCCGTTCACTAGCGGCACCGAACAAGTTTGAAGCGCTGGCGGCGCACGATGCGATGGTCGATCTGCCACGGCGCCATCAACACGCTGGCCGCGTCGCTGTTCAAGATCGCCAACGACATCCGCTTCCTTGGCTCCGGCCCGCGCTCCGGTCTTGGCGAGCTGTCGCTGCCGGAGAACGAGCCGGGTTCGTCGATCATGCCGGGCAAGGTTAACCCCACGCAGTGCGAGGCGATGACGCAGGTTTGCGTACAGATCTTCGGCAATAATGCTGCCATTACGTTTGCGGGCAGCCAGGGCCATTTCGAGTTGAACGTGTTCAACCCGGTGATGGCCTATAACTTCCTGCAGTCGGTGCGGTTGATGGCTGACGCCGCGGTCTCGTTCACCGAGAACTGTGTCGTCGGCATCGAGCCGCGCGTCGATAACATCAAGGCCGGTCTCGATCGTTCGCTGATGCTCGTCACCGCGCTGGCGCCAAAGATCGGCTACGACGCGGCGGCCAAGATCGCCAAGACCGCCCACAAGAACGGCACCACGCTGCGTGAAGAAGCGGTCGGCGGCGGCTATGTGACCGATGCCGAGTTCGATGAGATCGTCGATCCGCGCAAAATGCTGGCGCCGGATTGATCGAATGAGCGCCTGTTAACGCGACCGGCGGCAATCGAATGATTGCCGCCGCCGTAAAGCCGGAGGCCATCGTGACTGCTGAGATCATCAACCTACGGCGCGCGCGCAAGGCCAAGAACCGGCGCGATGCAGAAGCACGCGCAGAGGAAAACCGCATCGCTTTCGGCCGCACAAAGGCGGAACGTCAGGCGACGGATGCTGCGAATGCACTGGAAGCCCGCAAGCTGGACGGCCTGCTACTGGAGCGTAATAGCTCGAACGCCGACGACAGCCCGGAGCGCGATGCTCCTGCGCCCGAACAGCCGACGCCCGATGACGATCCTGCCAACGGGCCGAGCCAGTGATCGACGCCCCCGCGACATCCGCCGATGACGAAACTCACGCGCACGATGACGCTCGCGATACCGACGCCGAACCTTCAACCACCGCGGCTCCGACGCGCCCGGTGAAGCGCTCATTCTCCATCAAGGGACACCGCACCTCTATTTCACTGGAAGCAGCTTTCTGGACCGCTTTGCAGGAAATCGCGGCGGAGAAAGCGAGCACCCTCGCTGGCCTGGTCGCGAGCATCGATGCCACGCGCGGCGAAGCGGGCCTTTCAAGCGCAGTGCGCATCTGGGTGCTCGAATACTATCGCAGCCGAGGTCTGCCGCACAGCGATTGATCGCTTGCCGCAATCCGGATTTCCGCCCGCGCAACGAACAACGCGCGGGGGCCGCATCGTGCCACCCGCGCCTCCGCTTACCAGTTCTGCAGGCTGCGCAGGATTTGCTCCGCAGGGCCGATCTGCTTCTGCGCCGCCGGACGCCGTGGACGTCCGTTACCGTTGCTACCAGCAGATGACGATGTGGTTGTAGCAGCCGGCTGTTGGGGAATGCTGCCCGCTTCCGTCGGCGCGACAACCGCAGGATCGATAGGCGATGCGCCGAACGTAACGATTTCCTGCCCAGGCACCTGCGGGACAACAACGCCCAACGCGCTGGCACTGGAAGGCGGCAGGGCTGGCGCCGCACCGTTGGCGGATGTTGCTCCGCTGCGGTCAAACCCAAGCGGCGCCGCAGTTGGCGCTGGAGCCGGTGACGGCAGCGGAACCGGAGCAGCCTCGTCTTCATCCGCCTCACGCGCGCGGCGACGCTCTTCCTGACGCTTCACACGCTCGGCGTCGGCCTGATGCAGCCGCTCAAGCTGGTCGGCATCGAGCTCAAGCTTGCGGATCGCCAGTTCACGCTCCAGCGGTTCATGGGCAATGCGCGTTGAAGGCGTCCACGCATCCGGCAAGCGGCCGGTGTAGACAACGCTGATCGGCGGCAGCGTCGCAACGCGCGCAGCTGGCGTCGGCGCCGGAGCCGCCAACGGCTGACCGGCGCTATCATCGCCAGCATCCGCATCGCTGTCAGCGGAAACAGCGGGCTCTGCCGGCTGACCAGACAATGCATTCGGGGTCGGCTGCACCAGCCAGGAGCTGTCGAACATCATCGATGCAAGATCGACAGTCGTATCCACCTTGGTCGAACCAGCGTCGGAATCGAGGGTGAACGACGCCAGCTTTGCGGCGCCATCGCCGATTTCAATCGGAATGATGCGCTGCCCCACCATGACCTCACGCGAAGTGAACGCCGTCCGCAGTGCCTCCGCAAGTTCTTCGCCGCTGGCACCAGCCTCGCCCGCCAGCGCCGCCCGCGCCGTGCTGACGACTGCCTGCGGTGTGGGCACGCGCATCAGCAGATTGCCAAGGCGCAATTCACCCGCACCCGTTGCCACCGACACCATCGTACCGGGCGTCGAAGCGCGCGCCTTGATATCAAGTGCAAGGCTGGCCTGCTGCTCGGCCATCTCTGCATTGTCGGTCTTGCGGATACGCATATCGCTGACGTTCACCTCAGCATCAAGCGCAGCGCCACCAGAGGCCTTTTCCAGCACCACACGCGATGTCAGCTCGCCGCCCAGCAAGCGACCTTGCAGCTTGTTCACTTCAACCTTGCCCGGCGTCAGCGCTATTTCCACGCGCGCCTTGGCAATCGCCATCCCATCAATCACCGACAGCGATCCGAAGTCGACGCCCAGCTTGCCTTCGACACCATCGAGCGCCGAAAAATCAAACGCGCGTTCGGGCCAGATTGACCGCCCTGCCGTCAAAGGCTCGGCGGTGTCCGCGCCCTCAACCGTGATCGTCTTATGGTCCGTCACTAGAGCGAGAAGCCCGGGAACGGTTGCAGCATCGACATCCAGTTCGCCGGTGACGATGGCCGGTCCCTCGCTTGGATACGCAAGCGCCAGCGTTCCGCTGACTTTGCTGTTCCCCACACGAATATCGCGCAGATCAAGCTCCGTGGCGTGGCTTGCGGAAGCGACCCGCAGCGTACCAACCACCGGTGTCTCACTGAGCGTAACACCGCCGCCAAGCCCTGCGACGGACATAACCTCGCCCAGCCCGCGGGCCGACAACCGCAACTCACCATCAAGGGTGCTGCCGCCAGTGGCGGGCAACACGGCACGACCATCATAACCCAGGAACAATTGCGGCCCCTGCGCGGAGGCCGAAACCGTCATGGCCTGGGTCGGTACGCCGACTGCCTTGATGAACACCTCGCCCGCTTTCGGCGTGGCCGACGCCGGAAG
Organism: Hyphomicrobium sp. D-2; assembly: GCF_029872155.1. GTDB lineage: Bacteria > Pseudomonadota > Alphaproteobacteria > Rhizobiales > Hyphomicrobiaceae > Hyphomicrobium_A. Next base: position 927,631 of record NZ_JARXLA010000008.1, on the reverse strand, counting down.
CTGCGCCTGATCGCGCGCGCCGAGGCTGGCCAGAATACGCGCGACATCAGGACTGGAATTGATGGTGAGCGTGATGTCGGCAGGCGCAGCGCGCCAGTTACCCAAGCCACCATCCAGCATAGCCGTAGCGATCAGGCGACCGGTGCCCTGCACCGCGCCATCGGCGGTAATGTCAGCTGAACCGGAATTGCGAGCGCCAAGTCCGATGCTGCCGGCCACGCTCATCGGTGCCAGCGTCGAGAAAATTGCCGCCTGATCGCGCAACTCCTGCGGCGGATCCAGCAGCGAAACCAGCGCAGAATAACTGGCCGCCGCAGGCACCTTCATCGCCCAGCGCAGCGCGCCCTGCGGTGTCGAAGCCGCATCACGGACGTCGCCCTCAAGATCGAACTTCAATCCATCGGCGGTATCGAACCGGCACGTGCGAATGGCGAGTTTTCCGCCGTCAACGCCAAGGTCCAACGAAACGTTGCGCAGCTTCTGCTCGCCGGCGAGAAACTGGCCGGCACGCAGCCGCACGTCAAAATCCATCGTCTGCGGATCGAACCAGGCAAATTTCTCCGCACCCGGCGCAACCGCAGCATCAGTTCCGTTACGGCTGATCACGCGCTTGAATGCGCCGATACCAGCCTGCCAGAACTAGCCCGCATCCACTTCAGCGCCTTCCAGCACCACCTGCACACGCGGGCGTTCGCCACGCAGCAAATGGAACTCGCCCGTTAGCGGTCGCCCGGCAACCTCGACACCCGCTTCGGTAAGACGAATGCCGCCATCGCTCATGGCAAGCTGGCCCTGCAGCGAAAACGCTCCGTCATTGCGCAGCGCCTCAGCCAGAGCGCGGCCCTTAGCCGACCAATCGAGGAAGCGCGCCAGACTGGTGCCGTGCAACGTCACGTCACCGCGGAACGACTGGCCGCTGGCCTGCTCCGCAACCGCACCATCAAGCGCGAGCTTTGTCCCTCCGGGCAGGCTGGCACGAAGACGATCCAGATGTAGCACGCCGTCCGTACGCGCCAGTTCCAGCCGTGTGCCGCTGACAGGCTCGCCGCCGAGGTTCGCCTGATCCAGATCCAGGGTAACCTTGCTGTCAGCGTTTTTCGGCAGCGCCGCCATCACGGCGCCGATGAAATTGCGTGCGGTCGCGATCGGATTGTCGGCGCCTTCGTCAGTCGTGGACAGCAGGTCGAGATCGAGCCAGCGCGACGTCAGTCCCATATCGACGCTGAGAGCCTCTTCCCAGCGCGCGGTGGCGGCGCCGGAAATGAGCTGCGGCTGGCCAACGTTCTCGAACGTCATGGCGATATCGTCGACGCGCATGCCGGTCGCATTGCCGTCAATCTTGGCGCGGAAGTCGATAACGGGCGGCAGCTTTTTGCCGCCCGGAGCAGCGCCCGTCCGGTTCGCCTGCGCAAGCGCTCCCGATGCAAGCGCCAGCTTTGCCGTCAGGTCACCACTGATCCGCGGCGCGTTTTTAATGTCATCGATGCGGCCATCGACAGAGTACGAACTCAGGTGGTCACCTTCGTCGCGCACTGTCGCCTTGAATCGCAGGCTGCCGTCAGCCTCTGTCGCGCCCGTTACGAGACGCACCTCGCGCGTGCCCTCGCGCCAATGCGTCGTGCCCTTGAACCCGAACGGACCTGAAAACAGATCGGCCTTCAATTCGCCATTGATGCCGGTGAGATCCGCGAAGTTGATGCCGCGCGGCCCGAACAACGCAACGCTGCCGTCATTCACCATCACCGACTGCAGCGTCACGCCAGCCGGAACAAACGGCAAGGAACCCGGCGCAATGCTGAAGTCGCGCCAGTTGCCTGCGCCTTCGGCATCAACCGCCAGCCGCAGCTCCGGCTTTTCCAGCACCACCTCGTTGGCTTCAATGATGCCCTTCAGCAGCGGCGGCACTGAAAGCCGCATGGTGAAGCTTTCCGCCCGGAACAGCGGCTCACCCGTCGCGCCCGTGGGGTCGGCGATGCGCAACTTCTCGAAGCTGACATAGGGCTGCGGCAGCAGGCGGACATTGACGTTGCCGCCGACGCGCACCTCACGACCGAGGATACGCGTTGCCTCCTCTTCGAAGACACCGCGATAGCCATTCCAGTCCACGAAGTAGGGGACGGCAAACAGCGCCGCGAGGGCAAGCGAGATCAGCCCCGCGATATAAAGAAGCCCGTTGCTCATCTAGCCGTTCAGAATCCCGATAGGCATTCGACCGTCCCTAAAGACAACGCAAAAACTTCCTGGTGGCGGCGGCTACCAGGCAGAGAGGCCAGGGTTCAATATCTCGCCAGTGACATTTCGTGCGCAGATCTCACGGAGGCCACCGGCTGCGGTTAGGGCATACACTAGCCTATTCGGCATGGCATGTCTGTGTCTGGCCCCGCTTTGGTGGAAAACGGCACCGCTTACCAATGGAAAATCCGGCGTTTGCACGGATTTGGTGCAAGCAGGCAGGCGGCACAGCGGCCAAATCCCCCACAACCTTATCGTCGCAGTGCCCGCTCCCCACATCAGGTGTGGGCGAAGGGCGCACAGGCGTTGCCGCACCAAGCCGGGTGATATAGTTCGGATGCATGGCGCATACAGGAAAACATTTCGCGAACGCGGGTCCCGTGGATGACGCGGACGAGCTTCCGTTTGATCTGCCACCGCGCGGGTCCACGGCAACCGTAGCTGCGTCTTCGGCCGACGATGACGAGCCGCCGTTCGACCTGCCCGCAGCACCGCCGAGCGCGCAAGCCCGACCGCAGCCGGAGCCGGATCGTGCTCCATCGCAGCGGGCGGACGCGCCAAGCGATGGCGGCGGCAAGCGGCTGTCGCTTTCCGCACGCGCGCTGCAAAGCTCCCAACGGCCGCCCGCAGAGCCGACCCCTTATCTCGATGGGCTTAATCCTGAACAGCGCGAAGCCGTTGAACGCCTCGACGGTCCGGTGCTGGTTCTCGCCGGTGCAGGCACCGGTAAAACGCGCGTACTGACAACGCGCATCGCACACATTCTGGCAACCGGCCGCGCCTATCCCGGCCAGGTTCTTGCCGTCACCTTCACCAACAAGGCCGCGCGCGAAATGAAAGAGCGCATCGGCAGCCTCGTCGGTGGCGCGGTGGAAGGCATGCCGTGGCTCGGAACGTTCCATTCCATCGGCGTGAAGATCCTGCGCCGCCACGCCGAACTCGTCGGCCTGAAATCCAGTTTCACCATTCTCGATCCGGACGACCAGCTTCGCCTGATGAAACAGGTGATTGAAGCCGAAGGTCTCGACAAGGATCGCTGGCCTGCGCGCCAGCTTGCTGGCGTGATCGACGGCTGGAAAAATCGCGGCCTGACGCCGGATAAAGTGCCCGCAGGTGAAGCCTATAATTTTGCCGACGGCAAAGGCACCAAGCTTTACGCCGCCTATCAGCAGCGCCTGAAGGAGCTGAACGCCTGCGATTTCGGCGATCTGCTGCTGGAAAACCTGCGCCTGTTCATGGACCATCCGGACGTGCTGGCCGATTATCAGCGCCGCTTCCGCTATCTGCTGGTCGATGAATATCAGGACACCAACGTCGCGCAGTATCTGTGGCTGCGACTGCTGGCAAAGAGTTCGCCCAACGTCTGCTGTGTCGGCGACGACGATCAGTCGATCTACGGCTGGCGCGGCGCGGAAGTGGACAACATCCTGCGCTTCGACAAGGATTTCCCCGGCGCGCACGTCATCCGGCTGGAGCGCAACTATCGCTCCACCGGCCACATTCTGGGTGCCGCATCGGGCCTCATCGCCAGCAATCGCGGCCGCCTCGGCAAGACGCTGTTCACCGATGGTGAGGACGGCAACAAGGTTGCTGTCTCAGCGGTCTGGGACGACGAGGAAGAAGCCCGCTTAATCGGTGACGACATCGAGCGCATGCACAAGAACGGTCAGCGGCTCAACGAGATTGCAATTCTCGTCCGCGCTTCTTTCCAGATGCGCGCGTTCGAAGACCGCTTCATCACCATGGGGCTGCCATACCGTGTCATCGGCGGCCCGCGCTTCTACGAGCGGCAGGAAATCAAGGACGCGATTGCGTATCTGGAAGTCACCGCCAACCCGACCAACGATCTGAAGTTCGAGCGCATCGTCAATGTGCCCAAGCGCGGGCTCGGCGACACCTCGGTGAAGCGGGTGCACGAGCTGGCGCGTGCGCGCGGCATTCCGATGTACCAGGCGGCGAAGATGATCGTCGAAACGGAAGAGCTTGGCGGCAAGGCGCGCAAGTCGCTCTCGGATCTCGTGCACAGTTTCGATCGCTGGCGTTCGCGCCTCGGTCACATCAAGCATACGGAGCTGGCCGAGCTGATCCTCGATGAGTCCGGCTACACCGCGATGTGGCAGGCCGATAAAAGCCCGCAGGCACAAACGCGGCTGGAGAACCTGAAAGAACTTGTGCGCTTCATGGACTCGTTCGAGACGCTGGAAGGTTTTCTGGAACACATCACGCTGGTGATGGACACCGAACAGACAGGCGATGGTGACCGCATTTCCATCATGACGCTGCACGCCGCCAAGGGGCTTGAGTTCGACAATGTCTTTCTTCCCGGCTGGGAGGAGGGGCTGTTTCCGCATCAGCGCGCGCTGGATGAAACCGGGCAGTCGGGCCTCGAAGAAGAACGCCGCCTTGCCTACGTCGGCATCACGCGCGCCAAGCGTCTCGCCAAGATTTCGTTTACTCAGAACCGCCGCACACGCGGGCTCTATCAATCGGCGCTGCCGTCGCGCTTCGTCGACGAACTGCCCGAAGATCATGTCGAGATCATCGAAACCAAGAAGCCGTTCGGCGATGCTTACCAGAATTTCGGTGGCACGTTCGGCCGGTCGGGCTACGGGCAGAGCCGTTTTGACGACGTGCAGACGCAGACGTTTGAAGGCAAGCACTACGGCACACCGGGCTGGCAGCGCGCACAGCAGCACACCCGCGATCAGAGTTCTGCGTCCTCGTCATCATCGGCGAAGCGCAAGTGGAGCCCTTCCGATCAACGCCGCAAGCGCGGGCCGCTGATGATCGAGGGCGAGCTGATTGCATCGTCAAGCGACAGCTCAAGCTATCGGCGTGGCGAGCGCGTTGTGCATCAGAAGTTCGGCCTCGGCACCGTTACCGATGTCGACGGCAACAAGCTGACGATCGAGTTTGACAGTGGGGAGCGCAAGCGCGTCGTCGACACCTTCGTCGATCGGGCTTGATGCTGAGCCGCAATCCGGTGGATGCGGCGGTTGCGTTCAACATGCCCCTGACAAAACGCGCGCGATGAATGCATTCTTCGCAGCCCTGTAGACTTCCATGTCAGTATTGTCGTGGGCACGCTTGAGCGCGCTGTATTCTTCGACGAGCCGGGGCGACTGGATAAGCGCCTCGGCGAACTGGTGGAAAAAATCGAAATTCCCGCCAATCACCGTCAACTGCAGACCGAGGTGGGGTTGTTGCGACGCATCCTCAAAAGCCGAGAAGCTATCAGTTCGGACTGATCCCCCGTTGCGCGCAAATCGCGATGCGAGCACGGCGTCCGCGCATGGAAAGTCGGCTACCGGAACGCGGATAACGACGTCCAGATCACCCTTCGTCAAACAGCCGGGAATGGCGGTTGCGCCGATATGACGAATTTCAGCTTCGACCGGCAGCAATGGCCGAAGCTGGGCGTCGATGTCATCAAACAGCCGTTGCGCCAGCTGCCTCGCCGTTTCAGTTTCGGCAAGTAGGAACAGTTGTTCGCTCATCGGCAAAGACTACCGCTAACCCGGCATTGTCACCACAAGCGCGCCGTTGCGGGTGGCAACAATGGTGTGTTCGTACTGCACGGTCGGTGCACGCGGGCTGCTGAAAAGCGTCCACTCATCACCGCCCAGCCCGCCGTCTTCGGCCAGTTCGCCGCCCATCGACAGGAACGGCTCGACCGTGAACACGAGGCCTTCGTTGATAATGCGCCGTTCGGATTTGTCCGGCCAGGTTGCGATTTCCCCCGGCTCTTCGTGCAGCGAATGGCCGACGCCATGACTGGCGAGATTGCGAATGAGCGTATAGCGGTTGCGGCGCGCAAACTCGCCGATTGCGTTGCCGATGCCGCTGAGCGGTTTGTCGGCGCCAACCTGGCGAATGCCCGTCCACATAGCGCGGCGGCCATCGCGGCACAGGCGGTCAATTGCCTTTGAAACCGGCGGCACCGTGAATGATGCGCCCGTGTCGGCGAACAGGCCGTTTTTCTGCGCCGAAACGTCGATGTTCACCAGATCACCGGCAGCGATTATCCGCGCGCCCGGAATGCCATGCGCGATCTCTTCGTTGACGCTAATGCATGTTGCGCCCGGAAAGCCGTAGCACAGCTCAGGCGCGGATTGCGCACCCTCAAGCTCCAGCAGGCGGCGGCCGATGTCGTCCAGCTCTGCCGTCGTCATGCCGGGTTCAATCGCAGCGCCCATCGCCGCCAGCGTATTGGCAACGATGCGGCCAATCTCCTTCAGGCGCTCAAGCTCATCCTCGCCTGCAATCGTCATGTATTGTCCTGCTGTTCTGTCGGGCTGACGAAAGTTGCGCGCAACAACGCGCCCACGTGCCTAGCGGCCGGCTCGCCGAAGGCGAGTCGCCAGGCACAACTAAAATGTTGCCGCCGAAGGCGGCCAGCGCGACGGCCGGCTCCGCGCAGCGGAGTCGTCGCGCGCAACTAATTAGACTGCGGCTCGACGCCTTCCTGCAGACCGAGCACGTGCCCGGCGAGATAAAGCGAACCGCAAATGAGAATGCGTTTCTGGCCTGGCGCCTCGGCATCGGTGCGCTTCAGTGCAGTGATAACATCTCCGGCGCTCTCAGCCCGAAGCCCAACCTCGCGCGCAACTTCGGCCAGCGCTTCCGGCGTGAATGTCGCCTCATGCGCGCCCGGGATCGGCACCGTCACCACATGGGCTGCAAGCCCACGGAACGGCGCCAGGAAATTGGCCGCGTCCTTCAGGCCCATCATGCCAACGACGAGATGCAGCGGCTTGGGTGAGCGCTCTTCGAGGTCGGCCAGCGTTTGCGCCAAAGCGCGGCCCGCCGCCGGATTGTGCCCGCCGTCGAGCCAGAGCTCCGCGTGTGCTCCCAGCATCGATGGCAGCGGCCCGGCATCGAGACGTTGCATGCGGGCTGGCCAGCGCACGTTCAACAGGCCCTTTTCAATCGCCTGCTCGCCAATGCCAAGATGCGGCAGCGCCTCCGCAAGACGCAGCGCCGCCGCGACAGCGGTGCCAGCATTCGTGATCTGATGGCTGCCGACCAGCGCCGGCAGCGGCAGATCGAGCAGCAGATCCTCAAGCTGCACAACCAGACGGCCGCGCTGTTCGTAAGCGTCGAAATGCTCGCCCCACACCGACAACGGCGCGCCCTGACGCAGCGCCACGGCGCGGATCACGTCCTCTGCAACAGGCTCCTGCTGCGAGATGACGGCCGGAACACCCGGCCGCAGAATACCAGCCTTCTCAGCGGTGATCTGCGCCAGCGTTGAGCCGAGCTTGTCGGAGTGATCGAGAGAGATCGGCATGATGACATCGAGCACCGGCTTCTCGACCACGTTCGTGGCGTCGAGCCTGCCGCCAAGCCCAACTTCGAGCAGCAGGACGTCGGCAGGATTTTCGGCGAACGCGAGGAACGCCGCCGCAGTGGTGATCTCGAACTGCGTAACATCATCGGCGCCATTAAGCGCCTGCGCGCGCGTCAGCACATCAACGAGCTGCTCCTCGCCGATCGGCGCTGCACGGCCATCGGGGCCGGCGAGTGCGATACGCTCGTGGAAGCGGACCAGATGCGGCGAAGTATAAACATGCACGCGCGCACCGGCCGCTTCCAGTATCGCCTTCAGATATGCGGTGACGGAACCTTTGCCGTTGGTGCCCGCAACGTGAACAACAGGCGGCAAACGGTGATGCGGATTGCCGAGCTTGCCCAGCAGACGCTCAACGCGGCCGAGCGAAAGATCGATCAGCAGCGGATGCAATAGCTTCAGTTCGGCGAGGAGCTTTGCGCTCGTGGGCATACGGCTCTCCCGCCGCTAACTATGATCTTGAAACGACGGCAGCACTCGAAGGCCTGTGCGACCCGGCTTTAGCAAGCCAGACCGCAAAACCGGCTTCGGATGCAGGCAGCGCATCAATGCTGCCTGTCGGTTGGTGAAGGGCGTGATGTAACCGCCTCAGCGTCGGCAACGCTCGGATCACGATGCTCGATCCGGGCTGGATCGAAGCGCTGCTCCGGCTCCAGAATTTCCGGCTCAACCGTCGTTCCGGTGTGGGCCTCAATCGTGCTGCCGCTGCCGTTGGTATGGCTTTTGCCGTTCAGGCGCGTCTTGTCGACGTGCTTGGCCGGTTCAACGCCCATCAGTACGTGGCAAAGACGGCTCAGCGTCTCGCGCATCTTGTGACGGTGCACGACCATATCGATCATGCCGTGCGCCAGCAGATACTCGGCGCGCTGGAAGCCTTCCGGCAGTTGCTCGCGGATGGTCTGCTGAATGACACGCGGACCGGCGAAGCAGATCAGCGCGCCCGGCTCAGCGATGTGGACATCACCCAGCATCGCATAGGACGCGGTGACGCCGCCGGTCGTCGGATCGGTCAGCACCACGATGTAGGGCAGCTTGGCTTCACGCAGACGCTGCACGGCGATGGTGGTGCGCGGCATCTGCATTAAAGACAGGATGCCTTCCTGCATTCGCGCGCCACCCGACGCCGCGAACAGGATAAACGGCGCGTTTTTCTCAAGCGCGCGCGTCATGCCCGCAATCACGCCTTCACCGGCCGCCATGCCAAGCGAACCCGCCATGAAGCGGAAGTCCTGCGCGGCAGCAACGGTGGTCAACCCGTCAAGCTTGCCCTCGCCGATAAGGACGGCGTCTTCAAGGTTGGTATCCGCCTTCGCATCACGCAGCCGCTCCGTGTAGCGCTTCTTGCCGTCACGGAATTTCAGCGGATCGACAGGCACCTGCGGCACCGGCACCTGCTCGAACCTGCCATCGTCGAACAGCAGTTGCAGGCGCAGGTCGGATGCCATGCGCATGTGATGGTCCGAGCCCGGAACGACAAACTGATTTGCCTCCAGGTCCTTGTAAAAGACCATCTGCCCGGACTCGGGGCATTTGATCCAGAGATTGTCGGGCACGTCGCGCTTCGTCGTCAGGAAGCTGCGGATCTTCGGCCGGACAACGTTATTGATCCAGTTCACGCTCTTGGCCTCTCAACGCTTGGCCGGACCGGTCGGCAATTGCTGCCTCCTCAGGCTCGGAACCCGGCCCCCCATCGGACCGATAGCCCCGCTTATATGGCGTTTTTCAGCGCCATGCCGCACTGCGGCAATTGGAGCGGTTAACAGCCGCTTCAACCTAATTACCCCGACGTGCCTTTGATATGCTCAGACTGCCCTAAGCGCAGCCGCCAGGGAGCCCACCAAATCTAAAACAGCAGGCACCGTCTTGCTAGTGGAGGTGCCATCTTCATTCAGGTTTTGGGCAATAGCCCCAACAAGGGCTGAACCGACCACAACCGCATCTGCCACCGCGCCAAGCGCCTTGGCCTGCTCCGCACTTTTTACGCCGAAACCGACCGCTACGGGAAGAGCCGTCGATTGCTTAATCAGCTCAATGCGCTTGTGAACTTTGTTAACGTCCGGTGCAGCGGTGCCGGTGATGCCGGTAATCGAGACATAATACAGAAAGCCTGAGGTATTCTGCAGCACCTTGGGCAGACGCTTTTCATCGGTGGTGGGCGTCACCAGCCGGATGAAATTGAGCCCAGCCTCCGCCGCCGGGATGCAAAGCTCGTCGTCCGTCTCCGGCGGCAGGTCGACAACGATCAGGCCATCGACGCCCGCTTCCCTGGCTTCGACCAGAAACTTGTCGTTCGGATAGACATAGATCGGGTTGTAATAGCCCATCAGAACGATCGGCGTATCCTGATCCTGCTTGCGGAACTCGGCGACCATATCCAGCGTGTCGCGCATCTTCTGCCCGGCCTTCAGCGCGCGCAGTGACGATGCCTGAATGGCCGGACCGTCCGCCATCGGATCGGAGAACGGCATGCCAAGCTCGATCACGTCGGCCCCCGCAGCGGGCAGGCCGAACAGGATCTGCTTGGAGGTTTCAAGGTCCGGATCACCCGCTGTGATGAAGGTGACGAGACCGGGACGGCCCTCACGTTTCAGTTCGGCGAAACGACGGTCGATGCGCGTTTGTGTGCTCATGCCTCAGCGGGCGTTGGCAGCAGCGGCAGCAGGATGGTGAAGCCAACCCGCGGAGCCGATGCCCGGCGCCCGTTCCCCTTCATCAGATGTCAATGCCGAGATAACCGGCAACCGCAAACACGTCCTTGTCGCCGCGTCCGCACATGTTCATGACCAGCAGATTGTCCTTCGGCAATGTCGGAGCAAGCTTGGTCACGAACGCCAACGCGTGCGAAGGCTCCAGCGCCGGAATAATGCCTTCAAGCTGCGCGCAGAGCTGGAACGCCTGCAACGCCTCGCTGTCGGTGGCAGGCACATAATTCACGCGGCCGGTATCCTTCAGCCAGGCGTGCTCCGGTCCGACGCCTGGATAATCGAGACCAGCCGAAATGGAATGACCTTCCAGAATCTGGCCCTCGCTATCCTGCAGCAGGAAGGTGCGGTTTCCGTGCAAAACGCCGGGCGTACCGCCCGTCATCGATGCGGCATGGCCGTTCTCGACCTCGATGCCGTGGCCGCCCGCTTCCACGCCATAAATCTTGACGCTGTCGTCATCGAGGAACGGATGGAACAGGCCGATCGCGTTGGAGCCGCCGCCGATGCACGCCACCAGCGTGTCGGGCAGGCGGCCCTCGGCCGCTTGCATCTGCTCGCGCACTTCCTTGCCGATGATCGACTGAAAATCGCGCACCAGTTCCGGGTATGGATGCGGACCAGCCGCGGTGCCGATGATGTAGTAGGTGTTGTCGACGTTGGTCACCCAGTCACGCAGCGCTTCATTCATCGCGTCTTTCAGCGTACCGGCGCCGCTGGTGACCGGATTGATCTTCGCCTTCAGCATGTGCATGCGCGCGACGTTCGGCTTCTGCCGCTCAACGTCCGTTGCGCCCATGAAGATCTCGCACGGCAAACCGAAGCGCGCGCACACGGTGGCGACGGCAACGCCATGCTGCCCTGCGCCGGTCTCGGCGATGATGCGCGTCTTGCCCATGCGCTTCGCCAGCAGGATCTGGCCGAGGCAGTTATTGATCTTGTGGCTGCCGGTGTGGTTCAGCTCATCACGCTTGAAATAGATCTTCGCGCCGCCATCACCGCCGTTTGCAGCCGCGACACCGCGCAGATGCTCGGTCAGGCGCTCAGCGTAATAGAGCGGACTCGGGCGGCCGGAATAGTGCGTGTTGAGATGCGATAGCTCGGCATGGAACGCCGGATCGGCCTTGGCGTCGTTGTAAGCCTTCTCCAGATCGAGGATCAGCGGCATCAGGGTTTCAGCAACGAACCGGCCGCCAAAAATGCCGAAGTGGCCGCGCTCGTCGGGGCCGCCGCGATATGTGTTGAGCTTGGCGTCCTGCGCCTGATCTGTCGCCGTCGACATTCTCAATCCTTTGTGGTCATCCCATCGGCCGCCAATCGTCCCGGCAGCCTCCGGACCTTCAGGGGGTCTGATTAGCCGTCTTTGCCGCGCTAATAAAGCGGCGGATGCGTTCAGCGTCTTTCACGCCGGGGCTGCTTTCGACGCCCGAGGAAACATCGACTGCCCGCACGCCGGTCAAACGCACCGCTTCAGCGACGTTTTCAGGCGTTAATCCACCCGCCAGAATGCAATCTGCCAGCAGATCATTGGCATCGCGTTCGACGGCGGCCAGTGCCTGCCAGTCGAAGGCCACCCCATTGCCGCCGGGCAACGCGCCGGGTTCATCGGCGCGCGGCTTGGCATCGAACAGCAGGCGATCAACGAAACCATCATAGGCCAGCGCACCATGCACATCGTCCGGCCCGGCGACACTCACCGCCTTCATCACCGGGATGCCGAATTGCCGGCGCACATCGTTGGCGCGCTTCGGGGTTTCCTTGCCGTGCAGCTGAATGAGATGCGGCGCCACTTCGCGCGCGATGGCTTCAAGCAGCGCATCATCGGCATCGACGACCAGCGCGATCACCTGCAGGCGTGCGCGCGCCATGTCGGCAAGCATGCGTGCCGTCGCCAGATCGACATTGCGCGGGCTACGCTCGAAAAACACCAGCCCGACATAGTCAGCGCCGGCATCGAGCGTCGACTGCATCGCTTCGGCAGTGTTGATGCCGCAGATTTTGACTTCAGTCGTCATCGCTCAACTGTCACCGGACCAACTTTTTGCGGCAATGCCGCTGCGCCTGCGCATTAAATCGAACCAAGGCGCCCGCGCACTTCCATGCTGATTTATGTCGAGGCCACTTTTGTACATGGTGGCACACAGGCGCAAGCGGACAAGGCGGCAATTCCTACAAGGCCATCGCTGCCTGCATGCGCTGAAATCTCGGTGCCACCGGGCCACTGGAGCGGCGAGATTGCTGGACCAATTGCTGCGCTAACCAGTTCGATGCTGGAAGATTGGCGCCACTTGCGCAACCACGCTGGCTTCCCTCGGCCGTGCTTTCCGTGCGGCTACGATATCGTAGGTCGCAAACTCATCGCTGCACGGTGAGCGACCGCCCGTCACACATATTTGCGACGCCTGCGTGCAATTGGATCAAGCAACAGCGTTGTCGTCACGCGTTCCATCGCGCTGCCGACGCTGCCCGATCATCGATTTTCAAGCAGCTAACTAGTTTCCGGCAGCAGCCAGACGCGGGCGCGAACTCGACGCCTTGGTGGCCTGCGTTGCGGCATCGCGCTCACGCGACAGGCGATCGGCCTCAGCGTGCCAACGCGCAGCGTCGCGTCCCTTCACGCGGGCATCACGGCGCCACCGTGACTGACTGAGCCACGTCGCAGTTCCGCCGAGCACAACACCCAGCAGCAGCGAGATGAATAGAAACGCGTAGAACGGCATCGACAATGCCAGCACCGGCGTCTCAGGATTGAACGGATCCAGCACAAGCTGGACCTGATGACGATTGACCACGGCCAGCGTGACCAGAAACACGCCGACAGGAAATGCAATGAGCAGCCAGACAATCCGTCTCAGCACGTGCACAGCCTCGCAAAAGCGATGAACCTCAAAGCCGCTTCAACTCAGGCAGACGCCAAAGGCAGCAGGCATTGTCGGTCCAGATTACAAAAAGCTAGGGCGCGAACGTGATGGAAACAAGCCAGCCGCGCTCTAGTGGCTTTCCTTGCCGTTGTTCAGCCTATCGCGCAGCTCTTTACCGGTCTTGAAGAACGGCACGAATTTTTCGGCCACGTTCACCGATTTGCCGGTGCGCGGATTGCGGCCCTGACGCGCTGCGCGATGCTTCACGGTGAAGGCGCCAAAACCGCGCAGTTCCACACGGTCGCCACGCGACAGCGCCTCGACGATTTCATCGAACACAACCTTTACGATGCGCTCGACGTCCCGGTGGTAAAGATGAGGATTGGTGCTGGCAATCTTATGGATCAATTCCGACTTTATCATCGTACGCCCCGCCGCAAACATATGAATTTATTGCTTTTCTGAAGGGTGCCAAACCGAGATCAGCCCGTCAAGACCAAGTGCGGCCATGGAGCGGTCCTGGGCCAGCATTTGGCCTAAAGAGGTGTGGTTGAAAAAGCTCGCTGCGGCCACGCCAAGCGAGCTGAACAGCCCCAGCCCGGATGCGGTTTGCGTTTTCCAATCAACAACTTTCACGTCTTCCGCGAGATTATGGTTAGCCCGCAGCCAGGCCACAGCCTCATCCTCGCCGCCGATGGAATCCGCAAGCTTGAGTTGTACCGCCTCGCGACCGGTAAACACGCGACCTTGGGTAAGCCCCGGAATGTCCTGAGGTTTAATGCCCCGGCGCTGCTCGACGAGACCCAGGAACCAGTGGAAGCCCTCGTCGATCATGGAGCGGGTCACCTTCTCGCCCTCGGCATTCAGCGGCTCGAAGGGTGAAGGCACGGCTTTCAGGTCACCGCTTTTGATCTCGTTGTACTTCACGCCGATCTTGTCGAGCATCTGGCTGACTTCCGGCCACTGGATCAGCACGCCGACCGAGCCGGTGATGGTGTTGGCGCGGGTGACGATATGGTCCGCCCCAAGCCCGACGATATAACCCGCCGAAGCGGCCACGGTGCCGAACTGCGCCACCACGGGCTTTTTCTTGGCCACCTCGCGCAGCGCCTCGAACAGCGCTTCGCCGCCGGTGGTCGTACCGCCAGGGCTGTTCACATAGACCAGCAGCGCCGCCGCGTTATCGGAATCGGCGATGCGCTTCAGCAGCTTCAACTGATCGCGATCCTCGGTGATCGTGCCCGAGATATCGACCCGCGCGATCTGCTTGGGCCCGAACTGCCCCAGCTGATCGTTCCGCGCCACGAATGCAAACAGCGCCGCTACCAGCCCCACCACTGCCAACGTCCGCCACAGGGTGAGACGGCGGCGCATCCGGCGCCGGTCCAGCACTGTGTCGATCTCTGCCGTCATAGGGGTCTCCGCATACGTTCTGGCTGTTCGCCCGGGACGTTATGCAAGGATCACGGCGCGGACAAGCTATCCGCGCGATAAGCCTTGCCAAAATACGAGTGCGGCGGGAGCCTGAGCCCCCGCCGCATCGAAATTAAGAGTTGTAGCGGGCCATTGAAAGGCACCCATCGGGCGCCTCTCCTGGTCCGGAGACCTGAAGGATTACTCCTTGGTCTCTTCCTCGTCGCCCTCTTCAGACTCTTCACGCTTGCGGATCGCAGCCTTGAAGATGTCGCCCAGCGAAGCGCCCGAGTCGGACGAACCATACTGAGCCACAGCCTGCTTCTCTTCGGCGATTTCGAGCGCCTTGATCGACAGAGACAGACGGCGTGCAGCCTTGTCTGCGCTGGTGACGAAGGCGTCGATCTTGTCGCCAACGTTGAAGCGCTCAGGGCGCTGCTCGGAGCGGTCACGCGACAGGTCAGAGCGCTTGATGAACGCGGTCAGTTCGCCATCGGCGGTCTTCACCTCGATGCCGTTCTCCTGCACAGCGACAACTTCACAGGTGACGGTGTCGCCCTTCTTGTACTTGGAGACCTCGTCAACAGGATCGCCGCCGAGCTGCTTGATGCCAAGCGAGATGCGCTCCTTCTGGCTGTCCACGTCAAGCACGATGGCCTTAACGGTGTCGCCCTTCTTGTAGTCCTTGATGACTTCGTCGCCGGGCTTGGCCCAGTCGAGGTCGGACAGATGGACCATGCCGTCAACGCCACCGTCGAGGCCGATGAACAGGCCGAACTCGGTGATGTTGCGGATCGGGCCTTCAACTTCCGAACCCTTCGGATGGGCGGCCAGGAAGGTCTCCCACGGATTGTCCTGGGTCTGCTTCAGGCCAAGCGAGATACGGCGCTTGTTGGCGTCGACCTCAAGCACCTGCACGTCCACCTGCTGGCTCGTCGAAACGATCTTGCCTGGGTGGATGTTCTTCTTGGTCCAGCTCATTTCCGAGACGTGGATCAGGCCTTCAACGCCCGGCTCCAGTTCAACGAACGCACCGTAATCGGCGATGTTCGTCACCGTACCGTTGACGCGTGCGCCAACCGGATACTTGGCTTCGATGGCCAGCCACGGATCAGCCTGCAGCTGCTTCATGCCCAGCGAGATACGCTGCGTTTCCGGGTTGATGCGGATGATCTGCACCTTCACCGTGTCGCCAACGTTGAGGATCTCGGACGGGTGGTTCACACGGCGCCATGCCATGTCGGTGACGTGCAGCAGGCCGTCGATGCCGCCGAGGTCGATGAACGCACCGTAATCGGTGATGTTCTTGACCAGACCGTCGATGACCTGGCCCTCTTCCAGACGGGCGACGATGTCGGCGCGCTGTTCGGCACGCGTCTCTTCCAGCACCGAGCGGCGCGAGACGACGATGTTGCCACGGCGGCGGTCCATCTTCAGGATCTGGAAGGACTGCGGCTGATGCATCAGCGGGCCGATGTCGCGCACAGGGCGGATATCAACCTGCGAGCCCGGAAGGAACGCAACGGCGCCGTCAAGGTCGACCGTGAAGCCACCCTTGACCTTGTTGAAGATGACGCCTGTAACCTTCTCATTCTTCTCGAACTGCTTCTCAAGGCGGGTCCAGCTTTCCTCGCGGCGAGCCTTGTCGCGCGACAGGACAGCTTCACCGAGCGCATTCTCGACGCGCTCCAGGTAAACCTCGACCTCATCGCCGATCTTGAGCTCGCCCTTGCCCCCAACCGAGAACTCGCGCAGCGCCACGCGGCCTTCCGTCTTCAGACCAACGTCGATGACAGCGAGATCCTTCTCGATGCCAACGATGCGTCCCTTGACGACGCTGCCTTCAAACAGATCTTCTTTCGCGAGGCTTTCAGCCAACAGCGCCGCGAACTCGTCGTGCGTTGGGTTGAGGTCTTTGGAAACGGCTTCGGACATACGTTTAGGGCTCCTGATAAATTCTGTTGAGACGCAGCCAATGCATCTCGCGGATGACGAAACGGCCAAAGAACTCCCCCGCGCAGTGCGCGAGCGGACAGTTCTCCTGCCGGTGCTGTTTTTGATTTCCGGTCCGCTGTGATGGGCCAGTGCCCTGCCAGCTTAGAATTGGATGCCTGTTTCAGGCACCCTGCTGGCCGATCTTCCTCTTGATCAATCCGACAGCGGCGTCGAATGCCGCCTCTATATCTAAGTCTGAAGTATCGAGCAAGTCGGCGTCGTGCGCCGGACGCATTGGCGCATTATCCCGCGACGAATCCCGCTCATCCCGGCGCAGAATATCCGCCAGGATATGTTCAAAACTGACATTTTCGCCGCGCGCCAGGCATTCGCGGTGCCGCCGTCCCGCCCGCACCTCGGCCGTGGCGGTTACATAAATCTTAACGTCCGCATCCGGGCAGACCACCGTGCCAATGTCCCGCCCATCCAGCACAGCTCCACCCACCTGGGCCGCAAAATTGCGCTGATAAGAGAGCAACGCGGCGCGAACCTGAGGGATACGCGCCACGATCGACGCCAGATCACCGGCTGCGGGCGTCCTCAGATCAGGGTCGGAAAGCCCTGCAAGATCCAGTCCCCGGGCTGCCGCCAGTGCCGCCCAAGGGTCAGCGGGCCGGAATGAAGCGGCCACCACATCCCGCGCCACCGCCCGGTATAGAAGCCCGGTATCGAGGCATGGCAGCCCCCAATAGGCAGCGATACGGCGCGCCAGCGTTCCCTTGCCCGACGCAGCCGGGCCATCGATAGCGATGATCATCAGCCCTCCGCCCCTTCGCCCGAAAAGCGCGCACCCAATCCACGCATCAGCGGCATAAAGGCGGGGAAGCTAGTAGCGACCATCGTTGTGTCATCGACCGTCACAGGCTCGCGGCTGGCCAATCCCATGGTGAGGAATGCCATCGCCATCCGGTGATCGAGATGCGTTTTGACAGTGCCGCCGCCCTTCACACCATCACCGCCGGAAACGATCAGCGTATCGCCTTCAGCCACGGCATCGACGCCATTGACCACCAGGCCGGCGACGGTCGCGGCCAGTCGGTCACTTTCCTTGACCTTCAGTTCGCCCAGCCCTTCCATCACAGTCCGGCCATTCGCGAACGCCGCCACAACGGCCAAAATCGGATATTCGTCGATCATGCTTGGCGCCCGCTCGCCCGGCACGTTGATGCCCTTCAGCGGCGCGTGGCGCACGCGCATGTCGGCAACATCCTCGCCGCATTCATCGCGGTGATTGCTGAAGGTGATGTCGGCCCCCATTTCGCGCAGCGTCTCGTAAAAGCCGATGCGCGTGGGGTTCATCAGCAGCCCCTCGATCGTGATGTCAGAGCCCGGAACAATCGCAGCGGCAGCGGCCAGAAACGCAGCAGAACTGGGGTCAACCGGCACGCTGAGATCGCGCGCGGTGAGATCAGGTTCGCCCTGCACCGTGATGTAGCTCTTGCCATCCTTTTCGGTGATTTCCGGCGCGGCGCCGAAATAACGCAGCATGCGCTCGGTGTGGTCGCGCGTCGGCTCGCTCTCCACCACGGTCGTGGTTCCGGCAGCGTGCAGACCGGCCAGCAACACAGCGCTCTTCACCTGCGCTGATGGTACCGGCAGCACATATTCGATCGGCACCAGTTCGGCCGACCCGCGCGCCGTCAGCGGCAGCCGATCACGGCCGCCGTCAACTTCAAGGCCCATCTGCGCCAGCGGCGTCAGCACCCGCCCCATCGGCCGGCTGCTGAGCGAAGGGTCGCCCACCATCTCCACGGTGACGGCATTGCCGGCGATAATACCCAGCATCAGCCGCGCACCGGTACCCGAGTTGCCGAAATCCAGCGGACCTTCAGGCTGGCTCAGCCCGCCGATGCCGCGCCCCGTCACGTGCCACTCATCGCCCACCTGCTCAATCGGCGCGCCCAACGCCTGCAGCGCTTTGGCAGTGTTGATCACATCCTCCGATTCCAGCAGACCGCGGATGCGCGTGACGCCACGGGCCAGCGCGCCGAACATAAGCGCGCGGTGGGAAATCGACTTGTCGCCCGGCACTTTTACCAAGCCCTTGAACGGGCCAGCGGCATGCGCGGTAAGTGGACGCGGCGAGAAAGAGGCGTGGGATGTCACAGCGGGCGGCGCTCCGGAAAGGGTGAAAAAGCACATCGGCTCGCCGCGATAGAGCCGCCCGCCGGCCTTTGTGTCAACGCTATCCGCCCGTCCGGCTCGGATTGCTTTTGACAACCGGGTAGGGGTGTGGCATGCCGCGAAAAAATCCCCCCAGACAAAGGTTGGCTCCAATGGCGACCAATAAAGAACGCGGGACCAAGCGCACCTGCCAGAACGGCGACTGTAGCGCCCGCTTTTACGACCTCAATCGCAGCCCGATTGTCTGCCCGATCTGCAGCTCCAAGTATACGATTGCCCATGCGACAGGTCCGATCTCCAGCGTGGTGGCCGAAGAAAAGCGCAAGGTGAAGAAGCCCGAGTTTGAGGCCGATGCCGAGAATGAGGCCGAGGACGATCTGGTGGATGTCGATGCAGACGACGCCGATGAGGCGGTCGATGACGCCGCTGACGAGACCTTCCTCGAAGAAGAAGAGGAAGACGGTGGCGACGTTACCGGCATCATCGGCAGCGCAGTCGACGGAGAAGAGGAGTCCTGAGGGCTCCTCTGCGACGAAATCTCACTGAATTCGCCGCAAATTCACGCGATACTCACACGGCGCCAAATAGTCTCTTGCAAGTTTCTGACAGAGGCCCTAGAGAAGCGCCCTCGAACGGGAAACACTCTTTCCCGTTCTCCCATGGTAAGGGGCCATAGCTCAGCTGGGAGAGCGCTTGCATGGCATGCAAGAGGTCAGCGGTTCGATCCCGCTTGGCTCCACCAATTTTTCTCTTATAGCTCACGCGCCTGAAGGCGCTCCGCTTGGGCGGCGCATGCGCCGGGTCGCGTTGGTCCCTGAGCCCTGCGGGCTAAAGGCCGGCTTTAAGAGATCCCTCCACACGAATTTTGCGCGCAACTCGAACGCGCTCCGCTTAGACGGGCTCGCGCCGGATCGCCTTGCGATCTGAGCCCTGCGGCCTGTAACTCGATAAGCCCTACGCCCGGACAAATAAGCGCGGGCTATCGCTACATCGATGCCGCCCATCCACAGAGTGCCGCTCAAAGAATTTCTCGACATTGCGCTTCGCAGCGTTCAGGAATCACTTCCCCGTTGAGATCAGAAGGCGGCGGCACCCCAAGGCCGTCGAATGGATGTGTTTTTCGAATGGATGCTCGACCCTGCCGCCTGGGCAGGCCTTGCTACGCTCGTATTGCTCGAAATCATCCTTGGAATAGATAACCTCGTCTTCATTGCCATCCTCGCCGACAAGCTGCCGCCTGAGCAGCGCGAGCGTGCACGCGTTATCGGCCTATCCCTGGCTCTGGTGATGCGCCTTATCCTGCTCGGATCGGTCGCGTGGATCGTCACGCTCACCTATCCGCTGTTCACGGTGCTCGGCGCGGAAATTTCCTGGCGCGATATCATTCTGATACTCGGCGGCACGTTCCTCCTGTTCAAGGGCACGATGGAACTGCACGAGCGGCTTGAGGGCGGACACGCCGAAAAGGTCAGCGCCGGCCAGTACGCCATCTTCTGGCACGTCATCGCGCAGATCGTCGTGCTCGACGCGGTGTTCTCGATCGACAGCGTCATTACCGCCGTCGGCATGGTCGACGAGATCGCCGTGATGGTGATCGCCGTCACGATCGCCATCGGCGTGATGATGCTGGCCAGCGGTCCGCTGACGCGCTTCGTCAACCGTCATCCCACCGTGGTGATCCTCTGCCTCGGCTTCCTGCTGATGATCGGCTTCAGCCTGATCGTCGAAGGCTTCGGCATTCACATTCCGAAGGGTTATCTCTACGCCGCGATCGGCTTCTCGATCCTCATTGAGGCCGCCAATCAGGTTGGGCGCCGCAACGTCGTGAAGCGCGTGACGACGAGCGACCTGCGCGTGCGCACTGCGCAGGCTGTGGTGCGCATTCTGCGCGGTGGCGGTGATTCACAGGCATCGGAAGAAGTTGCCGCCATCATTTCCACGGCCGGTGACGAGACGGTGTTCAGCTCGGAAGAGCGTGTGATGATTGAGCGCGTGCTCACCGTTGCGCAGCGGCCGGTACGATCCATCATGGTTCCGCGCGTCGATGTGATCTGGCTGGACGCAAACGACAGCCCTGACACCATCCTCGCCGAGATCAAGCAGAGCGATCGCTCGAAATTCCCGGTCTGCCGTGAGGATGTGGATACCATCGTCGGAGTCGTGCACTCCAAGGATCTGCTGCTACAGGTGGCGAAAGATCCCAATGCGTTTGACCTCGCTGCCGTAACCAAGGAGCCGCTCTACGTCTCGGAAGACATGCCCGTGCTGAAGCTGCTGGAGCACTTCAAGACTTCGCCGGTGCACATGGCGATCCTGGTTGACGAGTACGGCACGTTCGAGGGCATCGTTACCCCGGCCGACATTCTGGCGATGATCGCCGGCGGGCTGCCGGACGCGATTGGCAACGAAGTGGCCAAGATGCGCCAGCGTCCCGACGGTGCCTGGGTTCTCGATGGCCGTCTTTCCATCGACGACGCCGAGCGCACGCTGGACGTGGTCGGCATGCAGGCGGAAGCGGAGGACTACACCACGCTTGGCGGCTTCGTGCTGGCAAAGGTCGGCACCATCCCGGAAGTGGGCGAAAGCTTCATCTGGGAAGGCTGGCGCTTCGAGGTTCTGGAGCTTGAAGGCCATCGCATTGGCTCGGTGCTGGCCAAGCGGGAGCCATCTTAGGCGAGTGTGCAACGCTCGCCTTTTCGATCCGCCGGCTAGCCGTTCTTATTCCGGCTAGCAATTCGCTTCATGGTCAACTCGCCTGACGTTGGCCATGGGCGTCAGTGGGCAGTGAATCGCCGAAGCACTATCCCAAATTTCGGACGTCACCCGAATCGCGCCATACGTGCAGGGAGCGAATTTGGGAAAAACGCCTATGGCGCCGAGACGTGTTGCACGCTGGATCGCATTCACCCTCGCCGCATGTTCGACGGCTGCCCATGCCGGCGAGATATCCGCGCAAGCTTCCGGTATCTACGCCGACTGGAGCGGCCTCTATGTCGGTGCGCACTTCGGCGGCGCGCTTGCGCTGACCAAAATCGATGACCCGTTTGGACCTTCCATCTACGGCGACACGGTGCGCACGATGGGACAGATCGGCGGTGGACAGGTTGGATATAATTGGCAGTTCGGCCGCACGGTGCTGGGCGTAGAGGCCGAGGCAAGCTGGGCCAACGCCTACGGAACCGACACCTGCTTTGCTTTTTCGGGCAACTACATCAGCGCCAACTGCGGCGTAGACATCAACGCCATGGGCTCGTTCACCGGCCGTGCAGGCTGGCTGATCGATAACGACGGCCGCACACTGCTTTACGGCAAGGCCGGACTTGCATGGCAAAATGCCAGCGTCACATCGGCAACCAGCGGCGGCACCGCGCTGCCTTCCACATCCACAACCGATTATCTCTGGGGCCTGGCGCTCGGCGTCGGCGCCGAACGGATGCTGGGCGAGCGCTGGAGCGTGCGCGCTGAATACGACTACCGCCACTTTAGCGACGGCGGCATGCAAACACCGGTAGGTATTTTCCAGCCCGTGCCCAGCCCAGATCCCAACGCGGTGGTGCAGGTGCCTTCGCGCGCAGCCGATTTTTCGCAGCAAACGCACCTCATCAAGTTCGGCTTGAATTATCGCTTCGGCGAGGCGCAGCAGCAAACCCGATCCGTGGCGGCGCCAGCCTTTTCGCCCCCTGGCATCCCCGGTGTGCGCATCGAGATCGGTGCGCGTTACGTGTACGGCTGGGGACGTTTTCAAAAGGATCTCGGAGACGTCCTCGGGGTTTCCTCACCCGCATCACGGCTGACCTATGGCGGTATGAAAACCAACGGTGCGGAATTGCTCGGCCGCGTGGATCTTGCCAATGGCATCGTGGCGAAAGGTTTCATTGGCTGGGGAGACGGCACCGGCAGCCTCTACGATGAGGATTGGGCCATCCCCGTTGCTGTGTTCGCACCGTATTCGAACACGTGGTCCAAAGTTGATGACCGCATCAGCTATGGCACCGTCGATGTGGGTTACAATGTCTGGCGCGATGACGGCTCGCGGGTAACGCCATTCGTCGGCTATGGGCATTTTCATCAGCAGATGGCAGCCCGCGGCTGCGTGCAGGTCGCCAACCCGCAAGCGGTCTGCCGAAATCCATTTCCGCTTTCAATCCTCGGTATCACCGAAGACGACACCTGGCAGGTCCTCCGCGTCGGCGTAGCGGCGGACATGGAAATTTTGCCCGCCGTCACTCTTTCGCTCGACGCCGCTTATCTACCGTTCGTGCGTTTTAATGGCACCGACAATCACGTCCGGCGTTCACTCATTTCGCCCGAATGGGGCGGCGGCACCGGCACGCAGATCGACCTGATGCTGAACTATGCCGTCACCGAGCAGTTCAGCGTTGGCGTCGGTGGGCGCTACTGGTCGATGTGGGCCCGCGATGGCAGGGCCAACTTCGGTGGCGGCGGCGACATCGTTCCGATACGTCACGCCGTGGAGCAGGCCGCGTTTCTGGCACAGGGTTCGTACGCGTTCGACTGGTCTGGGCCATCCACCCTCGATTGAGAACGCCCAGACCATTGACGAATGCGATCCGTCCGCGGCCTGTCAGCCGCAACGCGACCGACGTTTCAGAAGCGCTGCGATACGCCGATAAACGGATTGAAACGATCCGCCGTATCCGTGACTCTAACGTTTATGCCGGCATCGAGCTGCAGATTGCCGTTTATCGCATACGTGAGACCGGTGGCGAGCACGAGCGCCGTGCCGCCGGGTGTGAGGGCGCCAAAGCTCGCAGCGATTTCGTAGTAGGTGCCGATCTTCTCGGTCCATTCATACGACAACGCCGCGGTGGTGACATACCCGGCTTCGTATTTGCCGCTGATGTCTCCGCGCACCCAGGATACGCCGCCGTTGATGCCAAGACCGAAATTGTTCGGCAGCTCGATAGCCAGCGGAACGATGAGACCGCCCTCGACGTGCTCCGGGCTGATGCCGTTGTTATCGTTCGTCGGCAGCGTGATGTAAGGCAGCAGCGCCAGCGCCGATCCGATTTCGGATGCGTTGTCGTTGCCCCACAGATTGACCTTGCCGCGAATATCGACGCCGCCAACACCGGATGCGCGCTCAGTTGGTAGCCCCGGCTGCCGATAATGGGTTTTGCCGTGCGGCTGCCAGACGAAGTTTATCTCGGCGCTGTTGGTGAGGCCGATGCGCACGTTGGTGGTGAAGAACTCGTAGGCATCCACCTCGCCGCCAAACTCATCGGCATGCGAGCGGCCGAACCCAAAAACATTGGTTTCGATCTGAACGTGTCCGGCATCGACCGTGAACGGGCTTTCCGTCATGTCCGGCCGATCGGTTGTCATGTCACGCATCAAGCGCGTCGGCGTCGGATTGAAAAGGTTGTAGCCGCCTTTGTCGTCAGCGACGGCCACCGCGCTGCTGCCCGCGCCCGCAACTGCAACTACCAAACAAAACGCTGCTTTCTTCATTGTCGCTCGTCCCCCGTTGATTCAGCCGGAAATTCTGGCTGACTTAGTTCGCCATGTGGTACAAATTTAGCTTCTGCTAACTTTTAGTTAGCTGCGACTAACTTTGATGTCAACGGAGGCTTGAGGTAGGATCGCGTCGAGGGGCAGCGGATGGAGACGAGATGGACACCGCCAGGGGCCGGGCGCGCGATGCCCAGCGCCGCGCTGAGCAATTCAGGCGCGTGCGCGATGCGCATCAGACGGAGGTCGCGGAGGATTACGTGGAGCTCGTCGCGGATCTCATTGAGGAGACCGGCGAGGCAAGGGTCGTGGATTTATCCGAGCGGCTAGGTGTCACCAAAGCGACGGTGAACAACACCATCCAGCGCCTGCAGCGCGACGGACTGGTGACCAGCCAGCCCTATCGTTCGATATTTCTTACCGAAAAAGGCCGTGCGCTGGCTGAGACGTCGCGCGAGCGGCATCACACCGTGCGTGATTTCCTGCTCGCATTGGGGGTCGATGCCGATACCGCCGAAGCCGACCTCGAGGGCATCGAGCACCATGTGAGCGAGCCAACGCTGGAAGCGTTCCGCAAATTTCTGCGCAAGTCAGGCTGACCGAAAGCGACAGCCGCCGAGCCGCGCTTGATACAAGCGCAGCGTTGCCAGCAACGCTTAAAAATACAACGGGCGACCGCGAATCTGAGGGCCTGACTGGCTCCCATCGCGATCGCCCGTTGCGTTGTTCCTGCCGGAACCGAGATATCAACAGCCGTGGCGCCACATGCAGCGGGCAAAGCGCGGCGAGCCCATGCCCCAGCGACGATCGCAACGGTTGGTCCAGCGCACGCAGCGCGGGCTGATCTGCGGCACCACTACGTATTCAGCGGGAGCCGGCGCGTAATATTCCGGGGCCTGCGCATAGTATTCCGGCGGCGGCGCGCGTCCGAAGTCGGCGGCGGTTGCCACCGTGCCGGCAGACATGACACCAATAACAGCGGCTGCGGCTGCGAGCGTGAGGGAACGCTGCATAGACTACTTCTCCTGATTTCATTTCCAACGGCACGATGGCGCATCGCACCTGGCGCACACATCGCTTCCCACCTGAGAACGCGCTGAGCGGCATACCGTTTCAATAATGCACCCGGGTAAACGATGCCTAACCCACGCTGGTGGATTGGTGCCGCGCGCGCCAGTTGCGCGGGCAGTGCCACTCAGGTTGCATAGGGCTTTCTGGTTGCAGCAGCGGACGTCAGAAGCGGTAGTTGATGCTGGCGGAGACGGTATCGAGCTTCACGTTCACCTTGTGTGAGCCCGAGTAGACCGCACATACGCCCGGCCAGCCGCTGCACTCGCCGAAACTCCGCACGCGATGCGAGCCCAGATCTACATGCAGATACTGCAGTTTGAGCGACCAGCGCTCGGAAAGAGCCTGTTCAAACCCTCCGCCCAGCGCCCAGCCCCATGACGTTTTCTGAAAAGCGGCCTGTTGATCGAACGACCCAAATCCCGCCGGCAGAACTAGCTGTGAGATGTTCTGCGAAAATTCATGTCTGCCAACGGCAAGGCCTCCGGTGACATAGATGAGGCTGCGATCGAACGCCCAGCCAATACGGCCGCGAAACGTGCAGCGGTATCGATGCGATAAGGCTGGGGAACAGGTAGGCCCGGAACATTGAAGCCGGTACGGCTGTCGTCCACGTTGAGGAAGCTCACATCGGCTTCAACGCCATAGACCAAATCGGACTGCTGAAGATTGTAACCTAGCGCCACACCGCCGAACACATTCTCACCGTTCAGGCCGCCATTCAGCAGCGGCAGCAGCGCGTCCCGATCAACCTGCTCCGAGGGGACATTCCAGAAATTTGTCAGTTCGGTAGACACGCCGGTGTCCACCCAGGCAGCACCGACGGAAGCACCTACATAAGCCCCGCTCCAGTCATAACTCTGAGCGTGGGCAGAAACGCCGCTGGTCAGCAGTGCACATGAAAGCAGCGTCGCAATGCGCATCGTCAATCGCCCCAAAGAATATATGCAACCGAGGATAGGACATCCCTAGCCGATTCGTGTGCCCTTGCGGACACGGTCCGCTAACATTCAGCGAACGGTGGAATCTGAAATCAATTTACAGGGGAGCAGTGGCGACGAGCGTCAGGCGATGACCGGTTCAGGTAGCGCGTCGACGAGGCGGCGCAACGTGTCGAGCGTGCCCGCATCGATCTGGCCATCGGTGCGCGCGGGACGGAAGTGCATCTGGAAAGAGCGGATCAACACTTTCGGCCAATCGTCACGACCCGGATTGTCGACGCCATAGCCATACGCGCGCAGCAGCACCAGCGCTTCCGCCAGCATTGAAGCGTCGTCACCGCTGGATGACGGCGTGCTTAAATCCGTTGACGGCGTCACCCAATGGCCGACGCCAGCCCGCGCCAGATACGCCCAGTCGAACTTCTCGCCCGGATCAATCTTGCGGCCGGGGGCGATGTCGGAATGGCCCAGGAAACGCTGCGGCACAATGCGATTGCGGCTGGCGATATCCCGACACAGCGCCGCCACAGCATGCATTTGCGGCGGCGGAAAATCGGGATAGCCGCGTTCGTGGCCGGGGTTCTGAATCTCGATGCCGATGGACATCGAATTGACATCGCATTCGCCATACCAGCGGGACGCCCCGGCATGCCAGGCGCGGGCATGCTCCGCCACCATCTGCGTGATGATGCCCGCTTCATCGACGACGTAGTGACACGACACACCGCTTTCGGGATTTGCCAGCCAGCCGATTGCGCCCTCCGCGGAAGTCATGCCCGTGTAGTGCAGGATAACCATGCTCGGCGGCCAGCCGTTGCGGCGCTGCTCGAAGTTGGACGATGCACGCACCGCGTGCACCAAAGCGGAATCCGGCTCAAGTTTCGTCTCAAGCTTCATTCAGTCGACCCAACCTCTGCCGCTCCGTCGCCCGTTCAGCCTTGATCTGATCATACGCGGCATTGATTGCGGCCAGCCGGCGCGTGGCCGCGCAACGCAATTCGGGCGGAACGCCGGTCACAGCCAGCTTGTCGGGATGATGCTCGCGCACCAGCTCACGGTGGCGCAGCTTTAGCTCTTCATCGGACAACGAGGGCATGACGCCCAGGATCTGATACGGGCTGCACGGGTCATTGATGAAACCGGCGCGAATGGAAAGAAACTCCGCCCGGCTGAGGCCGAACTTCTCCGCCACGATCTGCAGGAAGCGATCTTCATCGGGATGCAGGATGCCATCGGCCGCCGCGACATGGAACAGGCACTCAAGCAGCGCATTCAGCATTTCCGGCTCGTCGGCCAGCAGCGACGCAATCTTGCTGGCGTACACTTCAAAGCCGGCGATGTCCTGGGCCGCGAGATCATACAGACGGCGGAAGTTCTCCTCTTCGCCCTTAGGGATGTCGAACACGCGCTCAAACGCGCGCTCCTCAATCGGCAGCGCAACGCCATCCGCCTTCGCCATCTTCGCGGCCAGCGTAGTCACCGCAATCGTGAATGCGACGGTGCGATAACCCGGCGTGCGGTGCGCAGCCAGCTCGCGGCGCAGCCGTTCCCACCACGCGCCGATGGCGTCCAGCACCGAGGTGCGGCCCGTGTCAAAACCAATCGCGTGCGATATCGCTTTCCAAGGCATGGCATTTCCTTATCGGCATTCGCACGCCACTTGAAGTGCGCCGATGTCGTTGCGGCGGCAGCTAAGGTGAACGTGCGGCATTTAGCGGAAGTTTACGTGGTCAAAGCCCCGTGATCGTGCACGGTTGACGCACCCCTGCGCGGCCGATAGCTCAGACAGGAACACAACCGGATGGAAGGCGCATGGCGGGGCAAATAGGCGGCGGCAAGTGGCATTTCTTCATCGACCGTGGTGGTACATTCACGGACGTGGTCGCCCGCTCACCTGATGGCAACCTTAAGGCGCTGAAGTTGCTGTCCGAGAACCCCGAAGCTTACGAAGACGCCGCGCTTGAAGCGATCCGGCGCTTTCTTGACGTCGCGTCCGGCGCGCCGCTGCCCACCCAGCGCATCGGCGCAGTGAAGATGGGCACCACCGTGGCGACCAACGCGCTGCTGGAACGCAAAGGCGATGCAACGGCGCTGGTGATCACACGCGGTCTGGCCGACCAGCTGGAAATCGGCACGCAGGCGCGGCCCGACATTTTCGCCCGCCAGATCGTAAAGCCTGAGATGCTCTACTGCCGCGTTGTCGAAGCCGACGAGCGCGTGCGGGCTGATGGCGCGGTCGAGCGTCCGCTCGACATTGCAGCGCTGCGCCACTCGCTGGCGCAAGCAAATGCTGACGGTATCGACTCCGTCGCCATCGTGCTCATGCACGCCTATGCGCATCCGGCGCACGAGCAGCAGGCCGCCGCGCTGGCGCGTGAAATTGGCTTCGGCCAGGTTTCCGTCAGCCACGAAATTGCGCCGCTCATAAAGATTGTGCCGCGCGGCGACACGACGGTGGCGGATGCCTACCTTTCGCCGGTTCTGCGGCGCTACGTCGATCGCGTTGCGGGGGCCCTCACTGGCGAAAACGCCGACGCCCTCAACGATGCGCCGCGCGTTTTGTTCATGGCCTCTTCCGGCGGACTGAAGGCCGCTGAAACCTTTCGCGGTCGAGACGCCATTCTTTCCGGTCCCGCTGGCGGCGTCGTTGGCATGGCGGAAACCGGACGCCGTGCCAGCTTCGAAAAGCTGATCGGCTTCGACATGGGCGGCACATCCACGGACGTCGCGCACTTTGCCGGTGACTATGAGCGCACATTCGAAACCCAGATCGCCGGTGTGCGTCTTTCGGTGCCGATGCTGCGCGTGCATACGGTGGCGGCGGGCGGCGGATCGATCATCACGTTTGATGGCATGCGGTTTCGCGTCGGGCCGGAAAGCGCAGGCGCCAACCCCGGCCCGAAGTGCTATCGGCGCGGCGGTCCGCTGACCGTTACGGACGCCAACGTGATGTTGGGCAAACTCAACCCGCAGTTCTTTCCCGCCATCTTCGGCCCCGACAGCGATCAGCCGCTTGAAACGGACGCCGTGCGCACAGCCTTCAGCGAACTGGCGCATGAGGTGGGCGATGGACGCAGCGCCGAGGAGATCGCCGACGGCGCGATCCGCATCGCCGTCGAGAACATGGCCAATGCAATCAAGAAGATCTCAGTGGAGCGCGGTTACGATGTAACGGAGTACGCGCTTAACTGCTTCGGATCGGCGGGTGGGCAGCATGCATGTCTGATCGCGGACACACTCGGCATCGACACGGTGCTGATCCATCCACTATCGGGCCTGCTTTCCGCATACGGCATGGGATTGGCACCGCAGCGGGCCAGTCGCGAACAGTCTATCGAGGCGCCGCTTAACAGCGAGACCATGCATCGGCTGGAAACCCTCGCCTACGAACTCGGCAGCGCGGCAACAGAAGAACTGCTTGATGAAGGTGTCGAGCACGATGCCATAGTCATCGAGAGTTTTGTCCACCTGCGCTATCAGGGCACCGATACCGCGCTGGCCGTACCGCTCTCCGAACCCGGCTTCATGCTCCGCGATTTCGAGGCCATCCATCGCCAGCGCTTCGGGTTCGTATCGCCGGAGAAGCCGATTTTCGTCGCAGCAATCGAAGTGGCTGCAACCGGCACCGATGAGACCATGGCGGTCGCACCGTCTGTTTCAGGTGACATCGGCTTGAAGCCGGGAACAGATCGCCGCGCGCCTCAGCTGCGAGAGACAACGCGTTTTTATTCGCGCGCGCAGTGGCACGACGCTCCGGTTTACATGCGCGGTGATCTTGCTCCCGGACACACAATCGATGGCCCGGCGTTGGTGATCGAGCCGAACCAGACCGTGGTTGTAGAGGCGGGCTGGAGTCCGTGGGTCAGCGGCGACAACGATATCGTGCTGACGCGCATCGAGCCGCGCCGCCGCGAAATGCTGAGCGACAAGGCCGATCCGATCCTGCTTGAGGTGTTCAACAATCTGTTCATGGCCATCGCCGAGCAGATGGGCGTGAGCGCTACAGTAACACCGCGCTAGTCGGTGAACATCAAGGAGCGGCTGGATTTCTCGTGCGCGGTGTTCGACGCCAATGGCGCGTTGGTGGCCAACGCGCCGCATCTGCCGGTGCATCTGGGCTCGATGGATCGCTCGGTTGAAACCATTATCCGCGCGCGCTCCGGCGAGATGCGCCCCGGCGATGCCTATATGCTCAACGCGCCCTATAATGGCGGCACGCATCTGCCCGACATTACCGTCATCACGCCGGTGTTCGATGAGACCGGCACGCGCGTGGTGTTCTACGTCGCCAGTCGCGGTCACCATGAGGATATCGGCGGCCTGACGCCGGGATCGATGACGCCGCGCGCCACCACCATCGAGGAAGAGGGCGTACTGATCGACAACTTCCATCTGGTCGATCGCGGGCGGTTCCTGGAGAACGAAACACGCGCGCTGCTGTCCGGCGGTAAATATCCCGCGCGCAGACCGGACAAAAATATCGCCGATCTGAAGGCGCAGATCGCCGCCAATGCAAAGGGTGAGGCGGAGCTGCGGCGGATGGTGAAGCACTTCGGCCTTGATGTCGTGAGCGCCTACATGCGCCATGTGCAGGACAACGCCGAAGAAGCGGTGCGCCGGCTGTTGGCGAAGCTGGACGATGGCCACTACCGCGTCGAGACCGATCAAGGAACAGCGGTGGAAGTGCGCATTACCGTGGACCGCGAAAACCGCAGCGCCAAGGTGGATTTCAATGGCACAAGCGCGCAGCAGCCCAACAATTTCAACGCGCCTGAACCGGTGACGCGCGCGGCTGTGCTCTACACCTTCCGCGTGATGGTGGACGAACCGATACCGATGAACGCGGGATGCTTGAAGCCCATCGAGATCACTATTCCCGAAGGCTCGATGCTGCGGCCAACCTATCCAGCTGCAGTTGTCGCGGGCAACGTCGAGACGAGCCAGATCGTAACCAACGCGCTGTTCGGCGCGCTGAACGCACTCGGCTCATCGCAAGGCACGATGAACAACCTGACGTTCGGCAATGACCGCGTGCAGTATTATGAAACGCTGTGCTCGGGCGCGCCTGCGGGGCCGGGCTTCGACGGCGCAGCTGCAGTCCACGTCCACATGACCAACACGCGGCTGACCGATCCGGAAATTCTGGAGCTGCGCTATCCCGTGCTGCTGGAGGAGTTTTCCATTCGGCGCGGGTCAGGCGGCAAAGGCCAATGGCACAGCGGCGACGGCACCCGGCGCGTCATCCGCTTTCTGGAGCGGATGCATTGCGCGATCCTTTCCGGCTATCGCACCGTGCATCCGTTCGGACTTAATGGCGGCGGACCGGGTGAGACCGGCAGCAACGCGGTACGTCGCGGCGATGGCAGCGTGGAAGACATCGGCGGTTGCGCTGAAACCTTGCTGGAGCCGGGCGAAGCCATCATCATTTCAACGCCGACCGGAGGTGGTTTCGGCACACCATGACGGAGCGATCCGCCACTGCGCATGTGTTGCGCGGGTTCCCAAAAACAAAAAGCCAGGGCACGCGCCCTGGCTTCGATGTTAGGCGCGATGGTCGATCCCGTCAGGCGGTTGCGACCGGGCCCTCACCTGCGCTCCCGGAAGCGGGACGCGCGCGCCGTTCGGACATGAACTGATCGAACTCGGCCTTGTCCTTCGCCTTGCGCAGCCGCTCCAGAAACTCCTGAAACTCGCGCTGCTCATCCTGCAGGCGGCGGATCGTTTCCTCGCGATACTCATCGAACGCGGCGTTGCCACTCGAAGGGAAGCCGCGCAGTTCCTGGCCCCAGCGCTCAACAGTGCGGTCCCAGCGATCGCCGTTGCCGCGCCGCCAGCGGCCGAAGCCGCTCATCCGTCCACCACATCCCATGCGTCCACTCCAGTATAGGTAGGCGAGAATTGCGAGACCCACGGGCCAGAACACGATGAAGCCAACGACCATGGCTCCAATCCATGCCGGTTTGCCGTAGTCGTCGAGCGTCGCAACAAGCCCATTCATAGCAGGTCACTCCGTATGTGAATGTTTATCACATTCACATACGTGGCATCGGCGGGGGCGGCCGTCAAGAGGGGATAGGGGAAAATCCGAACGCTGATCGCACAGCAGCTTTCTTTAACGTGGCGGGCGATTGAGCGGCGCCCGCACGCCAAGATCGCGAGTGATCACGGCTCTCCAGCCGCCACGCATCAGCGCAAACGGCCTGCATTTCGTGAGCTACCGCTCTTCGCGCAGACGCAAAAAAGCGATCGGTGCTCAGCTAAGATGTAGGTAGATTTTTCGCGAAATGAAGGCGATGCGCGCGGCATATACGGACGCGCACTCAGCCAGTCGGTTGCCGCGATGTAGCGGCAGATAGCCGATCAGGCCGCACAGCGCGCACCGTCGCGCTTCTCAGAGCGCGGCGGGGAAACCTGAAGCTGGATCCTGAGCAGAACTGTCAATGGTCACACCGCCCAGAGAATGGACTGGCCACGACATCTGCCAGTTACCACACCCAGCTCACTCGCCGGATAAGACATCCATCCGGATCGTGGCTCAGCGCGCGTGACTTAGAATGATCAACCTAGCGGCATCATGCGACCGACGGGAGAAACGTCGTGAGGGCTAATCTCGCCCGTCGGATGCATGAGATCTCGATAATCGGATCAGTACCGCACGACGAACGTTGCAACGTTCGCCTCAATGCGTCAGCGCTTCTTTGCCGGAACGCGCTTCTTCACAGCCTTCTTGGCTGCACCCTTCTTCGCCGCAGCAGTCGTCTTTGCTGCTACCGCCTTCGCCTTCACAGGCTTGGCCTTGATCGGCTTGGAAGCAACCTTGCGCACGGCCTTCTTCTTGGCCGGCTCTTTCTTCGGAGCATCCGCTGCCTGTGTGAGAGCTGAAGCGGCAAGCTTCTTGATCTCGTTGTGAGTGAGAGTACCGGGAGCCTTGATGCCCTTCGCTGCAATACGCGCAACTGCCGGTGAGGTCTTCTCGTTCGCTGCCATTTTGAAACCCGTCTTTGCTAACTACATGCGCACCACTACTCGCGCGCGATGCCGCCTCACGTATACATCGGTTTCAACGTTGATGCATTAAGCGTTTGCATGCTGTGTGCAAACTCATCGTGCGCATCACACACAACGCACGATGAATGCGCAATCGCACACCGCGCGACGCGCTACTTGTCCGACGTGACGCCCAGACCATCGAGATAGATCAGCACCGCTGCTTCAAGCAGATCTTCCGCCGACATCGGGATCGGACGACGTGCAGCATCGCCACGACTGAACAGCGCAGCGATGCCGTGACTGAGCGACCAGATATGCAGCGCCATCATCAGCGACGGCGGACGCTTTGCCGGCGGCAACGTTGCAGCCAATGCATCGCAGGCCTGACGCAGAACGGCGAATGCGCGCTCACCCGCCTCTCGCACTTCCGGATAATCGCCCATGGGCAAACCGGATTCGAACATCGCCGAAAACTGCGCCGGCTCCTTGGCTGCAAAGTCCAGATAGGCCCGCCCGACACGCTCAAAGGCTGCTCTGGGCGTTGGCTTGCCGTCATTCCAGGCTTGCGCCAGTGCATCGGCAAACGCATCGAAGCCACGGCGAGCGATGTCAGCCAGAAGTGCGTCGCGATCGCGATAATGGCGGTAGGGAGCTGCGGGACTAACCCCGGCCGCACGCGCGGCATCGGCGAACGTGAAGCCCGCCGGCCCCTTCTTGGAGATCAATTCAAGTGCCGCAGCGATCAATGCTTCACGCAGATTCCCGTGGTGGTATCCGCGCCGCGCGCCGGGGCCGCCCTTTTGCCATGCCATGACGCGCTTGTAGCTCAATTCGCAAGGCGACGGCTATCTTTCACGCGTCAGCAACGAGCACATGGACGCTGAACAGGTGCTCTGCATCGGTCCACACCACCTGAGGCCGCCAGCCTGCCTCACCGGCAAGCGTATGGAAGCCGTCTATCTCGTACTTGTGTGAGTGCTCCGTATGGATTTGCTCTCCGGCATCGAAATGGAAGCGGCGCCCGCCGACGTCCACCCATTGCTCCCGCAGACTGACGAGATGCATATCGATCCTGCCGTTGCGCATATCGTAGGTGGCCGAATGCTTGAACTGATCGAGCTTGAAATTGGCGTCCAGTTCACGATTGGCACGCGCCAGCAGATTCAGATTGAAAGCCGCTGTCACACCATCGGCGTCGTCATAAGCGGCAAGGAGACGTCGAACGTTCTTCTTCAGGTCCGCTCCGATAATCAGGTGCGCGTCTGGACCCAATGTCCGGCGCATGCTGGCCAGCAGCGCAACAGCATCGACGGGACGCAAGTTCCCAATCGTCGAGCCAGGAAAAAAGCCAAACAGTGGCCTTGTAGAAAATTCCGGCGGTATGGCTATCGGTTGCGCGAAATCAGCTTCGATCGGCATGACGCGCAACGCTGGGAACCGTTCAGCGATGCGTGCCTTTGCGTCCTGCAAGGCAGTCGCGCTGATATCAATCGGAACGTAAGCGTGCAAATTCTCCATCCGCTCCAGCAAAAGTTCGGTCTTGGTGCTGGAGCCGGACCCGAATTCAACCAGCACCGCGCCATCCGGAACGATCGCCGCGATCTCCTCCGCCTGATGCCGTAAAATTTCTGTCTCGGTGCGGGTTGGATAATACTCCGGCAGCGTCGTTATCTTCTCGAATAGAGCGCTGCCCGCCGCATCATATAAAAATCGGCTCGGAATGGATTTTTGCGGCGCGGACAGTCCGGCAATCAACGCCTCAGAAAAATCCGAACCGGCAGCAGGGTCAGCACGGCCACTGGAACTGCAAAAGGTTGGGCGCGATCCGCTATGACCGCCGTTCCTTATGCTGTCGCGCTCGCGATCCGAGGTGAACCAGGCGCCAAAAAAACTCTGCTCCGGTAACGACGGCACCCGCCTCTCTCGACTGAAATCCGAAGAGCGTCTTGCCGCTGATTTCTTGTTCGCCTCACTCATGCAACATCCTCCGCCAGACGAACCCCCGTGAACTGCCATCTCTGGTGCGGATAAAAGAAGTTCCGGTATGTCCGCCGAATGTGCCCCGGCGGCGTCACGCAAGAACCGCCGCGCAGAACGTTTTGACTGACCATGAACTTGCCGTTGTATTCGCCGAGCGCACCCGGAGCCGCGCGATAGCCCGGATAGGGAAGATAGGCACTCGACGTCCACTCCCACACGTCCCCAAACATCTGAGTGAGTTCGCCTTCAGCTCCCACAGGGGCAGGTTGCGGACGCATGTGTCCGGTGCCGAGATCGTTGCCCGCCATGCCGACACCGGTGCTTGCAACTTCCCATTCAAACTCGGTCGGCAGCCGCTTGCCCGCCCAGTTCGCGAAGGCATTGGCTTCGTAATAACTGACGTGCGCAACCGGCGCCGCCAGCCTCACCGGCACCAGACCTTCAAGCGTCATCTGATGCCAATCGCCATCGCGCTGCCGCCAATATCCCGGCGCGTCCCACCCGTTGACGTTGATCGCGCTCCAGCCATCGGCAAGCCAGAGCAGCGGATCGCGATAGCCGCCATCGTCCATGAATGCCAGCCATTCAGCGTTCGTCACGCAACGGTGAGCAAGGCGGAAGGGTTGCAGAAGCGCATCGTGACGCGGCCCTTCATTGTCGTAACAGAAGCCTGCACCGGAAAATCCAACCGGAAAAATACCGCCTGGAAACTCAATGAAAGCTGCGCCATCGCCGTGATGGGTCTGATCGCGACACGGCGCCGGCGTACGATATGCCGGATGCAATGGCTGAGCGTCGAAAAGGCAAAGCACGTCCGTGAGCAGCAACTCCTGATGCTGTTGCTCGTGGTTGATTCCAAGTTCGACGATAGCCGCCGGCCCATCCAATCGATCATTGATAAAACCACTGACGAACATTCGCTCCAGCGCTTCATCGACATGAGCGCGATAGCCGCGCACCTCATCCACCGACGGCCGCGTCAGCAATCCACGACGATTGCGAGCCTGACGCTTGCCGTGACTCTCGTAATACGAGTTGAAGCAATAGGCGAAGTCCGGTGAATATTCGCGATAGCCCGGACAATGCGGCTTCAGCAGAAATGTCTCATAGAACCAGGTCGTGTGCGCCAGATGCCACTTCGTCGGGCTGGCGTCGTCCATGGGCTGAACGACCTGATCTTCATCGCTCAGCGGCGCCGCCAGCAGTTGCGACAGTCGCCGGCTAGACTTCAGCCTGTGCAATAGTCGCAGACGGTCGGAAAGTTCTTCGGTGACGGGAGCGGCAGAATGATCGACGGCAGAAGGAAACACGGAAACCTCGGCTTTATATCCACGGGCCGCACCGGCTAATCGCGATGCCTTAATGCCCTAACGATTTGCAGCCGCATCGGTTTCTCCATTGCTCCGATTTCATCGACGCACTTGATGGACGAACCACCAAACACCGACGGAACGCTGAAATATTTCGATCCTTCGATTTTTAGACAACGGCAACACGCATCCTTCAGGCTGCAGAGGTTAGACATCGCTATTGCCGGTTTTATTGTCTCGGCCGGAAGCTAAGGAGTTCAGGCGATGGCGGATCGTGAACTGGAAGTCGGGGCCATCGTGCAGCTGACGGGCCTTGAAATCGGTCTCATGATCGCCGATGCCTCGTATCGGATCGAACAGCTTCTCCAGGCTGAGGAAGGCTCGCCGCTCTATCGGGTGCGCCGCGATGACGAGCCTTTCGACCGTATCGTTTCTGAACGCGACATCCGTGATTTTTAACCGGTCATTTTCGCTACATAACAAGGTCAAGCACCGATGCGCGTCCTGCCAATCATCCTAGCTGCGATCGTCTCCACCGTGTCATTGAGCGGCGTGGTCTATGCCGAGCCGAAAGCGGCTGAGCCGCTCGCGGTGGAATTCGATGGGCAGCACTACACGCTGAACTTCGAAGATCAGGCAGCGCTGCCCGATGGCTCGATGGGCAATGCTCTGGCTGAATTCACCCTCAAGGGTGAAACCGTCGAGAACTGGTCGAAACTGTTTGCTTTCTATGCCTATCCGCAGATGGGCACTGACCCTGCAGCAGCTGTTGAAGCCGTAGGCAAAGTGGTGAAGGAAACAAATCCAGACGCGAACTATGCCATCGACGTCAGCAATGAAAAGGAAGCCATCATCGATTTTCTCACCTGGGCTGAAGGCAGCGAGGTGATGGAGTTCAACGTATTCCGTTATACTCCCGCCGATGACGGCCCGGGCCTGATCGCCATGCAGTATGCCCAGCACATCAACATCGACGATATGGATGTTGAAGCCATGCGCGCGTTGCGTGAGCGGGCCGTGCGCGAGATGGCTGCAATGGATATGGATGCTGCCCAGGACTATTTCGCCGCCAAGCGCGAGCAGATGTCTGCCAAGGCCGAGGATGGCGACGCCCCATCATTCGCCGAGCGCGATCAGCAGTGAGCGACTGAACACCTAAAACTCAGAGCATCGGCGCGATCACGGCACCTGAGGCAAGCCTGACGGCTTCCAATCTATGCTGTCTGGTATTTTCGCGGGGCAAGCGGCGCAGTATAATCCAGGCTTGCTGTCGGGATATCGCACATGCACCGCGCCCCCTTATGCCTGATCGTCTTCGTATCGCTTGTTATCGCGCACACCGCTCTCGCCGCCCGGCATCCGGCGCCGCCCAGCGCCAGCCGGTTGCAGCCGGACATCGTATGCTTGGACCCGAGCGCTGAGTTCCCCGTCGCCTGCGATGAGGACGACGATTAGAGTGCTTTCGGAAAAGTGGGAACCGGTTTTCCGACAAGAAGCACGACAAAAACGAACATCTAGAGCTGGTCCGCGCTTCGACAAAACGCTGAAAGGCTCTGAGCCCAGCTACTTGCAGACCGTGCGCAAGCCATCCTTGCCGCGCCGCGCCAGATCGACATGGAAATGGTCGTGATGGTTGCGGTCGTAGTTCGGGCTAAGCACCGTCGTGAAATGATGGCACGCACCAGCGCGCACCTCGCGCAGAAAAGCCTGATCGCGCTTGTCACCGCGCCAGCCTTTTTTCACCGAGACCGTCTTGCCGTTCGCCAGCACAAATCCGGAAACATCCAGCGCGTTGGCGTGGCCGTGCTCGGAAAGCACCGCTCCGAACGCGTGATTGATCGGGCGGCAGGAATAGGAGCCAGCGATGCGCAGCTCCGTCAGCGGCGAGTTGTAATAGCGCAATGCCGCCGGCTCGATCACCTCCCGCACCCACAGGTTCACCTGCGGGATCATCGGGCATCTCAGATACGCCACTGGCTTCAGCGTAACGTTGCCATTGCGCACGGCCGCCAGTTCGAAGGGCTGCTCCGCACCGCAGGCACTCGGCCCGCCGAGCGAAAGCTTGGTCTTGATGTAGGGGCTTTCACGCACAACACCGGCCGCAAGGCAGGCGCGCTCTTCTGACGAACGCCATGGTTCGTCCTTGGCGATGAATGATTGCGTGGCACTGCCACCGCAGCCGGAGAGCAGCCACGGGAAGCAAAGAATGCCAAAGAGGACGCAGATACGGACAGATGGCATGATGCGAGACGCTAACCGCAGTAACCCTAATGGACTGTAAACCTGCCATCTTTCCCGGGACGAAGATGATCAGGCCAATCCGGCGGCAGTGCGACTCAAAAACGGCGCAACCCAGATATCGTCGCGCAAAACAACCACACAGCAGAGTTTTCCACAGCGCAAATGTCGCGATCGCAATGGAAGCACAAGACCGCCCGCCACTATCTTGATATGACTGGATTGTCTGGAGCTTCCGGACCCTCGGCGGCGGCCAATTCGTTGTGCGTATGTGCTGCGTTCGAGTGTGTATTGCGTCTTGGCCCCGGCTTTTTGGTCGGCTGCTATGTCCCTGACAACCCCGCGTTTGTCTTTTGGGATGTAAGCGCCGATTGGCCGGGGCCTCGTATTTCAGGGGCAGTGTTTCTTAAGGCCCCCGCGAGCGCCGCGCCTGCTGCCAACGGCCGCGCCCCGTTTGTCAGCCCGCATCCACGGCGGCGAAGAAATCAAGCACTGCAGCTTTGAATTTGCGATCGCCCACGGCCTTCATGTGATCGCGGTTGGCAAGCGTTACGGCCTTGGCACCCGGTATCAGCGCCGCCAATTCGTCTGCAGAGCCGCCGATCACATCGCGGTCCCCAACCACGACCAGCACCGGACACCTCAGCATTGCCACCGCATCCGCCGTCAGCGGCGCGCGCGCGGAACGGATACAGGTGGCCAACGCATTGAGATCGCTTCCGGTTTGCTCGGCGAACGAACGGAACGTCCGCGCGGTGGGGTTGGTCACGTCATCAATACTGGCGGCCTCCAGCGCATGGGCGATCGGCCCGGTGCCAGCCAATCCGCGCACCATGTTGATGCCCAGTCCGCCGAACACCAAGCTGCGCACGCGATCGGGATGCGCCAGCCCGAGAAACGCCGAGATGCGCGCGCCCATCGAATAGCCGAGCACGTGGGCGCGCTCGACGCCCAGGTGATCCAGCAGCCTGCACGCGTCCTCCGCCATGAGCGGGGCGCCGTAATCTTCCAGCCGATAGAGCTTCTCGCTGCGGCCGTGCCCGCGATTGTCATAGGCAATGACGCGGTATCCAGCCTCGGTCAGCGCCCTGACCCAACCAGTATCGATCCAGTTGGTGACAATGTTCGATGCGAACCCGTGAATCAGCAGAACCGGCTCGCCTTCCCCTTGATCAAGAAAGGCAATCTCGGTGCCATCGGAGCTGAACGTGCGCACGGGGCTGGATCCTTTCTGCGGGCGGGAGCATTGCTTAAAACGCGACCGCCGTACCCCTATCATTTGACTTTCCATGCGGCTATGGTCCGCCGATACGGATCAGATAATGCAGGGTAATTCGATGGCTTCGAGCCCCGTTCCCCATCTCGCCAACGACGATGGCGTTGAGAAAATTTTCGTCGGCGTGCGCGAGTTGAACTGCATGGGCGCGCGGCCGCCGTTCGATCATCCGCATGTCTTTCTCGACATGGGCAGCGACGGGCAGATCCTGTGCCCCTACTGCTCGACGCTCTATCTGTACGATCCGCGTCTGGCCGCCGATGAGACGGACCCGCCGGGCTGCCTGACCTCGCCGGTTGAAGAAGCTGCTTGACACGCGCGGCCTGCACGTGGTGGTGGCATCGTGCACCGCCACCGACTAACACGGCCGCGACCTGCCCAATCGAGCCATGATCGACCCAGCCGCCAGCCACCTTGCGAATGCCCCAGCACTCATTCTCGGGGGTGGCATCGCCGGGCTGGCGAGCGCGCTTGCACTGGCGCAGCAGGGCATCGCTTCACACATCCTGGAAAAGCGCACCAGCTACAGTGAAGAGGGCGCCGGCATCCAGATCGGCCCCAACGGAACGCGCATACTGCAGCAGCTTGGCGTAGCTGAACGGCTCCAGCCATTGGTTGGCACACCGGAAGCACTAAGCGTTCGCGATGGGCGCTCCGGTGCGCAGCTTGCCCTGCTGCCACTGGGAGATTGGATCGCGCAACGTCATGGCGCCCCCTATTGGACCGCGCACCGCCACGACATTCACACCGCTCTACTGACTGCGGCGCAAGCCGATCCGCGCATCACCATCACGCTGGGCGACACCGCCGCGTCGATCACTCCCAACGATACAGGAGTGAGTGTTGCAACAACCGGCGGCAGAAGCGCAAACGGCTTCACCCTCATTGCAGCAGATGGCATCGGCTCGACGGTACGCACCTCGCTGTTTGACGGCGCGCAGCCGACTCCATACGGCAAAAGCGCCGCGCGCAGCGTCATTCCCATGGACGCTGCACCGGAACCGTTACGGCGTCAAATTGTAACGATCTGGCTGCTGCCGGATGCGCATGTCGTGCACTATCCGGTTTCCGGAGGCCGCGAACTGGCCATGGTGGTCGTGCTGAACGATACGCACCTGAGCGAAAGCTGGAACCAGCCGGTTGCAGCCGGAGAAATAAAGCAGGCACTGAGAACCTCAGCCTCAATGCTGCGCGAACTCATCAAGCCCGTACACGACTGGAAGCGCTGGACGCTGCGCACACTGCCCGTGCCGGCTCAACTCTCGATCGGCAACATCGCGCTGGCCGGAGACGCCGCCCATCCGATGCTGCCGTTTTTTGCTCAGGGCGGCGTTATGGCGCTGGAAGACGCGGCAGTTCTCGCCGCAACGCTCGGATCAAGGCAGGGGCCAACTGGCAAGCTGTTGGCGGACTATGCCAGCAGCCGTCGCGCGCGCGTAGCCCGCGTCGTTGCCGCGTCACAGCGCAATGGCCGCATCTATCATCTCGGCGGCGCCGCAGCGTTGGCACGCAATGCCGTGCTGCGCATCTCGCGCCCTCAGCATTTGATGCGGCAATACGATTGGCTGTACGGCTGGCGCGCGGCTTAATCCTGCATCTGCTCGATGGCGACATGCATGAAGTTATCGTAGACGCGCCGCGAGTTTTCCAGAATATCGGCAAAGGACTCTGAAACGCGTCGCTGTACGCCAACTGCGTAATTGGCCGGATATTGCCGCGCCAGCGCAGCTCTGCTTGCGTCCGGATCTGCCCATTCATGGATCGACTGCTCACTCGCTTCGATGTGATACTGCAGCCCGAAGGCTGCCGATCCATAGCTCATAGCCGCCACGCGGCATTGCGGACTGGAAGCAAGACAGGTCGCACCAACGGGCAAGCGCTTCACCTCGGCGCAATGCCATTGAACACCGCGAAACACCGGCTCCACGCCTTCAAACAGGCGATGGCACATACCCTCATCGGACAACGATATTTCCGCCAGATCAAACTCGCATGCGGACGCGGGGCCAACCTCTCCGCCCAAACTATCCGCAAGCAGTTGATGCCCCAGGCAGACACCGAAATACGGGCGATCCAGATTTTTCACCCAATGGCGGATGGCTGCCTTTTCTTCGCGCAACCAGGGGTAAGCGTCTTCTTCCCAGACATCCATCGTGCCGCCGAGGACGATCATGATGTTGAATTGATCGAGATCAGGAATCTGATCGCCTGCATAAAATTTTATGATGGTGGGCTCAGCGCCGTCGGCCTTCAGATGACCGGCGATTGTCCCCGCGCTGCAGCTAGGCGAATGCTGAAAAATAATAACGCGGGGCATTGCGAGCGTGCCGATCCATTTTTCTGATTTTTGCGAAACGATTATGGTGCATGCTGACGAATTGCAAGCACAGAAGTGCGTGTTTGGGGAAAAAGCCGCAGCGGCACTGACGCACATCGCATCAGTCGCGCAGCGCGCGAACCGCCGAGCAAAACCAACCCATCCAACGGATGTGGGAGCTCGACTATTTCATTTCCATAGATACACGGATGAGATCCGCGGTACGGCCAACCCCGAGCTTATTCTTAATAATGGAACAGGTGTTAGCTACGGTTTTGTAGGCAATTCCAATGGTCTGCGCGATCTCTGCAAGACTGTTGCCCTCACCCAGAAGCCGCAGAATTTCAATCTCGCGCATGGTCAATTGCTGCAGAGGATCTTCCGCAGAAAGCTGCGTAAAAGCCAGCGCGCTCGCAATTTCACGCTCAACATAGCGACCGCCTTCGCCAACCCGCGTCACCGCAGTGATAAGCTCATCAGCTCCCGCACTTTTACTGACGTAACCCCGTGCCCCGAGACGCAATGCCCGTGCCGCGTACAACGGCTCGGCGTGCATGGAAAACACCACAACCCGCGCCCTGTCGTCCTCGGCCATGAGGCGACGCAGAAGTTCAAGGCCACCGATGCCTGCAAGATTCAGATCCAGGACGATCAGGTCAGGTGCCAACGCGCGAAACGACGCCAGCGCCTCTTCTCCGGACGAAGCCTCGTGCAATTCCATCTCGCCGAGGTCGGCAAGCAACCTGCGAACGCCCTCTCGCACCACGATATGATCGTCGACAAGTAGAATCTTCATACCGTGGGGCCCCGAGCGTGGTGATCCGTGCCAAGTGAAATTATGGCTTCGCAGGAGCCACCGGGCATCAAGCCGGATCTGATACCTTCATTCCAACTTATCGCGCGGCGCTGCCGCCGCCTAGGGAAGCCGTGACCGGCGCAGAGGAAGCATTTCCAAAACCAAAGAGAAAGTCGTTCCGCGCCTAACACGGCACAAATGCCATGCCGTTCCATGGCGACTTAGGCGTGAGTGGATTTTCCCTTCAGCATTCCAAAGACATAGCTATTAGGTTAGGTGTGGTCGAAACACCCCAACCGTTTTAGGAAACATCGTGCAGACAGGTAGCATCGGCACTGCAATCGTCATCGGTGGCGGCCCGGCTGGATTGATGGCAGCCGAAGTGCTGGCCAAGGCCGGAACCAGTGTCGCTG
Source organism: Hyphomicrobium sp. D-2 (assembly GCF_029872155.1). Lineage (GTDB taxonomy): Bacteria > Pseudomonadota > Alphaproteobacteria > Rhizobiales > Hyphomicrobiaceae > Hyphomicrobium_A. The sequence goes on along the minus strand of NZ_JARXLA010000008.1, from coordinate 884,153 downwards.
TTTATGACCGTATGCCTTCGCTGGCACGGAAGTTTCTGATGGCCGGTCGCGGGGGCTTGAACCTAACGCACAGTGAAGACCTGCCCCGTTTCCTGACCCGCTACAGCGCCAGCGAGAAACAGCTCCGACCGATGATCGAAGCTTTACCGCCGGACGCGGTGCGGCTCTGGTGCGAGGAGCTTGGCCAACAAACATTTGTCGGCTCCAGCGGCCGCGTTTTCCCGCAGGCAATGAAGGCTTCACCGCTGTTGCGGGCATGGATCGCGCGCCTGACAGCGACCGGCGTCTCCTTCCACATGCGGCACAGCTGGTGTGGCTGGACTGATGACGGCGCCTTGCTGTTTGAAGGGCCGGACGGCCAACAAGCCATCAAGGCTGACGCCACCATATTGGCGCTTGGCGGGGCGAGCTGGCCGCGTCTTGGCTCAACCGGGGACTGGGTTGCACCGCTCGAAAACACGGGAACGGAAGTGGCGCCGCTATTGCCGGCGAACTGCGGATTTCTGGCGGAATGGTCGGATGTTTTCAAAGCCCGCTGCGAAGGCAAGCCGCTGAAACGCATCGCGGTAACGTTCAATGCCGAAACTATACGCGGCGAAGCGCTGATAACCGCGCGAGGCATTGAAGGCGGCGCGATCTATGCGCTCTCTGCTGACATCCGCCATTACATTCTGGCGAAGGGCTCGGCACTGATTTACCTCGACCTCAGGCCGGACATTGCTCTGGATGATCTGACTGCACGCCTCGCCAGGCCGCGCGGAAAGCAATCGCTGGCGACATTTCTGCGCAAGGTGGCAACGCTTTCACCGGTTGAAATTTCTCTGCTGCATGAATGCGCATCCCGGCCGCTGTCTGAGCTCGATGCGCAAGCGCTGGCTGAACTCATCAAGCAACTGCCGCTGCGGCTTACCGGTGTGGCTCCGCTTGCAACCGCCATTTCAAGTGCGGGTGGCGTGAAGTGGAGCGAGGTCGACCAGTGCCTGATGCTGAAGCGCAAGCCGGGCGTATTCGTTGCCGGTGAGATGCTGGACTGGGAGGCGCCAACGGGCGGCTATCTGCTGCAAGCGTGCTTCGCCACCGGCGCATGGGCAGCCCAAGGCGCACTGGATTGGTTGCAACAGCGCAGCAATGCGATTGCGACGTCGCAACATATAACATGAACGGCGTTGACGGAGGGATGCTGGGTGGAGACATTAGCGACAGGCTACCTGACTAGGCCGCTCGACCCGCCAGCTTAACCCCGTCAATCGCCTTCAATTTCCTCGCGCAGCATTTCCAGCTCCAGCCACTGGTCTTCAGCGCTGGCAAGCTCTGCTTCAACCGCAGCGAGGCGGGCGGACTTGTCCGCGAACGCATTCGGATCGCGCGTATAAAGTTTTGGATCAGCCAGCGTCATACCGAGCTGCTTGGCCTCTTCCTGCAGCACTGCCATCCGTTTCGGCAGCGTTTCCAGCGCGTGCTTTTCCTTGAAGCTCAGCTTGCGTTTCGACGCCGGAGCGAACGCGGCCTGCTTGGCAGCTTTCTCCGCCGCTGCATCCGACGCGCCTGCACTTTTCGCTGTCTTTGACTTAGCCGTCGCCCGACCGGAAAGATCGCTGCCGCGCTGTCCGAGCATGTCGGAATAACCGCCCTCGTACTCGCTCCACTGGCCGTTGCCTTCCGGCACGATCACCGAATGCACGACGCGATCGAGAAAATCGCGATCATGGCTGATGAGAACGACGGTGCCGGAATAATCCGCCAACATCTCCTCCAACACATCGAGTGTTTCGAGATCGAGATCGTTGGTCGGTTCGTCGAGAACCAGCAGGTTTGAAGGCTTGGCCAGCGCGCGCGCCAGCATGATACGTCCGCGTTCGCCACCGGACAGCACGCGCAACGGCGTGCGCGCCTGCTCCGGCTGGAACAGAAAATCTTTCATGTAGCTGACGACGTGCTTCGTCTTGCCGCCGACTGACACCTGATCGCCACGCCCGCGCGTCAACGCTTCGGCCAGCGTCCAGTTCGGATCGAGGCTGTCACGATCCTGCTCAAGCGACGCCATCTCGATGCCGGCGCCCATGCGCACTTCACCGCTGTCCGGCGCCAGTTCGCCAATCAACATGCTGACCATCGTCGTCTTGCCGGAGCCGTTGGGCCCAACGATGCCAATGCGATCGCCGCGCATGATGCGAGTTGAAAAGCCTTCAATGATCGAGCGTTCGCCATAGCGTTTGCTGATATTCTTGGCTTCGAATACGAGCGCGCCCGATTTATCCGCCTGCGCCGCATCGATAACCGCCTTGCCCGTAGCGCGGCGATGGTCTCGCCGCTGCTGGCGCAAATCCGCCAACTCAGCCATCCGGCGCACGTTGCGTTTACGGCGCCCGGTTACGCCGTAGCGAACCCAGTGCTCCTCTCGCACGATCTTGCGGTCGAGCTTATGTTGCTGAACCTCTTCTTCAGCGAGCTGCTGATCGCGCCAGGCTTCGAAATCCTTGAAGCCAACCTCAACCCGGCGTGCCTGACCGCGATCCAGCCACAGCGTTGCACGCGAAAGCGATTCAAGAAACCGTCGGTCATGGCTGATGATAACCAGCGCACCGCGCTGGCTGGCGAGCGTGCCCTCCAGCCATTCGATGGTTGGCATGTCGAGATGGTTGGTGGGCTCGTCCAGCAGCAGGATATCGGGCTGCGGCGCCAGCACCCGCGCCAACGCTACACGGCGCGCTTCGCCGCCGGAAAGATTTGCCGGGTCTTCATCTCCGGTCATGCCCAGCTGTTGCAGCAAATAGCGCGCCTGATGGACATCATCGTTCGCCGTCAGTCCCGCCTCGACATAGGAGAGCGTCGTCGCATGGCCGGCGAAATCGGGCTCCTGCGGCAGATAGCGGATGACCGCGCCGGGCTGGATGAAACGCTCGCCATGGTCCGGCTCAACCAGACCAGCGATGATCTTCAGCAACGTGGATTTGCCGGAGCCGTTACGCCCGACAAGGCACACGCGCTCTCCGGCCGAAACGGAAAGCTCCACACCATCCAGCAGCGGATGACCGCCGAAGGTGAGCGCGATGTCGCTGAGCTGCAGAAGCGGTGGCGCCATTTTTTTAATTTCGTCTCGTTGATGAGGGAACGGCTGATCGGCGGCGGAAGCGCCACCCATGCGGGCGCCATAGCACAGAAGCCGGCACACGATCACGCTTCTTCGGTTCTTTCTCACCGGCGGCCGGCTCCCCGGAGAGGAGTCGCCGGTGCGAGACAAGATTCAAGTGGCCTGGCCAATGTATGTAGCGGGCGATGTCGGCCGCCTTCACGCCCTTCTCGCTGCGGATCCAGCCCTGCCCCGATATGCCTGCGCTGTGAACCGTTTCCGGATCGCCGGAAAGCAGCGGGTGCCACCATTCCAGCGGGCGGCCTTCAGACAGCGCGCGGTAGGCGCACGAGTATGGCAACCACGGCAGCGCATCGATCATGTCCGGCGTGATGCGGATGCAGTCTGGCACCTTCTTCTTGCGATTCTCATAGTCCTTGCAGGAGCAGCTGTGCGTATCCAGCAGCTTGCAGGCCAGACGAGTGAGATAAATGTCGCCGGTGTCTTCGTCCTCGACCTTCAGCAGGCAGCACAGCCCGCAGCGGTCGCACAGCATCTCCCATTCCCCGCGCGACATCTCATCAAGATTCTTCACCTCCCAGAACGGACGAGATCCGGGAGCCTCTTGATTTTGCTTCGATTTGCGCGCTTTGCGGGGTGTGGTCATCCCGGGCTTTTAGCACATCAGGGCGCGCCGTCACCCACCTGCGGCATTGGTGATGCGTACGAGACCGAAGGCGCGCAGCAACAGATAGCACCCGAGCACGGCCGCAAGCGAAAAGCCGGCGACGATGACAGCATGGAAGAACACCACGCTCCTTCCCATCGAATCCCTTGCAAAAAAAGCCGTCATTGCCAGTACCGCAGGATAGATCAGCGACGCCGCCACGCAGGCCGACACCGTGATCGGCCGCCCCCACGCGACCCAAGCCGCCAGCGCCAACCCACAGATCGCCGCTGGAACCGCCCCGATAAAGTATGAAATCTGCAGCCATCCAAAACCGGTGTTCAGCACGTCCGTGACGGTTCGCGAGCCGTCGTAAAAATTGGTCGACCACCGGAAGCTCCCAACAGCACCAAGCCGACCAGGCCACCGATGAGGCGGCCCTAGCCCGCAGACTACCGCAAAAACTTTCGCCGCGACGCTGATCGGTTGCCGTGCCAATTGCGTTCTCCAAAATTGCTAAAAAATCGTCTGCGGTTAACTGGCCGCAGGCGTGGCAGGTCGCCGATGATGCCTGCGGAGCATTGCAGCCTGCCGCCGCTATCGCCATCTGCAATCGTCGATCCACCGGCGTCAATCGGGAGAATATCGGAATGCGCGCCCTTGCCCTCTGCCTTGGTCTGATAACGCTAACGGCGGCGGCTGCTCTGGCGAAGGATCCGGACCTCATTTTCAAGAAAACAACCGTCTGGCAGTTCTTTTCACCCGACCACAAGCTGGCCACCTATGCCATCGATGATCCCGATGTCTTATCTGGACAGTCTGGCAAAGGATTATCTGGACAATGAATATAGACTCGCGCTGTTAGTTTGATCCAGTTGTCGTAGTTGCCGCATTGGAAGAAGACCTCCCGCGCGCGGGAGTCTTCTTCCAATGCGAAGGGGCAATTTCCCAAGTGCATGCGTCGAGAGTGGATCTCGTCCATGATTACTTTGCTGGAACACCGTGCCTTACCGGCCGTGGAGGGTGTGGCGTCGGGCTGGAGCCGCCAAGGGCAAGCCCCAAGTATTCGCCGGGACGGCGACACCTACGACGCCAACCTCGATCGCTTCTTGGCGGATCTGCCGCTCAACGGAGTGCGCTCCCACCACAGCGTGCGCAGCTACGCTTACGATCTGCTTGTATGGGTTCGGTTTCTCGATGAGGCTCGAAGCAAGACCGTTTGGCAAGCCACGCGTGCCGACGTTGATAGCTATCATCGTGCCCGTCGCCAAGACGACGCTGCAAACCGTATTTCGGCCTCTTCGTGGAATCGTGCAGTTGCGGCCCTCGACAAACTCTACCGGTGGGCGGTCGAAGAAAGCGTAATTGCACAAAGCCCATTCACATATCGCGATGTGTGGCGCCGGATACAGCCCGGCCAAGGCCGTACGATCACTATTGCCCGCAACCAAGCATACGAACGTGCCGCGAGACGATCCGACGTAAAATTCATCACTATCGAAGATTACCGCCGGTTCCGTGATGTCGGGCTGCGCGGGTTGGCGGTTGATGGTGGGGAGCGGCATGGCGCGCGCGATCGCAATGGCAGCCGCAACGCATTGTTTGCCGATCTGCTCATTTCGACTGGGCTGCGGCTCGAGGAAGCCTCGTCATTCCTTGCGTGCGAGGTCGAGGAGGCGATCAAAACGACAGCCAACGGCGATAAGCAGGTCGCGGTCCGTCTTCCTGCTGCACTCACTAAGGGTGACAAGGGCCGCACCATCCGCATTCCGGCTTCGTTGCTCTCACGGCTTCGCAGCTACCTAGAGGTTGAGCGGGCGAACGGCGTAGCGAAGTTCCAGGCACGTGACGGCTCGCAACGCATGCGCGGCCCAATCATGGCCTACATCAACGACGGCACGATCGAAGTTATGTCGAGAAATGGGAATCGTAAACCGCTGCGACTGGAGACTGTGACCCCCGAAGAACGGCGGCGGCTCGTGCTCTGCGAGCACAGCGGCAAACCCATTGAGCCCGCCGCACTATGGCTCAGCGAGATAGGCATACCGATCGCGCCCAACAGCTGGGAGGCAATATTTGCTCGCGCTTCGCGGCGTTGCCAGGACGCGGACCTCGCCTTCGAAGTTAGTCCGCACCAGCTACGTCATAGCTTCGCCGTACACATGCTTGCCTTGCTCATTCGGCAGCGGTTCGGCGATACCTCGAACGACAACGAACTATCGGGTGTCGCTTACCGTCGGCTGCTGGGCGACCCCCTGCAGCAGGTTCAGAGACTGCTCGGTCATTCAAGTGTAGCCACCACCTACCTCTACCTTGACCATCTCGCGGGGTGCCAGGACACAGTCGATACCGCCGTCGAGGAGTTACTTTCCGGGATCACGTCGCCATCAGTCGTGAGAGTCGCAGCATGAGTGGGAAGAAGGATCGCCCACGTCGTGGTCGGCGTGTCTCGTTCATGTCTGCGGGCGCTAAACCATCTGAAAAGCGAACGCCTTCCATTACAGGTCTCCGGTTCACCGTCGATACGGCACACGGTGGTGCCGCCTTCGTCGACCTCGTTGAGGTCAGGCAACGCAGGTTGGCACTAGCGTTCGGTGCGGCGCTAAGGGAGTTGGCACCGACGGTAGTGCGCAAGACCGTCGCTAGTCGCGCCCAGGCGCTGAAGCGCTTCTTCAGATTTCTCGACGAGGAAGCCAAAGTCGAGGGCCCAGAGCACCTGCGCGCCGAGCACATCGACGGCTTCGAGAGCTGGCTCGAAGCGCAAGGCACCAAAGCTCGCCATTGCGTTCTCGCTCACGTGATCAGCGTTCTGCGCTCAGTGGACGCAGGTCTGCCTGGAGTCGTCGATGAGAAACTGCAGCAACGTCTGCGCTACACGAGCGCACGCCCCTTGGCTCGCTCGACGCCGCGCGATGCCTATAGCAGGTACGTTGCCAAACAGCTTCGCGATGCCGCACGCGCCGACGTCCTGGCCATTGCGCAACGGATTAAGTCGCCTCCCCCCATCGAGCACTCAGACAGCATTTTGCGCGAGTGCTTAGAGACGATCAACGCTGTGATTGAGACAGAGGGCACAGTGCACTTCGATTATTCGAAGGTCAAAAATTTCCGCGTCCGTTCGTGGCGGCTTGGCATGGAAGTAGGCCGGCCAAGTCGAAATCTTCACGCCCGGCACTATCTACTCGTCGATGATCTCATCCCATTTTTCGTCCTACTGAGCCTGGAAACGGGACTGGAGCCCGAGTGCATCAAGGCCCTGCGTGTCGACTGTCTGCGCAATCCGGCGGCAGGGACGGTCGAAATCGAATACTGCAAGCGGCGCGCGCGTGGATCAGAGTGGAAGCGGTTGCGTGTCCGCGACGGTGCCTCGTCGACCGCGGGCGGGATCATTCGAATGATTATCGAACTCACCGCGGCTGCGCGGAAGCACAAGCCGAGTGAGAATCTGTGGGTCTACTTCAATCTTGGCCGTCTCCTCGGTGATTTCCCCGGCAGTTTCCGGAAGCTCAAGCACAACTGGGTCGCAAGACATGGCATCATCGACGACGATGGGAAACCATTGCACCTGCTTCTCACTCATCTTCGCAAAACCCACAAGTCGCTCTGGTACACCAAGACCCAGGGTGATCTCGGCCGTTTCGCCGTCGGTCACACCCCCGAGATCGCCGCGCGCCACTATGCTGATCTGCCATCGCTGCGCCATCTGCACGAGCGAGCGGTTGCCGACGGCTTGAGCGACGCGCTGACTTCGGCACTCGAGCCTGTCCTGTTGACGCCCGAAAACGAAGCTGCCGCCCGGAAGGACCCGGCCTCGCTCCAGCTGCCTTTGTCCATCACCGAAGCGCGCGGCGTGCTGAACGGGAAGCAAGATGTCTGGCTTGCCAGTTGTGTCGGCTTCCACAAGAGCCCGTTCGCCGCGGAAGGCGAACCGTGTCCCGAACCGTTCTGGGGGTGCCTCGAGTGCCACAACGCCGTCATTACGGCGCGAAAGCTTCCGGCCATCATCGCATTCCTGGATTTCATCGTCGCGCGCCGCGCCGACACTGCCGATGCCGATTGGTGGCCGAAGTTCGGTCGCGCCTGGTCGCGCATCACCGAGCAGGTGCTCCCAGCCTTCTCCGAGGCGGTCGTCGCCGATGCGCGTGAGAAAGCAAGGCGGCTAGAGCATCAGCCTTATCTGCCCATGGAAGCACACACATGACGCAAGTCTCCACGCCTATCTCAGCAGCGTTCCGGCATCCGCTCGATGGTAAGCCGGTCTTGCGGAGTGCGCCGCTGCGGAGCGGCTACAGGCGATCAGCGTTGCCCCGCTTCGAAGACGGCACGTGGGATTTGTCGCCGGCCGTGTTTCGCGAGAACGCGAGCTCCCATAAGTTCACAGTACACTTCGACGACATCGAGGATGCTGCCGTCGAGCAGACGCTTAGGGAATTTCTCTATGCTCGGCTTAACTTCGATGTTCCAGGCTTTCAGATGCGGCTGCCGCCGGTCAGTATCCGTCGGACATTCAACAACGCTCGGCCCTTTCTCGAATTTGTTGCTGACATCACAGGCTCGTGCAAACTCGCAGGCGTCAATCAAGGCCTTCTTGATACCTATCTGGCTCACCTAATCACCCAAGGTCGGGAACGCCGGTCGAGCGCTCCCCTTTTGCAGGTCGTTTATGATCTCCATCACTTTCGCGAGTACATGCCCTCCGGCGGGCTCAAGCTGCTGCCATGGAACGGCCGCTCGATCTATACGCTCACAGGCGCAAAGAGTATTCCTGGCGAGAATAAGACGCCGCGCCTGCCGGAGGAGATTATCTCTCCACTACTCAAGTGGTCGCTTAAATACATCACCATCTTCTCTGCCGACATCCTTGCCGCTCGTGGCGAGCTCGAGGCTCTGAACGAGCGGCAGAAGCAGCTATTCTCGAAGGACGAGGGATCCTCTGCGGCAGTACGCCGACAGCGCTGGCGCAAGCGATTGATCGCCTACATCGGCCACCTTCGGGCCAACGGCCGTAGCATGCCGATCTGGACAACTACCCCTAACGGTTCCATCCGCACCGATCCCGCGACTAAAACAACGACTCCGCCAGTCAATTATACTCTTATCTATCAGCACATCGGGATCGATCAGAACAATCTTGTCGACTGTGCGCATTTTCGCCAAGCGACGAAGCAGCAAATCATAGAGGCCGTTGCCGAACTCGGTGTCGAGGCCGGCGGTATGGATACGCCCATTTCGCACGACCCGGACACGGGGCTTTCTTGGCGGCCACGCTTTGATTCAACCACAGTGCTTGCTGAAGAGAAGATGCTGCAGGCCGCCTGCTACATAGTCTGCGCCTATCTCAGCGGCATGCGCGATGCCGAGGTGCAGGCCATGCGCTCGGGCTGCGTTCGGGTCCAACGGAGCGAAGACGGCATCATCGAACGCTACCAAGTGAAAAGCAAAATCTACAAGCGCCGCGATAGCCGCGGCCAGCCCGAGACTTGGACGACGATCGAACCAGTGGCCAAGGCGATCCACGTTCTCGAACAACTCACTGAGCGCGTTCGAGAGCGCCGCGGCGGCAATACGCTTTGGCGCGTCCTCCACGAGAGGCGAGGCACAAAGGACCACATCGGGGCCGAGATCGTACGCCGTCTCAACATGTTCCGAGACCACCTGAACGCGCAGTTGAGCACGCCCTCCGCGCCTGCCATTCCGCCCGGCCGAGACGGCAAGCCCTGGCATATCACCACACGACAATTCCGGCGTACTGTCGCTTGGCACATTGCCAATCGACCGTTCGGTACCGTCGCCGGCATGATCCAATACAAGCATGCCAGCATCGCCGCCTATGAAGGCTACGCTGGGTCGAGCCCCTCCGGCTTCCGCGACGAGGTGGAGCGCGAGCGTGGTCTCGGACAGCTCGACGACGTACTATCCTATTTCGACCGTCACCGTAGCGGCGAAGTGCTGATGGGTCCGGCCGCGGCGCGCATCTCGAGGGAATTGCAGCACACCGCCGACAAGCTCGATCCGCTACCCGGCCATATTGCCGATCCCACACGCGTCCGCTCGATGCTAGCACACATAGCGAAAACGCTGTTCGTCGGCGTCATGAATGACTGCTTTTTCGATCCAGCGACGGCGTTATGTCTCAATGGCAAGACAGAAGCAGCGACGCCCTCGATGGCCCAGTGTAGTCCAGATCGTTGTCCCAACTCCTGTATCACGAGCCGTCACCGACCGCTGTGGGCCAAGGCGATTACCGATGGCGAGGATCTGCTCAAGACCAAGCGACTGTCGCCGTTGCAGCGGGACGCAATCCAAAGGGATTTGGGCCGCTACCGCAAAGTACTCACAAGAAAATCTGATTGACCTGACATTCGCCAAGCAAACTCGTCCGGCGCGCTGGAGCTGATCATCAATACGTTCGCAGCAGATGAGATCCAGTGGGGACGCACGGGCAATCCGGCGGCCCGATATCTATAGACGTAATCAGTCGCGTTCGCCCGTGTCTTCCCCAGTGCGGCCCGGGACAGATTTGCTCCGTTGTGGTATAAACTCTCCATCATCAGACGAGGGCGATACCGTGCGCATTGAATTCGTAGAGATAGCAAATTTTCGGAAGCTGCTTTCAACGCGAGTGGGTCTGTCGGCGGGAAAAACCGTGTTCGTCGGCGCCAACAACAGCGGAAAAACAACAGCAATAACGGCGCTGCGATATTTCCTTGTCGATCGCGAACGATCCAGCTTTTGCTTCAACGATTTCACGCTTGCCCATTGGCCGACGATCAACGCAATGGGTGCCGCGTGGGAAGCTGCGCACACAGCAAATCAGGACCTTCCAGTACCAGGATGGGACCCTGTGTTGCCGTTCCTGGATGTGTGGCTCCACGTTGCTGAAAACGAAGTCCACTACGTCCAGAAAATTCTTCCTACCCTTGACTGGGATGGAGGCCGCCTTGGCGTGCGAATGCGATTGGAGCCGAAAGATGCGGCTCAACTTCAACAAGAGTACGTGACTGCGCGTGCTCAAGCGCTAGCGTTGCAAACAGCCGGCGCTGCCTTAGCAGCCGAGCAAGGTCGAGATGCAGCGGATTTCCAGCTGGCGATTTGGCCACAGAATCTTGTCGAATTCCTACAGCGCCGCTTGACGTCGTTTTTCAAGGTTGAGGCTTATGTCCTCGATCCTGCTGCCTGCGTTGATCCTGAGCATGGAAAGGCTAGACCACAGGCCCTCAATGACAGCGACCCCGTTGATGGCGACCCATTTCAGGGGCTCATTCGCATTGACGAGATTAGTGCCCAGCGAGGATTTGGGGCCGCTGGGGAAGAAAATGACGATGGCGAATTACTCACCGTCAGTGACTCGCGAAAGCTATCGGCCCAGCTTCGTCAATACTACGCCCGCCACCTCGATCCATATGAAAACCCAGATGCACAAGACCTCCTTGCGCTCAAGGCTATCGAGGAGGCACAGAAGGCCTTCAACTTGCGTCTAAGTGACGGGTTCAAGAGTCCCCTCAAAGAGATGCACAAGCTTGGCTACCCTGGCGTCACAGACCCAAAGTTGAACATATCTACGCGTCTCAGGCCGGTTGAGGGGCTCAACCACGAGGCTGCGGTGCAATTTGTGATACCGATCCAAAATGGCGGTGCCAGCACGGATCTCTACCTGCCGGAGGATTCGAACGGGCTCGGGTACCAAAATCTCATCTCTATGGTGTTCCGCCTCATGGCGTTTCGCGACAGCTGGATGCGGGTTGGCAAGGCCAAACACAAGGCTTCGGACGACACGATCATTCCCCCACTGCACTTGGTGTTGATTGAAGAGCCCGAAGTGCATTTGCATACCCAGGTCCAGCAGGTCTTCATACGACAAGCCCACAAGATCCTACGCAATCACCCCGATCTTGGCGACAGCCCCAACTTTGTCACGCAGATGGTGGTAAGCACGCACTCCAGCCATATCGCTCACGAGTGCGAGTTCGACGCACTCCGTTATTTCCGTCGCTTACCAGGTGACGCAGACGCGATACCTACGTCGTGCGTGGTCAATCTCGAGAGTGCATTTGGCGCAGACGCAGATACCAAACGGTTTGTGACCAGATATCTGCGTGTCACCCACTGCGATCTCTTCTTTGCAGATGCGGCCGTCCTTATCGAAGGGCCAGCTGAGCGCATTCTCGTGCCCCATTTCGTGAACTCTCACCCAGAATTTGCGAAGCTCTCGGAGAGCTACATCACTTGGCTTGAAATCGGAGGCAGTCACGCCCACAAGCTGAGGAGCCTCATTGAAAAGATCGGGCTCACTACACTCGTCATTACTGACCTCGATTCGTGCAACGCTGCCGGTGCCAGTGCGCCCCCGGTCCGCGGGACTGACTGCACCACCCGGAACGCCACGTTGCGAACATGGTGGCCGATCATCAATGAGCTGGACCCTCTGCTAGACAAACCCGAGGCGGAGAAGGTCAAAAGCTATGTAGACGAGGGTTTTTCCGTGCGCGTGGCGTACCAGTCACCCCACCAAGCAACGTTCAAAGGCCAAACCTCTGAGGCGCTTACCTACACGCTCGAGGACGCGGTCGTTATGGCAAATCTCGTGCTCTTCGAGACGCTGCCTGGAACGGGTCTCATTGCGAAATTCCGAAGCGCTATTACCGATAGCGCAGATCTGAATGCGTTGGGTGCCGCGCTCAAAGCTGCGCTGGCAGGCGGAGGCAAGGCTGAGTTTGCGCTTGATCTGCTCGAACTTGAGAACCCGCGTTCCCTAAACCCGCCCACCTACATTGCAGCTGGCTTACTTTGGCTGGCCGGGCAGCTCGAACAGCGCCAGGTCGAACTCGGTCTTGCTGAGGAGGTGGCAGCGTGAAGACTCCTGAAAACGCGCCGCTGAACGTCAAAGTTGATGATCATGTAGAGGATGAGCTGGTTCGATTTTTGAACTTGGAGAACCCAACCAGCTTTTTCCTCTTTGCCGGAGCTGGTTCAGGCAAGACGCGTACCCTGGTAAACGCTTTGAAATATTTGGCGAGCGCCTACCGCGATGTTCTCCGCCTGCGCGGTCGCCAAGTTGCGGTCATCACCTATACGAATGCTGCCTGCGATGAGATCACCCGCCGCACCGAGTATGATCCGCTTTTCGTTGTGCGCACCATTCATAGCTTTGCGTGGATGCAAATACAGGGCTTGAACACGGACATTCGGGTGTGGTTGAAAGACAATCTCAAGCGCGAAATCTCTGAGCTTCACGCCGAGGAGGCCAAGGGTCGTGCCGGTACGAAGGCATCCGCCGCTCGCCAAGCCCAACTCGAGTCCAAGCAGCGGCGGCTGGCCCGGCTGCCTGAGTTCAAAGTCTTCACCTACAATCCCAATGGCGACAACCGGGAACGGAACGCGCTCAACCACAGCGAGGTAATAAAGATCTTCTCGAGCTTTCTGCTCACCAAGCCGCTAATGCAGCGCATGTTCGTCGAGAGGTATCCGTTTCTCCTGATTGACGAGAGCCAGGACACAAGTCGCGTGCTCATCGACGCCTTGTTCGTGGTTCAAAAGGCTCACGCGAATCGGTTTTGCCTAGGTCTCATTGGCGATACCATGCAGCGTATCTATCCCGATGGAAAAGAACGGATCGAGACTGAGATACCAGCGGGGTGGGGCATACCTGAGAAAAAACTAAATCACCGCTGCCCTAAACGTATTGTTCGACTCATCAACCAGATCCGTGGCGGCGCAGACGCCCACAAACAGGAGCCGCGCGACGACCGCCCTGAAGGTTGGGTAAGGTTTTTTGTATTCCCAACTGCGGTACCGGACAAACCAGCGATGGAACAGCTTGTCCGTGTCTATATGGCGAATCTTACGGGAGATCAGGATTGGTCCGATGCCTCAAAGTGCAAGATTCTCACTCTTGAGCATCATATGGCGGCGCGCAGGATGGGCTTCCTGCAGATGTTCGAGGCTTTGGCTTCCGTAGATGAGTACAGAACCGCCTTTCTTGACGGAAGTTTTGCTCCGACCCGCTTCTTCACCCACAACGTACTTCCCCTCGTCACGGCGCAACAGAAGGGTGACAAGTTCGCAGCGACCAAGATCGTACGCGAAGGCTCTCCGCTGCTGAGTAAGGATACGTTGAAAGGTCGGGACAAGCCGATCGACCAACTTCGGATAGCCCAGACCGCAATCGACAGCCTCATGGGCCTATGGGCCAGTAACGAACCTTCGTGTGGTGCCATAGCTGCGAACATCGCCAGGACCAACCTATTTGCCGTTCCTGATGGCCTGAAGGCCGCCCTAGCTGCTAAGGCTGCGCCTGCAGAAACCCGATCCGATGAGGCGGCCGATCCGGTAACTGATCAGGTTGCGGCACTCATTGCCTTCCTTGATTGCCCATTCTCCCAAATCGCGCCCTATGCTGCATATGTGGCTCATGAAGCACCCTTTGACACTCACCAGGGGGTGAAAGGCCTAGAGTTTGAGCGCGTTATGGTCCTTATGGACGACGAGGAGTCTAGGGGTTTCTTGTTCGACTATGAAAAGCTGTTAGGCGCCAAAGCCCAATCTGCTGCGGATGTTAAGAACGCCCAAGGCGGCAAGGAAACGTCGCTCGACCGTACTCGGCGCCTCTTCTACGTAACGTGCAGTCGCGCTCGCTCGAGCTTGGCGCTCGTTGCTTATTCTGCTGCCCCCGCTGCAGTACGTGCGCACGTCATCGCGAGCAATTGGTTCGCTGCCGACGAGGTAATTACCGACCTAACGGACCACGGCCGCGTCTAGCGCTGATCATCAATTCAGACCGTACCCATGGAAAGCGTAGTAGCGATGCTGGACCACGCCCGGCGGCGCCGTGGCTTGGGCTAATCGTGTATTTCTGCGCTGACGCCTGTGAATTAGGTGGAGAACTGGCAGAAAGAACTAGCGCCGCTCCCAACTCTAATCGTGAGGTTCTTCGAGCAGCACTCGGATGGGAGTCGATGAGCGCATGGCGGATCTTCGAAGCGACATCGTTGGGCGCGTGAACCGGTTACCCGTCAAGCCTTCGGAGAAGGGCGCTCTTCTGCCCCTCATGGAGGCCATCAGTAACAGTATCCATTCCGTGACGGAGCAATACGGACCAGCCACCGCAAAAAAGGGGCACATCACCGTAACCGTTGCGCGAGCCGATGATCAGGACGACCATCCTGTTCACGGCTTCGATATCGAGGACAACGGCGCGGGCTTCACGCCCGCCAATTACCTTTCTTTCCTCACTCCAGACTCGCGCTTCAAAGAAAAGAAGGGCGGCAAGGGGGTCGGCCGACTCGCATGGCTGAAAGTCTTTAAACAGATCACTGTCGACAGCACCTTCCGCGACAAACAAAAGCTGATGCAGCGCGAGTTCAGTTTCCAACTGACTGAAGTCGATCAGGTGCCCGACAAGCCTCCTCGCGACGCCACCGGGCAACGGCAGCGCACTATCATCTCATTCAGGGGTTTCACCTCAGACTTCGACCGCCGCTGCCCCGCCAAGGGGGAAACGATCGCTCACCGGATCATATCCCACTTCGTGCCCCTCTTCGTCACCGGCAACGCCCCCAAAATCACACTCATCGACGGAGAAGATACCCTCAACGTTGAGAGCATGTTTGCCGAAGCAATCGTCGACCAAACAACCACGACGGTTCAGGTGGACGATGACGGCACGATCCACACTCTCGAACTCTGGAACCTCAAGTGCAAGAAAGTTGCGCGTTTCCATAGCGGCGGGCACAATTTCGCGTTCCTCTCCGCCAACACCCGATCGGTCGTAGAGTACACTCTCGATGAACAACTCGGGCTCAGAACACTTGATGGCGAGTACGTGTATCTTGGCTGCGTATCCGGCGATTATCTCGATCGCCATGTTAATGCAGAGCGCTCGGCCTTCGCGTTCGACGGGAAAGAACTCGATGTCATCAAGAAAGCAGTGGCACGCGGCGCCCGCGAATATCTTACCGAGTACGTGAGGGCCTCCCTTGATCACAAGGCACACGTTGCCCGCGAAATTATCGCCGAGAACCCGCAGTTTTTGTATGTCGAGCCGCAGATCAGCTCCTTCACCGAGGCTCTTCAGCCGAATTGCATCAAGAAAGAGGACATTTTCGTCGAGCTCGCACGCAATCGGTTCCGCCGGCAGAAAAAATTCGCCGATGTGGGCAAGGAGATCGCAACCAAGCGAACCATCGGAGCGGCCTTGGATGAAAAAATATCTCAGTATCAGGAATATATCCGGGACGAGAAAAAGGGTGCACTTGCCGAGTACGTCGTGAGGCGTAAAGCTGTGCTCGACCTGTTCGAGACCTTTCTCGAGTACGAGGATGCCGATTCCGAAAGGTACAAGAAAGAAGAGGCCATCCATCAACTCATCTGTCCGATGCGAGTTGATTCACACGCGCTGGAAATTGACGACCACAATCTATGGATGCTCGACGACCGGCTGGCATTTTCGCACTACTTCTCCTCCGACCTGGAGGTGCGGAAGTTCTGTGAAGTAGCGTCCACCGAGCGGCCAGATCTCGCTTTCTTCTTCAGCACCTGTGTCGCTTGGCGCGAAGCGGAAGGCACCGACACCGTCGTCATCGTCGAGTTCAAGCGGCCGATGCGCGAGGATTACTCGAAGGGCAAAGATCCAGTTCAACAGGTCCTGCACTACGTTAAGACGCTGAAGTCGGCAAAGGGCCTGAAGGACGTCCGCGGCAAAGCCATTCGCGGCATAAATGATGGTACCGCTTTCCATTGCTACATTGTCTGCGACATTACAGACGAGCTGGAAGAGCGCATCATCGGCCGCCTGCAAAAAACGCCAGATGGCGAAGGGTATTTCGGCTATCAGCAGAACCCCAATGCGTACATAGAGCTCCTGCCTTACGGAAAGCTCTTGCGCGATGCGCGCAAGCGGAATGTCGTGTTCTTCGACAAGCTTGGAATTACCAATGTCGTTGGAGAGGACGCAGGACACACAAATGCGTGGCGATTGAGAGAGGCGGTATCGTAGCTTGGCTCGCACTTCGTGCCCCGACCTGTCGTCTAAAGAAGTACGGATCCCGCGTGGAGCCGTCGAAGACGCGAGCCCTATACGCGACGCTCGATCTACCGTTACGTCACTCTTGTCCTCAAAGCCCTTGCCAGCGTCGGGCGAGGAACCTGCATACGCCGGGCAAGATCGGACATGTTGACTCCATCCTCCAACAGAGCTGTGCGCGCCTCTTCGATCTCCTCCAGGCTTAACCGCCGCGGTCGCCCGAGTTTGGCGCCACGGACGCGCGCTGCGGCCATACCCGCCCGCGTTCGCTCGCTAATAAGCGCGCGTTCGAACTCGGCCAGTGCGCCCATAACATGGAACAGGAGACGGCCGCCCGCAGTCCCTGTATCTATAGCCTCGGACAAACTCCGAAATGCGATGCCCCGCTTCTCAAGCTTCGCAATCAGGCTAATTAAGTGGGATAAGCTTCGCCCGAGGCGGTCGAGTTTCCATGTGACCAGAGTGTCGCCCTTCCGCAAGACCGCAAGCGCATCATCGAGCGCCGGCCTGTTTGCCCTGGCTCCGGAAGCATAGTCCGTAAACACGCGACCGCACCCTGCGCGCGCCAGTGCGTCAAACTGTAGATCTGGATTTTGCTCATCAGTAGAGACCCGGGCGTATCCGATCATCATTCCATCACCAAGCGCCGGGTACCAAACGCGTGAAAGCACCCAAGGCAGGTGTAGTGAGTATCAAAAGGGTCCCTTTTCGTTCGTGTGCCACCTCACAGCGGTCGAGCGTCTTGGCGGCGGCACGTGAACTCACGTTATCGGACAGCAGACACCGCGCAATCAAGTTGCACAAAAAGGGACCTTTTTAGTTCAGGCTGGTGCGGGGGATTGTGTGTCCAAGGCGTACTCAACGTTCCTAACGTCTATCGAAGTGGCCCAGCTTATGGGGCTTCCTCATTCCACTCTTCAAGAAATGCGGCTGCAGAGCAGAGGTCCAAACTACTTCAAACTCGGAGGGGCCCGGGGGAAAGTCGTTTACGACCTGGCCGAAGTAGAAGCTTGGCTAAGGGCAAACGGCCAGCCCCTCTGAGAAAGGGAGTGAGGCCTTGCCCGCCTCGATCTCATCAAGCCAGCACCCGCTACACTGCAACGCCTAACGTCGACCCGACGCTCATCTTCCGATGACTGAAAGACCACAGCCTTGTCTCCGACCATCCCGCCTTGCTGATCTTCGCCCGGAAACGGGCGAAGAGAGGAAGAGGGGATGATTCGGGGGCAGGGCTGACTGTCAGGATAACGCCCAGAGGGCGTCACCTGCTACTTCACCGTGCCGGAAAAGGGCGGCTGGAGTGGATGGCTGGGGCTCGCCGAGGAGCTGCCGAAGGCGTCACTGGCGTGCCAGCAGGTTGGGCCGATCAAGTTCACGGGCAAGCTGAAGCAGGGCGATGAGGCCTTCAGCCAGCGGCGCTCGCTGATCTTCAAGCGCATGCAGATCGTCCGCGGCTGCGATGCCGGGCGCAACGTGCTGGTCTATCTCGCCTACACCGACCGCCCGATCGAAGGTAGCCCGGAAAGCGCGACCGCCGCGGTGCCGATCAGCCCGTGGGGCACCGCAGAGCCAGTGAAGTGCAGCGACTGGATCAAGGAATAGCGCTGCACCAACTTGGATGGGTACATCGCTTTTCTCGTCGCCCGCATTTTTACTGCTTCGACGGCACTGTCTATGCGCACGCTGATCTGTAGTGCATAGACGTGCTCAGAGAGCATCGGCACCGCATGCGGGGAAGCGAAGTGACGCAAATTAAGCAGCAGCCACTTGCGAAACGCAGCGCGCTTGCTGGCGCCCGCATGGGGTTCAACATTTTCTTTGTGCTGGCCGTCGCCATTTTCATCGGCTTGACCGAAGAGTTTGACCGCACCGGCCTGCTTGCCGTGCAGAGCTGGGCGACGCCGGGCCTGACGGAGCTGACACACACGCTCAACCACATCGGATCAGCGCCGGTGATCTATGGCATGGCCGCTGTTGTTGCGCTCGCGCTGCTCCTGCTCAGTCACAGGCTTCTGGCGATCAATCTGGCGTTGCTGATGGGCGCTGCGTTTCTCGCTAACCTGTTCGTAAAGCACCTGATGGCGCGGCCGCGCCCCCTGCCAGTATTTGGTGAAGCGCCCGAAAGCTTCAGCTTTCCCAGCGGTCACGCGCTAATGGCGGCATGTTTCTTCGGCTTCATCGGCATGCTCGTCACGGCGCGAATGCCCGATGCCTGGATGCGCGCGGTGGTGCTGACGCCGTTCATCGCGTTAATTGCGGGCATCGGCCTGGCGCGGATTTATCAGGGCGTCCATTACCCCACTGACGTGATCGGCGGCTTCGTGCTGGCTATTGCGTTGCTGTTGACGTTCGGCCCGCGCGACCCTGATCGCATGCGTCCGGCTTGAACATCGCTGTCGGCTAATTTGCGCCCGCTCGTCAGTCAGGTGCGCTCGGTCATTCAATCAATGATTGCCGGTCGAAGTATCCGTCGCCGACACAACCGTCGCCGCCTGCGCCTGCAGCTCCGGCATTGCCGAACCATTGCTGCCGCTGCCTTCCATACCCTCCAGATCGAGCGATGACAGTCTCTCCCGACGGCCAAGAATTTTGGCTGTCGCCGCAGTCACCCTGTCGAGAGATTTACGCGACAGCGAGAAGTGCCGCTCCAGATCCGACACCCGCTCCACCAGTTGCCCCACATCCGCCAGCAGCAGGCCGACCTCGCGCTGGATTACATCGGCGTGGTCTCGCATCTTGGCATCCTTCAGCAACGCCTGCACCGTTTGAACGGCCAGCATAAGCGTATTTGGCGCAACGATCATGATGCGCGAGCGATGCGCCCCCTGTACGAGATCAGGAAACTTTTCGAACAGCTCGGCGCAGATGGATTCCGATGGCACGAACATGAGCGCCGTTTCCTGCGTCTCGCCCGGGATCAGATATTTCTCGGAAATCGCCGCGATGTGCCGCCCAACAGCCTCGCGGATGGCGGCATAGGCCCGGCGCTTCTGCTCGGCAGATTGCGCCACGCGCAACGCCTCGAACCCCTCCAGCGGAAATTTGGAATCGACCACCAGCGCTTCCGCATTCGGCAACCGGATGACGCAATCAGGGCGTTTGCCGTTGGAGAGCGTCGGCTGGAAATCGTAGGCGCGGGCTGGCAGCGCATCACGCACGATCGTTTCCATGCGCATCTGACCGAACGCACCGCGCGCCTGCTTGTTCGCCAGCACGCTTTGCAGCGACACGACCTCGCTTGAGAGATCGGCAAGACTACGGTTCGCCTGATCGATAAGCGCCAGACGCTCGTTCAGAGTTGAAAGGCTTTCGGATGTACGACGCCCGGCTTCGTTGAGGTTGTCGCCCAGCCGCGCAGAAGTCACATCCAGCGTTTGTGCGAGATGGCGCGCCATACCATCCAGACGATCATTCAGGGCGCGCACCTGCTCCGCGTTCTGTTGTGCAGTGAACTCGGCTATCGCGGACAGGCGGCCCTTTAGTTCGGCAAACTCCACCTGGGCGGCTTCCTGCGCGGCAGCATGAGCCGCGTCGGTTCGGGCCCGATTGCTGCGTTCCATGGCGCGCAGCAGCAGCACCAATGCGCCAAACGCGATCACGCCGCCAATTGCATAAAATGCAATCTGCGGCACATCGGCCAGGGCGTTTTCCAGCGCCTGCCGAACCTCATTGATATCGATGCTTTGCAGTCTTTCGAGCATTGGCCAGCAAATACCTGATTCGCTGGAGCAAATTCGGGCAGCCGATTAAACCGGCCATTTGCCAAGTACGCGATTGGTCCCGTCCAACACGGGCACAGCGGCAAGCACCGCCCCTAAAAATTGGAACGCTCATGCCTGCGCGACGTTGTTGGTGGACGAAGCCGATCCCCCCGCGGCTTCATCCCGGTTGGTCGATGGGCGCCCTCCCTCGACAGCCGAGCCCCGGACCTTTGGTCCGGGGCGTTTTCCGTATGCAAGCTTGCACCGGCAGCGTCTGCGAAAAACAAAACGGCCCGAAAGCGTTTGCCTTCGAGCCGCGTTGCATAGCTGTCAAATCGTCAGTTGGCCGCGAGATATCGCACCAGTGCAATCCATGCCGGCGCTGCGATAGCGAACATGAACGACGTGACAATCAGGGTCGAAGAGGCAAGGCCGACATACGTCTGATATCGGCCAGCCAGCACGATGCCGGTAAACGCGGGCGGCAGTGTCGCCAGCAGCACAAGCTCTTCAAGCTTGATGCCGGAAATGCCCAGCCACATCGCACCGCCCAACATGCAGGCCGGCACGAAGACCAGTTTCACGATCGTGTTCCAGATCACTTCCAGATTGAGATGGAACTTGTGCGCTGACAAAACCAACCCGGCAGCAAACACCGCAACACCTGATGTTGCATGTCCGATCAATTCGAGCGGCGGATCGGCCAGAGGCGGAAAGCGCAGGCCCATCGCGACGATGATGACTGCAATCAACGGTGCCAGCACGACCGGCTGCTTCAATGCGTTGATGAGCGAACTGACCGGATTGGTTCCGCCCGGCGCGACGAAGAATACTGCCAGCGGCACCTGCAGCACGTTCACCACCAGCGCCACGATTGCAACGCTCAACGCGGCCTGACCGCCGAACAGTGGCGACAACACCGCCATACCCAGGAAGCCAACCGTCGGTGCGGCCGCACTCAAGCCCGCGATGCCCGATTCCTGCTTGTTGTGCTTGAACCCGAACATCGCCACCAGAAACGAGATGACATACCAGCCAACCAGAACGACCGTTGATACGAGCAACGATCGCGTGTCTGAGAACAGCTCCTCACGCGTTGAATTGGCGATCGACACAAACAGCGTTGCAGGCAACGCGTAGTTCAGCACTAAGTGATTGAAACCCGCTGCTTGAACCTGTGAAAACGAATTGCGCTTGCCTGAGAAATAACCCAACGCCAGAACGAAAAATATTGATGCAATATCCTGGATAATCGCAGTCATTCCGCACCCGTCCTGTTTGCGCCCGCAGTACCACAGCGTCGGATTACGGCTGCAACAATGCGCATCGTCAACGCAGTGAACGGATTATCCTGAGTGAGGCATAACCTTAAGAAGCAACATGCGCGAAATAGAAGCTCTAAATTGAAATGGCGAAATTCACGCGGCCGTTAGAGCTGAACAGGCATTATCCCAAGCGTAAAAAATTCAACGGGATGTACTCAGCACGCACAGCTGGGGGCGTTGTTCTGTTCTCTGTTCAGGAGCTTCATTCATGCAAGAGCGTGTTCCAAATACCAGTCCGCCAGAGCCGATCGAGGGTAAGCGCGGCGCCACAGTGGCAGGCCCGCGCAACGTAGAGCTTGAGCTTATGGCGCCGGATCTGTTTGCTCCGCCGCCGACAGATTCCGGCTCGCTTCCGAATATGCATTTTCCATTCGCGTTCGCGCATAACCGTCTTGAGGAAGGCGGATGGGCTCGCGAAATCACGGCACGGGAGCTGCCTGCGCTCACGTCCATGGCCATCGTCAACATGCGCCTTGGGCCCGGCGTCGTGCGCGAATTGCACTGGCACAAGGAAGCCGAGTGGGCCTACATCACGGCTGGAAAGGCGCGCCTCACCGTCGTTGACGCAGATAGACACGCGTATGTGGATGACCTCGAACCCGGCGACGTATGGCTCATTCCTTCCGGTGTTCCCCACTCCATCCAGGGATTGGAAGAAGGCACCGAGTTCGTTCTGGTGTTTGACGACGCCCAGTTTTCCGAAAACCAGACTCTGCTGATCACCGAGTTCCTGGCCCACATGCCGCGCGAGGTTGTATCCAAAAACTTCGGGCTGCCGGAAGCCGACTTCGACAGTCTGCCGAAGCAGCAGAAGTATATCTTCCCGTTGCCGGTGCCGCCGCCGCTTGATGTTGTGCGCAAACAGTTGACTGAGGTGCCTGCACCGCAACCGTATGTGTTCCACGCCTCAAAGGTCCCGGCGACAAAGTTCGAAGGCGGGTCGACCAAAATCATCGACGTGCGGCACTTTCCCGAAACCACGCTCTCGGCGTTGATTATCGACCTTGAGCCCGGTGCGCTGCGTGAAATTCATTGGCATCCCGACGCCGACGAGCTGCAGTATTACACCAAGGGCAAGGGCCGCATGACGGTGTTCGACGCAACGTCAAACGCTCGCACTTTCGATTTCCAGGCGGGCGATGTCGGATGCGTTCCCAAAACGCTGGGCCACTACATCGAGAATACGGGCAATGAGCCGTTGCAGGTCATCAACGTGTTCAACACGAAGGACTACCGCGACATCTCGCTGAACCAGTGGATGGCACTTACACCGCCGGAAATGGTCAAGGGCACGCTGAACCTCAACGAGAAGGTTATGGGTGCGCTACGCCGCTCGTATCAGCCGGTCGTGAAGTAATCCTTCAGCCTGCAAACAATAGTGGAATGGCGGTGCCAGCATTGACACCGCCATTTTTGTTTCAGCCGCTCCCGTTGCCGCGCATCTCGCTGCAAGCAGCCGTTGCCGAATTCTGGGTGGTTTGATACCGCCGAGGTATTCTGAATCACATTCTGATTCGAGGTGACGGGCACGATGCAGTCACTATCCGGTTCAAACAGCGCCGCTCTGCGCATCAAGGCTTTGCTTCTGGCCACGGCCGCGCTTCACTTGGCAACCTCTCCTCTGCGTGCCGATGAAGACGACTCCGCCCAGCGTATCCCGTCAAGCGCGCGCGATCTTTACAGCCCATCGCAAAGATCATTCGAGCCGCAGGCTGCACTTCCCGGCGGACCGCATCAAAACCCGCGCGGCACAGGTGGCGATGCAGACGACGACAGCCATTCGCATCCGGTGTTGCTGCAAAACCTGAAACAGCGGCTGCAGTATTCCGACCCTTTCTTCCGCGACATGGTTGTCGACCTTTACGCGCGCACCCATTACTTGCGGCAGGACAATGCCAACCTGTCACGCCAGCAGGCATGGGCCGGCGGCGGAGCAGTTTCACTGCGGACCGGGTTTTATCGCGACTTCCTGCAATTTGAAATTGTTGGCGCTACTTCGCAGCCACTCTACGCGCCTTCCGGCGAAGGCGGCACGCTGTTGCTGACTGAGCAGCAGGCCGAAGTCAGTGCACTGTCGGTTGCAAACGCCAGAATGCGATTTCTGGGACAAGAACTCACAACCGGTCGGCAGCTTCTGAAGACGCCATATGTCAATCCATATGACACGCGCATGATCCCAAACACGGTGGAAGGCGTCGTGCTTACACGGCAGCGCGATGAGTTGAGTTGGCTTGATTATGGCGGCGGCTATCTGTGGGGCTTCAAAGCGCGCGATTCCAGCTATTTCGTTTCGTTCTCGAACGAACTTGGCATCCACGAGGACCGGGGCATGTTGTTCGGTGGCCTCAAGCTGACCCCCGTCGATGGCCTAACCATAGGTGGCTTCAACTATCTCATTCCGGACGTACTCAACACGGCATTTGTTGAGGCCGACTGGCTGCTGCCCGCAATCATGCATGATATCGATTTCCGACTCAGCGTGAATTACACGAACCAGCAATCGGTCGGCTCCAAGCTGATACGCGGCGGTGACTTCTCCGCGTCACAGGTTTCCGCGCGGGCGGCGGCAAGCTACGCTAACGCAACCGGCTATGTTGCCATTTCAAGCAACGGCAAAAGCGATGACCTTGTGAATCCGTTCGGCAGCTTTCCTGCCTATACCAACATGGACCAGATGCACTTCAACGAAGCTGGCCAAACAGCGATTGTCGGCGGCATCTCATACGACTTTTCGGAACTTGTCGCCGATGGGCTGAAGTTTGCCGTTCTGTACGGCAATGCGTACGGAATAATTGATCCGGCAACCGGAGCACCGCGTTCCGATCAGCGCGAACTCGACATCAAGCTTGAGTATCTGCCGAAGTCCGGTCCATTCGCCGACACGCATCTGATGTTCATATATTCCGATGTGCAGTTCCCCGAGAACCGGCCGGGCGAACGCCGACAGCAGCAGTTCCACGGCGCGCTGACCTATCTGCTGCCCACCCTCTGATCGAGAGCCCCCAGCGCGCGAGCCTCGCAGCTCGCACGCCGGGCTTGGTGTTATCTGACTACTGCCCCATCTCCGGCATCAGGTGCTCGTAACGCTTGTCCGTCAGCGTTCTGAGAAACGCTTCCAGCGCCTTGATGCGATAGTCGCTCAGCGCTAGTCCGGTCTTGAGCTGGAACGTGGAAAGGTTCTCCGGCACCTCCGCATCGCCCCATGGCTTGCCCGTTTCTGGGTTGATCTGCGCCGCTGGCTGCAAGCTGGTGTACTTGTTGTAGAACTCAATCGACGTCCGCAGCTTGTCGAAGACGCCGTTATGCATGTAGGGGCCGGTGACAGCTACGTTGCGCAGCGTCGCCACCTTGAACTTTCCAGCCTGCGCGGGATCGGCAATGTGCGTGCCGCTGGTCAATCCGGTGTCGACATAGTCACTGCCCTTACCGCTCAATTCACGCGCCTTCGGATTCACCGGCAAACCGATGTTGTGATACTCGAAGCTCGTGAACAGCTCGGTTGAGAGATCGCCACCGCTGCGTATCGGACGATGACATAGCTGACAGTTCCACGTCAGAAACACCTGCCGGCCGAAATCCTCCAGCGACGTGAATTTTTCCTCGCCACGCAGCACGCGATCGTACTTTGAATCGAACGGCGAAAATTCTTCTGTGCTCTGATATGCAGCCAGCGCCTGCGCAGCGGCGTCAAACACCTTCTCGGGATCAGAGAAAACATCATCACCGAAAAGCTGCCTGAACTGCACGGCATATTCCGGATTCTCGCGGATACGCTCGGCCACGGATGCGCCGTCCGGCATGTTCATCTCAACCGGATTGAGCATCGGCCCTTTGGCCTGCTCTTGCAGATTGTCGGCTCGCCCATCCCAGAACAGACCACCGGTGATCTTGCCGTTCTCGTGCTTCGTCAGTGGCGGCGTCATGTGAGAATACATGAGCGTCGGAGTATTGCGATCGCCCATCGCGCCCGCTTCGTCGCCCATAGACACAGCGCGCCCGGCGGCCGTTTCACGCGGGTCGGTGAATGCGTGTTCAGGGCTATGACAGGTCGCACAGGACTGCGTGCGATTCTTTGACAGGTTCGTATCGAAGAACAGGCGCGCGCCAAGCTGCTCTATCGGCTTAAGCTGCGCATTCTGGCTGGCGGACGTGGGAACGTTCAGGAACAGCGGCGCGGTCAGCACCGCCAGCGCCGGCAGGATGATGACGCCGATCCTCCGTTTCCAGTTGTTTTGTTCCGCGCCCCCACGCGCGACCGTTTCAGCTTTCATATCGTCACCAGACTTGCAGGAATTGCGATCCTGTCCGGTAGCCTTGACGATGTAAGCAACACATCTCGCCGGCCATCCGAGACGGATCCCACAGCCGGGCAGCATATGGCGGCGGGATGCCTTTTGGCCTCCCCCCTTCCTTTACATCTTCCTTACATATTCGCGGCGCGGCTGGCCGCTTTCATCCTGTACGCAGGTGCAAAAAAAGCAGCCCGGCACAACGATGAAACCGGGCTGCTTTTGATCTACTTTCGGTGGAGATGCGGGGACGGCTTAAAAGCCAGCCGCCTCGCCCACGCAGATCTTCTCCATCAGGTCGCGATCGAGGATCGCGATCCGATCCTTGCTCAAGGGCATGATTGCGCCAGCGGTCCGCAGCCGCCGCAACACCCGGCCCACGGTAGCGGCCGCCAGTCCCAGACAGCAGGCGATATCCTGCTGCGCGGGCGCAATCCGCAGTTCACCGGAATCGCCATTGCCGTCGGCCTTGGGCAGCGCAAGTATAAAGCCAGCCAGCGCACCAGCCGCATTGGTGCGCAGGCGTGCACTCGCCTCCCGCTGCAGCTTTTCAAGCTTGCTGGTGAGCGCATCACCGATCATACGCTGCAGCGCTGGCGACTGCTCTATGGCATCGCGGCTGATCCGCATGAGCATCGTCCGCGAGATTGCCTCCGCCGACGACTGATATGTCTGGGCGGAGGAGAAGCCGAGGAACGAACCTGCGCCGGCAACTTCAATCGCCTGCCGGTAGCCGGCATCGTTTTGCGCAGAAAGAACAACCGCACCGGACACAACCTTATAGACAACGTCAGCCGGCTGCCCCTGCTCGAAAACCTTGCGCCCCTTGGAGTAGACAACGGTTGTTGCCTTGTCGCCAAGGCCGCGCAGCGCAGCGGGGTTTAACACAGTTGCTGAGCGGTGAGGCACATGGGCAGCATCGCCAGCGCGCGCGGACATGATCCGCGCAGCAGTATCCATTTTCGTCATTGATAAGATCTCGCCAAATCTTGCCCAGCCGTCCACGCGGGAAAGGCCGGTGTCTTCCGTTGGATGATGTTTCGATTAGGCGAGGTTGAGCGGTGGCCCGCGCGGCTGTGCAGGGGCTTCAAACCGAGATGGTAGTTCGGATACTTTGAGTGCGAACGAGAGCCGCACTGGCAACAGGAATTCGGGAACAACCAGCGCGATTTCCGGCACCGGACAAATGGCCGGACCGAGCAGGCAGGCTTCGCAGATCGCGCTTTTGACTTCCGCCGAGCCGTTGATCGACGCCTTGGCGCAGAGGTGCGGAACTGTGCCATCCGGCAGCGCAAACGCCGTTAGGTCAGGCGTCGGCTTCATAGGCACGTGCGCAAGCGGCAGCGTCAGCATCGCTAGCCCGTAAAGGGCGGCGAGCATCAGACAGACTGCGCTTTTGTACCTCATGGACCGCATTTCGCCATGCTACGCAGCCGATGCCAATGACGTCAATTAAGCTCCGTCGACCAAGACAGATGGCCGCAGAGCCAATTGCCGGGAATTATTAGGAAAAATTGGCTCCGCGGAACGCGTGCAGCGCAGCATTTTTACCTGGAAGCGACCGGATTGGTTGGGCCTTTTATGTGTGCAATCGCAGCAATTTGATTGGCTCTAAATTCCAAGCCCTTCGCCCGTCGATTCCGCGCTGGTAACTCCACCGGCCTCTCCTGTCTTACCGTTGGGCAAAATCTGCCGCCTTCAGATCGGTGCGCAGCACCTGCGCGGGGGATCACAATGCATTGCCGGACTGCATCGATGCACGCTTGCGCTGCGCAACAGCCGACTACACTACACGCTCAAGCCAGGCTGCGAATGGCGCCGCTGGCGGCGGATAACCATCGCACCAAACGCAAGCCCGAGAACGGCAGCAGTGACTGACCCCAGCAGGACGCCAAGCTTGGCCGCTGCCAACAGGTTTTCGTCGTTGAAGGCAAGCATGGCGATGAAGATCGACATGGTGAAGCCGATGCCTGCCAAAAGGCCTATCAGCATAACAGAGCCCCAGCTTACGCCCGGCGGCAGCTGCGCCCACTCCATGCGCACCATCAGCCAGGTGGCACCGACGACACCCAGTGGCTTTCCAAGAACCAGCGCAACCGCCACGCCAAGCATCACCGCTGCAGCGCCGTTGGCATTGAGATCGACACCGCCCAGCGTGACACCAGCATTGGCAAGGGCAAACAATGGCATGATGCCGAACGCGACCCAGGGGTGCAGCGCCATCTGAACCCGCACCACCGGCGGCAACAGATCACGCCTCGCCAGCCGGAGCTGACGTAGTGGCCGCTGCAAACTATGCGCGTCTTTCGCGCTGTCAGCATCGCCATCGCGCAACTGGCCCGCAACGCGCGTCATCACCTCAACCGGGCTCTCCCGCGATGGCGCGGGCAGCACGGGCGTCATCAGGCCTAGAACTACACCCGCCAGCGTCGGGTGTGCGCCTGTCATCAGCAGGCCTGTCCAGATGATCGCGCCGGGCAGCACATAGGCGTAAGCCGCGCCAATGCCGATCCGCTGCAATGCCAGCACCATCAAAATGCCGCCGCCCGCGACCCAGAAACCGGTGATGTCAAGACCGCCGGAATAGAAGAACGCGATGATGAGCACCGCGATGACATCATCGATGATCGCTAGCGCCAGCAGAAATACGCGCACGTTCGCAGGAATGGAACGCCCCAGTAGCGCCAGCACACCGACCGCAAACGCGATGTCCGTGGCGGTTGGCACTGCCCATCCGTGCGCGCGTAGTGGATCAGCGTTGAAAGCCAGATAGATCAACGCCGGCACGATCACGCCGCCCGCTGCGGCCACAACCGGCAGCATCGCCTGATCGAACTTGCTCAGCGCGCCTTCATGAATTTCGCGCCGGATTTCCATGCCGACCACAAGGAAGAACACGGTCATCAGACCATCGTTGATCCAGAAATGGAGCGAACGGGAGAATACGAACTCACCTAGTCCGAACGACAGCGGCATGTGCCAAAGGTGGTGATAGCTTTCGGCGAACTGAGAATTCGCCCAGATAAGCGCGAAGGTAGCCGCAATCAGCAGCACAACGCCGCTAACCGCTTCGATATGGAGAAACCGTTCAAGACGATCGAATGCCCGCTGGGCCAGCAAATGGGCGCGCGGAATTTCACGAATAGCGGATGTCGAATGGTCGGAATGGGACTGCTGCATCGGGTGCGTGTGCTCCGCGTGGCGGCCCGACCATCGCATTCCTGCCCGCCGCACTGCACAGCGTGACACCCTAAGGCGCCGTTATACACCCACGTCGCAGCATGACAACTCGGTGCGACGTGCCCGGACACATCGGAGCGCACGCAAAGCTCTGCACCTCCTGGGCAGCACTGCGATCCGCCGCCCTCCTCTGCCCGGATCGACAGTTGCCGCAACGATACAGCGTGACGAAGAACGTGTTTTCGTCACCGCAACGGATTGCGCGACAGCGACGGTCGGTGTTAACCGACTAAATCTGGATGTTATAACATCCAATATGTGTTGCTACGTCGCCGATCGAGGTGCGTAGGCGGTTGCGTAAAGTGGAGTTGTGTATGTTTGCTCGCGTATCTCTGGGCACGATTGCTTGCGTGCTGGCCACATCGGTGGCGTTGCCGCAATGGGCGGTGGCGCAAGAATCCGGCGGAAAAACCGCCACCAGCGAGCCTGCGACGGAGCTCGATGCGCTTGTTGTCGATGGCGCAAAAAAGAAAAAGCCCAAGGCGAAGTCAAAACCCAAGCAGGCAAGATCCGGCAGTGTCAGTGCTGCTCCGCCTGCCCCGACTGCAACGGCGCTGCCCGCTTCCGACAGCATAAATACCGATGCCGCAACAACAGAGAATAGCGGCAGTTACATTCCGACCGTCAGCACCATCGGCGGCAAGCTGGCTCTGCCGGTCAAGGAAACGCCGCGTTCCATTTCAGTGCTGACGCGCAAACGGCTGGACGATGAAAATGTGACGACCGTTGAGGAGGCCGCCACGCGCGCCACGGGCGTCTATGTGCGCAATCAGGGCGACCTGAACGACGGGCCGTTCTTCTATGCGCGCGGCTTCCTCATGTCCGTTTCCGAAAACGGCGTGCCGCTCGATACGACCTACTACGGATCAGGATTCGACACCGCGATTTACGATCGCGTCGAGATCATCCGCGGCCCGGACGGACTGATGCAGGGACAGGGCCAACTCGGAGGTTCGATAAATCTGGTCCGCAAAGCGCCGTTGGCTCAGCGTCAGGTGAGAACCGAGCTTTCGGCGGGGCAGTGGGATGCGTTTCGCGGCCTGATCGACGTATCGACGCCCTTGCTTGCATCAGGAGCCGTGCGCGGGCGCTTCGTCGTGCAGGCCGAAACCCGCGACTCCTTCGTTGATTACGCGGGCACCGAAAAGCTGCTGGGCTTCGGCAGTCTGGCGTTCGACCTTACCGACCAGACAACACTGACCGTGAGCGCCCTGACCCAGCAGAGCACGGTGAACCCCTACTTCGGCGCCATGCATATTCGTGACACCAACACCTACACGCCGCGCAAAATGTTTCTCGGTGCAGGCTGGAGCGAGTTCAACTATCGGCGCAATGAGCTGACAGCCGAGCTTGCGCATCGCTTCAACGAAGACTGGTCGCTGAACGTCAATCTATCGCGTCGCGACTATGACGATCACAAGCGCTTCGCGTTCCACAACCCGCACCCAAACTTTCATCAGACCGGCACGTCGGCGCTGCTGAACCGCGCCACATGGTTTGAAGGCGAGCACTGGACCGGAGACATGCATGTGAAAGGCCGCCTCAACTTCCTCGGCCGCAGACACGAGATAGTTGCCGGCGCGAACTTCGAGGATTTCGGTCACGAACGCTGGATACGCAATGCGCCATCGGTCGGCCTTTGGCCTGCGGGCAATCCGGAGGTGCCCTATGTGGAGCTCAGCAAGGCTGCATCGACAATATCGGACGTTACGCAACAAGGGTTATATGCGCAGGGGCGCTTCGAGGTGATGTCCTGGCTGCACCTCCACGCGGGCGCACGGCTGAGCAATTACAAATCGCAATCGCAGGCCAGCGCTACCGGCATCACCACTGTGCTTTACGACGAGGACAACGTCTTCACGCCCTATGGCGGCGTGGTTGTCGACGTTACGCGCGACTGGGCCGTATATGCGAGCTACGCGGATATTTTCCGGCCGCAATCGATCACAACCACGGACGCCTCCGACGCGACACTGCCGCCGATCGTCGGTGAGCAATACGAGGTTGGCGTGAAGGGCTCACTGCTTGATGGACGCCTGATGCCAAGCTTCGCGCTGTTCCGCGCCAGCGATACCGGCCGTGCGCTGCGCGATCCGCTGAATCCCGGCTATTACATTGCTGCGGGCGAAGTGCTGTCCGAAGGCATCGACATAGAACTGGCTGCTCGGCCGCTGCCGGGCTGGGAGTTCACCAGCGGCTACACATACACCGACACAACCTTCGCCGCCGGGCAACCAGCGGAAGTAGGCACACGCTTCAATTCGTTCTTCCCTAAACACACGTTCAAGTTCTGGTCCAACTATACGTTCGCCGATGGCATGCTTGCCGGCACCTCGCTGGGGTTAGGCGTTCGCGCCTACAGCGAAAGCTCAACGTCCTTCGCAAGCCCCTATCCGGCAACCGTCTCGCAACCTGCCTATGCGGTTGTCGATGGCCGGATTGGCTTCAAGCTGGATGAGCGCAGCGAATTGTCGATCAACGTGACGAACATGTTCGACACCGTTTACCTCCCTTATCCGGACGTGCGTGGCTTCTACGGTGAGCCCCGTCGCGCGGTGGCGAAGATCACAACGAATTGGTGAGGTGATGCATGCTGGCTGGAGCAGAAATGCGCAGTGCGCGTTCCAGCCAGCGCCCGCCTGAACCGGCATCCGTTGCGAACCGAAACCATAGCGCGCAGGATTGGTGTGGCGGCTGCGCGCCAGAAAGAGTGGTGCGGGCGGCCGGACTCGAACCGGCACGTCCATGAAGGACAAGAGATTTTAAGTCTCTGGCGTCTACCGTTCCGCCACGCCCGCAATCGGCTGTTTATGGGCCGAGTAAGCCTTACACGCAATCGGTCATCGGCATGTTTTTCCGCCGCAACCGTGGCTCCCCGAACAGGTATTCTATTCCTTCTCGCCTACCTTAGGCCGCACCTGCCCGTGCCGGAGCGCAGCCAGCAGCAGGATGAACAGCGCCAACCCGTTAAACACGTGCCACAGGAAATGCGTGCCCAGCGTGCGCCCGGCGACGATGGAGCGCGAACAGGTCTCCCAGTCCACGGTGCGGAACAGCATCGAGATAAAAAACACACCGGCAGCCGCGAACAGATACGGCGCTGCGCCCTGGCGGCGGAATGCAGCCAGCGCTCCAATCACAATCATGGCAACCAGCGCGGGGGCATAGTTCATCGTCCCGTTGAGACAGTGGCGCGCATTGCCCGCGACGGCAAACAATCCGGCGCGGCATTGAATGCTGCCGGCAAACTGAAGGCTCAACCAGAACAGCCCCAGGCCAAGCAGCACGAAAATCCAATGCAGCGCCAGATAGCGGCGCAACGCATATGCCACATAGGCGAACATGAAGATGCCGATCGGAATTGTATCCGCGCGCGCCGCCCACAGCGTTGCATAGGTATGGAACAGAAAGCTGCCGACGCCGATGATAAACGTGAGTGCGATCAGCAGCCATTCCGCTATGCCGCCGCGTTCACCCACCGGACGCCGCAACAGCAGCACCGCAGCCACCACAGCCGCAATGGTGAAGGCGCCATTGGAAATCGCGTTGAGCGGTTCAGCCCAGAAAGCGGCATCGCCGCCGCGCTCGCAATAGCGGAAGATTTTCTGCTGCCAATCCATTGCGCACCCGTGGGCCATGGCTCCATCGGCTGACACCTGAAGACGGAGCGCTTTGTTTTAGAGAAGCCTGAACTGCAGGTTTACCGTTGCCCCGACCGGTATGCTACTGGGCGAAAACGTTCCTAGCTTCTCATCGCTGTCGGCGTAAGCCGCTGTCAACTGGCCATGCTCTGACTGCCGCGGCGAGGCATCAAAATCGCTCTCGCTGATGTTGACCACCTCGCCCAATCTGGCGCCGAGAGCCTCGCAATAGAAGTTTGCTTTTTCTTGGGCGACCAGCACAGCGCGCCTACGCGCTTCGGTGCGCGCTGCCTGCAATTTCGATGTGAGAAATTCGATCGCCGTCAGTCGGTTCGCGCCGGATGACACAACGCCCGTCAGCACGCTCTCGACCGCCTCAAGGTCGGCGACCACACATGAGAAATTGACGGTCGCCACGTAGCCGCCCTCAATCGCGTAAGGCGGAGGCCGAATGCCACTCTGATGCAGCGCGATGCGGGACGATCGGATCTCGCCATTGCCCGACGCGATCAAAAACGCGCGGACGTTCTGGGCGGCGGTGCGCACACGGGAGAACGCATCCGCTAGCGCGGGCGCCGTGCGCGAAACCGCGAGCCTTATCAAGGCAAGGTCCGGCTCAACTCGGACAATCGCAGTGCCTTGGATGGAGAGAAGGCCCGTATGCATTACCACCGGGCCTCACACTCAGAGCCTCGCGTGCTCTACTTTTAGCTTTATTGCTTCTCCGGTGCAACCACGCGGATATGCAGTTCGCGAAGCTGCTTCGGCGCAACATCTGATGGCGCACCCATCAGCAGATCGTTGGCCTGCTGGTTCATCGGGAACAGCGAGATCTCGCGCAGGTTCTTGGCGCCAACCAGCAGCATCACGATGCGGTCGATGCCCGCTGCCATGCCGCCATGGGGCGGAGCACCATACTGGAACGCGCGATAAAGACCGCCGAAGCGCGCCTCGACATCGGCCTGCGTAAGGCCGGTGATCTCGAACGCCTTCACCATCGTGTCAGGGCGATGATTACGGATTGAGCCGGACGCAATTTCAAAGCCATTGCAGACGATGTCGTACTGATACGCCTTGATGTTCAGGCGCTCATCATCGTTGGCAGCGCCTTCAAGCGCCTCAAGCCCGCCCTGCGGCATCGAGAATGGATTGTGCGAGAAGTCGATCTTCTTGTCGTCGTCGTTCCACTCATAAAACGGGAAGTCGACAATCCAGGCGAGCGCGAACTTGCTCTCGTCGATCAGCTTCAGCTCTTCGCCGATGCGCGTGCGTGCATCGCCCGCGAAGCGATGGAACCGGGCCGGGTTGCCCGCCGCGAAGAACACAGCATCGCCTTCCTTCAGGCCCATCTGCTCGCGAATTGCATCCGCGCGCTCAGGCCCGAGGTTTTTGCCAACGGGACCCGCCGCCTCGCCTTCGCGGAAGAAGATGTAGGCGAGGCCCGGCTGGCCTTCGCCCTGCGCCCACGAGTTCATGCGGTCGCAGAATGCGCGCGATCCGCCGCCCGGTGCAGGAATGGCCCACACGCGCACCTTCGGATCCTTGTCGATCATGCCGGCGAAAATCTTGAAGCCGGAGCCGCGGAAGTGCTCCGTCACATCCTGCATCTCGATCGGGTTGCGCAGATCGGGCTTGTCGCTGCCGTACTTGGCGATGGCTTCGCTGTAAGGAATGCGCGGCCAGCCGTTGGTGACGGACTTCTCGCTGCCGGTGATGGCTGCGAATTCCTCGAACACGCCGGTGATAACGGGTTCCATCTTGTTGAACACGTCATCCTGCGTGACGAAGCTCATCTCGACATCGAGCTGATAGAACTCGCCCGGCAGGCGATCGGCGCGCGGATCTTCATCGCGGAAGCACGGCGCGATCTGGAAGTAACGGTCGAAGCCCGACACCATCAACAGCTGCTTGTACTGCTGCGGCGCCTGCGGCAGCGCGTAGAACTTGCCGGCATGGATGCGCGAGGGCACCAGGAAGTCGCGCGCGCCTTCCGGCGATGATGCTGTCAGGATCGGTGTCGAAAACTCGAAGAAGCCGCCTTCCGTCATGCGCTTGCGGAGCGAGGCAATGATCGCCATGCGCTGCATGATGTTCCGGTGCAGCGTCTCGCGGCGCAGATCAAGGAAGCGATACTGCAGGCGCAGATCTTCCGGATAGTCCGGCTCACCGAACACTGGAACGGGCAGCTCCTGTTGCCGTGCGACAGCACTTCGATCTCGGTGGCGAACAGCTCGATCTCGCCCGTCGGCAGATCGGCGTTCGTCGTGCCGTCCGGGCGCTTGCGCACGGTGCCGTCGATGCGGATGACCCATTCGGAACGCACAGCCTCAGCGTTCTTGAACGCGGGGCTGTCAGGATCGGCCACAACCTGCGTGATGCCGTAATGGTCGCGCAGATCGATGAACAGCACACCGCCGTGATCGCGCACGCGGTGCACCCAGCCTGAAAGGCGCACGTTGTTGCCAATGTCGGAGGCGCGCAAGGCCCCGCAGGTGTGCGAGCGATAGCGGTGCAGTTCAGCCATTTTCGGTCCCGTCGTCGTCCAGCGCCCAGACTGTCGGAGCTGCACCCGATTGCCAGCAAGTGGCGGACAATCGTGCATCTCCAGCACCCCGACTGCGGGGCTTCGCAAAGCGCTTGCTGCTTCGATTTTGCCGGGAAAAGCGCATGCCCCCCCTGGGTTGTCAACTGGCAACGGGGCGCGTTACCGGCTGCGCAGGTCAACTCCGCAGATAATTGCCAATGGGGGCGCTATTTCAGCGGCCATCGCCCCCAATTCGGTATGCGCGTGGTGCTTCAGCAGCGCAGCCAAGGGTTCGCCGACCGAACCCCGTGCCGTTCACGCCGCGCGGGCGTTCATTAAGGCTGGCGTGCCCTCCAGTGCTGCCCCCGTCAGCCCGTCCAGCATCAGGACCTTAGGTTCGCGCACACCGGCAAACGCCGCCAGATCCAGCCGCACATAATTCAGGCTGCGATAGTCGCGCAGGAACATCAGCCGGCGATCGAGATCGGCCAGACTGGTCCAGCATGAAAACTCGGTCGCGTAGGCCTGGCCGCTGCGATCATCCAGCCCCGGCACTTCCATCTGCGCGCCACCGCTCTCCGGATAGTCGATGGTGATGCCGCGCGGGCGGTCGAAGTTGTTCATTATGTGCCCCAGCGTCGTCACCGCATGGTCGGGCGACGCCGCCTTCTCGGCGAACTGCGCATAATAAACCGCGCGCACGAAGCGCCCCACCGACGTGTTGGAGGCGGGCAGCCCCTCGGTTGCGATGCCGCTGTCGGGTTGCATCACCTTCAAACCGCCGAACGTCGACACCGAACGGTCGACGTTGCTGAGGTAGGTGTAGTTGTCGAGATTGGTCAGGTGCCAACTGAATTCCGGACCGTTGGTCATCACGCCGACCGGATTGTCATAGAGGTGCATTTCACCATTGTGGAACTCGATCACGAGCGACGCACCCGTGGCGTCGTGCACCACATAGTGGAACGGCGCGACAGCACCGCCCAGAATTGGCAGCGCTTCCAGCATCACCGGCTGGCTTTGCAGCGCCGCCTTCACCTGGGCAACGGTTGCGAATTGCCCCAGCGCCCAGCTGCCCAGATCGATAGCAGACAGCACACCCCTGCCGGCCGGTGCCGGCGGCTGCTTGCCGCTGGCATTCGGATACGACAGCAGGCTGAATGTTAGTCCCTTGTCGTTCAGACCTTCCAGAGGCTTCAGTTCCGAGGCCGTCGGGCGGGCACCCGGAGCAGGCAACACCACCGGCATCGTGATGGCGAAGAACGCATGCTTGGCGGTGTAGGTTAGCGGCGTCTCGCCATTGATCTGCGACGTGTTTTCAAACCCGACAGGAAAGAACACCACGCGATACGGCAGGTTCATCGTGAGCTCGAGCGTGCGTCCGAAATAAACCCGGCCGGCTGTATCGCGATAGATCAGCGACGTGCACATCGTCTTCCCCTTCAAAGCAGATGGCTGGAGCCGTTCTCAGCTTCGCAAGGAAAACGGCTCAGCGTTTCGCGTCACACACAGAAGCGCGCGACGGCGTTGCACTAGTCGTCCCACCGGGGCGTTAATTTATGGTGGCGATTGCAGGAACGGCGCGGGCATCGATGCCAGGCTGCCATGGTCACAACTGCAATTGTGACGGCCGCCATGACGCGGCGCATGCCTATTGGAAAATACTTGCCTTGCTCAGCGCAGCGATTGCCGCTGCGCGAGCGTGCGTGCGATGCGACCTTTGATCGGATCAGTGCAGTGCCGGGCGCGCGATATCGCTGACTTCTTCGCTCTGCTCCTGGAGCTGCTCGGCAAGCGCTTCCGCCATTTCCATCTCGATCGCGTAGGGCGCTTCGTCATCGAAGCGAAGCAGCACCAGACGCTCGCCACTCGCGTGACCGACAGCAAACGTCCGCGGAAGCCGCGTCAATTCACCTGCCTGCGGATGGGCCGACGTCAGAGTTTCCAGCACAGGAACCAAGTTTGCTGCAATCGCCGTTGGCAGGCTGATCGCATATTCCTGACCGTCCGCATCGCGGAAGGAAAACTCAACCCGGCGTCGATCTTCCGAAACCGCAGTATCCGTGAGCGCCGTCGCTCGAAAAGTTTTCATCGCCGCCCCCAAGGCTCCGGCCGCCAAAGTCAAGCGCCTGCCTTTATCGTGAATTGAACCGTACAGCCTAACAAGGGCCGCAGCGGCCTTTATCGCAGAATTGCATCACCCTGTGCCCAAAATGAATACCGCAGCCATCCGGTGATGTCGTTTGGGCAAATTGATCGCCCCGGGGCAACCTGTTGCCCAAAATACGGAATTTGGCGGCCGCATTAGCTATAAAACAGGCTCGCCAATGCGCATCGCAAGCGAATTGAATGGCCTTTCACCGGCCACTGCTTCCGATATTCTCGCCACCGCCTGCCTTTTCTTTTTGCCCATTTATTTCGAGGAAACACCAGTGAATGCGCTGGCCGAATTGCTGAAAGACCCCACCGCCCACGCCATACTGCTGACGATCGGAATGGCAATATTGATCCTGCCGATGGTAGCGCTCAGCATCTGGTATCATCGCAACATCAAGGAGACCGAGGGCGGCCGCCGCTTGATGGGGCAACAGGCGCTAACTCCGCCGATCGCCGGCTCGTTATCCGGATTTGCAACCGGCCTGTCGCTGGGCAAGGCGATCGAAAAAGGCCTCTACGGCGATCATGCCCGCAAGATGCAGCATCGCGTGTATTGGGTGACTGGGCTGTGGCTAGCGGCGCTCGTTATCTATTTCGGACTGTTTATCTGGGCCGACGAGATCAACCGGCAGGCATCGATCCCGGCCTTGTGACGCGCCAGTTCGGTCGCGTTCTGCTCCGCGTGACCGATCAGCCCCGGCCTGCCGCCATCAACGCCGCCGCATCACAACGCCTGCGCAGCAGCCAGCAACAGTCCGCCGACGATCGCGATGTTGGCGATGAATGTGCGATGCATGACTTCACGCGTTTCGCCCAGTGGCTGCTCCCAGAAGTTCGACAGCACGTACGAAGCGACCAGCGTGTAGAGCGCCAGAGCCAGCGCAGCCGGGGCGACCATAGCACCCAGCATAAGGCACGCACCGGCAACCACCTCGAATACACTTGCCACCTTCAGCACTTCGCGCGGTGATGGGATGCCGCGCGCTTTCAATCCAGCCGCAGCCCTGTCACCGAGGGGGCCGAAATTATTGAGCCCGGTGAAAACAAACAGACCACCAAGCAAAAGCTGACCCAATGCGACCAGCATGTTTTGCAGCGAAAAATCCATTTGTCGGCCCCAATCGTTATCCCGTGCGAACATGCGAGCGAAAGCCCGAGTTCAGCGCATGTCTGGCATCATCACCATCAAGCGTGACCAACGTTTAAAGATGCGGCCAGCGACGCAACGATTGGCACTCTCGCAGCAACAATTTGTGGGATCAGCGATAGATGTACGTCACCGTAAAGGTGCGATCGGCGACCGTCGATTTCTTCGGCGGAAACGGATAGGCGGTCTGACGCGCTGCGAACACGATGTTGAAATCCATGTCCGGGTTGCCGCCGCTGTTGACCACCTTCACATCCGCGCGCGAGCCGTTTTCTGACAGCACAATACGAACCGTTACGCGCCCGCGCGCAGTCGCTGGCGGCATCGAGCGCCGCAACGCGCGTATGACATCAAGAGCAAATGCATCGTTTTCGCCCGAGCGGGTGATCCCCGGCGGCCGTTGCACCATCGAAGACGCGCCACCCGCATCCGATGAGCTCTCACCCATTTCCGAAGGCATGCTGAGATCAAGCGCGGCCGTGCGCTGACTGCGCTTCTTGGGCTGCTGCTTCGTCGGCGGCTTCTG
This sequence comes from Hyphomicrobium sp. D-2, assembly GCF_029872155.1. Classification (GTDB taxonomy): domain Bacteria; phylum Pseudomonadota; class Alphaproteobacteria; order Rhizobiales; family Hyphomicrobiaceae; genus Hyphomicrobium_A. The sequence goes on along the minus strand of NZ_JARXLA010000008.1, from coordinate 844,845 downwards.
TTTCTGCGCTCCCTTCTTCACCTCAGGCGGCTTCACCTCAGGCGGCTTCGTTTCCGCCTTCGGCGCTTCCTTCGGTGTCTCAACCGGCTTGGCTTCCTCTGGCGGCTCTTTCGCCTCCTCCGCCTTTTCAGCTTCGGCCGCATCGGCCAGCGCCGGAGCGTCCTCCAGCGCCTTCTCAACCAGATCGGGCGGCGCAGCATCAAGCGCTGGCTTCAGAGCCTGCGTGTTCTGCGGCTGCTCCGCCGGCGGCTCAGGCGCGGGCGGCGGTTCTGGAGCGGGATCGGAAACTTCAGGCTGCGGTGGCGGCGGCTGAGGCGGCTCGGGCTCGGCCATCGCCGTCTGCTGCTCTTCCTGGGGAGCAGGTGGCTCGGCCTGCTGCGGCTGTTGCGCCGGCTGTGCCATCGGTTGTTGCGGTTGCATTGCCGGCGGCGGGGAAGGTGGCGCGGGCGGCTCCATGCTATCGCGCAGCGTCGCACCATCAACGATTTCAACCGCGATGGAATCCTCAGCGCCGCCGTCAACGCCAACGCGGCGCTGTTCGTGCTCGGCCGCCGAGGTTAACGCCAGCATCAACGCCGAATGGGCCAGCAGCGCCACGAACAGCCCAAGCCAGAACGCCCGCTCCCGTTGCGGATGCAGCAAAGGCGCGCGATCTCGCTCCGGCACTGTTATGCCGGGCGTTTCCTGCACGGTCTCTCCAGCGTGCATTTGCCCGCCTGCCCCGGGTTGCCCATTTGTATCCGCCACGCCCATGGTTTGACGCCCGGCGAGCTAGTTGTCCATGCGATCCAGGTATTTTCAACAGCGAGCAAGTCGCATGGATGTCCGACACCAAGTTTCGGGGCTCCAACGCAAAAAGGCCCCCGGAAGAGGGCCTTTAAATTCACGTTGCCTTTAGCTCGCCTCAATTCCGCCGGTCACGGGCTGAGGCCAGCCACCGGCGGGATGTAGGTGGGATCGAGCAGATCGGCCAGCTCCCACATGATCCGGCGGGCGACTTCATCCATCGACGGATCGCGAATCACAAACTCGACGCGGCGGTCATCGGCGAACCGAATGGTCTGACCACGGTGCCTGAGGGCGTTGTACTTGGCGCCAGTGCTGCGGCCAACGGCAGCGAGACGGCCCGGCGCAAGCCCCTTGTCGATCAGATAGTCGGCAACGGCCTGGGCGCGATCCTGCGAAGTCTGAACCGCTGCGGAAGCTCCGGTCCGATCCGAAAAACCATGGATCTCGATCCGCATGCCAGGGCACGACTTGGCCAACGTGGCAAGGCGGTCCAATTCGTCATGCATCTCGTGATCGATCACAACACCGCGGGCGAAATGCAGCGGTCCGAAAGGCTTGCCCGAAAGATCGCAGCCATCGTCAGAGATTTCGCGCAGGCCGTTGTTGGGCTCGATAAAGGCCGGCGGCGACTGCAGCTGCGGCACGGAGATGGCACCGGTCTCAATCGACGGCGTATTCGCCGGCGGCAGCATGTAAGCGCCGCGAGCAATTTCACGGGCACTGTTCGCATTGCTGCTGGGGTTGGCCTCTGCGATCAGAAGCTGCTCGCGAGGTTCGACGCGGCAGTTGAACTGCGAGTAGCCAACCGTGCGGCACGGATCGAAGCTTGCGATCACGGTAACCGAAGCACGCGATCCAGATGCCATGTGCGCGCGATCCGCTGCCAAAACGCCAGCGACGACGAAGTTCTGATCGACTGCATCGAAACGGCAACCGGAAGCAGAGTAACCGGCAGCACGGCACACCTCGACGATCGACGCAACATGCGTAGCGCGCGTCGCATGATAGGCAAGGTCAGCACCATTAACATTGCAGCCGGAGCTGGAATATCCAGCCGAGCGGCACTGCTCCAGCACCGCGGTGATATCCCGATGGGCCTTTACGGGGCGCAGACCGACAACGGATCCGGTTGCTACATCAAGCGCTGCAACCCGCTGTTCCATGTGATTGCGCTGATACTGCTCAACGCAACGCTGGCGCGTGTCGTTGCTGACATTGCACGGCGACATGCGCGCTTCACGCTGGCGATCAAGCTCCGCATCAATGCGCGCCATCGACAGCTTGGTCAGTTCGTTCTGCTGCATGGCGAAGCGACGAACGCGCTCCTTGGCGGCAGCAACAAGCGCGTCCTTGATCCAAACCCGATGGGCCGTTTCAAGCTGCGGCTGATATTCGATCGCCGACGCGGCGATGATGGCAATCTGTTCGGCTGTGCGTGAAGCATCGAGCGCGCGGATTTTGTCGGCCCGCGCCACGGTGTCATTCAACAGGACTTCCTGATACGCGGCAAAACTATCAGCACGCGTCAGATCGCACAGCGGCGTTGAAGCGGTCGCGGTTTCAGCAGAGCAGTAGCTGGTGCTCAATGCCAGATCGCGGGCCTGGCGGGCCATCGCGACGGAAATCGAGCTGTTGGATTTTGCCGGACGGACGTGCCGCTCGAACGCGGCATCCACAGACGCCATCAGGCAACCGATACGGTCAACGGCATTGGCGCAGACACCGGTTTCGGCGGCAGCGGCACCAGGCCAGGCGAGGGGAGCCATTAACAACGGCAGAAAAGTGCGCATACGCATGACGGGGCCTCAAAAGCTGGGAGCGGCTGAAGGCGCGCTAAAAGACCCGATCAAATTGAAGATATTTTGCTTAAAATTCAGGGCAATAAAGGGATAAGTTGAGACCAATTCGCGGATCAAAACGGCACATTTGTACGTTTCTGCCGCTGTTCGAAGCGCTTTTCTGGCGACCATGATGGGAGGCTCGGCAGATCGACGCCAAAAAAGTGTAAGCGTTATTGCGGCCCAAGCTCTGCAAGTTGCACATCGGTCGGGTCGAATTTTCACCAGATGGATCAAAGGCAATTCGCAACCGCAGCATGGTTGATGCCTGCCACGAGGCTATGATCCCTGCCCGGAACTGACAGCCGGTGCGGCCATAGGGGTGCTATTTTGCAGTCGCTACCCCCGCGACAAATTCCATCGAATGCGCTATACCGCGCGCCTCATGCGCATTGTCACCGCCTCCGAAGAACTCAGCCAAGCCGTAGGGCGCCTTTCAGCCAGCGATTTCGTGACTGTTGACACGGAATTTTTGCGGGAATCGACCTTCTGGCCGCAGCTATGTCTGATCCAGATCGCCTCGCCTGATGAGGCAATGATTATCGACCCCATGGCACCGGGTATCGACCTCGCCCCATTCTGGGCGCTGATGGGCGATGAGCGGGTGACCAAGGTCTTCCACGCTGCCCGCCAGGACATCGAAATCGTGTACGCCCGCGCTGGCCTGGTGCCGCGACCCGTGTTTGACACGCAAGTGGCGGCGATGGTCTGCGGTTTCGGCGAGAGCGTCTCCTACGTTAACCTCGTCAAGAACGTGACCGGCGCGGACATCGACAAGTCATCGCGCTTCACCGACTGGAGCCGCCGTCCGCTTTCCGACCGCCAGCTTGAATATGCACTGGGCGACGTCACGCACCTGCGCGACGTTTATCGGCACCTGAAGGCTGACATCGACAAGGCAGGCCGGTCGGACTGGCTCAGCGAGGAGATGGGCATACTGACGGACCCACGCACCTATGCCTCCAATCCGGAGGAGGCTTGGCAGCGGCTGAAACTGCGCGTCAAGAACCGCAAGGCGCTTGCCGTCCTGATGGAACTTGCGGCCTGGCGGGAACGTCTGGCGCAGGCGCAGGACGTGCCGCGCTCGCGCATCCTGCGTGATGAAGCCCTTTATGACATCGCCAATCAGGCGCCGACCACGCCGGAACAGCTCAGCCATCTGCGTACGCTGAGTGAAGGCTTCTCGCGCTCATCGCGCGCGCGGGAGATTATCGAAGCTGTGAAGCTCGGTCTGGCGCGGGATGTCAAAAGCGTGCCGCCGGTCAACCGCGGAACTCAGCTTTCGGCCGAATCGACGGCTTTGATCGAACTGCTCCGCGTGCTGCTTAAGGCATCGGCCGCACGCCATCGCGTGGCCCCGAAGATGATCGCCGGTTCGGAAGATCTGGAGCGCATCGCGGTTGAAGCCGAGCCGGATATTCCGGCGCTCAAAGGCTGGCGCCGTCGTCTGTTCGGCGAAGATGCACTGCGCCTGAAGCGCGGCGAAATTGCCCTCACGCTGTCCGGCAGCGAAGTGGTGCCGATCGCAACCGGCAAGGCCTCGCAGGCAGCGCAATAGAAGCAAGCAACGCAAGGCTGCTAACGCCCCCGCATTTGGTGGATGCACGCTGCGACCACAATCTTGTCGGCCCGTATTTGCAGCGAACGCTGAAACTTGCGTAGTTCCCGGCGTTCTTTCCGACGCTCGGCGATTCCCGTTCCGGGAGCCGGCCGCCGAGTGGTTTTTACCTGCGCTCGGCGACTCCCGTTCCGGGAGCCGGCCGCCGAGCGCGTAGGGCAATTACTTGCGGCCGGGATCGTAACTGTTCTTCTGGCGCCATTCCGAGAAGAAATAGGCTAGCGTGTCGTCGATCTTTTCCGGCAACACGATGCGCACCGTCACGAGTTGGTCGCCAGCTTCCTGCTTGCCCGATGGCTTGATGCCCTTGCCGCGCAGGCGGAACACGCGGCCCGAACTGGTGCCCTTGGGAACAGTGATCTGCACACGGCCGCTGATTGTCGGCACCTCAACCTTCGCGCCCAGAACCGCCTCATCGATGCCGATGGGAACTTCGAGCATGATGTCTTCGCCCTCGCGGCGGAAAAACGGATGCGGACGCACGCGGACTTCCACCAGCGCATCGCCCGATTCGCCCGCGCCGACACCGCGCTGACCTTTGCCCTTCAGGCGCAGCACCTGCAGATCGCCCACGCCAGCTGGAACATTCAGATCCAGAGTGCCACCGCTCGGCAACGTCACACGCTTGGTGGCGCCGAGGGCAGCTTCAAGAAAATCGACTTCCAGCGTGTAGCGAACGTCCTGTCCACGGGCGGAGAAGTTCGAGGACCGCGCACCACCGCGAGCGGCACCGGAGAAGAAATCGGAGAAGATGTCGCTGAAGCCGAACTCATCAAAGCCGCCATTGGGGCCAGCGCCTGCGCCCGCATTGGCGCGCGCGCCGCGAGCGTACTGGCGATAGCCTGAATGGCGCGGCTCGCCACGGGCATTGATCTCGCCGCGGTCGAAGGCCTTGCGCTTTTCCGGATCGCCCAGAATTTCGTAAGCGGAGGTCACCTGCTTGAAGCGTTCTTCGGTGCCTTTGGAAATATCAGGATGCAGCTCCTTGGCGAGCTTGCGGAAAGCGCGCCTGACCTCATCGTCCGAGGCGCCCTTGGATACGCCCAGGGTGACATAAGGATCATCGGCCATTCGCGAGCGTCCTGTCCCCAATCGCGGCCCCATCGGGCCGGGTGCTAAACTTTAGCAGGAAATATGGCGGCGGCAGGCCGCAGGCAAGCGTTGCCCACTTCAAAGCGCCGTCTTTGCGTGCGGAGAATTGCCGCCGCCCCATCGGCGACCGCAGCCTCATCCGGCGCCAAGCCTTGGGCCCCGGACAGAAACCCGATCAATCCGCCGCATTACTTTAAGCGGATTTCGGGCTGTTTCTCAACGAGCTGCGCCAAAACCTCAAACCGCCGCCGCAGCCGCTCCCCATCAAGGGCGGCATACGATTTCGGGATCGTCAGCACCAGCTTGTCGTCCTCATAGGCGAGCGATGCCTTGTCGATGACGCCCGGCGTGCCAATCGACAGCGTATGCGCCGTACGGATCGCCGCCGCCACGATACGCGCCCTCTTCAAGGATCGCTTGCTGGCCAGCGCCTTGAGCCGCTCCGACAGATCGGCAGCATGCTCCTGGCTGGCGCCGACATGGCGGAAGAAAATCGCCAGCGCCAAGAACACGCGACCCTGATGGTCGATACCGGAAAGGCCTGCGTGTGCAAGCAGGTTCAGGCTTTGCTCGCCGCGATAATCAGGATGTTCCCGCCAGGCAATGTCGGAGATCAGGCACGCCGCATAGCGCAGGCGCCGCTCCTCCGGCGTCTCCTTGGGACCGGGCGGATCGAATAGCGGATCGGTCCACTTGCACAGCTCCCACGCCTGTTCGACCGAACGCGAGCGCAGCCCGGCGTATTCGGCGCAGAACGAAAGCAGCGGATCAAGCTGGCGCTCGTGTGCGGGCAGCAGCGAATAAATCAGCCCTTCGCGAACGCCGAAGGCAGAAAACATCACTTCGCTGGGGTTGAGTGTGCGCAGCAGCCGCTCCAGCGCGAACGCTGCGAACGGCAGCACTTCCCGCCGGATCTTCGGCAGCAGGCTGAAACCGGCCAGACCGGTCAGCTTTTTGGTTTTGCGCAGGAACTCACAAAACGCGATCGCTTCAGCAGTTGGGATCGCATAACCGTGCGTGACGTGCAGCGGATAGCGCGTCTGCTCCATGTGCAGGCGGGCAATGGCACGCCAGCTTCCGCCGACGGGGAAGAAGGTGCGGCCCGCGCCGACCGAGAGCCAGGGAACCTCGGCGATTGCGGCATCGATCAGCGGCTGGGCTTTCTCGATCTTGTTGCCGGTCGCATCGATCAGACGCAAACCACCAATCGGCAGCGTGGACGCGTGTTTGAGCTCTTCGGCCGAAATATCGATCAGCTCAAGACTACCGCCGCCGAGGTCGCCGGCAATACCATCGGGGTTGGTGAACCCCATGATGATGCCTTGCGCCACCAGCCGAGCCTCACGCTCGCCCGAGATCACTTCGATGGATGTGCCGAGCGTTTTTTCGGCTCGGGTGATGAAGTCTTTGCCGTCCTCAGCCTCACGCACCGCGGCGGTGGCGAATGCATGCAGGTGCTTGACGCCCAGCAAGCGGGCGATGGCACGGAACCGGCCGAGCGCCGCAATCGTCCGCTCGACGGCCTCGGTTCCGAGACGACCGGTAGATGCGATTGAACGGCCCAGGCCGCAAAGCACCTTTTCGTTGCATACCGGCGTGGGAGAGCGCACCGCGCCCTCATAGACCACGAGCCGAACCGAGTTCGATCCGATGTCGACGACGCCGACCGGCTCGGTCTCGCGAGCACGGCGGTTTGTGCCAAAAAGGCGCTCCAAGCTCGTCAAAGCTGCACCTGCTCCAGACGTCAGTCTTTGCTGAGCAGACTAAAGCGGGGAGGGAAGTTTTCCTTTAGCGCTTGTCCTCTTCCCGACAACGACGGGTTGGTGAGGAAGTACTGATGCGCGTTAAAGGGCTCTTCTCCCTTAGCCGGGCCGATCCGCTCTGACGAACCATCCGGCTTTATGCTCCAGCTCTGCTGGTTGTCCTTGAGGTTGGCAACCATGATCTGATCGAGCACCTGTTCGTGCACGGTTGGATTCATGATCGGCACCATGGCCTCGACCCGACGGTCGAGATTCCTTGGCATCATGTCGGCGGAGCTGATGTAGACGGCGGCCTTCGGGGATGGCAACCCCCGACCGCGTCCAAAACAGTAAATTCGGGCGTGTTCCAGGAAGCGCCCGACGACGCTCTTCACGCGAATATTTTCCGAAAAGCCAGGAATTCCGGGCTTCAGGCAGCACACGCCGCGCACGATCAGGTCAATCTGGACGCCTGCCTGACTGGCCTCGTAAAGCGCCTCGATGATCGGGCCATCCACAAGGGCGTTCATCTTCATCCAGATGGCGCCGGGGCGACCCGCCTTCACGTGCTCCATCTCCTCGCGGATGTGCGCAACGATTCGCTGGCGGATGCCGTGCGGGCTGGCCGCCATCGCCTCCAGCTCGGCGGGCTCGCCGTAGCCGGTGACGAAATTCATGATGCGCGTCACATCGCGGGCAATCGCCGGATCGGTGGTGAACAGTGACAGGTCAGTGTAAACGCGCGCCGTCTGCGGATGATAGTTGCCGGTGCCGATATGGCAGTAGCTGGTTAGCTCGCTGCCTTCGCGCCGTACGACCATGCCGAGCTTGGCGTGCGTCTTCAGCTCGATGAAGCCATAGACGACATGCACGCCCGCGTTTTCCAGATCGCGCGCCCAACGAATGTTGGCGGCTTCATCGAAACGCGCCTTAAGCTCGACGACGGCGGTGACGGACTTGCCCGCTTCCACCGCCTCTTTCAGCGCCTGCACGATCGGGCTGTCACGCGAAGTGCGGTAGAGCGTCCACTTGATCGCCATCACGTTGGGATCGGCCACGGCCTGACGCAGGAACTTCACCACCACGTCGAAAGATTCATACGGGTGATGAACCACCAGATCCTTCTTGCGGATGGCCGCGAAACAATCGCCGCTGAATTCGCGGATGCGCTCAGGGAAGCGACCGTTGAACGGCTTGAACAGCAGATCCGGCCGGTCGTTGTTGATGACCTGCGATGTATCGGCCAGCGCCAGCACGCCATCCTTGATGAAGACGGAATCTTCGCCCACCTCCAGCTCTTCGATGACGAACTTCTTCAGCCGGTTCGGCATCGCCGCTTCCAGCTCAAGCCGGATCACATGGCCGCGACGACGCTTCTTCAGCGCCGTTTCATATGACCTGACGAGATCTTCCGCCTCTTCCTGGATTTCAATGTCGCTGTCGCGCAGCACGCGGAAAGCGCCGTGGGCGTTGATCTGAAAGCCGGGGAACAGCTCGGATATAAAGAGGCCAATCACCGTTTCCAGCCGGATGAAGCGCTGTTCCTTTTCATCGGAACTTTGCGCGCTAAGACGGATGAAGCGATCAAGCTGGCCTGGAATGGGGATGAGGCCGTTCATCGCCTTCTGGTCGCTCTCGCGTTGCATCTCAACGGCGATGGTGAGGCCCTTGTTGAGGATGAACGGGAACGGATGCGCAGGATCGGCAGCGATGGGCGTCAGGATTGGGAAGATGTGCGTCAGGAACAGGCGCTGCAGCCATGTCCTGTCGGCAGCGGTGAGATCGCTCGCTCCCAGCATATGGACGCCAGCCGCCGCCAATTCATCCTTGAGCGTGCGCCAGATGGCCTGTTTCTCTTCAACCAGGCTGGCCGCAAACCGATTGATCGCGCGCAGCTGCTGCGCGGGTGTGGCGCCATCCTGTGACAGCGTCTGCACGCGCGCGGCAACCTGGCCGTAAATGCCGGCGACGCGCACCATGTAGAATTCATCGAGGTTCGACGCCGAAATCGACAGAAAGCGCAGCCGCTCCAGCAACGGATGGTTTTCGTTGCGCGCTTCTTCCAAAACGCGGCGATTGAACTGCAGCCACGACAGCTCGCGATTATAGAACCGATCCGGTCCCACCGGCGGCGACATATCCGTCTGCTTCTCTACGACAGCCTTCTCGCGCACCCTATTCCTCGCGCTCGCCATATCAGTCCTTCTCCGTCGCACGCCCGCCGCACGACATCCTACGTCACAAACGTGACACGCTGGAAACGCCTCGAAACTGAAACGAAATTAGTCATGGCTTTCGCCGAAACCGAGAAGCACCTCGGCCGCCAGTGGCCGGGTAACCTTACGGTGCTTCGCAAGCGCCAGGCGATCCACCGCCGCGACAATCGCATTTGCCGCAGCCATCGATCGCTCCATCCGAACGCTCATATAATCAATGACCGGCGGTTCGACGCTGAGTTGGCGATCGGAAAACAACTTTACAAGCACAGCCTTCAGTAGCGCTTCATCCGGCGGTTGCAGCTCAGCCATCGGCAGTGCACGCAGGCGCGACCTGAGATCCGGCACGCTGAATTCCAGCTCGCCCGGCGCTTTCCGCGACGTTATGAGCACCGCCAGTTTGCTCTCGCGAGCACGATTGAGCAGATGAAAAAATGCCTTTTCATCGGCAATGCCGCGATCGATGTCCTCGACGACGATTGCTCCGCCGTCCGGCAGGGCTGCTACAGCGTCATCGTGCAGTTCCGCCGCGGCGACGACAGATGCACCCGAGCGCAGCCGCCACACATTGGCAAGATGACTTTTTCCAGCCCCCTCCGGCCCGACAACCAGCGAAGCCGGATGCGGCCAGTTAGGCCAGCGATCGATGGTTTCGACCGCAGCCTCGTTGGAGCGACTGACAAGAAAATCTTCCGCGCCCAGCGCTTGCCGGTGCGAAAGATCAAATACGAGCTGACTTGGATAGGCGTTCATACCGGCGTGTGATTGCGGATGATTACGGCAAAACTGTTTTCGACGCAGAAGCTTGTTGTGCAGATGCCGGGATAGCGCCGCTGCCCGCAAGTGGGGGCGGAGAATCAACCCCGCTATACACAGGGCTGGCGAGGTAAAGCTGCAGCGCAAAACGCACCAGCACACCCGTCGCAGCGGCGATCGGCACTGCAACAAGTACACCCACAAAGCCGAACAGGTAGCTGAACACAAACAGCGAGAAGATCAGCCAGACCGGATGCAGCCCGATCTTGGAGCCGACGATCTTCGGCCCCAGAAAGCCGGCATCCAGCACCTGAGCGAAACCGAAGATCGCCACCACGGTGAGGATCGGCACCGTCTCGGGCCAGAACTGTACGAAAGCGATCGTCGTCGCGGTGATGAGCCCTAGCGCCCAGCCGACAAACGGCACGAAGCTCATCAGACCGGTGGCGAGACCAACCAGCAAACCATAGCGCAGGCCCATGCCAGCCAGTGCCACCGCATAATAGACCGCCAACACGAGACAGACGGTACCCTGCCCGCGAATGAAGGCTGAAACGGCCCCGTTCACTTCGCTGGCGAGCTTGCGGATGGTGGGCGCATGGGCGCGCGGCAACCAGGAATCGAGCTTGGCCAACATCGGATGCCAGTCGATCAGCACATAGAAAACCACCAGTGGCGTCACCAGCAGCAGCGAGAGGAAATCAAACAGCGCCCGGCCCTGGCTCCACAACGACGAAGCGATATAGCCCGCGAAGCTGGACATATTTTCCGTCAAGGCCTGCGCCGAGCGATCCATGCCGGCCTCGAACTCCGGATAGCTGGAGCCAAGCTGCTCACGCGCCCAGGTTTCAATCAGGGCGCGGAGGCGGCGTATTTCATCGGGCAGAGCAGCCGCAAACTGCTGCGCCTGGCTGACCAGCAGCGGCACCAGAAAAATGATTGCGGCGGCAAGCACACACGCAAATGCGGCGACGATCAGCGTTGCCGCTATCCCGCGCGGCAGCCCCCAATGGGTGAGCCGGTCTGCCAGCGGATTGAGAAAGTACGCGATCACGATGCCGGCAACGAACGGCAGGATGACACCACGCAACAGCGCGATCAGCAGTATCAGAACGATGGCCGCCGCGAGCCAGAACAGCACCTGACGTTCGACGCGCATGCTTCAAGCCCCCCGGCTGCATCAATGGTCCGCCATGCTAAGACGGTTCAGGCACTGCTGTCCTGATCTGAAATATCGTGGCCGGACATATGTAGCAGCCAACTGTGCAGGTAGGCAGCCAGCGAAGCGACGGTAAGCGCGCCGGTTATCCAGATCAGCGCGAACCGCGCCCAGCCAAGCCCAAGCCCGAACCCTTCGTCGGCCAGCACAGTAGCCGCCAGCACGATCTGCGCCACGGTGTTGGCCTTGGATACGACCAGCGGCTTGATGCGCACGGGATTGCTGAGCACCCACGACAGCATCACCGCCATGATGATGAGAATATCGCGCGAGACCACCGCAACGACCAGCCACAGCGGCAGTTTTCCATCGACGCCCAGCGCCAGAAAAATACTGACGATCAAAAGCTTGTCGGCCAGCGGATCGAGATAGGCGCCAAGCTCCGTCTGCCAGCCAAAGGTTTTGGCCAGATAGCCGTCTACCGCGTCGGACACACCGGCGACGATGAACAGCATGAAAGCGATCTGGGTTTCGTCGGTAATCAGCAACCAGAAAACCACCGGCACGAGGATCACCCGCATCAGCGTAATCAGGTTGGGGAGGTTCAAAGCCCGGTCCAAGCGTGTTCCCATCCGGCGCCGCGTTCGGGCGACGGCCATTTTCTGTCATGCCGTATTTGATCTGGCACGGATCTGCTTCACCAGCCCGAAGGAAAGCTGGGCCGTGCCCAAGCGTGCGCCTGGGGCGGGCGTCATTCAATAACGGCTAATTGCCCGAGCGCAAAATCAGCCGGTTTCCACCGCTTTCCAACATGAGGCCCCGGCCGTAGAGAGCGCTGGACAGAGCCTCCGCGCCACCTGGATAACTCATGCTGAGATCAGCTCCACGTGCCGACTCCGCCTCGATCTGCAGGTTTTCAACACCCGGCAGGCTGAGCAACTGGCGCCGCATCTCGGTCCACTCGCCGAGGCTGCCATATTGCGCCCGCAGCGCCACCGGCGTGCCCATGCCGGATGAAGTGGTGGCGTAGGCCGGCGCCGCATAGACTGAACCGCCGCCGCCGCGAGCCGGCAGCTTGCGCGCCTTCCAGCGGCCTTCAAGCACGCCCAGCCCGATGACCGCCGCCAGTTCCAGCGAGTAGGCCATGTCGCCGTCGAACACCTTATAACTACGCTTCAGGCTGATATCGCCAACAGCATCGATGCCGGCCAGCGTCACGCCAAGCTTTTTCGCGGCTTGATCAGGCTCGGCGATAGCAAGCACGACGTAGGGCGAGCCGTATTCACCCGCCAGTACCCGCTCCGCACCACTGCCGCCTTCGGCTGCGCGCGTCACCGCATCAGCAGGGATCGCTTCCTTCAGCGGCTGCACCGAGAACGGCGTCAGCGAATGTTCGAGATCAAGGCTTTTCCAGGTGTCCGACCACACCTTGGCGGCGGTGCCCTTTTCAAGCGAGCCATCCGCCTTGCGCACCACCGGCACTACGATGATCTCGCGCGCCTGATCCTCAACGAAGGGAATGCCTTCCTGCTGCAGTACCGAGCGCACGCTTTCCGGGCGGAAGGAAAAATCGAGACTGGCGATATAGCGGGTTCTGGAGTTGCGCTCCGACCGGACCGAAACGCCCTCAAGAAAATCCGAAGCCTTGAGCCCCGAGAGACGCTTGAGGCGGCCATAGTCGTTGACGGAAACCAGACGCTTGAGCAGCGATTTCAGCGCTGCCTCCTGCCCGTCGGCCATAGCCTTTTGCTTGGCGGTAACAGCGTTTTCAGCCGTTGCATCGACGGGATAATTGCCAACGGTGAAAACCCCGTCGCTGGCTGCGGAGGCAGCTCCGGCGACCATGACCACAGCGGCCGTAGCGGCGAGGCAGCGCCCCAGAAAACCTGAAAATTCCCGTCCAAACAGCCGCACGCGCATTCTCCTACCCCCGGATTCCCCGGGTTTTGTCCAGGGCGCGGTGAAACCGCGAGTTGCCCATCACCTGCATAAGCTGCTAGGGACGCGCCATCTTTTTCATTCAAACAGGCAGAAGTTGGGTTCCAAGGTCAAATGACAGAGCCTGATCGCGAACGCAACCCGGCCATCACCTATCGCGACGCCGGCGTCGACATCGACGCGGGAAATCGCCTCGTTGAGCGGATCAAGCCTTTGGCCCGCGCAACCCGGCGTGCGGGCGCGGATAGTGATCTTGGCGGGTTCGGTGGTCTATTCGATCTCAAGGGTGCGGGTTTCAACGATCCCGTGCTGGTGTCAGCCACCGATGGCGTGGGCACCAAGCTCAAAATCGCCATCGATACCGGGCTGCACAGCACCATCGGCATCGATCTCGTTGCCATGTGCGTCAACGACCTGATCGTGCAGGGCGCTGAGCCGCTGTTTTTCCTTGATTATTTCGCCTGCGGCAAACTTGAGGTCGACACCGCCGAAGCGGTTGTCGGCGGCATTGCCGATGGCTGCAAGCAGGCTGGCTGCGCCCTGATCGGCGGCGAAACCGCCGAGATGCCTGGGATGTATCAGCCTGGCGACTACGATCTGGCCGGCTTCTCGGTCGGCGCGGCCGAGCGTGGGCAGATCCTGCCACGGGACGACATCGCCGTCGGTGACGTGCTGATCGGCCTGAGTTCCTCCGGCGTGCACTCCAATGGTTATTCGCTGGTGCGCCGTCTGGTGAAGGAAAGCGGTCTCTCGTGGGAAGCCCCCGCTCCGTTCGCACCGGGCAAGACACTGGCCGAAGCCCTGCTGGCGCCGACCCGCATTTATGTGAAACCGCTACTGGCTGCCATCCGCGCGACCGGCGGCGCCAAGGACGGCGCGATCAAGGCGCTGTCGCACATTACCGGCGGTGGCCTATCTGAGAACGTGCCGCGCGTGCTGCCGGAAAACGTTGCCGCGCGCATCGACCTGAGCGCCATTTCGGTGCCGCCGGTGTTCGGCTGGATGGCGAACATTGGCCGCCTCGACGACGCCGAGATGCTGAAAACCTTCAACTGCGGCATCGGCATGGTGATTGTCGTCGCGTCGGCGGATGCGGATGCGGTGACGGCTGCTCTTGAAGCCGCTGGCGAAAAGCCGACCCGCATTGGCGAAGTTGTGCCGCCGGGCGGCGAGCGTTCGGAAGCCAAGGGCCGCGGCAACGCCTGGGCCGTCCAGTACACCGGCGCGCTCACCTATTGAAACGCTGGCCTCCTGAGCCACGCTCGCAGTCAATAAAAAACGGCGCCGACGGAAACGTCAGGCGCCGCTTTTGTATTCGCCAGTCCGGCAAACGCTTCGCTGCGTCAGCGCTCTCCGGCTGAAACCAGCTCCAGCGGACCATGGTCGTCGCAATGGTCGCCGTGCGGGTGATGCAGGTGCCCGTCGACCAGATAATCAACGTGGTCACCGTGCGGCACAGCTTCGTGGCCGCATCCCGGACCGTGAACGTGGCCCGGCTCATGCCCGGTGCACTTGTGCGCAGGCGTGCAGGCGTTCGGATTCTTCTCTGACACCTCAATCACGTGCTCATCGACGTGATCGCCGTGCGGGTGGTGCAGATGGCCATCGTGCAGATAGTCGACATGGTCGCCATGGCGAACCGCCGTGTGACCGCATTGCGGTCCATGCTGGTGAGAATGGTTGGCATGATGGGGATGAGAACATCCGGACATTGGTGGCCTCCAGCTTCCCGGCAAAGCGCGCTGCGGAGCAGACGATCTGCGGCGTTGTTATTATCGACGCTGAAAAGCTTAACGCGCTTTGAGATGAACCGCCACCAACTAACCTTCACGATAGCGGCAGCGCTCCGTCCGGTGTGCTTTCCCTTTCGACGAGCATTGAAGCGAAGGAAGCGCCTATGTATTGCAGGCACAGGCAGCAGCAACGGCGCGCGGATCACCCCAAGTCATGGCAGCGAAAAAACGCATAGGCATTCTTATCTCGGGCCGCGGCTCCAACATGGTGTCGCTGATCGAGGCTGCTCGCCGCCCTGACTATCCGGTTGAGATTGCCTGCGTGGTCTCCAACAGGCCGGATGCGGCGGGGCTGGACCGCGCGCGCGCTGAGGGCATTCCCGCCATCGCCATCGATCACAAGCTGCTCCCCAGCCGCGAAGCATTCGAGGCCGAGTTGGACGCCGCGTTACGCGGGGCGGGCGTTGAACTCGTCGTTTGCGCCGGCTTCATGCGCAAAATGACGGCTGGCTTCGTGGAAAGCTGGCGTGACGCCATGTTGAATATCCATCCTTCCCTTCTACCTTCGTTCAAGGGGCTGGACACGCATGCCCGCGCATTGGCGGCCGGGGTGAAGTTTGCAGGATGCACTGTGCACGTTGTCCGACCCGAGTTGGACTCCGGGCCAATCGTTGCTCAGGCAGCGGTGCCGGTGCTGGATGGCGACACGGAAGAATCCTTGGGCGCCAGAGTGTTAGCCGCCGAGCACAAGCTCTACCCGCACGCCCTCAAACTGTTCGCTTCCGGCGGCGCGGTCATTTCCGGCGAGCGGGTTGAGGCGGATCAAGGCTTAGTTAACCCGGCCGATCCATTGTTCTGGCCGCCGCTTGATTAGTGCCGAGCGTTGCCGCGGATCAGCGGCCGGGCGCCAAAATGAAGCGGAAACGCGTGGTCGCATGGACACTTGCGATTAACGGGTGGTACTCATTCTGCGGCTTAAGGGGGCTGTCTGGCTTGGCCGGGCAGAAGCATACGCGGGCTAGTCTCGCGCCCAGTTTATAACCCGTTGGCCGATTAGGCTTAGAAGTGCTTTTCCAACGGCCTTCTCGCCGGGAGAGACGTCATGACCGCGACGGCAAAACAGCCCACGCCAACTTCGGAAGTGGAAGCGCCAGCCCACGCTCAGGGGCTAGGCGATGAATCCAGCATCTGGTTCCAGCTATCGCCGCTGCTGAAGGGCAAGCGCGATAACCCTATGCATCTTCTGATGGAAATGGCGGAACGCTACGGCCCGGTCATTCCTATTAATCTCGCCAACCAGCGCATCGTGCTGCTGTCCGAGCCCGAGCACTTCAAGTACGTGCTCGTCAACAAGGCCGATTCCTACATCAAGTATTTCGACGGCCTGAAGCCGATCTTCGGCAAGTCAATGATCACCAACGACGGCGCGCTCTGGCAGAAGATCCGGATGCCGCAACAGCCGGCGTTCCATCCGGATATGTTCGCCGAATATATCCCGTACTTCCTGGCCGCCATCCGCACCAAGATGGACATCTGGTCCGACATCGCGAAGTCGGGCGAAAGCGTCGAGATGGTCGAGCAGACCTGGACGCTGGCCGCCGACATGATCTGCAAGGCGCTGTTCGATCGCGACATGCCGTTCAATCCGCACTTCGTTTTCAAGTGCGTGAAGACCTACACCGACGTGATGAACCACAAGGAGATCCGCCTCAAGAAGCAGGCCGGTGAGCTCTTTGAGGTCACCGAGGAGGATCCCGCGAAGGCCATGGAAGCATGGGCTTCGGTTCCCCCGCTCGTCATGGCCGCCAACCCGCGTGAGGAACGCGAGCGCACGCTGCTGAAGATGATCGAAGCAGCCGTCGCCGACCCCAGCATGCCGGAGTTCGACCAGCAGCAGGCGGTTGACGAGATCAAGCAATATCTGTGGGCTGGCACTGAGACGACCGCCCTGACGCTGGCCTGGGCGCTGTATGAAACCGCCCGCAATCCGGAAGCCGCCGAGCGCATCCGCAAGGAAGGCGAGGCCGTTTATGGCGACCGCGAGCCGACCGCTGCCGATTATTCGGCGCTGGCCTACACCCGCGCCATCATCCAGGAGACGATGCGTCTCTATCCACCGGTCTGGGGCCTGATCCGCGTTGCGACCGAGCACGACGAAATCGCGGGCAAGGCTATTCGTCCCGGCGACCGCGTCGTCATCTTCTCCTATGGCGCGCATCACAATCCGCGCTTCTGGGAAGACCCGGAAGAGTTCCGCCCCGAGCGCTGGATGGCAGGCGCTGCCAAGAAGCAGGTCAAGTATTCCTACCTGCCGTTTGGCGGTGGCAAGCGTTCGTGCATCGGCGGCGCCATGAGCCAGGTCGAGAACACGCTGGCGCTGTCGCTGCTGCTGCGCCGCTTCCGTCCGGAATATGTTGGCTCCGATCCCGCTGGCATCAACGCCACCGTGACGCTGACGCCAAAGGGCGGCCTGCACTTCAAGATCAGAGAGTTGTCTTGATAATTCTGCTCGGCGACTCCCCTTTCGGGGAGCCGGCCGCCGAGCAGTTTTAGTTGCGCCTTGCGACTCCGCTGCGCGGAGCCGGCCGCAAGGCGCGTGGGAACCAGCTTCTATTCGATTGCGGCCAGCTCGGGCGGGATGGTCCAGCCGCGCTTGCGGCGCTCCGCGATCCACTGCGCAATAACCCGCTGCGGCACGACCGTTTTCAGCAACGGAAAGTTCAGCGCCTGCGGGTCAGTCGAGAGCTGCATCACAATGGGCTCGCCACCGATGCGCGAGATCACCATCTCATCGACCGGCTCGTTGGTTTTGCCGCCCGCGCGGCGCCAGCGGTAATCGATGCCCGTGACATCAACCGAAGCAAGATCCAGCGCCACTTCACGCGGCCCTTGGCACATGCGGACGACGAAGCCACCATCCGCGACATGAATGCTGCGTACCGACGTCGTGAAGAAAGTGGCGTAAGCGGCCACCAATAGCAGTGGTATGATTCCAGCCGCCACCAGTTGCAGCACGCGCATCGTTGCACGCCGCTCCGACTCCGCCCGACGCCGCACCATGAGCCAGCTCAGAACCCCGAGCACGCCCAGCACAGCGGCGAAAATCAACGCGGAAAGGCCCATCACCTGCAGTGCTGAACCCAAGCACGTCTCATCGGCCCAATAATTTTTATAAAGCTGCTCCACCGCCAGATCTCACATCCGCAAATGCGCCGCTCGAAAAATTGCACGCCGTTGACCACGCGCAAAGTCGGAATACTTTGTATCGGTTCTACTCTCCGGGTGCCATGGAGACTGCCGATGCCGCTGATGCCATCCAGCCGTTCGATCTGTCTGATGTTCGCAACCGCGTCTGTTATCGCAGCCGCCTCGCTTGCGCCGGTCGCTGCCCAGATGCCGCCCAACGTGAAAGCGGGCCGGCAGGTCGCTGAGAAGCTTTGCGTCGGTTGCCACATCGTGATGCCGGACCCACCGAACTCCACCGTGTCGGCGGACATTCCGGCATTTCAGACCATCGCCAACCGCCCCGGGCAAACCGTCGATACGGTTGTCGGCGCAATCCTCATTCCGCATCCGCCGATGCCGAACACCAACCTCTCGCGCGAGGAGGTGAATAACGTCGCGGCCTACATCATGTCGCTCAAGAACCGGCGCTAAGGATCGCCAACCGCTGGCCTGCTGCCAGCTATCCCGGGCCTCGGCAGCCGGGCATCTACCGCTGCACCGAATACTGTAGCCGCACGACGCCATCGGGATAGGTCTCGGCGCCTTCCAGCGTAAGGGTCTGGTGGGCGCGCAAATCGTTGAGCAGGTTCAAGCCGGCGCCCAGCAGCACCGGCACCAGAAACACTTCGATCAGATCGACAACGCCCGCTTCAAGCGCCGATTGCGCAGTAACGGCGCCGCCAACGATCCAGATATCCTTGTGAGACGTGTTCAAAACCGCGTGGCGCGCCCGTTCGAGCGCAGCTTCCAGCCCGCGCGGCACTATGGCGACGCCGTTCGGAACATCACCGGGCGAGGAGGACGACAGCACGAAGACGTGCATGCCCGCATACGGCCAGCCATCGCCGAACGCGTCGATGGCATCGAAAGTGCGCCGCCCCATGATGAGCGCGCCGACCTGCGAGATGAAATTGCCGTAGCCATATTGGCGCGCATCGAAGGGCGCGAGCCAGTCCACGCTGCCGTCGCGGTCAGCGATGAAGCCATCGACACTGGTGGCAATATAAAGCCTGACGCGTGACATCCCTGCGTCCCCCCAGTTCCGCCTCGCCCCACTTCCCGCGAGAAGCAGCCGTCGGACAGTATGCCCGAACCCGGCCGCCGCAGCGCGCGAAAATGGTGAACGCCATTACCCTACGGCCGACAAAGCATCGGGCGAATGTTCGCACGCGACGGCCGGATGAGGCGATGCAGAGGATGAAGAGTGCTTGGGGAGCGTATTTCTTGGCGTGAGCGGGTTCTGGACACTGCTCACCACCGAAAGCGCACGCCCGGTGAAGGGCGGCGCTCAGGTGGACTGGAAGATTAGCCCACGATTTCCTTGGTCGTGAAGTTCAGCGCGATTTCGCGCTTGGCCGAAGCGGCGCTGTCCGAGCCGTGAACAGAGTTCTGGCCCTTGGACTCAGCGAAACGCTTGCGCAGCGTGCCACGCTTTGCTTCTGCCGGGTCAGTCGCACCCATCAGCGCGCGATAGCTCGCGATCGCATCTTCGCCCTCAAGCACCTGAACAACGATCGGACCGGACGTCATGGTCTCGACAAGCTCAGCGAAAAAAGGACGTGCCTTGTGCTCGGCATAGAATTCACGGGCCTGGGTCTTGGTCCAGCGCACGCGCTTCTGTGCAACAATCCGCAGGCCAGCGTTCTCAATCAGGGTGTTGATTGCGCCAGTGAGGTTGCGTCCGGTTGCATCCGGTTTGATAATGGAGAAAGTTCTCTCGATGGTCATACCTAGATCTCTGAATCTCGGATAGGAATTGTATGGATTTCCGCGCCTTCATAGCGGGGCAACGTAAGCGCAGCAAGAAAACAAGTGCGTACGGTGGACTATCTACACATGCGATAGTGCGGCCAATTGACGAGTGACGGCACGGAGAACCACATTGGCGCCACGCAAAACGGCCAGTCTTACGGCTATGCCATCCCAATTCCGGTTCGTCGCCCTACAACGACATGAGACCTCTATATGACTGGCCAGCAGGCTGATATTCAGTGGTATATCGCCCGTGAGGGCAAACAGCACGGTCCTCTCTCCGATGCGGAGATGCGCACCTTCGTGGCGCAGGGACACCTGAAGCCCACCGATCTTATCTGGCGCGCGGGGTTTGCCGACTGGCGACCAGCGCCGGCAGTGTTTCCGTTTCCGCAGCCCGATGCGGCGCCGCCACCTCCGCCGGCCGCGCCTGCAGCCCCGGCTGCACGCTGGCCCGAATCGGGTCCATCGCAGCATGCGCAGAACTACGGCGGCGGCGGGCACCAGGGCGGCATGGGCGAATCCTACGGTGGCGACAACCAGCCATCGTTCGACCCTGAACGCATCCGGACAACAGACGGTTTCGACGAAGGACGCGGCTCCAATCTGCGCCGCATCGTCGGCGCGCTGACCTTGATTGCGCTGCTCGGTGGCGGTGGCTGGTACTTCTGGCAAAGCGGCGCCGTCAGCTCGCTGCAGGACAGCATCTCTTCCGCAGATGGCGAAGTTCCAACAGTCCGCGCACCGGACGCCACCACTCCAGACACACCGCTGTCGGCTCAGAACGCAGCACCCGCTGCTGAGCTGAACGCCAGCGCGCAGGAACTCGACGCAAAAATCGGCCAGCTGGCCGCCTGGGTTGTCGTGAAGCGTGAGTTTCCGGACTGGTATGCCCAGAAGCTCAATGAAGCCGCCAATCTGAAAGCCGAGAACAAGACCGAAGCCGAGATCGATCAGTTCTTCGCGGAA
Source organism: Hyphomicrobium sp. D-2 (assembly GCF_029872155.1). Classification (GTDB taxonomy): domain Bacteria; phylum Pseudomonadota; class Alphaproteobacteria; order Rhizobiales; family Hyphomicrobiaceae; genus Hyphomicrobium_A. The sequence continues at coordinate 824,018 of NZ_JARXLA010000008.1, read as the reverse complement.
TCGCTGGTAGCGCTCCGCCGTGAACACGCCAACGATGCTCTGGCCTCAAGCACGCCGCATCTGAAGCAGGTTGCAGCGGCATTCCTCCAGAACCTGAAGGCGCTGTCCGAGAAGAGCATGGACGCCTGCTACAGCTTCATCTCGCAGGGTGAGACATCGGCTGCGGTGCTGGAAGTGTTGCAGTCTCCGGAAGCGGGTGCGCCGGTGCAGGCGCAGGTTGCCTCCATCTTCGAGGCGATTGCCGATGGCCGCCGCTCGCCGACCGCGCACGACAAGGCCGTCAAGGAAGACTACGACGTGCTGGTGCAGGAGCTGACCAAGCTGGGCTGGCAGCCCAACGATCTGCAGGTGTTCTCGAACCCTTCCCTGCTCGGCAAGGAGCCGCCACAGCGGGTCTGCCAGATGGTGCAGGACTGGTTCCTGGCGCATCTGTCCGTGCCCGACGCGGCAGTTCAGGAACGGCTGCTGGTTGAAACCCTGAAACCCGTGGTTTCCGGCTGATCGATCGCCCCATCGCGCAGGTTTAACGATGCAAGTATCAGGCAGGCTGCAAAACGCGGCCTGCCTGTTGTCTTTGAGGGGAAGGTGAAATGCCACTCCCTCGCGAGCCCACCATCGCGCCCGGTGACAGCGTGCCTGCAAGCGGCTATGTGCTGACGTCATGCTGCACATCAATGATCTGAGCTATCGCATCGAAGGACGCCCGATTTTCGAGGGCGCAACCGCCGCCATCCCCACTGGCCACAAGGTTGGTCTGGTCGGCCGCAACGGTGCGGGCAAAACCACACTGCTGAAGATCCTCTCCGGCGAACTTGCTCCGGACATGGGAACGATCACCATGCCGCGCACGGCCCGCATCGGGCATGTCGCGCAGGAAGCGCCGGGCGGCAAGGAACCCATCATCGAATGGGTTCTGGCCGCTGATACCGAGCGCGCACAGCTGCTGGCCGAGGCCGAGACGGCAACCGACCCGCACCGCATCGGCGAAATTCACGAACGCCTCGCCGACATCAACGCGCATTCGGCCCCGGCCCGGGCGGCGCAAATTCTTTCCGGCCTCGGCTTCGATGAGGATGCACAGCAACGCCCATGTGGATCGCTGTCAGGTGGCTGGCGCATGCGTGTTGCGTTGGCGGCTGTGCTGTTTCTCGAACCGGAAATATTGCTGCTCGACGAGCCAACGAACTACCTCGACCTTGAAGGCGCGCTCTGGCTTGAGAACTATCTGCGCAGCTACCCGCACACGGTCATCATCGTCAGCCATGACCGCGACCTGCTCAACCGGGCGGTAACGGCGATCTTGCATCTCGATCGCGGCAGGCTGGTTTTCTATTCCGGCGGCTATGACGATTTCGAGGACGCGCGCCGCGAGAAGCAACAGCTCGAACTGAAGCTGAAGAAAAAGCAGGACGACGAGCGCCGACGCATCCAGGCGTTTATCGATCGCTTCAAGGCCAAGGCTACCAAGGCCAAGCAGGCGCAGAGTCGCGCCAAGGCTCTGGCCAAGATGAAACCGATCGCCGCTCAACTCGACGACCGGGTAAGCCCGTTCCATTTGCCGAACCCGCAGAAGGCGCTGGCTTCACCGCTGATGCGATTCGAAAACGTCTCGATCGGATACGCGCCCGACACTCCGGTGCTGACCGGGCTGAACCTGCGTATCGATCAGGATGACCGCATCGCGTTGCTAGGCCAGAACGGTAACGGCAAATCGACGTTTGCAAAACTCATCGCCGGCAAACTGGCGCCGCTGACGGGCAACGTGGCCGGCGCCAAGAAGGTCGACGTCGGTTACTTCGCCCAGCATCAGCTTGACGAACTTGCATCAGGGAAATCGCCTTACGACCACATCCTCGATCTGATGCCGGACGCGACTGAAGCGCAGCGGCGCACGCGCCTCGGCACCTACGGGTTCTCGGCCGACAAGGCCGATACCAAATGCGATAATCTTTCCGGCGGTGAGAAAGCGCGTCTGCTGCTGGCGCTTGCAGCGTTTCATGCGCCGCATCTTCTCATACTCGACGAGCCGACCAACCATCTCGACATCGACAGCCGACAGGCACTCGTGCAAGCGGTGGCAGAATTCGAAGGCGCTGTCATCCTCATCAGCCATGATCGTCATCTGATTGAAGCATGTGCCGATCGGCTTTGGATTGTGCGCGGCGGCACAGTCAAATCCTACGACGGCGATATGGATTCCTATCGCGCTGATCTGCTCGCCGAGCGAGGTGCGAGTGTGCGCGCGAAAGCGGCTGCAGTCGCAAAGACGGAAGCACCCCGCGCAGCGCGTGCAGACCAACGCCGCGCAGCCGCAGATCGACGCGCAGCATTGGCCCCATTGAAAAAAGCTATGCAGGTTACTGAACGAAAAGTTGACTCGATCAGTGCGGAAATAGCGCGTCTCGATAAGCTGCTCGAAGACACGGAAATCTACACGCGCGATCCTCAAGCTGCACAGAATGCATCGATCGAGCGCGGCTTATGCGCCAAGCGTCTCGCGGAAGCGGAAGAAGAATGGCTGCTTGCGAGTGAAGCTTATGAAACAGCAAGCGCAGCAGCAGAAGACGAAGCGGATGCATGAGTGATGCAGGTTCTGCATCACGCTGCGCACGCATCTAATGTGCGTGATGCGCAAGCTTAGAACTGATGCAAGAAATTTATTTTGCTTCGCGCTGCACACAAAAAACGATGTGCAATGCATAGTTCCTGCTAACGCCCTGCAATCACGCAGCGATTGCGCATCAACTTAAATCGACGCGATATGCACATTAAAATTGTTTTCGACTGCCCTAATAGTGGTCGAAGCGTGGCCGGTGTATGAACAGGTGTCTGGGAGCTGGCCGCCACAGTCTTTAGCGGGAACTGTGCCTGCGAGGTGAGGGCCAAGCAGGGTCGCGAGCCAGCTCTCAACATACATCACCTTCAATTTTGATACTGAGCGCGATGCAGTTTGCACGTTGCATGACTGCGCACTTGTACGCGCTGCTTGTTCAGGCGCTGCCGTCGTTCCAGCGCCCACTGTCGATGCGGTGCGCATTCTCCGGCGTGCGACACAACACATAAACCCAAGCATCGAACGTCTCGCCGCCGGCCAGCCGGACCTGCTGCACAACGCGCTCGTATTCCGCAGCGTGTGTCGCTGAGGTTTGATCCGCAGGCGCGCAATCTTCATAGACATCGAGCCACGCGAATGTTGCTGCAGCGTCGGCGAGCAGCACTGCTTCGCCATGCACGATATCGTCCGGACCGCCGGTGCAATCGACACCGGGATAGCGGCCAAGATCATAAAGTTTCGCGTGCGGCAGCGATGCGGGACCGAGACTGTCGGACTGCTCGGCAAGACGCAGACGTTCGGCCGCTCCGAGGCGCGTGCGCGCGCCACTCATCAGCGTGCCATAGACGAACAGATAACGGGTGTCGTGTGCGCTCATGCGCTCCGGTCTAACACAGCCCGGTTAGCGTTTCGTCAGCGCCGCCTCTACGCGTCTGGCAGCGGGCTGCCCGAAGGGCTTGTGCCTTGCGGCCGGCTCCGCGTAGCGGAGTCGCAAGGCGCCACTAAGAAGCAATCTTCGTGAAGTCGGCGACGTTTAGAGTTGCAGCGCGGATCTGCGACAGCAGATGCAGCCGGTTCTGACGCAAGGCCGGATCGTCGGCATTCACCGTCACCTTGTCGAAGAACGCATCGACCGGTGCGCGCAGCTCGGCCAGAGCACGCATAGCACCAGCAAAATTCTCTACGCCAAGCGCCGCTGCGGTGTCGTCCTTCACTTTGTCGATGGCCGCAGCGAGCACCTTCTCCTCATCCGCCTGCAACAACGCAGCGTCGTAGTCACCCGCGTGGCTGGTCTTGTCCTTCTTCTCCTCGATGGAGAGGATGTTCTGCGCGCGCTTGACGCCTGCCAGCAGATTGACACCGTCGTCCGTCGCCAGCAGTTCGCTCAGCGCCTCAACACGCTTCACAATCAGCGCCAGATCGTCCTGCCCCGGCAGTGAAAAGATCGCGTCGATGAGATCGTGCCGCGCACCCTTGTCGCGCAGATAAACTTTCAGCCGGTCGGCGAAGAAGCTGAGCAGGTCGACGGCCTTTGTGTGTGCCTCGTAAACGATCTGCTCGACAACGCTCTGCGACGGCGCATTCATCTGCCCCAGTTCGCTGACAACCTGCAGCTTGGTGGCGATTGAAACCGGCGATGCCAGCAACTGTTCCTGAATGTCGGCGCGTTCCTTCGAAGCGTTACGGCCGCCGATGTTGCCATGCATGAACGCAAGCGCAGGCACCGTGTAACGCAGCAGGGGCAAGCGCAGATCGTTCTCAAGCACGATGCGGATGACGCCCAGCGCCGCACGGCGGAGCTGATAGGGATCGCCCGAACCAGTCGGCTTTTCACCGATGGTCCAGAAGCCGACCAGCATGTCGAGCTTATCGGCCAACGCCACGGCAACAGCTGCCCCATCGCCCTCGCTTTCCAGCGGCAAAGAATCCGTCGGGCCCTTCGGCTTGTAATGCAGCTCGATGGCGCGCGCGATCTCAGGGTTCATGCGCTCCGCTTCAGCGTAATAGCGCCCCATCAGGCCTTGCAGTTCAGGGAACTCACCCACCATGCCGGAGACAAGATCTGCCTTGGAAAGCTCGCCCGCGCGCAGCGCCAATGCCGCCTCGCAAAGCTCCTGCTCCTCGGCAATGGTGTCGGCTAGCTCCTTGATGCGCTCGGTGCGCTCGAACTGCGTGCCAAGCTTTTCGTGGAAGGTGATGCCCTTCAGCTCGTCGCGCATATCGTCCAGCGTCTTCTTGAGATCGGTCTCCCAGAAGAACTTCGCATCCGAAAGGCGCGCCGCGATCACCTTCTCATTGCCCGCGACGATAACCTTGCCGCCATCCTCGGCCTCAAGGTTCGTCACCAGCAGAAAGCGGTTGGCCAGCTTCTTGCCCTGCCGTAGCGAGAAACACTTCTGATGCATGCGCATGGCGCTGGTCAGACACTCGGCCGGCACATCGAGAAACGACTTGTCGAACGTGCCCATCAGCACCGTTGGCCACTCGGTGAGGCCCGCGTTCTCCGCGGCTAGACCTTCATCCTCGACCAGCGTCAGCTTGGCATCCTTGGCGAGCGCATTTGCACCTTCGTTGATAGCAGCAACACGCTCGGCGAAATCAAGGATGACCTTGCGATCGCGCAGCTTGGCGACGTAATCGTCAAAGCCCGAAACCGTGAACGGTTCGCCGCCCATGAAGCGGTGGCCGCGCGTGACGTTGCCGCTTGCAATGCCGGCGATCTCGAACGGCACCACCGCGCCATCGAGCAACAGCACGATGGAGTGCAGCGGCCGGATCCAGCGCAGCTCACCACCGCTGGCCAGCTTGGCGTTGAAGCGCATGGCCTTGGCCCACGGGAAATTGAGGATCGTCTCGCGCAGAGCCTCGGCGATGATCTCAGCCGCAGAACGGCCCGGCTTCTCGATGCGCGCGACGTAGTAATCGCCCTTTTTCTCGTCCTTGACGACTTCCGCCTCATCGACAGACGCCAACCCGGCCGCCTTCAGAAAGCCTTGCAGCGCCTTTTCCGGAGCATCGATACGCGGGCCTTTACGCTCATCGGAAATGGCCGGCGACATCTCCGGCACGTCGGCGACGACAAGTGTCATCCGACGGGGTGTCACGCAGCTGCGCGCCGCCCCCACATCCAGACCGCGCGCCTTCAGGCCATCGACCATGAGCCGGCGCAGATCATCCGCCGCGCGAACCTGCAAGCGGGCGGGGATCTCTTCACAGAACAGCTCAAGCAGCAGCTCAGACATTGGTTTTTCCGGATATTTTTGGCGGTAAATGGCTTGCCGCACTCATACGTGATCGGCGCAGTGCTGTCATCCCGCATGGGCACATGCGTCAGGCCAGGCGCGCTCGGATTACTGTCAGCCGATAGAGGCCCGTATGCCAATGTCGTAATCGGTGATGGCAAAATGGATGCTTCGTGGCTCGACCACCATAGGCGCGACCCCCATGACAATATCGACGACAGCGCCCGGGGCCTGAAACAGATTGAGCATCAGCATTCCGTTGGGAGCGGCAAGGTAGCCGTGCAGAAAGACGTGGGCGCTCTTTTCGTCCACATCCAGACGCCCGACCGCCCAAGGCGCCAACGGTTTCACTTCCTCGGCGTGCAGTACGTAGATCGACAGATCCTGAAGTTGCGCGGCGAATGGCGCGAGCGCAGCGCTGAGCGCGCGATCCTCTATCGTCGCCGGATCGATCGCAGTATCGATCCGGAACAGCGGCACGCCGTCATTCGGGCCATGTCGCCAGATGCGGGAAACATACGATCTTGGACGCGGCCGGAGCTCCGCGACTGAAGCGCTCGCCGGAGCGCTCGATCCAGCATAGGGCACCAGCGTCATTGGAGGCTCCACCCGCCAGTTGCGCGCGTCGGGATCTAAGGCTCGATGATGGAAGGTTCGCCCGGTGCAACGGCCAGCCCGGTCTCGCCTGCCACCGTATTGGCGATGTCCGACAGCGCGCCCGTGCCGCCCAGATAGCCGAGCCCGACCAGAATGAGCGCGAAGGCAAACCAGAAGATACCGCGCGGCTGACGATAAAGCGCCCAATAGGCGATCAATGTAGCGGGCACACCCAGAATGAGAGCACCGAGTACAGCCGACGGGATCATGCACCACCTCCAGCGGTCTTGAGCCATGCCGCGCAGCAGGCCTTCGCCAACTCGCGAACACGAAGAATATAGCTCTGCCGTTCGGTGACGGAAATAACCCCGCGTGCATCCAGCAGATTGAAAACGTGCGAGGCCTTGATGCACTGATCATAGGCCGGCAGCGCCATCAGATGCCGCCCCTCAGGCGTCTCGCCCTTTTGCAGCAATGACTTGCACTCGCGCTCGGCGTCGTTGAAGTGCTGCAACAGAAGCGCGGTGTCGGCGTGCTCGAAATTGAAGCGCGAAAATTCCTGCTCCGCCTGCAGAAACACATCGCCATAGGACAGCGCGCGCGCATCGGTGCGCCCGTTGAAGGAGAGGTCGAACACGCGGTCAACGCCCTGCACGTACATGGCAAGCCGTTCCAGACCATAGGTGATTTCAGCCGCGACCACCTCGCAGTCAAAACCGCCGACCTGCTGGAAATAGGTGAACTGCGTCACCTCCATGCCATCGCACCAGACCTCCCAGCCAAGCCCCCAGGCACCCAGCGTCGGGCTTTCCCAGTCGTCCTCGACGAAGCGGATGTCGTGCAGTTCCGGCACCAGCCCGATGCGGCGCAGGCTCTCAAGATAGAGTTCCTGAATGTTCTCCGGCGCCGGCTTCATGATCGCCTGCAGCTGATAATAGTGCTGCATGCGATTGGGGTTTTCGCCGTAGCGGCCGTCCTTGGGACGGCGCGAGGGCTGCACATAGCAGGCATTCCACGGCTTGGGCCCCAGGGTGCGCAGCGTCGTCGCCGGATGGAACGTACCAGCGCCCACTTCCATGTCGTACGGCTGCAGGATCACGCAGCCCTGCTCGGCCCAGAAGCGCTGGAGGGCAAAAATAAGATCCTGAAAGGAGTTAGCCGGATGCAGCGGCGCAACCGGAATGCCCGGCGCACTATCGGCTACATGGGTGGATTGGCTGTTCGACATGGTATGGCCCTGGCTGAGTTGGCCGCACTATACGCACCACGGACGCGCTGTCACGCCTGGACCGGGCGCGACTAAAGTAATGCCGCCAAGCTAACAAGCGGAACCCGCTCCGGCAGCGCCGCCAGCATCCGTGCGATGCGAGCATCCTCGGGCGGCAGATCATAGACATCGCCATAGATGGCGATCAGCCAGCGGTGCAGAGCAGATCGCTCAACGGTGGCCAGTTGCGGCGCGCCGTGGACCAACAGCAGCATCGGCGGCGGTATTTCCCCCTGCTGCGGCGGCAAAATGTAGTCGAGCCCGGTCATCAGGCGGCAGCCGGTGCGATTGTAGAACGCGAGCCGACGCAGCATCGGATCATCAGCGCCGATTCCCGCACCGGGCTTCTCCACTTCGAGGATGCCAGGGGCATCGCCCGTGCGCTCGTCGGCAAACGCAATTGTCGCCGCGAACAGCTTCGACCCAAGCCCGGACGAGCGTAGCCCCGCATCGACAGCCAGATACTCCAACAGCCAGAACTCACGCGTCGGCGGGATGTAAACGCTGGCAAAGCCGACGACTTCGCCAGCGATTTCCGCGATCAGAAAGCTGTAACGACTATTGCTTACCAGCGTCCGCAGACGCTCTTGCGGCTTCTGCTCGGACGGGTCGATGGCCTCGCGGTAGATGCGCATGGCGGCATCGAAGCGCAGATCGTTGCCTGATGTGAGAACGGTGAACGTGGGCGACACGGCGGAACCTGACGACAATTCAAAAGCGTTGCCGCTGATATAGGAACACTTCGCGGGCTATCCCACGGGCGAAATGGCCGCGCATCGGAAGGCACCGAAAAGCAAAATGCGCGGGGCCCTTTCAGAACCCGCGCGCATCTTGCATCTCAATCTATGGAGCCGTTGCTCAGTTCAGCGGTACGTTGACCGTGCCCTGCAGCGTGTAGCCGTTGTAGTCGCCAGCGCCCATGCCATCCCACGACGCCATGCCACGCACATAAACACCGCCGGCCGTCACGACGTTGAGACCGCCCTGCAAACGCCCCCAGAACTCGCCCGGGCCAACGACCACACCGTTGACGAATGCAGCCCGCGTATCGTCGAAGTCCCACACGCCCTTGATGGCGGCGAATGGCTCGATGAAGGCATCGGCGGTGTGCCGGATGCGATAGCCGATCTCAGGACCGAACTGCAGCCGTCCCAGCGACACCTTCTGGCCCGCAATGAACGTGCCCGTTGAATCCGTGAACCCATCGGCGTTTTCGGAAGCGTAGGCCAGATCAGCCGATGGCGTGATGCGCCAGGCATCATAGGCCCAGTTACCCGCCAGCGTGCCCTGGACAAGCCAGCGCGAGGTGTCGAACGCACCGGTGGCACCGGCCAGAGCAAGGTCATTCGACGAACGGCCCCACGCCGCGCGTACATCGAGATAGATGTTCTGGTGCACACGCGCGGACATGTAGGGGCCAATCATCCAGCCGTTGCCGTCGATCTTCGACTGCAGCGCGCCGGTCTCATCCTTCGCCCAGTCGAACTGGGCCAGCACACCGACGATCATGTTCTCGGTCACGCGGTAGTCGCCGCCGACGTAAAGCAAGCCGACATGGCCGCTGCGGCCCAAGTTGGCAGTATCGTCGTCGAAAGCGGAGTAGCGGCCCTCAACCCAGATGTCCCACGGCGAAGCTGTTTCATAGGCCAGCGGCAGCGCGCCACCATCACCGGCGCCCAGCGCCATGCGATGCTTTTCCATCTGCGCTGCGCTTGCATCACGCCGCATCTGCGACAGCGAATTGCGGAACTGGACGTTCCTGCTGCCGAGCGTGCTTTCGTCGGCATCGTCAAAGCGGCTGGCGCCACGGCCGATTGCAGCGCTCGATCCCGCTCCAGCGCCCAGAGCCATTGGCGGCGCAAATCCCGGAACGGACGCGACGTCCGTAGTCCCGCCGATGGGGGCAGACTGCAATCCGCGGTTCATGATGCTGGTGCTGCTTGGGGCGCTCATCAGAATGCCACTGACGCGGGCGTCAACGAACGATGCCACTATCGCGGTGGCCGCAGCAGCATCAGTCTGCGCGGATGCTGGAGTGCAGGTTGCCGTGACCGAAATGTTATACGTTCCCGCAACAACACCGAAAAACGTCTGAAGCGTACCATCGTTGGCTGCGCCGCCAGCAACCTTGTAACTGACCTGTAGATGATGAGCACCGTTTAAAGTCACGTACATACGGTCCACCCCGGCGCCGTTTTTCAGCACAAAGCTGGACTGGTTTGGGGGCGCCGTGCTGGTTACCCAGAATGTAATCGTATCGCCGACTCGGAAGCCAGAAACGGTGATCAAGGGGCCGCCCGAACTGCCGTGATTGGTTAGGTTGAAAAGGCCGGCATTCACATCCGAGCACGCTTCATAACCCGACGCGGCGTAGGCATGTGGCGTGAGACTAGCGGAGAGGGTGACGGCGGCCAGCGCCGCAGCGATCCGCGCGGCACGAAAGCTTCTGGCGATGCTGTGCATAAATAGACCTCAAAAAGCATTTGTCGGTGGACAAAGCCTTCACGGTCAGCACGCGAAATCAGCGATCGGCCCTGCAAGAGATTCTTTAATCAGGTGATTCGCAGCGTCTGAACATCGCTCATTGCGATGATGACTACTCACAGCTTATACGCATGTTGCGCACAAGTTACACACAGTCCGATGTCTGTTAGAGCATGCGCGAGAAATGAGCCTGTGAGCGTCAGTGCAAGCGCGCTTCAGTGCATAGCCAATAGCAAAATGCGCGGGCCCCTTTCGGAACCCGCGCATTTGGCATCTCAAACTATGGAGCCGTTGCTCAGTTCAGCGGTACGTTCACCGTGCCCTGCAGCGTGTAGCCGTTGTAGTCGCCAGCGCCCACGCCGTCCCACGATGCCAGACCGCGCACGTAGACACCGCTGGCTGTCACGACGTTGAGACCGCCCTGCAGCCTGCCCCAGAACTCGCCCGGGCCGACAACCACGCCGTTGACAAACGCGGCCCGCGTATCGTCGAAGTCCCACACGCCCTTGATGGCGGCGAACGGCTCGATGAAGGCATCGGCGGTGTGCCGGATGCGGTAGCCGATCTCAGGACCGAACTGCAGCCGCCCCAGCGACACCTTCTGGCCCGCAATGAACGTGCCCGTTGAGTCGGTGAAGCCATCGGCGTTCTCGGAAGCGTAGGCAAGATCGGCCGATGGCGTAATGCGCCAGGCATCATAGGCCCAGTTGCCCGCCAGCGTACCCTGAACCAGCCAGCGCGAAGTATCGAACGCCCCGGTGGTGCCGGCCAGCGCAAGGTCGTTCGATGAACGGCCCCACGCCGCGCGGACATCGAGATAGATGTTCTGGTGCACCCGCGCCGACATGTAGGGGCCAATCATCCAGCCGTTGCCGTCGATCTTCGACTGCAGCGCGCCGATCTCATCCTTCGCCCAGTCGAACTGGGCCAGCACGCCGACAATCATGTTCTCGGTCACGCGGTAGTCGCCGCCGACATAGAGCAAACCGACATGGCCGCTGCGGTTGAAGTTGGCGGTATCGTCATCGAAAGCAGAGTAGCGGCCCTCGACCCAGATGTCCCATGGCGATGCCGTTTCATAGGCCAGCGGCAGCGCGCCACCATCACCGGCGCCCAGCGCCATGCGATGCTTTTCCATCTGCGCCGCGCTTGCATCACGCCGCATCTGCGAAAGCGAATTACGGAACTGGACGTTCCTGCTGCCGAGCGTGCTTTCGTCGGCATCGTCAAAGCGGCTGGCGCCACGGCCGATTGCAGCGCTCGATCCCGCTCCAGCGCCCAGAGCCATTGGCGGCGCAAATCCCGGAACGGACGCGACGTTCGTAGCGCTACTGCCGAAGGGGGCAGACTGCAAGCCACGGTTCATAATGCTGGTGCTGCTCGGAGCGCTTATCAGCATGCCGCTAACGCGGGAAGAAAGAAATCCTGTCACCAGTGCGGAGGCGGGATTCGATCCGCTCGGACCGGGCGGTGAAGGCGATCCCACGCAGGTTGCCGCGATCGTAATCTCATACGGCATCGCTTGAACGAGCATGTAGGTGTTGATTGTGGTGTCGTTGTTGGCCCCTGTAACAGTGTAGTTGAGGGTCGCCGGACTAGGCGTGAGCGGATTGGACAGCAGCACCGTATTCAAGCTGCCATTGATGAGCTGAAAGCTACTCCCCGTGAGGCCAGAGACAGAGAAGGTGATCACATCACCGACCTGAAATCCCGAGATCGTAGCGAGAACTCCCGAACCGCCAGGCGTCAGAGCGGTGACGTTGAAGGCGCCCGCGTTAACATCGGAACATCCATGATTGGACGCCGCAGCGTGCGCGCCTGGTGTGAAACTGGCGGAGAAGATGGCGGCCAAAGCCGCAATCATAAGCGGAGCTCGGAGGCTCCCGGAAATGCTGTGCATGAAATGACCTCAAAAAAGCTTTTGTCTATCGACAAAGCCTTCGCGGTCAGCACACGAAATCAGCGATCGGCCCTGTTTAAGGATTCGTTAATCAATTGATTCGCAGCGCCTGAACATCCGTCATCAGACGAGTTGCTGCACGCCGGTTATGCACATGTTGCACACAAGTTACACACAGCTGGCATACGTCAGCCTCACAGCCCCCGCGAGGGTGGCGCACCGAACGTCGCTTTGAACACCCGCGAAAAATGCGCCTGATCGGCAAAGCCTGCAGTGTGGGCGGCATCGGTCAGACTGGCTCCAGCCGCAGCGGACCGGATCGCCATGCGCAGCCGCTGCCATTGCCGGTAGCGCCGGAAGGGAACCCCCACTTCGCGGGTAAAGAGATGCTGGAACCGCGTGGCGGAAATCCCGGCAGCCGCGGCCGCTATCGAGACTGAAGGCGCGGCCGCGAGATTGAACTGCAATTCGGCGACAGCGCGGACGATCCGATCATCCATCCGGCGATAAGCACGCCCCTCGGCATGCCGAACCAGATCGCTGACGCTGGAGGCGACTTCCGGTGTTGTTCGCCGCGCTTCAAAGCACGGACGCATGATCGAGTGATCAATCCGACCGATAAGCGCGCCACCGATTTCGTGGCCCGTTTTGCTGAAAGCGGCCAGCGCATCAGGCCCGGCGAGATTGGGCTCCAGATACATCACGCCCAACGGATCGCCGCCGACATCGAACTCGTAGACGGTGCCGGGGCGGATGACGGCGCTGCGGCACGAGAACCACTCTCCCCCGCCGACGCGAAGCCGGAACGTGCCATAGAGTCCCGCCAGATAAACCGCCGTTGAATGGGCATGCGGCGCATTGCGATTGAGCGAACCGGCGAACATCGCCCAGCCGTCGTCGACATGCCACAGCGCGTCGGAACGACTGGCGCGGACACCGCCGGGCTCGGTCGCCACACCCTCTGAAACGCTACCCATCGCCCATTGCTCCGCAGCACGTTTGTTCAAGCGCAAACCGCCAGCCTTTCCTATTGTGCGGCCCAAACACCCGCAAGGTTGCAGAGGACGAACAGCGTGGCAACGATTGATAATAAAGCAAATTCCAGCACAGTCAGCCGCAGGGGCTTTCTGGCCTCAGCCAGCGCCTGCGCGTTGCCGCTGGTTGCAGGCGCCATGCCGCTGGGCGGTCTATTCTCCAGCGCCGCGCACGCCGCCGCCCCGCAGCTAGGACTGCGCAAGCCCGACTGGGCCCGCTTCAAGCTCGGAGGATTCGAGTTCACCACGCTTGCCGACAGTGACATCTTCATCGACGGGCCGTTTCCGCTGATTGGCGGCAACGCGACCGCTGATGAGGTGGCCAAGCTGATGGGCGACAATCTGCTGCCGCCGGACAAGTATCAGCCCGGCTTCACGCCAACGCTGCTCAACACCGGCAAGGAACTGGTGCTGTTTGACGCCGGCAATGGCAGCAACGGCTTCGTTGCGCGGCCCAACGGTGGCTGGATGGCGAACAATCTGGCCGCGGCCGGATACAAGCCCGAACAGATCGACGTGGTCGTCATCACGCACGGCCACTCCGACCATGTCGGCGGCCTGCTGGAAAACGGCAAACCCGCGTTCCCGAACGCCCGCTACGTCATCTCAGCAACCGAATATGATTTCTGGGCACCGGCCGGAAAGCACTCCGGCGATGCTGAAAAGATGGCGGCCGTGTTCCGCTCCAACGTCGTACCGCTGGCCGAGCGCATCAGCTTCATCAAGCCCGGCGATGATGTTGTTGCCGGCGTGCGCGCTATCGAAGCCTATGGCCACACGCCGGGCCATCTGGCCTTCCACATCGAGAGCAACGGCAATCGCCTGCTGCTGTGGGGCGACTGCGCGCACCATCAGGTGGCATCCCTCGCTCGCCCGGACTGGCACTGCGTGTTCGACGCCGATCGTGAGCAGGCAGCGGCGACACGCAAGCGCGTGTTCGACATGGCCGCGACGGAGAAAATTGCCGTCGCCGGTTATCACATGCCGTTCCCATCAGTTGGATACGTCGAGCGCGATCCTGCCGGTGGCTATCGCTGGCTGGCGCACACCTGCCAGCTTAATCTGCCCTGATCGTGCGCGCCTGATCGTGCCTGATTGACGGGCAGCCTCACTCAGGACTAGCGTGGCGGCGGACCGATGCAGCCTGCCGCCTGCACCCGCAAGGGTACGGTGAAAGCATCCAGATACAGCAATGATCCCATTCGCTTTTGCTGCGAACGGATCGGCAATGCAGGCGCTGATCGCTTCCGTTCGCACGCAACGCGAAAGGATCAACGATGCGTACTTTCATGGACGCCAAAGCCATGGCGCGCGCTCTGCGTGATGCGATGGCCAATCATCAGACCGATCTATCCCATAGCGAATGCCTGGAGATTGTCGCCAGGCAGTTTGGCCTACCCGATTGGAACGTACTGGCGGCGAAGATTGCAGCGGCGGAGAACACAGCATCCGCCAACGCTGCGCCCGCAACCCCAATACGGTTCAGCTCGACAATCCCAATCCTGCGCATCTTCTCGGTCGAGAAGGCGATGGAGTTCTATGTCGATTTTCTCGGCTTCACGATCGATTGGGAGCACCGGTTCGGCGACAACTTCCCGCTCTACGCGCAAGTCTCCCGCGCTGGCATAAAACTGCATCTCTCCGAGCATCATGGCGACGCGAGCCCCGGCTCAACCGTGTTCATATGGATGCGTGGCATCGCCGCCTATCATCAGGAACTGCTGGGCAAGAATTACAAATACTACCGGCCCGGCCTCGAAGAGGCGGTATGGGATGCGCAGATGATGCAGGTGTCTGACCCGTTCGGAAACCGGCTGCGTTTCAGCGAGCCGAACAAACCCGACGATCCACGCGCCTGAGGCGCCGCGCGCTTAACCCGGCGATTACCATGCAACGCGCAACGGCTGGAGACATCTGGCCGCTGCGCGTCTGGCGCCTGATTGACCCGCACGACAACCGCGCTAGATTTATGCGTGAGGCAACGTCCTCGCCCCGCAAATAAGTGTGCGGGTTTCCACGTCGGGACGGCCCGGCTCTCAAAAAAGGAGGGCCGATCATGGCCTGGATTTCGCTTTTCATCGCCGGTTTGCTCGAGGTCGTCTGGGCCTTCTACATGAAGCAGTCCGACGGCTTCACCCGGCTTACGCCTTCAATCATCACCTTTGTCGCGATGTTTGCGTCGTTTGCTTTGCTGGCATACGCGATGCGCCTGCTGCCGCTAGGCACAGCCTACACGGTATGGACCGGCATCGGCGCGGTAGGTGCGTTCATCGTTGGGATTGTCGTGCTGGGCGAAGACGCCAGCGCCACGCGCATGCTGGCCGCCGGGCTTATCGTCAGCGGCATCGTGCTGATGAAGTACTCATCCAACGCATAAAGCTGAGCGCGCAGATCGCAAACGCGATGCGACATGCGACGGCCGAACTGGCCGCCTTAGCCGGCGGTCAGACGGTCACGCTCGGCAAGCAGCGCATCAAGCTTGGCCTGCTGATCGGAAATGCGGTCGGCCGTCAGCTCTTCATTCGCGGCGCCGGAATATCCTGCGGCCTGCTCCACCAGCTCACGCAGGTTATCGCGGATGATGGCAATGCGGCTGTCGATATCGGCCAGCACATCAGGATCGACATCAGCCATTGAAAACCTCGCGAAGCTTTAGACTGCAGCGATGCGCGCAGAGACATGTCTGCGCGCTGATGAATGTACGGCTACAGTGTTAAGCAACGTTAAGCGCGTGGGGAGATGCGGCCTCGGTAAGCAACGCAAGCATAGGGACTAACCCATGCGCACTGAAAACCAGCGACAAGATCATCAAGGAACTGAAGGCCACGGCCACTGACGTGAGCTTGCCCGAGAGCGTAAGATCTGAGGCGTTCCAGAAGATCAGCAAGGCCGCGTTACGGGCACCGAGCGAGGCCGTCGAGGACGTTGTGGACAGCTTAAAACGGCCCGAAGCTTTAATTGGCGCGCTCCTTATTAAAGGTTGTGCATCGAAGCGCGCTAATCTGACTACCCCCGCCGACGTAATGTGAGGCTGATTTCTGCCAGCGTTCCGACGAGCACCGCTACAAAGACAACCAGCAGCCCTGAATCGAGAACTGCGCCCGAAGATAATTCTCCCGTGTAGCGGTCTAATGCCTCTGGGTTCAAAACACCGGTTGCTCCGGCGATGCCAAACCCAACCCGCACAGTCCCGAAAAACAAGCCTACGGCCGCGATCACACGGCACAGATGCGTAAAGAACATGCCCACCTGGCTCCCCTAATATCGGAGAGAGCCGAGTAGCACACAGCGCCAAATCTGGCGATCATCTAGGCCGTTGCTCCGTATTTGTTCTCATTCTGCAACCGGCTTGATGCTGTCCGCGTGGCGTGTTCGCAGCTCAGGCGAATGGGCCGGTACGACGCACGGCAGGGCGATAAACGCCAGCGTCGGCATCCCACACCAGGGCGCCCAGATCCTTCGGAACAGTGGCCAGCGGATCGTTGCTCACCATCTCTTCCTGCGAAGCATCAACTCCGGTGGCGCGGGCGACTTCACGCGCGATCCATTTAACGCCAGCCACGATACCGGCGCCAATGAGCACAACAGCGATCAAATGCGGCATTGGCTGAACTCCCTCAAGAAGAGCAACAATCGACAGCCATTAAAGTCCGAAGCGCGCCCACAAGCCGCGAGCCTCAATGGCGGAAATTACATCGTCGGCAAAAGCAAAACCGCCGCCAGTTAATTCCTCGTAACCTGTGGCAGCGGGAGATCGCCGCAGCCTTGACAAAAGACCACCGCGATCCAGAGGAACTGGTTTCAATCGAACCTTTTCACCGTAAAGCTCACGCATCTTTGAACGCACGTCGGCAATGCCGTCGATGAGCCCAAGGTCGACGGCCTTCTGACCGGACCAGAACGCGCCGGTGAACAGCTCGCCATCCTCCGCCTTCAACTTACCTGCACGGCGCTGCTTCACCACGCCGATGAAAGCATCATGCACATCCTGTTGCAGCGCCTTGATGCGCGCCACATCTTGCGCGCGTTCGGGCAGGAACGGATCGAGCGTGTCCTTCATTTCGCCAGCGGTATATACGCGCCGCTCGATACCGAGCTTCTCGATCGCCTTTTCAAAACCGAAACCGGCCGAAATCACACCGATGGAACCGACGATGGATGATGCGTCGGCATAGATCTCATCGCCCGCCACCGCGAGATAATAGCCACCTGACGCTGCCGCATCTTCGCAGAACACGTAGACGGTTTTCTTCTTCTCGTCGGCGAGTTGCCGGATGCGCTTGAAGATCAGGCTCGACTGAACCGCCGAGCCGCCCGGCGAATTGATGACGATCGCCACAGCAGGACATTTCGAAAGCTCGAACGCTTTTTCAATCGCCGATGCCGCCGTGCCGATGGATAGCCCCGGACGCAGCGGCGTCGCCATTCCGATCGGGCCTGAAAACCGCAGCACCGGAACAACTGTATTCTGGCGAAGAAACCACATTCCTTGCTGCCTCCTGGCATATTTGAAATTAGGCGCGCGCGAAGATCTAGAGCCTTTCAGCATTTCGTTGAATGCGGAATGGCTTCTAGATGTCTGTTGTGTCGTGCTTCTGGTCGGAAACCGGTTCCCACTTTTCCGGAAGCACTGTAGGCACCTGCACCGAACGAACCGTTATCGAATTGAGTTGCAGCTCCAGTGCACGTGCTACGTGACACGCAATGCAGCCGCTTCCGGTTGGCCAATCACTTCCCCATCAGCGGCAACAACGGGCCGCCGTTGCGGAGTATTTCCTGGGCTTCGGGCGTAAAGGCGTTGCCTTCGCCATGCAGGACAAAGCCCTGCATTATGCGCAGCGGCGCGCGGCTGCCCTTCACCCCGCGCATCAGCACACGGCTGGCCGGTTCGCCCTCACGCGGATGCAGCGGCAGGATCGTGATCGCGCCGAAGCGCTGTCCAAATGCTTGCAGCAACTGCGGCAAGGCATCGGCCCGGTGTACAACAACAGCCACCCCCAATGGACGCGCCATCCGGGCCATAAAACGCGCCCAGCGCTCCAATCCGTCGCCGTCCATGGCATGCGCACCGGCTTTAAGCCTGTCAGGCGCGACGGTGCCAGCGCTGACGTCGTAATAGGGCGGGTTGGCGATGACGTGCGAAAAGCTCTCGTCGGCAAGGCCAAGCGCCCGCAAATCCGCTACCGCCGCACCCACTGAACCGGCCATGGCGCGGACGCGTAAGCCAAGATCGTTGCGTTCGATATTACGCGCAGCCAGTTCCGCGAGTTCGGGTTCACGCTCCAGCAACGCAACTTCCGCCATGGGCAGACGCCGCGCCACGCACAGCCCGGCCGTTCCAACACCAGCACCGACATCCAAAACCCGCAAGGCATCATCACCCGCAGGCGCAACAGCCGCCGCGAGCATCACCGCGTCCAGTCCGGCCCGATAGCCGGAGCGCATTTGCAGGAGGGCAAGCGCGCCGCCGAGAAAGGCGTCGTCGGTCAGATCCCCATCCCGGTCGGTTTCTGGAGCATCGATCGCCCCGCTCAGGCGAGACGCCGCTTCGACATCGCCGACTTCAGTTGCCATCCCGCGATCCTCGAAACCAGCTATTCGCCGCCATGCAGCGCCGGAACGCCATTGATGCGTATTGTCACGCCGGGATGGACAATGGGCCACCCAGCAAAAGCTCCTGATGCCCCAGCCCGTTCAGGGCCTTACTTCAGGTTTCGAGTATCCATTGGCCGAGATCCGCCTCGATCAGCAGCCTTTTTGCTGCTTCCCAGTGGTCTTCGGGGACCGAAACCCGCTGCGTAACGGCACCGAGGCTGCCCTGGACGGAGCTCATGTTTCGGTCAAAAACAAAGGCCTCGATGCCTGCTTCGCGTAATATCGCCAACAGGTAACTCAAAAGTATGGGGTCGTTAGTCGCCACGAGATCGCGCATTGGGGTAAGATAAAACCAACAGCGCCTTGCGGCAAACTTCATGTGTGCTTGCGGGCGGTCAGACGCTATATAACCGCAATAAAAACCTGCTCGGAAACAGGCCCTCGGCACAGATCATTCCCCTCGATGCCGCTCGCACCCCACCGGCCAGCTTGCAACCGCTGTTCGACTTGGTGGCCAGCGACATGGAGGCCATCAACCGCATCATCCTGGACAAACAGGTTTCAGACGTCGAGCTGATACCTGAACTGGCCCATCACCTCATCGATTCCGGTGGCAAGCGGCTGCGGCCGATGCTGGCGCTGGCGGCCTGCAAACTCTGCGATTACGAAGGCGCGGGCCATGTTCGCGTTGCGAGTGCTATCGAGTTCATGCACACGGCGACGTTGCTGCACGACGATGTCGTAGATGAAAGCGGCCTTCGCCGGGGCAAGAAAACCGCGCGCATGCTGTGGGGCAATCAAGCCAGCGTGCTGGTGGGCGATTTCCTGCTCGGCCAGGCTTTCCGCATGCTGGTGGATGTCGGCTCGCTGCCGGTGCTGAAAATCCTTTCCAACGCCGCTGCTGTGATCGCTGAAGGCGAGGTCATGCAGCTCGCCGCCGCCAACAACACGGCCACCACTGAGGATGAGTACCTCGCGATCATCAATGCCAAGACCGCCGCTCTGTTCTCAGCCGCCGCCGAAGTTGGCGCTGCGATTTCGAGCCGCCCGGTGGCCGAGCAAATGGCGCTGCGAGCCTATGGCCGCAATCTTGGTCTCGCGTTCCAGCTTGTTGACGACGCGCTCGATTATTCCGGCGACAGCGCCAATCTGGGCAAATCAACCGGCGACGATTTCCGCGAAGGCAAGATAACTCTGCCGGTCATCCTGTCGTTCCGCCGTGGCAACGCCGAAGAGCGCCAGTTCTGGAAGCGCACCATCGCCGAAGGCAAGATCGAGGACGGCGACCTCGAACATGCCATCGGGCTGATGAAGCAGCACAAGGCGCTGGAAGCCACGATGGAGCGCGCCCGTTCCTATGGCGCCATTGCGCATGACGCTCTTGGCATTTTCTCTGACCGTCCGGAGAAAGCCGCCATGCAGGAAGTCATCGCGTTCTGTCTGCATCGCTCGCACTGAAAAATCACCCGACCCATCGTGCCGATATTGCTCACCCTGCGGCGGCATCCTAGAGTCGATCCGCTTTCGGAGAATTCGTGAGGAAAATGGCTGTGTCGTCGCTTCAGCATCACGTCGCGCGCATGCTCAAACCGGGCGGCTGGCTGTTGGCCTTGATCTGCTTTGCAGTGCTAGGTGCGGCCGCAGCCAAGGCCGTATCTTCTCCCGGCGCGCTGCTGGCTCCGCGCCAGATTACATCGGCTCAAACACCGCTTTTCACGCTGACCAAGCTTGGCATCGGCGACATGAGCGCCAAGGAGCAGGCCAATCTGTGGAAGCTGGTTGAAGAATACGCCACCGTCGATGCCTTGCAGGAATTCTGCGGCATCAAGCTGAACCTGCAGCGGCGGGCGCTGAACGCAGTTGGCTCGTGCGTTGAAGCTGCATCGCTGAAAAAGGTATTCTCCAAGTTCCGTTCCCAGAAGGGCGAATATCTGAAGCAGTGGCAGACGCTGCACGGCGAGGAAGAAGCCAAGAAGACGATTTGTGAGCGCTTCAAGCCGAAGCTGACCGAATACTCCAAGATCATGAGCGGCCAGATCAACGAAGCTGCCACCGCCTGCCGCAACTGCTTCTTCTGCTGATCGCGATAACAACGGCCTCAGCGACGCGAGCGGCTCCCGCCGATCGCTCGCGTAACGCTCATCACTCGCCCAGAACCACCGGCGCCACCCACCATTCGGGGTGCTGCGCCTGCAGCGATGCTGCTGCCGCCCGAGCGCTATCCGCATCGGCGAATATGCCGAAGCTGGTCGGCCCGGCACCGGAAAGCGCCACATAAAGACAACCTGTCACCGCTTTCAGCGCAGCTTCCACTTCGGCACACACCGGCGTCACCGCAAGCGCAGGCGCGTTCAGATCATTGCCGATGGAACGCATATAATCGATCAGCCCTGCCACATCGGTGAACCGTGGCAACGGCTCGGGATCAACAGTCGGTCCGGCCGGCGACAGCGATAGCTGAGAGAATACCGCACGCGTTTTGCCCATCGGCGCAGCCCCCATCGGACAGACAAGCACCGCATGCAAAAGCGGCAGGCCTTCCGCTGGAGCGATACGCTCGCCGACGCCCCACACGAACGAAGAGCGGTTCGCCAGACAAACGGTGACATCGGCACCAAGCCGCGCAGCGATGTCATCCCACGGTGCCACGCTCTCGGGATTGACACGCCGGACCGCGCGCAGCACTGCGGCGGCATCGGCTGAACCGCCACCAATCCCGGCCGCGATCGGCAGCAGCTTTTCAACCTCAACGCTGCCCAGCGTCAGCTCGGGATCGGCAGCAGCAAGGCGCGCCAACGCCGTATCGATCAGGTTGCCGCCCGCTATCGCTTCCGCAAACCGCCCGTGCATCCGCACAGCTGTCGGTGCGCCCGAATGAAAACGCACGTCATCGCCCACATCGGCGAACACGATGAGGCTTTCCAGTGTGTGGTAGCCGTCCGCCCGGCGCCCCAGAACCCGCAGCGTCAGGTTGATCTTGGCGCGAGCGCGCTCCGTGATGGTCATTTCTAGATCACCCATCGAGCCACCGTGTGTACGTCACATAGGGACGCCGGTTCACAGACTGAGCCGCGCTTACATTCACCGCCGCTCGGCTCCAGACCGAATACCTCCTGCATAGGTCGCGGGCGTCCAAATGCAAAGAGCCCCCGATGCGATCGGAGGCTCTTCTGATTTCAATGCGCGATGAAGGAACCGCAACAACCTTCAACGGCGCCGGATCACTCCACCATGCCCGGGCTGAGCTTGGTTTGCTTCTGCGGGTCGGCGCTGTCCTTCTTTTTGGTCTCGCGCTGGCCAACACCAAGCTGCACGCTGCCGGGCATACCTTCGGCCAGCTTCTTCTTGATCTTGTCGATCTCTTCCGGCTCCGGCTCAAGCGTCAGCGCCTGATCCCACTGGAAGCGGGCCTCACGCTCGCGACCAACCTGCCATAGCGCATCGCCCAGATGGTCGTTCAGCACCGGATCCTGCGGCTTCAGCTCAACCGCGCGCTCAAGGAAGCGAACCGCCTCGGCGAAGTTGCCCAGCTTGTAATGCGCCCAGCCAAGGCTATCGACGATGTAGCCATCATCCGGCTTCAGCGCGACGGCCTTCTCGATCAGTTCCATGCCCTCCTTGAGGTTCATGTTCTGGTCGATCCAGCTATAGCCAAGATAGTTCAGCGTCAGCGGCTGATCTGGATAAAGCTCGAGCGCTTTCTTGAGATCGGCTTCCGCCTGCGACCACTTCTTCAAGCGCTCGTAGCAGGTGCCGCGAGCGTAGAAGATGTTCCAGTGACGCCGATCCGGCTCCGGGATCAGCTTGATGGCGCGCGTATAAACTTCCGCCGCTTCGTCATAGCGCTTGCCCGCGCGCAGGATGCTACCAAGCGCATCGAGCGGCTTGAGGTCATCGGGGTACTTGGCGGAAAGCTTCTCAAGGATCGCAATCGCTTCATCCGGCCGTTCAAGCGAATTGAGATCGAACGCCTTGCGGATATCGATGGCGCTCTGCAGTGCGGTGTTCTGCGGGATGCGATCGTACGCGTCGATGGCGTCCTGATAGCGCTGCGCGTTCTCATAGGCACTTGCCAGAGCAGCAAGCGCGAACGCGTGCTTGGGATCGGCATAGAGCGCAAGCTGCAGATAAAGAATGCCCATGCCGACGCCGCCTTCGCTCGTCAGCGCCTCACCCAGGCCATAGAAAACCTCGGCCATGCCTTCGTTGGCGGTGCTGGCGATCAGCGGCGCCTTCACCTTGTCATTCTTCAGTTCGTCGCGCAGCTCACGCACCAGAATGTGCGGTTCCGGCTGGCCACGATCGGCGTAGGTATCCAGAATTTCGTTGGCGCGCTTCACATCGCCATGATGGGCAGCGTGACGCGCATAGGCCAAAGCGATACGCAGCGTGCTCGCGTCCTGACGCACCGAGTGCTCGTAGGCTGTTGCAGCCTCTTTGGTATCGCCAAGCACATCGGCGATCAGCGCCTTGTGATAATTCAGATAGAACTGCGCCCACTCAGCCTGACGCGGCTTCGACAGCAGCTTGATGGCGCGCTGCCCATTGCCAGAGGCCGCAGCCGCCCAAGCGCGGGCCAGCGTGCTTGTCAGCTCACCGATCGGCCCATCGCTGGCCCGGAGCAACGACACGTCGGCTTTCTTGTAGTCGCCGCGCTTGAAGCTATCGATGCCCAACAGCAGATGGGCCATGCGATTGTCTTCATCCTTCTCCAGCAGCTTGCGCGCCAGAGGCACCGCACGCTCCCAGTTGCCCGCGGCGGTCTCGATCTGGAACGCCTGCTCGATCAGGACAGGATTGTTGGGATCGAGCGCCAGGGCGCTCTGATAAAAGCTCGCGGCATTAGAAGTGTCGTTGGCATTCCTGGCCATATTGGCGGCCAGATAGCTGCCCAGCAGCGAGTGCGAAGTGACTTTCGTGGAGAACCCGGTCGCGGCCTGCGCGGCGCTGAGGGT
Source organism: Hyphomicrobium sp. D-2 (assembly GCF_029872155.1). Classification (GTDB taxonomy): domain Bacteria; phylum Pseudomonadota; class Alphaproteobacteria; order Rhizobiales; family Hyphomicrobiaceae; genus Hyphomicrobium_A. Next base: position 800,390 of record NZ_JARXLA010000008.1, on the reverse strand, counting down.
TACGACAAACGCACAACCGGCAAAGGCCGTGGCGTGCAACAGCTTGCGAAGGCTGGACGGCATTCAAACTCATCCTTTGGAGGCTGTGGGCCGATTCCCGCAGGTGACAGACTGGCAAACAACCCGATGATTTGGCGACAGCGGGCTTGAGTAACGTTGAATCTGCAAATCTTACGGGAAAAGCCCACACCCCTCATGCGTTTAGGGCCAGCCTTCCACAGTTGAGGTGAATTGCGGTCCTGCGATGGCACCGGGGGCATTTGCCGACTCAATTGTGGCGGCAAATGCCGAAATATGCCGAAGCAGGGTTGGAAGCACGGGTTACCCGGCCTCAAACGCAGCCTCACATGCCCGCGTAGTTGGGGCCTCCGCCGCCCTCCGGGCACACCCAGGTGATGTTTTGGCTCGGATCCTTGATATCGCAGGTTTTGCAGTGGACGCAATTCTGGGCGTTAATCTGGAAGCGCGGCTCGCCGTCCGCTTCCACCACGATCTCATAGACGCCAGCCGGGCAATAACGCTGAGCTGGCTCGGCGAATTCCGGCAGGTTGATGGAGATCGGCAGCGCCGGATCGGTCAGCTTCAGGTGAACCGGCTGCTCTTCCTCATGGTTGGTGCCCGAGAACGACACGTTCGTCAGGCGGTCGAAGGTCAGCACACCGTCGGGCTTGGGATACTCGATCGGCTTGGCCTTTTCCGCCCGCTTCAGCGTTGCATAGTCCGGCTTGCGGTGGCTGAGCGTGAAGCGCAGCCCGCCCGGGATCAGAGTATTCAGCCACATATCGAGGCCAGCGAACGGGAAGCCGATAAAGGTGCCGAAGCGCGACCACAGCGGCTTAACATTGCGCACCGGCTTCAGGTCGCGGGCGATGTCGCCGTTTTCGACCGCTTCGGAATAGGCGGTCAGCTCATCCTGCTGGCGGCCCTCGGCCATAGCGGCGAACGCCGCTTCCGCCGCTGCCATACCGGAAAGCATGGCGTTGTGGCTGCCCTTGATGCGCGGCAGGTTCATGAAGCCGGCCGAGCATCCCAGTAGCACACCACCGGGGAACGTGAGCTTCGGCACCGACTGCCAGCCGCCCTCGGTCAGCGCGCGCGCGCCATAGCCCATGCGCTTGCCACCCTCGAAGGTGTCACGGATCGCCGGATGGGTCTTGAAGCGCTGGAACTCCTCGTAAGGCGACAGATACGGATTTTCGTAGTTCAGGTGCAGCACGAAGCCGACCGAAACGAGGTTGTCGCCGTAGTGATAAAGGAACGAGCCACCCCCGGTGCGGCTGTCCAACGGCCAGCCGAATGAGTGCTGCACCAGACCGGGCTTGTGCTTCTCCGGCGCGATCCGCCACAACTCCTTGAGACCAATGCCGAATTTCTGGCTTTCCCGGCCTTCCGTCAGCTTGAACTGCTCAATCAGTTGCTTGCTCAGCGAGCCGCGGGCGCCCTCGGCAAAGAACGTGTATTTGCCGCGCAGTTCCATGCCGCGCACGAAGTTGTCGGTGGGCTGGCCGTCACGGCCGATGCCCATGTCACCCGTCGCAATGCCCACAACGGCGCCGTTTTCGTCGTAGAGAACCTCGCTGGCCGCAAAGCCCGGATAGATCTCGACACCCAGCTCGGTCGCCTGCTCACCCAGCCATGCGCACAGCGCGCCGAGGCTGACGATATAGTTGCCGTGATTGTTCATCAGCGGCGGCATCAAGAAGTTGGGCAGCCGCAACGACTTGGTGGCCGTCAGGAAGTAGAAACGGTCATCCTTCACTTCCGTATCGATCGGCGCACCCTTCTCCTTCCAATCCGGAATGAGGCGGTTGATACCCTTGGGGTCGATCACAGCGCCGGAAAGAATATGGGCGCCGACCTCCGAGCCCTTCTCGACCACGACCACCGAAAGCTCGGTTCGCGCCTCTGCGGCGAGCTGCTTAAGGCGAATAGCGGCACTGAGCCCGGCAGGACCTGCCCCGACGATAACGACGTCGAATTCCATCCCTTCTCTGGGCGGCAGCTCGGGAGCGGTCTCGGCCATATTTGGTATCACCTCGCGTGGCGGGAAACTTCTAATGTCTCTAAGGTGGTCGTAGGTCTCCCAGCCCCGCAGCGTCAAGCGCCGCAGGGCCGCAATTTTCACAACACGTGGCTGCGAGGGAAAAGCTGCAACGCTATGAGAGCACGCTGCACCGCGATAAGGTAGCCCCATGAGCTCTGACAGCAATCGCGACATTGAGGCCCAGCGCGCCGCCGGACGCATCCTTGCGTGGTATGCGGCCATGGGCGTCGACGCAGCAATTTCCGACACCGCTGTCGACTGGCTGGCGCGGGGCGAACAGGCGCCAGGACAAGGATTTAGGCTTCACGCCGATGCAGGCCAAGCGCCTCAAAGCGCACAGGCTTTTTCCCAAGGGAGCGTTGCTGCCCGGGGGCCAGGTGCACCGGCGCGACCGTTGCCAACCGGAACACCGCAGCGCACCCCTTATGCCGGCACAACCACATCCGCACAGCCTGCGCGCCAGTTCTCGGTGCGCCCAGCAGCCGCACCCGCTGACGCCGCTCCAGTTGTCGATCTTGCGAATATCAACACGCTGGCCGATCTGGGCAGTGCCCTCGCAGCTTTCGACGGCTGTGGATTAAAGGCGACAGCCAAGAACCTGTGCTTCTATCGCGGAGCAGAGCGCGCCCCGCTGATGATCATCGGTGAAGCGCCGGGCCGCGATGAAGATCTGGCCGGCAAGCCGTTTGTCGGCCGTGCAGGCCAGCTGCTCGACCGCATGCTGGCGGCCATCGGCGTTGACGAAACCAACGTCCACATCACCAACATCGTCTATTGGCGTCCGCCGGGAAACCGCACGCCAACACCGCAAGAGGCAATTGCCTGCCGCCCGTTCCTTGAAAAGCAGATTGCGCTCGTCGGACCCCGGATCGTACTCGCTCTCGGCGGCTCGGCGGCCAAACAGCTGTTTGATGTTGCCGATGGCATCATGCGCCTGCGCGGGAAGTGGCGACCGTTCGCTGTCAACGGCCACGAATACAAATCCATGGCAACGCTGCATCCGGCCTATCTGCTGCGCACACCGGCTGCAAAAAACATGGCCTGGCGCGATTTGCTGAATGTGAAAGCTGCATTGAAAGGCTGACCCAGGGCCAGCATCAGTTCAGTCCGACGCTCCACGCCAAACCACATCCAGCCGCTCAAGATCGGATGCCGACGAATGTCCATCTCCAAAATCGATGAAAGCCTTACCTTCCGTCCTCTGCGGATTGCCGTGCTCACGGTTTCTGACACCCGGGACCGATCAACGGACCGCTCTGGTGACACGCTGGAAGCTCTGATCACGGAAGCAGGTCATCACCTTGGCCGGCGCGAAATCGTCACCGACGACATCACCGCTATTCGCGCACAGGTCGAAGCGTGGATAGCCGATCCGGCCGTTGATGTCATCCTGACCACCGGCGGCACCGGCTTCACCGGACGCGACATCACCCCCGACGCGGTGAAACCGCTGTTCGAAAAGGAAATCGAGGGATTTTCGGTCGTGTTCCACATGCTCTCGTTCCAGAGCGTGGGCACTTCCACCATCCAGTCCCGCGCCTGCGGCGGCACGGCGAATGGCACCTATATCTTCTGCCTGCCGGGCTCCCCCGGAGCCTGCAAGGATGCCTGGAATGGCATTCTGAAATGGCAGCTCGACAGCCGCCACAAGCCTTGCAATCTGGCAGATATCCAGCCCCGCCTGATGGAGCGGAAGGGCTGACAACCTGCTGCCTTTGTTGAGCCCGACCAGCAGCCAGCGGGCTATTTGCCTGCGGGTGGTGCGGTGCTTCAGTAGCCCTTCGGCGCGCGCTCCATCGCAGCGGTTTCAAGCGCAGCGTTGGTGCTGTCGAAAATGGCCACCGCAATCTGTCCGGCTACGACAAAGCAAAGCCCGAACACAGCCGTGGGCACGCCCACAAGCACACCAATCGGCAGACCCAACAGCGCCGGCATGGCAAGTTCAGCGACGAGATCGGCAACGCCGCCAACAAAACCTGCAACGCCCGCAGCGATCATAATCCAGCCAACGGCGCTCAGCGTGTGCGCAACGATCCGTGCAAGCCTGAAACGCTCTTCAAAATAATCCACCTCGCCCTCAGCCTCGTTGCGACGGCGCGAAACAATCTGCGGCAACGTAGCGGCCGAAGCTTCAGAACGAAAGTCTGCAGATGTGTCGTTGGCGGGATTAGCGCGATTATTGTGCCCATGCTGACGAACCGGCGGCGGAGCAGGCGGCGTCTGAGCGCGCTCGCTGCGCTGGTTGTGTCCGTGTTCAGCTACAGGCGCGGCGTCACCGGACTGGGCGCTTGCACTTTCGCTACCACCATCGCGGCCATGCGTAACGCGCGCCTCACCCCAACGCCATTCAGCGATGCGAAACAATCCTTCACGCGCTTCCTGCGCTTCAGGCGTGTTGCCGTGCTGCTCAACAAGATGACGATAGAACTGGAGGGCATAGTCCATCTTGCCCTCGGCTTCGGCACGCTTCGCAGCCTGCAAAACCTGCACGGAGGTGAATTGCACTTGTGTTTGCGCCATCACCGATCCCCCTCGACACTAAACTCACACGCGATGCACCACTACCACTGTCAACCAGAATTGTCCGCCCACCCAGCGCGCGCAATTCCGGAAACCGACAAACGTAACTAACGCCGTTGCATGCAGCACGATCCGGCTGCGTTACTTGAAATTCTTCTAAGCTTTGCAGCGACCGATCTCGACGTTGCGCATCAGATTCAAACGTCGATCACGCAGCACCACTGCGCACGGGTGACGCCTTGCGAACTCCATGCGCGACATCGCTGCAACGTAAGATTTGCGACGACTGTGCATGTTGGCCGCTTCACCCGGAAGCGCTGATCCGCCATCAGAGCATCGAAATCTCGCGGCGAAATTAGGACCAACAAAGGATTTCAACCGCCAATGCGCGCGGTCGATCCGGCACACGCTGAGCAAGCCCGCAGCAGCATGCCCGTGCGCCCCATATGCGCCGCGACCGAGCCGCGCATGCAATGTGATCCCGCGCACATGTGGCGCCCCAAGTGAAACCGCCGCGTACGATTTTACCGTGGCTACAAGTGGCGTGCGGACAGCGGGCGCCGGGGCCAATTGCTGGAGCGCCCAGATATTGCCGCCCACACTTAGGGGTTGCGCCCTTTTCAGCTCAAAGCGCCGATCGGCCATTTTCCTGATCGGGCCAAACTATCCCTCCGGCCTGCCCTCTGCCGCTGCCAATGGCGGCGCGAAGCCAAAAGCCAAGCCGTTCCCGCGATCCGCTTTTACGTTCGCCCCCTCCGCGCTCGGTCGCTACGCCTTGAGCTGGGCTTCTCAATCAAGCTGCCCGCGCTCAACCCGAGCGCCTACCGCAGTCCCATCATCCCTACTATCAATTAGTGTTCAGTTTTTGTTCTTGTTTTGTATGCGCCCCCGCCCTAACTTCTGCCTGGCGGCTTCTTGCGTTTGCTAAGGCGCCAGCAGATCGCCAAGTCTCAATGCGGAGCATTTGCGTGCAACACTTTCGCCGCCAGCCAAAACCGATAGCATCGCCTGGCGGCCTCGTTGACGAGGAACGCAGGCGCGGACGCGGCGCGCAATCCAATCACACCGGCCGCTTCGAAACCGAGCGGCGCGAGACGTTCGATGACGGCTGGGATGGCCTTGCGGAGCTGGACGCCTTCAAGACGACCGTTTTTGACGATCCCGCACGCACCATCATTACCCGCAACGACAGCCCGGACATCTCGTTCGACCGCTCCATCAATCCCTATCGCGGCTGTGAGCACGGCTGCATCTACTGCTTCGCGCGGCCAACCCACTGCTATCTCGGCCATTCAGCCGGGCTCGATTTCGAAACCAAACTCTATGCGCGCACCAACGCAGCACAGTTGCTTGAGCGAGAACTTTCCAACCCGCGCTATCAACCCGCCTGCATGGCGATCGGCACCAACACCGATCCTTATCAGCCGATCGAGCGCGATCGGCGCATCATGCGTTCGGTGCTGGAGGTGCTGGAGCGCACCAACCATCCAGTCGGCATCGTTACGAAGTCGACGCTCATCACGCGCGACATCGATATTCTGGCTCGCATGGCGGAACGCGGGCTAGCGCGGGCAGCCCTATCGGTGACGACGCTCGACCCCAAAATCGCCCGCGCGATGGAGCCCCGCGCACCGACACCGCGTCGACGGCTGGATGCGGTGAAGCAGCTCGCCGCCGCAGGCATCCCCACAACGGTGATGGTCGCGCCGATCATCCCCGGCCTGACCGATCCGGAGATCGAAAGCATTCTGGAAGCCGCGCACGAGGCCGGAGCAACGCAGGCCGGCTATGTCATGCTGCGCCTGCCGCTGGAAATCAGCACGCTGTTCCGCGAATGGCTGGCATCGGAATTTCCCAACCGCGCCGACCGGGTCATGCATTTGCTGCAATCGATGCACGGCGGCCGTGATTACACCGCCGAATTCAGCATCCGCCAGCGCGGCACAGGCCCCTATGCCGATCAGATCGCGGCCCGCTTCCGTCTGGCCGTGCGGCGCCTCGGCCTTAACACCGAACGCAAGCAGCTGCGCACCGACCTGTTCCGCCATCCCGTGCTCAAAGGGCAACAAATGGCGCTATTCTGAGCGTTTTCCTCAGGCTATGGCCGGATGTGCTTTGACTCTACAGGCTGGCAGGCCGAATTTCTCTCTCCATGGGGAACACTGCCGCCGAGCCAAAACTGCGCCCGACCTTCGAGCTGGAAGCTGCGGAGCTGCAATTACATGGCGGCCCTGTCGCCGGAGTAGACGAAGCCGGCCGTGGTCCTCTGGCGGGGCCTGTGGTCGCCGCTGCCGTGATCCTCGATCCCGAGCGCATCCCTGACGGCATCAACGATTCCAAGGTGCTCGATCCCGATACGCGCGAGTTCCTCTATGGCCGCATCCACGCCACCGCAATCGTCGGCGTCGGCATCGCCACCGTTGAGCAGATCGACAAGCTCAACATCCTGCACGCCACCATGTGGGCGATGGCGCAAGCTGTGAAGCAACTTCCGCAACGGCCAAAGCTCGCGGTGATCGACGGCAATCGCGCGCCGACGCTCAACTGCCAGTCCCGCACTCTGGTAAAGGGCGATGCCCGCTGCCTGTCGATTGCAGCCGCCTCGATCGTCGCCAAGGTCACGCGCGATCGGTTGATGGTGCAGCTTGCCTCACAGCATCCGGGATACGGCTTCGAGCGCCACAAGGGTTACGGCACTGCCGAGCATCAGGACGCCATCAAGCGTCTCGGCGTCACCATTCATCACCGCCGCTCGTTCCGCACCGTGCAACTCGCGCTCGGCCTGCTTGAAGACGAGGAAGTTGTATAGATTCCGAAACGTCTCCAAGTGCTTGATCCGACTCGCCTTCACCATTTTGCCTGCATCGGCAACAGATAAATTGCTGGCCAAGCGCAACTTTCCACAGTTAGAATCCAGCCAGTTCCGGTCTTTGCCGGGTGTGCTGTTCCCCTTACGTGTGAGAGTTGCGTTTCATGGTTATGCGTCGTTCGTCCAAGGCCGCTTCGGCCAATCGCATCATCGTCGGTGATTGCATTGCTGCCCTGAAGAAGCTTCCCGACGCTTCCGTCGACCTCGTCTTCGCCGACCCACCCTACAATCTGCAGCTCGCCAGCGATCTGATGCGCCCGAACAATACGCGCGTCGATGGCGTCGATAATGAGTGGGACAAGTTCGACAGCTTCGCCGTTTACGATCGCTTCTCAAACGCCTGGCTCGCCGAGTGCCGCCGCGTCCTGAAGCCCGATGGCGCAATCTGGGTGATCGGCTCCTATCACAACATCTTCCGCCTCGGCGTCAGCCTGCAGGATCTCGGCTTCTGGATTCAGAACGACGTGATCTGGCGCAAGGTGAACCCGATGCCGAACTTCCGCGGCAAGCGCTTCACCAATGCCCACGAAACCCTCATCTGGGCCACGCGTGACCAGCGCTCGCGCGCGACATTCAACTATGAAAGCCTGAAGGCGCTGAACGACGACCTGCAGATGCGCTCGGACTGGCTCATCCCCATCTGCTCCGGGCCGGAGCGGCTGAAGGACGATGGTGGCCGCAAGGCGCATCCAACGCAGAAGCCGGAGGCGCTGCTGCAGCGCGTGCTGCTAGCAACGACCAAGCCGGGCGATGTGGTGCTTGATCCGTTCTTCGGCACCGGCACAACCGGTGCAGTGGCCAAGCAGCTTGGCCGCAGCTTCATCGGCATTGAGCGCGACCCGGATTATGCCAAGGCCGCCGAGGAGCGTATTGCCCGCGTCACGCCGCTGCCTCTGACCGCACTGGAAACTGTGCGCAGCAAGCGCGCTGAACCGCGCGTGCCTTTTGGTCAGATCGTAGAAATGAAACTGCTGACGCCGGGCGCAACGCTGCTCGACTCGCGCAAGCGCATCAAGGCTGAGGTTAAGGCCGACGGCACGCTCACCTGGGGCGGCAATCAGGGTTCGATTCACCGTCTTGGTGCTATCGCGCAGGGAAAAAGCGCTTGCAATGGCTGGACTTACTGGCACTTCGAAGCCGAAGGCAAGTTAAAGCCGATCGATCTTCTGCGCGAAGAAGCAAAGCGCCAGCTTGGGCTTAGCAGCACTCCCACACTGGTGGCTGCCGAGTAAGTCAGCAAACGCACCATTCTTGCGACAATTGCGCCGGGGCAGGCCTTCCGGCGCATAGCGCACGCCCGCCATTGCTGGATGTTGTCAACTGCCGAGATGTTAGTTGAGTCTCGCCGCAGTAGACGGCTGCGCTGCACGGGTCTAATCCAGTTCTGTTCATATCGTTATGAATGAATGGGGCGGGTGAATGCGTCGTACTTCGCTGAGAACCGATCGCCTGCTTGTCATCGGTGCAGGCCCGGTAGGTCTGGCGATGGCGGATGCGCTGAAGCAGCGCGGCGTTGCCTTTGACCTGATTGACGCCAGCGACGGAGTGGGTGGCCTATGGCGCCACGGCGTCTATCAGGGCGTACACATCGTTTCATCGAAGAAGTCGACGGCGTACACGCACTATCCGATGCCGGCGCATTATCCTGACTTTCCCAGCAGTACGCAGATCCTGCGCTACCTGGAAAACTTCACGCACGATCGCGATCTCGGCCCGCACATAGAATTGCAGCGCAAGGTGGTGCGCGCGCAGCCTCTTGCCGACGAAAGCTGGCAGGTGCGATTTGATGACGGCGAGAAACGAACCTATCGCGGCATCGTCGTATGCAATGGCCACCACTGGGATCGGCGCATGCCGCGCTATCCTGGCCGCTTCACCGGTGGGTTCATCCATTCCGCTGATTACCGCGAACCCAAACAGCTCCAGGGCCAACGCGTACTGGTTATCGGCGGCGGCAACTCCGGCTGCGATATTGCGTGCGAAGCCGCCCGCGTCGGAGTTTCATGCGACTGGAGCCTGCGCTCGGGCTATTGGTTCCTGCCCAAAACCGCATTCGGACGCCCGCTGACCGATCTGCCGATCTGGAACCTGCCGGTCTTCATGCAGCGCATCATCCTGCGCGCGCTCATCTCAGTCTTCATCGGCGACTATCGTCGTTATGGGCTGCAGAAGCCGGATCACAAGCTGTTCGAACGCCACCCTGCTTTCGGCACCGATGTGCTGAACTATCTGCGCCAGGGCCGCATTCGTCCGCGCGCGGATATTGCGCGCTTCTCAGGCACGCGCGTGCATTTCACTGATGGCAGCGTGGGGGAATATGATCTCGTCGTCGCCGCCACCGGCTTCAACAATTCCATCCCGTTCCTGCCGAAGGGGCTGGTATCCATCGAAAACAATGTCCCGCAGCTTTACGGCGGTGCCTTCTCCCACGCGGTCAAAAACCTCTACGTCATCGGCGCGGCCCAGCCGCGTAACGGCTTCGGTAGCCTTGTCGCGCCCGCCGCGAAGCTGTTCGCTGAACTGATCGAGATGCAGGACGAAATGGAACTGCCGATCGGCTATGTCCTGAAAGAGCAGGGCATGCGCCTGCCAACCACGCCGCTGATCGATCCGGGCGCCGCGCGCCGCGAAATCCATCTAGCCAACTGGACGCTCTGGATGTTCAAGAAGCAGGCACAAAAAATCGCCGAGACAAAGCCCCGGCCGCCGTTCGATCCGTCGCTGTATGAGTTTGTGGGGGACGAAGACGGCCCCGTCGCCGTGAACCAATAAGCCTTGCCGGCCACTTACAGAACGAATGGGTGCGGGCGCCGCGCGATGAGCGGCCGTCGCGCAACGCCCACTGACAACAGCAAGAGCCGGCCCGTGCGAAACGGACCGGCCTCGATAATTCTATTCAGCTAAGGCGTAGCGCAGCCTACTGGCGGCGGACGCGCTCACGATAGGGCGCATCCGAGGGACGCACCTCACCGGTACGCTCGCGGTAGGCGAGGCCCGGATAGTACGGATAAGCATAGCCCTTGTAATAGAAGAAATAGGGGCCCTGGTAATCCTGGGGTAGGCGGCGCCATTTCACCTCACCGGACGGGGTCCGGTAGAACTCGGCGCGAGCATCCGACTGGGGGACCGTGAATACGGCCAAAGCGGCGAAGGCCGCCAGAGCGAGAGCGAACGTGATCCGCATGGTCATCCTCGTATCAGCAATAGAGGACTACGGAACACAACCTCCCCCCGCGCCTCATTTTGGGAAAGTAACAACCCTTGCTTAACTAAGGGTGACTGCAATGCCACGCCAGCCGACCAATGCGAATCGGATCGGCCGTCGCATTTGGCTTGGCGGCTTTCCGGACCGAGCCCACTCCGGCCACCTCGGAGCCTACCAAAGCAGCCCAAGGGCTCACAAACTCCGGAACATCACCAGCGCATCTACATACCCCTGGACCGGATGGTGGAACGCCTCCGGCAGCCGGCCAACCTCCTGGAAGCCCAGCGACCGCCAGAGATGGACGGCCGGCGCATTGGCCTCAACGACGAAATTGAACTGGACCGCCCTGAACCCCTCGGCGCGGGCGGCATCCAGAGAATGCTCGGCCATTTTTCGCGCAAACCCCTGGCCGCGATGCGCCCCTGAGGTTGCATAGCCGCAATTAGCCACATGCGCGCCACCGCCCAGCTGGTTGGCGCGCAGATAATAGGTGCCCACGACCCCGCCGTCCTTCTCGGCCACGAACGTCTGCCGATCAGCGCCGGTCCAATAGGACAGAGCCTCCTGCTCCTGCATGTCGCGAGGCAGCGCATAGGTCTCGCCCGCGCGGATGATGGGCTCCAGAACACGCCATACCCCCAGCGCATCGCCATCGACATACGGGCGGATCAACAGATCTGGGCGCTGCATGGCATCCATTGGCGACGGAACCTTTTTCTCATCATTGACGTCATAAGGTGGAGGCCACCACCTTGAGTTTGCGGAGTAGACGATGGCCGCGCGTGCATATTGGAAGGGCTTCCTGCGGCTATCGCTGGTTTCGATAGCCGTTGAAATTTACAACGCCGTCGAGAGCAAGTCTGAGATCTCGTTCCGGCAGATCCACAAGCCCTCCGGCAAGCGCGTCAACTACACCAAAACGGTCCAGGGCGTTGGCGAAATCCAGAACTCCGACATCGTGAAAGGCTATGAGGTCGACGCCGATACTTACGTCGTGCTCGACCCGGACGAAATCGACGCCGTAAAACTTGAAAGCAAAAAGACGATAGACCTCGTCAAATTCGTCGACAGTTCGGAAATCGACCCGCGCTTTTTTGAACGGCCGTATTACATCGCCCCTGCGGATCAGCATGCCGCCGAAGGCTATGTCGTCATTCGCGATGCGCTGCGGAAGACCGAAAAGACTGGCCTGGCCCAGCTCACCATCGGCGGGCGCGAATGGCTTGTGGCTATCTCGGCGCTGGAAGACGGGCTGCTGATGGAAATGCTGCGCTATGCAGATGAGTTAAAAGAGGCGCCCCAGTTTTTCGCCGAAGTGCCCGACATCAAGCCCGACAAGGAAATGATCGATCTGGCGATTGAACTCATCGGCCGTAAATCCGGCACGTTCAAACCCAAGGAATTTGAAAACCATTACGCTGCGGCCCTGCGTGAATTGATCAACCAAAAGCTCAAAGGCCAGAAGATTGTCGCCCCGCATGAGGAGCCGCCGCCTGGCAGCGCTAAGGTCATCGATCTGATGTCGGCGCTGCGCAAATCAATCGGCGAGGGTGGCGCAGCCAAAGGCCGAAGCGGTGGCGGCGAAAGCCCGCCGAAAGCCAAGACATCGGCCAGATCGACGCCCGCACGGCGTAGCGCATCAGCTGCCCCCAAACGCACCACCAAGAAGCGGGCCTGAGCCCTAACACAGTTCGGGTTGCATTCAATCGTACGGCTGAAGCGCGCGTTCGACCCGGCGAAGCGCAGCTCAAACGCCGCCTGAAACAGTGTTCAAATCGAGCTCAAACCGACAATTGATCAGCGAAGAGAGTTAATGCGTCGCGACAAAACGCATCCTTCGATCACCGCATAAAATTGAAAGCTTACATATAATACGGGCAACCAGACGTTTAATGAAAAGTATATTGCAGCAAGTTGCATTTCTTTGAATAGCGCAACCATTCCCCTGCCCAGTTGTTCATGCAAAAGAGCCTCCCGTCGAAAGTAACCCCGGGAGGTCCCATGCAAGCTCTATTTTCTGGATTGATTGCAATTGCTACAGCCGTCGCCCTGCTGCCCGCCTCGAACGCTAACGCGCAGACCGGCATCGCATCCCACTATTCAAACCTGAAAGTGACCGCGAGCGGTCGCTCCTACAGCGCCGGTGACATGGTCGCCGCACACCGCAGCCTGCCGTTCGGCACCAAGCTGCGTGTGAAGAATGTCCGCAACGGCCGTTCAGTGGTCGTGACCATCGTGGACCGTGGCCCGTTCATCAAGGGTCGCATCATCGATCTTTCCAAGGGCGCTGCCAGCGCGCTTGGCTTCTCGGGCCTGCAGAAGGTCCACCTCTCGGTTATCAAGAAGGGCAACGGTCGCCGCGGCGTTCGCCACTAAGCTTCCGTCCCGGCGCGCGCAATGCGTGCCCTTTTGCAAATGCCGCGGGCCATGATCGCGATCATCAGTCCGAAGACAGCGTATTTGCTGAAGTCGACGCCCCGTACACCGAGCAACGCCCTTCGGCTTTCCCGCCGGAGGGCGTTTTCATTTTGAAGCATCTTTTAGCGGTCAGACGACGAAGAAACGGATTACCGGCGCAACCGGCGAAATAGTTTTGACAGCCATACATTATATTCACAGTTTATCAGGCACTATGACGGCTCAACCCGCTGCGCTGCAACAAACAAAAACAAGCCGCCATGTCTGCGATCGCACGCGCCCTCGTTTCTGGGCACCATCAACGACTGCTCCGCTTTCTACTGTGGTGTGGCCTCTTTGGCGCCATGCTGCTGGTTGGCTATGGATTCATCCTGTGGCAGGTGTCGAGCCTGATGCACCAGCGGCAGCAGGAGGAATTGCAGCGCACTTCGGCAGTGCACCAGAACGCGATACGCACATTACGATTGCTGAACGACAATGTGACCGGCATTCCGTGCTCGCAGCAATTCCGGATGCAAATGCTGCGCGTCGCATTCCTGCCGGACGGTCTGAATGAATTTCTGTACGCCCCCGATGGGCGTGTTCTGTGCTCAACCAGCCAGATTTCTTTCAATCCGCCGATCTCTCTGGGGCAGCCCGATGTCGTTACTCCGGGGCCCAACAATATAAGCTGGCGCATTCATCGAAATCTGGAGCCCATAGGTCTCTCGGGCGCGATCGGAAGCATCGCCCAACTCGGCAATTACGCCGTAGCCATCCCGCCCTATGCAAAAAAAGCGCAAGATCTCTCCTGGCTAAAATCGGAGCTTGTTGCTGTCTCCCCGGATAGAAGCTGGCATCTCAACGGCCAACGGGGCCTCTACGCCGGCTTCAAAGACTTTCAGCCACAGACATGGAACGCTCGCTTAAGCACGCTGTCGTCTGAATCCTGCGACGAATACAAGTTGCATTGCGTGGCCTCCAGGGCAGACTTGTTCGGCTGGGCCAACAGTGCCATCACCATTCTCGCGTCCACCGTTGTCCTGACAGCACTGTTTGCCTGGATTCTGGCGAACAACGTGCTTTCCTGGCTGCGCAACTACTGGTCGTTCGAAGCGCGCTTTCTGCGTTGCCTCAATGCCGATACGATCGCCGCGCTGTACCAGCCGATCATCGATCTGAAGTCTGACAAGATCACCGCAATCGAAGTACTGGCTCGCTGGAAAGACGTCGACGACACTCTTGTCAGCCCGGCTAAATTCATCGACATCGTTGCCAAATCGGGCCGCACCGCAGAATTCACGCAACTGATCGCAGATCGCGCCTTCGACGAACTCACGCGCGAGCCATTGAGCGACGATGTGCTGGAGATCAACTTCAACGTTTTCGCCTGCGACTTCGACTGCCAACGCATTTTGAAGATCTTCAGCAGGTTCCTTGAACATCCCGACCGCTTCTGCCTCGCCATCGAACTGATCGAGTTCCACGAGATCGATTTCGACAAGGCTCAGGCCACCATCGAAGCGCTTTCTGCCCACGGCGTCAGAACCTACATAGATGACTTCGGCACCGGCTATTCCAGCATTGAGCGGGTGGCGCGCCTGGCGGTTGACGGCGTGAAGCTTGACCGCTCGTTCGCGATGTCTCCGCCTGACAGCATCATGGGACGCATGCTGGTGCAGGTTATCGAGATGGTGAAACTCTCCGGCCGCTCGATCATCGTTGAGGGCGTCGAAACCCAGGCGCGACTGGAACTGCTGCGCTCGACCGGAATGGTTGAATTCGTCCAGGGTTATGGCATCTCGCCACCGATAAACATCGCCGCAATGCGTAAGCTGCTGGCCGACACCAACCCAATCTGGAAACAGAAGGCCAAGGCCGCCTGACAGCTCCGCTCCGGCGGTCAGCTAACCGTAAAACGCGCGGGCGCCTATTAGCTGTTTCAGGGACGAGGCACCGCACCGAAGCTTGATTAAAGCGGATAACCCGCCTGCTGCGCTCCTCAGTTTAAGGCTGCGCCTTTATTTCAGCCAAACTTTCGCCACTATGGCCGATGGGCAGCCATCGGAAGATTGCGGGGGGAGGCTGAAATGGCTTTCATGTTTCAGGCTTGGTATCAGTTTCAGGCTTTGCGCCAACTCAGGGTTTGGTGCCAACAGCCGCGCACCCGCTACCGTGTGCCCTCTGCGATCAAGACCGGAGCAATCGCGGCATTGTCCACCGCGGCCGCTGCTCTGATAGCAACGGCCCCAGCGACGGCAGAAACTGCGAATGGCCATTGCGAAGATGTAGGCGTCGCCGTGCTGGCGTCACCGCACGCGCCATGGAAAGGCGCTCCGCTCCGCGTCCTGTTCTCAACCGAAGCGCCGCTGCAGGGCGAGCTGTCGCTCATTGCACCCAATGGCAAGGTGGCAGCGAAGTCCGACGCGCGCCTCGGTGGTCCGCCCTATGTGTGGTTTGCGGAAGTTCCTGCGCCAGCGCCCGGCGAGTGGAAAGCAAAGCTGCTGCGCACCAACGTCGAGGGCGACTGTTCAACCATCATTCACCCGATCACGGTGCGGGCCAAGGCCAGCGCGTCGCCGCGCCAGACACAGGACAGCGTCTGGCCGATCCGCGCGGCATGGGATCGCCCGACGGAAAATCTCTATTCAGCCTGGATCGAAAAACTGTTCGACGCGCCGCTTGATGAGCAGCCGTCGTGGAAGGCGCTGCACGACGTGCTGCGTGACCGCCAGCGCAACGTGCTGTTCGACCATCTCGGCCTGCGCGAAGACCAGCAGAAGCTTTTCATCCGCCCCGATTGCGCTGACCTGCCCTACTTCCTGCGCGCCTACTTTGCTTTCAAGCTTGGCCTGCCGTTCGGCTATGCAAAATGCAATCGCGGTGGTGGCGGCAAGGCACCGCAATGCCACGCGTGGTGGAACATCAATAATGAAGAACCGCCGCCGGAGCCGCCTGCGCCGAAAACACCGCCGCCTGCAGCCGACTTCTTCTCGCTGTTCACCGGATCGACGCCGAAAAAGCCTGAGCAAGTGAAGCAATCACTGCGTCCGCCGGGGCTTGTCCCGTCGTTCGGCTACTATCTGCGCACAACCATCGCTAACGGCGTCCATTCCGGCTCCGGCCGCACAGCGAACACCGACGACCGCACCGACTACTATCCCGTGCCGCTGAAGGAAGACACGCTGCGCCCCGGCACGGTTTACGCCGACCCATACGGACATCTGCTCGTCATCACCAAGCGCGTGCCGCAAACGGAAGACGGCGCGGGTGTGTTCCTGGCGGTGGATGGTCAGCCAGACGGCACCATTGCGCGCAAGCGCTTCTGGCGTGGCAACTTCCTGTTCGCGCAGGACCCCGCCCTCGGCAGCCCCGGCTTCAAGCGTTTCCGTCCGGTCGTCATGTCGCGCGACGGCTCCCTGCGCCGACTGACCAACAAGGAAATTGCGGCGCACGCCGACTATGGCGATTTCTCGCTTGAACAATCCGATCTGGATCTCGAAGCCTTTTACGACCGCATGGACGAGTTGATGTCGCCGCGGCCGCTCGATCCACTGCGCGCCATGCAGGAAGCGATCACCGCCCTGGACGAGCAGGTCAACGCGCGCGTTACGTCGGTTGAGAACGGACGCAAATATCAGGTGGGCGGCGGCCGCGAAGTTGCGATGCCGGATGGCGCTTCCATCTTCGAGACCACCGGTCCGTGGGAAGATTTCGCTACACCGTCGCGTGATCTGCGGCTGCTGATCGCGATCGATGTCGTGCGCAAGTTCCCCGAGCGCGTGGCCCGGCGTCCGGAGCGTTACGCCATGCCGGCCGGCAAAACCGCGGCCGATGTGAAAGCTGAGCTTGAAAACGTGCTGGCGACCGAGCTGAAGGCGCGCAGCTTCACCTATACGCGCACCGATGGCTCGCCGTGGAAGCTGACGCTGCAGGATGTGGTGGAGCGCACGCCGGATCTGGAGATGGCTTATAACATCAACGACTGCGTGGAACTGCGTTGGGGCGCATCGGCGGACAGCGACGAAGCCGCCACCTGCAAGCGCCGCGCACCCGGAACGCAGCGCCAGAAGATGACCGAATACCGCGAGTGGTTCTCCGAGCGCCGCCGCCCACCAAGAGGCTAATATACATTAACAAAGTAGTTGCGCCGAGCACAACTGCGCGGCATCCTCGGCCTCATATTACGCGTAAGAGTAATGGGGTGGCGTTGTGCTGGGGGATTTAGCCTCGCTCGTCAGCGGTGGAGTGCCCACTGCTTTTCAGTCTGTGCTTGCAGCTATGGCCGCAGCAGTGACTATCTTCGGCGGCGGCCTAACGCTTGGCAAACTTCTGGGCGGCAGCTCCCTGAAGGCCCGCGCCCGCGAGGCTGAGGAAAAGCTCGACGCGGAAAATGAGCGCGCCACGGCGCTTGAAGATCGTTTTGCAGAAATTCAGGACGTTCTCGATGGGGCCGTCAACATCTGGCTGCGCCCGACAAAGCATGACGTCGGCCAATATATAAAGCGGCTCAACAACAGCATCCCAATTCTAACCGTTGCCAACTTCAAAGGTGGCGTTGGGAAAACTACAGTCTCCGCCAACCTCGCCGCGTACTTCGAGCTTCATCTCAACAAGCGGGTTCTGCTGATCGATTTCGACTATCAGGGATCGCTGACAGAAATTCTGCTGGCCGCCTCGAAGCTCGATAACGTAGAGGCTTCGGCCAAGCGTCTCATTCAGGGTGAAGACACGCCGGAAATGGCTTTTGCAAAGGCATACAGCCTGCGTCCGGAGCTACCGAAGAGCCAGTTTTTCCCATGCTTCTACGGGTTCAATAAAGTTGAAAATCAAGTGCTATTGCGCTGGCTCACCCAGCCAAACGCTCCGGAAATACGATTCAACACGCACAAATATCTGTCTGATCCGATTGTTCAGAAGAACTTCGACGTAGTGATTATCGACGCCGCCCCGCGATTGATGACAGCTACCATCAATGCTGCTTGCGCCAGTACCCACGTTCTAATTCCAACGATGTTGGACGGCCTGTGCACCAACGCTACCATCAATACCTTGGGCGTGTTCCATGAGTTGAAGACCGAGCTTAATCCGGCGCTCGATATCGTCGGCGTACTTCCCACATTCGTGGCGCAATCCAAGAATTTGACGTCGAATGAAACTGCCGCTTTGAACCAGCTACGCCAACTCATACCATCGTACTGGAAAAAGGCACCCTTCCCCGAAATCATCTCGGATGCCTGGATTTGCAGGAAGGCTGCAATCTCGAGAGTTGCGGGCAATGGCCTCGCATTCAGTACTGATAATGACGTGCGCGATATGTTCATCGCGCTCGGCGACAAGATAAGCGCAAGGATCTTCCCCAATGAAGATAGGCCAACTCCGGATGCTGGTATTGGATACGCTGCAAGCGTCACGCCGATCGCTTCCGCGCGCCGAAGAGGATGATCTCAGGGCGTTTTTAGATGCCCTTGCCGAGTTTGACGACATCGATCTGACAGCAGTTCTTGATGGACTAAAAAAAACAAAGCCGAAAACCAAGGCAAAGAATGGAGCACCGAAAGCGGCAAAAAATCCGACAGCCTTGAACGAAGCAACTGTCACCAAATACGTACAGGAACTGCGCAGCGCTCAGACGCCCGAAGCTGTCGCGGCCATTTTGCAAAGCATGAAATCGATAAAGCTGCCTGAGACCAAAGCTATCGCCAACAGGTTCCGCGGCTTCGAGGCAAAGTTTAAAAGCAAGACTGAAGCGGTAGCGGAGATCGAAACCTGGGCCCTCTCCACCATGCGGGCGCAGAACCGCAAGGGAAAAATCAGCGAAATATTCTGATCAAACCCGTGCGCATAGCCAGGCCGGCAACCACCGCGAAGTTAGTTCTCGCTTAGGGCGTGGGCGATGATCTTGCGCATCACGCTGGGCAGGGCGGCGGCGTGCAGATCGCGGCGCGCGACCCACTGGCAGCGGTCCGGCTCGGCCCAGAACGTCAGCGATGCATCGGCCGGAACAAGCGCGCGGAAAACGATCACTTCCAGCCGGAAGTGCGTGAACACGTGCACCACTGTGCCCGGCACCTCCCACCAGTCGCCGCGCACCGGCGCTGAACGCAGCGCATCCTTGCGCGGCGGCAGCTCATCGCCCCACGTCGGCCCCGGCACCTCCAGCATGCCGCCCAGCAATCCAGCTTCTGGGCGACGGCGCAGCAACACGCGGCCATCCTCGCTCAGCGCCACGAAGGCGAAGCCGACGCGATTGGGGCGCTCGGCCTTGCCCAGCTTCATAGGCAGAGTTTCTGCCATGCCGTGCGCGGCAGCGGCGCAATCGCTCTGCACGGGGCAAACGAGACACGACGGCCGGCGCGGCGTGCAGATGCCCGCCCCCAGATCCATCATCGCCTGCGCGAAATCGCCCGCGCGCCGATCCGGCGTCAGCGTTGCGGCGAGGCGCTTCAGCTCTGTCTTGGCGGTGGGCAGCGGCTGACGCACCGAGAACAGTCGCGCCACGACGCGCTCCACGTTACCGTCGACCGGCGTAGCGGCTTCGCCGAAGGCAATCGCGGCGATGGCGTTAGCGGTATAAGGGCCGATGCCCGGCAGCTTCTGAAGTTCGGCCACCGTTGAAGGGAACTTGCCGCCAAACTGCTCGACTACCGCGATGGCGCACTTATGCAGGTTGCGCGCGCGGCTGTAGTAGCCAAGGCCGGCCCACGCCGCGAGCACGTCGTCAAGCGGTGCGGCGGCCAGAGCCTTCACCGTCGGCCAACGGTGGAGAAACCGCTGATAGTAGGGGATGACCGCCTTCACGGTGGTCTGCTGCAGCATGATTTCGCTTAGCCATACCCGATAGGGATTGGCACGCTTTCCCGGCGCCACGCGCCAGGGCAGCTCACGCCGCTCCTCATCGTACCAGGCAAGCAACGCGTCCACCGTGTCCGGCCCAGCGGGCCTAAGCGGAAGTTGCTTTCGCGCAACAGCAGTCAAGGGGATGTTCTCCCGGCGCCGGCGAATCGATGACCTTGATGGTAAGCATCGCATAGCGGGCTGCAAACGTTCTAAGGTGACAATCCCCATGGCTAGCAACGCCACGTTGCCACGCTCCCGGCCGATGATGCGCTCGACTACCCAGCGCAATCCGGCAGCGCCCACCGGCTCATATCAGCCGATGCGCTCGTCGCGCGACTACATCTCGGCCCGCGCAGTTGGCGCCTTCGTGCCCAAGCTGACCCACAAAGCCTTTGAAAAATATGGCTTTGCCGCCGCCACCCTCATTCTGGAATGGGCTACCATCGTCGGTCGAGACGTTGCTGCCTATACCGCCCCGGAGCGGCTGAAGTGGCCGCGTGGCGTTGACTATTCAGATCCCGATGAAACCGCTTCCAGCCGCCCCGGCGGCACGCTGATCCTGCGGGTGGACCCGGCCCGGGCGCTCGACATTCAGTACAAGGGCCAACAGCTTATCGAGCGCATCAACGCCCACTTCGGCTATCGCGCCGTGGCTGAGCTGCGCATCCTACAGGCGCCGCTGCCCGAGCGCGAGGACGCAACCTCCATGCTGCCACCGCCGCAGCCGGTACCCGCCCCGGAGCTGGCCGATATCGCCGATGAACGCCTACGGCAGGCTCTTTCAAAGCTCAAAACCGGCCTGATGAGCCGCCCCCAAAGCCGCTGAGCATCGCTTTGCTTAAGCACAGTTTAAGCTTGACCGGCTTGGAGCTAAGGGCGTTTTGCCTTATTCCATCGCCCCATAGCGTGCTAACCCGTCCCTATCGAAATGATTGAAGGCATGGGCGGTGCGCCAACAAACAACGCCCAATAATTCCTACTCCCAAGGAGCATGCACGTGTCCGCATCCAAGATCTCATCCGGCCGCTATATGATTGCTCGGCGTGCCGTGCTCACCGTCGCCTGTGCCGCTGCACTTGGCGCCGCCGTTTCGCTGCCGCTCGCCGCCCAGTCGCGCGGCCCGAGCGAAGTGCCGGTCGCAGAACTCATGAAGCCGGTTGGCCTGCCGGATCTGGCCATCGGCCCGGATGACGCCAAGGTGACGGTTGTCGAATACGCGTCCATGACCTGCGGTCACTGCGCCACCTTCACCAACAACGTCTGGCCGGACTTCAAGAAGAAGTACATCGACAGCGGCAAGGTGCGTTACGTGTTCCGCGAATTCCCGCTCGACAATCTGGCTGCTGCAGCATCGATGCTGGCCCGATGCGCTGGCAATGACAAGGCGCTGCCGATGATCGAAGTGCTGTTCGAGAAGCAGAACGAGTGGGCGTTCGGCGAAGGCAATCCCGTGCCGCGCCTGTTCGAGATCGCCAAGCAGGCCGGTTTCACGCAGGAATCGTTCGACAAGTGCCTGACCGATCAGAAGCTGCTGGACGACATCACCGCCGGCCGCACGCGCGCTTCGGAAGTGTTCGGAGTTTCGGCCACGCCGACGTTCTACGTCAACGGCAAGAAGCTTGAGGGCGGCAACACGATGGACAAGTTCGACGCCGCCATCGAACCGCTGCTCGAAAAGAACTGAGCATCGCACCCGTGATGAAATCAGCCGCACTCGCCGCCGCATTGCTGTTGTCCGCCTTGGTTGCGGGATGCGGCGGTAGCGCGCTGACCAGCACAGCATCGTTGTCGCCGGAACAGACCACAGCCGACGACAACAGCCCCTTCCCGACCGCTGAGGACGTTGCCTCCAGCGGACCGGAGCGGTTCCATCCGTTCGCTGATCCGACCGCCAAGCCGGTCGGTGGCCGCGAGGTCATCAACGACCCGACGATCGAAGATGTGATGCTGACCGGCTCGCTGCCGGAGATGTCAATCGGTCGTGCCGATGCGCCGGTGACGATTGTCGAATACGCCTCGCTCACCTGCCAGCACTGCCGCAACTTCCACCTGAATACGTTTCCGCAGCTGAAGCGCGAATATATCGACACCGGCAAAGTGCGCCTGATCCTGCGCGAGTTCCCGATCGGCAAGACCTCGGGCAACGCCACCATCGCGCTGCGCTGCGCCCCGCCGGATAAATATCTGGCGCTGCATGGAAAATTTCTTGAACAACAATCCAGTTGGGTCTCGCAGGAAGTGCGCCTCGACCCCATATTCAAGGTTGCAGCTCAGGTGGGGATGACGCGCGACCAATTTGATGCGTGCCTCAAGAATCAAGCCATGATTAACGGGCTCAAGTGGGTGAAGGACCGCGGGCGCAAGCTTGGCGTTATCGGCACCCCCAACTTCTTCGTCGGCAACCGGCTCGTAAAGAAAGAGCTGACGATGGAGGACATCCGGGCGATGGTCGACCCGCAGCTTGCAGGCCAGACCGCGTCGGCGGCCACCGTCCCGAACTGAGCAACGGCATCGTATTGGCGCGGAGTTTTTCGCCCGCGCCCGGTGCCGATGAAAGTTGCGTGATCCGCGCTGCGGACACGTTGGCTGCCGTTTGGGAACCGCGATGAAGATCACGCGCCTCAGATTGCTGGGTTTCAAATCGTTCGTCGAGCCGACCGAGCTTGTCATCGAGCCCGGCCTGACGGGCGTTGTCGGCCCCAACGGCTGCGGCAAATCCAATCTCTTGGAAGCGCTGCGTTGGGTAATGGGTGAGACCTCGCACAAGAGCATGCGCGCGGCCGCCATGGATGACGTGATCTTCGCCGGCACCACGGGCCGCCCGCCGCGCAACAGCGCCGAAGTGACGATCTTCCTCGACAACAGTGCACGGCTGGCGCCGGCCGAGTTCAACAACTCCGACCATCTGGAAATCACCCGCCGCATCGAGCGCGAGGCGGGATCGGCCTATCGCATCAACGGCCGCGAGGCGCGCGCGCGCGACATCAAGATATTGTTCGAGGATGCCGCCACCGGGGCGCGTTCACCCGCACTGGTGCGGCAGGGGCAGATTGCCGAGATCGTCAACGCCAAGCCGGAACAGCGCCGCCGCATTCTTGAGGATGCAGCGGGCGTTGCAGGTCTGCACAGTCGCCGCCACGAGGCGGAGCTACGTCTCAAGGCTGCCGAAGCGAACTTGGAGCGCCTCACCGACGTTCTCGGTCAGCTCAATACGCAGGTTGAAGGCCTGAAGCGGCAGGCGCGCGCGGCCCGGCGTTACAAGGAAATATCCGACGCCATCCGCCGTGCCGAAGCGCTGCTGATGCATCTGACGTGGGTGGATGCGCAGACGCACGTCGACGCGGAAGAAACAAATCTGCGCAATGCACTGGCGTTGCTCGGCACGGCAACCGAAGAAGAAGCGCGGGCGCTGGCCGAAGAAGCGCGCATCGCCGAGACGATGAACCCGCTGCGCGAGGAGGAAGCCCGGCGCGCCGCAGCCGTTGGGCGCCTGAGCATTGAGCAGGAGAATCTGGAGCAGGAAGCCAAACGCGCTGCCGACCGCGAGCAGGAAATGCATGCCCGCGCCGAGCACTTCACCGCCGACATCGCCCGCGAAGAGGATGTGATTACCGAAGCGCGTGAGATCCTGGCCAACCTCGCAACAGAACTCGAAACGCTGGCGCTTGACGATGTGCAGGCGGAAGAAACCGAAGACCGCGCCCACGAGCGGCTGGAGGAAACGCAGGACAATCAGCGCCTCGCCGAAGCGCGCCTTGCCGACCTCACCACCAAGTTCGCTGAACAGCGCGCACACCGCCAGACCATTGAAGCCAATCTGTCCGAGCGGCAGGGGCGCGTCGCCAAGCTGAAGCGCCAGCTCGATGAACTGCATGCGCAGACGCAGGAAATCACCAGCCGTGCACCGGATGCGCAAAAGCTGCAGCAGATTACCGACGCTGGAAAACAGCTCGCGGAAAAAATCGCCAAGCTCGAAGTGCAGGCGCTGGCCGCCGAGGATCACGCGCGGGCGCTGATCGTCAGCAACGATGCAGCGCGCGAAGACGGCGCAGCCGCGCGGCTGCGGCTTGCAACGCTGCGTGCTGAACGTGAAACGCTGGTGAAGCTGCTGATCGGCACGCGCCAGGCCGACTATCCGCCGATCGTGGATCGTCTGCGCGTCGCCGCCGGATACGAAACCGCTCTCGGCGCCGCGCTTGGCGACGACCTTGAAGCCCCGGCAGCGGAGCAGGCGGCTGTGCATTGGCGCAATGTTCCGGCGGCCGCATCCGACCCTGCGTTGCCCGCCAGCGTCAAATCGCTGTCTGCACACGTCAAGGCGCCGCCGGAGCTTGATCGCCGCCTGCGCCAGACTGGCATCGTCGATGACGTGGAGCAGGGCCGCGCGCTGCAAGCGAAGTTAAAGCCTGGTCAGCGCCTCGTTACGCGCGCTGGCGATCTGTGGCGTTGGGATGGCTTCACCGCTGCTGCCGAAGGCGCAACACCGGCAGCGCAGCGCCTTGCCGAGCGTAATCGGCTGTCGTCCATCGAGCTGGAGGAAGCCGAAGCCCGCACCGCTGTCGCCACCGCTGAAGCGGCTGAGCGCCACGCATCGGAAGCACTCACCGCCGCCCGCACCGAAGAGCAACGCTTGCGTCAGCTGGGCCGCGAGGCGCAGACCATGCTGGCGAAAACGCGCGACAACCTCACCGCGATTGAGCGCGCAGCGCGCGAAACTGAAAGCAAGCTGGCGAGCGTTACCGGCGCGCGCAGCCGCGCTGAGGAAGAACTCGCATTGGCGCAATCGCTGCTGGCGGAAGCTGAGCAGGCCGCCGCTGGGCTCGCCGCCGCCGACGATCTCGAAACGCCACTGGCCGAAGCCAAGACCAAAGCGGAAGCCCGCCGGATGGAACTGGCCGACGCCCGCAGCGCACTGGCCAATATCGAACGCGACCGGCGCATGCGCGCCAACCGCCGCTCCGCCATCAACGTTGACCGCGAGCGCTGGACGGCACGCTCGGCCGGCGCCGACAAACAGATCGAAGCGCTGAAGGCGAGACTTGCAGAAGCAAGCGCGGAACTGGAAACGCTGGCCAACATTCCCGCAGCAATCGACGAGAAGCGCGGCAAACTACTGTCCGCACTGTCGGAAGCGGAAGCGGCGCGCCAGCAAGCGGCTGATGCCGTCGCAGAAGCCGATACCGCAACCAAGGCCGCAGTGCTGACGCTGCGGGCGGCGCAAGGTGCCGTGGCCGAAGCACGCGAAGGCCGCGCCCGCACCGAGGCCCGGCTTGAGGCTGCGCGCACACGCCGCCAGGATGTTTCGCGCCAGATCCGCGAGGAACTGGACGTTGCGCCGGAGAACTGCCTGGCGCTGGCTGAACCGGAACCGGGTGCGCCGTTGCCCGAGCTGTCACAGGTCGAACGCAAGCTGAACAGTTTGCGCGGTGATCGCGAGCGTCTGGGCGGCGTCAACCTGGCCGCCGATCAGGAACTGGAAACGCTCAGCGCGCAAACCAACAATATGGAGACCGAGAAGGCCGATATTGAAAGCGCCATCGCCAAGTTGCGCGGCGGCATCGGCCAGCTCAACCGCGAAGCTCACAAGCGCCTGAATGAAGCATTTGAAGCGGTGAACGCTCATTTCGGGCGGCTGTTCTCAACGCTGTTCGGCGGCGGCGAGGCGCGGCTTGAAATGGTTGCTGGCGAAGATCCGCTGCAAGGCGGGCTTGAAATCATCGCCAAGCCACCGGGCAAGAAACCGGCGACGCTATCGCTGCTTTCCGGCGGCGAACAGTCTCTCACCGCGATGTCCCTGATCTTCGCCGTGTTCCTCACCAACCCATCGCCGATATGCGTGCTGGACGAAGTTGATGCACCGCTCGACGACGCCAACGTCGATCGCTTCTGCCGTCTGCTGGAGAACATGGCCGAGGAAACCGCCACGCGCTTCCTCGTCATCACGCATCACCCGATGACCATGTCGCGCATGAGCCGTCTGTTCGGCGTCACGATGGCTGAGAAAGGCATCTCGCAGCTTGTGTCGGTGGATCTGCAGACCGCGCATAGTTATCGCGAAGCCGTTTGATCCTTCGCTTTTCTCTCATGTGGTGTCGAAGCCTCGCGACGTGCTGCCGGATTGGCGACGGTTGCGAGCTGCCGTGCACGCCGCACCTTCTGCGGCTTGCCGCCGATCGGCGCCATCAGCTCCTTGGCGACCTCAACAATCAGCACGCCGGAAAACGCAGGCGAAAGATTTGCGCCCACGCGCTCCCATGCCGTCGATGAGCGCAGCATGACACGCCATCCGAACGGCGGAAAAAACAGCGCGCCATTGCAGTCCATCGGCGTGAACATCGCGCCCTCCAGCAGTTGCGTCAGCTGCTGCCGGCTATAGGGCCGCCCGTGTCCGAACGGCGTTTTATCGAGACGCGCCCACACGCCACGGCGGTTCGGCACCACGAGTATCATCCGCCCTTCCGGTGCCAGCACGCGCCACATCTCGCGCAGCAGGTGTCGGGTGTGATCGGCCACCTCCAGGCAATGCACCCCCAGCAGGCGATCAACCGAACCATCGGCCAGCGGCAGCCGATTATCGTCGACAAAAACCGCTTGCGACGGCCCTTTTATTGGCCAGCGCGCGCATCCGCCCATGCTGTCGGGCACCAGCGATCCGAGATGGCTGACTTCACCGCGAAATGCGCCCAGAAACGGCGATGTGTAGCCCAATCCCACCAGCGTCATGCCACTGAGGCCGCGCCAGCGCGCGCGGATGCGATGCGCCAGCATACGGCGCACCGTCTGCCCCAGCGGCGTTGCATAAAATGCCTGCAATTCGTCTACGTGTGACTGCACCCGTATTTCCGTCCAGTTGCTTCAGCCGCCACTCTGACCGCTTCGCCCGCCAATTCAAGCCTTCGGCGCGATGACGTTGTCATACCTGCGCAGCACGGTTACCCTTTGCTTCATTCAATTTTCCATCAGAACTCGTCAGGGTGCCGCTCCGCATGACACCGAAGCTCGAAATCGAGCAGTTTCCTTGTCTGTCCGACAACTATGGCGTGCTGATCCATGATGCCGATGCAGGCGTAACGGCCTCGATCGATGCGCCCGACGCCGAAGAGGTGCTGGCGCAGCTGGCCGTCAAGGGCTGGAAACTGACGCACATATTCGTCACCCACCACCACAACGATCACACCGGCGGCATCCTGAAACTGAAGCAGGCGACGGGTTGCACAGTCATCGGCCCGCGCGGTGAAGCCAATCGCATTCCAGGCATCGACAAAGCTGTCGGCGAAGGCGACACGCTGCGCTTTGGCAACTTCGATATCGAGGTGCTGGAAACCCCAGGCCACACCATTGGCCACATCGCCTACTGGTTTCCCGCTGCGAAAGTGCTGTTTGCCGGCGATACACTGTTTTCGCTCGGCGCCGGACGCATCTTTGAAGGCACGCCGAAAGGGATGTGGCAGTCACTGCAAAAGATCATGCGTCTGCCGCCCGACACTCAAATTTATTGCGGACACGAATACACCCAATCCAACGCGCGCTTTGCACTGGCGCTGGAACCGGACAATCAGGCGCTCATCAATTTCGCCGCTCGCGTCGAGCAGCTCCGCGATCACAATCAGCCAACACTACCGACAAGGCTCGACCGTGAAATGGAAGCCAATCCGTTTCTGCGTCCGCATTCGGACGCGATACGCTCGCTGCTGGGTTTGAAGGATGCAGCGGACTGGGAAGTGTTCGCGGCTGTGCGCGAACTGAAAAACAGAAGCTGACACAATGAGCGAACTCACTGCCTCCGACATCATCCGGATGCTTGATCTCAAACCGCATCCTGAAGGCGGACATTTCCGCGAAACCTTTCGTGACGAAAACACCATCGCGACCGACGACGGTGGAGCGCGCGCCGCATCGACAGCGATTTATTTTCTGCTGGCACACGGCGAGGTATCGCACTGGCATCGCGTTGACGCGGTGGAAATCTGGCATTGGCATGCCGGCGCTCCGCTGCAACTCTCGATCGCGCCACCGGATGGAACGATCGCCGATCTGACTATCGGTTCGGATCTCATCAAAGGGGAGCGACCTCAAGGCATTGTTCCGCCTGGATACTGGCAGAGCGCACGCAGTCTGGGCGCGTGGACGCTGGTTAGCTGCACGGTAGCGCCGGGGTTTCTGTTCGAGAAGTTTGAACTTGCAGCGCCGGATTTTTCACCGCCACGCGTGTGATTCAACGACACTGGACCGCGCGGCCTGTCAGCTTGTTGCGATCCAGACAGCCCATATGTTGCATCGAAACATCAGAATCGCGTTTTCCACCACTAACGACCAACGCTGATCATCTCTAACCCACCGTTCGCACACAGTTTTCCAGCCTTGTTGGCTGTCAGACGGTTGCCGCGCTTATGCGACTCACCAAATGGTTCTAGCAACGTGATTGCTACGGCCATGCGGGGGGATGTGGGTTATGAAACGCGAGTCGTCAGGGCCAATTCTGACAGCGGTGTTTGTCGACTACGACAACGTCTATCTGTCGTTGAAGCGCAAGAGCGAGGACGCTGCGAAGCGGTTCTCCAAGGATGCTGGCGCGTGGCTCAAAGAGATCATCAACGGATCTCTGATGACGGCGACCAATGCGCCGAAGGCCGATGCTGAGCGGCGTCTGGTTATTTGCCGCTGCTACGGCAATCCGGTTCCCCGCCGCAATCAGAACGACAACTCCACCGACATGAGCTCGTTCCCGTTCGTGCGCCATCATTTCCTGCGCGCCGGGTTCGAAGTGGTCGACTGCCCGCCGCTAACCGCTCAGCTCAAGAATTCGGCTGACATCCGCATGGTCATGGATGTGCGCGATACCCTCACGCACGACACCCGCTTCGACGAATTCGTGATCCTCTCTGCCGATGCCGACTTCACGCCCGTTCTGCACCGTCTGCGTTCCCACGCACGCCGCACGGTGATCTATTCGAACGATCACACCGCCGCCCCCTACACCGCCATCTGTGATGCTGAAATCCGCGAAGCCAATTTCCTGGCGCTGCTGACGGATGGCAGCAACAAGATTGCCGACCAGTCGGAAGCCCAGCAGCGTGGTGGCCAGCAGCAGGCGCTGCCGAGCGCAGCTTCCATCGAAGCTGTACGCAAGGAAATCCTGACCGAGGTTGCCAACATCGTGCGCACGGCCGACCAGCCGGTGCCGCTTGAGGCGCTCGCCGATCGCTGCGTGCGCGTTCTGGGGCACGAGAAAACCGCTGGTTCGGCATGGGGTGGCACCGGAAGCTTCCGCGATCTGCTTACGCGCGGCCTGCCGGAAGATATCCGGCTTACTGCCCAGCCGCCGTACTTCGTCTACGACGCCAACCGTGCGGCGCAGGCAAGTGCCCCGCGCATTGAAAGCCGCATGATGGAGCAGCCGCGTGCCGAGATGCAGCCCCGCGCAGAAATGCCGGTGCCGGCACAGCAGCCGCGCATGGAGGGCCGTATCGCACCACGGGCAGAGATGCCCGTCGCTGATCCGTCCCGCGCCGAAGGGTTGATGGCACAGCGCTCACTGGCGCCATTCTTTGGCCCACAGCAATCCAATGCAAATCACCGGCAAGTCGCAGCTACCAACGATTACCCCAATCCGATGGAGCAGCATCAGCCGATGACCCCGGCTCAGCCCGAGACCCTCACGGGCCAGCCGGGGGCGTTCCGTCAGCCGCTGCAGCCTCAGCATATGTCTCAGCCTCAGCAGGCCCCCGCACAGCAAGCGCCGATGTCGCCGCGTACTGCACAGGGTGCTGCTTCGATCCAGCAGTCGATCGCGCGCATCCACGAAGCCAGCCAGGCGCCGACACTGTCACCGCAGGATTACCGTACGCTGTTCGATGTCATGGCGCAGGAGATTGCTGCGAACGGTCTTGCTGGCCAGCAAACGCTGGCAAACATCGTGAAGCGCGCAGAGAGTGTTGGCATCGGTGTGCGCCGTGACGACGTTCGCTTTGTGCTTGATGTCGTGAGCGAGGCTGATCCCTGGTTCGATCAGGGTGCATCGCCCAGCCTGTTTGCATCGCGGTTCCGCAACTTTGTCGTCGCACGTTGCCGTGGTCAGGGGCTCAATCTTTCCGCTGACGAGCTTGACCTGATCGAAGCATGGTTTGCTGCTCCGGTGGCAGCCCAGCCGCAGCAGCGTCAGCGTGCTCCGCAACAGCAGGATGGATACGCGCCGACGTGGCAGCAGCAGCCCGGCATGGCCCAACCTTCGCAGGCAGGCATGATGGATCCGTCAGTCCAGCAGGGCGACCCTAACCAGCGTTGGTGGGGCAATGAAGATACCGGACAGGCGACCGGAACGGGTGGAGACGACTTCCCTCGCATCATCCGTACCCGTCTGCGCGGATAAGAGACGCATAAACTTCGAGATCACTTCAACGGTCGGGGTTTTCCCGGCCGTTTTCTTTGGTGCTGCTGTGCTGTGCGTTCCAACGCACTGAGAACGTCGCCAGCCGTGCGATCAGTGCAGGCCGTCATCAAACGCAAATGGCCAAAAAAAATGGCCGGACAGAAGTCCGGCCATTTCCATAAACAGATCTTGGCTGCTGGCTTGGAGCCTTTCAGCGTTTCGTTGAATCGCGGAAAGGCTCTAGCTGTTTGTTGGGTCGTGCTTCTTGTCGGAAAATCGGTTCCCACTTTTCCGGAAGCACTTAGGTAGCCATGTAATGGCCGCCGTTGATGTCGAAGCAGGCACCGGTGATGAAACCAGCGCTGTCGGCAGCAAGGAACACCACGGCGCGCGCGATTTCGTCGGCTTCGCCAAGGCGGCCGGCCGGAATCTGCGGAATGATTTTGGTGTCGAGAACTTCCTTCGGCACCGCCGCGACCATCTCAGTGGCGATGTAGCCCGGCGCGATAGTGTTGACGGTGATGCCCTTGGCAGCGCTCTCCGCAGCCAGCGCCTTCGTGAAACCGTGCGCACCAGCCTTTGCGGCCGAATAGTTCGTCTGGCCCATCTGGCCCTTGCGGCCGTTGATGGACGAAACGTTGATGATGCGGCCGAAGTTGCGCGCGCGCATACCGTCGATCACCGGACGCGACATGTTGAACAGGCTGTCGAGGTCGACGTTGATGACCTCGTTCCACTGCTCCTTCGTCATGCGGTGAAGCATGGCGTCGCGCGTGATGCCGGCGTTGTTGACGAGAACGTCAACCGGGCCAACTTCCTTGGTCACCTGCTCGATGCCAGCGGCGCAGGCGTCATAGTCGCCAACGTTCCACTTGAAAACAGGAATGCCGGTTTCGGCCTGGAACTGCTGCGCGGCGGCGTCATTGCCAGCATAGTTGGCGGCGACGCGGTAGCCCGCATTCTTCAGGGCGACGGAAATTGCGTGGCCAATACCACGCGTACCACCCGTCACCAGGGCAACACGAGCCATGAAGAACCTCCCTCGATTGGTCTCTTGATTTGGATAATGACGATTTCAGTGCTGCGATAAAAAACGGGGCCCGACGCTAAGCGCCAGAGCCCCGATCTTTAAATCAGTCGCGTGCAACGCACATGGCGATGCCCATGCCACCGCCGATGCAAAGCGTGGCGAGGCCCTTCTTGGCGCCGCGACGCTTCATTTCATGCACCAGCGTGGTCAGAACGCGGGCACCGGAAGCACCAATGGGGTGACCAATGGCAATCGCGCCACCATTAACGTTGACCTTGTCCGTATCCCAGCCAACGCCCTTGTTGACTGCGCAGGCCTGTGCCGCGAACGCTTCGTTGGCTTCGACGAGGTCAAGATCCTTGGCATCCCAGCCGGCCTTCTCCAGCGCCTTCTTGGAAGCCGGGATCGGACCCGTACCCATGATGGACGGATCAACGCCGGCCTGTGCCCACGACACGATGCGTGCGAGCGGCTCGATGCCACGCTTCTTGGCTTCGGCGGCGGTCATCAGCACCAGCGCGGCGGCGCCGTCGTTGAGGCCCGATGCGTTACCGGCGGTAACAGTGCCAGCCTTGTCGAAAGCCGGACGGAGCTTGGCAACGCTTTCCAGCGTGGCGCCGTCACGGATGTACTCGTCCTCTTCAACGATGACGTCGCCCTTGCGACCCTTGACGGTGACGCTGGCGATCTCATCCTTGAACTTGCCGGCCTTCTTTGCGGCTTCAGCTTTGTTCTGCGAAGCGACGGCGAAGTTGTCCTGATCTTCACGCGAGATCTGCCACTGGCGAGCGACGTTCTCGGCGGTGGTGCCCATGTGGTAGTTGTTGAAGGCGTCCCACAGGCCGTCCTTGATCATCGTATCGACGAACTTGACGTCACCCATCTTGGTGCCATTGCGCATGTGAGAAGCATGCACCGACTGGCTCATGTTCTCCTGGCCGCCTGCAACGACGATGCTGGCGTCGCCTGCAAGGATCTGCTGGGCGCCGAGGGCAACCGCGCGCAGGCCCGAGCCGCAAACCTGATTGACCGTGAAGGCCGGGCTGTCGACCGGGATACCGGCGCCAATCGAAGCCTGGCGGGCCGGGTTCTGGCCCTGGGCGCCCGTCAGCACCTGGCCGAGGATCACTTCCGACACGTCGCCCGGCTCAACCTTGGCCCGCTCGAGAGCAGCCTTGATCGCGATCGTGCCGAGGTCATGGCCGGCTACGGTCGCGAGGGAACCATTGAATGAGCCAACTGGAGTGCGCGCCGCGCTCGCAATGACGATGGTTGTATTGTCGTCGCTCATTCGGGAAGGCTCCTTTTGTGAAGAGTGTGGAGTTTGCGAATTGGGGCGCCACGCGCAAGGCGGGCAGCACCCGTTAAACTGGGGGCCAGCCCGGCCGTGGCGTAAACCACGAATTACCAAAGCTTAGGCTTGCCGCCAGCTAATGCGCCATCTGGCTGCAACGGTCAACACAAACGGCTGGCCCATGCGGTCCGGGGTGTGTTACGCTGCCGCAGTGCAAAATACCTCTGGCGGCTCTCAGGAATGCTGAACAAACCCGACCCATCTGCCGAAAAGAAAGAAGCGGTTGTCATAAAAAAATATGCCAACCGCCGGCTCTACAATACAGAAACGAGCACCTACGTGACGCTCGAGGATCTGGCTGCGATGGTCCGATCCGATCGCGACTTCGTCGTGTACGACGCCAAGTCCGGCGACGATCTCACGCACTCCGTCCTGACACAGATCATCGTTGAGCAGGAGAACCGCGTCGGTGGGCAGACCCTGCTACCCGTGCCGTTCCTTCGTCAGCTCATCCGCTTCTATGACGACAGCATCGGTCGCATGGTGCCGGGATATCTCCAGTTCAGCATGGAGAATCTGGTCAAGGATCAGGAGAAGCTGCGCACGCAGTTCGCGTCTGCATTCTCCAATCCGACGGCAGCATTCGAGGTCTATCAGGACCTCGCGCGCAAGAACATGCAGATGTTCGAGCAGGCGGTTTCGATGTGGAGCAATCCATTTACGCAGGGTATGCCCGGCGCTGCCAAGCCAACCGGTGCGCAGCCGCAGGCACGGCCTCAGCCAGCTCCCGCCGCCACAAAGACATCTGCTGACTCCGGCTCTGATATTGACGACCTGAAGGCTCAGCTCGCTAGCATGCAGCAGAAGCTGGACAAGCTTTCACAGGATCGCGATTAGCGCCGGAAACAGCGCATTTCTGCGCAACTGCGGCTCGCCAACCTGACCCGCAATATATCGACACAAAGAAAAAACCCCGCTGGCCACAGGCCTGCGGGGTTTCTTTTTGTTTCGTTGCTAGCGGTGCAGTACGTGCGTTCACTGAACGCCCGACATACGGGCGCACTTCAGCGCGCTATCAATGCTCCATGCCACCGATAGCGAGGTCGCGACGTGCAACGCGAATGCCGATAGTGAAGCCGGCGATGACATCGATGGCGGTCGCAACGGTGATGAGGAAGAACGTCGACGTAGCCGCCAGCGGAGCAAGCAGGAACTCGACGAGGCAGACGACGAACAGCACCATCGACAGGCCGTGGTCGACCAGCGACGACGTTGATGTGTAGGTCGACTTAATGAGCTCGGCGAACAGCAGGAACAGCGTCAGCAGAATGATCGCGTCGCCAACCTTGAAGCTCCAGTGTCCACCGCTCAGCATCGGCATTTCAAACAGCGAATTGCTCAGAACCTCAGTGCCGCCGGAAACGAACACAACGGCGTTGTAGATGATCAGAGCAAAGACGATCGACGGGATGGACCGGAGCGACATAACGCATTCCCCCTATTGGCCAGCACTGGCCGGAGCACGAGCACAACGGGCGAAAATTGCCCGCCAGCGGTTTCAGATGGCGTATTTCTGCCCGGACATTGCGCCGATTTCTGGCCATTCCCGGAGCGGCAGAATTTTTTCGCGCAACGCCCTAAAGCCGGCATGACATTGCAGCGCACCACAGATGCGGCACGCTGTCTCAATGCGTCAACCCACAATTTTTTGTGCCCGGAACCTGCTTCCGGGCATCAAAAAAGGATCAAACGTCTGCCTTGGGCTCAAGAATCTGGCGACCGCGATACTTGCCGGTCTTCAGATCGATGTGGTGCGGACGGCGCAGCTCGCCCGAATCCTTGTCTTCGACATAGGTCGGGTTGGCGATGGCGTGATGAGAACGGCGCTGGCCCTTCTTCATGGGCGATACTTTTTTGCGCGGAACGGCCATTTGAGTAAACTCCGAGGTAAAAGTCGGGCTGGCGCGGAGCCAAAGACACCGCTGCCGGGCCTTTCGGGCCCTGCAAATCCCGACTGTGAAAGCGAATATCCACTAAGCGCCCCTCGGCGGCGAAGCCAGCGGGAAGCCTGTTGGGGCGCCTTATACTACATTCTTCGCCGAGTTCCAGTGGTCTGGCGTTGTCATGGAAGACAGCCGAACCACCTGACAAAGCGTTAACGCCCCTGATCGATGCAGGAAAGCACGCCACGGGCCCCGGCCGCCCGCTGTTGAATGACGCCAGCGCGCTTGCGCACCAGCGGTCCGGGCCGGCCGGCATTGCGGACAATCGGGTTCGGCAGCGAGACTGCCAATTGCGCCGCCTGACGGGCCGTAAGCTGCGAAGCGGGGCGCTTGAAATGGGTGCGCGATGCCGCCTCGGCCCCGAACACACCGGGCCCCCATTCGACGACATTCAGATAGACTTCCAATATCCGCGCCTTCGGCCAGGTCAGCTCGATGGCCACGGTCAGCGGCACTTCGACCATCTTGCGCAGGTAGCTCTTCGTCGGCAGCAGAAACAGGTTTTTTGCCAGCTGCATCGTTATGGTGCTGGCGCCGCGCGGATAGCCGCCGCTCGACCGCCGGATGGCGTTGGCCATTTCTTCCAGATCGATGCCCCAATGCTGGCAGAAGCGCGAGTCCTCCGACACCACCACCGCGCGCTGCAGGTTGGGCGAAATCTGCTCCAGCGGCACCCACTGCTTCTGTATCGAAGTTCCGGTGAGCCACTGCTGCGCCATCAGCATAGAAAATGGTGGATTTACAAAGCGGTACAGCACCACCAGCGCCAGCACGAACGCAAACCAGCCCACCAGCACAAAGAAGCCTATGCGCGCCACACGGTAGGCGAACGCCTTCCAGTCCCGTCTCTCCGGCTGCCCGGAGGCTGGCGCTGCTGAAGGCGGGCTGTGCCACCCGATGTCCGCTGCATGGGCTGCGGATACAAACGCGGACGAGGGCGCGATCGCCGCCGCCTGAGGCGCTGACCACATGCGGCTAAAGTCCGGCCCTGGGGCAGCGGTTTCCGGGACAGAAGTCACCTCTACGCTCGGCGTCCAGTCGCTATGCGAATCCGGGTGGAGGGACAGCTTCGATGCTTGA
This sequence comes from Hyphomicrobium sp. D-2, assembly GCF_029872155.1. Classification (GTDB taxonomy): domain Bacteria; phylum Pseudomonadota; class Alphaproteobacteria; order Rhizobiales; family Hyphomicrobiaceae; genus Hyphomicrobium_A. Next base: position 764,739 of record NZ_JARXLA010000008.1, on the reverse strand, counting down.
GGGGTTGTCGGCGCATCCAGCGAGGGCAGTGCCGGCTCAGGCGCCCGCCAAGCGCCGATATCGGGCACCGTCACGGGCGCGGAGATGGGCGCAGACATTTCCGGCACGAACGATGGCGCATCGGTATCGGCAGGCGCGAGGCCCAGGGCGGTGTCTGCCGCGTTGCCGCCTGCGGTTGGCTCAGCAGCTACCGCTGGCGGCATTAAATCTGACGCCACGGCCTCATCGGCCGCATCGTCTTCACCTGCCTCAAAGCCCGCCACAGCCGCGCCTGAAGGCATTGGCTGCGGGGCCTCATTCGCAGCATTGGCGGTCTTCGCAACGTCGGCAAAGTCCTCAGCCGGCTGCGAACCGGAAATTTCTTCCGCCGCTGCCATTGGCAGGCCCGGCACGTCGCCATCAGATCGCGCCGTTTCCAGTGGATCGGGCCACGGCTCCAGTGCCGGAACGCCCTGTGTATCGGTCGCAAGCACTGGGTGATCCGCAACGGCAGCTTCTTCTGACAGGGTCGGCGTTTGAATTTCCTGCGGCATCGCCACGCCAGTCACACCATCGGGAAACGCATCCGCTGGCTGCGGAAAAAGTTCAGGGGTTGGGGGAGGCTCTTCACTCAGTACCGGATCGACAGGGCGCTGCATCCGATCGGACTCATCACCAGCGGCCGTTTCAGCAGCGTTTGCGTCGACAGACGGGCCATCCAGATCCGGACCGACCATGCTTGTGAAGCCCAGAAACGGCCCCGCCTGCACAGGCCCCTCGACTGTTTCCAGGGGCGGCGGAGACGCTCCATGCGCCTCGACGCCAGCAACAGCCCCATCCTCATCCGATGGCTTCGATTGCCCATCCGGAGACGCGGGAAAGGCCTTGGCGAGCGGCCGTGGAGGATCGGACCTTTCCATACTGTGCTTGCGTCGCTCCGATGCTATATGCGCGGCTTGTTTCACCGCTCTAGAGCCGCTCCTGTTTCTGATGGATCAGGAAACAGCTCTAGCCATTTTTTCCATCGTGCTTTTGGAAAATCGGTTCCCATTTTCCGGCAGCACTCTAGCGCCCGTTCCGCTCCGGCGCGCTGGTCCGATCGCAGTTAGGTAGCCAAAAATGACCTTCGTGCAAAGGCTCGCCGTCCAGGCGGAGCGGATCGAACAGCACCTCACCGAAATGCTTGCAAAATACGGGCCTCAAAATGGCAGTCGTCTGAATGCCGCCATGGGCCACGCCCTGCTGGGCGGCGGCAAGCGGTTTCGCCCGTTTCTGGTGATCGAGAGCGCGGCACTGTTCGGCATTCCGGCTGAGGGCGCGCTTGATGCCGCTGCCGCCTTCGAGTGCATTCATTGCTACTCGCTTGCCCATGACGACCTGCCCTCGATGGACAACGATGATCTGCGCCGGGGGCGCCCCACGGTTCACAAAGCGTTTGATGAGTGGACTGCCATTCTTGCCGGCGATGCACTGCTGACGCTTGCGTTCGAGATCATAGCCAGCGACAGCGCGCACGCGGATCCAGCCGTTCGCGCGCGGATGGTGGCCCTGCTGGCGAAGGCCGCAGGCGGTCGCGGCATGGTGCTGGGACAGATGCTCGATCTTGAAGCGGAAAAGCGCAACGAACCTGCACAGCCCAGCGCTGGCCACATCCGCCATCTGCAGGCGCTGAAAACCGGCGCGCTGATTGCAGCGGCATGCGAAGCCGGTGCGGTGCTTGGCGCAGCCTCGCCCGCCCAGCGTGACGCGCTGCGTACCTATGGCGAAAATCTGGGGCTGGCGTTTCAGATTGCTGACGACCTGCTCGATGCAGAAGGCGACGCCGCAACGATGGGCAAAGCCGCGGGCAAGGACGCGGCGGCAGGCAAGGCAACGCTTGTCGATCTCATCGGCATCGACAATGCGCGCGCGCAGCTTGCTGAAGCAGTACGCGGCGCCGAAGCAGCGCTGGCACCGTTTGGCGAACGCGCCTCATCTCTCATCCAGGCGGCACATTTCGCGGCCAAACGCGAGCACTGACACCCAACAAAAAAGGCGCTCCGAAAAGCGCCTTTTGCAATGTGATGGCAGAGCGGAGCGCTGCGCATGCAGCCTCAGCGCCGGATCAGAAGCGATAGTTGAGACCCACGCGCGCGCTGTGGAAATCGGTCTCGGTCGTGTAGGTGCCCGATGGCGTCGAGAACGTCTCGCTGCCGAGATCGACATAGAGATATTCGCTCTTCAGCGACCAGTTCGGCGCAAACGCCCACTCGATACCACCGCCAACCGTGTAACCGGTCTGGATCTCGCTGCTGGAAATGCTGGTTGTCGGCGACATCCCGTTGAACTGCACATCGGCGAAAGCGAGACCGCCCGTCACATAGAGCAGCGCCGGACCGGCTGCGTAACCGATGCGGCCGCGCAAAGTTGAGAACCAGTCGACGTCACTCGTCACACCGGTGAAGCCGCTGCTGAGTACGGTTGAATCGCTGAGGTCAGCGCTTTGAATATCCCATTCGACACCCAGCACCAGTGAATTGAACTGCGCGTTGTAGCCGATCTGGCCGCCGCCGAACCAACCGTCCGGATTGGTGTAGCCAACGCCGCCGCCGATACCGTTGAAAGAAGCGGCGTTATCATTGCCCCAGCCATAACCGGCGTTGACGCCCATGTAGAGGCCTTGCCAGTTCCACACGCCACTCTGCACCGGCGCATAGGCGGGCTCGTAGTAAGGCTCGGCACGCGGCGGGTTATACGGGCCAAGATCGGCGGCAATAGCGCCACCGGACCACGCAGCGGCGGCAACGCCTGCAAGCAGCAATCTGTTCATGGCGAGGGGTTCCTGATTTTTGCGGATGTTTGTTCGTTTTGAAGCCACGCGTTAACGCTCCGGCAGCAAAAAAGTTCATCGAATTAACCAATTCGATGACGTCGCTTCGAGCTTAGGATTTGCCAATGGCGTGAGCTTGGCGGGGACGTGGCGAAGCTGCCCCATTTCCGGGATGAATGTGGCCACAACGCGCCGCTCAGATAGCGGCATCAGCCCTAACAATCGGCTAAGAATGCGGCGAGGTATTCGGGGTCACTGCGGAACGGCGCGGATGGCGTATCGCCCGCCGCTACATGCCGCCGACGCCCGGGCCGCCCTTCTGCGATTCACGCGGGTCGCCGGACTCTGCCTTCTTGTGCTCGAAGATTTGTTCAGCGTTAGCGCGCGCGCCAGCGACCTGATTGGCGGTCAGACGGCACGAATTATCCTTGTCCAGAAGCGCGAACGCGCGATTGGGCTTATCGACGAATTCGGTGCGGTCAACTTTGCCGTCGCCGTTGGCGTCATAGTAGCTGAAGTCCACCGTCTGGAACATGCGATCGGTGGAAATGATCTTGGCGTATTCCGTGCGGTCCAGGCTGCCATCGCCGTTGCCGTCGGCGGCATTAAACAGCTCGGTGGCGTATTCCTTCCACTCCTCGCACGTCACCACGCCGTCGCGGTTACGGTCCCAGCCGCCAGCAGCGGAAAGAAACACGCGGTCGGTATCGGGAAGGCTTGAGCCGGAGCATCCGCCAAGGGCGACAACCGCCACACCCAGCGCAGCCGCTGTCAGGATTGTCCGCGAGCCAAGGCGCACCGTGGGCATTTTGATTTTTGTTGTCATTCGTATTCCCCCACGGGTTGCGGCTGCGCCCTATGCCGTATGGCGCTCCTGCGCCTCCACATCAACAGCCTTGGAGTTCCCAAATCGGCGTTCGATGTAGTCCTCCACGATTTTCTGGAAGTCCGCCGCGATGTTCGGACCACGCAATGTCATGGCCTTCTCGCCGTCGATGAACACCGGCGCGGACGGAGTTTCGCCCGTGCCCGGCAGCGAAATACCGATATCAGCCTGCTTGGATTCGCCCGGCCCGTTCACAATGCAGCCCATGACGGCGAAATTCAGCGTCTCGACGCCCGGATAGCGCCGGCGCCAGTCTGGCATCCGGTCGGTGATCATGTCCTGCACATTGCGGGCAAGTTCCTGGAACACGGTGGACGTGGTGCGGCCGCAGCCGGGACACGCCGTTACCACCGGCATGAACGAGCGCAACCCCATCGACTGCAGGATTTCCTGCGCCACCCGAACTTCCAGCGTTCGCGCGCCACCCGGCTCCGGCGTCAGCGATACGCGGATCGTATCGCCGATGCCCGCCTGCAGCAGAATGCCGATGCCGGCCGTGGAGGCGACAATGCCCTTCGAGCCCATACCCGCTTCTGTCAGGCCGACGTGCAGCGCGTATTCACTGCGGGCAGCCAGCATGGTGTAAACGCTGACGAGATCCTGCACCGCCGACACCTTCGCCGACAGGATGATGTCGTTAGCGGTCATGCCGAGTTCTTCAGCGCGCGCCGCTGAAATCAATGCCGACTGCACGATGGCTTCGTGCATCACCGCGCGCGCATCCCTGGGCTCCGCCGCGCGTGCGTTCTCATCCATCAGCCGCGTCAGCAGCTCCTGATCCAGCGAGCCCCAGTTGACGCCGATACGAACCGGCTTTTTCCAGTGCAGCGCCGTATCGATGATGGCGGCGAACTGGCGGTCCTTCTTGTCCTTGAAGCCGACATTGCCCGGATTGATGCGATATTTCGCCAGCGCCTCCGCTGCGGCTGGATTGTCCGCCAGCAGCGTGTGGCCGTTGTAGTGGAAGTCGCCGATCAGCGGCACTGAAACGCCCTGCTTCAGCAGACGGTCGCGAATGTGCGGAACCGCCTTCGCCGCCTCGTCGCGGTCCACCGTCAGACGCACCAGCTCCGATCCGGCCCGGGACAGCGCCGCAACCTGCGTCACAGTGGATTCGATATCCGCGGTGTCGGTGTTGGTCATCGATTGCACGACGACGGGGGCCCCGCCCCCCACGGTCACGCCCGAGACACGGACGGAATGGGAGGAACGCCGGGGAGCAATCAAGAGAGTGGCCGTAGCCTGCATGGCTTGCATATCCGCCATTGGCACCAAGGGTCTAGCTAGAGCACGATCCCGTTTCTTTAAACCGCGATGTGGCTCTCGTCTTTTTTTGAGACCGATGATTCACGCTGCGGGCTGACAGGGTCCGCAGCGATCATGGTCTAATGCAGCTGCCACCAATTGGCCAGAGGGCTGGCATCGGCTGGCGTCGGTTAATCCTTTATCGCGTGGCCCCGCTACCGCGACCCAGCGCCGCCCAGCTCAGGGAAAGCGCGGCCACAAGCGACATTACGATCACAATCGAGGGGCCGCCGGGGGCGTCGAAGGCAAACGACAGCCATAGCCCAACCACTACACTGGCCACCGCAATCAGAGCCGTCAGCAGCACCATGCGCTCCGGCGTCCCGGCAAGGGGACGCGCCGCCACGGCCGGCACCACCAGAAAGGCCATGACCAGCAAAATGCCGACGATTTTCATCGCGACGGCGATCGTCACCGCCAGCAGGAATATGAACGCGGCGCGGATCCTGTCGCGCTTCACGCCCTCAGCCGCAGCCAGCTCCTCGTGGACCGCCAGCCGCAGCAACGGCTGCCACAGCAGCAGGATGCCCGCCAGCACGATGGCGCCGCCGACATAGATGATCGTCACATCAGTCGAGCTGACCGCGAATACGTCGCCAAACAGAAACCCGGCCAGATCGACCGGCGGTCCATCCAGCATCGAGGTGGCGATGACGCCAGCGGCGAGCGCGGCATGGTGCAGAAGGCCCAGCACGGGATCGAGGCCGACCAGTTTCTGGCGGCCGAACCACAGCAGCAGTGCCGCCACCAGCAACGCAACCACCAGCACGCCCCAAGTGACATCCATATGCAGCGCTAAGCCGAGCGCCACACCGATCAGCCCCGCCTGCGCAACGGTCTCGCCGAAGTAGGCAAGACGCTGCCACACGACGAAGCATCCGAGCGGAGCCGCGACGATTGCCAAACCAATTCCGGCCAGCAGCGCCCGCAGAAAGAAGGGTTCAAATATCAGCACGCGCTGCCGCCCTCCGGGCTGTCGCTATCGGTGGTATCGCCCGAGGCAGGATGGGGCATCCCGGCCAGGTCGTGGTGGTGATCATGCTCATGCCGATAGATGCCGAACGCCCGCGCGGCCTGCGGGCCGAACAGACGACCATAGGCCGGATGCTGCGCCACCGCCTGCGGCACGCCTGAGCAGCACACATGGCGATTGAGGCAGACCACGCGGTCAGAGCGCGCCATCACGATATGCAAATCGTGCGAAACCAGCAGCACGCCGAACCCGGCTTCATCGCGCAGGCGCCCGATCAGGTTGTAGAGATCGGCCTCACCGCTGTAATCGACGCCCTGTGCCGGCTCATCGAGCACGAGAAGGTTGGGTTTGCGCAGCAGCGCACGGGCCAGCAAAACGCGCTGCAACTCGCCGCCGGAAAGCTGGCCGAGCTGCTGCTGCGCCACCGATGAAGCATCCACCTGCCGCAGCAGATCCTCAACCCGACCGCCGTTGCGGCCAAGACCAAGCGTCAGGAACCGCTCAACCGTCATCGGGACAGAAACATCGCTGTCGAAGCGCTGCGGCACATAACCGATGCGCAGATCGGTCCGCCGGTGCACCTCGCCGCGCGTCGGCTTCTCCAAGCCCAGCAATACGCGCACCAACGTTGACTTGCCGGCGCCGTTGGGCCCGATCAGCGTAACGATCTCGCGCTCATTGATGTCGAGGTTGACGTCGATGAGCTGGTCGCGCCCGCCGCGCGTTACGCTAACCCCACGGGCGGATATGAGCGCGTCGGGATTGAACACCGGCACCTCTCCGGCACAATTATGATCGGCCTGGGCGTGCGCGCATCCATGACCGGACGCGTGACCGCACGCATTCGGCGCCGCCGCTGCGGCTGTAAGGTTTTTATCCGTGCCGGCCATGTCCGTCAGTCCTTACCCGGCCGGCACGCGTCGCACAGACCCGAGACCTCGACGAACTTCACGCGCGGCTGAAAGGATGCTGCAGCGGACAGCCGGTCGATCGTTTCAAAAATACCGTCCGAGTCCACTTCCTGCACTCCATTGCAGTTCTCACAGGCCAGGAAGATGGGACGACGCCCGGTGCGGTGTTCGATGCGCCGGCAAGCAAAGAAAGCGTTCTTGCTTTCCAGCCGGTGAATGACGCCAGCCTCCAGCAGCGCATCTATCGCACGATAGACCGAGATCGGCGCCAGTCGCGTGCCCTTCTCTGCCAGCCGCGCAAGAATGTCGTATGCGCCGATCGACGCGTGGGTGGCCGCAATCTCCGCGAAAACGTCCTGGCGCAGCTGCGTGAAACGCAAGTTCTTTTCCATGAATGCCTGTTGGGCCCGTTCGACCGCCTTAGCCAGCTTCCGCTCCATCTGAGCGGACGGCATAGGCCCGTTCGGCTTGGCTTGCGCCTCGGTCATCGCGACTTCCCAATTGCTCCGGGCAAATTCGGAAACGTTACTTTATACCACCGGGCCGCCGGGGCATAGCCGCGACACTGCCCGCAAAATCCCTCCTTCAGAGCATCCCTTTTCCGCCACCATCGTGTGTTTGCTAACTGATTGCAGAAACAGAACAACGGCGGCAGACACCGGGCAGGGCCCGGCGAATGTCTTGCCCCGCTCCCTAGCGTATTGATTATTCGAGAACCACAACGCGCAATGCATTCTCCATCGGCGTACATCGTTGCGGCGCGGCGCACCGCCATAGGCCGCATTGCCGGACTGCACAAGAACCGTCGCGCTGAAGATTTGTGCGCGCCTCTGGTCGAGGTCGCGCTGAGCGACAGCGGACTTGAGGCCGGCAGCATCGACGAGTTCATCGTCGGCAACACCACCGAAGGCGGTAACCCTGCCCGTCTGATCGCGCTTGCGGCTGGCCTGCCCGAGCACGTGCCTGCCGCTACGCTGGATCGGCAGTGCGCTTCAGGGCTAGATGCGATCCTGGCCGCAGTGCGAGCCATATCGCTCGGCGAGGCCAACGCTGTCGTTGCCGCCGGAGTTGAAGCCATCTCCACCGCGCCGTGGCGGGTGGCAAAGCCTCGCAACCTCACGCAACTGCCGCGCTTTCTCAGTCCGGAACCGGGCTCGGGAGAGGAGCGGGATGGCCCCGCCCATCTGGAATCCACCGAAGCGCTGGCAGCAAAGTTCGGCATCGGCCGGGCAGAGCAGGACTCCTACGCGTTACGTTCACATCTCAAGGCCGAGCAGGCCCGGGAAGCAAAGCGGTTTGTCGGCGAAATATCGCCGCTGCGCTCCAATCCTGAGGAAGCGCGCGATCAGAGTTCCATCGCCCCCGACTTCAAAGACCTTGCCCAGCAGGCCCCCTATCTGCCGGACGGCACGCTGACGCCAGCCAACACAGCATCCCTGCACGATGGCGCATCGGTGGCGATAGTTGTCTCGCAGGATGTTTGGGCATCGCTCGGCAAGCCGCGCGGATTGCGCTTTCTCAGCCATGCCGCGCGCGGCGTCTCGCCGGAGCATGAAGCCTCGGCGCCGATCGAGGTGATGCAGCGTCTGACGAACGGCACGCGTCCGTTCAGCATGGCTGATCTGGGTTGCATAGAGCTGAATGAAACTTCGGCCGCGCAGGCCATCGCTTTCGCCCGCAGCCTTGAGCTTGACGAAGACCTGTTGAACGCCGACGGCGGCGCTGTCGCCCGTGGCCATCCCCTGGCCGCCGCCAGCTCGGTGCTCGTCACGCGACTTTTCACCCGCATGGCGCGAGGAGAAAGCCGTGGCGGCTCGCTCGGTGTCGCCGCGCTTGGTGTTGCCGGCGGCATGGGGCTTGCCGCGCTGTTCGAGGCTGTCTGAGAAGCACGCGCGATGGCCCGCAGCGTTATCCTGCCGCAGCAGCGCCATTGGCTACGTGTCTCAAAGACCTAATGAATAATACGTCGACCGATATTCTTCCTGACCGCATTTCCCACCTAAAAAGCATTAGCCGTGTCCAGCCAACGCTGCGGTTTCACTAGCCGGAACGACATTAAAAGCTCTCCATGAAACCTTGATCGCCCAATTCCTGCCAATAAGTGGTCCGGTGCTGTACCTATCCTGCATCGCGTGACCTTTGCGCCGCTGTGATAAAAGCAGCAGAGGGCACGTACTGCGGCCGCCCGATGGGACAGGAAACCTATGGACTTCAGTCAGGCAGTTGATGCCGTGATGGCGAACCCGGCCGGGTACGCCAGATATGTTTTGATTGCCGTGCTGGTGATCGCCGCGACGGTCGCCATGTTCAAGGTTGGACCGCGGCTTTGGCGCGTGATCGAAGACGTGTTCTTCACCAACTGGCAGCTCGCGATGTTGGGCTCAGCCGCAATCGCGCTTTCGCTGGCGGGCGGCTGGACCACATGGGACGGCATGACGAACTTCACCGGCGAGCCGGTGCTGTCACTGATGTTCACCTTCGGCATTCACTGCGTGATGCTCATCAGCGCCTGGCTGATCGGCGAAACCTTCGCCACTGGCATGAACACCGTTGCGCGCTCGGGCCTTGCACGCGTCACCGCTCCGCTCATCGTCATTCTCATACTGGGTGCCGCACTGCTGATCGCCGGCATCGCCGTCTATCAATACAATTACGGCCTTGATACCGGCTACGTGATCAACACGCTGCTGGCGGGCGGCGCGGTGCTGTGCGTGCTCGGCCTGATCGTAGTGTTCGCGCATACCGATGTCGTCGCACCGTACGCGCAGGCGCTGCGTATCATGGCCAAGAACTCGATGCTGTGGGTGATGTTTCTCGCCACAATGGCGACATCGGTGTTCTTCTCGTTCGATAGCCGCTTCAACGTCGTGTTCCCCCAGGACCAGCGCGAACGCGTTTCGGAACTGCGTGCCACCAATCAGGTTTCCGCTATCATCGCCGATATCGGCGCCACCATCGCCAACGAAGAGCAGGTGCAAACATCATCGCTGTTCCAGAGCGAGGGCTGGCACAAGTATGAAGACCAGCTCGACCGGCTGGCTTCGATTGCGCAGGATTCCTCGGGCGAGATCGAGCGCTACTTCAACGACCAGATCGAAACCCGCAACCGCTCCATCATGGAGCAGCAGGAGCGCATCGCCACCGCGCAGAGCGGGCAAGCTGGCCTGAGCAGCAAGAAGACCAGCATCACGGACGAACTTGCGCGCCTTGAGAGCGACCGCTCAACCCTCGCCGCCGATCATTCAGCCGCGAAGACCGAACTCGACACCCGCGCCAAGGCCATCGATGCCAAGCGCGTCGAGGCAATGGCCGAAAGCAAAGGTGTCGAAGGCACGCTGAAGGAAGGTCGCGGCCCCGTATACCGCCAGTTGATGGGCGACCTATCACGCATGCAGGCTGCATACAAAATTCAGGATGACCGCGTTAAGGACGCCAAGAAGCGGCTCGACACCGCCGACACGCGCATCGCGCAGATCAAGCGCGAGCTGGCCTCCATCGACGGTGAGCTGGCGAAGTATAAGGGCGAGCAGGAAACTGCATCCCAGCGCATCGACATGATGCAGACCGACACAGGCAGCGAAGACGCAACCCCGCGCGTCGATCCCGGTCGCGTGCTGCCCGCATTCGAAACAGCACGTGCTGAGTTCCGCCAGTCGCCGGCTGCCGAGCGTCTTGCCCTCGTGCAGCAGCGGTGCACACAGCTATACAGCGCAATGTATGCCGCTGACGTCACCAAGCAGAAGGTGGCGGGCATCGATTGCGATCCCAAGCAAGCCAGCGAAGCAGCCGCCGCGCTATTCACGCTGCAGGCGGGCGTTAAAACCTTCAACGCCAACTGCGTCGGTGGCGACAAGCTGGCTTCCCAGCGCTCCACCGATGCGCTGTTCGGATTCGCGGTGAAGTGTCTTTCCGACAGCGGTCTGCCCAGCCAGAAAACCGACGAGCTGCGCGGCACGATTGCGTTCGCCGAGATGAACCGCGACGACCGCGCGCATCGCTTCGTTGTGTCGTGGAACGCGTTTCAGGACGGCAATCGCCTCGCCTACCTTGCGCTCGCCATCGCCATTGGCATAGACTCACTCATTTTCATGACCGGTCTTTTCGGCGCCAACGCTGTGCGCTCGCCATTGGCCGATGTGCCCACCAGCAAGGGCCGCAACTCGCAGCAGCTTGAAGCGATCATCGAGAACGCGCTGCTGCCGGACACCTTCGACAATGCTCGCGCAGCTCTGGATGCCATGCAGCCAATCACCAACGCTGACGGTTACATGGCGGAGGTGCGTCCGGAAATGCTGGAGCCGCATACTCGCCATCAGGTAATGAACGTGCTGAACGCTGGCGCCACCATCAGCGCAGTTGCGGTCGATGCCGCCACCAATCGCTATCTGGTGCGCTCGGAGCTGTTCGAATTCCTGTCCATCGTTGCCAAGCGCTCGTTCGAAGCCAATCGCGACAACGTAGATCTGGCCGAACTGGAGAAGATCGTCGGCGTGGCGCTGTTGCCGGATCTCAACCGCAACGCCGAAATTGTGCTGTCATACCTGCAGCCGATCGATCCGGAAAAAGGCTTCACGGCGGAGATCAATCTGGCCGAAGTCCTGGACGAAGATCGCCGCATCGTGCGCTCAACGCTCAATGCTGGCGCCACGCTTGGACGCGTACAGCGGGCGGGCAAGGACACCGGTTATTATTACATCCACCGCGATCTCTATAAGACGCTGGCCCGCATCCGCGCCCGCACGCTGTCAGTGAACGTTGCCCAGCCGCGACTTGCTCCAACCGATACGCCCGCTGCGATTGCACAGCACGGCCAACACTTCGGCGGTTCGCTGACCGAACCCGCCCGCGCCATCGAGCACATGCTGCCGGAAGATGAATTCTCGCCAACCGAAATTCGCGAAGGCTTCGTCACCCGGCTGCTGACCGCCATGCGCATAGAGCCAGCAGCCTGGAACCGCACCCCCGGCAATGCACTGGTAACGGCCATTGCCGCCAACGAAGCGTTCGTTCGGGCGCGGCGCATCAACACCGCGCTCGACAGTGCCATGCGCCAGCGCGAGGACGAGGCACGCACATCGTTCGACGAAGCTTACACGCTGATGAAAAGCAAGCTGCAGGGCCCGCATGCCAGTTGGGACCGGCAGATGCTGGACGATGCGTATCACGATCTGGCCCAGAGCTGGCCGGTGCTGATGATGCTGCCAAACGGCCCGTTCGAAACGGTATTGCGCGATCTGGTCGAGGACCTGGAAGCTGACGCAGGCGACGGACGCCTCACCGGCGAACAGCAAGCGTTGTTCGATATCACACGCACGATGCTGCAGGCCTTCCGCGCCAACAACCGCACCAACGAAACATCGTGGCGGCATCTGCAGTTGTTCCTGGAAGATCTGCCCCACGCTGAAGCGCGGATTTCTTCCGATGACGGGCGCACCCTGATGAACTGACCTTCAGCTCATCACACCAATCACAAAGCCCCGCTCGGCATCTTGCCTGCGGGGCTTTTTGTTTTTGTCCCGGCGCAAAGTTGTTGCGCCTTGCAATGGACGCGGTTTCGCCACGCCGCGATCCCGCTTCCGCCGCGGACCGTCGTTAACCTTCGCGCACATTTCAACATGGAGATTTTGCGATGACCATGTTCTCGCGCGCGGTGCACGCAACCACGCTCGCCGGCACAGCGCTACTTGCTGCTTTCAGCATTGCACCGCCAGCATCGGCACAAACCCTGAAGCTGGAAGCCGATCTTGGCAACACGGTCGTCAACACCTCCAAAGCAGGCAGCGTTTATCTTCGCCTCAACCTGAAGAGTGCGGCGAGCAAAAACGCTGCCCGACGTGCGCCGATCAACGTGGCGATTGTCATCGACAAATCCGGCTCCATGGACGGAGACCGCATCGCTGCCGCAAAGCAAGGCGCACGCGTTGCGCTGGAGCGCCTCTCCGCCGACGACACCGTTGCGCTCGTCGCCTACGATCATAACGTCAACATTCTCAGCGCCTCTGCTCCGCTGCGCAGCTCGCGCGAACGTTTGGAGAAAGCCATCGACGGATTGCAGGCTGGTGGCACCACCGCGCTATACGGCGGCGTGCAGGAGGGCGGTCGACAGGTCGAGAAGTTCATCTCCGACAACAACGTCAATCGCGTTATCCTGCTTTCCGACGGCCTGGCCAATGTCGGGCCGTCTCAGCCACACGATCTCGCCCAACTTGGACGCAAGCTGGCATCCAAAGGCATCACCGTTTCCACCATCGGTCTTGGCCTCGACTACAACGAAGACCTGATGCAGCGCCTCGCCGCGGCCTCGGACGGCAATCACGTGTTTGTCGAACGCCCGAGCGACCTGGCTGAAATCTTCGACCGCGAGTTCGGTGATGCGCTGTCGGTTGCAGCACGCGACATCACCATCACCATCGAATGCCGCTCCGGGTTCACGCCCAAACGCATCCTTGGCCGCGACGGTGACATCGAGGGCCAGCGCGTGACACTGAAGCTCAACCAGCTTCAGGCCGACAATGAGCGCTATGTGATTGTCGAGCTGGACGCCCCGTCCGGCCGCACAACCGGTACTGCCGACGTGGCAGACATTTCCATTACCTATGCTGACCTAGTCGACGAAGGCCGGCAGGCCAACGCCAACACCAAGGCGAGCATCGAGTTTTCAGCCGATGCGGAAGCGATTGAAGGCGGTATCAACAAATCGGTCATGAGCCAGGTGACCGAACAGATCGCCACCGAAAATACTGAACGCGCCGTGGATCTGCGCGACAAGGGCGATCTCGCCGCCGCCAGGAAAGCTCTGGAAGATAACGCCGCTTATATCCGGAGTTCGCGTGAATACTATTCGTCGGGCAGCACACCGGCATCCACAGCCGCGATCAGCAAGCTCAACGACATGGAGAGCAAAAGCCGCGACGCAGCGAGCAATCTCGATGCCGGATCGTGGGATCGCACCCGCAAGATGATGCGCCACGACCAGCACAAGGCGAAGGTGCAGCAGGCGTATTGATCGCTAGAGCCTAACAGCGTTTCGTTGATGCGCGTCCCGCAAAACAATAGCGCCGCCCGGAAGCCACCGGACGGCGCTATTTTTAAGCTGCTTCAACTTCTCGAAGCGCAACCGATCAGAGCTTGAACGGCACGATCGTGGCGCGCTGTTCGCCCAGGCCATCGATCCGCAGCACCACTTCGTCGCCGGCCTTCAGGTATTCACGCGGCTTGCGCGCTGAACCGACACCCGGAGGCGTGCCCGTCGTCACCACATCGCCAGGCTCAAGCACCATAAACTGGCTGATGTAAGAGAGCAGCTGCGCGATGGTGAAGATCATCGTCGAGGTGTTGCCGGTCTGCTTGCGCTCGCCATTCACGTCCAGCGTGAGCGCCAGATTTTGCACGTCGGCGATGTCGTCCGGCGTCACCAGCCACGGGCCCAGCGGTCCGAACGTTTCAGCGGACTTGCCCTTCACCCACTGCCCGGCACGCTTGACCTGGAAGCTGCGCTCGGAAACGTCGTTGCAAAGGCAATAACCGGCGATGTGTGCCAGCGCGTCCTTTTCCTCGACGTAGCGAGCGCGGCTGCCGATCACGAATGCGATCTCGACTTCCCAGTCCATGTGCTCCGAGTTCTTCGGATACATGATGTCGTCGTTGGGTCCGCAGATGCAGCTTGGCGCCTTGTTGAACAGGATCGGTTCCGCCGGAATTTCCTGGCCGGTTTCCTTCGCGTGATCGACATAGTTGAGGCCGATAGCGATGAAATTGCGCGTGCCTGCGACCGGTGCGCCAAGGCGCGTACCGGCAGGCACTTCCGGCAGGCTCGCCGGATCAATGGCACGCAGCTTGTCGAGCGTCGCCGGCGAAAGGTTCGCCCCGGCGAAATCGTCAACGTGGGCGGAAAGATCGCGGATCTTGCCCTGGCTATCGATGAGACCCGGCTTTTCGCTACCGGGCTGGCCAAAACGCACAAGCTTCATGGGGTCGGCGCTCGCAATTTTGAGTGGAAGGGAATGCGGTTATGCGGCTACTCGCTATATCACTCGGCGCGGGACGGCAACTCGCCGACACCGACAAAAAGGCCGCGCGAAGCCCCGATGCGCTGCCATGCAGGCGCCATTCGCAACCGGAAACGCCCGATTTTACACCGCCCGCATGACGCCAACCGCCAGCGGCACGCCGCCCGATGCAAATTTAGCGAACCATCAATGCGGCATCGCCGACGAACCCCGGCGCGCTTCACCTGCCTGGCACCACGCTGGAACAGATCCAAAACGTGGCGCGATGGCCACGACCCGAGGAGGCATGACGCAGATCCTTGCGCCCCTATGTTGACTAGGTATGTCAACAAATGGCTCTATGCGGATGACTGGTTTGCGTGACATTGGCTATCCGCCGCTGCAGATCCGCATGCCAACCGTCATTCCACTCCTGTTGCAGATAGCGGTTCCCACGTGGCCCATCCCATTGAAATCGACAGGCTCGGGTTGCTCAACCGAGCGATCGAAGAGCACTACGAGGAGATGAAGGCTACGCTGCGCCGTCGCGGGCACGGCAGCGATGCGGCCGACATCATCCACGAGCTCTATATTCGCTTTGCGGAGCAGCCGGAGAAACTTGGCCGCGCCCATTCGATCCGCGCCTTTCTTTCCCGCGCTGCCGTCAATCTCGGCATCGACCGCGCCCGGCGTAACGGATTGGAACAGCGTATTTTTTCTGGCAGCGAGGCTGAAGGGCTCGCCGTTCCTGCCTCCACCCCGGCGCCGGACTTCATGCTGGAGGTCACGGACCGCCTGCGCCGGCTAAAAGACGCAATCCGTGAGCTGCCGTGCACCCGCCGCGCCATTTTCGTCCTGCACCGCCTGCATCAGCTGCCGCCCGATGCCATTGCGCAGAAACTGGGCATTACCCGCGTCACAGTGGATCGCCATCTGCGTGCCGCTTTGTTGCACTGTCTGGAACGTGTAACAGAATCTGACTGACGGACGCGCCGATTTGGCCGCTTCAATCGTCTTCACTTTAGAAGCGGTCGAAGATCGAGATAACAATGGCACCCACCGACGATGCTCAGGCCCAGCGGAAACGCCGCGAGAAGGCCATCGATCTGCATTTGCGCACCCAGGACCCCGATCAGGCGACGGCGGCGCACAGGGCGCTTGAAGCCTGGGTCGCCCGTTCGCCCCGGAACGCCGAGGCCTATGAGGAGGTGCGCGCACTGATGGGCGAAGCCCGCTCCGCCATCCTCTCCGATCCCAAACTGACCGCGCTAAAACCTAAAAAGCGCAGCTCCGCACGCACGAAGACGGCTGCCGTCGCGATGCTGATCGGCACAGCGACCGTCGCCTTCTACACTCTCGACGGGCCGATCCGCATGCAAGCCGATCTGATGAGCGGCACCGGAGAAATGCCAATCGTCACGCTAGCGGACGGTTCAACCATGCAGCTTAACGCCAACTCTGCCGTCAGCTTCGAGTTCGGCGAGCACGAACGCATCGTTCATCTGCTGCGTGGCGAAGCGTATTTCGAAGTTGCAAAAGACGCCAAGCGGCCATTCACCGTCGAGACAATCAACACCAGAGCGCGCGCGCTTGGCACCGCCTTCAATGTTCGTTTGGCTGCAGATACGCAGGTGATCGTCACCGAACACGCGGTAGACGTCGCATCGCTTATGTCGGAAACGCCGAAAGTGCGCGTCAGTGCGGGTGAAGAAGTGGTCTGCTGCACCAACGGGCGCGCAGGAAAAGTCCGCACGGTCGATCCCGCCGTCGCGCTGGCATGGCGACGCGGACAGCTCGTTGTCGATAACGTAACGCTGCAAGCGGTTATCGACGAAATCCGGCGTCATTTCTCCGGCAGCATCATCATTGCCTCGGACGAACTGGCCCAACGCCGTGTCAGCGGAACATTTGCCATCGCCGATCCCGACAAGGCGCTGGATCTTATCGGTGCTTCGCTCGGCATAACGATTACGCGCCTCGGCCCGGTAGTGATCGTACGCGGCTGATAAATCCCACCACGCAACCACGCCGCGAATGCCGACAAAAAATGTCGCAACACAAGGCATGATTTTTTTCGCTACTTTTTGACTCCTTTTGGTCGACCCTTGTTCGTCTACCCAGTGAGCGCCTTTGGGGGGCGCATCACATTGTGTGAGTTGCGTAAGGGTAGCGTAGTATGTCGAGGCGTAAGTTGCGGCCCGCAGCCAGCGGAGCTGCGGGATATTTCCATCACCGTGCGATTTTGTGTCTGTCTGCCGCCTTGCTGGCAGGAGCACCCGGCCCAGTGACGCCTGCAATGGCTCAGTCCACGCAGAGCACCACCAAAAGCTTTTCCATTCCTGCCGGCTCGCTGACCAGCGCGCTAAATTCGTTTGCCGCGCAATCCGGCTTGCAGATCCTGTTCGATGCCAGCCTTGCCAACGGCAAGTCGACCGGTGGCGCTTCAGGATCACTGACACCCAATGAGGCGCTGTCCAACATTCTCGCTGGCACCGGCATCACCTATCGCTACACCGGCCAGTCGACCATCACGCTTGATGGCCCCGGCTCGACCAACACCGGCGCCAACATTGACGGCGCAATTGCTCTCGACACAATTGATGTGGGCGGTGGACAGAGCTCGGCGGCCAGCGCCGACACTCCGTACGAAACGCCAGGCTCAACATCGTTCATCACATCGTCGCAGATCGAACGTTTTCCCGGCACAACCGCTGGCGACATCTTCAAGAACACGCCCGGCGTTATCTCAGCGATGAACCACAACGGCTCGTCCGTCGACGTCAACATTCGCGGCATGCAAGGCATGAACCGTGTGAAGGTTACGATCGATGGCACGCAGCAGACCACCTCCACATGGCGCGGCTACCTTGGCGCCGACGATCGCACCTATGTCGATCCTGATTTCATCAGCGGCGTGAGCATTGAAAAAGGACCAGCCGGCGGAGCCGCAGGTGCGGGCTCGAATGGCGGCGTTGTCGAGTTCAGCACCATCGGCGTCAATGACATTCTGCTGCCGGGAAAAACTGAAGGTGTTCGGCTGCGTATGAGCACCAATGACAACGCAACCAGCAACATTCGCGAGACCGCGTTCGATCAGAGCACCGATGCGCCCGGCCTGCTTGATTTTGACAACAAGACCGGAAGTGCCGCCTTTGCCGCCACGCGCGAAAATTTCGATGTTCTTGTCGCGGTCGCGAAAAGAAAGCAGGGCAATTATTTCGTCGGTAAGAATGGACCGACAAAGTATTGGACTTCGCAGGGTTCCAACGCGCCACTCTCGTACACCAACCCAGGCGAGGAAATGTTCAACAGCTCGGAGGAAACGTTTTCGGCACTGGCGAAAGCGACCATCAGGCTCGACGAAGAACAGACACTCGACATCGGCTATCAGCGGTTCTCAAGCAGGTTCGGCGAAACGATCGGCAGCTTGCTGGTTACGGGCGATCAGTCGTTCCGCCAGTTGCCGCTCGCCCATGCAGAAGTTGACACCTACACGGCACGCTATCGCTGGAATCCGCAAAGCGACCTGATCGATCTGCGCGCCAATGTCTGGGCAACTGACGTCCAGTCGAGAACTGTATCTGTCGGGCCAGCGATCTATTTTCCGCCATTCCTTACTAAAGAGATGATGGCACTCGATACCCGCTACTCCGAAACCTGGACCTACGGCGCCGATATCTCCAATACGAGTTTTCTTGATACCGCCATAGGTAATCTCAAGCTCGCTTACGGCGCCGCCTACACGCTGGAAGACACCAAAGGCAAGCCATACCTGAGCGGGCGGGCGTACAAGACCGAGATCGGCGTTCCGCTACAGGGAAGTGTCGGCACCAGAGACGTAGCCCGCGCATTTATGGATGGCGAATGGAAAGCTAGCGAATGGCTGAAGTTCAATGGCGGTCTGCGCTACGATTACTTCAGCATTGAAGACAAGGGCGGACCGCGCGTCTCGGGAAGCGGAAACAACACGCACATTGCAGTGTATGCCGACAAAAGCGGTGGCCGTCTCAACCCGATGGCAAGCGTTACCGTAACGCCGCTGAATGGCCTTCAACTCTATGCCCAATACGAAGAGGGATTCCGTCCACCCAGCCTGCGGGAAACCATCGGTAGCGATTCCGGTCTTGCGCCCAATCCGGCATTGGAGCCCGAGTTGGCGAAGAACTGGGAGTTCGGCGTCAACTACATGAAAGACGGTCTGCTGACTGATGACGACAAAGCCCGCTTCAAATTCGCCTACTTCCGCAACAACTACGAAAATTACATCGCCCGCGTTCCAAATCCCAACATTGGCCAAGGACTGCCGTTCTATAGTGTCGACAACATCGCAACCGCGCGCTTCAACGGGTTTGAAGCGATGGCTGAATATGACATCGGCTATTTCTTCGCTCAGGCATCGCTGACCTACTACACAGACTTTGAGTTCTGCAAAACCAAGTCGACCTGCGCCTCAGCCAATCTGACCAATGACTATGCGGCCAATCACCTGCCACCGGAGATCTCGCGCAGCCTGACACTCGGCGTACGGTTGCTCGATCAAAAGCTCGTTGTCGGCGGCCGCGTCATTGACGTCGGCAAACGCATGGGACCGCTGCCGGCCAGCGCTCAGCAGACCAACTTCTGGCTGCCTTACACTGTGTACGACGGGTTCGCGTCATACGAGTTCAACGACAACACGACGTTCTCGCTGAATGTGGAGAACCTGACCAACCGTTATTACGTCGACGCGCTTAACGGCTGGATGCCTTCACCGGGACGGACGGTACGCGTCGGCATGACCGCGAAGTTCTGAACGCCTGACGAACGGTGGCGGCCGCTGAGCCGCCACCGTCATTGCGCGCCCCGCCCAGCCACTAGCTCTGCCCGGAATGTCCAGCGCCGCATCCTGCCAGCGGGATACCGCCCACTTCGGCACAGCCCGCTCTCGCGCTCGCAAGGCCCATGCGCCGGCCTGCATATGCATGCGCCACTGCGCGTAATGGTGCCGGCAGGCCACAACCTCCGATTTCAATACTACCCTCGTAATTTTTTTCGTCTTTCGGGGCTGCGGAGCTGAAAATCCGGCTGTCTCGAACGTCTTATTCAATAGAGGGGCCACGAGGCGGCTGGCTTTTCCAAATGCAGGCAGTCTTTTCGAACAGGGAAACGAGACACACGATGACGACGACTTTGACTGACGCACCGAAGGCAGAAACGCCAAGCAGGGCCAAGGACCTGCGGGCTGCCACCCACGGTGCCCACGACCGGCTCGACAAGCGCATCATGGCCGCCGCGCCATTCGCTGACCGGGCACGCTATGGCCGCTTCCTGCTGGTACAGTACGCGTTTCATCGCGACATCGACGCTCTCTATGACAACGCGATGCTCGATGGCCTGCTGCCGGATCTACCGGGGCGCCGTCGCGTTGGCCAGATCCAGGCCGATCTCACCGATCTTGGCATCGCCATACCCGCCATCGAAACCCCGCCGCACTTTGCAGCCGGCGCTGAAGTGGATCTGCCTGCGGCTCTCGGCTGGCTTTATGTTGCAGAGGGCTCCAACCTCGGGGCCGCTTTCCTGCTGAAGGAAGCGCTGAAGCTGGACCTCAACGAGGGCTTCGGCGCCCGCCATCTGGCTGGTGCTCCCGAAGGGCGCGGCCTGCACTGGCGCACTTTCACCGCCGCGCTTGATGCCGTCACCCTCTCGGATGCTGAAAATGAGCGGGTGATCGCCAATGCCGTCGCCGCATTCGACCGCGTGCGTGGCCTCGTAAACGATCACATGCCGCTGCCGGCGGAAGCTGTTTGAGCCCAGAAGGCCGCGCCGCACCACATGATGCCGACCAGGTCAAATTCTCCCGTCCATCAAACCGCGCAGGCAACACACCCTGCGCGGCAATCGATGGGGTTTGGCATGGGGAGCGCTGCGGCGGCCACATCAGCAAGACAGGGGAAGCGCAACCGTACGCGCCTCCCCGCAAGCAAGACTACCGTTCTTCCGCAATCGTTCTGCGTTCGGAGCAATGCAATGCGCATCGGAATTGTGAGCATCCTGTCGAGTTATTTGCCGCCTGCGAAGGCGCACGCGAATCTATCCGGCCTTGAGGCATCGCCCCGTAGCAATGTGCTGCACGCGCGGCCATTGCTGGACGAAACGACTTTGCTTCTCGACGACGAAATCGTGTGCCTTGCAGCCCGTGGCGCCATTTTCCTGACGCGCTGCGATGACGGACGCTTCGGCGCCATCATTGCCGACAATCTCGATCTGGCGATGACTCGCGCGGATATCCGCAACGGCAAGGAAACGGTGATCGGCCTGATGGATGCGGGCTTTCTGCCCCATCTGCGCGCATCCGCAAAGGCGACCTGCCCCTACATCGGCAACCCAAGAACAACCACTGCACCGCAGCGCTTGGCGCACTGAAAATCATCCACCAGTGGCACGGCATACAGCAATCCACTTCAGGCATCGGCAGACATGACACGCATTTTATATCTATGTCTCGGCTGGTTGATGGTCGCATTTGGCGTCGTCGGCGCTTTCATGCCGTTGATGCCGACAACCGTGTTCCTGATCCTCGCAAGCTGGTTCTTTGCGCGCTCGTCGCCGCGGCTTGAATCCTGGCTGCTCGGCCATCCACGTTTCGGCTCGACGCTGCGCGCGTGGAACGAAAGCGGCGCCATTCCCGTCGGTGCAAAGGCCATGGCTTGTGTTGGCATGGCGATCGGCTTCGCTGTGTTTCTAGTTGGCGCCCATCCTGATCTCTGGTTGGCGCTGTGTGTTGCGGGCTTCTTTGTCGCATCGGCCGCGTACGTTGTTTCACGGCCGACACCCGCAAAATTTGCCCTCGATCAAACGAAGGACAATCTCCCATGCTGCTAACTCGGCAATCGCAGATCGCGATCGGCATCCTTGTTGCCTGCGCGCGCTCCGCTGACCGTTATCTGCTGACTTTCGAAGCGGCATCGGGAACCGGAGCCAGCAAAGAGCACGCAGCCAAGATTGCGCACCTGCTGCGCCGTGCAGGCTTCGTCACCTCGGTGCGCGGCCGCAACGGTGGCATCGGGCTTGCCCGGCCCGCGCGCCAGATCTCGATTGGCGAAGTACTGCGTCACACGCAGCCAGAAATTTCACGCGTCGATCGCCAGGACGTTCTGGGCGGCGCCAACGAAGCTGGCTTTGATGGTCCCGGCGCGACCGCCCTCGCCAGCATCATTGAAACCGGCTGGGCCAGCTTCATCAGCCTGATGAACCGCTTCACGATTGCCGACCTGTTGGTCGAGCAGCCGCCGTTGCGCCTCGCCTGCCAAGATTGCCGCCTGTCGAAGGCAGCCTCCCCCGTCGCTCTGTCAACCGAGAGTCTCGAAGCCCATGCAGCCCACCTCCATGGCTAACGGCAACACGTCGTCATGCCGCGCCTCCCGTACACGCTTGACGGCAGCGTTCCTGTACCTGCTGGCCTGCGGTGCTGCAGGCAGCATCGCCATTGACAGCGCACGCGCGCAGGAAACTGCACCGTCCTACAGCGCCGAGGCCGCGCAACCGGTTCCGGCTCCTGAATTTGTGCCGGTACAGGATAGCGCGCCAGGACAGCCTCCATCACTTACATCGCCAAACGATGTAAGTGCACCGGCCGCAGCCGAACAATCTGGCGCTACCACACCTGCATCTGACGCGGCCACGTCACCGGCAGCCATGCCGTCGTTCGCTGCTCCATCCGCAGCAGGGTCGGCTCCGGAAACTAATGTTGAATCCGCTGGTGCAGACGCACAGCCCGCACCTGACGGCACGCAACCCGGTCTCTCGACTGCTGCGGGCGATGGTGCCAACCCAGTCGATGGCGCAAGCCCGGCCGCTGATAGCACGTCGCCTGCACCCGCCAGCGAATCTGCCAACAATCCGGCGTTGCCCCACAATCTGTCGCCTTGGGGCATGTTCATGGCCGCCGACATCGTCGTGAAGGCGGTGATGATTGGTCTGGCTATCGCGTCCTTCGCCACCTGGACGGTGTGGCTGGCCAAGGCATTCGAACTCTCCGTTGCCAAGCGCCGTGTCCGCCGCACATTCAAGCGTCTGCGCACTGCAGCATCGCTGGGCGAAGCGCTGGACTTCGTTCGCCGCACGCGCGGCACCGGCGCCTATCTCGTCCGGGAAGCCGCCGAGGAAATGCGCGCATCGCAAGCCTTGATCGATTACGGCGAAGGCGCCGATGGCATCAAGGAACGCGTCACCTCACGGCTATCGCGTGTCGAGGCCGATGCCGGACGCCGCCTCACGCGCGGCACAGGCCTGCTGGCAACCATCGGCGCCACAGCCCCCTTCGTCGGTCTGTTCGGCACTGTATGGGGCATCATGAACTCGTTCATCGGCATCGCGGAAACCAAGACGACCAATCTGGCCGTCGTTGCGCCGGGCATCGCCGAAGCCCTGCTCGCAACCGCCATCGGTCTGGTTGCAGCGATTCCCGCGGTCATCATTTACAACAACTTTGCCCGCTCGATTGCCGGCTATCGGCTGCAGTTGGCGAACACATCCGCGTTGATCGAACGGCTCGTCAGCCGCGACCTCGATTTCAACCGTATGCAGCGCGAGCACCAGCAAACAACGGCAGCGGCGTATTCCTCCAATCCCACGCAGGCGAACAGCGCTGGCGCTGCTCCACATGCCACCCCTGGCAATCTCGGAGCACCAGTGTCCGGCCCCGGCGCTGGAACAGCTTTTGCTGCGGAGTAACGATCCATGGCTGGCAGTCTTAACGCGCGCGACGACAGCGACGAGCTCGACGTCAATCACGAGATCAATGTCACGCCGTTCATCGACGTGATGCTGGTGCTGCTCATCATCTTCATGGTGGCAGCACCGCTCTCGACCGTTGATGTTGCGGTCGATCTGCCTGCCTCTAACGCGCTGCCGACACCGCGTCCGAACGAGCCAATTTTCGTGACGGTGAAATCGGACCTGACACTCGCGTTCGGCAACGATCCAGTCGCTCGGACGGCGCTTAAAAGCGCGCTCGACACCAGAACTAATGGCAACAAGGACGAGCGCATTTACGTGCGTGCCGACAAGACCGTCGACTTCGGCGACTTGATGGAGGTGATGAACGAGCTGCGTGCAGCGGGTTATCTCAAGATCGGCCTCGTCGGTCTCGAAACGCTTCCCAGCGCCACGGCTGGTGCCGCACCGGCAACCCCGGCCGCCGCGCCGACTGCCGGTGATCCGCTCGGCATCTCGACATCTGCACCTGCTGGCGAAGCTCCTGCAGCTCCAGCCGCACAATCCGCCCCTGCATCAGTTCCAGCGTCTGCGCCAGCATCGGATTCACCTTGATGGCATTGTCGCGCTTCACTTCTCAATGGGGCTCTCATCCCCAAGCCGGCCTCTACACCGCCGACGACGGGCATCCCGAACTATTCGAGGCCCTCGGCGACGAAGAAGAAGAGGCTGGCCTGCCAGGAGATCACGAGACGCGCCGCAAGCTGCTGATGCGCTGGACCGCGTCGATGCTTTGCGTCGGCATGCTGCACGCTGGCACCGTATATGCCGTTGTGTATTGGCCGCGAGAGCAGGCGCCGGCAGGAGAGCCGCCTGCAGCCGTGATGGTCGAACTGGCACCGGAAGCCGTCGCGCCCGACGTTCCCGAGCAGCAAGTCGCCGTCGGTGTTCAGCAGGATGCCAGCGAAGAGAGTAAGCCGAGCGAGGACGTCAAGGAACCGGTTGAAGAAACCGAGCCCGAGGAGCCGGTCAAGGAACCGGAAAAGACCGAACCTCCGCCAGAGCCAATCGAAGAGCCGGTAATCGAAGAGGTCAAGCCCGAGAACGACAACCCGGAGCTGGTCGAGAACGACAAGGCTGAAGCTATTCTGGAAGCGCCGGCAAAACCGCAACCGGAGCAGGAAGAGCCAAAGGAAAAGCCGGAAGAGAAAGAACCAGAGAAAGAGGAAGAGCCCGAACCGCCAAAGAAAAAGCCTAAGCCGAAGCCAAAGCCGCAAGCGACGCAGCAGGCACCGACGGCGCCGAAGCCTACGGACAACAAGCGCGCCAAGGTCAACGCAGCGCCTTCATCCGGCACCGCATCTTCGGCGTCAATTGCGACGTGGCGCGGAACGGTAATCGCGCATCTCAATCGCCTGAAGCGAGCCCCCGGCGGCGCCCGCGGCACTGCAACGGTTGCGTTCAGCATCGATCGCAATGGCAACGTAAAATCGGCACGGCTGGTGCGTTCGTCGGGCAACTCTGCTCTCGACAGGGAAGCGCTCGCGCTTGTCCGCCGCGCCAGCCCCGTGCCCCGGCCTCCAGCCAACGTGCCAGGCAATTCACTGCTGATGACAGCTCCGGTTCGCATCGGGCGATGATGCTTCGGCGCGGCTGAAAGAACTTTGGAATGTCGATTGCTAGGCGAAGGGGAAACGGTGCGAACTCGCAAACTTGACGACCGACACACGGTATCGTCCCCCAACCTCCGGCCTTCGTGAAAACCTGCGTAGTTTAAGTTGTAGGAGTATGCGTCATGTCAAATTATATCGCTTCACGATCATTAAGAGGGGCACAACAAAACCATGTGCCCCAGCCCTTGCAGCAACGACCGGACCTGCCCCGTGATTTCCAATCGGCAACTGTCCGGCCTCTGGCGCAGCCACACTTCCATACCGATGCGCACGCCTACGCATCGCCCAGCGCTTTTGCTCCCGCGGGCAGCGCAACACTGCGCACCTCAAACAATCTGGTCCTTGCGCCTCAGGCACCTGCACCGCTGCTGACAGCGCTGCCCTGGAAACTTCAGGCGTTGGCCGCCCTGCCGCTGGCCGCTGCGCTCGCCCTTGCCGTGCTTGCGCACTACGCACCCGCCCGCGCACAGGAAGGCGAACCTCCGCCGATGGCCGGCGATGCACCTGCGCCGCTGCTCACAACGACGCCGAAAGCAAATGCGCCCAAGAAGGCCGCCGCCGCTCCCAAGTCGCTCGCGCCATGGCGTCAGAAGCTTCTCACCCATATCAACAGCCACAAGCGCGGCTTTTCCGGTGGCGCGGGCACGGCAGCGGTCGCATTCAAGATCGACCGCAGCGGCAAGGTCCTCTCCACACAGGTCGTCAAAAGTTCTGGCAACAAAGCACTTGATGCCGAAGCCATGGCGCTGGCAAAGCGCGCCAGCCCGGTGCCGCCACCGCCTGCCGACGTAACCGGCAAAACCCTGTTCCTCACGGTTCCCATTCGTTTTTCGAACTGACCGTTACTGTCCAGACAAAAACATCGCTTACCTGCCTGGCCGGCCCACCGTGAACAAGCCGGCCGAATCGAATTTCAAGACGAATAAATTTTCAGCACTAAACCTATTACAATCCGGGGCTACCCGTCGGCACGCCCCGGAAATTTGTCTTCTCCCCACACTCAATTCCCAACCAACTCTTACTGCTGCCTCAAGACAAACTGGTGGCCGACTGATCCAGCATAACTGTGCCCTCGTCGCTGGCACAGTTCCGTTGCACGCGACTGCAGCCTGCCGCTTCCTGATTGCCTTGCTTCGCCTGACGGGCGCGTGCGCTGCCATCTCAAACCCGCCGCATACAAAAAGGGTGCGCGAGACCCACTCGCACACCCTTGAATTTTCCAATTCTATCGATGCTCGATATTCACTGCACCGCCTCAAAACCTGAGACTGATACCGCCTACCACCCGTCGGCCAGGGCCCGGATCGCCAGTGTGCGATTTCAGCGCCGGTTGATACATGACGTCAGTCACGTTCTCCGCATTGACGAACAAGTTCACGTTCTCATTCGCCTGATAGTTGGCATAGACGTCAAACAGCTTATACGCATCTACAGCGAGCGGCGGACGGATCGGGAAGCTCAGAATATTGGTGCGCAGCGATTCACCGATCCAGCGCATCTGGCCGCCAAGTGTCAGCTTCTTGTCGAACAGACGCACGCCTAGATCCACTGTCAGATAATCTTCCGGCAGCAGGCCGAGATCGCCAGCACCGGAGCCTGTATAGATGCCCTGCGGAAGCAGAATGTCAGTGGTGGTGTACGATACATTCGCATAGGCAACGCCCACATCGTAACTGCCCTGCAGCTCAACGCCGGATATCGGCGTCACGCCGGGAAGGTTCGTGAACTGAATGCGGAATGTGTTGAAGTCGGTGATGTCGAACGCCACGTAGTCACGAATATCGCTCTGGAAATAGTTTGCCTTGAAGCGGAAGCTATCATCCGCCAGCAGCAATCCATCCTTGCGGATATTCACGCCAGCTTCCCAGCCCTTGCTGCGCTCGCCCCTCAGATTTGGGTTTGCATGAGCGCCATTTCTGGTGCCGTGCGCGCCGGGGAACATCGTTTCGGATACACTCGGCGGCCGGAACGAATGTTCATAGGTGCCATACAGCTGAAGCCAGTCCAGCGGCGTTATTGCAACGGTCAGCTTAGGACTCCAGGCGCTGGAGCTATTTTCGATCTCAACGCCGGGCGCTGCAGGAAACAGAAACGCCTCGCTCGTTCCGGTAATGGCGTAATAGTCGTATTTCAGGCCACCAATGACCTCCAGCATCTTCCAGTTCAGACGCGCCGAAGCGAACGCACCGGCTACATCCTGTTGACCCGGCGCAATGCTGAGCAGAACGCTACCGCCATTGTCGACATCATCGCGATAATAGGCTGCGCCATAATCGAACGTGACCGCCGCGGCGTCGGAAAGCGCGACACGGCTGGTGTTCGTAACATCAACACCCAAGCCCTTGTTCTGCACCGGCGCGTTTTGACCGTTGATGTTCGATGTGAATGTGGCCTCAGTCACGTTGTAGTAAGCGTTGACGCGCAGATCCACGAGATCGCTGTTCGGAACGAAGCGATACTTCGCAGTGTAGGTCTGATTTTCGATCGGGAAACTTGCGCCGGTCAGGGTCGTGTCATTGTCATACCATACAGCACCAAAGCTCAGCCGATGCGGCTGGTTCTCGCCGAAGTTCAGCTTGGCAACGCCCGAGGTCAGATCTTCTGCTGTGCCGGTGGCAACCTTGCCGTCACCGTCGCGATAGTCATTCGATCCGCGATGGCTGACAGCAATGCTGGCGCTGGTGTTTTCGCGCCGTATAGCGCCCGCTGACATCACCGAAGCGTTGTAGCCGTTGGTTCCGACGCGGATCGTTTCCAACAGCCCCCAGTCACGGCCCGGCATCAGAATGTCATCAACATCGAGCGTGCGGAAATTGGCCGATCCAGCCAGAGCACCAACACCCGAAGCGCCGATAACAGAGCCGCGCGCAATGTCCACGCCGGCCAGCAGCGATGGATCGACAAACGCGTTGCCACCGTTCATTCCATGTCCGAAAACGCGGAAGTTCTGCCGGACGCCATCGATCATCATGTTGACGCGGTTGAAGCCTTCAAAACCGCGGATGTTCACAGCAATGCCGGCCGAAGATTCCGCCATGCGCGTGAATGCGCCGGGGGTTGAACGCAGCGCGTTGTCAGCGTTGCCGCCGAACTTCTCGGCGATGTCCTGGCCAGTGACAACGCTGACACCCGCCGGCGTCGCGTAAACCTGATCCGGATTGCCTTCCCACGAATTGCTCTGCCCACCGCTCACATCGATCGTATCGAGCGGGATGGCGCCATCAACACTTGCACCGGCCTGATTGCCGCCCGCATTGGGATCAGCGATCGTTACCGTCGTGCCGCTGCTGGAATATGTCAGGCCGCTACCCGCCAGCAACATTCCCAACGCCTGATAGGGCTCATAGGCGCCGGAGAGTCCGCCCGTTGAGCGACCCTGCAGCACGCCGCCTGATGCAAGCAGCTTCAGTCCCGATGCCTGCGCCCACTTTGTCAGCGCCGATCCGAGGCTGCCCGCCGGAATGTTATAAGAAACCGAATTGGACGCAGTCTGCGCCTGCGCCCCTGGCGCCGTTGCCACCACTGCCGTCGCCGCGCAGCATCCGAGCAACGCCGCACGCAATACGTTCATCAATGCCGATCGCTCGGCAATACGCATACTCATACTGTCCCCCACGCGCCGGTACGATCCGGCCTACAAAGGGAAAGACGCTGGACTCACAAAACCTGACACCGATCGAATAGATTTTTTCGGCTCTGATTTTTATTCAGCGCGAGAAATCACGGTCACCAACGGCAGCCGCGTCACACGCACGGGCAGCGCGTGTTCCAGCGCATCGAAGAATGCGCCGAGATCGTCCGTGCTGAACACACCCGTGACCGGCAGCTGCTTCAGCTCCGCATCGGTGAAGATCACCGCGCCGCGCTCATAACGCTCCATGTCTTCCAGAACATCGCCCAACGGGCGGTTGTCGAACACCAGTTCACCCCGCTGCCAGGCGGTGATTGAAGCGGTATCGACCGCAGCAACCTGCCCCAGCCCATCTGCGCGGCTGTAATCGACGCCATATCCGACCGACACATCCACGCTCTGCGCGTTCATCATGCCGACGCGCACCGCGTGCTCGGTCACAGCAACGCTTACCTCAGCTTCATCGATACGCACGTTAAACGCCGTGCCCAGAGCCTGCACATCTCCGCCCTGCGCCTCAACGACAAACGGACGCTCTGGATTTGGCGCCACGGTTACGTAGATCTGGCCATCGCGCAGCTTGATGCGGCGTTCGTTATTCGAAAACTCAACGTCGAAACTGGTGACGGAATCGAGCACCACCGCGCTGCCATCAGCCAGATGCACTGTGCGGCGCTCGCCTATCCCGGTAGCTTCGTCCGCCAGCCATTGATTGGAGCGACCCAACACGCCCGAATAGGCTGCGGTGCCGAGCAGCGCCACCATCAGAACCAGCGCGCCAGAAATTTTGCGTGATTTCTTACCCGCCAGCGCAGGACCAAGCCGGCTCCACATCGCCTCGGCGCGCTCAGCCGCAGCACGCTGCTCACCACTGGCCGCCTTCCAGTCGTGATAAAGCTGCCAGTCCTGCTCGGTCTCTTCGCCCGAATGCAGGCGCACCAGCCATGCGAGCGCCTCCTCGGTGAGAGGATCGAGCGAGCCTGCGCCTTGATCAGTCATTCGGGTTTGCTGCCGCATGCGTCATCTATCTTTCAAGACGCCGCAGCGACGAGAGTTGACAGCGTGGGCGCGACAAAATCAGCGCCCCGCCTGCATCAGCCTGATGGCGCAATGGCTCAGCGCCTTCATGATGTACTTGTTGACCATGCTGGGCGAGACATCGAGCCTGCACGCAATTTCAGCGTGGGTCATCTGCTCCACGCGGTTGAGCACCAAAGCTAGCCGCTGGTTCTTCGGCAGCTCGTTCAGCGCCTGCAAGAAAATGCGATATTCTTCGCGCGCCGAAAGCTGATGCTCCACCGACGGCGTCGGGTCGGCCAGCTCCGCCGCGACATCATCCAGCGATGCCATGCGGCCGCGACGGCGATCCCGCCGCCCAAGGTCTAGAATGAGATTGCTGGCGATGCGCCAAAGGAAAAAGCGGGGCGCTTCCGGAGCCTCACGCGCCGTGCGTGTGTGTGCAATGTAACGCACGAACGCATCCTGCACCACGTCGGAAGAAGCTTCGCTGTCACGCAGCCGACCGTACGCGAACGCGCCAAGATCGCGATGATAGAGCCGGAACAGGCGGTCAAAATCGTTGGCGGCTGGCTGCAAGGTCATAATACTGGACACTGACACTGGTCGGACTGCGTTGAAGCGTGCCACGGCCGAGCGTGGCGTATAAAATCCCCTAACGCCCCAGCTCGCTGCGCTCAACGGCGATGATTTAGACCTGCTCTAAAGGCCGCCGCGCGCACGGCCAAAAACTGGACATTAATCGTCATGTTTCGGCGTGTTTGCTGAGTTGCGAGGTGTCTTGAGAAGGCAGCGGCAGCGCGAGAGCCAACTGCATTCCTCTCGCCCGGTGTTGCGCGCGCATCACAGATTCAGGACGAGCGGCGCAGGTACTGACGCAACCGCTCCGCACCACGACTTGCTTACACATAGCGTGGAAGCGGAGCAGTTATCGCGCTTGTCATCCACTCAGAAATTCCGGGTCAGCGTCGCGCGAACCGTACGGCCAGGCGATGGCAGGCGCGCGTTGGAGAGCGCGTCCAGATAATAAAGGTCGGTTATGTTCTCGGCGCTGACGTTGACACTGAGACCGGGATCAAATTCATACGAGCCGAACAGATCGAACACGACATACGGCGCCCAATCACTGCTGAACGAACCACCAGCGCGCCCAATAGCTCGCGTTCCCGCAAATGTCGCGCGGCCGCCTAGCACAAGTCTTTCATCAAGCAAACGTGTTCCCAGCGTCACGCTTCCCGAGTACTTCGGTGGAATGTGATAGGAACCATAATCGTCGCCGCCGGTCTGCGCAGCGCAGGTGGATGTGAGGCAATACTCCACCTTGGTGTAGCGGTTGATGCCGAATTCTGTGAAGGCCCAACCGACATCATAAGAGCCGGAGAACTCGACGCCTTTCATTTTGACGCCCGGGATATTGTAGAAACCGCGTGGCGTGATGATCGGATTGGCGCGCACGATGTAGTTGACGTAGTCGTTGTCGAAGTAGGCAACCTTCAGCCGCAGACGATCCGTTTCAGTGAGCACACCGTCGCGGCTGACATTCACGCCATACTCCCAGTTCTCTGATTCTTCCGGTTGCAGGTTGGGGTTGGGCGTTATGAAGCTTGTCATCACCAGAAACGTTTCGCGCACACTGGGTGGCCGCCATCCCTGAGCATACTTGCCAAACACCTGCACACCCTGAAACGGCATCACAGTGATACCTGCGTTGGGATTGAGCTTGGTATCCTCTTTGTCCGCTACGTTTGTGTTTCGCCCCCCATCTGTCACCTTGTAATAGTCATAGCGCAGCCCGGCATCGAGACGCACTTTCTCCAATACGGTGTACGCAGCGCGCGCAAAGCCGCTCGTCATGCTGCGGTCACCACTCGCACTGCCCGCAAGCACGGTACCGCTCGCGTTTTTGGACTCCGACTCCTCGATGAAATACTGCAGGCCATAGTCCAACTTGAGATCGCCGAACGGCACCGTAAGGCGCGAAGTGTTCTGCACATCACCACCCCAGGTGAATGCGTCGTTGACGGTGTTGATGAGGTAGGTGTCCGAAATTTCGCTTGCCCAAATGTTGGCCCGAAAATCTATCAGCGGATTGTCGGTTGGTGTCCACGCATAGCGGCCGGTGTAGGTGTTAGCGGTGACTGTCGTTAAACGGCTCTGAGATTTTCCATAGGTGCCAGTTGTTCCTGAGAACAACAGTACGTCGCCATAAGCTTCGCCATACACACTTTCATAACGGGTGGCACCAAAATCAAATTTATGACCTTCTGCGGGGCGGAACGTGAGCTTGGCCAAGGCAGATGCCGTGTCCTGCGAAGTGTTATGCACCGCTTCACCGAAGCCATAAGGCGAATACCGCTGGATCGTGTCTGTCTGGCCGGGTCGCAGCTCTTTGCCATGCGTGCCGGCAAAATAGTTTCCGGCCTGACGATGCGCATAACCCGCAACGACATCAATCTTTTCAAAGCTCGCTGCCGCCACTACGCTGGCCATGCCATTGCCAGAATTGAGCATGCCATCCCCGCCGGTTAGTCCTGTCACCAGCGGCAAGCTGACCCGCGGACAGCAGCGGCTATAAGCTTGGCCGCCAACCCTTGGTGTATCGTCGGGATCGACGGTATTATTGCCAATGCTGCCGCGAACGCGCGCGCCATAAGTTGCACCTGGCTTCAAAATATCGCTGGCCGACAACGTCCGCATATTGACGGTGCCACCCATGGCACCGGGTGATCCGCCCGGTCCTTTTTCAATATCAATGCCAGCGATAAACTCAGGATCAACGAACGTGCGGCTGTCGTGTCCAGCATATCCGCGATATTGCGACGTCTGCTGCATAGCCCCGTCAACGGTCGTGTTGATGCGGTTCATCCCTTGCAGGCCGCGAATATTGACATCCATCGACACGCCGTTGCGGTTGCCGGTTACCAGCACGCCGGGCGTAGTTTTGAATATGTCGCCGGTTGATGTCGGCGCGACGCGCTGAATCTGTGCTGCCGAAATAAACGCCGATGACCCCGGAGTTTCGTACGGGGCATCGGATGAAACATGGTTGCTGCTGCCGCCACTCACATCGATCGTATCAAGAGCGATCGCGCCGTCGACCGTCGCCCCGGCGGAGTTGGCATCGGGCTTCGAAATAACGGCGGTGTTTGATCCGCCCATCTGAAATGACAGCCCCGTGCCCGCAAGCAGCCGCGACAATGCTGTGTCAGCGCTCATCGTGCCGCTCACGCCAGGCGAGCTCAGCCCCGCCGCAACCGATGGCACATAGCTGACCTGCACGCCCGACTGCTGTCCAAACGCCACGAGCGCGCCGGCAAGCGAACCTGCGGGAATAGCGAAACTGCGCTGAGCAGACGTCGCCGAACCGCTCTGCTGAGCCAGCGCGGCGTCGATAGAAAATGTCGACGTTGAAATCAGTAACGCGAGGGCAAGCGCCTCCAGCACGGCCGACTGGCGGCCGCCACGCAAAATCGGGGTACGCATTTACGCAAACTCTCCACACTCGAACGCATTACCCGGTGGCAGCTCCATTCAGGCTGCATCGGGCACCTAAGCTATCGACGGAATGGAGCGCCGATTTTCTACACTTTGAGTCATATTTTTTTTCGGCCATGGCTCGGAGGCCCGCGTGTCGCAAATATCCAGGCTCAATCGGCACGCCGCTGCCGTAGCTCACCCGCGCAAGAAACGTCACTGAGAATCCGGAAGCCTGATCCGTTTGATGGGAGCGATGATGTGCGCTTCGGCCTGATAGGATCCGAAGCGGACATGGCCTAGACGCTGCTCACCACCGTCAGCCAGGGCGTGACACGGCGCACCCGGCCGCCATAGGGCGCCACCACCGCTTCAAGCGCAGCGGTCGGATCGGCCAGATCGTAAATGCCGCTCACGACTGCGGACCCGAGATTCCAATCGGCGATCACAACGCGCGATGATTGCCAGCGCGCGATCTCAGCCACCACCGAGCCAACGGTTTCACCATCCGCGATCAGCTTGCGGTCACGCCAGGCGGCTATACCATCACGATGCCCACGGCGAACGTCTTTCCCGGATGCGGCGCCGGACATCCAGTCGCCCGCAGCAAGTTCCGTTGCCGTTGACTTTGCACCGAGGCTCACGTTCACGCGGCCTCGCCCCACGCCGATCAGGCTGCGGCCGCCGTTCTCGCGCATCTCAAATTCAGCGCCGCTGCCAGCTTCGGCAACATAGCTTCCAGCACGCGCCATGAACGGCCGTGTAGCGTCGTCGGCCACATCGAACAGCGCCATACCATCAAGCAGGTTTACCGTGCGCGAAGTGGGCGTAAACGCGATCTGCACAGCGCTATCCGGACCCAGCGTAAGCGTCGTGCCATCCGCCAGTATCCGCGTGTCGATGACACCAACGCCGGAGACAACATCGGCCCCCCAGGTGCGCAGAATATCCGGCGCCCTCAAAGCAGCGCCGCCGAGCACAATCACGCCCAATCCCGTCAGAACACCACGGCGGGTGATGTCGCGCTTGCGTTGTCGAGCTTCTTCCCGCTCGGGCGCACCCGTTGCCTCGCCGGTTAGGCGATAGAGGCGTTTGACGCTCTCCCAGGTTGCAAGCTGCTCTTCACCTTCGTTGCAGAAGCTGCGGATTTCCTCACGAAGACGCGCATCATCGGGCGACTGCTGCCACCGCAGCAGCAACGCCATTGCCTCGTTCCAAAGATCATCGTTCCTGTCAGTCATAAGCGTCGTGCGAGCAGCCTCAGATGACAACCGGATAGCCGATCTGCGCTCCCAGGACGTTTGACGTATTGCCGAGGGAAATTTCCACGCCTCAGACAGCGCCCGCTTCATCCAGACGCTTCTGGACAATCCGATAGCCTTCGATCACCAACCGACTGGCCAGCGAGGTGGAGATGCCGAGCTGCTTGCCGATACTCTCCAACGTGTGATCGCCAAGTCTGTGCAGCTCCAACGCACGGCGGGTGCGCTCGGGCAGCGAGGCAATCGCCCCAACCGTTATCGCAAGCGCCTGCCGATCGGCCGCAATGGTTTCCGGCGACGGCGCTGGATCGACAAAGGCAAAAAACGTTTCTTCGCTCACATCGACGGTGCGAACGGCCTTGCGCGTGTGATCAATCGCCAGATTGCGCGCAACCCGTGACAGGTAGGCCCGCTCGTCACGAACCTCCGGCGATGAACCCGTCATCACGCGCACGAACACATCGTGCACCAGATCTTCCGTCGTCGCCGGATTGCGTACGATACGATCGATCAGCCGTCCGAGCCGACTGCGCTCCGATGAATACAGATTTGCAAGATCGACCGATTTCGCAGCCATACGCGTACCCCCACAGCAATCGGCGACCACCGATGCCGATATGCCTACATGCTCCTAGCAGATCGGTTTTAGCGGGCAATATTAATGCACTAGACCGATTCTAGATCCGCATATCTCGGCAACAGCAAACTATACGCCATCAGTACTGTTTTTGCTTTCTTTGCCAGCGAGCTACCCGAATTGGGAGCAGAGCCATCGCCGCAAAAACGCGCCTCCCGTGCGATCGGTTTACGACCGGCATGATGCGAAATCGACACAGCCGTGCGGGGCGAAGCATGGCTCCAGGCGCAGAACCGGGACCGAATGGCATCGCGCCCTGTCTGGCGCAAGCTGCGAGTTGAACCTATCCGATCACCTGCACTCTCGGGGCCGGGTATCGCTCCGGCATGCGGATGCAGTCAGACAAAGCGCGAACCGGATCTGCGTGCCACTTCGAAGATGCAGCACGCGCAAATGCAAAGGGATTGCCGCATTCCATTTGCGGCAATCCCTCAAAAGGCGCGAAGGCAAGACCTGCACTTCTTAGGCAATACCAATCTAGAACCGGTAGTTCACGCCGAGCTTGAGCAATTGCAGATCGAGTTCGTTCGATGCCTTGCGCCCATTTACGGTTTCCGATGTACCGGGTGTCGTCTCGCGGATCACCGTTGTTACGCCGCCCGGACATGGAGGCGTTGAGTTGTTGGGTCTACAAATGGTTGTAGTGCTCCATCCTTTGCTAATACCCTGACGCGCATTAGAGAACAGAAACTTCTCAATGCCAAAGCCGGTAAAGCTGTATTCTCCGGTCAGCGACCAGTGATTGTCGATGGCGTATTCAAATCCTGCTCCGGCCGTCCATCCAAGGCGAATGCCCGATGCCGTCTCTTTGAAAAACTCTTCCGTTTTACGTCCATAGAGCCGGTTCGCAGCGCCAACGTCAGACTGATACTGCGTGCGCGTCTGATCCTCCTTCAGGAACGCCAGGCCGCCCGTGCCATACAGAAGATAACGGTCCCAAGCGTAACCGACGCGCCCGCGCAACGTGGCCATCCAGTCAAGCGAATACTCGGTGTCCGCCTGCAGCCAGCCCGCATCAGCTAGTTCTGAACTTTCAGTGACGAGCGCTTGCTGAATTCCCTGATGCTTCAGCCATGAGAAGTCGCCTTCGAGGCCGACAACAAAGCGATTGCCGAACTGATAGTTTACACCGGCACGCAATCCGTTCTGCACGTTCTCCAGGTCGATGCGCGCCGATTCAGTCGCTGGAATGCCACCCGCCGTTCCGTCGGCGGCCGTTGTCGTGCCATTCAGATCAGCAAATGAATACCCTACGAACCCGCCAAAATAGAGCCCAGTCCAATCGCTACCGGGAGCGCCGCTCGCAGCTCTGCCCAACGTAAGCGGTGCAACCTGCGGAATTGCATCGCCGCCAATGTGGTGCGTGAGCCCGAGGCGAACCGTGCGGCCCGGTGATGGTATACCGACGGAAGCCAGCGCACCGAAGTAGTATTCATCGGTGATGTTTTCGACGCTGAAGTTCAGCAGCATGTCGTCGGTGATCTGATAAGAGCCAAACGCATCAAAAATCTGATACTTCGGCCAGGTGGTGTCGATACCGATTCTGGATGCACTCGCGCCATTCCACGAACTGCCCATTCGCAGCCCGGCAAAATGCATGCGCGCTCCGAGCGTCAGCGTTTCGTCGAACAGACGCACGCCCGCAGTGACGCTGCCGGAATATTCCGGCGGAATGTAGTTTGATACGTAATCGGATGCGGTCGGCGATGTAGCGCCCCCTAACACGGTGCCATAAGCAGGTGTCGCGCAGCCGATATTATCGCGGCAGTATTCAATCTTGGTGTACTTCGTGAATGCCGCTTCGACAAAAAACTTGCGCGCGTCATACGCACCGGAAAGCTCGAAGCCACGATAGGTTGCACCTTCGATGTTGGCCCAGTGATAGACATTGCCGCGCGCAGGCACGGTCTCCCTCAAGTAGCGAATGATATAATCGTCATAGCTGTTATCAAAGTACGACGCCTTGAACCGCAGCTTGTCGCCTTGAATTAGTACGTCATCACGCAGGATATTGAGACCTACTTCTTTATTCCTTGAATACTCAGGGCCGAGGTTTGGATTGTTTACGAGCAGGCCTTGATAATGCCAATGCGTCTCGCGCAAGCTAGGCGGCCGCATGCCTTCAACGTACTGGGCATAGAGCTGCACACCATCCGTCGGCTCCAGCGTCATCGACACATTCGGGCTGATGCCGCTGTCGGACTTATCCGGATACGCCGCGAGATAGCCTTCGCCTTCCGACTGATAGTAGTCGTATCGTACGCCACCGGAGAATTTTGCCCAGTCGGTCGGCTTGAACGTGGCTGAGGTATAAGCACTAGCCATCAGGCGCGTTCCCGAGGGGCCATACGTTTCCCAACCACCGGAATAGGTGACCGTCGATGCAAACTGCTCTGCAGTCGCATGCTCGCGCACAAATTCAGCACCAGCGTCGACCGAAAGTGCACCGAAACCAAGATCGAACGTGGATGTGTTGCCGATGTCGCCGCCGACAGTGCGGGTCCCGTACGGCTTATCGATTGTCGCGAGGAAGCGTTCTGAAAATAGATCCGTGAACCAGAGATTGGCACGGAAGTTGACCAGATCGTTGTCAGAAGGTGTGTAGCGATAATTTGCGGCGTAGGTGTCAACACGCGTGTAGGTCGGGTCGTACTGATTGTTGTTAAAGCCGGTGACGAGAAACAGATCGCTGATCTGCCCGGAGTTCGAGCCATAGAACAGATAGCTCAGCTGCAGCGACTGCTCGCCATCCGACGCCTTACCCTTGGCAAGAAACGACTCGGTGTCTTCCGAAGTGTTGAACACCTCGCTGCCGGGTTTGACCTGGGCGCCGGCGTTTGTTCCAGATCCGATCAAAAGGCCATCGGGCAGCTTGGTGCCGGAAAAGTAGTTGCCCTGCTGGCGCTTCGAGTAAGCTGCCACCGCTTCATAGTTGCCCGCAATTACAGCAGTGGCGAAACTTCCTGAAAAAGAGTCGCCATAAAAATCGGGGCGATCGGCACTCGTGGTCGTACCAGCGGCGGGCGGCTTGGAAGCATTACCACCCAAACTCGCCTTGATACGCGCACCGCTTGTCTCGCCGGGCTTCAAAATATCTGCGGCTTCAAGCGTGCGAAAATTGATCGAACCGCCAATGCCGCCCACGCCCGCACCGGTGCTCGGCCCCTTCGAGATATCGATGCCGCCGACCATGTCCGGATCAATGTATGTTTCATCGCGATTGCCCGTATAGCCCCGATAAGTGCTCGTGTTCTGACGCGCGCCGTCGATCGTCGTGTTGACGCGCCCCATGCCTTGCAAACCGCGAATATTCGGGTTGAGCGAAGTGCCAACGCGGTTTCCGTTGATCACGCCGGGCGTGTTGATAAACACATCGCCTGGCGATGTTGCTGGTATTCGCGCCAACTGCTCGGCGGATATGAACGACGACGATCCCGGCGTCTCATAAGGCGCATCCGCTAGCGCCGCATTCCCAATACTGCCGCCACTCACATCGATCGTATCAAGAGCTATCGCGCCGTCCACCATTGCTCCGGTGTCGTTGCCAGCGGCATTTGCATCAACCAGCGCTGCCGAACCGACAGAGCCGGAGCGGACATCAATGCCGGTACCAGCCACCAGAAGCTGCAATGCCTGTGTCGGAGTGTAGCTGCCCGAAACTGCGTTCGAAGTTTTGCCGCTTGCAAGCGCGGATGAATAGCTGATCTGCCAGCCGGATTGCTTGATGAAGGCGTTGATAGCCGCCGACAACGGCTGTGCAGGAATGGAGAAATTGACCGCAGCGTTTGTAGGCGCTGCCTGCTGGGCCTGAGCAACACCCACCGCAGCGACACTGACGCCGCTCAGCAAAAACGACCTGAGAACCAGAGAAACGATAATCGATGATTTCGATGGGATACGCGCGGCAACAAATGCCGCCGACCTGCACGCAGTACGCATACAAAACAACTCCAACTCGAACCCTCAGGCACGGCCGAAACACGACCGAAACTTGCCTCTGTTAGACGAGACGTTCGAGCTGTGAGAATCCAGAAAGGGAAAAGGCTGGCTCAGCGAAAAATAATCAGGCCGCCAGGCAAACGATAAATCGAGACGCCAACCGCGTCGGCGAGCGTGTTGAACGCCCCGTCGATATCGTCGAGCCGATAGTTACCGGTCACACGCTGCTCTTGCACCGATCCGGTTGCAACGATCACCCGGCCGGAATGGTATCGCCCCAGCTCCGCCAACACGCGCGACAGCGGCTGATCGGCGAAAATGATGCGACCGTCGCGCCAAGCCAGCGCACCATCAAGATCCACATCTGAAACGGCACTGAGTGAGTTCGCCGTCGCCGCCACCATCTGACCGGGATGCAGTTCGGTGCGCTGCGTGCCTTTGCTGACGACCACGAGGCCGCGCTCAAGCACGACAACGTCTTCCTCGCGGTCCTGCCGCACAGCGAAAGCGGTGCCTTTTACCTCTACATTGCCGAACTGGCCTGCGACGCGAAAAGGATGCGCAGGGTCATGCTTGACGTCGAAGAATGCCTCACCCGCGAGCAACTGAACCTGCCGCCTGCCCTGTTCAAAGTCGATGGCCACGGCAGTTGCGGTGTTGAGCGTCATCACCGATCCGTCCGGCAGCGCAATGGTCGCGCGCTCACCCGTCGAGGTCAGATAATCGGAACGGATTTGCAGCAGCAGCGAAGGAAGTTGCCACGCGCCGATCATCACAACAGCAGCGGCGGCGGCCAGCGCCCCGTAACCGCGCCAGCGGCGGGCGGGTGATATCGTGCCAGTACGCCCGCCGGCAGCAATGCGTTGACCACCTCTGTTGGCCGACGCCAGGCTGCCCGCAGCTTTGCCAAACGCAGGCGATCCCCACATCTGCTCAAGGGCCCGAAATTCCGCCACGTGGCGCGAACTCTGGGCAAGCCAGGCCTGAAACTCGGCCTGCACGCGTGCATCCGGCGCAGCGTTATTCAAGCGTGTGAACCAGGTCAGAGCTGCATCAACGACAGGATCGTCGTGAGCAAACTCCTCACCGGGTTCATCGCCATCTCGCTGTCTACGTCCCACTCAGGTCATCCGGGTGTCATCGCGCTGCTGCCTATGTATCTGACGCACCAGCGTAGAGAAGTTCGCAACATCGCTGTTCTTGCTCCAGCCCATCATGCGGGCCGAGCAGAGCGCTCTGAGGCGAAGCGAAAGAATCAATCAGGTCAGATCGTGATGTATCATGGCCTCACGGCAATGGGCCATGGCGCGCTTCAAGGCATTGAATGCCGTTCGCTCCGAAATGCCCAGATGAGCGGCAATCCTGGCCTGCGACCAGCCGTTGACGCGGCTCAGCATGACGATGTGCTGCGTCTGGCGCGGAAGCTCCGCCAGCACCTTCAGAAAAACGCGGAACCGCTCACGTTCGATGCACTCAGCCTCAGGATCGAGAACATCAGCCTCAACGGCAGCGATATTTGCGTCGGCCTGATCGTCGCCCTCGAAACGGTCTCGCGTCTTCCGCCGTCGCAAGTGATCGAGCGCCAAGTTACGCGCTGTCTGGTGCAAAAACGCTTCGATATGTTCGATGGGGCGTGCTTCGACGGCCTGCCGGGCGCGCACAAACGCTTCCTGCGCCAAGTCTTCTGCCGCCTGCGGATCGCGCACGATGCGCATCACACTCCAGATCAAAGAGTGCCGCTGGGCGATGAAGGCATTATTCAACGCGGTCGACATCATACGCTCTGCCACGCTCGCAGTGAGTGCCCGACGAAGAAGCCCGTCTGAGATCGAGAACTGACAAACCGAACTTCGGAAAAGATCTGGCGGCTCATGACACGCAACTTCATTCGCTACGGGAGGGCCTCAGGCGGCCGCCTCAACCGCTAGCGCAGGGCGCAATTGCTGCGCAACATCAGATATTTATAGCGTCTCTAGGCTAGCTCGCCGCCACGCGCATATACATTACGATGTGAGTATACTTATTGCTTGATATTGCTTCACTTTGTGTGGCCGCCGCCGCCACGGCCTCCCCCCGGAATGCAGCGGCAGCCCGGATATGATTTCCGGCTTCGGTTGCAATATTGCCACTCAACGGGAGCAGTCAGCCGAGCGGCAATCAAGACCTCCGCCACTCGGCACCGGTTCACGAGCGAGCATGTCAGGAGCAGACTTGGAGTTGCATTCCAAATCCACTCCCCAGCCCCGCAGCTCCCGTCAGAATTGCACCGTCACGGTTGCCCTGCCCGTTCGTCCGGGCGCGGCGAGACCGATCGACAGCGGATCGACGTAATAGCGATCCTTCAGGTTCTCGACGCTGAAGTCTAACTTCGCATTTTCATTCAGCACGTAACCGCCGAACACATCGAATGTCGTGAAGGGCAACCACTCCGATGGCAGAGTCACCTGAGCGCCGGACGCCCGAGGCACCGCGCGGGCGCCGGCAACGTTGATGCGACCGCCCAGCGTAAGCTTTTCGTCGAACAACCGCGTACCGGCTGTTACGCTGCCGGTGTACTTTGGCGGAACGTACGAGGAGTTGTAGTCCGTTGTGCCGGTGACAGCCGCACACGCGGCACTCGCAGTGAAGCAGTACTCGACCTCGGTATAATAATTGTAGCTGCCCGACGCGAAGAACCAACCAACATCATAATTGCCGGACACCTCAATACCCTTGAAGGTGGCTTCGGGGATATTGTCGTACTGATAGATACCGCGCACCGATGAGCGGATGATGTAATCCTGATAGCTGTTGTCGAAGTAGGCAAACTTCACCCGCAGACGGTCATCATCCTGCAACAGACCATCACGGCTGAGGTTGACACCGTATTCCCAGTTCTGCGCAGTTTCCGGACGCAAATTAGGATTTGGCTGAATGCCATTGTTGCGAACGTACAGCTCGCGGATGCTAGGCGGCTTCCAGCCTTCAGCATATTGCGTGAACAGCTGCACGCCTTTTATCGGCGTCACCGTTATCGCGGCAGTTGGATTGATCCTACTGTCGGACTTGCGGGCACCAGCATTGGCTCCACCCTCCTCAGCCGTGTAGCGATCATACCTGACGCCACCGTGCAGCGTCAGCCAATCGGTAACGTCAAGCTTGGCATTAGAGAACAGGCTGTGCATTGCGCGCACGCCGCTGAGATTACTCTCATCGTTCACGACACTGGCCGTGTTGTTATGCGCCGATGCATCCTCGGTGAAGGTTTGCCCGCCGTAAGTGATAGCCAGGCCCTTGAGCACATCGACGCGAGACGTGTTGTACAGCTCGCCGCCCCACGTGAACGAGTCAACGTCAACTCCGACGGAGTTCAACACGGAAGCGACGTCTGATGCCCACAGATTGGCGCGCAAATCGACAAGATCGTTACTGGCAGGCGTCCACGCATAACGCGCAGTATAAGTGTCGGCCTGGACATGGCTTGCCGCATACTTCTGCGGCCTGTTGATGAATGCGATCGCGTTCGGGTTTACCTCGCCATAGGTGCTTTCATAGTGGTTCACGCCCACTTCAAAAGACTGGTTGTCGTCAAACTTGAGCTTCAGCTTGCCGAGCAATGACGATGTATCTTGAAACGTATTGAACACCTGCGATCCGGGTGTGTAGACCGAAAGCGGGATTGTCGTTGGACGCAGCCTGGTTCCGCAGCACATGTAAGTTATGCTGGGTGACCCGTTCGTTCCGGCAAAGTAGTTGCCCTGATGGCGATAGGATGCAGCTATCACGGCTTCATAGCGATCCTGGATCGTCGCCGCCGCAACGCTGCCACTCTTGTTGGCACCGATATCGAAGTTCTTACGGCCGATGGTTGATAATGTCCGTGTCGTGGATCGTTCCTCGATCATGTTACCGCCGCCGCTACCACGCAGACGAATGCCATAACTCTGGCCGTCTTTGACGATATCACCAGCATTCAGCGTGCGCATGTTCACACTGCCGCCGATCGCACCAGCGCCGTGCGGGCCACTGCTCGGGCCCTTGTCGATCATAATATCGGCGATCATTTCCGGATCTACATACGCTCGGCTGTCGTGGCCATCGTAGCCCTTATAGGCCGACGACTGCTGCATGGCGCCATCGACCATCGTATTGACACGGCTCATGCCCTGCATGCCGCGGATGTTAACATCGATCTTGTTGCCGGCGCGCGAGTTGGCAATCGAAACGCCTGGCACTTCACGAAACATATCGCCAGGCGATACGGGTGCCACGCGGTTTATCTGTTCGGCTGAAACATATGCTGTTGAGCCTGGCGACACATACGGCGCTTCCGCCGCATCAGTTCTCATCCCGCCCCCGCCACTGACATCAATCGTATCAAGAGCTATCGCGCCATCCACCGTCGCACCGGTATCACTGCTGGATGCGGCATCAATGAGAGCCGCACTGGTCGGGCCGGTAATGCGAGGCGTCACTCCGGTGCCTTCGAGCATCAAATTCAACGCAGCGGCCGGGGTCATGGTGCCGGAGACGGCATTGGTAAGCGCGCTTTTGGAGACGGCACCGGAATAGCCAACCTGCCAGCCCGTCACAGCCGAAAAGGCATTCACCGCCTGACCGAGAGGCTGACCGGG
Source organism: Hyphomicrobium sp. D-2 (assembly GCF_029872155.1). Taxonomy (GTDB): domain Bacteria; phylum Pseudomonadota; class Alphaproteobacteria; order Rhizobiales; family Hyphomicrobiaceae; genus Hyphomicrobium_A. The sequence goes on along the minus strand of NZ_JARXLA010000008.1, from coordinate 720,948 downwards.
AATGTTGAAGCTAACTGTCTTGCTGGCGTTGGGCGAAGATTGCTGCGCGAAGGCCGGAGCGGAAGCAACAAAACCAGCGACGCTCACGAGCGCGGTGGTGACCAATAGAGCTGCAACATGGCGGCGAAAAAGGAAATTCGAGCGGCGCAAACGCGCCCCGAGGCTGCGCGCCTCGCAAGATACTGACATGAAACTCACACCCACGCTTACTCATTACCGAGGACGCCCCTACCCTGCAGTTGCCCGGGAGGAATTGTCCTTGTCAGTAAGACGCGCGAGGGTCATACCCGTCACAACGCGGGTGACTAATAAAGCAGAAGTATGCCGCCAGGAATGTGAACTGCGTTGAGCCCCACGCTGGCTGCAAGCGTGCGGATCGCAGCTTCGGGATCATCAATCCGATAATTGCCGCTCACGGTAACATCCGGGCTGCGCATCGCGGCGACCACCACGCGACCACCATAGTGGCGCCGCATCTCGTCCAGTGCGGTTCCGAATGTTTCGCCGTCGAACGTCATTTTGCCTTCGAGCCACGCGAGTGAACGCGCCAGATCAGCAGACCGTGGAACGCCAAGATGCGTTGCTGTCGAGGCGATCATCTGCCCAGGCGCCAGACGAACCGGCGCCGCTTGCTGGCCAATATCGCTGACCTCAACCGAGCCGTGCTCAAGCACAACCACATCTTCGCTGTCGGTTTCACGAACTAGGAAGGCGGTGCCTGTCACTTCAACAGAGCTGAAGTTTGACGTCACGACAAACGGCCGGCTGGCATTCGGCACAACGCTAAAAAATGCCTCGCCCGCTAGCAATGTCACCCCCCGGCGCCCCTGAGAGAAATCGAGCGAGATGGCGGATGATGTATTGAGCGTAACTTGAGAACCATCGGGCAGCTCGACATTGCTGCGCTGTCCCACGCCCGTCATGTGGTCAGCTTCAAGCCACAGCAATGCACCGGGAAGACGCGTCAGACCAACGCCGAGCAGCAATACGGCAGCAGCTGCCAGCGACGCCCCGCGCAATGTCGGCTGCCACCGACGATCCGATTTCCGCGCGGCTTTGGCAGCGTTGTGCGCGCCCTGAAGCTTCTGTCTGTCAACGACGGTTGCGTCGCGAAGGGAAGGCAACCCATGCAGACGCTCAATCCGATCGTAAGCCTGTCTGCGAGCCGGAGAGCTGGCACGCCATGCTTCGAAGGCATCTCTCAGCGCCTGATCATTCGGCGCATCCTGCAACTGTAAAAACCAGTCCAGCGCCGCGTCTATATCCGGATCGCTATGGCGAATCTCGTTCTCTGGCTGCTGATCATCGTCCGGTCGCATCGCCACTCAGGTCATCCGCACTTTCAATTTCCGCATCGCATTTGTGCGAGAGAGGGACGCTTGGGTTGATTCTCAATCCCGGTCCAGACTCATCAGTGCATCGTGGCAGCGCATCATCACCAGCTTGACATCATTATAGGCCGTGTTGCGCGCGATACCAAGGTGCGCTGCGATCTGCGCATATGACCAGCCCTCCAGATGGGCCAGCACCCAGACGCGGCGCGCACGTTCGGGAAGCGTTTCAAAAACTTGCTCGAACAATCGCAAGCGCTCCCTCTCGATGACGACGGCCTCTACGGAGGGAGAGTCGGAAGGTACCTGCTCGATTGCATCCTGCGCGACACTTTCCGGCTCAAAGCGCGCACGCACACGCCGCCGCCGCTCGTGGTCCAAGGCAAGGTTGCGCGCAGTCTGGTGCAGGAATGCTTCGACCTGGTCGATCGGCGAAACCTCCACGGCGCGGCAGACACGGATATACGCATCGTGGGCGAGATCTTCAGCCGTAGCGGGATCGCGGACGATCTTCATGAGCGTGCTCATCAGCGAGCGCCGCTTATTTAGAAATACGCTCGTCACGTTAGCTGACATCAACATCCACCCCGTGGGCGCGACACAACCGTTCCAGCTTTCGAAACTGGAAAGGCAACTGAAGCGTGGTCAGCCCAACTGATTTTCAATAAGCGGCGAGCCTATAGCCCCCGAATACTGCTGCAACTGCAATTGATTAGATCGATTCAAACGAGGCGCTGCGTCGCCGCCAAAAACTTGACCGCGACAGTATTGTTAGCCCTTGATCCCAAAGCAAGATTCTGCACCGCCTCAGCACAAGCCCAAGCGGAGCACGGCGAATTTTGTGCTTCGATTCCTCGGGTGCTGTAGCCAAATGACCACGACGAGGCGTGAAGCAATACGCGGCTCACCGCGCACGGTCTGCCTGCGCATCATCACGTATGTCATCAAATGTAGGGCTAATCCGATCTGGCGGAGAGGGTGGGATTTGAACCCACGATACCCTTGCGAGTATGCCGCATTTCGAGTGCGGTGCTTTCAGCCACTCAGCCACCTCTCCTGACCTGGGGGCGCAAAGTGACAGGCGGCATGGCCGCCACATCGAAGCACCCCGGAGATCGGAACGGTGCTCTTAAGAGAAACGCACGCGCCTGACAAGCCTCTAACTGCATCGGGGCGCGGGAATGCCATCAAGCCGCTGGCCACAGGTCACGCCGGCCCGATCCCGCCGACACAGAGGCCCTGAACCCATCGCAGCATTGGCGGCCATCCGCCCGGCAAGGGGCAATCTGCCCCTTGGCTTTATCCAGCGGAAACAATCAATGGAATTGACGGACTTTTCGCAAAGTCAACAGGCCCGCAAATCAGGCCATTGGCAGCCCAAAGACGCCCCAGACTTCACCGACGACATTTCCAAACAGAAACGCTGTCCAAAGATAAAGACCAACGCCGGCCCACCAGTTGCGATCATGCGCGCCGACCACATCGCGCACCTTCGAATAGCCGCTCATTGCGCCGTCGAGCGCCATCGCTTTCAACGCTTCCGCCATTTCCCTGCCCTCCAGCAATGCGAAGTCAATTATTAACCGTCAAGGTTAACGCATTGCAAATACGTGATTTGTCTGAGGCCATCAATTGCATCTTGTGATGCATATGCGCCGTCTGATCACGCCATCCCGGCCGGAGTAATGCACAGGGCAACGCCCCCATGTGCATAGCGGGCAAAACGAAAAGGGGCGGATTGGTGACGACATTTCGGCGTGCTACCAAAATCAGGCGTCACCGCTCGAAATGGGATGAGGTGGTAAATTGAAAGCGTATTGTCTTGTTTTTGTAATTGCTCTGGGATCACTCCCTGCAGCAGCTCATGAATTGCCGCAAACTGGTAATGCGTCGCGTGCAAGCGAAATAGAATTGGCTCAACCGGGCAGTTTCCACTGGACCGATGCTGAGAGCCCTGCAACCAACGATTACGGACCTCCGGCATCAAGAGGCCCACAGAAAAGCGCGCCAGCCCAAGCTGCCATGGCGCAGATGCGCGCTGAAACCGCCCGCATCCTGCGGGACGCAGACGCCAACGCCGTCCGCGTGTCCCGCATCCGCTACGACCTCCACGTGACCTGCGTTGTTGAGCAGGTCGAGGCTGAGCCCGATCTGGCTGCGGCCGGCTCACAGGCAAACGCCGCCATGCCCTGGATCTGGAGCGTTCAGCACGCTTCGAACCGGGCTGAAATGTCGGACGCCGCCACGGTTGAGGTTTGCGAAGTCGACTACACGCGCCGCGTCCGTTCGTTCGCCGACGAAAATCCAGCGGCCGCCCCCGAAACGGTTGGCTTCCAGGTGGCGTTTCCAGCCGATTGACGACGATCGCGATCCTTCCGGTCTCTCGGGGATTGCGAACAGCGGAGCGCGTCGGAGCCTTGCGGGGTGTCTCCGGCGCGTTGCGCGTTTGAGGGAATGAGGGAGCGGACTGGCCTATCAGGCAGCTCATCAGCCTAATGGCAGAATCGCGCGACGCGGCCGAGCATTGCCCAGCCTCTCAGCTTGAACAGCCCATCAACTTAAGTGGCGTCTAGCTTGAGCGGCGCTTGCGCGACCAGTAAATAGCGAAAATCCCCATCCACAGCAGCAGCGCCAGCACGTCCAGCAGCGTCGAGAGCTCCTGCACCGCGCGCTGCCACGGCTGATCGGGCGCGCCCAGCCAGATGGCTGCACTCGCTATCACACCGGCCACGAGGCACAGGCCGGTCATCCCCCAAAACAATCTCACGGTGCGGCGCGTCATGTCGACACTATAGCGCACCGCACAACGATCCGCGATGGCCGCCGTGCATCACAAATGTTTACACGTCGCGGAACACGGCATCCTGAGCAACCAGCCGCCCCAACAGCGGGTGACAAAGTTGCAGCCCGAAATCGAAACTGCCGTCACCGCGATCGCGATGCACGATGCACATCCGCCCCGGCTGCAGAAACTTCGGCATCGTGAACCGCCAGCGACCAGCCTCCAGAAAGTAGTCAGCCGACCGAAACACCAGCGCCCGATCTTCCACGGTCACCCGCAACGTCATGCCGATGCCGGAGCCGACATATTCCTCCAGCCCGGTCGGCCCCTGAAAACGCTTGGCGGAGTGGATCGCCTGCGGAAAGCGGCCCGGACGGTTGTAGATCCGCAGCCAGGTCTGACCACCCAACAGCGGGTTCTCGCTGACGACAACCGCCGCCGGACCGGTCGCGCCATCAACCAGCGGCAGTGGCGCACCAATCAGCCGTGCCATCCACGCCAGAACTCGCCCCGTCCGCGAAAGCCGGGTTGAGAGCACCTGCCCGCGATAGATCGCCGTTTCATCGGCTCCGAGCCGCTTGGAAAACCTGCGCCGTACAGCAGCCGGCAATTCGCTCCACGCCGCATCGCCCACCAGTTGCCGGAAACGCGGATCGCCAACCGGAGCAGCAGCTTCGTCATCAACCGGCGGCGTCGGCAAGACGGCAGGAGCAGCACCATCGGGCGGCAGCCCAGCGCGACTGGCTACAACGGGCATCATCGCCATCGGCACCGGCAGCGGCACACCGTGCAGCAGCGCGGACTTTGGCATCTGTGGCTGTGCCTCCGACCCAACAATCCGCTGCATGGCGATCCCCTCCCGATTAAGTCCTGCGCGCGCGGCGCTCCGGCTTTTTGACGTCCTTGCCACCGACGAAGCGCGCGATGGCTCCGCCCATGCGTATAAGCTTCAACAGCGTTGGCCCCGGCAGACGGATGATCTCGGTGAAGCCGCGATCTACCGTCTCCGTGAAATCATGCATCGCCGCCAGGCGCTTGCGCACGGTCGGCGAAATTGAAGCGTCAGCCTCCGCATCGCTTATGCAGTTACGCAGCACGTCCAGCACCGGGTCGAGTTCCCTCGCCTTGCGGCCCAGAGCGATACGGCGGACCATTTCGAACATGTCGACTTCCGCCTCGTAGTGGTCGCGCCGATCTCCCATCACATGCACGCGGCGGATGAGGTTCCATCCCAGCAGCTCACGCAGACTGTTCGAAACATTCGAACGGGCCATGGCGAGCCGCTCAGCGATTTCTTCGGCGGTCAGCGGATCATCGCTGAGATAGAGCAGCGCATGGATCTGGGCGACGGACCGGTTCACACCCCAGGCCGTTCCCATCTCGCCCCAGTGCAGAACGAAGCGCTCCACCGGACCGGACACACCACCGCTTATTTCGTTTATTTCTGTCATGACAGAAATTTGCGACACAAAAGAACGCACGTCAATGAAATCAGGACTGCACTGCACGCAGGGCTTCCTTGCCGATCATGCAGGGCAGCCGCAACATCGCTTGGCTCTATCACGCCCCGGCGCTCCGCCATGCGCCGTTTCTTGGCCACCCAAAAGGCTTGCGGCGGTCTTGTTCGCGCCATCTGCCTGCGTTCTTTGCTCCGCCGGAACGATTGATCGACGGAGACGAATGTGGACGCGTTGCTTGCCGCAATCGGGCGATTGCTAGCCAGTCCGGGCTTCAAGTTCTTTCTGATTTGCGGCCTGATATTGCTGCTCGGAATTCCGCTGCTGATCGTGTGGGGCCTCACCAGCGAACGCGAGCAGCGTGCGGCGGAAGTTCGGCGCACGGTGGCGCAGGAATGGGGCGACGCTCAATACATCGACGGCCCGCTGCTGGTTGTGCCCTACACGATGAAGCGCGTGACCGGCGAAGGCGACAAACGCGTCGAGGAGATCGTCGAACGGCGCGCAGTCTTCCTGCCCAAATCGCTGGCGATTACCGGCGACACATCCACCAAAACTCTGCACCGATCGATCTATGACGTCGCCGTCTATTCAAGCGTACTGAATTTCACCGGCGCATTCTCCGCGCCTGAAATTGCCGAAGCGACAAGCGAGGCACTGGAAGTTCGTTGGCGCGATGCCATTCTGGCCGTTGCGGTCAGCGATGTTTCCGGCCTGAAGGATGCCGCGTCGCTGACCATCAACAACAGCGACAAGCTGGATTTCGAACCCAGCATCGGCATCCCCAGAATGATGGGTGGCGGCATCCATGTGCGCCTTGCTGATGTGTCGGGTGTGTTCGACGGAGCAGCTGGCGCCAACAGCAACGCAGCAGGCATAAAACCGTTCAGCTTCAAGTTTGCGCTCACACTCAACGGCTCATCCGAGTTGAAGTTTGCGCCGCTGGCGCAGGAAACAACCGTCGCGATCAAGTCCGACTGGAAAGATCCCAGCTTCACTGGCGGCTTTTTGCCCACCGAACGGCACATCAGCGCCGATGGCTTCACGGCCGAATGGCAGGTGCCGCATCTGGCGCGCAGCGTGCCGCAGGCCTGGAGCCTCAGCGACCATGAGTTCGAACGCATGAAGCCCTATGCATTCGGCGTGCGCTTCATGGTGCCGGTCGATTTCTACCAGGTCATCAGCCGCGCGCTCAAATACGCCACCATGTTTCTCGGCACCGCGTTCATGGCGGTGTTTCTGCTGGAGTTGCGTTCCAGGCGACAGGTGCATCCGGTGCAATATCTGTTCGTCGGTCTGACGATGGTGTTCTTCTATGTGCTGCTGTTATCGCTGGCGGAACACATCGGCTTCCTGAAAGCCTACATCGCTGCGTCACTCGCCACCGGAGGACTGCTCAGTGCCTATGTCGCGCGCGTGCAGAACAGCATGAGCAAAGGGCTCGTCATGGGCGGCGTGTTCCTCGGCATCTATGGGCTGCTGTACCTCATCCTGCAGCTTGAGGACTATGCGCTGCTGGCCGGAGCGATCGCAGGCTTCGTCATCCTGGCAACGGTCATGTTCGCAACGCTGAAAGTCGATTGGTCCGGCGCTGCATCGAAGGCGATCTCGGCGTCACCGGCGCAACCCTAGACCGATCCACCGGAAGGCCGCGCAGCAGTCAGCCGTGCGGCCTTCAAAGTGCAAGTTCCAGCGGCGCGGTGGCAGGCAACACCGTATCGGACTGCGGCTCAAACCCTTGCGCAACAAGCCGGCCCTGCCGCGCATCCGCGATCATCACCAGCCGCGTATTCCAGTTGAGGATTGGCGGGCGCAGCCACGCGAACCGCGTATCCATCTCGGTACTCACACCGTGCATTCCACACGCGCGCCCCGGACTGTCATTGCCGCACGCCAACCCGCGCCAGCCGGGCGCCTGCCAATGGTTGGCGGCTGTGGTATTTCCCTCATGCACGCGCGCGTCGGTTTCAGTGCGCTCGATCACCGCTGTTTCCTGCGCGTTGATACCTGCGATTGAGAAGATGGCTGGCGCACAGATGGGGCTTTCAGCCAGCAGCCGTTTGGCTTCAGCGAAATCCGCTGCCGTCTCGAACACGCGCCGCAGAAGCTGCGCCGGCGTGGGATGGTTCAGCCGCCACACTCGTGCGCGCCCCAGCGCCCAATCGAGATGGAACAGACCCGTGTGCTGGCGCATCGGCGCCTGATTGAGCGCCCCTGAGAAACGCCCCGGCGCCATCGCCTGCAGCACGCCAGTATATCCAGGCCAGGTCAGCGCCACGAACGGCCCGGTGCCGCCGCCCACCACATGGGCCGCGATCACATATCGGCCGAGGCCGCCGGTCACCCAGTCGAGCACCCGCACCAACCGGGCGCTGCGCCCATCCGGGGCAGGCGCCACGCGGCACGTGCAGCCCCACTCATAATTGACCGATAGAAAATAGGCGCCGGGTCGGGCCAGCCGCTCAGCGATGGCATCGATTTCCGGCAGCAGCGCGTTACCCTGCTTCACCAGCCAGCGGCGCGACACGGCATCCAGCGCCCGCAGCGTGCGCTGCGACACGCCCTCGGTTGCGCAATCCATCAGCGCATGCGCCCGCGCCCCATGCAGCTCCAGCGTCTCGAGCGGGAAGGCCGTGCCCGCCTGCACAACCGGGATCGTCGGCAACGCGCGTGCCATCTCACTCTTCTGGCGTGGCTTCATTTCCCAATCACTCTGACTGAGGCTCCCGCTTGCATACGCCAAGCGTCTGACGAAGCGTAGAAAATTGGCTTAGATCCGGCATCGAAACTCGAATATACTGGTCGATAGCGGCTTCGCCGCGACTAGGCGCCCGGCAAAAGCCCGGCGGGGGTCGCTCCGTTCACTTCGGAACCGATTGACAACTAGCGCATATTCTAGGATAAACCCGCCTTCTCGCGCACCCTTAACGGGGGGCGCGCAACGCGCTGCCCGAGGCCTGTTCGCCCGTTTTTCGAGGCGATCTTATAAAGACCGCAGCTAGCCTGCGGCGCCATAGGGCGCGGATAATGCTGAAGGAATAGCTATGTACGCTGTCATCAAGACGGGCGGCAAGCAGTACCGTGTTACTGCTGACGACGTCATCAAAATCGAAAAGATCGCCGGCCAGGCCGGTTCGGATGTCGAGTTCACCGAGGTTCTGCTCATCGGTGGCGACAACCCCAAGATCGGCACCCCGCTGGTTTCCGGCGCAAAGGTCGTTGCCGAGTTCGTTGAAGAAACCCGCGGCCCGAAGGTCATCTCCTTCAAGAAGCGCCGCCGCAAGAATTCCCGCCGCAAGCGCGGCCACCGCCAGGATCTCGTCAAGATCCGCATCAAGAGCATCATCGGCGCCTGAGGCAGCCGCTCGGAATTTGAGGATTTGAACGATGGCACAAAAGAAAGCAGGCGGTTCAACTAAGAACGGCCGCGATTCACACTCCAAGCGCCTTGGCGTAAAGCGTTACGGCGGCGAGCACGTTATTCCTGGCAACATCCTTTGCCGCCAGCGTGGCACCAAGTGGCACCCCGGCAACGGCGTTGGCATGGGCACAGATCACACGATCTTCGCCGTTGTCGAAGGCAGCGTCGAGTTCAAGACCAAGAGCAACGGCCGCACTTACATCTCGGTGCGCGAGATCGTTGCCGAAGCGGCGGAGTAAATCCCCGCGCCACTGCTGAGTTTTGCGAAGGGGGATGCGCTGCGTCCCCCTTTTTGCTCAACTGGGCTTACCATACCTCACCCGTGGCGCTTCACCAGGAGCCGCCATGTTCATCCTCGGAGCGCCCGATATGCGCTCACCGCGCCTCACCTATCGCCCGATCACGTCACGCGATGCAGCTCGGGTCGCCGAGTACGCCGGAGACTGGGACATTGCGCGGATGACATCGCGCATCCCGCACCCATATTCCCTCGTTGAGGCCGATCTCTGGATTGCATCGCTCGACAACGACGAATTCGTCCGGGTGGTCGAGTTGAATGGCGAACTGATTGGCGCTGTCGGCTACATCCATCATGATAGCGGCGAGGCCGAGATCGGTTATTGGATTGGTAAGCCCTGGTGGGGCAACGGTTACGCAACCGAAGCTGCAACGGCACTGATGACGTATTGCTTCAAGGAAGGCGGGTTCGAGCGATTGACCTGCGGTCACTTCGTGGACAATGCGGCCTCTGCGCGTGTCATCCGCAAACTCGGCTTCCGTCCAACAGGAACCGGTGCCCTGTGGAGCGTAGCGCGTCAGTGCTCGGTTGAAATGATATTGTACACGCGCGGACGCGGTTTCTGGCAACAACTGCTTGGCCGCTGGCGGAGCCAAATGCGATGAAGTTTCTCGATCAGGCAAAAATTTACATCGCATCGGGTGCGGGCGGAAACGGCTCGCTGTCGTTCCGGCGCGAAAAGTTCATCGAGTTCGGTGGCCCCGACGGCGGCGACGGCGGCAAGGGCGGCGACGTGTGGGCCGAGTGCGTCGACAATCTCAACACCCTCATCGACTACCGCTACCAGCAGCACTTCAAGGCCAACAAGGGCGGCCATGGCATGGGGCGCAATCGCTCCGGCGCCAACGGCGAGGACTGCATCCTGCGCGTGCCGCCCGGAACACAGATTTTCGCCGAAGACCAGGAGACAATGCTCGCCGATCTTGAGCAACCGGGCGACCGCGCGCTGCTGGCTCGCGGCGGCAACGGCGGCTTCGGCAACGCTCACTTCAAGTCGGCCACCAATCAGGCGCCTCGGCGGGTCAATCCGGGGCAGCCCGGCGAAGAGCTCACCATCTGGCTGCGTCTGAAGCTGATCGCCGACGCAGGCGTCATCGGCATGCCGAATGCAGGCAAGTCGACATTCCTCGCGGCCGTCAGCGCGGCAAAACCGAAGATCGCATCCTATCCGTTCACGTCTCTGCATCCCAACCTGGGTGTGGTTGAGGTTGGCGATGCCGATTTCGTGCTGGCTGACATTCCCGGGCTGATTGAAGGCGCCAGCGAGGGCGCCGGTATCGGCACGCGCTTCCTCGGCCACGTGGAACGTACCAAGGTTTTGCTGCATCTCGTCGATGCAACCGAGGACGACGTCGCAACGGCCTACCGGACCGTCCGCAATGAGCTGCAGGCCTACGGTGCAGACCTCGACGAAAAGAAGGAACTGGTCGCACTCTCGAAGTGCGATGCAATCGACAAGGAAACGCTGGAACAGCGCTTTGCGGCACTTAAAAAGCCTCCCGCAAAACGCCCATGATGATTTCATCTGTTTCTGGCGATGGCGTACGCGATGCGCTGTTTGCTCTGGTGCGAGAAATCCGCCGTTCAAAGGCGGAGGAAAAGGAAGCCAGCGAGCCGGAGAAGGGGCCGTGGCGGCCCTAAGCGGACTTGCCGAGGTGGGGCTCACGAATGCATTGCCCCCGCCCCTGCAAAATATCGCATTCAGATCATCAGCCCGGCAAGCGTTGCATATCGGAGCAAACGGGCTGACGAATCCAACGGGTTGCATCGACCATCAACAACATGCCCGTTGATTTATCGCCCCACATTAACAAAGCGCTCACCGCGATAACTCCGCCCAGGCGAAGAATTACCGCTTGTTCAACTCCGGCGGCAATAATGCCGGAATCTGGAATCCGCGGGCCATCGCAGGACCGAGCACTTGTCGCATCGAAGTACCGCGTTCGTGACCTTTCCGATCGTCGCCTTGGCGGTCGCGTCGCTTGCTGTGGTCATGGCATCGCTGCTTATCGGTGCTCGGGAAGCTGACAACATAGCCCTGCTGCGCCAGCGTGAAACGATCCAGCACGCAATCGCGCAGCACGGACACAGCCTCGCGCGCGAATTACGTCCACAAACGATATGGACGGACGCCTTTGAAAGGACGAAGGTTCGCGACACGGCCTGGATGCAGAACTTCTACGGTAGTTATCTCGGCCGCCTGTTGGGCTACGACCGCCTATACGTGCTGGACGAAAAAGATGCTCCGATCTTCGGCTACGATCCGGAAACCCAGGCCAGCCTGAACTTCGCCGACCTTGGTGGTCAGCTGGATGACCTGGTGCGTGCCGCACGCGCGCCCCAACAGATGGCGGAATACAACCCGATCGTCACCAAGATCACGCTCAACAACGGCAAATTCGCCGAGCACGTCGCCGTAGCGGACACCCGCAATATCGCGGGACGACCGTCGACAGTCGTTGTTTCAACTGTAATGCCCGACAAGGGGCGCGCAGTTGAAATGCGGGACGGGGAGCCTCCCGTGCTGCTCGTCGCCGTTGAAAATCTGGATAAGATTTTCACCGCCGAGCTGGGCAAGGCGTTCGGCTACGAGAAGATGCAATGGGAAGGCGCCTCTGCTGACGTCATGCCCGCCGCTGCACTTGGTGTCGAAAACACGACAAGCCAGGACATCCTTACCCGCGACGGAACAACAGTCGGAAAGCTACACTGGCTCAACAAGCGGCCCAGCGCTGAATTCATCCAGCGCGTGATTCCGGGGCTTCTTCTCGCGCTGGTGATGATCAGCCTGCTCACGTATCTGCTGATTTCGTGGGGCCGCCGCCATGCGCATACGCTGCTTCAGAGCGAAGAGCATGCAAAGCTTGCCGCCCGCACCGACAGCCTGACGCAACTTCCCAATCGCATGGCGCTGCGCGAGCGCCTGCCTCGGATGCTGCGTCACACCCAGAATGACCGCAGCACGCTTGCCGTTCTGGAAATCGACATCAATCAGTTCAAGGCCATCAACGACGCCTTTGGCAGCGCCATCGGTGATGCGGTGCTGATTGCAACCAGCCACCGCCTTTCGAAACTGCTGCCGGACAAATCATTGATTGCCCGTCCCGACGGCGCAACCTTCGTGATTATTGCGCCCGGTCTAGGCCCAGATCAGGCCCTTGAGCTGGCCAACGACGCAATCGCTGCGATTGCCGAGCCATACATTCTGGAGGGCGGCACGCGGGTCTTCGCCACGGCTTCCGCCGGCTATGCAATCGGCCCGACAGATGGTCGCGGCGGCGATGAACTGCTGCGCCGGGCCAATCTCGCTCTCGACAAATCAAAGCAGGCCGGCGTTGAACGTGCGATTGCGTTCACGCCTGAGATGGATGCCGAAGCCACCTATCGGCACATGCTTGAGATGGCCCTGCGCGATGCGGTGGCAGATGGAACGATCAGCGTCCTCTATCAGCCGTTGATGGACGCGTCGGGGCTCAACGTACTTGGCGTCGAGGCACTGGCCCGTTGGTCAGATCCAACGCTCGGCCCCGTGTCGCCGGAAATATTCATCCCGCTGGCAGAAGAAACCGGTGTGATCCAGGAAATCGGCAAACACGTCCTGCGCAGCGCGCTGCAGGACGGCAAAATGTGGCCGCACATCAACATCGCCGTCAACGTATCGGCCTCGCAGATCCACCACGGCGATGTCGTCGAGGTTGTGCGTGAGGTTCTCAATGAAACTCAGTTCCCAGCCCAACGGCTTGAGATCGAATTGACCGAGAGCGTGCTTCTGGCCGACGAAAAGCGCGCCAACGAACAGATGCGCGGGCTGCAAAACCTGGGCGTCAAGGTGGCTCTCGACGATTTCGGCACCGGCTATTCAAGCCTCTCGTATCTGCGCCGTTTCGGATTTGACAAATTAAAGATTGACCGCAGCTTCATTGAAAGCGCGGGCGCTCCGCAGGACAGCACCGTCATTCTCGCCTCAATCATCAAGCTCGGGCACGATCTGGATCTGACCATCACGGCGGAAGGCGTTGAAACCGAACAGCAGCGCCGTTGGCTGCAGCATTCCGGCTGTCACCAGCTCCAGGGCTATCTGTTTTCTCGTCCGATCAGCGCTGACGAAATGACTGCTTTCCTCGCCGATCACGCGCCCAAGAACGCGGTCGCGAGTTGACGCGCGTTTGCGTCGCAGTCGTCCCCATAAGGCTATCTTCAGACCTCCAGCTCGAATAAGCCATGACCGACGCTGTTGGCGTTGAAGCAAGGACACCACCAAGCATGGGCAATCAGTACGACGCCATTGTCATCGGTGCGGGTTTGGGCGGTTTGACCGCCGCCGCCACGCTTGCGAAAGCAGGGTGCAGCACGCTGCTGATTGAGCGCAATTATGGTGTCGGCGGCGCTGCTTCTACCTATAAATCCGGCGACGTGACGATTGAAGCATCGCTGCACGAGACGACTGATCCCCATTCGCCGATCGATCCCAAGCACGCGGCGCTGTCAGCGCTCGACGTCACCGACAAAGTGCAATGGATCGGAGCCGGATCGGTCTATGATGTTCGTGGCGGCCCGATTGGCCCCTCGTTCATTCTGCCAACGGGCATGGACGCTGCACGCGCTGCGCTTGTCGATCGCTTCCCTTCGCTGCGCGTCGGCATCAATGATCTGCTCGGCGACATGGAGCGGATCACCACCAGCGTCGGCACCTTGAGCCAGCATCAAGGCGCGCTGTCCGATCCTCTGCTCACCATCGATGCGCTGAAGGATCTCGGCCCCGCGGTTACGGGTTGGCGACGGTCGCTGTCGCAGCAGCTTCAACGCACACTGGGCGACAACGAAGCCGCCAAGTGTGCCGTCGCCGCCAACATGCTTTTTTGGCACGATGACCCGGACAGTCTGTGGTGGATTCTGTTCGCGCTCGCTCAGGGCGGCAACATCGCCACCGGCATCCGCTTCGTACAGGGCGGCTCGCAGCGCCTCAGCAACGCGCTCGCCAAATCCATGCGCGGCGCCGGCGGGCAGCTTCTGCTCCGTCGTACAGTGACGCAGATCCTGTTCGACGAAAGCGGAGCGCCGGTCGGCGTTGTCCACGAGGGCAAGCAGGGCGGTGATCCCGTCGAGGTGCGCGCGCCAATCGTGGTCAGCGGCATTGCGCCGTCCATCATGGCACCCATGCTGCCCAACGGCACACGCGAGCGCTTCATGGCGCCGTATGCCAGCTCGCCGTTGTCGATCTCGCTGTTCACCGCAACCTTTGGCATGGCGCAGCCGCCCACCCACTTCGGCCTCGGCTCCTACACAACCATGTTGCTACCGGAATGGATGCGATCGCTGGCCGATTATCGCCGCAGTGCCGATCTCCTGGCTGCGATGCCGGGCGAGGCGATGCCACCGCTGGCGATTGCAAACTATTCCGCCATCGACAGTGGCCTCGGCGGTCCGCCATACACGCTATCGGTCATTGGCGTTGATCGCATGGCCAACTGGCAGGGTCTCGATGCTGAAAGTTACGAAGCCAAGCGCGCCGCATGGAAACAGGCCATCATCCAGTCGCTCGACCGCACCTATCCCGGTTTCGCCAGCGCCGTTGAAACGTCGGTATTCAACACCGCTGCTTCCATCAATTCCTATCTCGGTGCTCCGCAAGGCGCCGTCTATGGCTTCGCGCCGCTGCCGCCATCAACGCCGATCTGGCACGGGCCAGCGCGCACCCCGCGTACAGCTATCGACCGTCTGTTTCTCAGTTCTGCCTACGGTGGCTACGGCGGTTACAGCGGCGCGATCTGGAGCGGCGCAACGGCGGCCAGACAGGCGCTCGCCGCCCTATCGGTTAGCAAAAAATAGGGATGTCGCGTGTTAGATCGCCCTCGACCCGGATGATCTCCGAGGACGTTGGCGAATTTATCCGCCCACCTGCATCCGCGTCACCATCGGCTCGCCATTTGGGGGCCGCGCCAACAACCGCGAATGCAGGACAAAGACATGGCAAACACCCCCGGATTGCGCTCAAAACTGCATCAGAGCTGGGGCTGGCTTCTGGCCTTAGGCCTCGTGCTGACGCTGTTCGGCTTTCTTATTCTCACGACGCCGATGGGTGTTGTGACAGCCTCGCTCACAACCGAAATCTGGATCGCTGCGGCGATGGTTGCTGCTGGCGTGTTCCAGTTGATGCATGGCCTGCGCTCCGGCGACTGGAGCCATGCACCCTGGCAGATGCTGGGCGGCGCCATCTTCATTCTCGGCGGCATCCTGATTTTCGTCTATCCGACGCTCGGCCTGCTTTCGCTGACCATGATCGTCGCCGCGACGCTGGTGGCGCAGGGCATCACCTCACTGATGGTGGGCGGCGGCATGACGAACGTGGGCAGCCGCCGCTGGCTCATTCTGTCGGCGGTGATTTCCATCGTTGCCGGCCTGCTGATCCTGTTCGATCTGCCGTCGTCTGCGGGTTGGACGCTTGGCACCATCGTGGGCGCCGCACTGCTGCTGCAGGGCGTCAGCCTCACCCTGCTGGCACTTGAAGTCCGCCGTTCCGCGGACTGACACACAATACGCGGCGCGCGCAGAATTACGCGCGTGCCGCCCGCCAACCATCTGCCGACATTCGCCTCAAGCAGCCTGCGCCAGCCACACCGTATGGCCGCCGCACTGCGGATCATTTTCCGTATGCATCAGCACCGTGAAGCCGTTCGCGCTTAGCAGGCTGCGATATTCATCGGCCGCCAGACTGGCGTGATAAAGCGAGCGGCCGTAAATCTCGCCGATCGCTTCACCATGTGACGGACCGGACGTGTAAAGCAGCAGTCCGCGCGGCGCGATGTGCTGCGCGAAAATCGGAAACATTACCCGCTGCGCATCCGCTTCCAGATGGAAGAAACTGTCCCACGCGATGATGGCATCGAAGCGCTGGCCAAGATCAAGCGCGCGCATATCGGCGACAACCCAATTCATCTGCGGAAACTTGTCGGCGCAGATCTGCACCATCGCATCGGCGCCATCGACGCCGGTCACGCGGCAGCCGCGCTCGATCAGGTAACGCGCAATCGGATCACCTGACCCGCAGCCGACATCCAGCACGTGGGGCGCTGTGGCTCCGAGGCTGTCGACCAGCCGATCAAGATACGGCCGCTCCATAAGCTGCCCGCCTGGCTGACCGCGATCCTTGTCCCACGCCTGCGCGTTGGCTTCATAGATGTCCAGAACCTCAGCCACCGGCCGCCCCTCCATTTTCGGTTTATCGCAGGGCCCGCCATCCGATGGCCACCCGTCCCTGACCGGTGTTCCGGTCTTGAGCCAGGCAGCGACTACCGCGACGGTCCGGCACAATTAGGGTGCTGAGAGGGCTATCTGACGTGCGGAGACTACCGCTCAGGCCCCGACTGGGCTATCAGGCGTGCCAGAACCCCTGATACGGCGGATGACCGCGCAAAACATGGCACACAAAGAACAAGCCAACGCAATCCCGGTACGCAGCGAATGGACGGCCGCGCGCCGCATCGTCGTGAAGATCGGCTCAGCCGCTTTGACCGACCGTGACACCGGCGCGCTGAAGTCGGCATGGCTGGCATCCATGCTCGATGACGTCGCCGAGCTGACCGCGCAGGGCAAAGAGGTGGTTCTGGTCTCGTCCGGTGCCATAGCCCAGGGTCGCCACACCCTGAAGCTGCCCAAGGGCGCGCTGGAGCTGGAACAGAGTCAGGCCGCCGCCGCCGTGGGCCAAATCAGTCTGGCGCATGCCTATCAGGACATGGCGCGCGCGCGCGGATTGATCGCCGCGCAAATCCTGCTCACGCTGGGCGACACCGAAGAGCGCCGCCGTTATCTGAACGCACGCCGCACCATCGAAACGCTGCTGGAGCTGAAGGCGCTGCCGGTGGTGAACGAAAACGACACCGTCGCCACCACTGAGATCCGCTATGGCGACAATGATCGCCTGTCAGCGCGCGTGGCATCGATGGTGTCCGCCGATTGCCTCGTGCTGCTGTCGGACATCGACGGCCTTTACACCGCCCCGCCACAGCAGAACGCGAACGCAGTGCGGCTGGATGTTGTCACCGCCATCACCGCCGACATCGAGGCCATGGCAGGCGATGCCGGCACCGAGCTTTCAAAGGGCGGCATGCGCACCAAGGTCGAGGCTGGCAAGATCGCCCTCGGCGCTGGCACGCACATGGTCATCGCCAGCGGAAAGGTGCTGAACCCGCTGCGCTCCATCACCGAAGGCGCGCCGTGCACGTGGTTCCTCGCCCACTCCGATCCCAGAACTGCCCGCAAGCGCTGGATCGCCGGACAGCTCGAACCCAAAGGCCAGGTGCATGTCGATGCCGGTGCCGAGCAGGCGCTGGCGGCCGGCAAAAGCCTGCTTCCGGCGGGCGTGGTACGAATTGACGGCAACTTCGACCGCGGCGACGCTGTTATCATCCGCGCGCCCGATGGCCGCGAACTGGGCCGTGGGCTGGTGTCATACGCCCGCCCGGACGCCGAACAGATCATCGGCAAGAAAAGTGCGGAGATCGCCACTATATTAGGGGTGTCGCGCTGCGATGAGCTGATCCACCGCGACGACATGGCCTTGCATCGCTCCTGATGGATGCACCAGACCGGATTGAACACGACAATGAACAGGCCCGAGCGCATGGATACTGCCACTGAAGACGCGATGCTGGAGCTGGGGCGCCGCGCCCGCGCTGCCGCGCACCTGCTGTCTCTCGCCAGCCCGGAAGCGAAGAACAACGCCCTAATCGCCGCCGCAGAAGCGCTGCGCGCCGCCACGCCGGAAATCCTTGCCGCCAACGTGAAGGACATTGAAGCCGCGCGCGCTGCTGGCCGCCCGGAATCCTTCATCGACCGCCTACTGCTGAACGAAAAGCGCATCAACGCCATGGCCGACGGCGTCGCCGAGATCGCCAAGCTGGCCGATCCGATTGGCACCGTGCTGGCCGAATGGCAGCGCCCCAATGGCCTGCGCTTCCAGCGCGTGCGCGTGCCGCTTGGCGTCATCGGCATCATTTACGAGAGCCGTCCGAACGTAACCGCTGATGCCGGTGCGCTGGCGCTCAAGGCCGGCAACGCTGCCATTCTGCGCGGCGGTTCGGAGAGCATCCATTCCTCGCGCGTCATCCATGCGGCGCTGGTTGCTGGCCTCAAGGCAGCTGGCCTGCCCGAAGCGGCCATCTCGCTGGTGCCCACGCCCGATCGCGCCGCTGTCGGCATGATGCTGACCGGCCTCAACGGCACCGTGGACGTCATCGTTCCGCGCGGTGGCAAAAGCCTTGTCGAGCGCGTGCAGAATGAAGCGCGCGTGCCGGTGTTCGCGCATCTGGAAGGCCTGTGTCACACTTACGTTGATCGCAACGCCAATCTGGCGATGGCGGTCGACATCGTGCTCAACGCCAAGATGCGGCGTACCGGCGTTTGCGGCGCCACCGAAACGCTGCTGGTCGACAGCGGCGCACCCGCCGCGTTCATGCCTACGCTGGTGAAGGCGCTGCTGGATGCAGGCTGCGAAGTGCGCGGCGACAGCGCAACACAGCAGGCCGACGCCCGCGTCAAGCCCGCCGCCGATGCTGACTGGTCCACCGAATACCTCGACGCTATCATCTCCGCGCGTGAGGTTGACGGCATCGATGGCGCGCTGGCGCATATCGCCCGTTACAGCACACAGCACACCGACGCCATCGTCACCAACGACGCCGACACCGCAGCTCGTTTCCAGCGTGAAGTGGATTCCGCCATTGTCGTGCACAACGCTTCAACGCAATTCGCTGACGGCGGTGAGTTTGGTTTTGGCGGTGAAATCGGCATCGCCACCGGCAAGATGCATGCACGCGGCCCGGTCGGCGTTGAGCAGCTCACAAGTTTCAAATACGTGGTGATAGGCAACGGCCAGACGCGTCCTTCATAAACGCGTCAGGCACTCAGCGCTGCGAACCGAAGGCCATTGGCAAGACCAATACAAAAGGAACAATGTGCAATGCTGCGTTCTTTGAGTCTCGTAGTTGCTGCGCTGATTATTGGCCCCGCGCTTACCATCAGCGCCGGTGCACGCCCCCAAATGGGCGCGCGCATTCACACGCCAGCCGTGGAGGACTGCACGCGCATCAACGGCCGCTTTGGCTACTATGGTAACCCGTGGTGTACGCCATCCCAGCAGCGCGCATGGGATCGCGCAACCTCACGGCGTCGTCACCGCTGACCATTCCACCGTCACCACCACCCGTCTCATCATCGAAGCAAACCCGAGGCACGCCATGATCAACGCATGGGCCGCAACGGCCGCAAAGCAGAAGCTAGAGCCCTTCAGCTACGATCCCGGCCCCATCGGCGCCGAAGAGGTGGAGATCGCGGTTGAGCACTGCGGTCTGTGCCATTCCGATCTTTCGGTCATCAACAATGAGTGGGGCATCACTTCATTTCCGGTCGTGCCCGGACACGAAGTCATCGGCCGCGTCGTAGCCCTCGGACCGCAGGCAAAGGGCGTCAAGATTGGCGATCGCGTCGGCCTTGGCTGGAGCGCGCAAAGCTGTCTGCACTGCCACCCGTGCCTCGATGGCGATCAACACCTCTGCTCCGAAGTCGTGGCCACCATTGTCGGTCGCCATGGCGGCTTTGCCGATCGCGTGCGCGCGCAGTGGCCATGGGTCATCAAAATTCCCGATGGGCTCTCCGCTGCCGATGCCGGACCGTTGATGTGCGGTGGCATTACCGTGTTCTCGCCGCTGTCCGAATTCGACATCAAGCCCACATCGCACGTTGGCGTAGTCGGCATCGGCGGGCTCGGTCATCTTGCCGTAAAATTCGCCAACGCCTGGGGGTGTGAGGTCACGGCCTTCACGTCAACGGATTCCAAGGCCGATGAAGCGCGCGGCTTCGGCGCTCATAACGTCGTCAACACGCGCAACGCCGACGATCTGAAAAGCCTGACCGGCAAGCTGGATCTGCTGATCGTCACCGTCAACGTGCCACTGGATTGGCGCGCCATGCTCGCAACGCTCGGGCCCAAGGGGCGCCTGCATGTTGTCGGTGCGGTGCTGAAGCCGATCCCGGTGCTGGCATTCGACCTTATCTTCCAGCAGAAGAGCATTTCCGGCTCACCAACGGGCGCTCCGGTGACCATCACGGACATGCTGGAATTCGCGGCGCGTCACAACATTCTGCCGCAGACGGAGCATTTTCCGATCGCGCGTGTAAACGATGCCATCGAGCATCTGGTCGCCGGCAAGGCACGCTATCGCGTCGTGCTCGACATGTGACGCGCCGAAGCTCCAGAAGAACAGACACAAAAAAACGCGCGGCGGTCTCCCGTCGCGCGTTTTGCATTCAGGCCATGCAGCCGTTACTTCCGCCACTCAGGCAGCGACGGCAATTGCTCTTCTGTCATATTGATGACGAGCCGGCCGTCCTTCAGCTGCACATCGCCGATTTCAAGTATGGCCTCGCGGCTGCCGATGCCCAGCAGGCCGCCATGCTCGATCACGAGCCCGCGCACCGTACCCGTTCCATCGATAACGACAGCTTCAACCTCTGCAATCTTGCGGCCGGTGCTGTCGTAGATGTCCATGTCTTCGACATCATCAACCGACGCGTTGAGCTGCGGCACGATCATGTCATCGTTTTCAGCTTCATGCATACCCGATGCCGGAGCCGCTGCTTGCGATCCCATTGAAGTAGACGGCGTGGAAGGAGATGTGGCCGCGCCCGGATCAGAAGCCGATGGCGTTGTCGACGGTGGCGGCGCCATCCGATCAGAAGGCGTGCCCGAAGGCTGGGTTGTCTGGGACGGTGCGTCCTGCGCAAATGCAGGCGCTGCAATAAGGGCAAGCACTGCCAGCGTGCTAAATCCTGACTTCATCTGACTACTCCTGAACTGAACTACCAACAGTCACAACGCGTTCAGGCGCCATTCGTTTCTTTTACTCGTCGCTTGTTACGCGCCCAGGCGCCTCATAGGCGATGTAGCGAACGATTTTCCATTTACCGTCAGCCCCCTTGCGCATCACATCCATGCCTGGCTCCACCGACGTCACCGTCTGCCCGTTCGGCAGCGTCACGGTCAGCGTCCACGTCAGCCGCACCACCGCCATGTCGCCTTCAACGATCACTTCGCGGATGTTCAAACCATATGAATATCGACGACTGCTGTCTGACAGCGACCGCTTGAGCCGGTCGCATATGTCCGCGTAGTCCCGCTCCGGATAGCCGCGAAAATCATATTTCAAATCGGGCGAGAACAGATCGCACACAGCGTCCGCCTTGCCCGCATTGAAGTCACGCGTCCATTGCGTCAGCGTTGCGTTCACTTCCTCTTCGCCATCAAGTTTCGGCTCCGCCATCACCGGCACTGCCAGCAGCATTGAAGCCAGCATTCCCATGACCGATCGCCGTGCGCGTTTCTTTTTCATTTCAGCTTTGCGCCTGTGTGATTTTGTCGTGAACCTTCGTCAGCACGCTTGCAACGCTTTTGACGTATGCGGCAACGGTTTCGCTCTGCGGCCCGTCGGCGTCGTTCCAGTTCACAATAAACGAGAACGTCACGGGCACCGCGCGCACAATCATCTGGCCGCCGATGGCCATGCAGTGGAAGCCGTTCCAGTCAATGGAACCACCCTTGCCATACGCCGCCGTTCCCGCAGGCACGGAGGCAACGATGCCATCGGCCATTGCTGATATTCGTCGGAATTCGGCCAGCGTTTCCGGCTGCTTGAAAAACGCACCGCTTAAAACGCGCTTATAGTAATCGACCAGTTGCGAAGCTGGCGTCGCCATCGTCGAAACGTTATTCAACGCCGGACGATATTTCGAGGTGTCGGCCTTCTCGTTTTGAACGATTTCGCTCAACGCCTTCCAGCCCAGATCGACACTCGGCTGCGCGCCTGTGAGATACGAGAAAAATTTCCGCGTTGAATCCGGGATGCGCACATCCTTCAGCCCCGCGTCCGTTATGAATTTGCGCACGCGCTCAACGCCGACGCGATTCATGATGGCATCCGTCGCGGTGTTGTCGCTGTGCGCGATCATCGCCTCCAGAACATATCGTGCCGCGATAGTTCCTGAGACATGCTCATAGACAGGGCCGCTCAGCGTGCGATTGCTGTCATCAATGGCAAGCTGTTCAGATTCATCCTGCTTGCCTGCTTCCAGCTCCTGCAGATATGCAGCAAGCACGAAGGTCTTGAAGCAGCTGCCGCAAAACAGCTCCGTATTCGCGTTATATGATGCACGCCATGGCTGGTCGGCATGATCCACATCGATCTGCGCGCCCTTAATTCCGGGAAGCGCCAGAAATGGCGCCAGCACGTGTGGAATCGCACCACCGCCGGCACTGCCAACAACCGACGCCGCAGACGCGCCCGTGTCAGAAAGCGCTGCAATAGCGGCCGCACCCACCGCCGAACTCAGGAACTGGCGCCTGCGCATTACTTTCCTCCCGGTCGCGCAGCGCAATGCGTGCGCAGCAAAAGCAATGACAGAGCAATCGTCACCGGGCCGTTACCGAAGTTGCATGGCGAATGCGCGCATGCCGCCGCCTCAAGGCGAAGCATAAAAACCCGCTCAATTAGCGACAGTTTGGAACGATGGCGTGTTGGCCTGGCGCGTCGGATCTATCCAACAAATATCCGACGCCATCCAACAGATCGGCTACACTGTTCGGGCAGCAGCAAGTCTTCGCTGGCCGAAACGCCGCCGCGCGACCCAACCTCCAAAAAGCCCAGCCTGCCTGAATGTCGTATCCAGCACCGCACGCAACCAATCGCGCCATCGTCCCCCCGCTTGCCTTTGCCGGTGAGCGCATCGGGCTGATGGGCGGCACGTTCAATCCACCCCATGAAGGCCATCTGGCGTGCGCTGAGACCGCCCTGCGCAGACTGCAGCTCAATCGCCTGTGGTGGATGGTGACGCCGGGCAATCCGCTGAAACATAACGACGGCCTGCCACCGCTGGAGCAGCGCATAACCGCCAGCCGCAGCCTCACCCGCAATGACCCTCGCATCGTCGTCACGGACTTCGAGCAAGGTCTTTCCTCGCGCTACACGTTCAGCACCCTGCGCTATCTCAAGCAGCACATGCCGGGCGTACGCTTCGTCTGGATTATGGGCGCTGACAATCTGGTCGGCTTCAACCGCTGGCAGAACTGGCGCGGCATCGCAAATCTGGTGCCGATGGCGATCGTGGACCGGCCGGGCTGGCGGCACGCGGCGCTCGCCTCTCCCGCCGCCCGTGCACTTGCCCGTTCTCGCCTGCCCGAATCCCGCGCCTCACTGCTGCCGATGGCAGATCCGCCGGCCTGGGCCTTCCTGACGACGCGCCTTTCGGAGCTGTCCTCAACCTCGCTGCGCACCCCTTCTGATGACGCAACGCCATGAATTAAAAACGTTTTCAGCCAACTGACCCTAACCGTCTCAGAACCTTTATAACCATTAACTATTGCTGAAACCGCAGATCGCACCGTATGCTCCACACCAGCGGCTGGCTGATGCTAGCCGTTGAAGAGCGGATACGGCGCACTATCTGTGAAGTTCAGTAGCGCTCCGTAGCGCAAGCTCCCGGTTGGAGCGCCACGAGAAAGGGATGACTGGCACACGATGCGAACCGCGCTTGAGGGAGCCCACAGTGGCCCGCCTCATGCCGATCCCCTCGCTGAAGAGCGGGATGCGGCAGACCTGCTGAAACAGATCGTTTTTTGGCTCGATGAAGCCAAAGCCGAGAACATCGTTACGATCGATCTGGCAGGGAAGTCTTCAATCGGTGATTTTATGGTCGTCGCTACTGGCGGGTCAGACCGCCATGTTAACGCCATTTCCGAACAGCTTTCTCGCAAGCTGAAGGAAAGTGGCAGCGCTAGCGTGCGCACCGAAGGGCGTCAAACCAGCGATTGGGTTCTGGTCGATACCGGTGACATCATCATCCACATCTTCCGTCAGGAAGTACGCGAGTTCTACAACCTGGAAAAAATGTGGTCAGCCGAACGGCCAGAAGAGCCGAAAACGGCGCACTGATGCGACAAGGGGCGGAAACGCCCCTTTTTTGTTTCGTGCGACATTACCGGATCCGCAACAATAACAGTTGCGTCTACTTCGGCCGCTGTCGGCCCACGCGGCGATAGCAGCAGCGACTAGCGTGTCTCGGCAGCCGCGGCAGCGGTTGTTCCCGTCCGGCCCTTTACCTGTTTCAGCAGGCCCTCACCTATGCGACTGACCGTTGCCGCCGTTGGGCGGCTGAAAGATGCTGAACGCGAGCTCGTCGAGCGGTATGCGAAGCGCTTCGATCCGACCGGACGACCGCTCGGCCTCGGCCCCCTGACCATCCACGAATTGAACGAAAGCCGCGCCGCCTCGGCTGACGCGCGCAAAGCGGACGAAGCCACCCGACTGCTGAAAGTCGCCGGAGCATCCACACCCCGCGTCGTCCTCGATGAGCACGGCAAAACGCTATCCAGCGAAGCGTTCGCTGACTGGATTGGGCAGCAGCGCGATGGCGGCTGTAAAACGCTGGCATTCCTGATTGGCGGACCAGACGGACACGGCAGTGAAACCCTCACCGGCGCCGCCCTGAAGCTCTCACTCGGAC
The DNA here is from genome assembly GCF_029872155.1 of Hyphomicrobium sp. D-2. Classification (GTDB taxonomy): domain Bacteria; phylum Pseudomonadota; class Alphaproteobacteria; order Rhizobiales; family Hyphomicrobiaceae; genus Hyphomicrobium_A. The sequence continues at coordinate 696,107 of NZ_JARXLA010000008.1, read as the reverse complement.
CTATGACCTTGCCACACGGCCTGGCGCGGGCCGTCTTGGTTGAGCAGATTTATCGTGTCGCGACCATTCTGGCCGGTCACCCCTATCATCGCAGCTGAACAGCGCCGCTCCGCACAGCGACACGCGGCACCATCAAATCAAAAAAATCCGCATGCGTACAAATCAGCTGCGCCGACATCTGCTTGGCAAGCCCATTGAAAATACGGCATTTTCTTTCGCAAATGATTGACCGCAAAAGCCATCAATTAACACAATCTAACTTTGCGCCAGATACCGCGAACAATCGATTTTATCGAAGCTTCATGGCTTTCAGCGACTGTAGTCATACAGCCTCGGCACGTTAGCCGACATCTGACTTCGGGAGGGAATGCCATGGCGAAAATTCACACTGCGCTGTCGGCCTGTTGCGGTGCGGCGCTTGCTGTTGCGGCACTTACAATGACGGCCGAAGCCCGTGGCGGCGGTGGCTTCGGTGGCGGACACGGCGGTTTTAGCGGCGGCTTCAATGGCCCCCATGCCGGCGGGTTCGAACCGCGTCCGGGCGGCGGTGGCTATGGTCCGGTCGGCCCGGGTGGTGTTGAGCGCGGATATCGCCCCGGCGGCCCCGGTTATGGACCGGTTCCCGGTCGCCGCAATCCCTATGCGATGGGCGCGGTGCCGTTCATCAGCATGGATTACAACGACCTCCTGCAAACGCCGCCGAACAATACTGGCTCGCGCCTCCCCAACGACTGCAACTATCTTTACGCACGCGCAATCGAAGCTGGCACGCCCGATATGTGGCGCCTCTTCAACGACTGCGCACACAACCGCTAACACATCTTAATCACTGCCGACTTAATCACTGCCGACGCCAAAGGATGGACGAAAGTCCTCCCACACTCAGCGCGCAGAAGGTCCGCCCGCATCAAACGGGCGTTCTTTCTGCGCGCTTTTTTTTGCGCAGGCCGCTTTCATTATCCTTTGAATTATCCCGCATTGCAGCGCGCCCCCCCACAATCGTTTGCGCTTTGAATTTATTCATCTGCACGCCAATCAAGCTTGATTATCTGTCTAAGCATGACGGGATAATTCATTGTTAGCATTAGCATCCTATAGTCCAACACATGACGGATTGATCAGCGCTGCTGGCGCCATCAATTGGCATGATGCCACCCCCGTTATGCCGGTGCGAGCCCGGTATGTTGTCCGCTAATCCGCGAACAAGGGGCCGCCCGCACATGGTGCTCGCCAATTTGAAAGTCTCCCGCAAACTGGCGGTGGGGCTGATGTGTGTTCTCGTCGCATTTGCCGTCACGGGGACCGCATTCTTTTTCACCCTCCTTTCCATCGAACGCGCCAACGAGGAAGTGACTTCGGCCTCAAGCCTTAGCAAGCACCTCGTTTCGGCAACTGCCGCTATCTATGATGAGCAACAGGCCATCATGGACAATGCCGGCTCGTCTGCAATGCAGGTCGCCAGCCAGCGCTTCAGCGAACAGTTGACCTCTGCGCGCAACATCATCGCTCAAAATCCGGCACATGCAGCCATCGCGGCCGACATCGATGCGATGGACAAGAATGTTGCCAGCTGGCGCCGTCAGGCAAGCATGGGCGACTACACAAACAGCAGCGCCATTTCAGCGTTCGCTAGTGCGCGTGCCTCTGCGGAAGCAGCGAAGAACGATGCCAATGTGTGGCTCGACAACGCCCAGGCGAACCTCAGCGAAGCACTTTATTATTCGCGCGCCACTCAGATGATCGGCAGCCTGCTTGCTATCGCCATGGCCCTTGTGTCTGGCTGGTGGATGTCGCGCATGATTGCGCATCCGATCGGTCAGATCACCGGCGCCGTCACCGGCCTCGCAGCTGGCAACAACAATGTTCAGGTTCCTGAGCTGAACCGCACCGACGAAATCGGCCTGATGGCCACGGCGGTGGAAAGCTTCAAGCGCGCTGCGATCGAAAAGAAGCGTCTTGAGGATGAAACCGCTGCCGCTGCCGCCGCCGCCGAAGAAGCGCGCGTAAAGCAGGAAGCAGAGAGCCAGTTCTATGTGGACGCGCACAACACGTTCATGCGCGACTTCTCGAATGCGCTTGAGCGCCTCTCTAAGGGTGACCTGACCTTCCGTCTCAACACGCCCTTCACTGAGGACTACGAGAAGATCCGTCACGACTTCAACACGACGGCATCCAGCCTGCAGGAAGCAGTCCTCACGATTGCATCCAGCACTCAGGCGATCCGCTTTGCCACCAACGAAATCTCTACCGCTGCCGACGATCAGTCGCGCCGCACGGCTCAGCAGGCTGCCAGCCTTGAAGAGACCGCTGCAGCTCTCGACCAGATCACTGCAACGGTGAACAAGACGGCTGAAGGCGCAGGTCACGCTCGTGAAGTGGTGGCTTCCGCCAAGTCGGACGCCGAGAAGAGCGATGAAGTCGTTCGCAAGGCGATCTCGTCCATGGGCGACATCGAGCGTTCTTCGCAGCAGATCAGCCACATCATCGGCGTCATCGACGAGATTGCGTTCCAGACCAATCTTCTCGCACTGAACGCGGGCGTTGAAGCTGCCCGTGCCGGTGAAGCTGGACGCGGATTTGCGGTCGTTGCATCGGAAGTGCGAGCTCTGGCACAGCGCTCCGCTGAAGCTGCCAAGGAGATCAAGGGCCTCATCTCCGCTTCGACCAAGCAGGTCGAGCAGGGTGTGGACCTCGTCGGCCAGATGGGTCAGGCGCTCGAACGCATCATGACCGAGGTTACGGAGATCAACACGATCGTCTCCGAAATCGCGGCCGGTGCCAAGGAGCAGGCTGTTGGCCTCCAGGAGATCAACACTGGCGTCGGCCAGATGGATCAGGTCACCCAGCAGAACGCTGCCATCGTCGAAGAAACAACTGCCGCCAGCCACGGTCTATCGCGTGAGATCGAAAAGCTGATGGACCTCGTTGGCCGCTTCGAGACGGGGCAGGATCTCAATATGGATCGGCCTGCACGGGATTCCCGCCCGGCTCAGAAGACCCACACAGCACTGAAGACTGTTTCGGTTCGCGGCGTCCCCGCAGCCGTGCGCAAGCTGGAGGCCATTGCCAATGAGCAGGACTGGGAAGAGTTCTAGAACTGGAACGAGAAGGACAGCCAAGAAGCGGCTGCAGCTCCCAGAAGTTCTCGATCTGACGGCAGCAGCCCCTCTAGCCCAGTCCTTCATCACTCGCCGTGGCGCCGATCTTACCATCGACGCCAGCCAGGTTCGCCGGGTTGGTGCGCAGTGCATGCAGGTTCTGCTTGCCGCTGCCACCACCTGGAAGACCGACGGCAAGCAACTGAGCCTGGAAAAACCGACCGAAGAATTCCTGGAAGGGTCACACCTTCTAGGACTCCGACTTGAAGACGACCTGGCAGTAGGGGAGCCGGTTTGATGACGAAAACAATTCTCACCGTCGATGATTCCCGCACCATGCGTGAAATGCTGCTGCTTGCATTGCAGGAAGCGGGTTTCAACGTGCTGCAGGCGGAAGACGGCATGATGGGGCTGGAGGTTCTGAAGGACCGTCAGGCCGATGTCATCATCACCGACATCAACATGCCGCGTCTGGATGGCTTCGGCTTCATCGAACATGTGCGCCGTGACTCAACACATCGTGCCGTTCCCATTCTCGTGCTCACCACTGAGAGTGATGCCGAGAAAAAGAGCCGCGCACGCAGTGCAGGTGCCACGGGCTGGATCGTGAAGCCTTTCCATCCGATCAAGCTCGTCGACGCCATCCGTCGCGTTTCGGCCTGATAAACTTCTGACTTCGAGGCAGCAGCGATATGGATTCGCTTCGACAAATATTCTTCCAGGAATGCGAGGAACAGCTCGCCGAACTGGAATCGGGACTGCTCGAAATCGAGGGCGGCAGCGAAGATCCTGAGATCGTCAACGCCGTTTTCCGTGCGGTGCACTCAATCAAGGGCGGCGCCGGTGCTTTCGCTCTTGAGGATCTGGTGCGCTTCGCACACGTCTTCGAGACCGTTCTCGATGAAGTGCGCAAAGGCCGTCTGAGCACAGCATCGCCGGTGACGGAAACTTTGCTGCGAGCGGCTGACGTTCTGGCCGACCTCGTGCGCGTTGCACGGGATGGCGGCAACGTGAATGAAGAACGCATTCACACTGCAGCCGACGAGCTGGCCGCGCTGTCTGGTGCGCCGATTGGCGCCAACGCCGAGCCGGAAGAAGAAGTCAGCTTTGAAGATTTCGGGTTCACGCCGGTCGCGATGGATTTCCCGGTGTTTGATGACATCGCTGTCGTCGATACCGCCTCCGTTGAAGCCGAAGCAGAGCCTGACGCAACCACCTACACCATCACCTTCCGGCCTCATCCCAGCCTCTACACCAACGCCAACGAACCTGTGGTTCTGCTGCGTGAGCTTTCGCGTCTCGGCGATGCGCAGATCGTTTGCGACACAAGCACGATCCCGACGCTGGAAGAGCTCGAAGCCGAGGGATCTTACCTCGCCTGGACGATCACGCTGGCGACGACACACGAAGAAGACGACGTGCGCGCGATCTTCGAATTTGTCGATGGTGACTGCGATCTGGAAATCACAACCGGCGATCTCGCAAGCGGCAACGATGAGCCCGTTGGCGTCGATGATGATATCGCCGCGCTACTGGCCCGCGTGCGCGGTGAATTCACCGACACCGCCACCGAGAGTGCATCTCCAGCAGTATCTGACACCGACATCGCCCATGCAGGCGGCAGCGCATCGGTTGACAACGCAGCTGTAGCAGCCATCGTCGTGGCGAACATCGAAGCTGAAGCTGCCAAGCCGACGCCGGAAGCAGCGAAGGCACCAGCTCCCGCCAAGGCTGAAAAGGCCGCTGGCTCGGATGCACCGTCGACGAACCAAACCATTCGCGTTGACCTAGACCGCGTCGATCGCCTGATGAACCTCGTCGGCGAACTCGTGATCAATCAGGCGATGCTTTCCCAGCGCCTGACCGACGCCGGTCTGGCCCGCGACTCTGAATTTGCAACCGGCCTTGATGAATTCGAGCAGCTTACGCACGACATTCAGGAAGGCGTGATGGCCATCCGCGCGCAGCCGGTGAAATCGGTGTTCCAGCGCATGCCGCGCCTCGTGCGCGAAGTGGCCGCCATCACCGGCAAGAAGGTGCGCCTGGTCACGGAAGGCGAAGACACAGAGGTCGACAAGACCGTTATCGAACGGCTGGCCGATCCGCTGACGCACATGATCCGCAACGCGATCGACCACGGTCTGGAAACGCCAGACAAGCGCCTTGCCGCGGGCAAACGCGAAGAAGGTCTGGTCCGTCTTTCCGCCAGCCATCGCTCCGGGCGTATCGTCATCGACATCGCCGACGACGGTGCGGGCATCAACCGCCAGCGCGTGCGCGCGATCGCGGAAGAGAAGGGCCTCATTCAGCCCAACGCGCAGCTCACCGATGAGGAAGTCGACAACCTCATCTTCCTGCCGGGCTTCTCGACCGCATCAACCGTATCGGACATTTCCGGACGCGGTGTCGGCATGGACGTCGTCAAGAAGTCCATTCAGGCACTCGGCGGTCGCGTATCGATAACATCGCGCCCCGGCGAAGGATCAACCTTCACGCTCAGCCTGCCGCTAACGCTGGCGGTGCTGTACGGAATGGTTGTAACGGTAGCGGAGCAGACGCTTGTCGTTCCGCTGACCTCCATCGTCGAGACACTGAAACCGAAGGCGGGCGACATCCACGGCTTCGGCGGCGACTCTCGCGTCATCTCGATGCGCAACAACTTCCTGCCGCTGATCGACGTCGGCCGCGAGCTTGGCTACCGCAGCCAACCCGCTGATCCAGGCGCTGGCGTTGCGTTGCTGGTGGAATCCGATGGCGGCGCTCACAGCGCGCTGATGGTCGACGCCATTCAAGGGCAACGCCAGATCGTCATCAAAAGCCTTGAAGAAAACTACGGCCGCGTTCCAGGCGTCGCCGCCGCAACCATTCTTGGCGATGGTCGTGTGGCACTGATCCTTGACGTCGATGCAATCGTCGCTGCTTCCCGCTCGGGAGCCAGCACTTCAGAAACCGCCTTTGCCCTTGCAGGTTAGTCCTATGAACGCTTTCAGCGCTGCTCTTGTCCAGGAAAAGCACACCGGCCCTGCTCGCGAACTCATCGCGTTCGCCGTCGGTCAGCAGGAGTTCTGCATCGACGTCATGGCGGTGCGTGAAATCCGCGGCTGGACGCCGGCAACGGTACTGCCGCACTCGCAGTCCTACGTTCGCGGCGTCATCAATCTTCGCGGCGCCGTTCTGCCCATCATCGATCTGGCCGTACGGCTTGGCTTCCCGCCTGTCGACGCCATGGGCCGGCACGTCATCATCGTCGTCAAGGTGCGCAGTCAGGTCGTCGGCCTGCTTGTCGATGCGGTATCCGACATTCTCACCGTTACGGATGCCGAAATGCTGCCGCCGCCGGATGTCGCTTCGGACATGGCCAAGCATTTTGTATGCGGCCTGCTCGGAATGGACGGACGGATGATCAGCATCCTTTCGGTTGAGAACGTGCTGCCTGAGCGCGAGGACGGAGAAGCGGCATGAAGCCGGCATTGGCACGCACATCCTTGCGTCGTGAAGCCAGTCTGATCGATGGTGAGTTCGCGTTCACGCAGGACGATTACCGCCAGATTGCGGACATCGCCTACAATGACGCGGGCATCGACCTCGGTGACTCGAAGGCCAGCCTTGTCTATTCGCGGCTCGCCAAGCGTCTGCGCACGCTGCAGCTTGAGAGCTTCCGCAATTACTGCGCGCTGCTGTCACGCGACGAAGGCCGCGAGGAGCGCCAGCAGATGGTGGCTGCTCTCACCACCAACGTCACGCGCTTCTTCCGCGAACCGCATCACTTCGAACACCTGAGAACGCAGGTCCTGCCGAACCTCGTCAAATCGGTGCGCGCCGGCAAGCCGTTGCGCATCTGGTCGGCCGCGTGTTCCAGTGGTGAAGAGCCTTACTCGATCGCGCTTTCGATCCTTGCGGCCATGCCCGATGCGGCGTCTCACAACGTGCGCGTGCTGGCGACGGATATCGATCCGAACGTGCTGCACAAAGGCGACACGGGCATCTACAGCGACTCCGCCATGGCGTCGGTGCCAAAGGAGGCGCGCCATCGCTGGTTCAGCCCCACCACTGACGCAACAGGCAACCGCGCGTGGAGCGCAGGGCCGGAGCTGCGCAAGATCGTTACCTTCAAGAAGCTGAACCTCATCGGACAATGGCCGATGCGCGGGCCGTTCGACGCCATCTTCTGCCGCAACGCGCTCATCTATTTCAAGGAAGATACGCAGGTCGATATCTGGTGCCGCTTCGTGCCGCTGCTTGCGCCGGGCGCCTACCTTTATATCGGCCACTCCGAGCGTCTCTTCGGCGAAGCCGCGCCCTATTACGTAAATGAAGCCATCACAACGTATCGTCTTGCGGAGGCCGCCACGCCATGAGCCCCGTCCGCGTTCTCGTTGTCGATGATTCCGCCACCATGCGTGGCCTTATCTCGCTCGCCCTGCGACGTGATCCCGAGATCGAAGTCGTAGGTACTGCCAGCAATCCCATGACCGCGCGCGACGCGATCAAGGCGCATAACCCTGATGTCATTACGCTCGACGTCGAAATGCCGGGCATGAACGGCCTGGAGTTTCTGGAGAAGATCGTTCGCCTGCGTCCGATGCCGGTCATCATGGTTTCCAACCTGACCGGAGCAGGAACCGAAACAGCCATCGAAGCCATGCAGATTGGCGCTGTGGATTGCATCGCCAAACCGCAGCCAGGCGATGTGCAGCCGTTCGCAGAACTTCCCGGCAAGGTGAAAGCAGCCGCAGGTGTACGCGTGCGTCCGCGTGCGGCTGGCGCGGCAGCAGAAAGCAAGTCCTCCGCGACTGGTGAGCGTCGCCGTCCGATGCTGGCATCCTATGAGCCGGATGGGCGCGTCATTGCCATCGGTTCGTCCACAGGCGGCGTCGAAGCGCTTTCGACACTCATTGCGCAGCTGCCTGAGAACTGCCCGCCGATCATGATCGTGCAGCACATGCCGCCGGATTTCACCGCCAGTCTCGCCACCCGTCTGGATCGTCTTTACGCGCCTAAAGTTGTCGAGGCAAAGGACGGCATGCCGGTTGAAGTCGGGCATGCGTACATCGCGCCCGGCGGCCCGAAGCATCTCGAATTGCAGGATCGGTCCGGGTTGCGCTGCCATCTTGTGGGCGGTGGGCCGGTGAATGGTCACTCGCCATCTGCGGACGTGCTGTTCAAATCCGTTGCGCAGACCGTCAAGAGCGATGCCATAGGCATCATTCTCACCGGCATGGGGCGTGATGGTGCCCAGGGCCTGCTTGAAATGCGCGACGCCGGAGCACGAACCATCGGCCAGGATGAGGCTTCAAGTCTCATCTATGGCATGCCCCGCGCGGCTTTCGAAATCGGTGCCGTCGAACGCCAGTTACCCCTAGATCGCATCGCAAACGCAGCTCTCGTCATGACCAACCTGCGCGGTCGCCAAGGTAGGGAGAACTAAAAATGTCACTCGCAGACCAACTGAAGATCCTCATCGTCGATGACACGACTACAAGCCGCATGCTGGTGCGTGACGGTTTGCAGGAAATCGGCATCAAGAACATCTCGTTCGCATCCGATGGCGAGCAGGGCCTGAAGCACGTCATGACCCAGCAGACGCATCTGGTCATTTCCGACTTCAACATGCCGAAGCTTGATGGGCTCGGTCTGCTGCGTGCGATCCGCCAGCACGGACCGATCCAGAAGACGCCTTTCATCATGCTGACCGGCAAGGGCGACAAGGAGCTTGTCCAGAAAGCCATTCAGTACGGCATCAATAACTACCTGACCAAGCCGTTCACCGTTCCAGCACTGAAAGGCGCCCTTGAGGCAGTGGTCGGAAAGCTGTCATGACGAACACGCTCTGCGCTCGCAAGCACGTTATGGAAGGCCAGTACCACGTCTCGGACGATCCCAATCTCGTCCTGACGACGGTGCTAGGTTCTTGCGTGGCTGCCTGCGTGCGCGATCCCGTGGCGCGCATCGGAGGCATGAACCACTTTCTTCTGCCTGGCGATGCCGATCGGCTGCAATCACGCGATGCCGAGCGGTACGGGGTGCATCTTATGGAGCTGCTCGTAAACGGCCTGATGGTGCGAGGGGCGCAGCGCAACCGGCTCGAAGCCAAGTTGTTCGGCGGGGCGCGTACGATATTCAAAAGCTCCGACATTGGCGCAATGAATGCCGAATTTGCGCAACGCTTTTTGAAGACTGAAGGCATTAGCCTAGTCGGCAAGAGCCTCGGTGGCTCAAGCGGCCGCCGCCTTGAATATTGGCCCGTCAGCGGGCGCGCACGGCAAAACTTTGCTGGCGATACCGTTCCATTGGCGCCGCGTCCTGCACCTGTTGCTCCGCCGATGCCCGATGGCGATCTGGAGCTGTTCTGAAAGGCGGGCCGCAAGTTGGCCCTGTGTGTGAGTAAAATGAAAAACGAGAACACCGCGCCAAGCGAGCCAACCTCCATCCCAACGCTATTGAGCGTTGTCAGCGATGAATTGAATTTTCTCGCCACCGATGTTGAGCGCCTGCACGACATCGTTGAGCTGCCAGGCGTGCGCGATTCACTGCGTCAGGCGCAGTGCTTCAATGTTCTGCAGGGCATCGACCACATCACTCAGAATCTGGCGGGGCTCGCCGATTTCCTGAAAACGGTGGCCGAATCAGCTCCCCCCTCATGGCAGATCGACACCCGCGCAGCATGCGATGTCGTCCTGCTGGCTTCCCTGTGCGAACGCCTGAAACAACCATCGCAGCCTCGCAAGGTGCACGCGGGGGGTGACGAATGCGAGTTTTTCTGAGCTGCGCTTCGCGCCCTCAATCCTTCACGGAAGTACTTGAAAGCGTTTCACGCGCCGCTGGCATCGACCTGGGCGACAGCGAGAAAGGCCCACGCTCCATCTTCAAGCGCGCCGCCGCAACCTTCAATCGTTTGTCGGACTGGCAACCGCATCAAAACGCAACCGGCACCCCGCGCCGGGCCAATGCCTCGCATCGCGCTGCCGGAACGAAATTCGACGCCGAGACGATGGAGCGTTTCGCGTCGCCTTCGTATCATATCCACGAGTACCTGCAGCATCAGGATGGACGCCGGCCAGCCAGTGTTACGCCTCCGCGCAGCATCGATCCCAAGATCGTTGCCCGCGAACTGCGCATCACAACACGCATGTCCGTTGCGGATCTGACGCGCCTGCGCCGCACATTCGCGCTTGCCAATCACCCCGATCGCCTCGCCGCGACTGAGCGTGAAATCGCCACGCGCCGCATGATGATTGCCAACGAACTGATCGACGATGCCATGAAGAAGCGCGCAACACGCTGATCGCATTCATACGCCGCGACACTACATGCAGCGCCCGACACCGAGATACGAAAAATTTGAACGATCGATTTGAGGCAACGCCAACACCTCTTCAATATGATCGGAGGCAAGTGAAAGCGTAAGAGTCAAAGGTTCAATCAACGATGGCCGCCGATGGAAATATTGCGCTCCTTGCAGAGCGTCGCGACCGTATTCGCGAATGGCTATCGGAACAGCCAGAAAATGCCGACGCCGACCAGAAGCATCTGGACTCCGGCAGCTCCGAGCGAGCCTATTGGCATCACGGTTATCAAGCAGCAATCGACGATGTGCTGAAGCTGCTCACTCGCTGAAGATCCTGCAGCGCGGGCACTCCCAGCGCGTGCCCTTGCATCTTCCCGGATGGATGCGATTGCCCGGTGGGCTGAAGTCGTGAAACAGCTCGCATTCCTTCTCGAAGGCCGCCTGCGCCGTTCCGAAAAATGTGAACTTGAACATCGCATCCGAACCGATGCACTCGCGCAGCTTGCTTGCCACATCGCTGTCGGAACGGCCGATGTGTCTCACCTGAAAGTTGCCGAGGCGGTCCATGCGTCCCAACGCGTAGACCCCTGCGGATCGACGCGCAACGGCTCCGTCGATACCGTCGAAGCTGAGCCGGTAAGGGCCCAACAGCCCCATCTTTCCCGCCATCACGTCTGCCCCTGATCTGGTTCTGCAAAGATGCGCATCAACGCTTCATTCAGCCCGCGCAAAACTGGCGTGCTTCATCCGTCCACTCGCCAAAACCCGTCGTCACCATGCGTTTTATAACGCGGCACACGTAGGCCTTTTGCGCCGGAAAGTTCTTTGGCCCGGCATGATAACGCGCAATGGCCATCGTCCAGGTTCCTTCGCGTTCTTTCAACTCACTGAGAAACCGTGCTGCATAGGCTACATTCTTTTCCGGATCGAACATCTCTTCCAGCGAGTCAAACTTGCGTCCGTGATACCGGTGATTGATCTGCATGCAACCGACGTCGATATAACGCGCGCCTTGCCCCTGCGCCTTTTCAATCGCCGCAAGCGCTTCCGCCTTACTCAGGTTGTAGAGCGCCCGTCCGTCAACATTGATCGCATACGGCGTCAGCTTGCCGTTCTGCCCGGACTCCGTCAAACCGACAGCATAAAGCATTCCCAGCGGCACGTTATGCAGCGCCGCCGCGCGCACGAGTTCCTGCTCGCATACATTCATATGCGAGCCATCAGCCAGCGCTGCTGCGTTAAAGATAAAGCCCGCCAGAAGAGCGATGAGCGGAAGCCTCATTGCTGTCATTCCGATTTGCCTGTCCGCCTTGGTTGCCTGCCTGATCTCCGGAATCACCACGCCCCGATTGGCGCTGATGATCCGAAGCACCCGATTGAGATTGCCAGGAAGATTGTGATTGCGGTTGCCCGCCGCTCTGCTGGCTGAACTGTTGCGAGCCGCCGCTGCGATCGCCTTCCACAACCCGGATCGACGTCGCGTCTATGGCATATCCGGCGGAGCGCAGCAGCTTCGACAACGTGTCCTGATCGTTGCGGATCAGTTCCGCCGTGTCGCTGCGCGATGCCTCCACATGAACCATCAGGCCCTCGTTTTTCAGCTCCATCCGAACGGTGACCGTTCCCATATCGGCGGGCTGGAGTTGGATCTGCAGCACCTTCAGCACGGGTTTGGGCGTTGCGGGATCTGCTTCACCGGCCAGATGCCTGGAAAACACCGCATCAGCCGCGATGCCTGCACCGATGCGATCGGCCACCTGTTGTGCAGGCCGCGTTCCAGCCATTGCGAGTTCATCGACAACAGGAAGCACGCCTTCAAGGGTTGCAGTTCCGGCAGCATCGACAGTGCCGTCACCCTCCGGTGCCTGCGGCATGACTGGCGGAAAATGCGCTTCCTGACGCACTACCTGTGCACGCAACGTCTGGCGCGGAGCAGTTTCGCTTTCCGCAATGGCTTCCGGCGCTACGGTGGCGGCATCAACCGGACTGTCTGCTACCGCTCCCGGCATAGCGCCTGCTTCCGCCGCACCGGACTTGTTGCGGCCACCGATTGCAAAATTGCCGGCTCCGGCCCGGGCAGCATCCACGTCCATGCCAGCTTCATTACCAGGATCGGAGGCGACCGCAGAACCGCTGCTGTTATTGAACACACTCGCAATACGAGCCAGTGCCGCCTGTGCGCCTTGTCTGGCGGCTACGTCGGTTCCCGTTCCGGCGTCGACGCCATCGCCATCACTTGAGCTTGCGACCCTGTTCGCTTGTCCGCCCTGCGCTGCCCCGATGACGGCTGCGAGTTCACTTGCCACAGCAGCAAGCGCTGTCTGAGCACTGCTGGCCGTAGCTTGATACTGCGGCTGGCCTTCCGCTGCGCCATCAGTCACAGCACTTTCCAGCGCATCTTCGATCTGAGCCTGAAAGTGTCGGGTCGCATCGCTGCTGCCAGACGATGCAGCCGCCGCCATCCCGCCACGCGCGCCCGCACCCGTTGCAGTATTCGATCGCTTGCCCGCGTCCGCTGCGACAACGCCAGACTTCTCACCCTTGCCGTTGCCGTTCTGGACATCTGACAGCACGTCGCCAAATCCTCCGCTGGCAGATTGCTCGCCACCCTTGGCGCTGTTTCCACGAACTGCAGAAACCGCATTCACTGTTGCAGCCCCAGCTGAACTCGATGCGACATTACCTGGTGTTGTCATTACGGGGCCCCGTTCAACAGCTCGTCTGCACGCGCCATCGCAGCTTCAGCGTTGCTGACGATCGGCAGTTCCTCGACCGGCTGCGCATTGTCTGCTGCTTCCGAGGCAGGCGCCGGCTGCGAGGCTTGGGCCGGTACCGCGGTCGGCGATTTTGCGATGGCACGCGCGACGGCAAATGCCGCGTTGAGTAACGCTTCTTCGCGCACACCCAGCTTGGAACGATCTATCGACCATAGCGCGCGGGCACCTTCGTCATGCTGATCGGTAACCAGCAGCGCCGACGCTTCGAACAAGCGCATCCGCGTTGCAAACATCGGATGCGTCTGTGCATCTATCGCCGCGAGCCGCGCTGCGAAGCGCACGATTTCCACATTGGCACGGACAATGCCCTCCTCAGCCAGCGCGAGACAGGTATGCGTGCGCACATCATCTGGTAGATCGCGCAGCATGTCCTCAATCACTGCCAGCCGCTGCTCATTGACAGGATAACCACGCCCAACAACCTCGGCAGCAAACTGACGCTCGAATGTGCGTGCGAAAATGGAACTGCCGAAGCGACGGAAGTATTGCGATGAAAGGACTTCAAAGATGGCGAGTTCATTCATGCGCGCGGCCAAAATCGCTTGCCGCCGCAAAGCCGACTCTTCCACGATTGTGCCCGGCGCAATAACGCGCGCGCGATCAAACAGCGCAAACGCCTTGCTCTGATCTTCGCTCACTGTAAGCACGGCGCGAACCAAAGCAACGTGGCCGCCGATCGTGCGATCAAGCCCTTCTACATCTACACCCGAAAGAAGCTCCAGCGCTTCCTTGTCAGCACGGTCGCTGTATGCCAGCGCACCCCGAACGAGACGATCCAGCCCCGCCAGATCGACCTTCGTTTCAATAAGCCGACGCAGGATGGTCGGATCGCCGCCACTCAGAACATAGATCACGGCAGCGCGCAGATTGCGCTCCTGCGACCAGACAGCAATGTCTACGCTATTCAGCGCTTCGGCCAGTTCGGCCATGCGCTTGCGCTGTTCAATGCGTGACGTCTGCCCATCGGTTGCCGAGCTGTTCTGCACATTTTGTAACTCGCGCACCAGCTCATAAGGTTGCTGTGGCGCGGATACAGTCTCCGCAGAAATCCCCGTCAGCGGCAGCAGTATTGCCGTCAGCGCCAGCGACCGGAGCATGCGAGAACGCATCAGCGCTCTCCTTTAAGCAACAGTATCTCTACGCGACGATTCTCACCCGCTGTCGGATCAGCAGCATTCTTCGGTTCGTTATCGGCGTGGCCCTCGATGCGCCGGAAACGCTCATCGGGCACGCCACCGCGCGTCAGCATGTAATACGCCATTTGCGCACGTGCCGTGGAAAGCCGCCAGTTGTCGTTGCGATCCGATCGGAACTGTAGGCTGTCGGTATGGCCGCGAATGACAATCGGTTCAGAGCGCGCCTGCAACAGCGCGCCGATACGTTCCAGCAACACGACAAGCTCTGGGGTTGGCCGCACCGACGATACGCCAAACATTTCAAATTCGGCATTGTCGCTGATGTTGATCAGTACGCCTTCCGGCGTTTCGGTCACCTGGATACCCGGAATGGCCGGAAAGCCCGCGTCGTCGACAGTTTTCTCGATCAGGCGTGCAAGCTGCTGAGGGTTGCCGGTGCGAGCGGCTTCCTGCATCTGAGCGGAGCTAAGAGCCGCTTCTGCACCATCAGCAGAAGCCGCTGGACTTTTCTGCGTACCGTCATCACGACTTTGATTGCCGGCGCGCTCACCGCGTCCACTGCCATCCGGCCCGCCACGTGCTGCCTCTGCCGCATCTGCCATTTGTGACTGGCGCTCAGGGGTTACACGCTCCGAAGGTTCAAGACCCGGATCGGGCTCAAATGGATCGCGGAAACCCATAGCGGAGCGATCGCCCGAAGCGTTCCCATGCAAAGAAGTGTTGCCCTCTTTGCGTGCATCGACAGATTTGGCCATCTCATCGAGCACTTCGTACGGGTTGCCGAGCAGAGTGATCTCGCCGTCCTTGGTCTCTTCGGCCTCGTTTACGCGCGATTCGCCTTTCACATCGGTGTCCGACGGCGTGCCCGATCCGCGCTCGCGTGCGCCCTCAGGCTGCATCGTGAAAACGCCCTTCGGCTTCGTCGCGGCATCGCTCATCCGCATCGGATTGAAATAGTTCGCGACGCCGCTGATCGTCTTTTCGTCGGATATGCCGATCAGCCACATGACGAGAAAGAAGGCCATCAGCGCCGTCATGAAGTCGGCGTGCGCGATTTTCCACACGCCGCCCTTGTGTGGCTCATCATGGTCACCGCCCCGCCGCTTGATAATCACAAGCTCTTGCTGGGTCGTGTCATCCTGACCGCTTGATTGGCTTCCGTTCATTCGGCCGCCACCAGAACTTCTTCAAGCCATGTGGCGATGCGCGTTTCCAGCAACGACGTCCCGGCCTTCACAGTAAGCTCAATGCTATCAGCCGGTGTATAGACCAGCGCTTCGGCGATGACCGGCGGCAATCCATTGCGCACCGCTTCAAACGTATCCTTCGGCCCCGCGATCTCGATCGTCAGACCGGGATTTGCAGCGGCAAGATCCGCAATCGTCGTGCATATTTCGCTCACCGCCCGCATGAGAACCGCTTCAGCCAAAAATGGCCGCAGCACCTGCGCAACGCTATCGCCGACCTGCTGACCGTACTGTTGCAAAGCATCAGCGAATTTCGCCGACAGCGCCGAAGTTTCCTCACACCAGCCAGCCCGCGCGGCCGACAACGAAGCCTCGAACTCTGCGCGCTGCTCCTCTATGCGCGCATCGGCCATCGCTTCTACAGCCTGGCGGCCCTCGACAAGACCTCTGGCGTAGGCCTCATCAAGCTTCGCCTCCCAGTCCAGCTCGTCAACAACCGACATAACCGGCGCGAGCATGGGGCTCGCGACCGGCTGTGGAAGTTCGCTTGCGAACTCGACAAGGAAGTTGGCTATCGGGATGGCGCTCACGTCGTTACGCTCCCGCGCAGCCACTGCTTCATGATAGTAACGGCCTGGTCCTCGTCATAGTCGATGATCTGTTCCAGGCGCTTCTGCGGATTCCGATTGATCTTGCTGGTGAGGTCTCCGATCAGATCCGGCTCGCCATCATCCATGCCAAACGGCATGCCTCCGCCCGCGAACGCCATGTTCCCAGATCCAAAATCCGATGAAAATGCCGGCGCAATCTGCGGCTCGAACGGCAGGTCGCTCGTCACTGATGCAACTGCCGCAGGCGCTGCGATCGGCTGATACTCCAGCAGCATGCGCGTTGCCGGACGCAGTCCGAACCACACCAGGATCATCGCCGCACCGAGCACCGCCAGCGCCTTGATGAAGGTGCCCATCTCGCCCATCAGGAAGTCCATCACGCCCGGACCCGGCAGCGGCTCAAGCATCTCCCCGTGCGGCATGAACTCAACCGCCGCAACAGTGATGCGATCACCCCGCTCGGTGTCAGCTCCGGTTGCCGAAGCGACGATGTTCTCAACTTCCTTCAGCTTGGAAGCGATCGCTTCAGGCGTCGCCCCCTCGCCGAGCAACATCTCCAGGCGCTTGCGGTTCAGCACCACCGCAACTGTCAATGCGTCAATGCGATAGCCGTCACTGACGGTCGACATGACCTTCGAATTTGCCTCGAAGTTCTTCAGCTCTTCCTTGCGCTCGCTGGCGCGGGCAGAGCTGCTGTCCCCACCTGTCTGCGGCTGTTCCGCCGGAATGTTCTGCTCCACGCCGACAGGCTGCGAATTGCCCGCATCCCGCGCGTTGCTCTTTTCCTTGATCGTGCGGCGCGAACGTTCAAAGCGCGAATTCGGATCGTAGGTTGTTTCGTTGATCTGGCGCTTGTCGATGTTGAGACGCGCGGCCACGCTGATCTGGAAGTTGTCGATGCCGATATAGGGCGCCAGCGTCTGGCTGACATTCTGCTTCAGCTCATTCGCAACGGTGCGCTCAAGCTCCAGCATCTTCGTCGGCGCAGCATTGAAAGCGCCTTCGCCACCGGCCAGCACCGTGCCATCCGTGCTCAACACGCGAACCTGGTCAACAGTCAGGCCCGGCACCGCAGCCGCCACAAGATGACGGATGGCCTGGGAAGAGTTGAACTCTGAGGTCGAATCCGCCCGGATTACCACCGATGCAGAAGGCTTCTGCGTGCTGCGCCGGAACGAACCTGTATCCGCCATCACGATGTGCACACGCGCGGCGCGCACACCCTTCATGCCCTGAATGGTGCGGCTTATCTCGCCCTCCAGCGCACGGACACGCGTGATCTCCTGCATGAACGATGTCAGGCCGATCGCGCCCATCTTGTCGAAAAGTTCATAGCCCGCGCTGGCGCTGCTCGGCAGACCTTTCTCCGCCAGCAGCATGCGCGCACGCGAGGCCTGCCCCGGATGCACAAGCACGGCCGTGCCCTCGGGATTCACATCGAATGAAATGCCGCTTTCCTGCAGCGCTGCACCGATACGCGCAGCATCCTGCGGTTCAAGACCGGCATACAGCGTCTCGAAATCAGGACGGCTGAGATAGTAGCTGCTAAGACCAACGGCGCTGAAAACAGCCAGCCCTACAAGGCCGAGCACGGCAAGGCGCCGTGGGCCGAGAGCCAAAAGGTTGTCGCGCAGTTGCTTGAGCTGTTCGCTCCAGTTCATTGCTTCCCCGGCGGTTACGAATCCGGCCTATGATTTGCCGCCGTAACCTTTCGGGGGGAACCTTGCGCGAGACGTTCCAATGAGTGAGCCAGCCCCGTTTCCGGAAGCTGGCTCATTCAATTCATGCCAGTTGTGGCCTTACCGGAACAGGCTCAGGATGCTCTGGCTGGAGCTGTTGGCGATCGACAGCGCCTGAATGCCAAGTTGCTGCTTCACCTGCAGCGCCTGCAAACGGGTTGATTCGGCGTTCATGTCAGCGTCAACGAGCTGGCTGATGCCGCTCTCGATCGAGTTCTTGAGGCTCGACACGAACGACTGCTGAATCTCGATGCGTGCCTTGGCAGCACCCAGCGTGGTAGCACCAGCAGCCATCTCGGTGATCGCGCGGTCAGCGCCCTTGATGTAGCCGTCAAGCGTTGCGAGGTCAGCCGTGCTGTCGGTCAGCGCCGAGATATTGATGGCCGCAATCGTGAACGTACCAGCAGCATCAACCGCACCGGTCGTAGCGTTACGGTTCGTATCCAGAATGCCCTTCGCAGCAGCGGAGGAATCGAACAGCTTCATCGAACCCGTGTTGATCGAGATCGACTGCACCGAGATCGAACCACCCGTACGGGCAATCGACGACACAACCTTCTTGGTCGCATTGTAGCCAGCTGCGGACGAATCCACGGACAGCCAGTTCTGGCCCTGCAGCGTGGCGGCGTCGGCCATGCCCTTGAGCTGCGACTGAAGCTCGGTGATTTCGGTCTGGATCTTGCCACGATCAAGGCCGGGCTGAGCGGCGGCAACCAGCTTGTCCTTGATCTTCGATACGATGTTCTTGGCTTCGTCCATTGCCGTGTAGGCAACGTCGACGAAAGCTGCGCCAAGACCGAGCGCATCCTGCACCGTCGAAAGCGAAGAGCTGTCGGAACGCAGTGTGGTTGCGATCGACCAGTAAGCAGCGTTGTCGGCTGCGGTGTTGACACGCATACCGGTAGAAATACGGCTCTGCGTCTGCGTCAGTGCGGAGTTGGTGGAGGTGAGAGCGCGGAGCGCCGTCATCGCGGCAACGTTGGTATTGATACTCGCCATTGTGTGTCCCTGCGAACTAGATACTGGAGGGGACATACCGGACCAGCCGGTATGACAGTTCGGCATCATGCCTTTGGGTTCACGATACCCAACCTGTCATCACACAACACATATCCGATGAACTCTTGCGCCCTCCCTAACGCAACGCCCCGCCGTTTATGCAATCGATGCGTCAAACGCGCTGCTACAAATGTGCCTAATGATATCGCAACACGATTAGTACGAACGCGCCGCATACCAGGTGCGTAAGTGGTTCAAATCGATTCACACGAATACAAAAAAAGAAGGCCAAGCCCTGGGAGGAGCTCGACCTTCAAAGTTGGGCGTTTGAAACGTGTAAGCGACGTGAGTTTAACGGAACAAGCTCAGGATGCTCTGGCTTGAACTGTTGGCAATCGACAGCGCCTGAATACCAAGCTGCTGCTTCACCTGCAGGGCCTGCAAGCGTGTAGACTCAGCATTCATGTCAGCGTCGACGAGCTGACTGATGCCACTTTCGATCGCATCCTTCAGGCTCGAAACGAACGACTGCTGAATCTCGATACGCGCCTTGGCAGCACCCAGCGTGGTAGCGCCAGCAGCCATCTCACTGATCGCGAGATCGGCAGCCTTGATGTAACCATCCAGCGTCGCAAGATGGGCGGCGCTGTCGGTCAAAGTCGAGATATTCATCGTCGACAGACGGAAGTCGGTAGCGGCAGGCGTACCCGGCTGCGTTGCATAACGCTCACCGGTTGTTCCATCGCGATAGGCATCAATAATGCCGACGCCGTCGTCTTCCGTGCTGGCGTCAAACAGAACCATCGAGGACGTGTCGATAGAAATCGACTGCACCGAGATGCTGCCGCCAGATCGCGCAATCGAAGACACGATCTTCTTCGTGGCGTTGTAACCGGCTGCCTCAGAGTCAACCGACAGCCAGTTCTGGCCCTGCAGCGTTGCAGCGTCAGACATGCCCTTGAGCTGCGACTGCAGTTCGGTGATTTCGGTCTGGATCTTGGCGCGGTCGAGGCCCGGCTGAGCCGCAGCGACCAGCTTATCCTTGATCTTGGTCATGATGTTCTTGGCTTCGTCCATCGCCGTGTAGGCAACATCGACAAATGCTGCGCCAAGGCCAAGCGCATCCTGCACCGTCGACAGCGACGAGCTGTCAGAACGCAGTGTGGTTGCGATCGACCAGTAAGCGGCGTTGTCGGCAGCGGTGTTGACGCGCATACCGGTGGAAATACGGCTCTGCGTCTGAACAAGAGAAGAATTGGTCGCGGTGAGAGCACGCAGCGCCGTCATAGCGGCGACGTTGCTATTGATACTTGCCATCGGGCTGTCCCTTTAAACGCAAACTAGCGGGACATACCGGATCAACCGGCATAACAGTTCGGCATCATGCCCTTGGGTTCGTTAGACCCAACCTGTCATGCTTGCACGTTTAACGTTGGCCGTTTTCAACCCGGCTAATGAAATCATTCAACTTCTATCTATCTGCTCGAAACGATCCCGCTCGATGAGCGCTGGTGAAAACTCAATTAAAAAGAAAGCCAAGCCCTGGGAGGAGCTTGGCTTTCAATAGGCAGGCATCTCTGTCCGGATTAACGGAACAGGCTCAGGATGCTCTGGCTGGAGCTGTTGGCGATCGACAGCGCCTGGATGCCAAGCTGCTGCTTCACCTGCAGTGCCTGCAAGCGGGTCGACTCTGCATTCATGTCAGCGTCGACGAGCTGGCTGATGCCGCTTTCGATCGAGTCCTTCAAGCTGGAAACAAACGACTGCTGAATCTCGATGCGTGCCTTGGCAGCACCCAGCGTCGTCGCACCGGCAGTCATTTCCGTGATCGCGCGGTCAGCACCCTTGATGTAGCCATCAAGCGTTGCGAGATCAGCCGTGCTGTCGGTCAGCGCCCCGATGTTGATGTCCGACAGACGGAAGTCGGTCGCAGCTGGCGTTGCAGGCTGGGTTGCATGGCGCACGCCGGTGGTGCCGTCGCGATATGCGTCGATGATGCCAACTCCGGCGACGGCCGCGTTGGAGTCGAACATGATCATCGAGCTGGTGTTGATCGAAATCGACTGCACCGTGATGGTACCGCCAGCACGCGCGATCGACGAAACAACCTGCTTCGACGCGTTATAGCCGGCAGCAGCCGAGTCAACAGAAAGCCAGTTCTGGCCCTGCAGGCTGGCGGCATCGCCGATGCCCTTCAGCTGTGACTGCAGTTCGGTGATTTCGGTCTGGATCTTGGCGCGATCAAGACCCGGCTGAGCCGCAGCGACCAGCTTGTCCTTGATCTTGGTCATGATGTTCTTGGCTTCGTCCATCGCCGTATAGGCGACATCGACGAAAGCGGCGCCGAGACCGAGCGCATCCTGCACGGTCGACAGCGACGAGCTGTCGGAGCGCAGCGTGGTGGCGATCGACCAGTAAGCGGCGTTGTCGGCAGCGGTGTTGACGCGCAGACCGGTAGAGATGCGGTTCTGCGTCTGCTCAAGCGCAGAGTTCGTGGAAGTGAGAGAACGGAGCGCCGTCATCGCGGCAACGTTGGTATTGATACTCGCCATTGGAGTGTCCCTTGGGATGACTGATTACGATCGGGACATGCCGGTCTAACCGGCACAACAGTTCGGCATCATGCCCTTGGGTTCGTGGCCCAACCTGTCATAGCCAATGCTTAATGATGAATACCTTGCATTCTAACTAACGCGGCGGCACTTGGCCGATGTTTCCATCGTGCGGCATTAACGCTCATAAAAACGTACTGAACGAGCCATAAACGGATGTCCAAATACGAAAAGGCCAGACCCCTCTACGGGATCCGGCCCTTTCAATAAGGTGCGTTGAGCGTGTCTTAGCGGAACAGGCTCAGAATGCTCTGGCTGGAGCTGTTGGCGATCGACAGCGCCTGGATACCAAGCTGCTGCTTCACCTGCAGCGCCTGCAAGCGCGTGGACTCTTCATTCATATCCGCGTCGACGAGCTGGCTGATGCCGCCTTCAAGCGCATCTTTCAGGCTCGACACGAACGTCTGCTGAATGTCGATGCGGGCCTTCGCGGCACCCAGTGCCGTAGCACCCGCTGCGAGTTCCGTGATCGCGCGATCCGCACCCTTGATGTAACCATCAAGCGTCGCGAGATCGGCAGTGCTGTCAGTCAACGCCGAGATGTTGATGCCAACGATCGTGAAGTCGGTAGCGGCAGGCGTGGCCGGCTGGGTCGGATAGCGAATACCGGTCGTTGCGTTGCGGTACGCATCGAGAATGCCGACGCCTGCAACAGCTGCGTTCGAGTCAAACAACACCATCGACGTTGTATCGATCGTGATCGTCTGCACAGAGATGGTGCCGGCAGCACGCGCGATCGACGACACGATCTTTTTCGACGCGTTATAGCCTGCAGCGGCCGAATCCACTGAAAGCCAGTTCTGGCCCTGCAGAGTTGCAGCGTCAGCCATGCCCTTCAACTGCGCCTGCAGCTCGGTGATTTCAGTCTGGATCTTCGCACGATCAAGACCCGGCTGCGCAGCGGCAACCAGCTTGTCCTTGATCTTGATGACGAGGTTCTTCGCCTCATCAAGCGCCGTATACGCTACGTCAACCGTCGCAGCCCCGAGGCCGAGTGCGTCCTGCACCGTCGAAAGCGCCGACGTGTCGGACTTCATGGTCGTGGCGATCGACCAGTAAGCGGCGTTATCGGCTGCAGTGTTAACGCGCAGGCCGGTCGAAATACGATCCTGCGTGCGCGTGAGAGCGTCGTTGGTAGAAGTCAGAGAACGCAGCGCGGTCATCGCTGCAATGTTCGTGTTGATACTAGCCATTGGAGGCCTGTCCCTTGGAAAAATTGTTGCTCATGGGACATGCCGGATCAATTCCGGCACGGCGTATCGGCATCATGCCCTTGGACGAAAACCGCCCAACCCGCCGTCGCATTAAAGGCCCGACAACCGATCACAAGATCGTCGCCGATACGGAATACAAAAGCCGCTGATAGTCACCTTGGCGCACGCAATAAATTAAGCGCCAAGGCTAAACTTGCCTCACCTGTTACTTGAACAGGCTCAGGATGCTCTGGCTGGAGCTGTTGGCGATCGACAGCGCCTGAATGCCAAGCTGCTGCTTCACCTGCAGCGCCTGCAAGCGGGTCGACTCTTCGTTCATGTCAGCGTCGACGAGCTGGCTGATGCCGCCCTCAAGCGCATCCTTCAGGCTGGCCACGAAGGTCTGCTGAATGTCGATGCGGGCCTTGGCTGCGCCAAGCGTCGTTGCACCTGCCGCCAAGTCTGTGATCGCGCGATCTGCACCCTTAATGTAGCCGTCGAGGATGGCCATATGCGCGACACTGTCTGTCAGCGCAGAGATATTCAATGTTGCGATATTGAACGTACCTGCCGGATCGACGGCGCCAGTGGCTGCATCGCGCATAGAATCGAGAATGCCGTCAGCCGTAGCGCTGTTGTCGTACAGAACCATTCCAGCGGTGTTGATGGAAATGGTCTGCACCGAAATGGTGCCTGCAGCGCGCGCAATCGACGAAACCACCTGCTTCGTTGCAGTGTAACCAGCCGCAGACGAGTCCACCGACAGCCAGTTCTGGCCTTGCAGGCTCGCCGCGTCGGCGATGCCCTTCAGCTGCGACTGCAGCTCAGTGATTTCCGTCTGGATCTTCTCGCGGTCAAGACCGGGCTGCGCAGCAGCAACCAGCTTGTCCTTGATCTTGATGACGAGGTTCTTCGCCTCATCAAGCGCCGTATAGGCGACATCGATAGTGGCTGCACCGAGACCCAGGGCATCCTGCACCGTCGAAAGCGCCGATGTGTCGGACTTCATGGTCGTAGCGATCGACCAGTACGCCGCGTTGTCGGCAGCCGTGCTGACGCGCAGACCAGTAGAGATACGGTCCTGCGTGCGCGTGAGAGCATCGTTGGTGGAAGTCAGTGAGCGCAGCGCGGTCATTGCTGCGATGTTCGTATTGATACTAGCCATTTTGGAAGCCTGTCCCGAGGAGTTAGTGTTGCTTATGGGACATGCCGGATCACCATTCCGGCACGGCGGCTCGGCATCATGCCCTTGGACGAAAACCGCCCAACCCGCCGTGTGACGCTACTCAACCATCTACCATTGAAGAACTGGTTAACGAAACGCAACCATTCGCTCAAAAAAGCTACACATAGGAGCGAATCAAACCGCCGACGAGCAAATTCCAGCCATCGATCAGAACAAAAAACAGGATCTTGAACGGCAACGATATGATCGTTGGTGGCAGCATCATCATGCCCATCGACATGGTCAGCGTTGCGACGATCATGTCGATCACGAGAAACGGCAGAACCATTAGAAACCCGATCTCAAAACCCCTGCGCAGTTCGGAGATCATGAATGCCGGGATCAGAATCCGCAGCTCGATGTTTTCATCGGTTTGCGGCGGAGGCGGAGGAGGTGGTGCTTCAGTCTGCTCGCCTTGCGATCCACTTTGACGAGGCCAAAGCCGCTCGTGCGCCAGATCGTAGAAGAGCTTCAGATCTTTATCGCGCACGTTGGCCAGCATGAATGATCGAAACGGCGCTGTGATCTGCGTAAACGCTTCCTCTTCCGTGATCTTGTTTTCAATGAGCGGGGCTACCCCGTTTTTCCAGGCCTTGTCGAAGGTCGGCGCCATCACGTACAGCGTCATGAACAGCGCCAGACTGATCAGGATCAGGTTAGCCGGTGTTGTTTGAAGACCGATACCAGCGCGCAGAAAAGACAGCGCCACCACAAAACGGGTGAAGCAAGTCACCATCACCAGAATGCCAGGCGCGATCGACAGCACCGTGATCAGCATCACGAACTGAATGATCCGGCCCGCCGCAGAAGCATCACCCTGCGGTAAAAGCTCTTCCAGGCTCGGCAGTGCTTGCGCTGCTGCCTGCACGGTTCCAAGACCGAGCAACAGCACAATCAAAAGGGCTCGCTTCATTCGACTATGAGCCCCTGAATGATGATTTCGCGCACATTGCCGTCACTGCGTGCGCGTACCCGATCATTCAGATCCTCGCTCAGATGCTGAAAGCCGGATGCACCTTGAATGCGCTCAATCGGCACCGTGCGCAGAAACGCGACTATGTCCTCTGTAATGCGGGCAACCAGTGCGTCAGCATCATCGGGCACCACATCGAACACCAGCGACGCTTCAATTCTGATCCACGTCGAACTGGAGCCGGCCAGATTGGTGACGATAGGGGTGAGCGGCCGCAGTTTGGAGCTTTCCATCTTCAGGCGCTCGCCCAGATAGCCAGCTGGCTTGGCCTGCTCGACAACCTCGTTCCCGCCGCCGCGCAAAAGTAGCTGCTGACCCAATACGAATCCAACACCAGCCGCGGCCAGCGTCAGCACCACCACGGCCAGCAGGAAGTATCCGGTCGAAAGCGAAGCCGACTTCTGGCCGTTATCGGAAATCGTTTCATCCATGGCTGCTGCTGTCATTTCCCAACCGGTCAGAACGGAGAGATATTGTCGACGAGCTGCTGACCCCACGGGGGCTGCTGCACTTCCATCAGACGGCCACGGCCGCCATAAGCGATGCGGGCCTCGGCAATTTTCTCATACGCGATCGAGTTGTCAGCCGAGATATCCAACGGCCGGATGATGCCTGCAACATTCAGAATGCGCATCTCGAAATTGACGCGCACCTCCTGCGAGCCGCTGATCACGAGGTTGCCGTTCGGCAGCACATCGGAAACCACTGCGGCCACCAACAGCTCAATCTTTTCAGACCGCTCGATGCCGCCTTCGCTTTTTGTCCGCGTCTTCGAGCCAGCGCCGATATCGAACGCGCCTTGCCCACCTACCGCACCGCCCGTTGATGCGAAATCGTAGGAATAGTCGAAGCCAAGCTCATTTGAAGCGTCGCGCTTGCGTTCTGAATCGTTGGCGATCGACGCCTTGTCCTTGATCGAAATCCGCACCGTTACGGTGTCGCCGATACGGCGTGCACGCAGATCCGAGAACAGGTCCGCGCGCGAATCCTGCCAGATGGAGGAGTTGCCTCGATAAACATTCTGCGGCGCTGCTTCTGTAATCATGGAAACGCGCTTCGGCACCATGCCGCTGCCGACCGGTGTCATATGCGGCTCACGATTGAAGTCGCGCACATCAACAGCGCAAGCGCCCAGAATGGGCGCAACCATCAAGAGCACTGCCAGCCTTGCGATCATGATCTTCCCCCGCCTGGGTAGGCTTGCGCTGGCATTTGATCGATCGGCTGTGCGACACCCGGCGTCGGAGACACAACGGGCGGGCGCGGTGCAGCGACGGCTTTTGGCCTGCGCACCGAGCCCGCAATCGTGCCTGCAAGACGCGCAGCTTTTTCCGGCGCCATCTCGTTCAGAATTGCGCTGGCATTCTGCGGCTCCAGCTTCAACAGAAGTGACGCCGCTGTTTCCTCATCCATCTCGACAAGCTGTGGCGCCGCCGAATCCGGCTCCATCTGCGCGTAGATGTTCACAAGCGAAGCATTGGCGCGCAGAAGAAACGCATCGCGACGTTCCACCCAGCTACGCAGCTCCTGCGTTTTCTGCTCCAGCGTCGCGATGCGTTGCGCGATCTGCTGTTCCATTTCCGTCAGCTTCGAGCGCTGCACGGCAATGCGCGCGTCTGCCGCTGCGCTGGAGATGGCAACGCAGTATCCCTTCGCAAGATCGGAATTCGCGTCATCGACCGATCCGGTTACGATCGGATCGCCTGCAGCGTGCGTATTGTCGTTGAACAGCCGCGCGCTTTCCTCCAGCGGAGGCGGAACACGCTCGCCGCTGCTGACAATCGATCCTGTAACGATCTCGTCGAACTCGTCGATCGGCTCCGCTTTACCGGCAACAGGCGCAGCTACAGCCACCGGCGCCTGCGGTTTCATCTTCGGCAATGGAGGCAGAGCTGCAGGCCTGGGTGCTGGAATAGAGCGCGCCGCGCGGGCGAGTGCGCTGGACGGAGACAACCGCCCCGTGGCCGCATCCGTTGGCGCCTCATCAACCGAAGCCGTCCACCCCATCTGCGCAGACAAAGGCGACGCCGCTCCACAAGCCGCAACACAGAGCAACGTCAGTGCCACGCATGCAGTATATCGATCAACGGAGCTCGCCATTATTGCACCACGAGGTCAGCTTGCAGCGCGCCGGCTGATTTGATTGCCTGAAGCACCGCAATAACGCCCTGCGGCTTGAGGCCCATTCGATTCAACCCGAGCACCAACACATTCAGATTGGTACCTTGAACGATCCGCAATGCGCCGCCCTGTTCGAATGAAGATATGTTGGTTTCCGGTGTCACGACTGTCTGGCCTTCGGAGAACGGCAAGGGTTGCGACACCTGCGGAGTTTCCGTCACGGTAACGGTCAGATTGCCGTGACTGACTGCAACCGTTGAAATGGTCACGTCGCGACCGATGACGATCGTGCCCGTGCGTTCATCGACAACGACGACCGCAGGCACATCTGGCTCGACGATCAGCTCACCAATTTCCGCCATCAAACGTGTTGGCGACATGTTCGGCGGGCGCTTCACCGCAACGCTGCGTAGATCTGCAGCGCGCGCAAGTTCCATTCCGAACCGATCAAGACCGTAGGCATTGATCGCATCTGAAATTCGAATAGCCGTTCCAAAATCAGGGTTGCGCAATTCAAGTCCGAGGAACTCGACTTCCAGGAACTGGCCCGGTGCCTCGCGCTCGACAAGCGCGCCGTTAGGAATGCGCGCAGAGGTCGGAACGTTCTGCGTCATGGTCTGGGCTGCGCCGGTGATTTGATAGCCCGAAACAGTCAACTGCCCCTGCGCAACCGCATAGACCAGATTATCGGCACCATGCAGCGCCGTCATGATCAGCGTACCGCCGAGCAGCGACGTCGCATCGCCAAGCGATGAAACAGTAACGTCGATGGTGGTTCCGGTTTGTGCAAACGCCGGCAGTTCTGCCGTCACCACAACTGCGGCAGTGTTGCGCGTGCGCGTGTTTTGCCGTCGGATATTGACGCCCAGCCGGTCAAGCATGGCTTGCATAGACTGCTGCGTGAACGGCGAGTTGCGCAGGCTGTCGCCCGTGCCATTGAGGCCGATCACCAAGCCGTAGCCAACAAGCTGGTTCGGCCGCACGCCCTGAACACTTACGATGTTCTTGAGCCGTGTCGGCGAGCCAAACTTCGGCAATCCGGAAGGGCCCATATCACCATAAAACTGGCCACCGACATCAGCACTGTACGTGCCGCCGGAGCCCAGCATGAAAATGGCGCACAACAGGCTTACCAGTGCCAACGCTCGCGTCATTGATCCCCCACATGCACAGATCCGTCCGGACCGATCCGGCCATGAATGATCCGCCCGCTGTCAGGATTGCGAACCGAAATAACATCACCGGAGCCGCCGTTCTGCAGCGCGATTGCATTCGCGGTAATGGTCAGAGAACCCGCCTTGAACACCACCAGCGTGGACTGCCCTTGCTTCACAGCATGGGGCTCACGCACTGCCGCGTGCGCAATCGGTTTGCCGGGCAACAAAGTGAGGCGGGAGATCTTGCCGAGCAGAGCTTCCCTGTCCGTGGTTACCGAAGTGTCGCCATTCAAACGGAAAGCGCGATCGACAAGCATGTTGCTCTCGATCACCTGGCCCGGATAGATCGTAACACGTGGTACCGGCAGCATTGTTGGCTGCGCAGGCGCTGGCGCAACGCTTACAAACGCTGTCGCGAACATGACGATCGCTATTTCAAGCAGACGGGTTCCGAAAGAATGCGTGTTCACGGCTATCTCCGTGCAACAGTGCTGTACATTTCATCCACGGCCTGAATGACCTTGGAGTTCATCTCGTAGGAACGCTGCGCGGTGATCAGCTCGGTAATTTCCTTCACCGGATCAACATTTGACAGCTCAAGATAGCCCTGCTCGATGGTGCCGAAGCTGGGATCGCCCGGCACACCGACAACAGCGGTGCCCGAAGCAGGCGTCTCGCGATAAAGATTGCCGCCCATCGGTGACAGGCCCGCGTCGTTGGCGAAGTTTGCCAACGTCAACTGACCCAGAGACTGCAACTCAGTCTGCGTGCCGATACGCGCAAACACTTCGCCGGTCTGGTTGATTACAACCTCGACAGTGTCCTGCGGAAACGTAATCTGCGGCTGAATTAGATAGCCATCCATCGTCACCAGTTGGCCTTCTGCGTTCTTGTTGAACGCACCAGCGCGCGTGTAATAGGTCTCGCCGTTATCAGCTTCGATCTGGAACCAGCCACGTCCGTTGATGGCAACGTCCAGCTTGTTATTGGTGCTGCTCAGCGCACCTTGGCTGTGCAGATTGCGGATTGCCGCGTTACGCACGCCGAGGCCAACGTGTGCACCTTCAGGAATAGGCGTCTGGTTGCCACGGTTCGGCACGCCAGCGGAGCGCTCGGTCTGATACAGAAGATCGGTGAACTCTGCGCGCGAACGTTTGAACGAAGTGGTGTTGATGTTCGCGATGTTGTTCGCGATCACTTCAACGTTCAACTGCTGGGCGTTCATGCCGGTAGCGGCGATGGCAAGCGCTCTCATGATCTATTCCTCAAATTGTCATGCGGCTGACTTCCAGGTACGCCGCGACAACCTTGTCGCGCACCGCCACCGCAGCCTGGAGTTGTTGTTCGGCAGCCATCACGGACTCGACCACCTTTTGCACCGACGCCTTGTCCTGCACGCCCGAAATGGAAACGGCCTCAGCAGTTTTCAGCGTTTCCATTGCGTCAGAAGCCATCCGCGTCAGCATCGAACCGAAGTCACTTGACGCTTCCTGCGTGGCATCACTTTTCCGGATCGACGTGCTGCCCTGAACAGGCGCACTCTGCGTTACCCCGGATACGCCAGTGATCATCTGATTCAGCATTACGTGCTCCTCAACAGGTCGACGGTCATCATGACCATGGCGCGCGACTGCTTCATCATCTGCAGGTTCGCTTCGTAAGAGCGATTGGCCTCGCGCATGTCGGCCATTTCAACCAGCATGTTGACGTTGGGATATTTTACGTTGCCATCCTCGTCGGCCGCCGGATGGTTCGGATTGCGCTCAATGCGGAATGGAGCCTGATCAGTTCCAATCTGATCAACCGCGATCACGCTGGCGCCAAGAACATCGTCAAACCGGTTGACGAAATTCACGGTTTTGCGGGCATACGGATCACCGCCCGGTGTATTGGCTGTCGAATGCGCATTCGCCATATTTTCTGCGATGACACGCATACGGCGGGACTGAGCATCAAGGCCCGCAGCGGAGATCTTTTGAGATACGTTGAGTGGATCAAACACGGTCAGACCTTCGTGCTCGTTAGCAGCATGCGATGAAACGCTTTGATCACGCCGTTATTCAGGGAGAACGCAGCGTTGACTTCTCCCGACTTCACCAACTCACGCTCAATGCTTACGGAGTTTCCCGACTCGCTGGTGTGCCAGGCGGCCTCATTGGTCACTGCATCACCGCCGCCGTAAGCGCTTGAATCCTGCAAATGGCCAGGATCGCTGGCCGCCATATCCGGGCGAATAGCCTGCAGAACTTCCGCAAACGGCTGAACATCGCGCGCTCTGTAGCCAGGCGTGTTGGCGTGCGCGATGTTGCTGGTGATCGTTTCCTGCCGCACCGCTAGCCAGGTGTTGCGCTGAGAAGCGATGCCGAAAAGATATATTGAGTTCATGCCGATAGCCGCGCTTTATGTCTGCGTAGCTGAATACCGGCCTAAGCTTGTCCCAGGCTTGTCGCAGCCTGGTCAGCCGCTTTCCACAAAGCCAGTTCCGTGAAATCGGCCACAGGGTCAAGGCGCGCATCGGCGATAGCCTCAACCAGACGACGTGTGTTCTCGTCCGGCGAATCAGCAGCGCCTTCGAATGTCAGATAGGTAATCTCGACGCCGGCCTGTTCGGCTTCGAGAATCAGCCGGAAATAAACGCTGACGCTACGGTGCCGAAACTCCATATCCAGCGCGATAGCCGGCTGCCGATCCCACGACAACTCCACGTCGCCCGATTGGCCGAACGCAATAGTGCCGGGCTTGAAAAACAGCTCAGCTGATGAAGCAACCAGATTGGCAATATTGGCGAAGCGCTCAGTTCGGACAAACGTAATGTAGTCCGCTGGCTCCACTAGCCGAAGATCCGAAGCTAACTCTCGGATGCCGAGGCCTAATGCACGCTCACGATCGTAGGTGAATCTATTGCCGTTGCTCTTCATGTAGTCGACCCGCTGGAGGGGACCGGCTTTCCGCGAGACATCAGGTACAGGATCACGTTGGCCACAGCCCTGTAGAACTCTGGCGGAATAAGCTGATCAATCTCCACTTTATCGTACAGCGACCTTGCCAGAAGCTTGTCTTCAACAACAGGAATGTCGTGTTCTTCCGCGATCGAGCGAATTTTCAGCGCAATAATATCCAGGCCCTTTGCGACAACAACGGGAGCCTGATTTTCCGTGCGCACGTAGCGCAGCGCAATCGCATAGTGGGTCGGGTTGACGATGACGACAGTCGCTTCGGGCACACGTGCGATCATGCGCTTGCGTGCCCGATCGCGCGCCAGCGAGCGCATGCGCGATTTGACGATCGGATCGCCATCGGATTGCTTGTGCTCGTCTTTTACTTCCTGCTTGGTCATCCGCAATTCGCGCCGCCAATAGAAGCGCGACCAGAGCAGATCCAGAATGACGAGCAGCATGATGCCGACGACCACTGACGCAAACAGCCAGATGATCAGGCCCTGCAACAAGCCTGGCAGAGCGTACGGCGACATGAACATCGAATTGAAAACGTCGTAACGTGCCGCCCGCATGATGACGTAAGCGAGACACGCAAGAATAATGAACTTCGACGTTCCCTTGAGGAACTCAACCCAGCCCTGCACGCCAAATATGCGCTTCCAGCCGGACTTCAGCGAAATCCGCGATAGCTTCGGCTGCACACGGTCGATCACCATGCGCGGCTGATTCTGAATCAGCGAACTGCCTAATCCGGCTGCGGCAAGAATGAGAACGATGGGCAGCACCAGCTTGGCCGCATCGAGGTTCACGGCGCCGAAAACCTGCACCACATCGGCAGTGTTTTCCAACGACCACTTGCCGGGGTTATCGAGAAACCCCTTCAGTGAGGCGGCAAGCTCGATTGCACTCCCGACGATAAAAAATGCGGTGACGGCAATCAGGGCGGCGAGCGAGCCGAACACTGGCAGCTCTTTCGAGAACGGGACGTTGCCCTTTTCCAAGGCGTCCCGAACCTTCTTGTCGGTCGCCTCTTCTGTTTTGCTGTCCTTATCAGTGTTCTCGGACATTCACGATCAATCGGGACTGTCGTCGGTTATACGATCTTCCATCGTAATCTCGCCGCGCCCCATCAACGCCAGCACGGTGGCCACAATGGCGCGGCGTGCTTCATCAATATCCCGTGCACGGGCTGGCGGCGCTGCCTCCAACTCCGCCTCGACCATGCGGCGCTGACGCGCAGTCATCGTTTGCAGAATGGCTTCCTGCAGATCCGAATCAGCACCGTTCATCGCCAGCACGACCTGCTCGGTCGGCACCTTCTCGATGACGAGCGCCCGCGCCCTCGACTTGAGGTTCGCGATATCGGCGAACGAGAACAGCATGCTCTTGAGTTCGTTCGCATCATCGGGCCGCGTTGCGGCAATGCTTTTCAGAATCTCGTTCGCCTGAGAACCGTCCAGCTTGTTGATGATACCAGCGATTGTTTTGCGCGTTTCCGGATTTGGCGCCGCCATCATCGTGGCCATCAGATCCTCGCGGATTCCAGCTTCGATGGCTGCCATAGCGGCTGCCGAAATACCTTTTAGGCCGAGCATGCGCCGCAGCAGCGAATGGCGAGCCTCAGGATCAAGCGTGCGCAGCAACCGCGCACCAACGTTGGAATCGATGCGTGAAAGTATCACCGCAATCGTCTGCGGATGTTCCTTCAGGATCAACGGCTGCAATACGTTATCGCGCAGCGGAACCAGTCGCTCCCACACGGGCTGCGAATCATCAGGCTGATCACTCATGTATTGAGCGATCTCGTCCTCGCTCATCACATCGGTGAGCAGGCTCTTAACCTCTTCCGCCGTCCCAGCGAAATTGATGCCGCCGGTGAAGCTCTCGGCGAATTCTTCTATGAGATCCTCAACTTCATCGGAGCTCACAGGGCGCAGCTTCGAACTGGAGCGCGTCAACAGACGCAGCTCATCCGGATCGAGCCGGCGCAAAAGCTTGGCCGCCTTCGTCTTGCCCAGCGCAAGCAGAAGTATGCCGACCTTCTCCGGGCCGGTCAGAGCATGGCGCTTTCCGCCGCTGCGATGCTGGTGAGAGGCGACCATTCAGGATCTTATGCCAGAGTTTCAGCCCCGGACGGGCCCACCACTTCAGTCAGCGAAATACCCAGTCGCGATGGATCGTCATCCATGACGACCACTTCACCGCGCGCAACAACACGCCCGTTCACTATCACATCTACGGGCTCACCCAGTTTGCGATCAAGGGGTATGAGCGCGCCTCTCCCAAGTTTCATCAAGGCCGCGACAGGCATCGACGCCGAACCCAGCACGATCTTCACCGTCACCGGGATGCGCATGATCGTATCGAGGCTCAGCCCCTCCGTTGCAGGTGCAGCCGCCGCAGCAGCCGCAGCGTTAGGAATCTGATCGTAGAGCTGCGGCCCATCTGGCGCGCCCTCCGTTTGAAGATTCAACGGGTCGAAGTCAGACATTCTATTTCCTCAACGTGCACGCATATCCCAGCCCGCTCGTTAGCTGGCAAGGATATCGTTCATGAATTCCTGCTCCTGATCGATGAAATCGCGAATACGCAGCGCATAAGCGCCGTTCGACTTCCCGATCTCGCAATTGATCAGCCGCTCGCCATTACACTCGACTCGCAGAACGCTGTCCGGCGTAGCACCCAGTCTGATGACCTTACCCACGGCAAAACGCGCCACGTCTGCCAGCGTCAGCTCCTGCTCATCAAGCACCGCGACAAGGTCAACGTTAGCCCGTGACACCTCGCTTTGGATTTTCTGGCTCCAGGCCGGGTCAGGACGAACTGATTCGGGGCCGACGGTACGCGAAAGCTCGTTACGCATCGGACTGAGAACAGATTGCGACAGCATTAGTGTGACAGCGCCACCGAAACCGTGCGCAAACATGTGGAACTTCGCAACCACAACCGGAACGTTCATCCGCCCCAGCACGTCATAGCTGACGCTGTGCTCCGTTGGGCCCACGGTAAAATTCGTCGGCGCCACGCTGGCAAACGCAAGTTCCAGCGCACCCGCGAAATGATTGAAGGCGAGTTGTGCAAGCCCCAACTCGGTGCGCGTCAGCTCGCGGTCGGCCGACGGTGCAGGCTCAGAACCGTCCCCGCCGAGCAGCATCTCCACCAGCGTAAACACGAACTCATGATCTGCGCACAGGATGAGACGCGCGTTCCAGTTCGGCGCTTCCACAACGCACGCAACAGCTTGCGTCGCGCTGGAAGGCATCACAGCGTTTGGCGGACCGCTTTCTACCCCGACCAGCACGACCTCAGGTGTGGTGGAG
Organism: Hyphomicrobium sp. D-2; assembly: GCF_029872155.1. Lineage (GTDB taxonomy): Bacteria > Pseudomonadota > Alphaproteobacteria > Rhizobiales > Hyphomicrobiaceae > Hyphomicrobium_A. Next base: position 661,732 of record NZ_JARXLA010000008.1, on the reverse strand, counting down.
GAAATGCTCTTGATCTGCTCGCTCCACGAGGACGCGACCTTCTGCAGAATGGTGCGCAGCATCGGCATGCGCTCGACCAAATCCTGCGGGCCGGCGAACAGGCCGTCGTTCTTTCCACGTGTCTGGGCACTCACCTGCACCATGCCTTAAGCGGCCTCCGAGGCTGCTGTATCTCCGCCGACGTTTGAGGAGCTGAGCGCAATCTGCTCGACATCGTCAATCGAGGGACGCTCGTTGAGAGAGATCGTCTTGCGACCGTGTTCAAGCGCAACCTGCGGCATCGCACCGTTCATGAACGCCAGCAGCGTCTGCTTCACGATGACGTAAGCCCGAAGCTGCTTGTCGCGCAATGTCTTGATCTTGGTCGCGACGGGAGAAACCACTGCATAAGACAGAAAAATACCGGCGAAGGTGCCTACCAGCGCCGCACCGATCAATCCACCCAGCACTTCAGGCGGCTCATCGAGCGCGCCCATCGCCTTCACAACACCCAGAACCGCAGCAACGATTCCCAACGCCGGCAATCCTTCGCCGACACTGACCAGCGCATGATAGGGCTTCATCTTGTCGGTGCGCGCCGTCTGGATCTCTTCATCCATCAACGACTCGATCTCATGCGTGCGTGCATTGCCGATGATGATGAGGCGGCAGTAATCGCAGATGAATGTCGTGAGATCCCGGTTGGCTGCAACCGATGGGAAACGCTGGAACAGAGGCGATTCGTCCGGGCTGTCAATATGCTCTTCAACCTCGTTGCGCGGCTTACTCCGCAATTCGCGCATCACGAAGTAGAGGATGCCAAGCACCTCCAGGTATTCCTGCCGCCCGGGGGCATCACCCGTAAAAGCTTCCTTAATGCCCTTACCTGTATCTTTTATCGTTTTAACAGGGTTCGCGACGATGAACGTTCCAAGCGCGGCACCGCCGATGATCACATATTCCCACGGTTGCCAAATGACGGCGACATGGCCGCCCATGGCGACAAAGCCGCCGAGCATGCACACCATCGTAACGAATAGGCCTAGGGCAATGGTCACGTGACGGAATCCGAATGATTTTATCCTGTTTGGAGTTGAAGCATCACATCCTTGCGTGAAGCTGTAGGCCGCAGGTGAACCGGTGGCGGTTCTGGCACCAGCTTCGGGAAAGCCAACACGTGCAACCTCTGCGCCACCGCTTACCCAGGAAACCCGTGCCGTGACCACCACCCTCGCCAGCTTCTACCTGATCAACAGCAACCTGCAGCGCACGCTGACCACCACGGCCAACAAGCCGATGGTTGCACGGGAAACCGAGTATTATCTGGCCAACATCGGCAACGTAAAATCAATCGACGACTTCCTCGCCAACGATCGGGTCTTCAAATATGCGATGAAGGCCTGGGGGCTGGAGGAAATGGACTACGCCAAGGCCTTCATGCGGAAGGTTCTTGAAAGCGACCTCAACGACAAATCCAGCTTCGCAAACAAACTTACCGACAAGCGTTACCTGGAATTTGCCAAGGCCTTCAATTTTCTGCCCACCGGCGACGTCGAGCTAGGCACCCTCCGCGCTCAGGATTCGGGCAGTGAAGACGCCATGATTGGCCTCTACACGCAGCAGCGCATCAGCAAAGGTGAAACTGCAGCTGCTGAAGCCAAATACTTCTCGGACAATATCGGCAGCATTACCTCGGTTGACGACCTGCTCGCTAATGAACGGCTTTTCAACTTTGCGCTTACCTCGCAGGGCCTCGACGCCAAACTTGCATCCGTGTCGGCCATTCGCAATGTTCTGACCAGCGATCTGAACGATCCGGGCAGCGTCGCCAACACCTATGGTGAGAAGTACCAGAAGCTTGCAGCTGCGTTTTCGTTTGCCGCTGATGGATCGGTAACACCGGGCAACACCGCACAGTCCGAACAGCAGACCAAGCAGATGATGCTTGCGTACTATGAGGCGACCGACGCCGATCAGTCCCCCGCCGCTGCTGTGTTCAAAACTGCCTATTTCAATCAGGCTATGGCGAGCGTCACCAACGTTGACGATCTCGCCAATAACAGTTTCCTGCGCGATTTCGTTGCCACCGCTGCCGGCCTCAATCCGCTGTACACGACGGCCGCAACGATCCGAGATATCCTCGTCAGCGATCTTGACGACCCCGATAGCATCGCCAATCAAAGCGCGCTGCACAAAGCGGTTGCTGCGACCTTCAACTTCAACACTGATGGCTCACTCGACAGCGGCGTAGTTGCACAAGACACCGCCCAGGCAAAAGCGCTGAGCGATCTCTTCACAAAGTATCACGATGGCGATTCCATCAGCGCGGAGCAGACCAGCACCGATTATTATCGGAGTGCGATGAAATCCGTGCAGCACGTTGATACGCTTCTGTCGGACAGCAAGCTCTATAACTTCATCCTGTCAGCTTTCGACATTGACCCGGACGAAGTTTCGAAAACCAAGATCAAGCGGATACTTCTCAGCGATCCTTCAAGCGTTACCAGCTATGCAAATCTGCTGCAGGATTCGCGCTTCAAAGACCTTGCCGCGGCTTTCAACTTCGATTCCGATGGCTTTGCTCTCGGCGCTCGGCAGGTTCAGACCGCTGATGGCGCCAAGAACGCGATAGCGCTCTACAAGGCAACGCTGGGCGATTCTGCATCGGCACAGACGCTCGGCAACGCCGAAGCGCAGTACTATGATCGCACAATTCTCACGCTGTCGTCTGTCGACCAGCTGCTTAAGAACGAGCGACTGAAGAGCTTCATCGTCAAGGCTTACGGCCTGAAAGACGCAACCAACGACACGCTGCGCAAGATATTCACCAGCGACCTTCTCGATGAGCGCAGCTTTGTGAATAAGTCGGGCAATGAAGCATACAAAGCTCTAGCTGCAGACTTCAAGTTCGACACTGACGGCTCAGTTCGCAGAGCCGAGCTTGGCGTTGCGCAGAGCAAACCCGATATCATGCGGACCCGCGCGCTCTACTATCGCCAGGCCGTTGAAGAGGATGCTGGCAACGAGAACGAAGGCGTGCGGCTTGCGCTCTATTTCGACCGCAAGGCTGCAACAATCACGTCGCCGTATTCGATCCTTGCCGACAAGGCACTGCTTCAGGTTGTGCAGACCGCGCTGAGGCTGCCAACGCAGATGTCACTGCTCGATATCGACCGTCAGGCAGAAATGATCACTAAAGCGCTCGACGTCAAAGACTTCAGCGATCCAAGCAAAGTAAAGGCGTTCCTCACCCGCTTCACGGCCGCATGGGAAATGGACAACTCGACGGCCAGTCAGTCGTCGGCCAGCATCCTTATCGGCCAGCCTCTTGAAGCGAGTATCAGCACCAGTCTGCTGACCAACATCCAAAATCTAAGGTTGGGCGGAGCCTAATGCAGCCAGCACTCTACGTTACACTCTCGTCGCAGATGTCACTTCAGCGGCGCCTGGAAACCATTGCGAACAACGTCGCAAACTCTTCAACTCCCGGCTTTCGACGCGAGGAAATCAAGTTCGAAACGCTGCTGAGCCAATCATCGACGGAACCGGTCGCATTCGCTTCTGACGGTGCTTCCTTCATCAAGCGCGACGCGGCTCAAGTCACTCCAACCGGCAATCCTCTGGATATGGCGGTTCAGGGCGATGCCTGGTTTGCAATTCAAACGCCCGCTGGCACCGCCTACACCCGCGATGGCCGCATGCAGATCACTGCTGAAGGCGAGCTGCATTCAATTGCCGGCTATCCGATACTGGATGTTGGCGGCGCGCCACTCCAGATCAATCCGAACGGCGGTCCGATCACCATCGGCAACGACGGTATGGTCACGCAGGATAACAATCAGCTCGGCGCGGTTGGTCTCTTCACTATCGACCCCAAAGCGAAGCTGAGCCGCTTTGATAATTCCGCCGTCATTCCCGATCTCGCTGCGATCCCCGCACTCGACTTCAATCGCGTTGGAGTAACGCAGGGCCACATTGAAGGCTCGAACGTCAACCCAATGTGGGAAATGTCACAACTGATCATGGCGTCACGACATTACGACATGGTGTCGAACGCGATGAACCAATCCGACGACACAATGCGCGAAGCTATTAAATCGCTATCGCCGACTTCGTAATAGAGCGCTGCATTGACAAACGCCCCCCTTCCCTCATCGACATTATCCAGGCTGGCTACCCGCGTGTCCGCCGCTGTTGCGACGCAGCCCCTGGTGCTTGCTGGTGGAACCATCACTCAGGTAACACCGGCATTCTGCAATGCTTCCGGGCTGTCGCCGTTTGTTAAGCTGGGTGACCGCGTCACGATAGGCGGCGAGCACGGGGCGCCATCTCAGCTAGGTGAAGTGATCCGGCTTGAAGAGGCGCAGGTAACGATCAAAACTTTCCAGGAGCCGATCACCGCCGGGCTGGGTGCTAAGGCGTGGAAGATGGGCCAAGCTGCCATTTATCCGCATCCGTCCTGGAAGGGGCACGTGTTCAACGCGCTCGGCATTCCGATCGGCGAAGATGTTTCACTTGCGCACGGAGACCAGCCTGCATTCCCCGACCGCAACGCACCGTCTGCTCTGCGCCGCCAACGCATAAACGCGCCCATCAAGACTGGTGTGCGCGCCGTTGATCTCTTCACGCCCATCTGTCTCGGCCAGCGCATCGGCATTTTTGCCGGTTCCGGTGTTGGCAAATCCACGCTGCTGGCCATGCTCTCTCGCGCGCAGGGTTTTGACACCGTCGTCATCGCGCTGGTTGGCGAGCGCGGGCGCGAAGTGCGTGAGTTTCTGGAAGATACGCTTGGCGAAAGCCGCGAGCGGGTCATCGCCGTCGTATCCACCGGCGATGAAAGCCCGATGATGCGGCGCCTGGCGCCCAAAACGGCAACCTGCATTGCTGAGTATTTTCGCGATCGCGGCGACAAGGTTCTGCTGATCGTCGATTCCATAACCCGCTTTGCCCACGCCGCGCGCGAAGTTGCGCTTGCCGCTGGCGAGCCTCCCGTTGCGCGCGGCTATACGCCAAGCGTGTTCAGCAATCTGCCCAATCTGCTTGAGCGCGCAGGCCCCGGTGAAATCGGAACGGGTTCTATCACTGGCATCTATTCGGTTCTTGTCGATGGTGATGATCACAACGATCCGATAGCCGACAGCATCCGCGGCACGCTTGACGGTCATATCGTGCTTGAGCGTAGCATCGCCGATCAAGCGCGCTATCCCGCTATCAATGTGATGACATCAATTTCCCGTCTCGCCCAACACGCATGGACGCCGGAAGAAACAACGCTGATCGGCAAATTGCGTTCTCTGATCGCGCGTTTCGAAGATACCCGCGATCTTCGTTTGATGGGCGGCTACCGCACAGGCTCCGACGTAGAACTCGACAAGGCAATTGAGATCGTTCCGCGGTTGTTTGATGCGCTCAAGCAATCGCCGCCAGACCCGCAGAGCACCGATGCATTTCAAGAGGTCGCGCGCGCCCTGCAAAATGCTGCCGCCGCAGCGGGTGCGCCACCACCGCAACAGCAGCAGTAGCATCAGATAAAGTGCAGCGCCGCAGCAACGCGTGCACGTAATGCGCCTGCGCTGGCAACTTACATCCATGCAACGGGTGACAACGCAGCCTAAGGCGCGCTCTAGAATTCAGGGCGTGCCTTGACCTGTTCCATGCCCTGTCGCGTCTGATCTTTAGAGACGAAGTTAAATTTCTCAATCAATACATCCGCCACAAAATCATGGCCGAAGCGCTCATTCACGCGCTTCTTGATCGCTGACGTCAGCTTCTGGAAATCCTGCTTTTTGGAACCGCTCAGCGTCTCCGCATCGGTTGCATAGATCGTGCGGAATGCCGCATCCAGCAGAAACACGTCTGGCGTAATCGACATCCGATTCACAATCTCGGAGTTCATCGTGAACGTGAACTGGGCGAGCACGTATCCTTGCACCCCACCGTTATCGATGACGGGCACACTGATCGTGCTTGTCTGCATCGACCGCAAACCGCCAAAGAGCTGATCCACTTCCGTTGCCGGTGTGGTCTTGGATTCCCACATCGTCGCCGCGTAGGTGGAAAGCGCCGTCACCAGGCAGATCCACAGCCCTGTGGCAATCAGGCGGATCATCGTTGGCCACCGCCGCTACCAAGGTGCTCCGAATACGTGCCATCCCAATCGCGATCACGGATTGTATCGGCTACGATGGTCGCAACTTCGCGCACAGCGTCCAGGTGGAGCTGCAGCATCGCCTGATTTCTCTCCAGCTTGCCGCGCAGCCCCCGCAAGCGCGCGGCAATGTCCTCATCCAGCATGCCGCCATCCAGCGCGCGAGCTGCCAACCCCAGCTCCAGCAATGCCTGACTTTTGCGGTTGTTCGAGTCCTTGAGGTCAATTTCGCTTCTGGAGCGCAGAGCCTCTGTTTCCTGATCCACCAGCAGCTCTATCCGCCGCATGGTTGTGGTCATGGAGTTCATCAGCGCCCGCCGTTTGCGCTCTGCTCCAGTTTCATTGGCCATCATGCGTCACCGATGTTCTTGTTTGCTGCGGCGCGAGCAGATGTCAGCGCATTCTGACCCGCTTCAATTTGTTCTGCTATGCCAAGCGCACCAGATTTCGCGATCTGCTCAGCAATCTTTTCGGCCAGCATCGACTTCCACATGTTGCCGGCTGTGCCGCTGCCGAACATCGCCTGGCTGTCTTTCGGCATCATTTCTTCGACCATGTTCTGTAGCAATACGGCTTCGAACTGCGTGTAGACATTCGACTCGCTGCTGGACGATTCAATCACGCGCGTGCGCGGTGTGTGAGCCGCCACCTGCGGCTGCGCTTCTGCCCTTGGCGAACCGGAATCGCTGACGTGCGCAGACCAGGAATCGGAAGCAACCCCTTCTGATCGATCAAACTGCCTGGTAGCGGATGCATTTGATGCTGTAGCCAACTCCGACTTGCCGTTATTCAGTTTTTGAAGCTTCGCCATTGCTTCACGTTGCCTGGCGGCATCGGCGGCATTGGCGACGCCGAGAACGAGATCGGAGCCGATTATCATACCCTGCAAATATCCTTGGGCGATCCATGGGAGCTGTAACAACATGGTCGCCTAAAAAGCTTATGGGAGGCTTGCGTCGCCCTTCATCAGTATACGTTCAATCGCCTCGAGCAACGCCTTTTCCTCTACTGCACGCTTATGTTGCACTTCGTATTCCTTCGTCAGGCGTTCTGAAAACTTTGCCCGCGTTGCCACCGTGCGCAGCGAAGCTGATCGCGCAGTTATTTCCGTCTCCAGCGCGCGCTGCTGATCATCAAGCTTACGAAGTCGCTTTAACACCATTGGCGTTGGCAGCGTCTGCATCTCAGCGGCACCGCTCAGTGTTTCAATAAGGTTGCCCTGCTCCTCGCGCAGCTCTGCCTGCTGCCACCGCGCTGACGTCAGCTTTTCCTCTTCAAGCTTTTGCATCTCTCGATTGAGTTTCAGCAGTCGCTGCGCCTTCGCCAAACGTATCCGGGTCATCGCCTACAGCCTTTGCAGCCACTGGGAGAATGTCACGATGAAAATCTGCAGGAACTCAGCCGACGTAAAATACAGAATGAACCCGCCGCCCGCGAGCACGAACGGGATCGAAATAAAGTAGACCGGGATCTGCGGCGTGAGCTTGCCCAGAATCCCGAACAGCAGATTGACGAGCAGCGAGTAGACGATAAACGGCGAGCAGATCCGCAAGGCCAGCATAAAGCCATCCGTGACGGCATCGACCAGCTTCACCAGCCCGAAATTCGCCGCGAGTTGGTGCGGCACCGGAACCGTGCCGTACGAATCGACCACCGCGCGCAACATTTCCCAATGCAGCTCGGTGAGAAATATCAACACCGTGGCAGTCAACGTTATCAACGTCGTCAAGCTGGCAGCCGGCTCGTCCTCGTCAATCATCGTATCGGGCGTATTGGAAAGGCCGATCAGCATTCCGATCGCCGCACCGGCAAACTGCAGCGACAGCAAAAACATGCGCGCCATCAGGCCAAGTATTGCGCCGACAAGCGCCTCCGATGCCACCAAGCCCAACAGCGCAACCGGCGCAACGTTGCCCGTAGTTGCGGGCTCCACCTCTGGAACCAGCAACGGCGCCAGTGCAAATGTCAGCGACACCGCGATAAACAGACGAACCCGCATCGGCACGCGCTGCGCGCCGAACCCCGGCATCAGCATCAGGCAAGTGCCAATGCGGCAGAAAATCAGAAACGTGGCCAGTACAGTGGTCGGGCCAATCGCTGTCACGAAATCGTACCGAGAGACTTTATCTGCACGCCGCGCGCGATTTCCAGATGCGACAGCACCGGCAGCGTTGCGAACAAACGCTCGGTAATCATGCGTACGTACGGTCGTGCATCCGGCGCAGCGACCAGCACGAACTTGTGGCGCTGATCCATGAGCTTGCGGATTGCTGTCGTCGCTTCGGTGCTAAACTGCTCGATCTGCTTGGGGTCGATGTCGAACTCAACCACTTCACCCTTGGGATCGCGACGCAAGGCCTGGTGGAAGGCCAACTCCCACCGATTGCCGAGACGCAGCACCTTAAGTTCGCCACCTTCAGACGACTCGCCGCAAATCTGCTGCGCCATACGCAGTCGCACATGCTCCGCAATCTGCTCGGCACGCGATGCATGTGGCGCGATCTCCGCAATCGCCTCAAGAATGAGATGCAGGTTTCGGATCGAGATCCGTTCGGCCAGCAGCAGCTTCAACACAGCCTGCAAGCCCGAGTATGAAATACGCGACGGGATGATTTCCTCAATGAGGCGGCGATACTCAGGTTCAAGCCGATCCAGCAGCGTGCGCATGTCCTTGTAGGACAGCATCTGCGCCAGATTGTTGCGGATTACCTCACCCAGATGCGTCAGCAGCACCGACATGTTGTCGACAGCAGTGAAGCCATCACGCTGCAATGCGCCCATGAACATTTCCGAGGTCCACATGGCTTTCATGCCGAAGGCCGGTTCGCGCGCCTCATCACCCGGAACGTCCGGCGCCGGCCCATCACCAACGATGACCATCACATCGCCGATGCGCAGCTCTTCACTCGCAACGACGGTGCCATGGATTTTGATCTGATAACTCTTCGGCGGAATCGACAAGTCGTCCGTGAGACGTATTTCCGGCACCACGAATCCGTACTGACGCGCGAACTTGTGGCGCATTTTGCTTACGCGCTGCGCGAGCTCGTTATGTGCCGACAACAGCGTGCCCGAAATCTGCTTGCCGAGGCAAAGTTCCAGCTCAACGGTCTTGAGCGATTCCTTTACCGACTGGCGAACTTCTTCCTCTGCCTGGTTCTTGGCCTCAAGCTCAAGCGCTTCTTCGTGCGCCTTGGCTGCAGCGGCGCGGCGCGGAATTGCATAGGCCACAAAGCCCATGGCACTGCCGAGAACTGCGAAGGGCAGAAACGGCAGACCCGGCGCAACCGCCAGCACGAACATAACGACAGCTGCCAGCGACAATGCCCTGGGATGATTGCCAAGCTGACCGAATACCGCCTTATCGGCGCTTCCTCGCGTGCCACCCTTTGAAACAAGAAGGCCGGCCGCGAGCGCAATAATCAGCGCTGGTATCTGCGTTACAAGGCCGTCGCCCACCGACAGCTTGGTGAACACGTCAACCGCATCTGACACTGACATGTCATGGCGCGTAACGCCGATGATGATCCCGCCAAAAATGTTGATCGCGGTGATGATAAGACCTGCAATCGCATCGCCGCGCACGAACTTCGACGCACCGTCCATGGAACCGAAGAACGAGCTTTCTTCTTCCAACTCACGGCGACGGTGCATGGCCTCCTTTTCATCGATGAGGCCCGCGGATAGATCGGCATCGATCGCCATCTGCTTGCCGGGAATGGCGTCGAGGGTGAAGCGCGCGCCCACTTCGGCGATTCGCGTGGCACCCTTTGTGATGACGATGAAGTTCACGGTGATCAGAATCAGGAACACGATGGTTCCGATAATGAAATCGCCGCTCATCACGAAGCTGGAGAACCCCGCGATGACGTGTCCAGCAGCATCATGTCCATTGGCGCCTTCAGCAAGAATAAGGCGCGTGGTGGCGATATTCAGCGCCAATCGCAATATCGTTGCAATCAGCAGCACGGTTGGGAATGCGGAGAAGTCCAGCGGGCGCTGAATCCACAGCGCCACCATCAGAACAAGAACAGCCAGCGCGATGGAAAAGGCCAGGCCAATGTCAATGATGGCCGCCGGCAGCGGCAAAAACAGCACCGCCAGAATAAGAACGATACCGATGGCGAGGCTTACGTCGTGGTTTCCGCCACGTTTGCGCGGTACCGCCCCTGCTGCAACAACGCTTTCGGCCATGCTCTCCCCCACTTAGACGCGAAAGAGATAGATGCCGAAGCTTGCGCGAAGGTCGCCCGCAATGAGTGCTGTTAGAAACCTTGCTCGATGCGGCCGTAAATCTGCTCGGCAAACGTGTAGATCACGGTTCCGATAAACGGCGCCATCAGCGATGCCACAAGCAATGTGGCAACGATCTTGGGAATGAACGTGAGCGTAATTTCCTGCACCTGTGTCAACGCTTGCAACAGGGCGATAACGACGCCCACCAGCATCGCGACAACAACGGCAGGGCTGGACGCAACAATAATGGTCCAGATAGCCGCCTGAACGAGATCCAGAGCATCAGCTTGGTTCATCAGGAAATTTCCACGCCCGCGCCCAGCAGAATCTCGGTGCCATCCTCAAGCACCGCCACGGTGCCACCGGAAATGATGCGCACCGACTCAATCTTACCGCTGAAACCATCTTCAAGCAGCGTGAGATTGCGCCCTACCAGGCTGTCAGCCTGCGATAGCGCCATCGAGGTCATCAGCGAATCAAGCTTCGCGTTGGTCTGCATGCTCTGCTCGACACCGGAGAACGATGCCAGCTGACCGATCCATTGCGCCGGATCCGTCGGATTGGTTGGATCCTGATTCTTCATCTGCGCAATCAGAAGTCGCAGAAAGGTATTGTAGTCAATCGTTGCGCCGGTTCCAGCCTGCGTGCTGCTTTGGGTGTTAGATTTCTGCTGCGTGCTCTCAGCACCCGTTGTTGCAGGAACGTACATCAGCGGACCTCGCATTCATGCTGGATTTCCGAGCGCTCAGGGCGCGTACCCTGTGCGATGATCTCATCTTCGATTACAAACAGCGGGCGCAGGACCTTGAGCGCATCGAAGGGGCGACCCCGTTCGAACGCATCTCCCACTTCAACCAGCCCGTTGATGATTGTCGAGTTCTTGAACGATGCCAGCAGCGCCGCATGGGCGGAGTGGAACATCGACCTTGCGTCCTCGCTGTTCGCTGGATCGATAAGCACCGTCTGAATGATAAAATAGAGCTGGCGCAGCGGCGTATGCGTATCGCTAGGCTGCAGCACGTGATGCTCAAGCAGGAACGTCACGTCATTCAGAAACTCGATTGAGACTTTGCGATCAACCTTGAGCACCGCGCCATTGACATAAATGCGGCCGCCGGGCTTCAGAGAAATCTGCAGCTTTTTCATTGCAGACCTTCATATAACGCCGTTGTGACGTCGATCAGCGGTTTAAAATCCGCCGTCTTACCCAAACGGATGTTCTCAGCTTCACGCACGGCCCAGATGCCGATCGAAATAATCTGCGCACGCAGTTCATCGGGCAGCGCATTGTCAGGGCTTGCCAGATCCTCCAGAAGCGCAGCCCACAGGCGTCGACTGAACGTCAGCGCCTCGACGGCTTCGATGGAGTTCGGTCCCTTTTCATCAGCGGCTTTCAGCAATTCGATGCTGCGCTCAAAAACCTGCCGCTCACGCTCGCGCGCAACCTTCGGGCTGGTCTCAAGCACATCGGCATAGGAGAATTGATACATGTTTCCATCTCACTTACGAATTGCTACGCGCTAATACTCTATGCTCATCAGATATACTTCAGCAGGCTAAGCCCCATGATACGTGACGTCAGTGCGTATGAGATTTCCATCTGAGTCAGCATCTGATTAATTCGTACGGCTGCCTCGTTAGGATCAACCTCTTCCAGTGTTTTCACCTGACGCGTAAGAATATCGACCTGGAGCTTCATGCGTTCACTAGCGTCACCGACGCGCTGTTCAGATATGCCGAGCCGCGCCTGCAGATCGCCAACCTCCTGTATCGCTTCGTTCACAAGCTGGGTGGCTTTGTCGATGATAACTTCGAACGCCGGCTGCCCGAGGTTCTCAACGCCAAGGTCGGCAATCATCGTGTATGCCTGAGCAAACTTGCGGAAGGCTGACTCATTGGCGTTGGTTGATGTCTCAAGCAGCTCTGAACTTGAAATTCGGCTGCGAGCATTCTGCGACGATGCCGACGACCAATCCGAAGTCCATGCCGGATCGGCAAACAAATCTGAGAACGTCGTGTCCAGGAACGTCTGCATGTCAGCGGCACTGATGTTAGCCGCAGCGGGATCGTCTTGATAGATCCTGAACTCGGCAAAGAAGGCGTTGGCAACGCTCTGCTTGCTCGCACTGGTCGGTGTGCTGAAGTAATCGGCAACCGGCTTCACGTCGGAATTGACACCTGCAAACAGATAGCCATCCCCAAACGCCATGTTCATGGCATCGATAAAGCCATCGAGTCGCGATTGTGCTTCGGCTTTAACGTTGAGAGCACTTGCGCCGCCCACACGCGAACCGAGGAGCTGGCCGACAAAATCGCGCCCGGTATCAACCAGGTTCTGAAGCACCGACTGAGATGATTTAAGGCGTGAGGCTACCGTGCTGTTGGTGTCGATTATGGTGTTGAGACGGGCAAACTCCTGCCGCAGCGAGATTGTGTCGCCCGCTTTGTAACCAAGCGTTTTCCCGACATCCGCATACCGGCTTGTCGTCATTTCCAGGTGCGCATCGGCAAGCTGTTGCTGCACCTTCGCCAAAGCCTGGCGGGTAGCGACCGACATGGAATTTGTGGAGATGAATGTTGTCTTCACAGCTTACCTCACCGCTGCCAGCAGCGACGCCAGCATCGAATCTATTGTTGTTATGACTTTGCTCGATGCCTGAAATGAACGCTCCAGCTCCAGCATCAGCGCCATTTCTTCGTCAAGATTGACGCCGGTGATTTTATTCAGCGACTCCGACGCGCGCCCCAGGACGGTTTCGCGATACTCGAATTCGTTGTTCGAAGAGCGTCGCGCCTCCTCCAGCCAGGCAGCTGAGTTGGAAGCAAAGCCGACAAGCGTAGCGACGGTGGCGATCTTGGAGTCGGAGGAATAGGTCTGAGATGCGCGCATCTGGTCTACGAGCGAGTCAAGTCGCCCGGTAAAGCCTGCGACACCGTCTGAGTTGTAGACGTAAGCAGCGCCGTTCATGCCGCCATCACGCAGCCTCTTCACGTCGCCGCCCTGATCTGGATCGACTGCCGCATTGAGACGAATTGTGCCGGCCAGACCCGAGGTGATCGAACCCGAAGGCGGCAAGCCGGGACCGCCGTTCCAGCTGAACAATCCCGCTGCATCAGCCAGCGTTGGCGTCGCGCTTTGATCGCTCTCAGAAAACGCAACGATCAATCCGCGGGCAAGTTCATCCAGCTGATTTTGATAGGTTACACCGACATCGTCACGTACCTGCACCAGCCCGGTGATGCGTCCGGAGCTGACGCCCATCGTTGCAGCGCTGCCAGTAATCGGCACACCATCTGCGTAAACAACGTTACCTGCCACACCGGGTGACAGCATCGGCGTTGGCTGGAACGAGATCTGGCGCGGAACGACGTCAAACAGCGTCACACCGCTTTCCGTATAAATGTTCATACCGCCGTCGGGACGCGCAATCGTGCGAATGCCGATTTCCTGTGATATCTCCAGCAACAACGCATCGCGTTGATCCTGATAGTCCGTCACATCGCCGCCGTTGACCGTGCCTTTGACGATCTGCTTGTTGACGGCCTCGAACCGCGACAGCAGCGTGTTGAGGGAACTAACCGCACTGGAAATTTCAGCGTCAGCCTTGCTGCGCACATCCTGCACAAGCGTAGTGGCGCTATTCAAAGCGTTGGCCAGATCACGCGCGGCAGCCACTGCCGATTGGGCGAACGCATCGCTTTCCGGCGACGACGAATACTGCTGCAGCGCGTTGTTCAGCTTCTGCACCAGCGCAGCCGGAGAAAAATCAAGCTCGGTATCGTTTATCGTAGCTTCAAGCTTATCCAGCGCCTCAACGAGCGCACGCTGCCCCGCCGCACTGGATGAATTATTCAAAACACTCGTGAACAGCGCTTCATTCACGACACGGGTTACGGCGGCCATACGCACGCCGTAACCCGGAACCGTGATTATCTGCGCGACCTTCCTCGACGCAGTCGGATCTCCCGCCCGAGCAACGTTGCGGGAAAGCACGGATGTCTGGTCCGCCAAAGTAGCTAGGCTGGACACTGCAGTGTTGAGACTGGCAGAAAGCGACATCCGATAAATCCGCGTCTTAGAGTGCTAAAGCGCTGCCATTAGCGCTTTAGGTTGACCAGGACGTCCATCAATTCGGCGCCGGTCTGGAACACTTTGGAATTGGCGGTATAGTTACGCTCCGCCTCAATCATCGTGGTCAGCTCCGACGCCAGATCGACGGTGGATTGCTCCAGCGCGCCCGCAATCATCGTGCCGAAGCCGCTCTCACCGGGGAACCCGATCTGCATTTCGCCCGACTTGGACGTTGCAACGAAAACGTTGCCCGCCATTGGCTGCAGATTGTCCGGGCTCGCAACGCTACCGAGCGGAATTTTGTAAGTCGCAATGCGCGTGCCGCTGCCAAACACGGAATACATCGTGCCGTCTTCGGCAATCTCAATGCGATCGACGTCTTCCGGTGCGTTACCGTTGACGACAGTCGCGTCCAGAAGCTGATAATTTCCGGCAAGATTGGTGCTACCGGACATATCGATCTTGAGGTTCGCACCGTTCGGAACCGCCACCGTCACTGATGTCGGACTGGTCGATGTAAACTGACCGTTGGTCGTGTCGAACACCAACGTTTCGGTTGCCATCGCGCCGCCGGCATACGGGAACCCGCCACCGGGAGCCGCATCCGCGCGATTGAACACGGACACTTCCCAGTTTCCGCCGCCAAGGTTCGTCGAATAGACGTCGAGCGTAAGCTGGTTGCCGAGATTGTCGTAGGCAGTGAGCGACGTCATCGCCGTGTGTTGTGCTGTCGCCGCGTTGGCCGAAGGCAAATTGGCTGCCGGAACGACAGCGGCGCTCAACGGCATGTTGACCTTCAACCGGCCTTCGGTCGAGGCGTTGGCCTGCAAGCCAAGCTTGCCGATCGTCACCACTTCAAGCCCGGCAGTGCCGTTGGCAACAATGCTCGGCGGACCGTTGAGAACGCTGTAGCCCATCAGCTTGAAGCCGGCAGCGTTGACCAGCTCGCCATTGCCATTCGGCACGAACGAACCGGCCCGCGTCATGAACGTCTGGCCGTTCTCGTTGCTGACGATGAAGAAGCCGTTGCCCTTCACAGCCAGATCCGTGCCGGATGTCGTAAAGCTACGCGCACCCTGCTCGCTGATCATGTAGCGCGTGTGCGACTCAACGCTGCCCGAGACGTACTCGGAACCGCCGCCATCAAGAACCAACGATGAAAACTCAATCGTCGAACGCTTGTAGCCTGCAGTCGTGGCGTTCGCGATATTATCGGAAACCGCACCCAACCGATTGGCCTGCGCAGCCATACCGGATGCGCTTGTCCGCATCGTACTATAAAGACCCATCGGCTAATGCTCCCTCGTCATGCCCGTGTGCGGCCGATTGGAACATTCACGCCTTGCGCGAAACTGAATAGGCGCGCGTGCTTTTATGCAAGTTCGTCAGCAGTCGTTCAGTCGGTATCCCAAATACCGCTGCGAATCGATCGGGTCATGACCCAACCGGTGCCGCAAGCGCTTGCGCAGCTTGCTGATGTGGCTCTCGATCACGTTCTCGTCGATGTCCTCAGAGAACAGTCCGTACACAAAATTGAAGATCTGGCCCTTAGTCACGCGACGCCCCTTGTTGGTCACAAGGTATTCGAGAATGCGACGCTCACGGCGCGGCAGATGCAGCGGTTCACCGCCCACCTCAGGATCGCGACCGTCACCAAACACGAGAATCTGGCCGCTCACTTCGCCCGCAGGCTCGGTGCCCGCACGGCGTTTGATCGCTTTGATCCGCGCAAGAATTTCATGGATGTGCGTTGGATCGGCAATGACGTCATCGACGCCCGAAGCAAACAGATCCAGCGTTTCCTGCAGCGAGCGACCGCCATTCAGCGCCAGCACGGGCGCGTGGGTGCGCTGCTTGATGATCTTCGGAAAGATGCGTCGATCATCGAACTCGCCGAGCACGAATGCTTCTACCGCTGCGAGTTCCGGTTCCGGCGCGGTCCGCACCCATTCCCTGAAGTCGCTGGCAATCAAGCCTTCGGTCGAGATGCCCTCACGACCAAACCCGAGAGTGTTTGCACGCTCCAACGCATCACAATCATCAACAATTATGATCATCGCTACCCCCCGAATCACACGACGATCATCTCATCCTTTAAGTTATGCACAACATATTACTTTCGCGATCAGTCATCCTTTAAATTATTGAGTTCAAAGGGTGATGCACTATCGCACCTATAGTTGCGCATGCGGTTTCAAGCCGAATTCATAGCCACGCAAGCTTGGCGCAGGCTGTACGCCCTAGAAAGTCCACGATTGGATGACTGGGGCCGACACACCGATGCTGCACAAGGGATCGCCATTTCTTCTCGCCGCTGCGATCATCGTGTTGCTCGTGCATGCATGCATTCTAATTGGTGGCGCCAAGGTCGCCGTAGTGGTTTGCACATTTGCATTGATGATCGGCGGGCCCGTTGCGTTGCTGATCTGGTTCGGGTCGCTGTCCGATCTTGAAGAGCGGCAACGGCAACAGCGGCGAGACCGCCGTCAGGCTCATGCTGAGGCCGCGCTGTGGCAGCAGACACTGAACGCGATGCAGGTAACATACGCGGCGCCGCTTCACATTACTCAGAGCACGTCAGGTCCGGCAGCCAACGTCAGCACGGCTGCGGCTCGGGCCAACATCCATTTCGCGCGGCAAGGTCGCTTCGGCACGCGCGGATACGTTCGCCCCATTTTGGCACTGTCAGCAATGGTTGCATCAGCCATCGGCGTTGCAGGATGTGCCACTGAAATCCCACCTGAAGCCTGGAGCGCTGTCCGGCCCGGCATGAAAACCGCCGAACTCGTCTCGCTGATCGGTGGGCCCGACTACGTGCGCTCCAATGGCGCTGCCGAAGTCTGGCAGTATTGCCGCGACTCATACGGCCGAGATGAAGGCCGCAACGCCCTCTATTACACGGCGATTCTCATCGACAAGCAGGAGATTCTGCGACGTGAAGGTGCACCCCGTTTACTCTGGCGCCGGCTGCCAGGAATTTTATCGCGCGAGCTTCTGAACCAGCTCAATCAGGCCAAGCTCAAAACGTTAATGCGCTGGCCGTGCCTCCGCATGGCATTGGCACGCCGATTGCTGAAGGAGACCTAAACAGTTTGCGTAAAATGTAGCGTAGCACCCATGTCATCATCGCGTAGCATCGTCAGCAACAGCATCACGTGGCGCAATCGGCCCATCGATACCCTCAGCGGTCCGGAACTTCGCCGCGCCCTGCATGATGCGGTCAATGAAATTGCATGGTCGCGCACGGCACCCAGCTCCACCACATTCTTCTCGGCGTTGATGCTGGGCTTTTCCGCTGGCGCAATTGTCTCCGCCACCGCGGCGATCACGTTCGCCATGATCGCCTGAGCAACAGCCACGCAACTCTGCCTCTGCGCTCGATCAGGACACCTTCTCGATCACACCCGCGCGCGCCATCTTGTATTTCACATAGGCTTCGCCGCGCAGACCGAAATCGCACACGTCGGGATGCATGATCTCGGCCAGGATCTCGCAGCTGTCCACCAGACGCGGGCCCGGCCGATTGAAGAACGCATTGCCATCGGCAAGAAACACATTTCCCTCGCGCACTGCACGCATCTGCTGCCAGATGGCATAGCGCGCCAGCGGACGCACCTCGCGCTGCGTGACATCAAGATCGTAACCGCACGGCGCAATCACGATCACGTCGGGATCGGCCGCCGCAACATCTTTCCAGGTAATCCATGGCGAGGGCTGTCCGGTGGTTCCGAACACGCTTTCACCGCCGGCAATGTCGATCAGCTCCGGCATCCAGTGTCCGCCCGACATCGGCGGATCAACCCACTCGATGAACGCAAGACGTTTGCGCGGCTGATCGGCGACCTTGTCGCGAATTGCGGCGAAGCGCTTCTTCATCGATGTGACGAGTTTCTTGCCCGCCTGCGGATCGGCGATCGCGTCGGCGATCATCGCGATATCGCGATAAATATCGTCCAGCGTATGCGGATGCAGTGAGACGATGCGCGGATCGGCGTGCAGCAGCTTGCAGACCGCCTTCTCGACATCGCGCAGCGAAACTGCACACACCTGACACTGATCCTGCGTCAGGATCACATCGGGGTGCAGCGCCTCCAGCGCATCGGCATCCACCTCGTAGACCGACAGGCCCTTTTCAACCAGCGTGCGTACGCGCTTGTCGATTTCCGCGCTGCCGCCGCGCACACTGAACTTCGGCCGCGTGATAGCCGGCAGGTCGAGGACCGACGGCGGATAATCGCACTCATGCGAGCGCCCAACCTGAAGCTTGCCGGCGCCGAGCGCGTTGAGGATTTCGGTGGAACTGGCGATGAGCGAAACGACACGAAGACTTGGCTTCTTCTTGGTCATGGTTTCGTCTATCGCCTCCAAAAAATGGCTTTTAAATACTGGCCGAACGCCGCTGCACAAACGCTGCGTCTTCACGCTTAAGATGATCAGGCGGCAAACAGTCCGCAAGACCCGCAATGGAAACAGCCCGCAGCCCGATCACGCTCATCCACAGATGCTGCCACACACTTGATGAAGCCGCCTCAAAACCCGCTCCATGCCAGAATTCCGCCTCGACTGGTTTCCAAAGCATTGCGCGCGCGCCGCAAATCATCACCAGCCAGGCCCACGGCAGCCATCCCCCCCCCTCGCGCACCGGACAAGAAAAAACCCGGCGCCATTTCTGGCACCGGGTTCTCTATTCGTCTGACTTCTGTCGGAAGCGCGCCGCTGGCTTACTTGTCTTCCAGCAGGCGGCGCGCAATCACCTGCGCCTGAATTTCAGCTGCGCCCTCGAAGATGTTCAGAATGCGCGAGTCGCACAGAACGCGGCTGATCGGATACTCCAGCGCGAAGCCATTGCCGCCGTGGATCTGCAGCGCGCAGTCGGCGTTCGCCCACGCAACGCGTGCGCCGAGCAGCTTCGCCATGCCGGCCTCAAGGTCGCAACGGTGTCCCTGATCCTTCTGGCGCGCCGAGAACAGCGTGAGCTGACGGGCAATCATCGTTTCCACCGCCATCATAACGATCTTGTTGTAGATGCGCGGGAATGAATAGATCGGCTTGCCGAACTGGATACGCTCCAGCGCATACTTGAGGCCAAGATCCATCGCCGCCTGCGCAACGCCGACAGCGCGCGCAGCAGTCTGGATGCGGGCAGCTTCGAACGTGTTCATCAGCTGCTTGAAGCCCTGACCTTCCTTGCCGCCCAGAAGCTGGTCGGCCGGAACCTCGAAGCCGTCGAAGGAAATGTCGTATTCCTTCATGCCGCGATAGCCGAGCACTTCAATCTCGCCGCCGCTCATGCCATCGGCAGGGAACGGATTGGCGTCATCGCCGCGCGGCTTCTCAGCCAGCAGCATCGAAAGCCCGCGATAGCCCGGCTCGTCCGGATTGGTGCGCACCAGCAGCGTCATCAGGTCAGCGCGAACCGGATGCGTGATCCAGGTCTTCTGGCCCGTCACCTTATAGGTGTCACCTTCCTTCACCGCGCGCGTCTTCAGCGAGGCCAGATCCGAACCCGTATTCGGCTCAGTGAATACGGCCGTCGGCAGCAGCTCACCGGAAGCGATCTTCGGCAGATACTTTGCCTTCTGCTCGTCGGTGCCGTTGTTGAGGATCAGTTCGCCCGCGATCTCGGCGCGGGTGCCAAGCGAGCCGACGCCGATATAGCCGCGCGACAGCTCCTCAGAGACGATGCACATGCTCTCCTTGCCGAGGCCCATACCGCCGAATTCTTCCGGCATCGTCAGGCCGAACACGCCAAGCTCGGCAACCTTCTGGATCACTTCCAGCGGAATGTACTCATTGGCCAGATGCCATTCGTGGGCGAAGGGAACAACCTCCGCCTCGGAGAAGGTGTGCATCTGATCGAGGATGGCAGCATGCGTCTCGTCGAGGCCAGGATCGCCGAACGTAGCTGCATTGGGCTGCGCCGCAATCAGGTCGGCCAGCTTCTGCTTCACCGCCTGCGTTGAACCGGCGGCGATCATGTCCGCCACTTCGTCCTCGTAGGTGCGGATGATCGAGCGGGCGACACCAAGCTGCTCGGGGCGCACGAACTCAAGCTGGCTCATCGGCACGCCGCCGGAAATCTGCGCCAGATACTCGCCAAAGCCGATCAGCAGGATGAGCTGCTCGAAATCGCTGAAACGGCCTTCTGCGGAAAGGTTGGAACCCCAGACCTGCAACTGGCGCAGACCTTCAACAGCGGTCGCAAGCCATGCCAAGCCGTGCGCGGTATGCTGGACATTATCGACGCCGGCTTCGGCAACGATGGCCTTGACGCCCACCTTGGCGGCATCAAGCACGCGATCGGCCGCAGCCACCGCACGTTCCGCACGCTCCAGCAGCGCGCCCGGGCCCGCCGCAAGCAAATCCTGCTCGGCCGTCATCACCGACGTCGTCATCCTTGACCTCCCTGGGAATTTTGCAGCGGGAACACCTTAGCGGCGCCGCTAATTTGCAAACTTTGAATTCACAATTGCTGGCCGACTGCGTTGCGGGTAAATGGCCCGCTCGTCAAGGCAATCGGTGCCGCAGGCCCCATCATTTTCCAGAAAGCGCCTTTATAAAGCGGCTTCCGGCGCTACGCCCCGCCACTGCCGCGATGCGCTCCGGTAGCGATGCTGGCTTTTCAGCCCGCGTGGGCGTCGCACCAAGTGGATCCAGAACAGCTTGATCGGGATAGATAATTTCAACCTCAGCTTCCTCGCGCATCGCGCTGAGCACGCCAGATTCATCGCTGTCCGCCACAAAATCGGGCTCTGCCAGCTGGGCAACTATCGGCGGATAACCATCCTGCGCTGATATTGGCGCCAGGGGCTGCCCCTCGCGCTGAGCGACCCCGAATGGCCGCGCCGGAGCAGGCATCACCGTCGCCTCGATGATCGTCACCGACGCCTCGCCCGAGAAATCATCACCAGATTCAGACGAATAGTCGGGCTCGAGGCTGGTCATCGCCCCCAGCGCCGCCAGCATCCTCAGCCCATCTTCGTCGTCGCTGCCGAAGCCATCCGGATCAAATTCAACGGGCGATGGAACCGGTGGCGGCTGTTGCGGCAGAGCATTGCCCGCCGCGGACTGACGGGCCGCCGGCCAGCCAATTCCCTCGCCGCTACGCTTCCACTCACGCTCCATCGGCTTGCCCGTATCCACTCCAAACGCGGCCCTGCAAGGCCACAACATCCTAGACGGCGGCCACTATTGCGTCCACGAGCGCCTTGCCAGCGCCAAACGCTGAACCAGCCTCCAGCCTATGTTCACCAGTAACCGCAGCCCGAAATGCCGCTTATTTGGCCGTAAATCCCCACAACCTGCGGCAATCCAATGGCGCGGCATCTCCGGGCATAGACCGGCACGCCTTGCGCCGTTAGGTTCCGCGCAAAATTTTTAACGTTCCGGGAGAAACGAATGCAGCGCTACCGCACATTGCTCGAGGCAATCTATCGCCTCTATGAGCACAGCGGCTTTGCCATGGCCGGCGCGGTGGCGTTCTCATTCGTGGTCTCGCTTTTCCCGTTCTGTATCTTCCTGGGCGCGCTGGCCGGCATCTTCGGCGGCCGCGAACTCGCCAATCACGCCATCGAGCAGTTGTTCGAGATCCTGCCCAGCGGCGTAGCGGCGGGCCTCGCCCCCCAGGTCGAAGCCATCATGGGCCGGACCCGTATCGACCTGCTCACGGTCAGCGCCGGCCTGTCACTGTTCTTCGCCACCAACGCCATCGAAACCCTGCGCACCGCCCTCAACGGCGCCTATCGCGTCGTCGAGAAGCGGCCGTATCTCTATTGCCTCGTGCGCAGCATGTGCTTCGTGCTCGCGTCGGCAGCCTCGATGCTCTTTCTCACCTGGGTGGTCGTCGTCGGACCGGCGCTGGCTGAAAGCTTCGACCCGACACTCACGCAGTCTTTCACTCTGATGCGGTCGACGTGGCTGGGCGCCACCATGCGCTACATTTCCGCTGGCTGCCTCATCGCAGCGCAGCTCTTCGCGTTCCATCTATGGCTTGCAGCTGGGGAGCGCCGCATCAAGGACGTCTGGCCCGGCGTGCTGGTCTCGACAGCACTCTGGATTCTGCTGGCGAGCCTCTATTCCTATTATCTCAACCTGTCGGACTACACGCGTTTCTACGCCGGTCTGTCGCAGCTCATGGTGGCGATGATCTTCTTCCAGATGACCGCTGTCATCGTCATTCTCGGAGCAGAACTCAATCGCGGCATCTTCGAGTTCAAACGCATGGGCGCCGTTGGCTTGGGCGCCGTGTCGCCATCACAGGCCCATCGTTCACGCTGATCCATCATCCGATCACACAGCGCAAGAACGGCAGCGGGCAACGCAGCACCGCTACAAAAGCAGCAACAAAAGAAAGGCGGGTCGCCGATATCGGCAACCCGCCCATTTATCTCATCTTAGTCGGCTAGCGGCCCTTATTTGGGGCCGTGAATGCGCTCGCTGGCCTCAATGGCGTCTTCGAACGTGCGCAGGCCGGTTGTCGGAGCTGAAACCAGCACGGCCATGTTGCCCGGCTTGTGCTCGTTGCGCATCATGCGCATGTGCGCCTTCGGGATCTGATCCCACGGGAACACTTCCGACATGCACGGATCGATACGCCGTTCGACGACCAGCCTGTTGGCCTGAGCGGCCTGCATCAGGTTGGCGAAGTGCGAACCCTGCACGCGCTTCTGATGCATCCAGAGATAGCGCGCATCCATGGTCAGGTTGTAGCCGGTGGTACCAGCGCAAATCACAACCATGCCGCCGCGTTTCACGACAAACACCGATACCGGGAACGTGGACTGGCCCGGATGCTCGAACACGCAGTCGACGTTGTTGCCCTTGCCGGTGATCTCCCAGATCGCGGCGCCGAATTTGCGGGCGCTCTTGAACCAGGCGTCATATTCCGGCGTGCCAACCTTCGGCAGTTCGCCCCAACAGTCGAAGTCCTTGCGGTTGATGACACCGCGCGCACCGAGCTGCATGACGAAGTCGCGCTTGTCGTCCTCGGATACAACGCCAATGGCGTTGGCCCCGGAAGTCGCGCAAAGCTGCACTGCGAACGAGCCAAGGCCTCCCGAGGCACCCCACACCAGCACGTTATGGCCCGGACGCAGCACGTGCGGACGGTGACCGAACAGCATGCGATAGGCGGTGGCGAGCGTCAGCGTATAGCAGGCGCTCTCTTCCCAGGTCAGATGGCGCGGGCGCTCAAGAAGCTGACGATCCTGCACGCGACAGAACTGCGCGAACGAACCATCCGGCGTCTCGTAGCCCCAGATGCGCTGGCTGGTGGAGAACATCGGGTCGCCGCCGTTGCACTCCTCGTCGTCACCGTCGTCCTGGTTGCAGTGGATGACGACTTCGTCGCCAACTTTCCAGCGCTTCACCTTGGAGCCCACAGCATAGACGATGCCCGAGGCATCAGAACCGGCGATATGGTATGGGTTCTTGTGGCCATCCAACGGAGAAAGCGGCACGCCCAGCGATGCCCAGACACCGTTGTAGTTAACACCGGCCGCCATCACCAGAACCAGCACGTCGTGGCTATCCAGCTCCCAAGTCGGCAGCACCTCCATTTGCATGGCTGTGTCCGGCTCACCGTGGCGTTCCTTCCGGATGGCCCAGGCGTACATATTCTTCGGGACGTGGCCGAGCGGCGGGATCTCACCGATTTCGTAGAGATCCTTTTTCTCGGTCGTCACCGGTGCGCCCATGGCGATTTCCGGCCTGGCGGCGCTTTGGCTCGTCATTCTTGGCTCCCGTCCGTGGATGAAACGCCGGCCTGCGGCCGGCGGAAGAATTCGACCGCGGCTTCCCGAGGGTCAGGGGCCGCAAAGTCAGATGGCGTTTCAAGCACGATTTCGCGCTGCAATGAAGAGGCTGTTGCGCCGCTATGTAATCGTGTCAACGAACCTTTAATCTGAACGGTCGTAAAAAACCCCGTCAAACCCAACTCTGGATTAATGAAAGTCTGGGGAGAGGTGGCCGCGGCAGTTCAGGGTAGCGTATGTCGGATTTTCTCCATCAGGCCATCACCGTCGATACCTATACTCTGGTAGTTGTTGCCCTACTTTCGGGTTGGGGCGGCGTGCTCACCATGCAGGTGCTGTCCCGCACAATGCTGGCCGTGATTTTTGTGCCCGGCTTGGTTTTTGGCGCTCTGACGGCCAATTACCTTTTCAACGCCTACCATTTTTATCCCACCCCCGATCGGGAGGTGAACGTCGTCATCGCCTGCACCCTGGGCCTGATCGCAGCGCTGCTCGTGTTGCTGGTAAGCCTGCGGCTGATGGCAATTGTTTCGACGCTCTTTTTGCAGAATTACGCGTTCAAGAGCGACATGGCGCAGGCAGCCTCTCCCTACGGGCGTCAGATCCGCCGCGTCTAAGCGACCCAGCCCCTCAAAACTACCTTTCCACGTTGCGGCAAAGATCATTTTGCCTTGCGCGAGGTGTTAAGGGTACTTTAGGGCAAAACGCCTGAACCCAATCGAGGTTGAATTTTATGAGCGAAGGCAAGAGCGGGGCCGAGAAGCGGGCTCCCGACCGCCCATGGTTGCTGCGCACGTACGCCGGCCACTCGACGGCCGCGAAGTCGAATGCACTGTACCGGAAGAACCTCTCGAAGGGGCAGACGGGCCTATCGATCGCTTTCGACCTGCCGACACAGACCGGCTATGACAGCGACAGCGAGCTTGCCCGCGGCGAAGTTGGCAAGGTCGGCGTGCCGGTGTCGCACCTCGGCGACATGCGCACCCTGCTGGACGGCATTCCGCTCGACCAGATGAACACCTCGATGACGATCAATGCCACCGCGGCGTGGCTGCTGTCATTGTATGTCGCCTTCGCCGATGAGCAGGGCGCCTCGCGCGACAAGCTCACCGGCACCATCCAGAACGACATCATCAAGGAATACCTGTCGCGCGGCACCTACGTGTTCCCGCCGGAGCCCTCGCTGCGGCTGATCAAGGACACGATCGTCTTTTCCTACCAGAACGTGCCGAAGTGGAATCCGACGAACGTCTGCTCCTATCACTTGCAGGAAGCAGGCGCGACGCCGGTTCAGGAGCTGGCCTTCGCGCTAGCCACCGCTCTCGCCGTGCTCGACACCGTGAAAGCCTCAGGCGAAGTGCCGGACGAAAACTTCGGCCTGGTGGTCGGACGCGTGTCGTTCTTCGTCAACGCCGGCATGCGCTTCGTCACTGAGATCTGCAAGATGCGCGCCTTCAACGAGTTGTGGGAGGATATCACCCTCAACCGCTATGGCGTGACCAATCCCAAGGAACGCATGTTCCGCTACGGCGTGCAGGTGAACAGCCTCGGTCTCACCGAGCCGCAGCCAGAAAACAACGTCTACCGAATCTTGCTGGAAATGCTGGGTGTGACGCTGTCGAAGCGCGCCCGCGCCCGCGCCGTACAGCTTCCGGCATGGAACGAAGCGCTCGGCCTGCCGCGCCCGTGGGATCAGCAGTGGTCGCTACGCATGCAGCAGATTGTTGCTTACGAGACCGACCTGCTCGAATACGGCGACATCTTCGATGGCTCGCACGAGATCACGCGCAAGGTTGAAGAGCTGAAAGAGCAGGCCCTGAGCGAACTGGCCGCCATTGAAGCCATGGGCGGCGCTGTCGCTGCCATCGATTACATGAAACGGCGTCTGGTTGAGAGCAACACGGCGCGGCTTTCAAACATCGAGACCGGCGCGCAGATCGTTGTCGGCGTCAACAAGTGGACGGAAACGGAGCCGTCGCCCCTCACCGCTGGCGAAGGCGCCATCATGGTTGTCGATCCGGCCGTCGAAGCCGAGCAGATCGAACGCCTCAAGGCCTGGCGTGCCTCCCGCGATAACAAGGCCGTTGACGAGGCCCTGGCAGAGCTTGAGCGCGCGGCCAAGGAAGGCCGCAACATCATGGATTCCTCCATTGCGGCCGCACGCGCAGGCGTCACCACCGGCGAGTGGGGCACGACGTTGCGTCGCGTGTTTGGCGAATACCGCGCCCCGACCGGCGTTGCTCAGGCTGCTGTTGTTCGCGATAGCGGCGCGCTCGATGCCGTCCGCGCCGAAGTGGACGACCTCTCCGACAAGCTAGGCCGCCGCGTGAAGTTCCTGGTCGGCAAGCCGGGTCTTGATGGCCATTCCAATGGCGCCGAGCAGATCGCCGTGCGCGCGCGCGATGTCGGCATGGAAGTTGTGTATGAAGGCATCCGCCTGACGCCGACGCAGATCGTGCGTGCCGCGGTGGACGAAAGCGTGCACGTGATCGGCCTGTCGATCCTGTCCGGCAGCCATGTGCCGCTGGTGCAGGAAGTGATGGAACGGCTCCACAAGGAAGGCATCAGCGACGTGCCGGTCGTCGTCGGCGGCATCATTCCGCCCGAGGACGAGGCCAAGTTGAAAGCGTTCGGCGTCGCGGCCATCTACACACCGAAGAACTTCCAGCTCAACGACATCATGAGCGACATCGTGCGTCTCGTCAGCACCCAGTCTTTGGCTGCCTGACCCGAAGCACCGCCGCCATAACAGGCCTGAAGGCCCGATAAAAAATGGCAATGCGTGAAGAGACACGTCGCAAGCTGGACCGCGTTATCCGGGTCCAGCGGCTGAAGCGGATCGGGATCGGCGCCATGGCGCTGGTCGCGATCGGAGCCTACTTCGTTTATGAGGATATGGACGCGCGCATCGAAAACGTGCGCGTCCCTGCCACCATCGCCGCGATTACGCCGCTGAACGTAAAAAACACGCGCATGATCGAAGACGGGCTGGCAGTAGACATGCTGTTGAACGATGGCCGGCACGTTAACGTCATCGCCCTCAAGACCAGTTCGCCCCACGTCGGCGATCATGTCGAAATCACCGAACACCACCATGGCACCGGCCGCGTCACCTATTCCTGGAAGTGACGCGTTCGGGATCGGCTGCCTGGCGACAGTAGCGCGTGATGATTCCCGTCGGCGCTTGGTCACCAATGCTTAACCACCGCCGCAAATCAAATCTCACTCACCTCTTTTCCGGCCCACTGCCTGCATATGTTTCCGGTATGGAGAACAAGGCTATGGAACGCAGAATAAACCACCGCCAGACCGTGCGGCGTCCGGGGCGTATTTCGCTCGGCGGCAATGATTCTGTGCCCTGTTCGATTTGCGACCTGTCGCATACCGGCGCAAAGCTGGAGATTCCTTCAGCCCGCAGCGTCGGCAATTCATTTGAACTGCGCGATGTGATGACCGGAGCGGCGCGCAAGTGCACCGTCGCATGGCGCGATCATCTCACCATCGGCGTGCGCTTTACCGACCGGGGCACCTGGCCTTCGGCTCAGGACATCCGCCAGTCGGGCACTTTTGGCCGACGCCAGATACCGGGCAGATAACCCGCCTTAAATTTGGGGCCCTGAAATATACCGTTCAGGCCGGACGTCGCGCTCGCTCAGGCTTCATCATCAACCTTCTCGCCGGCAATCGTGACCTCTTCCCCAAGCGTTTCGTGCACGTAAAGCCGGCGCACGGCGACATCGATGACAATGGCGAGGGGATAGCCAAGCAGCAGGCCGAGCGGGCCGAACAGGATGCCCAGCGCCACCACGGCAAACAGTCCAACAGCCGGGGGCAGGTCGACCGCCTTGCCGGAGAGCAGAGGCATGATGATGTTGCTCTCGATCTGCTGCACGACCACAAACACGCCGAGCGTCCACCAGACGAGATTCCAGCCATCGGCCGAAGCCAGCAGCAGCGCGGGAATGGCCGCTATCACCGGGCCAACAATAGGAACGAATTCCAGCACGCCAGCGATCAAGCCGAGCGCCAACGCTGACGGCGCACCGACAATCGCAAGCCCGATAGCGATGAGAACACCCACCAGTATCATCGCGACAAGCTGAGCGCCCAACCACATGCGCAGCGCATCAAAAGCGTCGCTCAAGGTTGCACTGACCCGCTCCTGCGCGGACTTTGGGAACAGCTTCAGCAGTCCGTCGCGATAGATCTTCGGCTCGATTGCGATGTAGATGCCCGCAATAAGCACCACGATGAAAGTGGCGAATGCGCCGAATATGGTCGATCCCCACGACACCGCATTCATGATCAGGTTGCCGACGGAGGATCCCTTCACGATGTCCGAAACGGACAGAAACGGCTCAGCCCGGGACAGGCTGGCCACCGCCGCTGGAAGTTTCTCAATCAGCGCATAGAGCTGATCGGCGATTTCGGCACCGAACAGATAAACCACCAGCGCGATCAGCGACGCCGTTCCGAACCCCGCCACCGCCAGCGACAGCTGCTCGCCCCAACCGGTAAGCCTGCGCACCGGAGCCGCGATGGCATGCAGCACCACGGCCACCAGCACCGCTCCGAAGATCAGCAGCAGAATGTCGGAAAGCACATAAAGCGCGGCGGCCAGCGCCAGGATGCCGACGACAATAAGCACGCGGCGGATGAATTGAGCTTCGCTCAGCACCGACGAAGGGGTCAGCAAGTTGGTCATCTCCCATAGGAACAGGCCGCACCAGACACCGGACGAGCCAAGCCGAGGCGCCGGTCCCTGCACCTGGATGGGAGGAGGATCGCACCGGAGCGTTACGGAACCTCTCAACGGCCGCGATAACTCAGCCGGATTTAATAAGGTTGCATCGCCTTTTCCGTCGGGTGGCCCGTCGAGAGCCCGCCTAGCCTTCTCCCACGTGTCGCCGCCCAGTGTGCCGCACGGAAACAGGATTCGAGACGCTTCCCTTCGCCGGACAAAAGCTGTAGCAAAAGCTCTCCGCAGTGGTACGCCCGAGTGGTGGAACTGGTAGACGCACGGGACTCAAAATCCCGCATCCGCAAGGGTATGTCGGTTCAAGTCCGACCTCGGGCACCACAGCGCGGAACTCTCAAAATTCGTTATCGGCAAAGCTGCGCCCGTTCGCGTTGGGTCGCCGGGTACCATTTCCCGCGTCACACATTGCGTCAAGCGCCGCGCGTATGGGGCCCCGGCTATCGGCCAGCAAGCGAGATTGTTTCCCGGCCTCCTCCCATCCGCGGCCTGTTAAGGCCTTCATGCGAAACTGCCCGCCTCATCAATCCGCGGGACAGCAACATGCGCAAATTATCCGTCGGCGACTGCATCAGCTTCGGCTGGGAGACCTTCAAGAAGCGGCCCTGGTTCCTCATCGGCACGCTTTTGCTCGTGTTGATCATCACCTCCATCCCCAGCTCGTTCGGCCCCGATCTGCCGGACATTGATCCAAATGGCGAATTCATTCCCGAACCTGTTACCGCCATGAGCCTCGTCGCTCTGCTGGCCAGCATCGTTGTGTCAACGCTGGCCTGGTGCGGAATTATTGCTTTCTATCTGCGCGCGCACGACAACGTCATGGGCGTACAGCTCACCGACTTCTGGAACCCTGGCCCGTTCTGGCGCTTCCTCGGTGCGCACATCCTCGCCGGTATCGCCGTCACGCTCGGGCTCATGGCCTTCGTCGTTCCCGGCCTCATCATCATGCTGGGATTGTTATTCGTGCCTTATCTCGTCGTGGAGCGCGGACTTGGACCGGTAGAAGCCATCAAGGAAAGCTGGCGCATCACCAAGGGCAACAAGTGGCAGCTCGCCCTGCTGATGCTTGCGCAGCTTGGTATCGTCATCCTCGGCCTGCTGGCGCTTGGCGTCGGTGTGTTCGTAGCCCTGCCCATCGTTATGCTGGCCAGCGCGCATGCCTATCGCACGCTGACAAACTGAGCCGCGCACCGGAATAAGGCAACCGTTGCAAAGGTGCGCATCATCCCCCCTGCGCACTGATCGCACGGTTGCCTCATTTGGCGTCTCTGTGTGCGCCTACTGACACACTGCACAACAAAGGGCCCGACCGCGCGTTGCGGCCACAGCGCAGGATATGGTATCCGCCGAGCATGAGCAGTTGGGGGAGTTGCATGCGCAGCGGCACCGCATTCGTTGCCCTGATGCTGATCGCGATGTTTGCATCGCGGCCGGCCACCGCAGCCCCTGCTCTCGTCGTTGAGCACACGAACAGCAAAGTGCTGTACGCCGAAGCTGCCGACGACCTCTGGCACCCCGCCTCGCTCACCAAGATCATGACCGCCTATCTGGTGTTCGGCGCGATCAAGGAAGGCAAGCTCACCCTTAAATCCAAGGTGACCTGCTCGGCCGATGCGCACACCCAGCCGCCCAGCAAGATCGGGCTCGCCGTCGGCGGACAGCTCACGGTCGATAAAGCACTTGAATCCCTGATCGTAAAATCTGCCAACGATGTCGCCGTGATGCTGGCTGAAGCCGTCGCCGGCAGCACGGTTGCCTTCGTCGCCAAGATGAACGCCACAGCCCATCGCCTCGGCATGAGCCGCACCGTGTTCGTCAACCCGAATGGACTGCCTGCTCCGGGACAGGTGACGACAGCGCGCGACCTTGCCAAGCTCACGCGGGCGGTGATCGACGAATTCCCGGAACATGCCCACTACTGGGGCATGTCGGAGATGCGTCTCGGCAAGCAGCGGCTTACGTCGCACAATGGCTTGCTCCGGTCACTTGAAGGCGCCGATGGCTTCAAGACCGGCTTCATCTGCGATTCCGGCTTCAACGTTGTTGCCTCGGCTACCCGCGACGGCCGCCGCATCATTGCAGTTGTTCTGGGTGATGTGACCAGCGCTGAGCGCAACATTCGAGCCGCCAGCCTTTTGGAACATGGCTTTCAGCAGCCGGGCTGGAAGCAGCTTTTCAATTCAACCACCATCGACAACATGCCCTTGGCGCCTGCAGTTCCGGTCCGCAGCGTGCGTAAGGATGTGACGTCCTGGGGCTGTAACCCGCCGCCGGCCAAAAAGCGCAAACCTAAACCGGCGACGGTGAAGGCCAAGGACGACGGCAAGAAGAAAGAAGCCAAGCGCGCGCCGCGCGGCGATGGTGGCGAGCCTCGCCCCGCACCGGTCACCGTTGAGGTTGAAACCGGAAGCGGTGACACCTCGGCGATCCAGCTTCGCGGCACGATGCCGCCACCGGCAGCGGCATTCCAGGCGCCGCACTAAAACGCGTCAGCTTTGATTGGCGAAGTTCGGCATCCACGCCAGCCTCAACATCTGGCCGGCTGACGCGTGATGCGCCCGGCTCCGGCGTGGGCGGGCGCTACAAAGCCTCACCTGATCCGCTCGACGTAGATGCGAGCTCAGTCAGCTTCGCTGCGAGCAATCACAAATCAGGCGATCAGCTCCAGCTTGTCATTGCCCCAATATGGGCAGCCAGCCGGCACGTCAATCAACGGCTTCACATTCGGATCGCGCCGCGCCGGCGCTCCATCCGCAGGAGGCGCGGGCTGCTCCATCTGCCGATCATTCGATCCGCTGCCTTGCGGCGCCCCAGCTTCTTCAGCCAGCACAGATCCTGCAATCCCGAAAGCCATCACAACGGCAGCGCAACGGATGGTTAACTGCAATGATAGGGACATGGGTACACCTCGCTGTCCATTCACCCCGAACAAACGCCAACGCGAGATTATCACGGAGCGCACGGGTTGGCTTTCACAGTTTCAAAACGGGGCAACTCGGGCTGGCGTGCTTCTTGCTACCCTACCGCAAGATGCACCACACGGGATTCCAAGACGATGTCAAATGTCTGGCAACACAAGCCGTCCATAGACGAGCCTGAATTCGACGCCATGGCGATCGTGTTGGAGGCCAAGCACGGCCAGTTTGCGGCCGAGGTGGCGGACTTTTTCTCAGCGGTGCACTTCAAAAATGGCGACCGAGACCGATCCGATGCCTGGGCCGATGTCGCCGAGCGTTTGCGCGAGCGTGAAAACGAGCGACTGCTTGACTGAAAGTGGCGCTGAACGGGAAACCATGGCTCAGAGCACAACCAATACTCTCAGGGCTTCCCCCATCAATCGCATCAAAGACGCCATTCAGGTTTTTCCGGCACAGATCCTGACCATTCTGCGCGGCGAGACTGACCGTCACCGTGCGCAGCGGGACGCGATGACCGCGTTCTCCGTTCGCTGCGCCAGTGCTGCGCTGATGTATCTGTCGCAAATCGCGCTGGCGCGCTGGATGGGCAGCTATGAGTACGGCATCTACGTTTTCGTTTGGACCTGGGTGATGGTGCTTGGCGGCCTGGCCGATCTCGGGCTCGGCGTTGCCACCATCCGATTCATTCCGGGCTATCGCGAAACCGGCGAAACCGAGCTGGTGCGCGGCGTGGTGCGCGGCTCACGCTGGCTTTCAGTCGGTGTTGCGACGCTCATCATGCTTGCTGGCCTGGCCGGACTCTATCTCTTTGAACCGCTCGACAGCCATTACATGGTGCCGGCGTATCTCGCGCTGGTCTGCATCCCGCTATACACGCTCACCTGGGTTCAGGACGGCATCGGCAAGGCCTTCGCCTGGATGGGGCTGTCGCTTGTTCCGCCGTATATTCTGCGTCCGGCACTGCTGCTTGCAGCCATGGTCGCCGCGCACGAAGCCGCACTGCCGATGGATGCAAATACCGCCGTCGCCGCAGCCATCGTCGCCACATGGATCACCGGCGTGGTGCAAACGATCCTGATGGATCGCCGCATCAAAGCCACCATCGGCGCGGGCGTGCGGCGTTACAATTTTCCGCTGTGGCTGAAGGTGAGCTGGCCGCTGCTGGTCATCAACGCCAGCGAGTTCGCGTTGCAGAGCGCCGACGTGCTCATCGTCTCGCACTACATGAACCCGACCGACGTCGCGATCTACTTCGCTGCAGCCAAGACGATGTCGCTCATTCTGTTCGTGCATTACGCGGTCGGCAGCTCGGTGGCGAACCAGTTTGCAGCGCTTTACGCGCGCGGCGATCACGGCGAACTCGACCGTTTCGCGCGCGAAGCCTCGCACTGGACATTCTGGCCGTCGCTTGCCGCGGGTGCTGTGCTGCTGGCGATGGGCATGCCGTTGCTCTGGCTGTTCGGCCCGCAGTTCACCGCAGGCTATCCCGTGATGCTGATCCTCATCGTCGGCTTCCTGTTCCGCTCTGCGATGGGCCCGGCGGAATTCCTGCTCAACATGCTGGGCAAACAGAAAATCAGTGCCGCGGTTCAGGTGACGATGGCGGTGCTGACGATTGTGCTCAATCTGATACTGGTGCCGCTGTACGGCCTGATCGGCGCGGCGACCGCAACATCGATCGCGCTGGCAACCGGCGCGCTGCTGAACAGCATCGTGGTCAGTCGTTCGCTGGGCATCGAGGTTGCGATCTGGCGCAATATCTTCCGCCACTAGAGTCCTGTTTGGCACCGCGACTCCTCTGCGGGGAGCCGGCCGCCGGTGCTGGGTACAGAACAAAAAAATGCCGCCGTAGCCATAGAGCCGGGCGGCATTTGTATTTCAGATAGCGACCGGAGCGTGCCGTGCGTCTTTCGCGCGGAGCCGCGAAGCCTACATCGGCGTGCCGATCACCAGCGTCCAGAACGACTTGAACTCGGTGCGCGGATCCTGCACCAGCGCGATACCCATGTGGGTCGCATCCTTGAGCAGCAGGTTCTTGTTGTGGCCGGGACTATCCTTCCAGCCGCGCATCACCTCAAGAAAGTCCACCTGACCGGTGCCGACGTTCTCCGCCGCAAGTTTGGCGTTGAAGCCGGTACGCTTGACGCGATCCCATGGATTGGAGCCGTCCGAACCATAGTGCGAAATGCGGTCCCACTTGGCGAGGTCACGCGAATGGCCCTTGGCAGCTTCCGACAGCTCGGAGTTGAGGCGCAACGGCTTCAAACCCTTGTCGCGGCGATACTGATTGATCACGTCGCGAGCTTTTTCCGGATCGAGCGCCGTGTGAGAATAATCCCGATCGGAAAGCGCGCCGGTTGTCGCTTTCTCATAGGAGCCCTTCGGCGCCTGATCGCCCAAGCTGGCGTACTGCTGTCCGGCTACCGCTGTCTTGCGACCGCGAGGCGCACCGGGATCACCGCCCAGCGCAACACTCTGCATGTTCGGAGACGAGGTTATCGACCCCGTTGTATCAGGCTGAGCATAACCGGACGAAATGGTGGTGTTGGAAGAGCCAAGGCTGCAGGCAGCCAATGCAATGGCTGCAATTGCGCAAAGCGCGACGCGATACATACGAACCACTCCCGCGTGGATGATTGCGGTACATTGATCAATCATCGCGATAACCTGTTAACTCGCCGTTAATGCTAATGACCCGGAAGCACATGTGTAGATCCGGACCAACTGCCCACGATCCAGCCATCGTTTGTGGCTTCCCCAATTCCCTCGGGGCCCCGCAGCGGTTTCGGAGCCAAAGCGCGCCTCCCCATATGGCGTCGTCAATTTGGCCCAGTTGAGGCCAAACCCGGGCGCCAATCTGACAAAAGCCAGCTGCGGGCGATGCAACATTGGTTGTCAGTAACTTCCTCAGCCCCTTGATGCAGCGGGGACTTCAAACACAATCCATTTTCAGTGGCTGCTGATTCGCGCGTTCGGCCGAAGGTCTACGAAGGAGAATCCTTGTATGTCGGCGCCGAGCTTGAGCGCGCAGGCGCTGCCGGTGAACGGCAGTGGGCCGCAGCAGGACACAGCAAACCCTATCGAGCACCTTATTCTTGTGCGGGCAGCGTGTGCAGGCGGCGCCAGCCGCGCCCAGGTCATTCGCGACCTTGCACCGCTTTTCACCCCCAAGGTGCCATCAGCCCGCTGGCGCTCGAAGGCCGACACTGCACTGACGAAACTGATGCTTGGCGGTTTCATCACTGAAGCGCGCAGCAAGCTGAAGCTGACAGCAAGCGGCGAAGAGACAGTCGCCAGATATTTCGGCGAGAAGGAAGCGCACAACCGCACCTGGAGCGAACAGCGCGATGTGTGGCTGACGGCTAAGGCGCTTGGCGTCGACCCGCGCAAATCGGCGCCGCGCTCTGCGCTGTCTCGCAAGGATGGTCTCAGCGCGCTGGTGGTGCAGCATACGTTTGGGCTGTCGGTGCGTCAGGCGCTCTCGCCCTCCAAGCTGCGGGCCGCACTTGCGTTGCTGGCGCTTGAACGGGCTTTCGGCGACAACGTGAAAGACGGGCTGGGTAAGGGCTCACCGCTTTCAGCCAAGGCGGGACGCGTACTTGCCGGACAACTGCTGAAAAAACCGCGCGAGTTGCCGACCGACGCGCGCCTCATTACCGCGCTATGCGCCGATCAGGCCGGCAGTATCCGCTACGATGTTGAAAGTCTTCGTCTGGCGGTGTTGCGCAAACTGGCATCCGCTGAGGTGTCGAAACTCCCGCGCATCGCCGAAAGAACCCCCTTGCCGCCGCCGAGCGAATCATTTTCGCAAAGCGTCCTCCAGTTCACACCGCAACCGGAAGAAGCGCCGCAGCGCCCTGGATTGTCGCAATTTTCTGCCGGTGTGCTCAGGGCGGCACGGAGCAACGCCGAGGGCTGGCCAGGGGCCCGGAAGGCGTTTATTTCAAAGGTGTGGGACGCGATCTGCACCTCGCACCCCGAATGGGGGCTTTCCGAGATCGAGTTCAAAGACATGCTGGCCGGGGCTCACCGGGCAGGCCAACTTGTATTGGCCGGTGCAGACCTTAAAGACAAACAAAACATCAAGGAGTTTGAGGATTCAGCGATCCTCTACAAGAACACCGTCTGGCACTACGTGCGCGTCGAAGACTAGGACGTCGAGGACCGTCGACTGATGCAGCTTAATCAAGCTTCCCCACAGCCAGCTTCCGACCGGCTGTTCTCAGCGTTCGAACACTCCATCACGTGGGAGGACGATATCTGGCGGGCTGACCCCGTCGATGTCGTCGAGGTTCACGCCAAGGCACGCCGCAAGTTTTCTGACCTGCTTTCCGGGATCGTTTCGGGCCGCGGCCCCGGTACGCAGGATCGTATCCTGCTGTTCCACGGCCAGTCCGGCGCGGGAAAAACGCACCTTTTGCGCGCACTGCGCACATCTGCCCATCGCGAAGGCCGCGCTTATTTCGGCTATGCGCAGATGACACCGGATGTCGCCAACTACGCCGACTATTATCTGCGCCGTCTCGTCCATTCGCTTGAGAAGACATACGATCCGGATGCTTCCGGCGAGAGTGCCCTGGCGCGCCTGACGAGCCGCATGATCGACAACGCCGATGTCGATCCCAAGGATCTGCAGAACCTGCGCGAAGCCAGCCTGGATGAAACGCGGCTGGCGCAGCTCGTGCTGAAGATGGCCGACGATATTCTGGCTTCGCCTCGCTATGCCGAGCTGGAACTCGACATCAACGTCGTTCGCGCGCTGCTGTATCTTGAGCGCCGCGATCCGCGTATCGATCAGCGCGTGCGCCAGTATCTGCATGGCCGCCCGCTGACGGAGCTTGCGCATCAGGCCGTTGCCGCGCTCGACCCCAATGACGGCGAAGATCGCGCATTCGAAATCATCGCCGCACTTGGCGGACTGATGTGGAGCATTGATCGCGCCGCGCTGGTGTTCTGCGTCGATCAGGTTGAAGACCTGCGCTTTTTCTCAGACGCCGAAGAACGTTTCCAGCGCGCGGTGCGCGACTTGATCCAGATGGCCAACCGCGTTCCGAACGCCATCCTCATCATCTCGTGCCTTGAGGATTTTTACGGTCAGGTGCGAGGCGTTCTCGCGCAGTCCTACATCGATCGCATCGAGAAGTCGGGGCCGGTGGCGCTGCTGGAAAGCCGCACGCCGGAAGAAGCGCGCCTGATCATTGCTAAGCGGTTGGCGCACATCGCCGAAGCTGCCGAGCAAGGCACACATTACTCCGATCCATCGGCATACTTCGGCCCGCAGTTCTATGAGGAATTCGCCGGTCTTTCGACGCGGCGCCTGCTGGAGCACGCCTACAACCGGCTGCGCACCAAGACCACCTCGGACGAACCGGACGACGAAACCGAAGATGTAAGCATCGCGCAGTCGGAGCCCAGCGGTTTCATCTCGCGGCTCGCAGCGGCGCTTGGCCTCGGCGTGCCAGAAGAGATGGGTGGCGCTCCGGCGCGGCCTGCTGTTGCAAACAGTGCGCCGGCTTTTGACTATCGTGAAACGTGGGAACGCTTCCAAAGCGCATCCGAAGCTGAAATTCCCTCTGACGAGAGCGAGCTTCTGGATGTGCTGGCCGGTGCTCTGCCGCTGGCCCGCGAAGAATGGGCCGGCACGCTGCAGCTTTCCGTCGAGCGGCTTGAGCTTGGCGATGACGTGGCTGCGCTCGACTTTACGCTGCGCCACGAGCAGGGCTTCGCCACGGATGGCCGCGTTTTCATCTGCAATCGTCCGACGCAGGGCGGTGGCCTGAAGCGACAGCTTGACCGTGTGCTTTCCAGCATGGGCACCAAGCAGTGCTTCATGCTGCGCGCCTCAGATTTCCCGCCCAATCGCAAGAACCAGACGGCGCAAGCGGTGCGCAAGTTCCGCGAGAATGGCGGCCGCACGCTCACTGTTCCCATCGCCGAATGGGAGCGCATGATGATGGTGCGCGAATTCCAGACGCACCATCGACTCGATCCCGGCTTCATGGATTGGCTGGCGGGCGCGAAGCTGCTTTCGAACCTTACTGTCATCATCCAGTTGCTGCGGCTCGATCTGCTTGGGCGCACGTTGCCGCGCTCCGCAATGATGGAGCTGCACGGAGTACATCAACCGGAAGCGCCCGCCGCCGGTGCAACGAACGCGACGACACCTGCTCGCGGCCTGATGGGCGCGCTGGAAACGATGGCGCCCGCTTCGCCGGATGGCACGGAAGTCTTCGACGAAGAGGGCGTTGAAACACCAGCCGTCGGCGAAGTGGAAGAACAGCTCCCGCTGTCGGTCATCCTCGACGAAAATAGTGACGGCGACAGCATTTTCAGTGGGCGTGAGATCCGCGCTGGCGGCCGCCCGGTGACGCTGAACAAGAACGTTCTGAAACGCCACGCAGCGGTGCTTGGCGGCTCCGGCTCCGGTAAAACGACGCTGGCGCTGAGCCTTATCGAGCAGCTTCTGCTGCGCGGCATCCCCGCCGTTCTGCTGGACCGCAAGGGCGATCTCTGCTCCTACGCCAACCCGGATGTCTGGCGCGAAAACGACGAGGAATTTTCCGAGCGGCGTGGCGAGCGCGAAAAGCTGGCCGACGCGATCGACGTTGCCGTGTTCACACCCGGGCGTTCTTCAGGCCGGCCGATCTCGATCACGCTGCTGCCTAACGGCATCAACGAATTGCCGGATCATGAGCAACAGCTGCTGGCGAACCTTTCGTCCGCAGCGCTCGGCGAAATGCTGCATCTAAAGAACTCGGCAACCCACCAGAAGCAGTCGGGCACTTTGTCGGTTGCGTTGCGCATTCTCGGTTCACGCCACAGCCGCGAAGTGACGCTGGCTGACCTCATCAACCTGTTGGAAGATGAAGACCCCGAGCTGTCCGATCTGACGCAGCGCATGGACCCATCCGGCAAGCTGCGTCGCGATCTGGTGGCCCAGCTCGACAGTCTCCGTCACCGCAACGCGTCGCTGTTC
The DNA here is from genome assembly GCF_029872155.1 of Hyphomicrobium sp. D-2. Taxonomy (GTDB): domain Bacteria; phylum Pseudomonadota; class Alphaproteobacteria; order Rhizobiales; family Hyphomicrobiaceae; genus Hyphomicrobium_A. Next base: position 622,895 of record NZ_JARXLA010000008.1, on the reverse strand, counting down.
GAAGCGGGCGGTGAGTCACTCACCATGGAGTCGCTGCTTGGCCTCGGTCCGCATGCTCGCGAAGGCCGCACCCGCCTTTCCATCATCTACACGGGCTTCCTGGGCGACAACGAGAACATCCTGTTCTGGGTCTCGCAGTTCCTTTCCGAAGCACTGCGCTTCTGCCAGCGCAATCCGAACGATGAACTGCAGGCCGTCGTTATGTTCGACGAGGCCGACCTTTACATCCCGGCTAACGCGAAACCGGCAACAGCTGAGCCGCTGCAGAGCCTGCTGAAGCGCGCACGCTCCGCCGGTCTGGGCATCATGCTCGCCACCCAGTCGCCGGGCGACCTCGACTACAAGAGCCGTGATCAGATCACGAGCTGGTTCATCGGTCGCGTGCGCGAAGACACTGCTTTGCGCAAGCTGAAGGCCGCGTTCCAGAGCGAGTCCGGCCTCGACCCGGCTGCCGTGCTACCCGGTCAGACGGTGGGTGAGTTCCATCTCGTGCAAGAAAACCTGGTGCGCTCGATGAAGGCCCAGCGCTCGCTGATCATGGCGGAGCAGGTGCCGTTCGACCGGATCGAGCAGCTGGCGCGAGAAACGAAGGGGCAGGACGAGCGCCAGCTCCGCCTGTTCGACGCGCCGTTGCGGGCGATTGCGGGTGGTCTTAGCAAGCGCGGCTGATGCAAATCGGCCACACTTCCACAGATTGCTGATCTATTGGGCAAACCAGCCTGCACAGTCGGCAGGTTGCACGATGTGCTGTGGCGCAACCGGCACAAGCATTTGATTGCAATAGCATTTTAATTGATATGGACGCCTCGGCAACCCTGTCCCGGAGCCTAATCCCTTCGCATCTGCGAAGCGACTCACGCCTGACTCAGCAAACAACGCGTGTCAACTGCTTTATTCTGATGTAAATTATACATGTCGCTGAACATCAAGGGGGCTCAGCGGCAACGTCTTGAACGGGTTGCTGGTTTGCGAGTTGTGCGCCGCTGCGGCATTGGCGGCGTTCGTGCGGGGTAGAGTGTTATGGTTGCGAAGTCTTTCATGATGCTTGTCGTTGCGACAGTATTGGGGCCGGCTGTGGGTGTAGGTCTTTTTGTGCTGTTGAATACCTTCTGACAGGTGATTTCCAGCAGCATACGTATCGTTGGCGCGGCCATCACGGGTGCACAAACTGCCCGCGCCGCATCGCGCTTGCGCCATTCCACCGGGCCAATGTCGCCATAAAAAACGGCTAGCTGTTGCTTGTGTCGAGCGCGTCCCGCGCTCTTTTTTATTGAGCCCGCAACGACGGCGCTCGATCACAAGCGGGCTGCCATGCTTGTTCCATTTCGCGTGCTGTTTCGGGCGGTTGAGCTGCTGCTCCTGCTACCGCTACGCATCCTGCAACTGCTGTTCAGCGGCCTCGCATTCAATCCCAGGCTGGGCATGCTGCGCTATGTGTTCGGCGCTGCGCTGGTCTATGTCGTGTTCGCGGTTGCGCTGGTCTACGTGCTGGCGCCAATTCGCGGCGAGATCGGCCATTATACGCTGGGTCCGAAGCTGCACTACGACGCCGAACGCTGGCTGGCGACGGCTCTGCACGACAGCCGCGGCAGCTTTGTTGGTACGTTTGACCCGCGCCTCGACAGCCTACGCGACGTAAATTTTACCGGCGAAGCGATCGACCTGGGCGCCTACGTGGCCAACCCGGATCATAAATCAATACCGGTTCGTCAAGTGCCGGAAAGCTTCTGGCAATGCATCGTTTATCACGAGGACCGCAATCTGGGCGGTCTGCTCAATCCATTCGGCATCGACCTGCCCGGCGTGCTCAAGATTCCATTCTCGACCGTCCGCCGCTCGGTCGCCGCCCGCCGCCCGGTGCTGGGTGTCGGCGGCTCGACCCTGGCGATGCAGTTTGTGCGCGTGATCTATAAGACGCCCCCGCACAGCAACGAGGGTGCCTTCATAAAGCTGAAGCGCAAGCTGACGGAATGGTGGCTGGCGCCTGTCGTCTATCGCGAGCTGACCGCAGGCGGCGATGATGCCGGATTGAAGCAATGGGCGGCGAACCACCTCTGGCTCGCGCAGCGTACCGGCGGATCGCCCCTGCACGGCATCGAGGTGACGAGCCGCATCGTGTTCGGCAAGGAGGCCGCCGACCTGACGGTGGCGGAGCAGTTCGTGCTGGCGTCGGCTGTGAACCGCCCGATCATCCTGCTGGAAGGCAGCGAACGGCTGAATGCGGTGCGCCTCGACCGCTGGCGCTATATTATAGAAGTGCGCGCCCGCACCTGCGCCGAGAAGCTCATCACCGATGAAGCACAGCAGAAGGAAGTGCTGTTCGAACTGGTTGCGATGGCGTCCGGTCCACCGGCCCCGAAGATGAAGCCGCGCCTGCACCGCGCCCTTGAAGCCCATGCCCCAGCGCTCGCAACCGTGGCGCAGGCCAACCCGGTTATCCGCGCCAACGCCCTGCTGCCGTCCGCCCGCTATGGCATCCGCGAGGAGATGAAGCAGCGCTTCGGCTTTGCCTGGCGCGAACACATCCGGGGCGTGACGACGACGCTGGACGCAGCGCAGAACCTTGATTTCCGCGACGGCGCACGCACTGCGCTTGCCGCCATCAATACCAAGTATGCCGACCGCATTTCACCGGGCTACACGCTTGACCCGGCAGCCATCAATGACACGCAACGCAGCCCCGGCGTTGTCATCGCAGCCGCCAACGCGCGCGGCGAAATCGTGCGCTACTATGAGCAAGGCGACAACGCCGCCTATTTCGGCTCACCGTTTGCGCGCCGTGCCGATGATGGCCACTACGATGCAAACCGCGAAAGCCGCATGGTTGCATCGACCGGCAAAATCCTGGCTGCGATCGCCATCGCCAACACGCTGCGCGACACGCCGCAATCGATTTACGTCGATCCGCGTGCGCCAGCTGCCGGACTGGATACCTGCGCGCGTGGCAACGAACGGCAAGGCCGCAGCGCGCTGGTGTCGTTTGCCTGTTCGCTCAACGAACCACTGCTGACGCGCACCGCGCAGATTGGCCAGCGGCCCATCAAGCGACTGATAGATGGCTTCGGTTTCACGATGCCGCCGACCAACGCAAACGGCGAAGGCACGCCGCCTTCAACCGCTGCCGTGCTGGGACAGATTGCCGGCGCGCCAAGACGTGTGCACCACATGGCAGGCGCCGTGCTGGCGAGCCTGACAGGTGCCGGCGCCAAGCCACTGCCCCAACCGACGCTGATCAAGAGTTATGACTTTACGCATTCCGAGCCCACGCCATCGGACGAGTTAGCCATCGTGCCGAACCGTCTGATCCGCGCCGATGGCCGCCCGACGCTGCGTGCGCTGCTGGAAGCGCCGCTGTGCCATCAGGCGGCGGGACGTCCTGCGGGCACGCTGAAAGAGCTGGCGCAATGGTGCGCGCGCCGCCGCAACAGTGTGAAGCTGCACTTTGCAAAGACAGGCACGCAGGTGACGGAAGATCGCGACGCGACGGTGGATGCATGGATTACTGGCGGCGTGCAGTTTTCTAATGGTGCCGCGTATTCATATGTCGTTGTTGTCGGCACCGGCTCGGGTTCGCAACCGTGGGCGCACAAACTTCACGCAGCCCAGGTTGCTGCACCACTTGTGGATGCGTTGCTGGCTGATCTGGAAGCCGAAACACTGGGGCGAACGCCAAAGCGCACTGCGGGTAATTAGCTTTGTGGCGCTCGGCGACACCGCTACGCAGAGCCGGCCGCCGAGCGCGTAGGAAACGTTGAGAGGAGACATGTATCTGCACTTCTCTTCGCACCGTTTGCGCGAAAGATAATGCCCCTGTGCGTAACAGGTTCGAAATCGCGATGTGCAGCTCACAGTCACCTTAGCGCCGCACTCAAGACAAAAATCGCGCGTACCAAGCTCAAGGATCACTTACCGGCACGATGACAAGACACTGAAGTGCGGACGAGGCGTTGCGCGCATCGGTGGGAACGGCTTTGCGCATCAACGCGCTCAGCCGACGACCACCTGCGCGCAATCGATTGAGCGGGTTTCGAAATGTCGTTGCGGACGAATGCACCGTGGTCGCATATGCGCGAAGCAGGCGCTGGCTACGGATATGGCTTTGAATCCGACAGCGATTGGGCCGAGCCTGAAGCCAAAAAACGCGACTGGAAAAAGATCGTCCTGATCGTCGGTCTGGCAGCATTGTCGTGGATTGCGACCTACGTCGGCATGCTGGAGCTGATCGAAAGCAACATGGGCACGCTGCCTCTGGTGCATAAGGCGATCATCGGATTTTCGGTCGCGATGCTGATGACGATGGTCGTGTGGCTGCTCGACCAGATGTTTTCACCCATCGATTGGTTCACCCGCCTCACGTACATATTCGGATACATCTTTCTTACACTCATTTCCGTCGGCTTCGGTTTCGGCTTCTACTGGAAGGTGCTGGAAAGCCGCTCGGAAGCTGCGCGTTCAGCGGAAAGCGCGGTTGGGCAGGTTCAGTCTGCGCTGCACGGTGCAGCAACCCGCCTTGAACAATTGAATTCCACTCTTGTGCAACTGGCTGCCGTCTCAACGCAGAAGGCAACGCTGGAGCGCGAGAAAGGTTCAACCTGTCCGAACTCGTCGCCCGGCGATGGTCCGCGCCGCAAGCTGCGCGATGAAGATGCCCAGCGCTTCAGCTTCGCTTCCGATTTCGTGACCGGCCGCGTGGGCTCGATCAAAGGCGACATGGCGCTGCTGGATGGCGACATGGCCAAGATCGTAAAGAACGACGCTTCGACGATGGACGCGCACGGCACGCGCAACGAATTCATGCGCTCGCTGGGCCGTCGCCTTGACATGACCGTGACCGGTTTCAACGCGTTCCGCACCGATCCGCAGTTGCGCCAGATCCGCGCCGATCTTGCCGACCGCGCCGAGCGCTCGAGCTTCAGCGCCGACAACGGCAAGGCGTTCGCCTGCCCCGATGCGCAACTGCAGGCGTCACTGCGTGGTGTTGTGCGCGCGATCGATCAACTGCCAACGCTTGAGAAACCGCAAATCGCTGCTGTTGAAGGCTCGGAAGCCACCATCGAAGCCTTCCGCCGCCTGACCGCAACATTTATTGGCCTGCTGTCGTTCGAGCTGCCGCCATCGGCTGATGAGCTGCGCACGCTGCAACAGCGTGCGGTGCAATCGATCGACAATCCGGCTGCCGTATCAGCGCTGAACAACGAAACCGTGGGCCTTTCCCAGCGTGATTACATTCCGCTCGGCGTGGCACTGTTCGTTGATCTCTGTCTGCTGCTGGTTTCGATCGGGCGACCGATGAACCGTTTCGTAGCCACGCGCCAAAGCATGATCGACGCTGAACGCGGGCCGGTGTTTCCGATCCTGTCGCGGTTTTCGCAGATCCATAACCACGACGAGATGCGCGGCACGTTCGATGTGTTTCGCGAAGTGATTTTTGAATCCGGCGGCACCTATTATGTCGCCGTGCCGCTGAGCGCGCCGCGCGAACATCCGCAGCGCGATGAACTGCTGCGTGAAGCGCAGATGCTGGCCAACCTGTGCTACGCGCTGGAAGGGCAGGGCATTCTGGCGCGTCCGTGGAAAATCGCGCCGGGTCTGGTGGCGGCGCGCAAGCTGCGTCGGCAGGGCTCCAAGTTCATCGAGTGTTACCGCGACGGTCAGGTGGCACCGGTGCCGCGCGCGATGCGTGCGCTTGGCGGTATGTTCATTGCCGACAATGCCGGCGAGGACAGGCCCGCGTTCCGGATTTATGCCTTCAAGCGCGGCGCCTGGCCGGAGATGATCCTGGGCGCGGTGATGGGCGCGGCGCGGCGCATGGAGACGGAGCAGCAGCGTCAGCGGGTGCTTTCGCTTGCGGTTGTAGAGGACGCGCACGTAAGGGCGGAGTTTGAGCGCTCGATACTTGAAGACCGCGCGCCGGAGAGTGGGCGCGGGCATACGCACCGCACGGTTGATAGCGACGCGCTCGACGTCGGTGGTGATCATGATGCCGATGAGCGGGATGTGGATCTAGCCCCGCGTCGTCACCGCAGCGAGCCGCGCAGTTATCGCCCGTTCCGGCATCGGCCGGGCATGGCTGAGGAGATGGCCGAGCCTATCCTGGATGTGGTCGGCCGGCCGATCGACGACGATGACGGCTTTGCATTCGATCCCGAATGGGATGCCGCTGAGGATGATGAGCCGGAAGAGCGGGAGCGAACACCGGACCAGCCGGTCGCGGACGAGTTGCAGGCGGAAGCTACGGCTGAGGTCGGCGAGCCGGTGACAGTGCCCAAGGCGGAGCCCTCGATGGCGATGCCAGAATCTGCGCCGGCTACGGCCGTGTCACCCGCTGCTGCGCCGCCGAGGGCCAAACAGCCGGACGCCGCGCTGCGCCAACGCTTCGGCAGCTATGCCGGGCTCGCGGAGGCCGAGCTGGCCTCCTACCAGGACCTCGAGGACGAGGCCGGCGACGCTGATGCGCTTGGGCTAGAGGAAATTGCGGACGGGCCAGAGCAGCCGGGCAATGCGACCGCGGTGGTCGTGCCGTTCCCGCATCAGGTCGCGACGACGCCTGCGGGATCCGAGAAATATAGCAACGGCGCCGCGGCATCGTCTGAGGCGGCGACTGGATCGGACCTGGCCGCGCGCCTCGCCGCAGCGCTTTCAGCCTCGGATGGCAGCGAGGAACCCGGCGGCTGGCAAAGCATCGACCTGGAATTGAAGCGCGAGACGGCGACGCTGCGGGTGCCGGTAAGCCATGCGGCGCTGCCCGCCGAGTTGCTCCGCCTCGCCCGCTCAACGCCGGGCGGAACGCTGCGGACATCTGAAAGCGCCGCGGACGAACCGCAACTGGAGCTGGCCCTCGAAACAACCCGGCTGACCAGATCAGCTCCGACGCAGCCGGAAACGGTCGCCCGGATTGCTCAACTGCCATCCGATGAGCCTTTGTCGGATGCCGAGGAGGGTATGGGGTCACAATGGGTCGCACCACTAGATGCTGATGGCGACGCCAGCGATTTCGATCAACCGGCGCTCAAACGGCCCCGGGTACTGCGCAATATGGCGGAATAAGCCGTTGTCGGATCATGCAGAAGGGCAGGCGATCTGAGGCAGCCGGCAACAATTGTTTAACCGAAATGACAGCTTAATGCTGACCAACACAGCAACAAACCCGGTGCCGCTTTCGGCGTGGTTATCGGGGACAACACGGGGGATTACGGGTCATGTCGACAGAAACACCAGCACAGGTTCATGGCCTTTCCGTCGCTGAAAAGGTTTCCAGACTTACCGCCTTTATCACCGACGACCTCGACGCACGCGATGCATTGGGTATGCGCGAAGCAGGCGATTGCTATCTGCTCATCGCCCGTTCGCCCGAAAGCCCGATCGCCCAGGCGCTGCTTTCCCACGCCGAGCGTCTGTCGGTGATGGGTGTCAGCGTCCGCGCCATCTTCAACGAGATGGAGCCGGCCAACGGCCAGCAGGTAACCACGATTTTCAACACCTCCGCAGAGTGCCGCGTGATCCGCGACAGCCGTCTGCTCGCCGCCCACGAGCAGCTCGTGCTGACGCCGACGCGGTCCTGGGTTGGCGATTCCATGCGCCGCGACCCGCACAAGCGCGACGCCCTTGAGCGCTATGCCGCCGACTGTGCCGAAACAGCCGCATTCGCCCGCCGCTCCTTCGAGAACCTGTGGCGCGCCACCACCCCCGTGGTCGCCATGCCTTCGCTGGCCTCTCTCACCCAGATGCCGCAGCTTGCCGAAAACGCAGCCCCTGACATGCGCCGCCAGTAATTCCGGCCGCCACAATTCGATCTCCGAAAGGGGCTGGTGCGAAAGCATCGGCCCCTTTTTTCATGGCTTTGCCGGGGAAAGCGCCAGATCACGACAACGCCCCGCAACGGGCGGGAAAAAGCGATAAGCCGCTGCTTGTCGTCATTCTATGGACATTGGCCGCTGCTCCCTTTTCCGCCGCAGTAGACTTCTAAATAATTCAGCCTGACCGCTCCCGGCTCAGCCCTTTGATGGTGGCCCCAATGACGTTTCTTGCCCGATTACTCCTGACACTAACCATGCTGCTGCCACTGGCCCCCGCCATGGCTTCGCAAGCAAAACAGAACAGCGATCTGCCCTTTGCCCATCAGGGCGTGAGGGACGACGGCAAACGCTACGAGGATTACCTGAAGGCCAACTGGAAGCTTGATGGAAAGCGGGCCGCCGATCTGCGCCGCGAAGGCGAGCGCGCCATGCACTCCGATCCGCGCGCAGCAGCGCGTGGCTTCGCGAGCGCGGCCGTAGCCGATCCCAAGGATGTGGAATCATGGATGGGTCTGGCGCGCGCGCTGCTGGCCATTCCCGCTGATCCGAACAACTCCAGCGAGCGTTACGACCTGCAGGTGAACGCCTCCGGCGCGGCCTACATCGCCTATGAGCGCGCGAAGGATAAGCCACAGCGTGCGCGCGCGCTTGCAGTTCTCGCCAGCGCACTGGAGCAGCGCTCCTACTGGCGGCCTGCACTGGATGCGCTGAAGACAAGCCTTGCACTGGCCGACAATGGCGCCGTGCGTGAAAGCTATGACCGCCTGCGCGCCGAGCGCGGCTTCCGCATGACCGACTACAAGACGGAATCGGAAGCAGCGGCCCCGCGCCTGTGTCTGCAATTCTCCGAGAGCCTTTCGCGTCAGGAAGCGGACTTCGCCAAGTTCGTGACCGTTGATGGCAAGGATCCGCAATCGGTCAGCGCTGAAGATAGCCAGCTTTGCATCGACGGCCTGACGCACGGCCAGCGTTATCGCGTGCAGTTGCGCGCCGGGCTTCCGTCTGCGGTTGAAGAAGAACTGCAGAAGAATGTCGACATTGCCGTTTACGTGCCCGACCGCAAACCGTTCGTGCGCTTCTCCGGCCGTTCGTATGTGCTGCCGAGCCGTGGCCAGCAGGGCATTCCGCTTGTCACCGTCAACACCGCCAAGGTGGAAGTTGAAGTGTTCCGCATCGGCGACCGCAACCTTGCGGGCGCGCTGCAGAGCGGCGACTTCCAGCGCCAGCTTCAGCGCTATGACGTGGAGCAGATCCGCAATACGTCCGGCGAGAAGGTGTTCAGCGGCACCATGGACGTGCCGCAGAAGCTGAACGAGGAAATGACCACGGCGCTGCCCGTTACCGATGCTGTCGGCGCGCTGAAGCCGGGCGTGTATATTGCGATCGCACGCCCGACTGAAAAGTCGAACCGCAACGGCAACGAATACGGCCCTGAAGCGACGCAGTGGTTCATCGTTTCCGATCTCGGCCTGACCGCGTTCTCCGGCAACGACGGCGTGCATGCGTTTGTGCGCTCGCTGGCTGAAGCCAATGTCTCCGCCGACGTGAACGTGAAGCTTATCGCCCGCAACAACGAGGTTCTGGGCACATCCAAAACCGATGCACGCGGCTATGCGCGCTTCGACGCTGGCCTGACGCGCGGCGAAGGCGGATTGCAGCCCGCGCTGCTGGTGGCTGAAAGTGCCGGTGGTGAATACGCCTTCCTCGATCTCACCTCTGGCGCGTTCGACCTGACTGATCGCGGCGTGAAGGGGCGTGAAGCACCGGGTCCGATCGACGGCTATCTCTACACCGAACGCGGCGTCTATCGCCCGGGCGAGAACGTGCACATTGCTGGCCTTGTCCGCGACACAGCCGGCATCGCAGTGCCGCTGCCGGTTACGCTGATCGTTACGCGCCCCGATGGCGTTGAGCACGCGCGCTACACGCTGAAGGATCGCGGCCTCGGCGGACGCGACTTCACGCTGCCGCTGGCGCCTTCATCGATGACGGGCACGTGGCGCGCGAAGCTGCACACCGATCCGGAAAAGCCAGCACTGACGCAGGTTTCGTTCCTGGTGGAAGACTTCGTGCCTGAACGGCTCGACCTGAAACTGAAGGCACCGGAAGCCGCATTGACGCCGGACAAGCCGCAGACCATCGAAGCATCGGGACGCTATCTTTACGGCCCGCCTGCTGCGGATCTGGCGATTGAAGGCGACATCGTCGTGCGCCCTTCAACGAAGGAACTGCCCGGTTACGCAGGCTTCCAGTTCGGTCTTGCCGACGAGCGCATCGATCCGGTTCGCAAGCCACTGGATGTTGCGACCACCACCAATGCTGAAGGCATCGCCAAGGTTGCCGTGTCGCTGCCCGCAGTGACCAAGACCGCCAAGCCGCTGGAAGCCAGCGTTATCCTGCGCATGCGCAGATCCGGTGGCCGCACGATCGAACGCACGATCACCATACCGGTCGACATTGCGCAGCCGCGCATCGGCGTGAAGCCGCTGTTCAAGAATGATCGGATTGATGAAGGGCAGACGGCTTCGTTTGACGTTGCCAGCATCAATGCCGCTGGCGCGCGCATCGGCGAAAGCGACCTGAAGTGGACGCTGAGCCGCCTCGACACCAACTGGCAGTGGTATCGCCGCGACGGCTACTGGAACTATGAGGCGGTGACGCTGACGCGCAAGGTGGCGGACGGCACGATTGCAACCGGCGCGGAAGGCGACTTCGCCAAGATCGCCGTGCCGGTGGAATGGGGCCGCTATAAGCTGGAAGTTGCATCCGCCGATCCGAACGGCCCGGCAACCAGCACCATCTTCTATGCGGGCTGGTATTCCACCGCCAACGACTCGGAGAGCCCGGAAATTCTGGACGTTGCGCTCGACCGCGCAACCTACAAGCCGGGCGATGCAGCCAAGCTGCGTATCGCCAGCAAGCTGGGCGGCAAGGCGCTGGTTTCGGTGCTGTCCGGCGATGTGATTTCCATGCAGGAAGTCGACATTCCGAACGGTGGCGGCGAAGCGACTGTTGCTGTCGGCGACAACTGGGGTCCGGGTGCTTACGTCACCGCGATGATCTATCGTCCTCTGGATGAAAAGCTGAAGCGCATGCCAAGCCGCGCCATTGGCGTTGCATGGCTGGGCCTCGACCAGAAGGATCGCACGCTGGACGTTGCGATCAGCGCGCCGGAGAAGATCAAGTCCGGCACCACGCTGAACGTGCCGGTGAAGGTGGATGGCCTGAAGGCTGGCGAGGAAGCTTACGTTACGCTGGCCGCTGTCGATCTCGGCATTCTCAACCTCACGCGCTTTGCAACGCCATCGCCGGAAAGCTGGTTCTATGCGCAGCGTCGCATGGGGCTGGAGATCCGCGACTTCTATGGCCGCCTGATCGACGGCATGCGTGCGGAACGCGGTTCGCTGCGCTCCGGTGGCGATGGTGCCGACATGGGCATGCAGGGCTCGCCGCCGGTTGAAGCAACCGTGGCTGAGTTCTCCGGCATCGTGCGCATCGGCGAGGATGGCACCGCGAAGGTTGACTTCGAGCTGCCTGACTTCAACGGCACCGTGCGCGTGATGGCCGTTGCGTGGAGCGCGGACAAGCTTGGCCATGGCCAGCAGGACGTGATCGTGCGCGATGCGGTGGCGCTGACGGCATCGGGTCCGCGCTTCCTGACGCTTGGCGATGAAGCACGTCTCGACATCGCGGTGCATAACGTTGAAGGCCCGCAGGCTGCGTATACGGTTGAGCTGACCAACGATGGCAAGCCGGTACACACCGGCACGCTGGACCTGAACACCGGCGAACGCCGTGCGCAATACATCGCCATCAAGCCGACAGTTGTTGGCCTGACAAACTATGATGTGCGGGTGACCGGTCCGGATGGCATCGACGTGAAGCGACCACTGACGTTCGATGTGAAGCCACCAGCGGGCGACATCAAGCGCACCACGGTTGCGTCGCTGAAGCCCGGTGGCAACATCACGCTGAACCCGGATCTGGTGCGCGACATGATCGCCAACCGCACCCGCGTTTCTATCAGCACCGGACCGACTGCACGCTTCGACATTCCGGCGCTGCTGACGTCGCTCGACCGTTACCCCTATGGCTGCGCCGAGCAGACCGTGAGCCGCGCGCTGCCGCTGCTTTACGCCAACTCGGTCGCGAAGGGTGTGGGGCTGGCGTCGGATGGCGAGCTGAAGGAACGCGTGCAGGCGGCTGTTGATCGCGTGTTCGACATGCAGGATGGCAGCGGCGCGTTCGGCACCTGGGGTCCGTCGAATGCGGATCTGTGGCTGACCGGCTACGTGACCGACTTCCTCTCCCGCGCGAAGGAGCAGGGCTTCACCGTGAACGCAAACGGCTTCAGCCGCGCGCTGGACCGGCTGCAGAACTTCATCGCCTACGCTGAGGACTTCAAGCAGGGCGGCGAAGACCGTGCCTACGCGCTGTATGTACTGGCCCGTAACGGCCGCGCGCCGATCGGCGACCTGCGTTACTACGCCGATACGCGTCTCGACCGCTTCTCAACGCCGCTATCACGCGCTCAACTGGGTGCAGCACTGGCGATGATGGGCGACAAGCCGCGTGCAGAAACGGCGTTCGCTTCGGCGCTGGATGCGTTGCATCTGCCGGAAGCGACGGGGCTGGGCGGTTATCGCGCCGACTACGGTTCTGATCTGCGTGACAGTGCAGCACTCATCACACTGGCATCGGAAACGCGCATGGCGAATGTTGAAGCGCCGAAGCTGATCGATGTGGTTGCCAAGGCCTACTCCGGCCGCAGCAACACCTCGACGCAGGAACAGGCGTGGATGCTGCTGGCCGCCAATGCGCTGGCGGAGGAAGGCAACGACCTGAAGCTGATCGTCAACGGTGCGCCGGTTGTTGGCCCCGTGTCGCGTTCGCTGTCGGCCGAGACGATCCTGCGCGAACCGCTGAACGTGACCAACGATGGCGATGCGCCGGTCGACACCGTCGTGACGGTGATCGGCTCGTCGCTGACAACGGAACCGCCGGTTGCGAAGGGCTTCACCATCGAGCGGCAGTACTTCAAGCTGGATGGCACGCCGGTTGTGCTCGACAGCGCCAACGGCGGCACCGCCAGCATCGGCCAGAACGAACGTCTGGTAACGGTGCTGAAGGTGAGCGGCGAGCAAGCCGGCGGCCGCGTGCTGCTGGTGGATCACCTGCCTGCAGGCTTCGAGATCGACAATCCGCGTCTCGTCGACAGCGGCGATGTGAAGGCACTGGAGTGGCTGAAGACAACCGTGCAGCCGGAGCATTCGGAATTCCGCGACGATCGTTTCGTGGCGGCGTTCAACTTCTCCGGCAAGGCTGCGTCGGCAAACAACGAAGCTGATGAAGCCACCGGTGAGGGCCAGGAAAACGCCTCGCCGCCAGCAAGCAGCGCAACCGTTGCTTATCTCGTGCGCGCGGTGACGCCAGGTGTGTTCGTGCATCCTGCGGCAACTATCGAAGACATGTACCGACCGGAGCGCTATGCGCGTACCGGCGCGGGCACGCTCACCGTACAGCCGAGCAAGTGAGCTACGCAAATCCCGCCCCGCTGTCTGATCCGAGCAGGATTTGGCGGCGGGGCGTCATTGCACAGAAGCGATTACAGCACCGCACGTCTTGATTGTTCTGCTTTTCCTGGACGGGTTTGAAAATTTCGATGAACGACGCAGCCAGCAACGCCAGTCATGAACAACGCAGCATCGGGGCGTTATTGCGCCGCTGCCGCAACGCAGTGGCGCGGCGCAAGCTGGCGATGGTTTCAGCGACGTTTGGTGTTTTCGGCCTCTGTGCGACCGCTGCAATCGTCTACACGGTTTGCCGCATGCCACCGCCGGATCTAGCGGCGGCGGAAAAACTTTCAACCGTTGTGCTAGACCGCAACGGTCAGCTTCTACGCGCATTCACCACCGCCGATGGACGCTGGCGTCTGCCGGTTGCAGCCGGCGATGTCGATCAGCGTTATCTGGCGATGCTGATGGCGTTTGAAGACAAGCGCTTCTACAGCCACAGCGGCGTGGACGTTCGTTCCGTTGCGCGCGCATCGTGGCAGCTCATCGCGCACCGCAGGATCGTATCCGGCGCTTCGACGCTAACGATGCAGGTGGTGCGCTTGCTGGAGGGTCGCTACGAGCGCTCCGGCAATGCAAAGCTGCGTCAGGTTGTTGGCGCGCTGCGGCTTGAGCAACAACTGTCGAAAACCGAAATTCTGAACTTGTATCTGCGGCTGGCACCATTTGGCGGCAACATCGAGGGCGTGCGCGCGGCTTCGCTGGCCTACTTCGGCAAGGAACCGCAGCGGCTTTCCATCGGACAGGCGGCACTGCTGGTAGCACTGCCCCAATCGCCGGAATGGCGCCGCCCGGACCGCAACCCAAAGGCCGCCCGCATCGCTCGCAATCGCGTTTTGCAGCGGGCTGTTGAAGAGGGCGTCATCAATCAGGCCGAAGCTGACCGCGCAATAATGGAGGCGGTGCCAACGCAGCGCCGCGCCTTCCCGCAGCTTGCACCGCACATCGCGGAATCGGAACTGCGCGCTGATCCGATTGCCGCTGAGCATCGCCTCACGATAGATCGCAACATTCAGCGCGCACTGGAAACGCTGGCGCGCGAACAAACGGCGCTGCTGGGCCAGAAGCTCTCCGCCGCCATTCTTGCCATCGACCACACCAGCGGAGAGATCGTCGCCCATGTGGGTTCGGCCGGTTACCTGGATGGCACGCGGGCGGGCGCGATTGATATGGTCACCGCAGTGCGTTCGCCCGGTTCGACGCTGAAGCCGTTCATCTATGGCCTTGCGTTTGAAGCCGGGCTTGCGCATCCCGAAACGCTGATTGAAGACCGCCCGGTGCGTTTCGGCTCCTACGCGCCCAAAAACTTCGACGAAGATTTTCACGGCACCGTCACCATTCGCCACGCGCTGTCGCAATCGCTGAACATCCCGGCGGTGAAGGTGCTGGCCGCTGTTGGTCCTGGCAAACTGGCGGGACGGTTCCGCAAGGTTGGAGCCGAAACGGTATTTCCCGACGCAACGCAACCGACGCTGGCCATGGCGCTTGGTGGCGTTGGCCTGACGTTGCGCGACGTGGCAACGCTCTACACAGGGCTGGCGCGGGGCGGCGATGTTATTCCGCTTCATCATCGACGCGCCGACGCGGAGGCTGCTGCCAAAGCATTGCTTCACGGGAAACAGCGCAAGCATGAAACGCTGCTGTCGCCGGTTGCGGCGTGGTACGTCAGCGACATTCTGAAGGATGCGCCGCCACCATTGAATGCGCGAGCGGGGCGTTTCGCCTATAAAACCGGCACATCCTACGGCTATCGCGACGCATGGGCTGTTGGCTACGACGGCAAGTATACCATCGCGGTGTGGGTGGGCCGCCCCGATGCCGCATCAACGCCGGGCCTTACCGGCCGCCTTGCCGCCGCGCCCATTCTGTTTGATGCCTTCGCGCGCATCGGCGAGAAACGTGTGCCGCTTGCGGGCGCACCGGCCGGAGCGTTGCGCGTTTCCGGATCGGAGCTGCCACCACCGCTGAAGCGCTTCCGCGAAGGCGGCGCCGAGACGGTGCAAGGCCCGTTCCTGGAACCGCGCGTTGTGATCTCTTATCCGCCGGACCGATCCGAGGTTGAGACCGAGAGCGAGGATGCACTGCTGCTCAAGGCCAGCGGCGGCGTGCTGCCGCTGACGTGGCTGGTGAACGGCGCGCCAATTGAATCCGACCCGCGCACCCGCGAGGTGATCTGGCAGCCCGATGGCGATGGCTTCGTCAGGCTGTCCGTGGTGGATGCAAAGGGCCGCGTTGATCGCGTCACAGTGCGCCTCAAATCTCCTGAAATGGCGGCTGTTTTTCTGCCCGATCATGCGGAGTAGAGCACGCCGCCTTGCAGGCCCGGCTATGATTGGCATTCGCATGCGAGCCGCTATGCTTCGAAAGCACTGCACGAGCGACGATTTATGCGTTGGAAAACCGGTTTCCACATGTCCGCAAGCGCTTTAGGCTGCCGCTCACAGACACAGCGAACCCATGCGATGATCCCACGACTGATACCGGCCGCTCTTTTTGCCGTTGCGGCATTGCTTTCCGGCTGCGGTGAACAGCCCGCGGACAGCCTGCCTGCGCTCGGCGCGCAGCGCGATGCAACCTCCGTTTCCGGAATTTCATCCGGCGCGTACATGGCCGGGCAGTTTCAGTTCGCGCACGGCAAGGATGTCATCGGCGCAGGCATCATTGCGGGCGGTCCATACGGTTGCTCGCAAAGCGTATTCGCCGACCTCATTCCCGGCCCCGGCATGGCGCTGCTAAACCTGAACAAGGCCATCAACGGCTGCATGCTGAATGCGCTGCAGGCATTCGGCGTTCCGGACCCGGAGCTGTTGGCTCAGCGCGCCGAACGCCTTGCTGAAAAGGGCCGCATCGATCCGATCAGCGCGACGCAGTCGGACCGCATCTATTTGTTCTCGGGCAAGAACGACAGCACCGTTGTGCCCACGATTGTCGAGGCCGCGAACAGGTTCTATGCGGAAATCGGTGTGCCCAAGGAACAGATCGAGTTCGTTGCCGACATGCCGGCCGGGCATGCGTTTGTAACCGTCGATCGCGGCGCAGCGTGCGATTATACCGGCAAGCCGTACATCGTCGATTGCGACTATGATCAGGCTGGCGCACTGCTGCGGCACATCTATGGTGCGCTGAATGCACCCGCTGCCGACATCACCGGGCGCTTTCTGCTGTTCGATCAGGAGCGCTTCACCGACGATCTTTCCAATCACGGCATGGGCGATGAAGGCCTCGCCTACATTCCCAAGAGCTGCGAAGGCGATGCTGCCTGCCGGGTGCACATAGCCTTCCACGGCTGCGGCCAGAACCGGACGTTTGTCGGCGACACGTTCGCGCGCGATTCCGGCTTCGCCCGTTGGGCTGACACCAACAATCTCATCATCCTGTTTCCGCAGACGAGTGCGTCGCCGCTGAACCCGCAGGGGTGTTGGGACTGGTGGGGCTTCACCGGATCGGACTATCTGACCCGCGATGCGCCGCAGATTACGGCCGTACACCGCATGCTGGAGCGCCTTGCTTCGACGCAGCCTTCGTCCTGAGGCAGATCGCCCCTGACGCGGCAACGGAGCACACCGCTTGCATAAGCGGGCGATTGGCGTCGGCGCGGCGCTCGCCTAGGTTGGGCATGGACGGATAATCGGCTGCGCCGTACAACCGCTGGCGATACGCAGTCGGAAGAATAATGGGGGAACAGCCGGTGACACAGCTACTTTCAATCGGCTGGGCAACTCAGACAACAGCCCAGTCGGGCCGCCGCACGCCGAACCGCCGCCTGATCGACATTATGGCGGCCGTCACGGCCGGTGCTCTGATCACGGGGCAGACCGGCGTCGGGATATTCGAGCAGGCGCAGGTGGACGGCGAGCAGTCGGCGGCGGAGATCAGCAACGGCGACGGGACTGCGCAGCGCACCGGCCGCGAGACGATGCTGGGGGCTTATTCCGGCGCGCCGTATAATTATCCGAGCCCGGTTCGCGTCGAGATTCCATCGGAGCAGCCGACCGACTTCACCATCGACAAGGTGGACTGGTTCACGCTGCCGTTCAAAAGCCCGATCTATTACGGCGCGCGCGTGACGCAGTGGTTCACCGGTGGCATTGCCGGCGCGGGGGTGGATTTCATCCACTCGAAGGCGCTTGCGCCGCTGAACGACGAGGCAAGCTTTTCCGGCACGCTGAACGGCGAGCAACTGCCCGCGCGGACGCGCATCGGCGACATCGTCAGCAAGCTGGAGTTTTCGCACGGACACAACATGCTGCTGCTGACCGGCTTTGTGCGGCTGCCGAGCATCGGCCCGCGCATCAGCCCATACGTTGGGCTGGGCGGCGGCGCGCTGCTGCCGCATACGGAATTCGAGCTGGCGCAAAATGCGCGTCCGCGCACGTATGAATATAACTATGCTGGTCCTGCCGGGCAGGCGCTGTTCGGCTTCGAGTTCCGGCTATCGAAGGTGTCGTTCTTCATCGAATACAAGTTCACGTTCGCCGACTATCAGGCGCCGCTGAGCGAAGAGGAAGGAAGCTGGTTGCCGCTGGATCTGTGGCGGCAGGCGCAGCGCTGGCTAGCCGGTCAAAAGCCCGCCGGTGGGCACATCACGACGCAGGTGGTGAGCCATCAGGTTGTCAGCGGCCTGCAGGTGCGCATCGCGCCGGTGAAGTGAAGCGGGTGAGACGCGGCTGCGCGGCAGGACGGTGGCCGCTGGTGGACTGTCTGATCGCACGATGCAGCGAGAGCTGTGATCGTATGCACAGCCGGGGACTGCCAGTCAGGCTTTAGCGGAGTGCGCCGACGCGCCCGCCGCCGTGTCTCTCGCCTATGACCCTCTGCAACGGCGACAGTTCATATGCTGACGTGGATCCAGACCTGCGTCGGGATGATGGCTTTCTTTTGCACCGGCGACTCCCCTCCGGGGAGCCGGCCGCCGGTGCACAGTAGCGAAGGCGCAGCGCACGCCAACTAGCGCGCTGGCGGCCGGCTGTGCGGAGCACAGTCGCCAGCGCAGGGAAATGCGCGCTCAGAAGCGGCGCAGCAGACGCTCGTAATAATCGAGTTCGTCGGTTGGACGGGCCGGCTGGGCGAGACGACGGCGCAGCTCTTCAAGGATGGCGCGTGCGCGCTGCATGTCAATCTCGTCCGGCACCTTCACCGAGTTGCCCGCATCTGGGCCATTGAAGCGCTGCGGGCGGCCGAGCGGATCGCGTGACTGTTCGCCATTCTGGCCGTAACGAGCCTGGCCTTCCTTGGCCATGCTTTCAGCCATGCGCTGCGCGCCCTGGCGCATCTGGTCGAGGGCCTCGGACTGATCCTGGATAGCGGTGTCGTTGCGGCCTTCTTCCAGCGAATTGCGCGCGTTCTCCATCGCCTCGCGCGCCCGGTTGAACTCTTCCGAGCCCGAGCCCATTGCGCCGAGTTCCTGCCCGAGCCGCTCCAGATCCTGCTTCAGCGCTTCCTGCTGGTCGCTCAGGCTGCCACGCCCCTGCTGCTGACCCTGTTGGCCTTGCATGCCTTGGCCCTGCTCGCCGAACTGCTGCTGGCCTTGCGAGCCCTGCTGTCCCTGACCTTGACCCTGCTGCCCACCGGGCTGCTGGCCGGGCTGTTGTCCGCGTTGCTGACCTTGCTGCTGGCCACCCTGCTGCTGACCCTGCTGGCTCTCCTGCCCTTGCTGGCCCTGCTGCTGCTGACGGCGATCACCGCGCTTCTCGCGGTAGGTCTCATCCATCAGACGCTGCTGACGGCCGATCAGGTCGCCCAGCTCGTTCATCTTCTGCTGCATCTGCTGGCCGCGCTCGGCCTGCTGCTGCGAGCCCTGCCCGGACTGCAAACGCTCAAGCAGATCGCGCAACTGCGCCATCGCCTGCTCGGCCTGCTCACGCGAGCCGGATTTCATCTGCTCCTGCAGATCCTTCAGCATCTGCTCCAGATCCTGCTGGCTCAGTTGCTGGTTCTGCTGGTCCATGCCTTCCGGCGGAGCCTGGTTCTGTGCGTTCTTGGTGAGCTGCTCGACATACTTCGACAGCGCCTCGCGCAGTTCCTGCATGAGCTGGTCGATCTCGGAATCCGATGCGCCGTTCTCCAGCGCTTCCGCCAACTTGTCCTGCGCGTCGCGGAGCTGCTTTTCAGCTTCCGAGAGATCGCCGTCCTCGATGCGCAGCGCCAGCTCCCACATGCCGTCGACGACGCTCTTCAATCCTTCGCGCGAGGTATTGCGTTCCAGCCCACGGCTGGCAGCGCGCATGCCCAGATAGACAGCGGTTGAATCGATGAAACCATCGGGTTCAAGCGTCAGCGCATCCAGCGCGCGCTTGGCCAGCGGCGCATAACGCGGATCGTCCATCAGCTTGGCACGCTGCTCGACGACAGCGCGAGCCAGCGGCTTGGTGAAGGTGCGCTGCGGCAGCACGATCTTCATCGGCAGCGCTTTGCCGACATTGCCGGCGACGTCCTTGGCCTCAAGCGTCATGATGACTTCACGACCGGCAAACGGATGCGGCGCGAAATCGATGTAGGTCTGCGCTTCCTTCTGCGGCGCGCGCGGCAGGCGCAGCGTTATCTCGGGCGGGCGTTCGTATGGCGGACGAGGGCCTTTCAAAACCTCGGGCGTTGTCCAGTCGAACTCAGGCCCGCGCGGCTTCGCGCTTTCCGCATCCGGATCGCGCTTTACCTCAGCGCCCGCCGAAGCAACCCCGTAATCGTCCTCGACCGAATAGGTCAGCTTCATCGCGCCACGACGCGTCCGCTCCGGCGCCTTGGTGACGGCGATGACCGGGGGCTTGTCCGGTTTCACGTAAAACGCCCAGCGTGCCAGTTCCGAACCACCCGACAGCACACGAACTTCAGCGGAGTTCAACAGCTCATAGCGAATCTCGGAAATGTCGGCGCGCGCAGCGGTTGACTGTCCGGCTTCCGGCGCCTTCGCCTCAACAAGCTGCTTCTCGGCTGAGCCTTCAGCAAAGACCTCCAGCGACGGCGCACCGAGCCCTTTGCCCGAAGTGCGCACGATCAGGACGCTGCGCTCCGGCACCTCGACCAGCTTCGGCTGATCATCCGAGGGAGCCGCAGGACCACGGGCGCCATCGGCAAGCATGACGGGCGGGCGAGCGGTATAGCCGGGCGGCGCAACCCATGCATCGAGGCGCGCTTCGGCCAGCGCGACGGCGGAATTGAAACGGAAGGCAGACCGCAGACGGTCGGCAGCGCTGTCACCCACCAGTGAGAACAGCGCCACCACGCCAAGGATGAGCAGGCCGCGCAGGGCGATGGGGTCCTGACGATCGGCGCGCGGTTGCGGCGGGCCAACCTTCAGCCGAGCCAGTGCAGCAGCCAGCCGCGCACGGTGCGCCTGCCAGATGGCTGCCGTGCGTGGATCGTCGGCATTGGCGGTGACGGTATCTTCATAGGACGAGGCAGGACGGTGCGGCACGCCGGAGACGCGCTCAATGCGACGCACGCCTTCATCGCGCGGCGGAAACGGCGTGCGCAGAATGTGGAACAGCGCGCCAACGCCCGCGACGCCGAACAGCGCCAGCACGGCATAATGGACGGTGTCGGAAAGCAGCGGCCACAGACCAGCGAGCGACACCAGCAGGAACAGGCCAACGAGGCCGAGGATGAGCCAGACGCGCGGCCACAGTCGCTCAAAATAGAGCGCCCAGCGGCTGGCGCGGACCTTGCGCGCAAATTTTGCGTCTACCGGAGAGGCGGTCTTCGTTTCCGACATGACCTGACGATAGCCGCAACCGCGCCCTTGGCCTAGCGGGCGCGTGGGGCCAGCATGATTAAACTTTCGTCATTCTGGGCACGAAATGACCGCAGGAGCAGCGGTTCGCGTTTCTAATTATCCAGCCAATCCGGCAGCTTATCCAGCCCGATGAGCTGGTCGATGCCGAAACGTGGGCGCACTACAGCATAGGCATCGCCGTGCACCAGAACCTCCGGCACCAGCGGGCGGGTGTTGTAGCTGGAGGACATGACTGCGCCATAGGCACCGGCCGTCATAACCGCGATCAGGTCGCCGGAAGACAGCGGCGGCAGCTTGCGGTCGAGCGCCAGATAGTCGCCGGTTTCGCACACGGGACCGACGATGTCCTGCACCACCGGCGGCATCGAAAGCTTGTCTTCCACAACCGGCCAGATCTCGTGCAGCGCCTCATACAGCGTGGGGCGGATGAGATCGTTCATGGCGGCATCGACGACGGTGAAGGTCTTGTCGACGCCCTCCTTGCAGTAGACCACCTGCGTGACGAGCACGCCCGCATTGCCCGCGATGACCCGCCCCGGCTCCATCACGATCTTGAGGCCAAGCCCGGCCAGTTCTTCGCGCACGATCTCAGCATAGGCCGACGGCGGCGGCGCAACCTCGCCCTCGGAAACATACGGCACGCCGAGACCGCCGCCGATATCCAAGTGCTGCAGCTTGTGGCCATCGGCGATGAGCTTTTCAGCCAGTTCGCGCATGAGGCGGAATGCGTTGCGGAACGGATCGAGCTGCGTAATCTGGCTGCCGATGTGCATGTGAACGCCGGTGGCGGCGATGCCCGGCAGGCTTGCGGCTTCGGCATAAAGCTGGCGCGCCTGAGCGTAGGGGATGCCGAACTTGTTTTCTGCCTTGCCGGTGGAAATCTTGGCGTGGGTTTTGGCGTCGACATCGGGATTGATGCGCAGCGCTACGTGCGCTGTTGTACCCAGCGCTGTCGCCACCTCGCTGAGCGCGCGCAACTCAGGCTCGCTTTCAACATTGAAGCCGAGAATACCGGCTTCCAGCGCGAACGCCATCTCCGCCCGCGTCTTGCCAACGCCCGCGAAAATGATGCGCGAGGCGGGAACGCCGACGCTGAGCGCGCGGCGCAGCTCGCCCTCGGATACCACATCCATGCCCGCACCGAGACGGGCCAGCGTTGCCAGCACCGCCTGATTGGAGTTGGCCTTGACCGCAAAGCAGATGAGCGCGTCCTGACCGGCAAAGGCTTCCGTGAGCACGCGGTAGTGCCGTTCCAGCGTTGCGGTCGAATAGCAGTAGAACGGCGTGCCCACCTCTTCTGCGATCCGCGCCAGGCTGACGCCCTCGGCATGCAACACGCCGTCGCGATACTCGAAATGGTGCATGGCTGGATCTCTTGTTATGTAGCGGGCTGCACTAGACCATGATTGCCTCGAACCCTATCAGTCCGCAGCGTGAATCATAGGTCCCATCAGATAGTTAGAGCGGCGTCGCGGCTTGGTTGCACGCGATCGTGCTCTAGGGATTCGTCGCCGCTAATAGCGGCAGACGACGGGAGAATGCAATGGCGGGCCAACGGACAGCGACAGAGGGCGGGCCGATTTGATGCCGATAACGGGTGCCACACAGCCGCCGCCAACCGAAATCGCCGGGGTGCCGCTGAAGGTTTTCAACTTCGAGATCGGTGGCCGGACCTGGAACGTCCATGCGGCGGAGGACCATGCATCGCTGCTGGCTGTCTCGGACGATTTCGTAGCATTTCCGTTCGGGCTGCTGCTGTGGGAATCCGCCTGCGCTCTGGCCCAGGCTCTGACTGAGGATAAAAACGGCTTCGCAGGCCAGTCGGTGCTGGAGTTGGGCGCAGGCGTTGGCCTGCCGGGCATCGTGGCCCGTCATCTGGGCGCTGACCCGGTGCGGCAGACCGACCACATCACCGAAGCGCTGGATCTGTGCCGGTTGAATGCGGCGACGAACGGGGTCAGCGGCATTGAACTGGCGCTGGCCAACTGGGACGCCTGGAACGATAGCCGCAGCTACGACCTGATCATCGGCTCGGACGTGATTTATGAGCGGCAGGCCCATGCCCCGCTGGCGGCCATCCTGGAACGCAATCTGGCGGCGGGCGGACGGGCCCTGTTTGCCGATCCGGGACGGCAGGACACGCCGCTGTTTAGGCAGCAGATGATCGATCGGGGCTGGCAGGTAAGTTCGACCGCCTACCCGGCGCTGTCGATGTTTCCGAGCGGGCCGGAAGTGGTGACTGTCGATATCATCGAATTGCGCCGCTAGGGCGGGGCGCAATGTTGGGCCTTTCAACGTTTCGTGGAAACGCGGAAGGGCCCTAGTTGTCTGATTGGCGGTGCCAGGCATGCCCCGCGCCCGGCTCCAAACAGCGGAGTCGTCGGCGAAAGCGATAGCGTGACTGGCGTGGATGCCGGACTGCGCCGTCAGGACGCTTGGAGGAGGCGGGCAGGTGGTCTGCGACGCGCGTCCGTCCCGAAGCGATCACGCGTTAGCGCAGCAACGGATCCAGCACGAAGCCCTCGTGTGGCTTCTCCGGCGCGACGGACTCTGGCTGCGTGCCCGAAGCTTCAGCCGAACGGGCGGTGCCGGCAGCGGCGGCTGAAGGCGGCGGATCAAGCGAGCCACGGACACCGCAGCCGCCCAGCCCGAGGCACAGCCCGGCCGCCAGCAATGCGGCAAGCGTTGCCTTGGGTGTCATCGATACGCGCATATCCCCGACCTGTCCCACGCGGAAAGTTCAGCAGCTACAGGCCCCACCGATGGGGTGCAGCCACACATTGCCTAATCTAGCCCTTCGGCTGGTCGCTTTCCAACCGCTTCCGCCAGCCAGCCGCCATTTTCACAACGTTCTGTGGCGCGGTTCCACCATGGCTGACCCGGCTCTCCACCGACTGCTCGGGGCTTAAAACCGTTAGAACGTCGGCAGTTATGCGCGGCTCGACGGCCTGCATGTCAGCCAGTGGCAACTTATCCAACGGCAAGTTTTGCGCTTCCGCCGCCGCAACGATGCGGCCGGTGACGTGGTGCGCATCGCGGAACGGCATCTTGAGCACGCGCACCAGCCAGTCGGCCAGATCGGTGGCGGTGGAATAGCCGCTGCCCGCCGCCGCCAGCAGTGTTGCGGGCTGAGGTTGCATGTCGTCCACCATACCCGTCGTGGCCGCGATGGCCAGCGTCAGGCTATCGAGGGCGTCAAACGCGACCTCTTTATCTTCCTGCATGTCCTTGGAGTAGGCCAGCGGCAGGCCCTTCATCACCATCAGCAGGCTCTGGAAGGCGCCGGCGATGCGGCCAACCTTGGCGCGCGTAAGCTCGGCGGCGTCCGGATTGCGCTTCTGCGGCATGATCGACGAGCCGGTCGTGAACTTGTCCGACAGCTTGATGAAGCCGAACTGCGGCGTCGACCACAGCACGATTTCCTCGGCGAAGCGCGACAGATGCACGGCGCAGATGGAGGCGGCGGCCAGCGTTTCGAGGATGAAATCGCGATCCGACACGCTATCCAGCGAATTGTCGGTCGGCTTCGAAAAGCCGAGCGTTTCAGCCGTCAGATACCGGTTGATCGGGAACGATGTGCCAGCCAGCGCGGCCGCACCGAGCGGACATTCATTAAGGCGTGCGCGGGCATCGGCGAGGCGGCCGCGGTCGCGGCCCAGCATTTCGACATAGGCCAGCATGTGATGGCCGAACGTGACCGGCTGCGCCGGCTGCAGATGCGTGAAGCCCGGCATCACCGTGGCGGCGTGCTCCTCCGCCTTGCGCACCATGGCAAGTTGCAGCATCGCCAGCGCCGTGCTCAGGGCGTCGATGCGGTCGCGGACATACAGTTTGAAATCTGTCGCCACCTGATCGTTGCGCGAACGCGCAGTGTGCAGGCGTCCCGCCGGCGTGCCGATCAGCTCCTTGAGGCGGCTTTCGACGTTCATGTGCACGTCTTCCAGCGCCCGCGAGAAGGCAAACTTGCCCTCGGCGATCTCGGCCCCCACCTTATCGAGGCCTTCGATGATGGCGGCGGCATCGGCTTTTTCAATGATGCCCGTTTCGGCCAGCATCGCGGCGTGCGCCTTCGAGGCGGCAATATCCTGCGGGGCTAGTCGCTTGTCGAAGCCGATGGAGGCGTTAATCTCCTCCATGATCTCAGCCGGAGAGGCTGAAAACCGGCCACCCCACATGCTATTAGCTGGCTTGTCCGTCACGGCGTTTCGAGCTCCGTACAGGCGGCAGACCGATTGGATCGGCATAAGGAAAAAGAATGAGCAAGCGGCCGCAGAAGAAAAAGCCCGACCACCCCTCGACATACATCTGGGCTGCCGCGCTCTCTGCGCTGGCCGCCTTCGCGGCGGTATACGTCACGTTGGCCGTCTCTGACAATCAAACGCCTGCGGCTTCTTCGCCCTCAGCGGCGTCAAATTCCGTCACAAACGGGGCTGCCGCCGATGCTGCGCCGGACGACAGCGCCAGGGCGCTCGCTACCGGCAAAATGGCGACATTCGTCTTCAAGAAGACGCCCGCAGACCTGACCGACGTGGCGTTCCTGACACCGGAC
The DNA here is from genome assembly GCF_029872155.1 of Hyphomicrobium sp. D-2. Lineage (GTDB taxonomy): Bacteria > Pseudomonadota > Alphaproteobacteria > Rhizobiales > Hyphomicrobiaceae > Hyphomicrobium_A. The sequence goes on along the minus strand of NZ_JARXLA010000008.1, from coordinate 597,248 downwards.
GGCACTGCGACGAACCTGTCCGCGTTCAAGGGCAAGGTTGTATTGCTCAATCTGTGGGCCACCTGGTGCGCGCCGTGCCGCGAGGAAATGCCGGCGCTGGCGAAGCTGGAAACCGAGCTCGGCTCGGACAAGTTTCAGGTGGTGGCGCTGTCGATCGATAAGTCGGGCGTTGAAGGCGCGAAAAAGTTTCTCGACGACATTGGCGCGACCAGCCTCAAGCCCTTCGCCGACCCGAGCGCGAAGGAAGGCACCCGGTTGGGCGTGATCGGCATGCCGACGACGCTGCTGATCAATGCCGAAGGCAAGGAGATCGGGCGCCTGATCGGCCCGGCGGAATGGGACAGCGCCGACGCGCGCCGCCTGATCGAGAAGTTTATTTTTTAGTTGGCGTCGGTGACTGCCCTCCGGGCAGCCGGCCACCGACGCCGGATCTAACCCCGCTCGTCCGTCGGCGCAGAGACATCGGCGACTGCCCTCCGGGCGGCCGGCCGCCGACGCTGGTTTAGTGGAGCAGAGGTGTATGCTCCTGCTCCTCACGGAGCGGGCAGCTATCGGCGCTCGATCTATAGCAGTGCCATGCGGCGCCAGTACCGACGATGCAAGCTCGCCACAGTTTCGGAAGATTTGCATGCGCCGGATTTGCATCCAAACACAGATGTTAGGCGCGCTAACTCTCCGCCAGACAACAAAAACATGATTTTTCGTGTAATGTTTTGCAGCAGTCGCTCCGGGCACAGCTAGAAGTGGTCTAAACTGCTCCACTTGCTTGCCTTTCTGCACCACGCTAGCAGTCAGAAACATCGTCGAGATGCCGTTTGCACATCCGGTGTTTGCAGGAGCGAGTTGCGTTGGCGTGGGATTTTCATAGCTTGTTCAAGGCGCATGCCAAGGACATCACGCGCTATCTCCAGCGACGTGGAACGTCGGCTGATCTGGCCGCTGATTTTACCCAGGATGCGTTCACACGCATGATGGCCACGCCGCCCGGCGCGCAGATAGACAATGCCTCCGCATATCTCTTCCGCATCGCCCGCAACGCCGCGATCAATCACAACCGGCGCCAGCAGATCATCCCGTTCGTGGAAGATCCCGAAGCAGCTCTACTTGAGCTTGCCGACGAGCAGCCCTCACCGGAACGGATTGCCATCTGCCGGCAGGAATTGCGGCTGCTGAATGCGTTCTTTTCTGAGCTGACGCCAATACAGCAGCAGATCTTCCTGCTGTCGCGCATCGAAGGCCGAACTTTCGCCGACATCGGCAAGACGCTGCAAATTCCGCAGCAGACCGCCTATGCGCACATGACCCGCATCCTTGTGCGGCTGAAGCTGCGTCTCGATGCACAGGCTGCCTGAATATTTCGGCATGAATTTTATTTCCGTCGCGGGCTCAGAATTCCGTTCGGCTCGATTGTCATAGACGGTAGGGACACCGCACCGATCATCGGGGCGTGGATACGGAAAGCATGGGCGCGGATCGACAGCAGACGGAAGAGGAAGCCGACTATCTTCGTATTGTCGAAGAGGCGGCTGCCTGGTTCGCAAAGCTCAACGACGGCAAGCCGTCACGCAACCATCGCGACGCCTTCAGTACCTGGCTGAGCGCTGACCCGCGCCATGCCGACGCATATACTGACATCCAGCGGCTGTGGGACAGCGCGGGCGAAATCCCCGTGCTCAAGGAACACGACAAGACGCTGAAGGCCAAGAAGGTGACGCGACGTCAGCTCGGGGTGGCTGCGATACTGCTAGCGTCGGGCGGATTGCTGTGGCGCTTTGCACCCTCCGGGCCGCGTCCGGACTTTGAAACCGCAACCGGGCAACGCAAGACCATAACGCTGGCCGATGGCTCACACGTTGAACTGGCCGCACAGACACAGATCGCGGTTGTCTTCACGCCTGAGGTGCGGCGCGTAATGCTTCTGGCGGGCGAAGCGTTTTTCGACGTCGCATCCGCCCCAACACGGCCGTTTATCGTCGATGCCGGTGCGGCGAGTGCCCGCGCGCTCGGAACCTCGTTCGCGGTCTCGCGCGAGGCGCAGGACGTCCGCGTTATTGTGACCGAGCACGCGGTACGGCTCAGCTCCGGCGCGAGCAACGTCGAAATCACCGCCGGGCATCGCGCAACGTTCTCTGGCCAGCGCATCAGCACACCGGAGATTGCCGATACGCGTAATGATCTCGCCTGGCGAGAAGGCCGACTAGTATTCACCCACGCGCCATTTGGTCATGTGGCGGCAACCATCAACCGTTGGCGCAAGGGCAGACTGATCGTTGTCGGTGAGGAGCTGGCTCAACAGCCCGTTACTGTCATCGCGGAAATTGATCGGCTCGACGAAGTGATCGAGCGTCTTGGCGAAATCCTGCCGACCCGCATCGTCGAAGTTGGCCCGTGGCTGACGCTGGCGTTGCCCCGCTAAAAATATTTGTCACGGAGTACAGAAATCCGGCGCGCCTGCTTGTCCTTCTAATTAGGAAGCCCGCTAGCAGTTGAGTTCGGGCGCGTATCCGGGAGTGTAGTGTATGCCAGCGTATCGGCAGCCGATTTGCCACGCGCGTTATTCCATCAGCAGCCGACGCTGGAAAGCGGCGCTGCTTGTCACGACCGCGTTCTGCGGGTTTGCAATTGCCTTGCCCGCTCCGCTGATCGCGCAAACAGCTGCGCAGAGCAATGCTGGCCAGTATTCCTTCAACATCGCTCCGCAGTCGCTGTCGTCGGCGATGGTGGCGTTTCAGAGCATCACCGGCATGAGCGTGCTGGCCGACAGCAGCGTGCCGCAGAACGTGAAGTCGCCCGGCGTTGCCGGTTCCCTGACGGCGGAGAATGCGCTGGCACAGATGCTTGCGGGAACCGGGCTCAGCTATTCCATCAGTGCAAACACCGCACGCATCATCAATCCCGCAACCGACAGCAGCGCAGCGACGGTCGATGGCGCGATAGCTCTTGATACGATTGATGTGTCGGGTGGCAGCAGCGGTTCGGCGGCGGCGGATGAGCCATACATAACGCCTGGGTCGGTCTCCTATGTTTCCGCTGAGCAGCTTGAACGCCTGCCTGCAACAACACCTGGCGACATGCTCCGCGACGTTCCCGGCGTCGATATTCGCGGCGGCAACAATGGCGCTCAGATGGACGTCAGCATCCGCGGTCAGCACGGAAACAATCGCGTCAAAGTAAAGGTTGAAGGCAGCGAAATCGATTCCTCGACCCACCAGGGCTATTTCGGTCAGGACAATTCGACGTTTGTTGATCCAGACCTGATCAGCAGCATCACAGTCGACAAGGGGCCGTCAACCGGCCCCAATGGCGGCGCCATCGCTGGTGTGGTGAGCATGCGAACGCTTATGGCTGATGACGTGTTGCTGCCTGGCCGAACGGTTGGCATTCGCGTGCGCGGCACCCTGATGGGTAACGTCACGGACGATGTGCCGAACGCAGGCAACCATGCATTCGACTTCGATCGGCCCGCACTGTTCAACTTCGCCGGCCGCTCCGGCAGCATCGCACTTGCCGCGAGAACCGACACGATTGAAATCGTCGCGGCGGCAACTGAACGCGAGCACGGCAACTATTTCGCTGGCAAGAACGGCGCCGCGAACTACGGCGCAACGGCGACGCAGGTTTATTCAAGGAGCGCCGCTGGCGCCGAGGTTCTCAATACATCGCAGGACAGCCGCTCCCAATTGCTGAAGGCAACTGTGCGCCCTTGGGAAGGTCATTCGGTCGAAGCCGGTTATCTGCGCAGCGCGAACGACTTTGGATGGATCTATCCCATCTCGGCGAATGGCCTGGCACAGGCGCCGCTGAACTGGATCCAAAGCGAGCGCATGTGGGGACGGTACAATTGGAACCCTGCAGAAAACGATCTTGTGAATTTCCACGCCAACGTTTGGAAAGCGCAGCTTGAACGAACCGATCAACGGTTCACGACAAGTAAGGATGCGCCGGGGATTGTTGAGTCCTGGGGTACTGAAGTCTGGAATGAGTCCCGCCTGGACTCCGTTGCCGGACTATTCATTGCGACCTATGGCGGTGAATATTCGCTGGAAGAAGCAGACCTAGAAGGCGGCCTTCGCAACAACCACGCCTCACGCGAGGTTGCCAGCACCTATGCGAACCTGAAGTGGAAGCCGCTGGACTGGCTGACCCTTGATGGTGGCGTTCGCTACACGACGTTTGAAACTTGGGGCGGTTATCAGCAAGGCGCGACGTTCGTTGAGCAAGGCCAGGATGGAAGCGGTATTACGCCGTCGGCCGGCGTCACGCTGGAGTTTCTGGAGGGGCTGCAGCTGTTCGGTAAGTACACCGAAGGATATCGACCGCCATCAATTCGTGAGACCGTGCCGCAGGCCTACTCGGGCTATGCGGTCAATCCTACGCTGCGTCCAGAACAATCGCGCAACTTCGAACTTGGCGCTAACCTTCTCACGCGAGATGTGCTGCGGGCGGATGATGCTCTGAAACTGAAGCTCGCGTACTTCAATAACCGCTATGAAGACTACATAACGATCATAACTCCATACGATCCCGACTACTACTATCACAACATTCCCGGCGCCAAGATCGACGGTATTGAGCTGTCGGGCTCGTATTCAAACGGTACGCTATTTGCCGAAGCCAATTTCAATTACTACACCACTTTCGAGTATTGCTATCCGCCGCATCCGTGGATCGTCGGTCCTTCGATTAACACCGGCTGCACACAGTATCTCGGTGGCGGCGGTTTGGTCTATTCGATATCTGCGCCGCCGAAGTATTCCGGTTCATTGACTGTTGGCACCAAGATGCTCGAAGACAAGCTGACAGTTGGCGCCACCACGCGCTTCTTCAGCAAGAGCGTCGTTCCCTGGCAGTTGCCGAACGGCAATTTTGTATTCGATGCGCCAATGTGGCGGCCGGATGCGATTGTCGATCTGTTCAGCAGCTATAAATTTAGCGAGCACTTCGAAGTTTCGGCCAGCATCGAAAACGTCTTTGACAGGTACTACGTCGATCCGATGTCGATCGCTAAGCAACCCGCACCCGGACGCACCATGCGGATCGGCGGTACGCTAAGGTTTGACGATCAGGGTGGATATGGCTTCGACGAAATCTCCGTGCCGGTAATGACGACGCGCAGCACGGGGCACGATTGGAGCGGTGCGTTTGCAGGTCTCGAAGGTGGCTATCTTGCGACGTCTGCCTCGGCGGAGGGAGATTTCACGGGCACCATAAGGACCGGGTCAAACGCCGCCAACTATGTCTGGAATCCCTATCGCTCCAATTTGCAAACCGCGCATGAAGCCGGGAATCTGAGCAGAGGCCTATTCGCGGGTTACAACTTCCAACTCAATTCGCCGGTCGTTTTCGGCGTCGATGCCAACGCCGGTTATGTTGCTGCGACGGATGTCTCGGTGGGAAGGTTCACCACGCCAGCCGCAACCCCTGCCATCACGCGCACTCTCACCACAACCGTTACGTCGAACGTTGATTGGCAGGCGGGTGTGCGCGGTCGCGTCGGTGTCGCCTTCGACAGAATGCTTCCATACATCGCTGGCGGTCTTGCCGTGGCACAGTTCAATTACAACTACGCTTCGTTTTCATTGAACCAAACTGCATCTACGATAACGCTGCCCAATGTTACGAACTTCCAGGGGACGTACATCGGCTGGACACTCGGCGCCGGTGTCGAGCACGCGATGACCGATCACATGCTGTTCCGCGCCGAGTATCGACACAACGACTTCGGCAAGAAGACGTTCGACACACCAGCCGGTGCGCATAAGGTCGATCTCACGTCTGACGAGTGGAAGCTCGGCGTCGCCTATAAGTTCTGACGTCATTGCGGGGGCGGCCATTGTAAAAACTGGCCGCTTCCAGCTCGCTTCAAAACCTCGCCGAGCTGAAACTTACAGCTGGAATCCAGCTAGGCGCACACGTGCGTGATTGGAAGTTGACCGGCCTAAAGGAATTACCCAGGAGCGCTGAGCAAATTGCATTGCTGGATCTGAGCTGGCGTGGTTCCCGACCTGCGTCGGGATGACGTCGAGAGGAGGCATGGGGCCTCAGCACGTGCCTACTTTTCCGCACTCGGCGGCCTGCACCGCTGCGGAGCAACTTGCTAAAGGGGTTAGGGTCCCTACGGGGCCGCTACCCAGCTGCTGGTCGAACTGACGTGGCATCGCAGGCTAGGCAGGGTGCCCATGACCGCGCACCAATCGGCGCTGGCGGCTAGCTCTATGAAGCGGGCAGCCACCATGAATTTGATAAGCGCCGACAACACTCCTGCGGAGCGCCGATAAGCGCTGGCGGCCGGCTCCGCGCAGCGGAGTCGCCGGTGCGCGATTAAGCGGCAAGAAACGGCGACAGATCCTGCGGCGTTGCGCGCACGCCCTGCAGCGGTTCGGCATCGAATGACAAACCGAAATCCTGCTGCATCAGCAGCAACGTTCGCTCCGCCAGCGCGGTGATCGTCAGCAGCGGATTGACACCGAGTGAACGCGGCATCACCGAGCCATCGACAACGTAAAGCCCTGCGTGCACATCCGCCGCGCCGTGCCCCGCTCCGGTGTCGAACACCTGCCCCTTGTGATTGATGACCCCCGCGCCGCTATCGCGTCCCATGCCGGCGCCACCGAGCGGATGCGCCGTTGCGGGCTGATGGCCCATCACCGTGCCGGACAGCGGGTTCTTGACATAACTGCCGCCAGACTGCGCCACGACCCTGGACAGAATTTCATCGAGGCGCGCATAGACAGGCTCGCTCTTGGCGTCCGGCCAACGCAACGAAAGGCGATCATCGTCGAGCACGAAGCGGCCCGATGCACTGTCGTGCGACACAGCGAAGAAGGTTTGCAATCGCGCGAACGACCCTTTGTAGACGCCGTTGACAAGGCTTTGCAGCGCGCCGAGCAAACGCCCGTTGGGCAGAAACAACACCGGCAGAACCGGAGCGATCGCCGATGGCAGCACGCCTTCCTGCACGCGCAGTTCGTTCGCCAGCACGCTGTCGTCGTCAATTTCGAGCTGACCGGAAACGGCGGCGCCAATCTCAACGCCTTCCAGCTTGGCCGGATGCCCAACCCCGACTGCGTTTACCGGCTCGCGCGCGCCATAGCCGAAGGCAATGATGTCACCGTTAGCCGAGAAGCTGGCGCCCGCACGATCTGACAGCGCCAAGCCCTGGGCCCGGGAACGGAGCAATATCTCGCTGGTGCCAAGCGTGCCCGCAGAGAGGATCACGACGTCGGCGCACAACACGATTTCCTGCGTGTCGTCTTTCCGGTCCAGACGGCGCACATGAACCGTCCACGTACCATCCGGCTGCTTGCGCACATAACGCACGCCAGCATGGGTGAACAGCTCAGCGCCATGGCGCACCGCATCGGGCAGATACGTCAGCGCGACGGAATTCTTGGCGCCTACATTGCAACCGCCGCAGCAATCGCCGCAACGGGTGCAGCCCGGCTGCTCGACGCCGACGACGTTGGTCTGTGGCTCGAAGCTGACTGTGATGGTGGGCCGCACAATTGAATGACCCAGCGCGGCGCCTGCGGATTGCAGTGTGCGATATTTGGTGAAACTGTCAGCGCGCGGATCGGCCTGCGGATTGAGCCATAAACGGGCGCGGCGAAAGCCTTCATCCAGCAGCCCATCGCGCGCGACTTCATCCGGCCAGCATGGATCTTCGAACACGCGATCATCGGGGCGTAGTGCTACGCCGGCATTGATGAGCGAGCCGCCGCCCAGCCCGCAGCCGACGAGAACGTGCATATCTTCGCCCAGACGCACATCATAAAGCGCGGAAGATGGACCGGTGCGGAGCTTCTTGCCCGTAACCTGCATTTCGTTTTTCAGATCGGGAAAGCGGGAAGGAAAGCCGCCTGCGAGCACCTCGCGTCCGCGCTCAAGCACGGCAACCGATTTGCCTGCGCGCGCCAGACGGGAGGCGGAAACGCCGCCGCCGTAACCGGAACCGACAACGATCACGTCATAGCGATCGCGTGCATGCTCAAGGGTGCGCGAAAGGCCGGTCATCTGCTCTTCCTGTTACCCTTTCCTCAGCTAACCGATTTGCGGCCTCGACGCCACCCGTTCGACGCGGTGTGATTGCTGACACGCAGTGTCATCAAAATATCGAACCGCGCTTTAATTCCGCCGGAATTGCCGATTTACTGCAAGGCTTGTTGAAAGCCATGTGACCGGACTCGCTGAGATCCGGCTGGCGCGCGCCGCGATGCGGAGTGCGCGTTCCGCGTTCAACAAAAAGAGCCGAGGCCGTAGCTCACCGGTAGAGCACCCGGGCAGACCGGGAGGAAGGGGGTTCAATTCCCTTCGGCTTCTCCATGCGACCGCTCAATGGTTGAGCACAAGATTAGGGATCTTGCTGTGCGGGTTCGAATCCCGCGAATGCCTTCGAAGCATCTTCTTGAACTTGGGGAAGCCGGTCTGCTTTCCGGCCCTTCGGGGCAACACTTGAGGCGCTTTGCGCCACGGCGGATACCGCCTGACCGCAATGCCGGAGCACGGGCACCGGCGCTGTTCCAACCATCCGGAGCAGCGGCAGCAACCCGGCGCAGAAGGCGGCGTGGTCTGGCTCAAGCCGCGGCCCGTGTCTCTGATGTGGGCAGCGGACCGGCAACCTTCGCAGCTTCGATTGAGCCGATATTTGATTGGATAGTGTTATGCGGAAGTTTGGTTTCTGGTTTGAAATTACGGTGCGCGACGATGAGCGCGCGTTTCTTTCTCGCGACGGCCGCTTTGAGTGCCTGCTGGGGCCGGGACGCACAATTGCGTTCGATCCGCTGCGCCAGCTCAGCGCGGAAATTGTGAAGGTGGTGCGGACGGAACTGAACGCCGAGCGCGCCTCGTTGCTTCAGCGCACCCATCGCACGGTTGCCGAGCAGAACTTCGAACTGGTGCAGACCAGCCCGACCGAAGTTGCAATCGTTACGCTCGACGGGACGCCGCGCCATCTGGTGCCGCCCAACAGCACGCGTGCGTTCTGGCGCGTGCTGACGGCCGTCGATGTCGAGGTGATCGACACCACTGACGAACTGCGCGTGGCAAAGCAGCATATCAACCGGATTGATCTCGCCAACGCGACCAAGCTGATCGTGTTTGCGATCATCGACGCGCATGAAACCGGCCTGCTGACGGTCGATGGTGAGCTCAAGGAGCGGCTGTCGCCCGGCTTCCACGCATTCTGGCAGATTGGACGCACGGTGAAGATCGCGAAGGTGGACATGCGTCCGCAGCCGCTGGAGGTGACTGCGCAGGAGATCCTGACCAAGGATCGCATTGCCATCCGCATCACGCTGACGGCGTTCATCAAGGTGATCGATCCGGAGAAGGCGACCAAGGCAGCGGCGGATGTCGCGGGCACGCTTTACCGGCTGGTGCAGTTTGCCATTCGCGAAGCCGTGGCGACGCGGACGCTGGATGAAATTCTGGCTGCGCGCGACACGATTGATCGCGAGGTGCAAACCTTCGTCGCCGAGCGGGCTGCAGATCTGGGCGTCGAGATCGGCGCCATTGGCGTCAAGGACATCATCTTGCCCGGTGACGTGCGCGAGCTGCTGAACAAGGTTGTAGAGGCGGAGCGGCTGGCGAAGGCTAACCTGATCCGCAGGCAGGAGGAGACAGCCGCGACGCGCTCGCTGCTCAACACCGCTAAGCTGATGGAAGACAATCCGCTGCTGCTGCGGCTGAAGGAGTTGGAGGCGCTGGAGAAGCTGGTCGAGAAAGTCGGCCGGATCGATCTGCACACCGGCGGCAACAGCGGCGGGGCCGGCTTCGATGCTTTGCTGCAGAACCTCTATCGCCTGAGCCGCGAGAAGCCGGAGAACGCCTGACAGCAACACGCCGCATCAGTGCGCCGTGCCTGCTCCGGTACTGAGCGCAGGTTCAAAAACGAAAGAGGGGCCCGGAACATTCCGGGCGCCTCTTTTTTGTTTCAGCGGTTTTCTCAGTGCGTCGTTTCAGCGACGAGGATCAGCGCAGCGGCGCCTTCAGCGTGCCGGCGCGCTTCGCCGTTTCAGCCGAATACTTCATCTGCACCACTGCCTTTTGTGGCGTGAAAGCATCGCCCACTTCGTCCTGTAGCGCCTCCGCCACGATGCGGCCCAGGCAGCCATAACCGGTATCGCTGAGGTGGAAGCCATCGGCCGCCAGCAGCTGCTGCGCCGTGTATTGGGCCGAGCTGACCAGATGCTTCATGATCGCATAGCGCCGCAGCACCGGGATGCCGCGTTGCTCCGCAATCTGGCGAATGGATGCCAGATAGGGCGGGAAGCTGCTGACCTTTTCGGAGCGCGGATAATACTGCATGTCGAGCAGCACGATATCGATGCCCGCCTGCTGCATCTGCTCGATGCCCGACACCACGGTCGCGCGGAACTTGTCGAGCGGAACCCCGCGCAGCGCATCGTTGACGCCCGTCTGCCAGATGACCAGCGTGGGCTTGCGCGCGATCACATCCTTTTTGATGCGCTTCAACATATGCGTGGCGAGCTGACCGCCGACGCCCATGTTTTCGACTTTGATGGTGCTGCCCGGAAAGCGTCGACGCAGTTCCGCCTGCAGCTTCACCGGATAACTGGCCTTGGGGCTGGATGCGCCAACGCCCTGCGTGCTCGATGAACCCAGAGCGATGATGCTGACGGGCTGGCCACCAGCGAGCGCCGCCGTGAACTTTGGCAGCGGCGCATTGAAATGCACCAGCGTATCCGGTGCTTCACAGGTGGCGTTGGCTGCCGCTGGCGGAACCATCGCCAGCGAGACAGCTATGCTTGCAATTGCTGCGAAGGCGCAGCGGATCGACGGACGGTTGCAAACCGGCGCAGCGATGGCACGAAGCCAAAGTCGGTGCTGCGGTTGCGCTGCGCTACTATCCATGCAGTCCCCAACAGTATCCCGATACCCACGGTGTTGATCAGGATCTGTAGAGCAAGTCCCTTACCGAGTTCAACCATTACAATCCAACCGATAAATGACAGGATTGTGCCAACGCAGAAGACTTCTAATGAGTGACGGCCACAGCGGCCCACAGCCATCGCCCACGGACGCGTAAGAAACGCACTTTGCGGCGCCATCAGCACCATGACGAGATAGCCAAGTGCTACAACGTTCATAAGACGCCATAGAGAAACGTAAGTTTTATCCATATGGCCGAGCGGATTCGCCGCAAGTAGACGCGTCTGTTCAAAGCCCGGAATCTGCGTCCACGGCGCGACTGCGATAAACGCAAAAGCGAGATAAGCTACTGCAATCGTAACGAGTGGACGCGAGGCCTGCACCGCTGCATTGCGCGTGAAGTGCGCAGTCAGCGCACCAACAGTTATGATGAGCTGCCAGGCAAACGGGTTGAATACCCAACCACGCGAATGCTGCATGCTCGGCAGGTTCATCGTCACAACGTTGGCGACAGCCCACAGACCAAACGACAGCACCAGTGCCTGCCAGGGATTGCGATGGATGAGCCAGAGCACAAGCGGCATCCAGAACATCAGCAGCACAATGTAGAGCGGCAGGATGTTGAGCAGGTTCGGCTGATTGGCGAGCAACGCCGCCTGCACGGCTGAGCGTAGCGGATCGATGGAGAAGACATGCACGCCGATGTTCTTGGCGTATGAGAACTTGCCGAAGTAGGCCGCCGCGAGCGTGAGGCCGATGCCGCAGATGACAATCAGCGCAAGGTGCCAGAAGTAGATGTCGCGCACGCGCTCATAGACCCGCAGCGTGCCGGCCTTGAATCCCTGATGCTCGAACGTGCGGCTGTAAGCCAGCACAGCGGAGAAGCCCGCAAGCAGCACGAACACTTCCGCAGCGTCCGCGAAACCGAAATTCCGCAGGGTGAATTTCGCGAACACGTTATCCGGCACGTGATCCACGAAAATGAAGATCAGCGCCAGGCCGCGAAAAAAGTCGATTCTGAGGTCGCGCCGTGAAAGAGAGCTTATTTCGCCCTTCGGCATGGTTCCCACCTAGGCCGCTGATAGGACAAGTGACACCGGAACGGGCAACACTGCACGTTCCAGTTAACCCAAACAACGCGACACGACAGTCGCCAGTTCCTGAAAGGTAATTGCGGCGCGACGGGGGCCTCGCAGGACACCCTGCTTTTGAGACGACAACCAACTTTGCATAGTCCGACGTCCAATGGCACCCGGAGCGTACTGACCGGAGAAGATCATGGATTCCGCCTGAACGGCACATGAACCGCGCGTTAGGGATGAAAATCTGGCCGGTCGCCCGCGCGCGAATTGCCAGGACAGGCAATAAATCTGCGCCAAGAAAGCACCCCAGCGACTGACAGGCCTCAGCAGCGATAGACCACCGCGCCGCCGGTGAGACCTGCGCCCGCTGCGCACATCAGCAGCGTTTGGCCCGGCTGTACCTGCCCCGCCTCCATCGCCAGCGAGAGCGTGAAAGGTATCGTTGCCGCCGAACTGTTGCCGAAGGCCGCGACGCTGCTCAGCACCTGCTCACTCGGCATGCCGAGTTGCTTCGACACAGCGGCGATGATCCGGCCATTTGCCTGGTGCGGCACAAGCCAGTCCACCAGGTCCAGCTCAAGCGCCGACATCGCGAGCGCCTTCTGCGATGCATCAGTCATCATCTCGACGGCGCGCACGAACACCGCCTTGCCGTCGGTGATGGTCATCAGCGTTTCTTCGATCGGCAGGTCAGCGGCGAACGGTCGTCGACTGCCGCCGCCAGCAATCTGGATCAGACCATAGGCGCTGCCATCGGTGGCGAGACTGGCGCCAAGTACGCCGGTGTCGGCGCGATCGGTTGGCAGCAGAACCACAGCGCCAGCGGCATCGGCAAACAACACAGAGCTGGCCCGCTCGGCCGGATTGATGCGGCGGGAAAGAATGTTCGCGGCCACCACCAGCACCGGCGCACGGTGGATGCGAGCAAAGCTGTCGCCCAGAGCAAGCGCATAAAGGAAGCCGCCGCAGGCTCCGGCCATGTCGATGCCGCCGGAGTTGCTGAGGCCGAGCTTATGGGTGAGCAGTGGCGCCGATGGCGGCAGCGGATTATCCGGCGTGCTGGTGGCCAGCAATGTCAGCGCGACGGCGTTGCGATCGATCCCGGCGTTGCGCAGCGCCATGTCGGCGGCAGGGAAGGCGATGTCAGTCAGCGCCTGCTCAGGCGCTGCATACCGGCGCTCTTCGATACCGGTACGCCGCTTGATCCAACCGGGTTCAAGCCCCAGGCGCTGTTCGATCTCCGCGTTAGTGACGCGCTGCTCTGGCGCATAATGTCCGGCGCCCGCGATTGTTGTTCCAGCAATGCTCATGCGGTTTGCCTCGCCAGCCAATCCGGCGCGTCGGCAATGGCATTGTACACGAGATCAAGCTCCTGCCCGGTGATGCAGTAGGGGGGCATGACGTAGATGGTATTGCCCAGCGGGCGCAACAACACGCCACGCTCAAGGAAGAAGCGCGACAGTGCGGGCGCCACGCTGGCGAGATAGCCGCCATCGGGGACCTTGAGATCGAGCGCCGCGATGGTGCCGAGCTGACGAACATTTTCGAAGTGCGGATTGCTATCAAAAGCTGTCAGGCGCGCGGCATGCGCATCGGACAACACGGCCAGACGATCGGCAACAGGCTCATCGCGCCAGATTTCAAGATTGGAGACCGCAGCGGCGCAGGCGATGGGGTTGGCGGTGTAGGAACTGGAATGGAAGAACATGCGCGAACGATCGTGCGAACGGTGCGCGTCAAAAATCGGCGCCGTGCACAACGTTACCGCCAGCGGCATCGACCCGCCGGTGATGCCCTTGGCAAGACACATGATGTCGGGTGAAACACCTGCAACATCGCACGCCAGCATCTGACCCGTACGGCCCCAGCCGGTCATGACCTCGTCGGCAATCAGCAGCACACCATGCGCATCGGCGACACGGCGCAATTCCCGCAGCACGCTTGCGTCGTAAATCAGCATGCCGCCCGCGCCGAGGATCAACGGCTCAACGATCAGCGCGGCAACATCGCCGGCAGCGCACGCGGCTGCAAACGCATCGATGGTGAGCTGTTCGTTGCCAGCAGATGGAAACGGTATGCGCGCCACATCGAACAACAGCGGCTCATAGGGGCTGCTGAACACCCCGCGCGCGCCGACCGACATGCTGCCGACGGTGTCGCCGTGATAGGCATGTTCGAAGGCCACGATGCGGCTGCGCGCTTCGCCAATGTTGCGGAAGTAGCCGAGCGCCATCTTCAACGCGACTTCGACCGAGGTTGAACCGCTATCGGAGAAAAACACGTGCTCAAGGCCACGCGGTGCAAAATCAATCAGGCCGCGGGCCAGCGTCTCGGCGGGATCGTGCGTGAAACCGGCGAAGATCACCTGATCCAGCGTCTGCGCCTGCCGCGAAATGGCATCGACAATCTTGGGGTGGCAGTGACCGTGCGTGATCACCCACCACGACGAAATCGCATCGAGCAACTTCGTGCCGTCACGCGTTTCAAGCCAGGCGCCGGAAGCTGACGCAATCGGCATCATCGACGGCAGCAAACCGTGCTGCGTGAATGGATGCCAGATCGGGCTGCCGGAGCTTTTCGTCATGGCGTGGACGGATGCGCAGATGACGGTGGTGCAGCAGGGGCCGTTGCGATGAAATCAGCGATACGGAAGTTGGCGGCAAATGCAGCGGAAAGCGACGCGGGTGAAAGCTCATCGAGATGCGGCAGGCGACCCAAGCGACGCGTGCCGCCCATGGTGACAATGGTGTTTTCCGAATCTGACATGCTGTCGCCAATGAAAGCGACGCCGAGCAACGGAACACCACGACGCTGCAGCGCTTCGATGGACAACAGGCTGTGATTGATCGTGCCCAACCGGGTTGAGGCGACGAGCACCACCGGCAATTTCCAGCGCGCATAAAGATCGAGCTGCAGGTAGTCGCGCCGCAGCGGCACCATCAAACCACCGGCGCCTTCGATGATAAGCGGCGCGCCACCGGGCGTGGCAGGCACGGCCGAAAGAGTTTCGACGTCGATCTCGATGCCGTCGCGCTCGGCTGCAAGATGCGGCGATGCCGGTGTCTTAAGGCGATAGGTTTCAGGCAGGATATTCTCGCGATCGGCTGCTGCCAGACGGCGGACAGTGTCGCTGTCGGTCGGGCCGGACAATCCGGCCTGAACCGGCTTCCAGTACGCGCCATCCAGGGCTGCCACCAATGCGGCTGAAAACACCGTTTTGCCGATGCCCGTATCCGTCCCCGTCACGACGATTGTCGCGCTCATGGCTGCAGCCTCTCCAGCTCCTCGGCGAGCGCATCGATCACAGCGGCGACCTGCGCTTCATCAACGTTCAACGTCAACATCAGGCGTAGTCGCGCGGTGCCCTCCGGCACGGTTGGCGGACGCACGGCGCGAATGTCGAACCCACGCTGCTGCATGGCGGCGGCAAGGCGCGTTGCGCGCTCGTCAGAGCCGACGATGACAGGCTGAATGTGCGTGCCCGAAACCGGCAAACCGCAACGCTCTCTCAATCGCGTGCCCGCAAACGCGACCAGCGCTGCGAGCTTGTCCCGCCGCGCATCTCCGAAGCGGCTGACAAGCAAGGACGCGCGCACAACCGATGTAATCAACGGCGACGGCGCTGTGGCATAGATGAATGGCCGCGATCTATTGATGATGTAGTCGCAAAGTATTTTTGGGCCGGTGACCAGCGCACCCATGGCACCCAGCGCCTTGCCGCACGTGTGCAGCGCGACGACATTTTCGCGCCCTTCAAGGTCTGCGCCTAAGCCACGTCCCATGCGGCCCATAACGCCCGTAGCGTGTGCTTCGTCGATGACGAGCACACCGCTGTGGCGGTCGGCGATGGCAATGAGATCATTCAGCGGCGCAGCGTCGCCGTCCATGCTGTAGAGGCTCTCGACGGCAATCCAGGGCGTGCCCGTGCCGCCGTTGCCGCGCCAGTACGTGATCGCGTCCTCGACCGCCTGCGCATCGTTATGACGGGCCGGGACACTGTCTGCCTTGCCCAGCCGCATTCCATCGTGAACCGATGCATGGATCAGTTCATCGTAAACAACCAGATCGCCGCGCTGCGGCAACGTTGAGAAGATCGCAAGATTGGCCAGAAAGCCACCGCCGAAAAACAGCGCGCACTCAGCACCAAAGAAGGCTGCCGCTTCTGCTTCCAGCGCTTCGTGTTCGCGATCGTTGCCGCGCAACAGACGCGAGCCGCCCGAGCCGATGGAAACATCGCGTGCTACAGCCGAGCGCGCAGCGTCGCGCAACTCCGAGGAGCGCCCGAGCGCGAGGTAATCGTTAGAGCTGAAATCGAGGCCGGCTGCCGGTGCGAGCGCCCGAAGGCGCCCGCGTCGCGTCAGAGCTTCAAGCGCACGCTCATGGCTCTTGTACATCGCCCTGCTCGCCCGCTCCGTTCTTGAGTTCGAGCGGCTTCAAGCCCAGCTTTTCGAACAGCACGGCATCGCTGTCTTCGCCCGGGTTGTCGGTTGTCAGCAGCGTGTCGCCAATGAAAATCGAATTGGCGCCGGCGAAGAAACACAGCGCCTGCGTCTCGTCGCTCATCTCGGTACGGCCAGCGGACAAACGGACAAACGACTGAGGCATCATGATGCGCGCCAGAGCGATGGTGCGCACGAAATTGATGCCGTCGATCTTTTCCGCATCGGCCATCGGCGTGCCCGGGATCGGGATCAGCATATTGATCGGCACGCTTTCCGGATGCTCTGGCAGGTTGGCCAGCGTCAGCAGCATGTCGACGCGATCTTCGGGCTCCTCGCCCATGCCGACGATGCCGCCACAGCAGACCTTGATGCCAGCCTCGCGCACACGCGACAGCGTGTCGAGCCGATCAGCGAACGTGCGCGTGGTGATGACCTTGTCGTAGTAGCGTTCGGACGTATCGATGTTGTGGTTGTAGTAATCGAGACCGGCGTGCTTGAGCTGCATGACATCATCGTCGGACAACATGCCGAGCGTCATGCATGTCTCCATGCCCATCTCTTTCACGCCCTCGACCATCGCGCACAGCGTTTCCATGTCGCGGTTCTTGGGCGAGCGCCACGCGGCACCCATGCAATAGCGGGTAGCGCCCTGCTCCTTCGCCTTGCGCGCCTCGGAAAGCACCCGCTCCACCTGCATCAGCTTGCTGGCTTTAAGGCCGGAGGAGTGATGCGCGGACTGGCTGCAGTAACCACAGTTTTCTGCACAGCCGCCGGTCTTGATCGACAGCAGACGGCTGCACTGCACGGAGTTGGGTTCAAAATACCGACGGTGAATCGTGTGAGCCTTGAACAACAGATCGTTGAACGGCGCATCATAAAGAGCCTGCGCTTCCTCGCGTGACCAGTCATGGCGCACCGAGCGGTCGGCAGATTGGCTCGTCCCTACGGATGCATGGGACGTCCGCAGCTCCATAATTTGCATAAAGCTTCCTCCAAGGCCGGCCATCTGCAGCCAACAACGCCCCGTTGTTTGCACCGGGCTGGAAATACCCGCAAGGGTGAAAGGAAGAACCGATACGCTGTGTCGCCCGTAATACTTGCAGCGACCGCTTGCTCCGGGCGAAACGCAGCCCCTCGGACACAACCCCAGATCAACAATCCGGGCCGTCGAACAAAAACAATCGGAATTTGGAACACAGTTAACGTAACAACGTTTGCGCTGTGTACGTATTAGTTTTGCGGAGCCGATGTCGATCTTGCGCCCGCGTGTCGCACCTTTAAGTTGAATAGCTGAAATAGACGTGGACAACCTCAGTGCAACATGACCTAATGCGGGTTATAGTTAATCGCGATTATTATGCAGTACTTCGAAGTGCACTTTAGTTTTCAAAATAATGGCGTACGCGTCATATGCACTACAAAGCTTTCGTATTTCGCGTTGCCGGACATTGGCGGGCCAGAGGCGGGGCCAACAAATGCTCCATAATTCCTTTGGCTCGGAGGCAAGTCACTCAAACCTTCGAGGCTCCCCATGACAGCGGTAGGACGGTTCTCCACACGGCCCCTTTATCTGCAAGTTAAGGACACGCTGATCCAGCGCATAGCGGCAGGCGCATGGAAACCCGGGGCAGCAATACCGAACGAAATTGAGCTTTCGCGAGAATTGGGAATAAGCGTTGGCACGGTGCGCAAAGCACTTGATGAAATGGAAACTGAGCGGCTGATTTCCCGACGCCAGGGCCGCGGTACATTCGTAATAGATCAAACTTCCAACGAGCATGCTGTTCGCTTCAGCAATATCCGCGAGCGCGATGGATCAAAAATAGTGGGCGATGCGGAAAGCTCGTCTGTGCTCGAAGGCACCGCAAGTGAATGCGAGGCGCGCAACCTGCAGTTGCGAATTGGTGAGCCCGTCTATCGGATACGCCGCGTTCTTTCCCACAAAGGCGCACCACTACTGACCGAAGAATCCACCGTTTCGCAATCGCGATTCCCCGGCCTTTCACAAGCCGATGACATCTCGCCCAGCATTGTTGTGCTTTCCCATCATTACGGAGTTCTGCTGGGGCGCGCGGAGGAGAAGGTCGCCGTTACAACTGCCAGCGACATCGATGCGCAATTACTGAAGGTCACTGAGGGCACACCGCTGCTTACTCTGGACAGCATAGTGTTTTCTATCGACGGAAAGCCTGTCGAATGGAGGCAGGCTAAGTGCAACCTGGATGGCTACCATTACTACGCTGAGATGAATTAGCCCCGACCTGACGGTTAATTTATTTTGTACTTTGCAATGCACGGATATGTTTGAGAACTTACTTCGCTAGGCCTAGCGCTCGTGCGATCGCACGAAATACGTAAGTGTTGTCAACGCGTCCGCGAAAAGCGTCTGCACCGGGTCCATCTGCTGTCAGCAGGACATCGTCAGCTGCGTGGACGCCACTGCGCGCGGTAATCGGAAGATTGCCGATCTTGCGGGCTGCACCCGGCGCGCAATAGGTTGGACTCGCAACCGCAGTCGCCTTCTCTCCTGTCTTCTCCCCCGCCGCATCAGCAGCAACGACTGGAACGTTTTCACCTCCAAGATGAGGCCGCCCCGCATCGCAGTGATCGGGATAGGCGGCGAATACCATCGCCAACCGCCGCTCCACATCAACACGGGGCGGATAACCGGCTTCATCCGGCGCCGGGTAATTTGGAAAGCCTGCGGACGCATAGGTCTGCAGACGCTCGCGCAACTCATCGCCCTTGCGGTCGTCATATGTGCCGATGATCGAAACCGGATGCGCATGATCCGGCACGACGATCACGAGTGTATCATTGCTGCGGGCAGCATATTCCTTGGCCACAGCCACGGCATTATCGAACATGATGGTGTCGTAGACAGCGCGCTCCCAATCGAGCGAATGGCTGTATTTGTCGATGCGCCCGGCTTCGACCAGCAGCAAGAAGCCCTGGTCATTGCGCGACAGCACCTGCAACGCCGCGCGAACGCTGTCGGTTAGATCCGGCTGATCGGGGAATTTGGCGACAGTGCCCTTCTTCAGAAACCGGCGATCGAGCGCGCCATCGATATTGCGATCATTGAACAGCCCAAGCAGCCGGCGCGTTTCAGGCCGCGCCGCGACATCGCCAAGCGTCGTTGCAGTATCGACGAACGCATACCCGCCGTTCTGAAACTTCTGGATGTAGTCCTGCCCGTCCCGACGCTTGCCCCGATCGACGCCAGCAGGCCGGAAGAACTGCGCACCACCGCCGAGAACAACATCCGGCTGCAAATTGAAGTACATCTCGACGATGTCTTCATAGTCAGCACGCGCGCGCGTATGCGCAACGAAACCGGACGGTGTTGCGTCCTGAATCTCGGTGTCGGTTACGATGCCAACGGCCAATCCAAGCTTGCGCTTTGCAAGCTCGGCGATCGTCTCGAACTGCGGATGCTGGCGGTTGGCGAGATTTGATGCGCAATAAACACCCAACGCATTCACGCAAGATTTGTGGCCTGTGGCATAGGCGGTGATCGAATTCGCGCTGTCGGTCACGATTGAATCGGTACCGGAGGTTGAAACGAGCGCCATGTTGGACATCGAGTCCATAGCAAGCTCGCCGTGATATTTCCCCTGCGAGATTCCCTTCGACAGCATGCGCGCCGCCGTTCGGTGCGCGATTGAAAGACCGTCTCCGACCAGCAATATGACGTTGCGGGCAAGCCTGCCGTCGGGCGTGCCGAACACATCCCACGTGACGCTCGCTGTTGAACCACCGGCCGATGCTTCGACGACAACCGGCCCGCTGCTGGACAGTTCAGCATCCCTGATCCAGTAGGCCGTCCGCGCGGCTCCGTCCTCGCGCTCGACAACGGTCGCTTTCTTGCCAAGCACCTTGCTCGCGTCTTCGCCGTTAATGGTCACGCGCAGATCGCCCGATGTCGGCGCTCCGGGAAACTCGACCTTCAGATCGAATTTGGCGCCCCGCAGGATCTGCGCCCGGTCTATAGGGTAAATCGTTTGCGCGGCGGCCACGCCACTCCACGCCAGTGCCACAATGACGAATACGAGGCGAACGGGCGATGTCATCGGGCCTAATTCCGTTGAGACATGGAACTCCAACCTCGCGCTTAGCCCGCGTGAATGAAGCCTATATGACAGCAACCCAGCGTCATTTTTGCTCCGCCATAGGATTATTGGTAACTATTTGGTAATGAATAGTATCAGCAAGCATTGAAATAGATCGGATTCGATTCAACTCTCGCACATCGCCAGCAGGGGAAGTTCGTGGGGGCTGCGATGAGAGAAGACAAAAAGCGACGGCTGTTTGAGCTGCTGCGATCGAACGAAATTCTGAAGATCAAAGGCTACTCGCTGGCCTATGACGACGGCGGCGGCATCGTTGTCGATCGCGCCGGGCATGTGCATGGTATCTGGAGCCACGATGCGCGCAGCTATACGTGGATCTCACCCGGCAACACTGAGCCGCGCTTCCGCACAGAGGATGTGAGGTCGGCCGTGCTCTATACGGTGGTCGTGCTCGCGCAAACGTGATGATCGCGCACGAACCCGCGCGCGACGCTCCGATCTACGATCAGCGTCAGTTCGCTTCTTCAGGCAGATCAGGCAGCGGAACGATCGCAATGCCTTCATCCAGCATGCTACGAACTTCGTCCGCCGAAGCGGTGCCGCGGATCGCACGCTGTTCAACTTCGCGATAGTGAATCGCGCGCGCTTCATCAGGGAAACGGTCGCCGACATTTTCCGATTGCGCCTCAACCATCTGGCGCACTTCCCGCATTAACGCCCGCACCTTGGCGGCAGTATCTTCGTGCGGCGACAGCGTTTCTGTGGCACGGCTGCTTACAGCAACATTGGGCGCCATGATCGATTTCTCGACCTTGCGGCTAGCGCATACCGGACACACGACATCACCTGCGCTCGCCTGAGCATCATATGATGTGCTGGAGGCAAACCACGCTTCAAACTCGTGGTCGCCTGCACACCTGAGACTGTATCTGATCACGTCGTAGCACCACCCTGGCGAGGAGGCGGCGACGTCACCAGATCGAACGGGCGATCATTGCGCAGCGATGGCACCTGCTGGCGAATCTGCTCAAGCCGCGGAAGATCGATGTCGGCAACGATAACGCCGGGATCAACACCGCCTTCGCCCAGAATTTCGCCCCACGGCGAAATGATGAGGCTGTGCCCAAACGTTTCGCGGCTGTCCTCGTGCTTGCCGCCCTGCGCCGCTGCGAACACATAGCATTGGCACTCGATGGCCCGCGCCCGCAGCAGTGTGTGCCAGTGCGCGGCGCCGGTTGGGCGGGTGAATGCCGCCGGAACGGCCAGGAAATGCGCGCCACCGTGCGCAAGCGTACGATGCAGGTGCGGAAAGCGCAGATCGTAGCAGATCGTCATGCCCAAGCCGCCCCACGGAATCTGCGCCAGAACAGCAGACTTTCCGGGCTCATAGCTGGCGCTCTCGCGATAGCTTTCGCCGTTCGCAAGGTCGACATCGAACATGTGGATTTTGTCGTAGCGCGCGACGATCTCACCTTCAGGTGAAAACAGGAGTGAGCGATTTACCGGTTTTCCGGCCTCGCCCTGCAGCGCCAGCGAGCCGATGTGCAGCCATACGCCCAGCTCCCGCGCCAGCTCCGTGAAGCCAAGAATTGCAGGGTCTTCAGCTTCTGGACGCAACGCATCCGGCAAGCGGGTGCGATCGATCTCCAGAATGTTGGTCATCTCCGGCGTCTGGATGTATTGCGCACCCTCACCCGCCGCCTGCCGGATCAAGGCACACGCAGCGTCAATATTCGGCGCGACGGTTCTGCCCGAACACATCTGCACGAGGCCGACGCGAAACTTATCTGGCGCGACCGACATCGGATGCCACCCTTCGTGAAATTTGATTTGCTGCCGATCTGATTGCTACACGGCTAGCAATCCGTCCAGCTTGCCGTCGCGGTCCAGCGCGTAGAGATCATCGCAGCCGCCGACATGCTGATCGCCGATCCAGATCTGCGGGACCGTGTGCCGGCCGCCGGCCTTCTCGCGCATCTGCGCCCGCACGTCGTGCTGGCTGGCGTCGATTTCCTCGAACGCGGTGATGCCCTTCTTGCGCAGCAGCTCTTTGGCCATGTGGCAGTATGGGCAAAAACGGGTGGTATAGACGGTGATCTTTGGCATGGGCTTAAGATGCGTCCCCTTTCATGCGCCCGCCCGCTCCAGAGCCTTTCAGCGTTTCGTTGAATCGCGGAAAGGCTCTAGACGTTTGTTTCTACGTGCTTCTTGTCGGAAAACCGGTTTCCACTTTTCCGGAAGCACTCCAAGCGACGACGCACTGCCATTTTAATGCTTTCGCGGCGCAGCGCAAATCGCGACGAATACTAGACATTTCCGGAAAAGAATTGCCGGGAACTGGGCAACCGCGCCCTGCGCCTCAGGGCGGCAGCAGCGCGTCGTCGGTAACGATCGCCAGCGCCAGAACATCCACCCGCGCAGCACCGCCATTCTTGAGGGCGCGGGCGCACGCACGGACCGTTGCGCCGGTGGTGATAACGTCGTCCACCAGCACGATCCGGGCGCCTTCAAGTTTGCCGCGCGCGCTGGCCGAAACCGCGAAGGCGCCGGCGACATTATCGCGACGCTGCACACGCGTAAGGCCTACCTGCGGCTGCGTTTTGCGGCTGCGCACCAGGGCCGCTGGCCAGTACAGCAACCCGGTATTGCGGGCAATCTCCTGCGCCAGCACCGCCGACTGATTGAACCGACGCCCAAGCAGACGCCAGCGGGTGAGCGGCACCGGGATCAGGGCATCGGCGTCGGACAGCAGCTCCGCCCCGGCCGACGCCATGACGCGGCCGAAAAACTGCCGCCCGCCATGCTGGTCGCGAAACTTTAGCCCATGCACTAACTCGCGCATGACGCCGTCAAAGCGGGCCACAGCGCGGGCGCGGTCATATTCAGGCGGGTCGGCTGCCGCCGCAGCGGATATGGCCGGGGCACCAATATCCATGGCGAGCGGCGTACCGAGGCGATCGCATACTGGCTGGCGGATAAAGTCGACCCGGCTCCAGCACTGCGCGCACAGGGCCCCATGCTGGGCGATCGGCGCATGGCAGGCCAGACACAGCGGCGGCACGAGAAAATCCGATACCGCGCGCGCAGCCCGGCGCATCGGCGCAGTTGTGCTATTCCATGCTGCAGACATAGGTTAAGGCCGAAATTCAGTAAGTTCCCATCTCTCCGATGGTAACGTGCCGGCACGAGAGAGGCGACACGCTTTTCGTCCGGCCACGCGCAAGGCCGTCATCGATCCGGATTTAGCCGTTGCAATCCCAGCCCGAACTCACCCGCATTTTCGACCGCACGCTGCTGACCCGGCGGCGGCGGCGCTTCGCCGGTCGCGCGTCCGAGCATGACTTTCTGCTGCAGCGCGTGGCGGACGACCTGTCCGAGCGGCTGGCAATCGTGCGCCGTACGCTACCGTTGGCGGCTAACATCGGTGCGCATCACGGTGTGGTGAGTGAACGCATTCGCGGGCTGGCGGGCGTGGAACGGATCATTGATCTTGATCCGGTGGCAGCGCTGCTGGCGCGGAGCCCCGCCGACCTGCGCGTGGTTGCCGACGAAGAAGCGCTTCCCTTTGGCGACGGCACGCTCGATCTGGCGGTGTCAGCGCTGTCGCTCCAGCTCGTCAACGATCTGCCGGGAACGCTGATTCAGATCCGCCGCGCATTGCGACCGGACGGCTTGTTGCTGGCTTCAGTACTCGGCGGCACCACGCTTTATGAGCTACGCGCAGCGTGGCTGGCGGCGGAAGCGGAAGTTTCGGGCGGAGCGTCGCCGCGCGTGGCGCCATTCGCCGACGTGCGCGACATGGGTGCGCTGCTGCAGCGCGCGGGCTTTGCGCTGCCAGTGGTCGATTCCGAAACCGTGACTGTCACCTATTCCGATCCGCTCAGTCTGATGCGCGAAATCAAAGCGATGGGCGCCAGCAATATGCTCATCGCGCGCCGCAAAACGCCGGTGACGCGAGGTCTGCTGTTGCGCGCAGCGGAAATTTACATCGAGCGCTATGCGCAAGCTGATGGCCGCATTCCGGCGACGTTTGAAATTCTGACGCTGACCGCGTGGGCGCCGGACGAAAGCCAGCCCAAACCGCTGCGGCCGGGCTCTGCATCCACGCGTCTTGCGGAGGCATTGGGCGTGCCCGAACGGAAGCTGGACGAATAGCTGACGGCATTGTGCCGACTGGAGCGTGGCAAGGCTGTAGGCTCCAGCACACTCCGCACGCCCCACACGACTAACTGCTGTAGCGCTTAGCTGAGCAGATCGCGCAATGCCGGAATGAGCGGCACATCGGCGGGCGGCATCGGGTAGTCCTTCAGCCGCATGGCCCGCACCCATGCAAGCTCCTGCCCCTCCTGCGCGGCAACCATGCCGTCCCACTGCCGAACCAGAAACAACGGCATCAGCAGGTGAAACTTCTCGTAGGTGTGGCTGGCGAAGGTGATCGGGTGCAGGCACTCGGGGCAGACATCGATGCCTAGCTCCTCGAACAGCTCGCGCCGCAACGCTGCTTCAGGCGTCTCGCCGGGCTCCACCTTGCCACCGGGAAACTCCCACAGACCGGCCATGTCCTTGCCGGGCGGGCGACGGGTGAGAAGGACGCGATTATCGGTATCGACGATCGCCGCTGCTGCGACGAGGAGTATGGGCTGGCTCATGAAGCCAGCCCATACTCTAGGACGCGCCTGCTGCATAGGGGAACTGGGAGGTTGCTCCCTTAGGCGGCGCCAAAGGGCAGCCGTCGTAGGCCGACTACCCAATCCATGCTGTGCGAGCCCTGTGCTTTCACACGCCCCGCCAATCGCGAGGCTTAAGCCGAATAGCGGGCACGCAGCGCTTCGAACTTCTGCACCTGCTCCGGGATAAGGTCTCGGTTGTCGTCGCGGCCAACGAAGATCTTGAACACAGCTTCGCCCGCGGCGTTATAGAACTGCACCGACATGCTGATGCGCTTCAAACCGCGTGCAACGAAAGCAATGGCCTTGCAGTTGTCAGCCTTGATGTGACCGCCGATCGGGCTGTCGCCATGGATGTTGTAATAGCCATGGCCGAACGTGCCCGGCGGAACCTTGCCGGTGCACTCAAGCACGATATCGCTATTGTGAATGAGGAACAGAACATCGCCCCACGAGGAGATGTCCTGCATGATGTCGGCAAAGGCGTCGCCCGAAACGACCACACCCTGATCGGCCGGCAGATTGCGCACAACCTCCAGCGTGCTGACGCCATATTCGCGGGCGATCTGCTCAAGCAGATCACCGGCACCAGCGGCGACACGCTCCGCCAGTGGCGGACGTTCAGTTGTAGCGACTGCAGCGGTTTCCATGATCTCAGCTCCGCCGATTATTCCGCAGCCACGGGCGTCTTGGAGGTGCCGTCGTTCGTCTGCTCCATCAGCACGGTGAAGCCTTCGAATTCCGGATGACCGACATAAAGCGGCTTCACGTCACCGCTGCCCGCGCGCGCATGCGCCTTGCGGAACTGCTCCGACTTGGTCCACGCCTCGAAGTCTTCCTTGGAGCGCCAGACAGTGTGCGAGGAATAAAGCACATGGTCTTCACGCTCCGGGCCCTTGAGCAAATGGAACTCAACAAAGCCGGGCAACTCGTGCAGATGCGTCTCGCGCGAAAGCCAGACATGCTCGAAGTCTTTTTCAGAACCCTTCTGCACCTTGAAGCGGTTCATGGCGATGAACTTGGACATTCTATTTGCCTCCCATGGGCGTGTTGAACTCACATCGGCGGATACATGGTACCCGCCGATGTCGATGCCTAGGTGTCGCTGACATATGCCAACAGGTTTATCACGGCATCAAGCCGAGCCAAACCCGTCAGAACTGCGCCCTCGCCGACAGGATGAAGGTTCGGCCACGGCCACTCTGAGGTTCAGCCGGACACGTGCTCGGAATAGTGAAGGAGACACAGGCCGAAGACTGCGCTGTACCTAGCACTGGCGTGTAAGTGCGGTCGAAAACGTTGGTCACCATGGCGCCGAGTGTCACGCCTTCCCAAACATTATAGTTTGCGAACAGATCGACCAATTCGTAGCCAGCCCGGCGACCAGCTGTAGCCGTAGCGCTCGGATCGTCAGCCCCTGACACGATGGAAGCGCGAGCTCCCACCTCAAGCGCTTCGTCGAGGAACCGGAGACCACCCGTAAGAACGAGGTTGTGCTCCGGCATATAGGTGCTGCCGCCGAAAGAGGATGTGAGCTGAGAAGGCAAAGTGCTGTTGTTGTAGCTGTACACAAGGCCGGCAAACGCGAACCCGGTGTCGTAATCGGCTTGAACTTCGACGCCCTCAACCAAGCTCGTGCCGGGTACGTTATCGAAGAAATAGACGGTAGACGGTACCGTCGACATGCGCGTCACGATGTAGTTGTCGACGTCCATGCGATAGTACGCTGCCTTGAGGCCGAAGACGTCGCCACGATTGATCACGTCACGCTGCAGGTAATTGAAGCCCAACTCGTAACCCTGCTGCGTTTCAGCATCCAGAGCCGGGTTAGGTCTGTAGAAGCCGGTGGTTCCTGCACCTGGATGACTACCACCAAAGAACATTTCATTGGTTGTCGGCGCGCGCATCGATCCTGAATAAGTCGCGTAAACCTGGAAACCCTTGAACGGATTTACAGCGAGCGTCAGCTTCGGATCGAAACGACCATCTTCATTCTCAATGCCAGCGTAAGCTCCGTTGCCTTCCACCGAGTAGTGGTCGTAGCGAAGGCCCGCAATGAAATCGACGATGCCGTAGGTGAAAGTAGTGTTCGAAAACGCACCGCCAACGGTCATCGTGCCGCCGGGGTTCACGTTGCCGTTGGCAACCGTGTATTCGTCGCGGAAGTACTCATAACCGTAGGTGGAAGCAACCTTCACCTGGCCGAGCATGAACCGGGACGTGTTGGATAGATCGAAGCCAATGCCGCGGTCTTCAATCGTACGACCGACACTTGAATTACCTGCCGAGTTCACCGCGCTCAGATACTCAATCTCGACATTGCTGTACTGGATGCCGGCCTGGAAATTGACCAGGTTATTGTCGGCTGGCGCATAGTGAAAGAGACCGTTGGCAATCCGAGATGTGACGTTCTGATTTACCGACTGCGCGCTGAAGTCGTTGTCATAGAACACGCCGCCGAAATCTACGCGCGCTTCCGGTGAAAGATACGCATAGGCCTTGGCGAGACCTGAGACCACATCCTGATCGGTGAAGCGAACCGTTTCACCGTTACCATTCTTGTAGTTATCCCGATTGCTACCGCTGATCGCGGCCGCGACACCGGCAGTGCTGTTACGCATACCGGCACCGATCATCTTCGACCATCCGGTGCCGTTGCTGCCCCAGGTGACGGCGGAAAGCACGCCAGCGTTCTGGCCATCCTTGATAATGTCGCTTACGCCGAGCGTACGGAAATTAGCCGCGCCTGCCAGAGCACCTGCACCGCCGCGGCCGGAAACTGCACCGCGCTGAATATCAATACCCGCCAGCAACATCGGATCGACATACGCAAAGCCAGCGGCTTCGTGGCCAGTAAATCGAATATTCTGGCGGACGCCGTCGATCATCATGTTAACGCGGCCCTGGCCCTCAAAGCCGCGAATGTTGACGGCGGTGCCAGGATTGCCTGCGCTTTCGCGTGTGAATGTTCCGGGCGTCGCGCGCAGAACACCGTCCGTGCGAACCTGCCCGAAGGTGTTCAGCTCACTGCTGTCGATTACACTTACGCCAGCCGGCACCGTGTAAGGCACAAACGATGGCTCAGTAACTGCAGCGGAAGTAGCCTGCGTCTGCGGAGCCTGCATCGGCTGTGGTGCAGAAACTGCAGCGCTCGGCGAAGACTTCTTGGCGGCTGCCTTCTTTTTCGTCGGCTTCTTGGCCTGCGCACCCTCTACAGTAAGAGGGGGGAGTTGAGTTTCCTGCGCGAACGCATCGCTGGCGACAGAAACAGCAACGACAGAAACACCAAGCAAGAGGAAGGCCCTAACGAATGGCCCTGAAACCGGAGCACCGGGAGTACGGGAGCGCCCGGCTGAGCCATCGATACTCTTGCTTGATTGAACTTCCCTGAGCCCTGAGGCTCCTGCGGGCGAACCCGCAGCCGCAACTTCACACGCAACGCTACGCGCACGCACTAACTCAACCCCCCAAAACGCATACCAAAGGGCTGGCTGGCTCATGCACGCAACACATACGCGTACTACTGGCGGGCTTGCCTCAATTCCGATGCGTTGCCCACGACGGTGGGACGCACCTAATCCGGCACTGCCGGACTTGTACAAGTTAATGTTTTATGACTATTAGAGTCAAGAAATGTGTTCGGGCGCAAATCTGCCACAAACGCCGCACCGCTCGCATTTCGAGGCCATCTTCAAAAAAGCCATGGAGCGCAGGTCATGAAGGCCGCTGCCAAAGAAGAAACCTATCCCGATGCGGCCGTAGAGCATATTACAGGTTCTAATGGCGAACGCAAAGTGCGCGTTGCGGTGAAGGATATTCTGAAAGGCGGCCGCGAGGCCATACTTGAGCACGACGGCATGGACTACCGTCTGCGCATCACCGCCAACGGCAAGCTCATCCTGACAAAGTGAGATATCAATGTTTCGCAGCTATCTGATACGCACTTGCGCCTCTTCCCTCCTGCTTGCAGCTGGCGTTGCCATGTCGGCAACTTCGACGCTGGCCGAACAATTGATCGTGGATGGCAGCGGACGCGACGTTAAGGTGACCGACACCTCACGCATCCTCTCCGTCGGCGGCGATGTAACCGAAATTCTCTATGCTCTGCGCGCCGACGACAAAATCATCGCCATCGATTCAACGAGCCAGTTTCCTGGCGACGCGCTGCAAAAGAAAACCGACGTAGGTTATCTGCGCGCGCTGTCAGCCGAGGGTGTGCTTTCCACCAATCCTTCAGTCATCATTGCCTCATCGGACGCGGGCCCGCCTCCGGTCATTGAGGTGCTGAAGTCTTCGTCTGTTCCCTATGTGATGGTGCCTGACGATAAAACACCCGAGGGTGTGGCCAACAAGATCCGCTTCATCGCGAAAGTTGTAGGCCTGGAAGCTGCGGGCGAAGCTCTGGCCAAGGACGTCGAGCGCGACTTTGCACTGCTGGCGGAGCAGCGCGCCAAGATCACGAAGCCGAAGCGCGCGCTGTTCGTGCTGAGCGTGCAGAGCGGCAAGGCCACCATTGGCGGCGCTGGAACCGGCGCCGATGCGATGATCCAGCTTGCCGGCGCGGTGAATGCAGGGGCCTCGGTTCCAGGCTACAAGCCCATGACCGATGAATCCGGCGTAGAGCTTGCTCCTGACGCGATCCTCACCATGCAGCATGGCGGCGGTGGCATGCATTCCGATCGCATAAAAACCGTCCCGTCACTTGCTGGCAGCCCAGCCATGAAGAATGGCGAGATCATCGAGATGAACGGCCTTTATCTTCTCGGTTTCGGGCCACGCTGCGCACGCGCCGCCCGTGAACTGATGGCCGCCCTTTATCCCGAACTGGTGCAGAAGAAGGCGAGCGCTGCCGAATGACGAGTGAAGCAATTCCCCTCTCGGGCAGCCGGGCGGGGAAAACCCACCGCATGAGCGCTGCCCAGGTCATCATTGGCAGCGCTGTACTTCTAGCTGTTGCGATAGTTGCGTCGCTTTCACTGGGGCCCACGGGCATCACGTTGTCGTCTTTGCCGCGTGCGCTCTCTGCCGCCATCAGCGGCACAACCGATGCCACCATCGCCCGCGAACAACTGGTGCTGCTCGACATTCGTCTGCCGCGCACGTTGCTCGGCATTTTCGTCGGCGCGAGCCTGGCGATTGCCGGCGCAATAATGCAGGGGTTGTTCCGCAACCCGCTGGCTGACCCTGGCCTCGTTGGTGTGTCGTCCGGCGCAGCACTCTTTGCCGTCGCAACCATCGTGCTGGGCAATGGTATTGCCGCGCCGATACTCGCGCCCCTCGGCATCTACGCATTGCCTGTTGCCGCGTTCTTCGGCGGCATGGTGACGACGCTGATACTTGTCACGATCGCCGGACGTCACGGCCAGCTCATGATTGGCACCCTGCTGCTTGCGGGTATCGCGCTTGGTGCTCTTTCAGGTGCGCTAACCGGCCTGCTCGCATACGCCAGCGACGACCGTCAGCTACGCGACCTTACCTTCTGGTCCATGGGTAGCCTCGGCGGTGCCAACTGGCCCAAAATTCTTGCCGTGCTGCCATTCGGTATTTTGATTGCACTGCTGACGCCACTGCTGATCCGCGGCCTGAACGGCTTCCTGTTGGGCGAAGCCGAAGCGTTTCACCTCGGCATCAATGTCGAGCGCACCAAGCGCATCGCGATTGTAGCGACCGCTGCATCCGTCGGCGCCGCCGTCGCGATGGCTGGCGTTATCGGCTTCATTGGCATCGTTGTGCCTCATATCATTCGCCTGCTCGCCGGGCCGGATCATCGCGTCGTGCTGCCGGGCAGCGCACTGTTTGGCGCGGCGCTGCTGCTGTTCGCCGATATCATCGCGCGGCTCATCGTGCGTCCGGCAGAGCTGCCCATCGGCATCGTGATGGCTGCGATCGGAACGCCCGTGTTCCTGCATCTGGTGATGAAACGCGGCATCGGCGGCTCGGAGTAAACAATGCTGACTGCACACGCCGCCGCATTTCAGATCAACGGCAAGACGCTCGTCTCCGACATCGACATGGCGATCCCGCCGGGCAAGCTGGTTGCACTTGTCGGCCCGAACGGTGCTGGCAAATCCACGCTACTGAAGCTGCTGTCGGGCGAGAT
Organism: Hyphomicrobium sp. D-2; assembly: GCF_029872155.1. Classification (GTDB taxonomy): domain Bacteria; phylum Pseudomonadota; class Alphaproteobacteria; order Rhizobiales; family Hyphomicrobiaceae; genus Hyphomicrobium_A. The sequence continues at coordinate 565,994 of NZ_JARXLA010000008.1, read as the reverse complement.
CAAGCCAACCTCCGGTGCGATCACACTGGACGGCCGCGCGCTGTCCAGTTTCACCGCGCTGGATCTATCCCGGCGGCGCGCTGTGGTGCCACAATCAACGGCACTCTCGTTTCCATTCAGCGTGCGCGAAGTGGTGCTGCTGGGCGCAACCGTGCCCGGCTTTGCAGAGCCGCCGGAGCACATCGAGCGCATGGCGCTGGACTGCCTGCGCACGGTAGGGCTGCTGGCGCTTGAACATCGCCTGTTTACAAATCTATCCGGTGGCGAACGCCAGCGCGTACATATTGCGCGCGCGCTGTTGCAGCTTGCGATGGCGAAGCGCGCTGAAAATGAACCGGGCATTCTGCTGCTGGATGAGCCGACCGCCAGCCTCGACCTCGCCCATCAGGGCGTCGTACTGGAAGAAGCGCTGGAACAGGCCCGCAAGGGGCTTGCGGTCATGGCCATTCTGCATGACCTGAATCTGGCCGCCGTGTTTGCCGACGAACTCGTGCTGCTCAGCGCCGGGCGCATCACCGCACGCGGAACGCCGGCCGAAGTATTGAAGGACGATGTGTTGTCCCGAGCTTACGGCTGCGAAGTACGCACCAACCGCACACCGTCTGAAGGCGTGCCGTTCATTCTGCCGCATTACATCCGCGCGCGCTGACAAACTGAGACGTCATCGCAGCGCCACTCTCAACCGAGGCGCTGCGATGATCGCCAGCATTAACGTCAATCGCGCTTGGCTGTCTGGCCGAACAGCACCTGCTTATCCTGCTCCGACATGACCGCATTTGCATTCACCGTCTCGGCCAGCGCGTATGCCTGCTGCACCGCCGGACGTGCCGCAATGGTTTCCAGCCAACGCGCCAGATGCGGGAAGTCCGCCAGATTCTGACGCTGCCGCTCATGCGGGACGATCCACGGATAACAGGCCATATCGGCGATTGAATATTCGCCCGCAATAAATTCGCGATCGGCCAGACGGCGGTTCAATACGCCATAGAGGCGGTTTGTTTCCTTCACGTAGCGATCGATCGCGTACGGCACGTTTTCACTGGCGTACTGCACGAAGTGATGGTTCTGGCCCGCCATCGGTCCGAGGCCACCCACCTGCCAGAACAGCCATTGATCAACATCGACTCTTGCGCGCTCTTCCTGCGGATAGAACAGCCCGGTCTTGCGGCCCAGATACTGAAGAATGGCACCGGATTCAAAAATGCTGATCGGCTCGCCGCCGTCGCGCGGTGAGTGATCGACGATTGCCGGAATGCGGTTGTTGGGTGCGTGGCGCAGGAACGCGGGATCGAACTGCTCGCCCTTGCCGATGTTGACCGGCAGCAGGCGGAACGAAACATCCGCCTCCTCAAGAAATATCGTGATCTTGTGGCCATTGGGCGTGGCCCAATAATAGAGATCTATCATGTTTTCCGTTGTCGCTGCATTGATCCGCCGGCGCATCTTATGGGATCAAAACCAGTCGCTTACAACGGCCAGCACTCGCAATTGCCCGCATGTTTCCTTAAATATCGCTGGCGACGCCATCAGCCGCCACAGATTGCGAGGTTTTATATGCTGGTCATCCAGAATAACGGACAAACGACGGTCGTTTCCGGATGGCGTGCATGGCTACTGCTTGCAGGGCTCGTCATCGGTTCGATCGCGGGACTGATCCTGGCGGCGTTTTTCCTGGTTGGAGCGGCGCTGATAATCGGCATCCTGCTGCTGGTCGCAATTCCGGTTGGCGTCGCGCTCTCGCTCTACAGCAGGTGGCGCGGGCAGCGCGCGCACGGCGATCAGAACTCGCGATTGCCGCCGTACGAAAACCGGTAATCCGCACCGCGCGCAGCTTGTTGGCGTTGCTTACCGGCGCGCCATACCCACCTGCGCCGATGGTTGCGCAATTTCCACCTGATCACCCGGACGCAACAGCGCATTTGGACTGACGATCACCTGATCGCTTACCGTCAGACCGGCAGAGATCACCACGCTGCCGCCCAGATCCCGCGCAACGCGCACCGCTTTCCATTGCACCTTACTGTGCGCGTCAACCACGGCGACGACCTGCTTGCCGGCGCGCGTCATCAACGTATTTGAAGGTACGTTGACGGCGCCCTTCTCGGCCGCGACATGAATGGAAACCTGGCCGTTCAGACCCGCCGGAATTCTGCCCGCAGGGTTATTCATCAGCAGCTCTGCGCGCATGGTGCTCGACGAGGCATCGATCTGACTGGCGACCCGCACAACCTTCGCTTCCAGCTCCTGCGGCCACTCTGCAAACTGAACCTTAGCCGCAGAACCGGGAACAACGACAAGCGAGGATGACTGCGGCACATCCACTTCAATACGCAGCTCATCAAGCCTGCCGATCCGCAGCAGATAACCGCTTTGCTGACCCGACTCGCCCGACACCTTGTCACCGCGCTCAACGTGCCGCGCGATGATGGTGCCATCGAACGGCGCGCGAATAGTCTGGAAGCCTGCCACTTCCTCCAACCGCTTCACCTCCGCAGCGGCGGCGGCAACGTCAGCCTTGGCAATCAGCTCCGCCGCGCGCCTTTCGTCGACCGTCTGCATCGAGGTGTGCCCCTTGCCGACGAGACTTTCCGAACGTTCGAGACTAACGCGCGCCAGCGTTAGCCTAGCCTTTGCCTGATCCACAGCCGCACGGGCGCGACGCAACTGCTGCTCCACCTCCGGCGCGTCGATGACGATCAGCACATCGCCCGCATTGACCTTGTCGCCTATGTCCACACGGCGTTCAGATACGATGCCGCTGGCGCGCGACGACAGCAGCGCCTGCTCCACCGGCGCGGTGCGTCCAGACAGCGTCAGCACCACCGCTTCCGGCGCTGCGACCGGCGCGATAACACGCACCTTGCAGATCCGCTGAGCGTCGGCCTTAGGCTTTTGCGCCGGGTTGGCATGCGCCTTGTTTGCCAGCCCCGCATAACGCAGCGCATCCGCCAGCACCGCTCCGCCATCTGCGCGCGTGACTACGTAAACACCGGTGCCGCACACTGAAACCACCGCAAGCGCGATCGCCAGACGTTTCAGGCCCATGACTTGCTCCATCCTCATTCTGCCGGAACGCCGCTGAGCGACGTAGGTGCGATTTCCTGTTTTTGCCCTGCGTGATGATCGCTCGCGGCCTGCTTGCGTCGGCCGATGCTGGCCAGCGTCGCAAACAAAAACGGTACGAACGTCAGCGTTGCACAGGTGCCAAAGATGAGACCGCCGACAACCGCACGTCCGAGCGGCGCATTCTGCTCGCCGCCATCACCGTGACCGAGCGCCATCGGCAAAATGCCGACGATCATCGCCGTCGCGGTCATCAACACCGGACGCAACCGGGTGCGCGCCGCCTCTATCGCGGCCTGACGCGGCGCTATGCCTTCAAGCAAAAGGTCACGCGCGAAACTCGTCACCAGAACGCTGTTCGCGGTCGAAACACCGATCACCATGATGAGGCCGGTCAACGCCGGCACCGAAACCGCTGTGCCCGTCAGCAGCAACGCGAACAATGCGCCCGATATCGCCACTGGCAAGCCGCCCATGGCGATGGCCGGCATGATCCACGACTGGAAGTTCACCACCATCACCAGATAAACGAAGATGGACGCCATCAGCAGACCGCCCAGCATTTCCGCATAGGCCTGCTGCATGGATTGCGCTTGTCCGGCGATGACGATGCGGTTGCCCGGCTTCAGGCGCGCACGCGCCTCATCGACCAGAGCGGCAACATCTCCGTAAACACCACCGAGATCGCGCCCTTCCACATTTGCCAGAATGGTGATGGTGGGCTGCAGCGTCGTGCGATCGATGTTGGCAGGAATTTCGCGCATCTGCAGCGAGGCAAACGTGCGCAACGCAACGGGGTCACCGCCGGCCGACGGACGCACAGGCGTATTCAGCAACTGCTCAAGCGAGGTGAGATTGGTTGGCGGCGCCACAACCTGCACCGTGTAGGCCGCGCCCTGCTCCGGATCCGACCAGAAGCTGGGCGACACCGTTCCCGATGCCCCGAGCGCCGCCAGCAATGCAGTGGCGGCGTCCTGCGGCGTCACACCAATCTGCAGCGCACGTACGCGATCGATTTCCAGGTAATACGACGGCAGGTCTGTCACCTGCCGCTGAGCGACATCCACGGCGCCTGGAATATCGTACATGCGCGTCATGAGCTCGTGCGCTATTTCGGCGTTGCCTGCGCGGTCGCGACCTATGAGGCGCACCTCAATCGCCGTTTGCGCGGAACCCGCAAGTGTTTGCGAGGTTGCATCGGCAGGCCGGAAATACGCCACCATCTGCGGGAATTTCTCCGTCAGCATCTGACGGATCTTGCGCACGTACATTTCCGTGGGTGCGTGCGCATGACTGAGCTGCACCAGCATTTCGCCGTCGAACGAACCAATAACGCCGCTTTCAACCCAGCCGAGATTGATAGGTTCGGGACTGCCAATGTTCTCGGCGATGAATTCGACCTCATCCGGCGGAATGATATCCAGTATCTCGCGCTGCACAGCGGCGAAACGCACGGCCGTCTCTTCCAGCCGCAGCCCCGTTTGCGCGCGCAGATAGATGCGGATCATGCCCGCGTCGGTTTCAGGAAAGAACTCGCGCCCGAGATTTGCGGCCGACCAACCGCCAATGCCAAGCGCTACAACCAGCCCTGCGAGCGGAATAAACTTCCAGCGCAACAGCAGCGCGGCGATGGCGGCGATCGTGCGCTCAAGAACGGCCAACAGCCTGTCGACACCACGCGCAACGAAACCGAACAACCCACCCGGCGCGTGATGCGGCCCGGCATGCAGCATCAGCGAAGCCAGCGTCGGCACCAGCGTGCGCGACAACACATACGACGCGACCATTGCGAACACGACCGCCAGCGCCAGCGGCACAAACACGAATGCGGCCGTGCCGGTGAGCAGAAACAGCGGCGAAAACACGATGCAGATCGAAAGCGTCGAAACGAACTCCGGGAAAGCAACTTCGCTGGCGCTCTTGAGGATCGCTTCATTGAGCGGCAACCCCATTTCGAGGTTGCGGTTGATGTTTTCGATCTCGACCAGCGCGTTATCGACCAGAATGCCGATGGCCAACATCAAGCCGCCCAGGGTCATAAGGTTGAAGGTGTTTCCGGTTAGCGCCAGACCGGCAATAGAGGCAAGCAATGCCAGCGGGATTGACGTCAACACGATCAGCGACGACCGCCAGCTACCAAGAAACACAAGCACCACCAGCGCAACCAGCAGGCCAACGATTACGGCCTCGACCATCACGTTGTTGATCGCATTGACGACGAACACCGATTGATCGAACACCGGCGCAATCGTGATACCTTCGGGCGCCGCAGCGCGCAGCTCCGGCATGCGTGCATGAATCTGTTGCACGATGTCGAGCGTCGATGCGTCGCCCAGCTTCAGGATCTGCACGATCACAGCGTTCTGGCCATCAAGCCGCGCGATGTTGGTCTGCACGGCCTGACCGTCACGCACACTGGCGACATCTGAAACACGCACAACCCGGCCATCCACCGAACGCAACGGAAGATCGGCAAAGTTTGCCACCGTCTCCGGACTTGCATTGGTGGTGATGGTGATGTCGCGTTCATCGACGCGCAGCGAACCGGAAGGCAGCGTCAGGTTCTGGGTTGCCGTTGCGCGCGCAATATCGCCAGCGGAAATGCCGTACGCCTGTAGCGCCTCCGGCTTCAGATCGATCATCACCTGCCGCGAAGCGCCACCATAAGGCAGCGTCAGACGGATGCCGGGGATCGACTGGATCTGTGCACGCAACGCGAGACGCGCATAGTCATAAAGGGCGCCATCGGTGAGCGTGTCCGAGGCGAGCACAAGCTGGATGATCGGCACGCTCGACGGCACATACGGAACGATCAGCGGCGGATTGGTGCCCGGCGGCATGCGACGCAGAATGGTCTGACTGACGGATGTTACCTGCGCGAACGCATCCGTAACGTTAGTGCCCGGCTGAAACGTGACCTGCACGATGCCAACGCCGTTCACGGTTTCGGAACGCACCTCGCGAATGTTGTCGACGTTATTCATCACAGCAAGCTCACTGAACGACGTCAGCTTGCTGGCCATCTCCTGCGGATTAAGCCCCTGATAGGTCCAGATCAGATTGATGGCCGGAATGTTCACTGCGGGCAGGATGTCGGTCGACATGCCGCGTCCGCCCAGGCCACCGAGCAACAGCAATAGCAGCGCCAGAACGCCGATGCTGTGGCGATGGCTCAGCGCGTATTTTACGATCCACATGGGCCGCTCTTCTGTCTTTCACAATTCCGGTCGAGAGATGATGGACTGAAGCTCGCGCCTATCCCGTGCGCGCAATATCCTCATGGCTTTCGACGGTATCTGGCACGGTGATGTCGATAACGAAGCGCTCGACAGCAAAGGCGATCTGCGCGCGCAATCCCTGCTCCGGCGTGCGGTTCTCAAGGTGCAGTTCCAGCCCGTCCTTCTCCAGCGCCGTGTGCGCGATGGACAGACCCAGACCACTGCCAATTGCGCTTTTGTGACGGCCGCGGAAAAAGCGATTGCGCACCAGCGCCAGTTCATCCTCGGGAATACCCGGGCCGCTGTCTTCCAAGGTCAGCAGCAATGCATGCTCCGCCACCACCATCGACCAACGCGCGGCGCCCGTGCCACCGGAATGCTGCATGGCATTCTCGGTGAGATTGCGCGCCACCATGTGAAACGCATCCGGATTGACCTGAATGCGGCACTCGTACAATGCCGCTTCAATCGTCACGCCCGGCTGCGCGTCCGAACGGCGCAATTCATCACAGATGCCCTTCAGGCGGGCGCCAACGTTTATCCATTCCTGCGGCGCGCGCGTTTCGGTTGCATCAACCTGCGCCATTGCCAGCAGCTGCCCGGCCATGCGCGTCGTGCGGTCGGCTGCGGTAAGCGCACTGCGTAGCGCATTGTAACGGATGGTGGCATCGGACGCCGCCAGCGCGATCTGCACCTGGGTGCGCAACCCGGCAAGCGGCGTGCGCAGTTCGTGCGCGGCAAACGCCGTCACGCTGCGCTCATGCTCGCGCGCCTTCGCCACCTTGTCGAACAGACTGTTCATGGAATCGACGACGGGACGAATTTCAGCCGGTGCGCGTCCGATATCCAGCGGCTCAAGCGCATCGGGCGAACGCGCGGCCAGCGTAGCGCTCATGCGGCGCAACGGCTCCAGACCTTCGCGCAAGGCCAGCCACAGCAGGCCGCTGAGTGCAGCCAGAACGAAGATACCCGGCAGCGCCAATCCCCACATGAGATCGCGAACCAGACGCTGGCGGTGGCTGATGCTGTCGCCCACCAGAACACGAATGCCCAGCACCGGATCGACATGGGCATAAACGCGCCAGGGCGTGCCGTTGATTTCCTGATTGGTGTAACCGCTGTTCACGGAAGTCAGCTGCGTCATCGGCGCATCGCTGGACTTGCCGACAAGCTTTCCGTCAACTGACCATATCTGGCATGCGAGACGGAAATTCGCTTCATGCTGATGGATGGCAACCGACTGATTGGCCACACGCGCACCCGCGACGCCATTCGTCACGTGTACACCCGCGCTTTCCATCAGCGACGTAACCATGCGCGTCGCCTCCTCAAGTCGCGCGTCAAGCACGCGTTCCAGCTCTTTCTGGCTGCCGACGTAGATCCACACCATGCCGCACGCCCAAACCACCGTTGTGGCCAGCATCAGCAGTCCAAACAGGCGTGCGGTCATAGAGGTCATGGCGCGATCTCCCGGAGCAGAGTCATGCGTGCGGTGCACTCACCGGCGCTGAAGCCGATTCACTCGACAACGATGGATCCGGCAACACGATCGTTTTCGTATTCTGCGGCACGCGGCGATACAGATCGATCACGTCATGATCGAGCAGACGAATGCAGCCGCTGGATGTTGCCTTGCCCAGCGTGCGCGGATTGCCGCCGCCGTGAATGCGATAAAGCGTGTCGCGCCCGTTCTGATAGAGATACAGCGCCCGCGCGCCGAGCGGATTTTCCGGCCCGCCTGGCATTCCGTTGGCAAAGGGAGCCGTGCGCGGATCACGCGCAACCATCTCCCGCGGCGGCGTCCACGTCGGCCACGCCGCCTTGCGCGCAACGTTTGCCGTGCCGCTCCACGCCATACCTTCGCGGCCAACCTCGATGCCATAGCGCAGCGCGCGGTTCTCGCCCGTCACCAGATAAAGATAGCGGTTGGGCGTATCGACGATGATGGTGCCCGAAGGCTCGCGCGTTTCATACCGCACAAGCTGACGCCGGTAGCGCGGATCAAGCTTTGCAAGCTCCACGGCCTTGAGCGGGAAACGCTCATTCGGATGCGCCGCATAGTTCTGGCGGTCCGCCTCGCTGACGGCATATGGCACACCCAGCCAATCCATGTCGGTTGACGCACAACCGGCAACGCTCAGTGCCAACCCCACAACCGCAGCAACACGCAAAAGCGTCATCTCGTCCCCCTTATCAACAATCCGGCGAGATGCGGCGCCACACGGGACCACCGCCAGTCAAACCCCGGCGGCTCTGTCCTAAGTGTTCACATTAAGGCAAGCTTAAGCTGGCAATTGCACCACGGCTTCTGCGGCGGCAACTTGGTCGCATGCGCGCAAAGCATGCATATGCTGAAGCATTTCGTGCCCATATTGTCGCAATGACGTATGCGCACCAAGCGCACGTGAAAGGTAAGCGATGCGACTGCTGATCGTTGAGGACGACCTTGTTCTGCGCAGCGGGCTCTCCGTCGGTCTGGGCCTGCATGGCTTCACCGCCGAAGCGGTCGAAACATGCGCCGACGCACTGGCCGCGCTTTCGACAACGCAGTTCGACGCGGTTGTGCTTGATCTGATGCTTCCCGACGGTTCGGGCTTCGATGTGTTGCGCGATCTGCGCGGCAGGAACGACACCACGCCCGTATTGCTGCTCACCGCACGTGATTCAGTCCGCGATCGCATCCACGGCCTTGACAGCGGGGCGGACGACTATCTCGGCAAGCCGTTCGACCTTGATGAACTCGCTGCGCGCCTGCGCGCGTTGCGCCGTCGTTCGCTGGGTCGCGCCAAGGCCACCATCGACTGGCAGGGGCTGGAGCTTGATCCTGAACGGCGCACTGTTACCGCCGCCGATGGCGAGCCGCTGAACCTCTCACGGCGGGAATTTGCGCTGCTGCAGGCGCTGGTGGAGCGGCCGGGCGTTGTGCACTCGAAGCCGGAGCTGGAAGACATTCTCTACGGCTGGCAGGAGGAGGTGGAGAGCAACGCGGTGGAGGTGCACATCCACAATCTGCGCGCCAAGATCGGCAAGGAGCGCATCGAAACCGTGCGCGGCCTCGGCTACCGCGCGAAGGTTTGAGGCGCGGGAGCGCTAAGACGCTATATCAGCCGAATATCATAACGCATTGAAACTATTGGTGACCCCGACAGGATTTGAACCTGTGACCCTCAGATTAGGAATCTGATGCTCTATCCAGCTGAGCTACGGGGCCCCAACGGTTGGCACCTACCAGATGGCGCCACCGGAGAGAAGAATTTCTGGATGACCGCCCATAAAACACGGCCAGACGACAACCGAATGGCATGACAGATAGGCTTCCTTCTAGGTATCGCGCCATCCGCGCCGAAGCAATGAGCGGCGGCAGCTAAATCTCTTAGCCCCCAATCGCATGCAACCTGCCGCCAATCCGCTTCCCACCGCAAAAGCATGAGCCGACCTGCCCCTGCGGTGAGGCAACAATACTCATCCTCCTCGCCCAACGGATGCGATTGCCATCATGTCGCAATGCAATCTATGATTGCAATTCGTGAGCCGAGAAGGACTTCGCACCGCTGGTCGAGGGGAGAGAAAATTGCCGCGTGTGCGCATCGAATGGATGCCGGTGCAGATGTTCGGGCTGGGTCGACTAGGCTTCGACCACCTGCAGCTTGTGTTCGAGAGCGACGGCCATTCGCAGGACCATTGGTATGTGATGGAGGGCGTTCGCGACGCCAGCCCGCACGGCATATTCCTCGGCATCGAAGGCGCGGATGGCCGCACCACGCTAGCCACCGCAAATCTGGCCGCACGCGCCGACCTCTCCGCCAAGATCGGCACGCCAGAACTGCGCGGCAGCCGCGCGTTGCCATACAACGGCGAAGAATTCCGCGCCTGGGAAACCATGTCCAGCTTCGCGCGCACCATCGAAGAAGAAGATTTTCCCTACATCGCCTACAGCCTGCCGGGCTCACCCAACCCGACGATAAACTCGTCGTCGGCTGTTGCCTCGCTCATCCATTATTCGGGCCTCGACCCGAACACCACATTGCCCCACGGGATGCATTTTTCGCCCGGCATGACAACGCTGCTCGGGACCGGCAATGACGACATCATGCGCGCCGAGCACGGCTTCTCAACTTTCATTGGTGGCCGGGGCAGCGACACCTTCAGCGGCAGCAACACAGCCAACACGATTGAAAAGTTTTATGGCGGCGAGGACGACGACCTGTTCCAGTGGTCGGGCGGCTTCAACATCATCCACGGCGGCATGCCGACACTGAATTATGCGTCAGATGGCACCGACGTCATCGACTATTCCGGCGCGGGCGAAGTGACCATTACATTCAATCGCCACTGGATCGCACACAAAGTCCCGAACTTCACCGCTACGTTCGCGGGCGGCACCGACCACCTGTTTTCCATCGAACGGATACAGTGGAACCACAAGACCGATCGCATCCTGCCGGGCAAAGGCATCGACCTGCAGGAAGACAATCAAATTCTGCGTCCCGCCGCCGATGCTGAGCCCGGCGCGACACGCAGCGCGTGGCTGGTTCAGCACGACACTGTTGCAGATATCGACGGACTGATTGGCGACGAAAACAGCAACCGCATCGTCGGCTCGGCGCGTGGCGACATCATTGAGGGCCGAGGTGGCGACGACGTCATCTACGGAGGCACGGGCGATGACACGTTGATCGGCGGCACCGGCAGCGATGCCTATGTGTATCTGCCCGGCGATGGCGACGACACCATCATCGAACTTGCAACAGTCAACGGCGACATCGACGAGTTGATCCTGACCGGCGGGATAGATCCTGAGCACGTCGAACTGATCGCTATTGCAGCGCGCGACCTGCTGATTTCCATGCCCGATGGATCGGTGCTTATTGCCGGGTTCTTTGAGGGTGCTGGCGCCGGAATTGAGCGCGTCGTGTTTGATCACGCGCTTTTCTGGAACCGTGATGAGATTGTGGCTCGCGCGACTGCCGGTCAACCAACCGTTACCGCCGACAGCGGATTGCCCGCATCCAGCACCGGCGATATTTTCCAATTGCTGCCGGGAGCGGTTGACGCTCAGCCTGACGCGAACCGCAGCTTCGCCGACGCTTTCCTTTCCCCCGTGTTTTAGATCGTCACGCCGCTTTCCCGCGCCAGCATATGGCTGTGCCCCACCACGCAGCGGCCCGCCACACAACAGAAGCTTTCCAGCTCAAACCTCCCTATGCTGCCGCGCGGAGGATTGAATGCGCGTGCGCGTACCAAAATCGCAGTTACGAATGACATGGTTGCGTCTGCTGTCGGGAGCGGCGGCGGCGAGCCTGGTGGCCTGCGTGTCCGGCGTCTGCGTACCTGGCGCAATAGCGCAACAGCAGGATGCTGCCAGCGAACCGGCCGCATCGTGCACGCTCAAGGCTGGCGCATCCGGCGCGGCGGTCCGTGTCATCGACGCTGAAACCATCGAGATGGACGACGGGCAGCAGGTCCGCATCATAGGTGCACTGTCACCGCGCTCACCCGACCTCAGCCCGGCAGCCGAGCCATGGACACCCGAGGAAAACGCAAAGCAGACCTTGCGCGAACTCGTTGCGGGCAAAACCATCTTCCTGGCCACGTCCGGCCGCACGCAGGATCGCTATGGCCGCCGCCTTGCGCATGTGTTCATCGACAACGATGGCGAACGCGTTTGGGTGCAGGGCGAAATGCTGCTACGCGGGCACGCGCGCGCTTACGGTTTGCCGGGCAACTTCGACTGCATGAACGAACTGCTCGCCCATGAGAAAGCGGCGCGCGATGCTGGCCTCGGCCTGTGGCGCAACGGCGCCTATTCTCCACGCCCTGCCTGGCGGACTCGCGAACTGCTTCGTCGCCGCAATTCCTATGAGATAGTCACGGGCAACGTCGCCAAGGTCGCCACCACCAAAGCACGCACCTACATAAACTTCGGCCGCGACTGGCGCAGTGATTTCACCGCTGGCATCGAGGCACGCGTGTTGCGCGAAAATCCGGAGTTGGCCCAGTCGCTGCAGCAGCTTGAAGGGCGCCGCGTTGAAGTGCGCGGCTGGATCCAATATCGCAACGGTCCGTACATCGACATCGAGCATCCAAGCCAGCTTGCCATTGTCGATGATAACGGAGCGCCGCCTACACCAGCGCCGAGGGGCGCAATGACAAGCAGCGATCGCCGCGAGCATGGCACCGCGCCAACGCGCAAACAAAAAAAGCGCCCGGCGCGGAAGGCACCGGACGCTCTTGATCTCTAACAGTCGCCAACAGTCAACGTTGACACGCGGCCCGATCAAAAATCGGCAACGCGCGCCGCAGCGAATTAGGCGGCCTTTGTCTCAGAGTCATCGCCGTCATCGTCAGTATCCGCTTCGGCGGCAGCACCCGCTTCTGCTTCAGCCTCAGCTGCCAGACGACGACCGCGTGCGCTCTTGGAAAGCACGTCGGTGATGCGCTGCACAGCGCCACGCTCATCGAGCTTTTCAACGGCTGCAATTTCGCGTGCCATGCGGTCGAGAGCATCCTCATACAGCTGGCGCTCAGAGTACGACTGCTCCGGCTGAGCCTCCGAGCGGTAAAGGTCGCGCACGACTTCCGCGATCGAAACGAGATCGCCGGAGTTGATCTTCGCAACGTATTCCTGCGCACGGCGGCTCCACATGGTGCGCTTTACACGGGCGCGGCCCTTGAGGATTTCCATGGCCTTCTTGACGAGCGGCTCTTCGGCAAGCTTGCGCATGCCAACGCTCTCCAGCTTGCCGGTCGGCACGCGCAGGGTCAGCTTTTCCTTTTCGAAGTTGATCACGAAAAGCTCGAGCGCCATGCCCGCAATTTCCTGCTCCTCGATGGCGATGATTTTCCCAACGCCATGAGCCGGATACACGACAAACTCATTCGCCTTGAAACCATGCCGCTGATTGACGGGCTTCTTGGTCAGATCAGCCGCCACGGCAGCCTTTTCGCCACCGCCAACCTTCGGGGCCTGCTGCTGAACCGGCGCGGTGATCTTCTGGTTCGAAGGCTTCACCGCCGCAGCAACAGCGCGCATCGGCGCGGCGACTGCTGGCTTGTGTGCAACAGTCTTGGGCGCAACCTTGGGGGCGGCGCTCACGGGCTTCTTGACGGGCGCAGCGGTTCCTGCTGTTTTCGCAACAGGCTGTTTCGCTTTGCTGGGTGCGGGCGCTTTAGCCTCCGGCTTCGCAGCCTGGACCTTGGATGCTGCAACTGCTTCCTTTTTGGGAGCAGCGGCCTTAGCGGCAGCGCTCACCTTAGCAGCTGGCTTTTTTGCCGTTGCCTTGGGGGCAACATCCGGCTTGGCCGCCGAGGCGCGACCAGCAGCAGGCTTCTTCGCGGTAGCCACCTTGGTGCCAGCCTTTTTTCCGGCGAGGGTCGTCGACTTCGCCGAACGGGTGGCAGGTGCCTTCTTCTTGTCAGCCATGGGGGTCGTCTCACTTTCTCGTCGGGCTAGAAGCCAGTACTCAATTCGATGCGCACCAACTCGGCGTCAGCACAGGGCCGCCGCTCAAGTCATGTAGGCGGGCCAGCGATACTCCCAATCGGGGGAGCGCGACCCAGTGTTGTGCCCTGAAGTGACAAAACCGCTCGTTGCACAGAACAGCTGCTGGCCCGATCGTTGCCAGCGCGGCAAAGCGGAAGCTTTTTGTTCGCTCCTGTTCCGGCTCTGTACTGCGTTTTGGACATCATCTAGGTGGAGCGTAACATAAAGTTCATTGAAAATGAAGGGCGGGCCTTAGGAAGGGTATGGCGACACTTACCCGGAGAGCCCGAATCCAAGCCATTCTGCAAACACTGTGAAAAGGTTGCGCATTTTGCCGCAACATTCCGTGAGCACAAAAATGTGCTCTCAGACGCGTTGCATGGGTCACTCAAGAATTAGAATTATTCGCGCGATCTCAATCAGTTAGAGTGCAACTGACCCGCCGCCGCGGAGCCGGCATCAATCGCCTGAACCGGGCTCTGGCGAAAAATATTTTTCAAATTTTCCGGGTTCGTCCCGCAGAGCCTCTGCGTCCGGCAACGCGTCCTTTTTAGCCGTGATGTTGGGCCAGACGTCCGCATATTGCCGGGCCAGCTCCAGCCAGCGCTCTACCCCCAGATCGGTATCCGGCTTGATCGCATCAGCCGGGCATTCAGGCTCACATACACCGCAGTCGATGCACTCGTCGGGATGGATGACGAGCATGTTCTCGCCTTCATAGAAGCAATCGACCGGACAGACCTCCACGCAATCGGTGAATTTGCATTTGATGCATTTGTCATTGACGACATAAGTCATAGGTCTTGATCCGGGTCACTTCCATTGGGTGCAGGCGCACCCTTGGCTTCGGTGGCAGGGCAGATCGCAATCGAACTGCACCCCGCCAGGTCAGCGGGACTTGCCGTGGAACTTATCGATCTCGCGGCGCTCTTTCTTGGTCGGGCGCCCACTCCCTACCGGGCGCTGAACCGGGGCAACCTCAATGGCTGGCCGAACTGCGCCATCGGGCGGAGCCGGCGACTGAGGTTTGATGGCATCCCCCTCTACTGTCAATTCCTCATAAAGCAAGCGCGCCGCGGCAGAAGGGCCCCGCCGCTCAGCAAAACCTTTGACGCGTACCAATTGCACATGCCGCGTGATGACAATCGTCAGCACGTCTCCGACACGCACCGTCTGAGCGGGTTTGATTACACGCTCCCGGTTAACCCGGACTTTGCCGCCCGAAATGAGCGTCGCCGCAAGCGTGCGCGTTTTCACAAAACGCGCAAACCACAACCATTTGTCGAGCCGCTGCGAGCCCGGAGCAGAAACTGCATCCGAGGGCTCGTCGCTCAAGTGTTGGTCTCCTTACCGCGCTTTGCAAGCTCCTCGCGCAGCGCGCCCAGTGCCGCAAACGGCGAATCCGGATCAATCGCTCCGCCACGGCGTGGCGCCGCCGCTGTGTGCACCGCTGGCTTGCGGCGATCATCCTTGTTGCGGTCGTCGCGGCGATTGCGATCCCCACCGCGGCGATGCTGCTGGGCATTACCCCGGTTGCCGCCGTCACGCTGCTGATCCCGGCCGCCTCCGCCTCCGCCTCCGCCATGCTCGCGCTTGCCACCGGCGTTGCGCTGCTGGCCGCCACGGCGATTGTCACGGTCTCCGTCCCGACGCTGCTGACGCTCGCCAGATCTGCTCTGGCCTGCGCCACCCTCTGCGCCTGCCGCCGGAGCGGCAGCGGCAGCCGAAGCGTCGCCACTTGCCGCGGTCGCAGCGGCCTGAGGTGCACCCCGTCCGCGGCGATTGTCCGGACGGCGTTGGCGGCCCTGCTCACGGCGATCGTTGCGCTGATGGCGGCGCGGACGCCAGACTTCCTCAAACTTTTCTTCTTCAGCGGTCGCTTCCGCGCTGACGGCTTCAGCGTTGCCTGCAGCAGCAACGGCGTCACCGGCTTCAGCGGTTGCCTCTACTGCGGCCTCACTCGCATCAGCTTCAGTCGCAGCAGCAGCCTCATGCTCCGATGCTTCGTCCACCGCTTCCGTCGGCGCTGGTGCTGAAGTTTCGTCTTCTGAAGCAGACGCAACCGCTTCAACGGCAACAGCATCGGAAGGTGCTTCGCTACCTTCAGCCGTTGCGGCTTCAACCGAAGCTGCGGTCGTCGAAGCTTCAGCTGCGGCCTGCGGCTGCGCTTTGACCGGACGGCGCTCAAGCCGGAAGCCCAGCGCCTTCAACACACCCGCAAGCTCGTCCGGCGAACAGCCAAGCAGCGACATCATCTCGGGCGTTACGGTGAACCCGCCATCGCCAGTTGCGCCCTTGGGCGGCATGCTTTCTTCAGAACTACGCCATGCAAGCAACGGACGAATGTGATCGGCCAGCCGCTCCAGCATGTCGAAACGCACCGCGCGCGGCCCGCACACATGATAGCCGAATGCGCGATAGAACGGCTCCGGCACGGCAGGATCGGGATTGAACGAAGTCAGGCCAGCACGCGGCGGCTCCGGCAGAGTTTCAATCGCAAGTCCGTGCGCAGAAGCATTCTTCAGCGCCCAGAGAGCAAGGATCAGCTCCGCCGCTGCGGGCTTGAGCAGAACCGGGAAGTAGATATTGAAGGCGCCAAAACGCACGCCGTATTTGCGCAGCTGCGCACGGGCGTTCTGATCGAGCGTCTTTACCTCGTCCGATACGTCCTCGCGGCGCAGAACGCCGAAGTTCTCGCGCAGCTGGAAGGCGATGCCACGGGCCAACCCGGAGATGTCATCGGCGTTGCCGATATCCACCAGCGGCTTCAGCTTTTCCGCAATCGTCTGCGACAGCCACGATTCCAGACGGGCCTGGACCTTCTCGCGGTCCGGCGCGGAAAAATGCTCGTCGACCAGAAGCGTTATTCTCGGCTTCAGCGCATCGTCCGCCGCTTCGATCTGAGCGATTTCCTCACCGCGCACAGAATGCGGCCATGACGGGCGAGCTGCAGCGCATCCGCTTGAGCGGCGGCTACGCGGCGTGCGCGCATCCCCAGCTCTCGCCCCAGCACCTGCGCGGCGGCATTGCGCATAGCCTTGCCGTTGACGCCTTCGGCCGCTTCTGGATCGAGCTGAAAGCGGAAACCCTGCAATCGCCCGACAAAATGGTTCTCGACATGAATAGCGCCGTCTGCGGCGATCTCTGCCGTCAGCTCGTCTTTATCGCGCATGCCCTTCATCAACGCACTGGTTCGAGGGTCCACAAACCGCTGCGTCAATTGCTCGTGCAGCGCGTCTGATAGACGGTCTTCGATTTCGCGCGTCTTCCCCTGCCAATGTTCCGGATCCTTGAGCCACGTCGACCGATTAGACACAAACGTCCATGTACGAATGTGTGCAATGCGGTTGGCGAGCGTATCGATATCGCCGTCTGTACGATCAGCGAGTGCAACCTGTTTCGAGAACCAGTCCTCGGGGATTCTCTCCTCCGACCCCATCAGATACGTGTAGATGGAGGCGACCAGTTCAGCATGACTTTGGCCTGAAATCTTCCGATAGTCCGGAATCTGACAGACCTCCCACAGTTTGACCACCGCAGCGGGTGCAACGGCCAACCTGGAAATCTCTCTATCGGCACTTACGGTTTCCAGAGCGATAACGTCATCGGCGGCGCGTGCCCGCGTCAGGCGCGCCAGCCCCGGCGTTGCCCGCAGCGAATGCTTCAGCCCTTCCAGCGTCCGGAAGTCAAGCTCGCGGTTGCGCCATTGCAGCATCCGCACGCCATCGAAATTGTGCGTTTCCAGACGCTCGATCGTATCGCTGTCGAACGGATCGGCGGTCCCCGTCACCCCGAAGGTGCCGTCATTCATGTGCCGGCCGGCGCGGCCAGCGATCTGGCTCAGCTCCGCTGGCGTCAAATTGCGGTGCGTCTGGCCGTCGAACTTACGCGTGGCCGAGAACGCGACATGGTCAACATCGAGATTGAGGCCCATGCCGATGGCGTCGGTGGCCAACAAGTAATCAACGTCACCCGACTGATACAGCGCAACCTGCGCATTGCGCGTGCGGGGCGAAAGCGCGCCGAGCACAACGGCCGCGCCCCCGCGCTGGCGGCGGACCAGTTCCGCGATCGAATAAACTTCTGCAGCCGAAAACGCGACAATCGCCGTACGCTGCGGCAAGCGCGTCAGCTTTTTCTGGCCGGAATAACTGAGCTTGGACAGCCGCGGCCGCGAAATGAAGTTCGCGCCGGGGATGAGATCCGCGATGGCCTGGCGCATCGTCTGCGCGCCCAGCAGCAACGTTTCTGAGCGTCCGCGCGCGTGCAGCAGCCGATCGGTGAACACGTGTCCGCGGTCCAGATCAGCCGCGAGCTGGATCTCGTCGATAGCCAGAAAATCGACATCGATATCGCGCGCGGCATAGCCTCTGACCGTGCACACCCAAACAGCGTGCCCGTTCCGGCTTGATCTTCTCCTCGCCGGTGATCAGCGCCACCTTGTCGGCACCGACCCGCGCCACGATTTTATCGTAGACTTCACGCGCAAGCAGGCGCAGCGGCAAGCCAATCATGCCGCCGTCGTGTCCGAGCATGCGCTCGATGGCGAGATGGGTCTTGCCGGTGTTGGTGGGTCCAAGCACCGCCGTGACGTGTCGAATACGCGTTTCGAGGTCGCTGGCCATCTGGCCTCCTCAGCTTGTCCGGGAAGGCATCGCGAAGACATCCACCGAGATCAAGAGCGCGATTGGCATGCCACGCTTAAAACGGCTAGCAATCGCCCTGTCTTGATGCACTCCGGCAACCCCGGCTGAATACGGCCTTAGCGCCGCAGTGCAATGCGTTTCTGGTCGGGCATCGTTATGTCGACCCGCTCCGAGACCAGCGTGGCGGTGCCGACAACGGTGGGAACGGTGACGCGGAACGGGATTACCACGTTGGCATTGGGCACCGGGCGCATCACCAGCTCAATCTCGCCATTGACGACCGAGGCCGCCCCTTCGCCGGGCTTATGGCCGGAAACCGGAACCAGCTTTACGGAGCAGATGTGGTCTGCCCCCGAACGCCGCAGCAGTTTGAACTGGATGTCGAACCGGGCCTTACCATCGTAGATCGGCAGCTTCTGATCGCACGGCTTGGCCGCATCCACCATCGACAGCGCCATAACGCCGCTCAACGGGTCCAGCACGTTGTTTAACTGCTCGGCCGTGACCGGCACATACTTCGGCCCCAGCGGGTCAGGAGGCGTGACCGCCTTCACCGCACCGCGGTCAAACGCAATGTTCAGGCCCTTCAGCTTCTTTTTCTTCAGCAGGGCTTTCTGGCGATATTCGAAGGTGTGGCTGGAGGGCTGTGTTTTCACGATGCCGGCCGGCGTAACCACGCCCACGCTGGTCATGTTGCCGCGATAATCGAAGATCGCCGTGTCGATCTTGGCGTTGGCGGTCAGCGTGTAATTCTTGCCGGAGACCTGAGAATTGAAGTTGAAGGTGCCGATCTCACCCAGCGCGGTGAACCTGACCTTGTAGAAGGCCTTTACGTCCGCTGGCAGCACAGGCGCGACAGGGCCCTCCGCCCGCGCGGTGCCGCCCAATCCGAGCGGTGAGGAAAGCGAAACGAGGGCGAAAAGGGCAAGCGCCGCCAAACCTCGCGGGAAGACAGGCAGAAGCCACTGGATCATCGTTTTAGGTCGCCCTTGGAAAAGTGCCAGATGATGAAAAAATCGGTTAAGCCGGTTTTGCGTCGTTTATGTGGCCCCAAAAACGCAGTGCCGTACGCCTCAGCTGGTAATAAAACGTCACTTTAGGCCTAGCACACCGGCTTGACGAGCCCCGGCTTTCTCGGGCATAGAAGCGGCCAAAGCGCCCTATGGTTCTGCCGTAGGGTGCGACCTGTTTCCAGCAATCTCTTGTACGACGTCCGCCGCTACGAGCGGTGGCGAAGGAGCTTTTACTATGACGAGGCGCTGCGAGCTGACCGGTACGCTGCCCCTTTCCGGGCAGTTGAGGAGCCACGCCGAAAACTCGACCAAGCGGAAGTTCCGTCCGAACCTCTGCGACGTCACGCTGATCTCCGACTCGCTGGGCCGTTCGTTCAGCCTGCGCGTTACGGCGCGCGCACTGAAGTCGGTCGAGCATCGCGGTGGTCTGGATGCATTCCTTCTCAAGGCTGCTGACGCGGATCTTTCCGAGCGTTGCCTGAAGATGAAGCGCGAAGTCCAGAAGGCCGTTAAGGCAGCCGCTCCGGCCGCCGCCTGACGCTGAGACGCCTCGGGGCAACCCGGGGCTCTGCCTCACGTATTCAGCCTCAAGCACTGCATCAATCAGCTTGGCTCTTTTGAGCTTTAGGCTTGTTGGTTGCGTGCTCTGAGGCTTTTTGCGTTGGCCAACGCTTGCGCGCGAACTGGGGAAGCCGGGACGAGACATGACCCAGTTCGCCACAGCACAGCGAACGGCCTAGTACGGTCACAGCCACTGTGACCGCCCCCACCACTTTCCCGGAATGACGAACACAGAATGTCGCAGGCGCCGCGATATCTTTAGGTGCGCCCCGCGCACCAGCTCTTGAGCTTGCTTGCGCGCGGCCCCCCGCGTTTCAGCTTGCCATCAAGCCCCGTAAGCCAGCTCCAGCGCTACGGCTGATCGTTCTTCGAGCCGCCCGCCACCGCCGCAATATCAGTCGTCTTGAGTGAGAACTGTAGCAGCAAAGTCCGCTGGAAAGCCGGGTTGTAGTTGTTGTCGGAAATCATCGTGACGATGATCTCGCCATCCGACCCCGCGTTCACCGACAGCCCCTCCATGTTGTCGATATTGCTGCGGCCATCCGCGGCCACCAGAATATCGGCATCGATAACCGCGCCCGCCTTTAGCTGTTCGGCGTGGATGTGGCGCAGACGCATACGCACACCCTCGCTCAGGCGGAAGCGCCGCTCCAGCACCAGCAATCCGCCATCCGGCAACGGCGCCACATCGGTGACAGCATAGTCGCCGTCGTTGGTCATGTGAAAGCGGCGCGGCTTGTCGTCGGATTCCCAGATCCAGGCAGTGTAATTGCCGTCGCGATCGCGCAGCTCCTCGGAAAACGCGACCAGCCTGCCTTTGTTGGGTCCGTCACCACGGACAACGGCAATGCCCTCAAAGCCGCCGTTAGCCGGCATGTCCTTCGCGTCTTCCGGCAGCACGACCTTGCCACGCGCGGGCGACAGGCCATCCGGCCCTACATCGTAGCGCGATATACGGTGCTTGCGCTCAAACGAGATGTATACGCTGCCGTCGCGTGGCGTACCGCTGATGAGCGCCAGCCCCTCCGCATCGCGATCCTTGCCGCGAGACAGCGCATCGCCATCCTTGGATTGGATCGCGCCAACGCTTGCATCCGAAATTCCGGTGGGCGCACCGTCGCTATAGTCCAACGCTCCCGTCATCCAGATGCCAGCATCGGAAACGGCGAGAAAATTCCGGCCTTCGCCATCGAGCCGGATGCCCGACCAGCCGCCGAAGTATTGCGACGGCGAAGTCAGCACCAACCCGCCCTTCCACGTCAGCTTGCCGAAGCGCGTTTCACCGGGCTTCGTCGGATCGAATGCGGTCAGCGGCGCAGCATCGACCTTGATCTGCTCAACCGTCAGCCCATCCGTCGAGGGCTTGCCACCGCCGAGCGCAACGCCGGCTCCGGCAGCCAGCACAACGAGCAACGCGGCGGGGAACCGCAGGCGACGCCCGCGATGACGAGAAAAGAACGAAGCGGATTTCAATGCGTGCGTCTCCGTGGACCGATGCGCGTCGGCTGCGCCTCGCGTGCCTTCTCGTCGAAGAGTTCGACGAGCTTGTCGGTCATTGCGCCAGCGAGTTCACCAGGATCAGTAATGGTAACAGCGCGGCGATAATACCGTGTGACGTCGTGGCCGATGCCAACTGCGATCAGCTCCACCGGCGAGCGCGTTTCGATCTCATCGATCACCTGCCGCAGATGCTGCTCCAGATACGAGCCGGTGTTGACCGACAGCGTTGAGTCGTCGACCGGCGCGCCATCGGAAATCATCATCAGGATGCGGCGCTGCTCCGGCCGGGCCAGCAAGCGGCGGTGCGCCCAGGCGAGCGCTTCACCATCGATATTCTCTTTCAGCAGGCCTTCGCGCATCATCAACGCAAGCGAGCGCTTCGCGCGCCGCCACGGGGCATCAGCGGTTTTGTAAACGATGTGTCGCAGATCGTTGAGACGACCGGGTGCCTGCGGTTTGCCAGCTGCAAGCCACTGCTCGCGCGCCTGCCCACCCTTCCACGCGCGGGTGGTGAAGCCGAGGATTTCGACCTTCACGCCGCAACGCTCCAGCGTGCGCGCAAGAATATCTGCGCAGCAGGCCGCCACCATGATCGGGCGGCCGCGCATGGAGCCTGAGTTATCAAGCAGCAACGTCACAACCGTGTCGCGGAAATCGGTATCGCGCTCACGCATGAACGACAGCGCATGCATCGGATCTGTGATGACGCGCGTCAGACGCGAAGCGTCGAGCATGCCTTCTTCAAGGTCGAAGTCCCACGCGCGATTTTGCTGCGCCAGCAGGCGGCGCTGCAAACGGTTCGCCAAGCGCGAGACTGCACTTGAAAGCGTGCGCAATTCGCGATCGAGATAGGCGCGCAGGCGCTCCAGCTCCTCAGGCGACGACAGCTGTTCGGCAGCGATTTCCTCGTCGAACGCACGCGTGAAAACGCGATAGCCGAACGCTTCTGGATTATCGAGCACAGACGAATTCGGCCGCCACGGCTCCGGCGGCTCCAGAGGCTCGTCGTCCTCCTCCTGCGCGTTGTCCATCTGATCGGTGCCAGAAGCTTCCGCGTTCTGGTTCACCTCATTCAGATCGCCGCTGACGGTGCTGTCCTCGGCAGCGTTCTCGCTGCTGCCCTTCTCACCCTCTTCGGAAGTATCGGCCTCACCTTCCTGCTCTTCCTGGGTGCCTTCTTCCTCTTCCTCGTTCTGATCGCGCTCGGCGTCGACGGATTCCTCCGTCAGTTCGAGCAGGTGCAGCAGGTCGCGAATGACGCGCCCGAACGCTTCCTGATCCTCAATCAGCTCATCAAGACGCGACAACGCCTTTTCGCCGCGCTTCTCGATGGCATCGCGCCAGACATCCACCAGCGCCTGCGCTTTTTCCGGCGGCGGCTGACCGGTAAGACGCTCGCGCACCATCAGTGCAACTGCATCTTCCAGCGGCGCATCGGCTTTGGTTTTCACCTGAGCAAAGCGGCCGTGCGAATACTGATCCTCAAGCCGCGCGGTAAGATTGCGCGCCATGCCGGGCATCCGGTTAGAACCCAACGCCTCGACGCGCGCGCGCTCCGCCGCCTCGAACACAAGCCGCGCGGGGCCGGAAACCGGCACCAGCTTGCCGTGCACCTTGGTGTCGTGACAGCCGGCCGTGAGCGCAAAGCTGTCGGCCCAGCCGCGGATCACCGCAACCTCGCGCGGCGATGGCACGCGCGACGGCTCAGGCAATTGCATGTGTTTGGGCGAATAGGCCGGCGCACCGGCCGCGAACGCAACTTCAATGTCGCCGTGTCCGGCAACCGCGCGCACGGCAAGCCCGATGGCCCGCTTCAGCGGCTCGGTCGGTGGTTCCTTGCGCTTGCCGTTGGACATTGGATGCCTAGAGCACGATCGCGCTTCGTCGTATTGCGATACGGCTCTAGCCTTTTTATGGAACCGACGTTTCACGCTCCGGGCTGCTTGGGCCCGGCGCGATCATGATCTAGCTCAGTACGACATTCGCCGCGCTCTCGGGCAATTCCTCGCCGAAGCAGCGCTGATAGAACTCCGCCACCGTCGGCCGTTCCAGTTCATCGCACTTGTTGAGGAACGTGAGGCGGAACGCGAAGCCGATATCGTTGAACAGCTCGGCGTTCTCGGCCCACATGATGACCGTGCGCGGGCTCATCACCGTGGAGATATCGCCATTGATGAACGCTGAGCGCGTGAGATCGGCCACCCGCACCATGTTGGCAACGGCCTTGCGCTTGGCTTCGCTCTTGTTGAACGACTTCACCTTCGACAACACGATCTTCACTTCATCGTCGTGCGGCAGATAGTTTAGCGTCGCAACGATAGACCAGCGGTCCATCTGACCCTGATTGATCTGCTGCGTGCCGTGATAAAGTCCGCTCGTATCGCCAAGGCCGATGGTGTTCGTCGTCGCGAACAGGCGGAACGCCGGATGCGGGCGAATGACCTTCGACTGATCCAGCAGCGTAAGCTTGCCGGAAACTTCCAGCACGCGCTGAATGACGAACATCACATCCGGACGGCCGGCATCGTACTCATCGAACACCAGCGCGGTGTTGGACTGCAGCGCGTAGGGCAGGATGCCCTCGCGGAACTCCGTCACCTGCTTGCCGTCCTTCAATACGATCGCGTCCTTGCCGACGAGATCGATACGGCTGACGTGGCTATCGAGGTTGACGCGAATGCACGGCCAGTTGAGGCGCGCCGCAACCTGCTCGATGTGCGTGGATTTGCCGGTGCCGTGATAGCCCTGCACCATGACGCGGCGGTTGTGCTTGAAGCCTGCCAGAATGGCCAGCGTCACGTCGCGGTTGAACAGGTAATCGGGATCAAGGTCGGGGACGTATTCACTACCCTGCGAATAGCCCGGAACTTCGAGATCGCTGTCGATGCCGAACACCTGACGCACAGAGAGATTCAAATCAGGGAGGTTCGCAGGTTTGCCTTCGGCACCCGACTGGGCTTGCGCTCTCATATTCGCGGATCCTTGGAGTAGTGCGGCAGATGGGGTTCAACGCGCTGGCCGCGGCGGCGAGGCCGTACGAAAGCAGGCCGACTAAACGAGGCCTGCTTGTTTCAGGAAGTTATAGGCTTGAATGATCTCTCGCAACTTCTCGCCTGACCGCGCGTCGCCGCCGTTGGCGTCGGGATGGTAAATCTTCACCAGGGCCTTGAAGCGCGCCTTGATCTCGTCCCGCGACGCGTGGAGCGCAAGATCCAGCGTCTCTAGGCTCTTTTTCTCAAGCGGCTTGACCACGCGCCGTTTACCCGCCGCAGCTTCTGCGCGCTGGCGGGCCGCCCGCTCGCGCCGGGCGAAGAACGAGTGCGGATCCATGGTTTTAGCACCAACGCCCGGCGCAGCGGCTGCATCGGGAGGTGGCGGAGCACCAGCGGCAGCGCCCTCCGGCGGCGGCGAGTTCGCGCCCACCTTCCAGGTGGGGCGATGGCCGGTCATGGCGTCCTTCTGGAATTCCTGCACTTCGGAGTCGTTCATGCCATCGAAATAATTGTATGTGGCATTGTACTGGCGAACGTGCTCAAGGCAGAAAAAGTAGAACTGTCCGTCGCGACCACGGCCGCGCGGAGCCTTGTGGTCGCCGGGACTTTTACATCCCTTCCACTGGCAACGCGGATGCCTTTCCTCACGCGCAGGCGCAGCCGTGCGCTGGCGCTTGGAGGAAACGCGGATGCTGTCGAAGTATTTGGAGTCGAGCTTCATTTCGCGCGAAGTATGATCCTGCTGTCGTCCTCAGACAAGCTGATCTGCTTGCTCTGAGGCAGACTTATTTTTCACCAGCCCCTTGACGTTTTGTCTGATCCCGACACGAGGCGTTTTTATGAGCTTGCAAACACGTATGCGCGAAAAGTTGATAGTGGCACTACGCCCGACACGTCTCGACGTGGTCAATGAGTCGCACCTGCATTCGGGCCATGCTTCATCTCCCGGCACGGGCGAAAGCCACTTCCGGCTTTTGATCGTGTCGGAAGCCTTTGCAGGCAAATCACGGATCGAGCGACACCGCATCGTGAATGATGTCGTGCGCGATGAACTTCGCGATGGCGTGCATGCGCTGGCCATCAAGGCGCTGGCACCGGGCGAGCCCGTTTGAGTGTCCGGCTGCCGGCAAATGTCAGCAGCGAAAAAGCGGCGCCGCTCATCTGCATACCCCATAAAGAGAAAGTCTCGCCTCCGCGTGAGCGAAGGCGAGACCTCGGACTTTAGAACCGTCTGGCTCCGTCCGGCGCTTAGCGCCAGTGACGGTGCTTGTAATGACGGTGCTTATAGTGGCGATGCTTGTAGTGGTGGTGATGGCGCTTGTAATAGCGCTTCTTCCAATGCTTACGGTGATGGCGGTAATGCGCCTTCTCAACGGTAGCACCGGCTTCACCAACGGTTGCCAGCTTGCCGAGGACGTTGCCCGCAGCGGGAGCAGCCTGGGCGCTGCCAACAGCAACAACGCACGCCAGTGCGCCAGCTACAGCGGCCAGAGGGAGAATTCTCTTCATGATTGGCTCCTTTATATGTCTCGCGCGTCAATCTTTTTTCGCGCGTTGCATGCGGCGAACACCATCAGCACGCGCTGTTCAGGATCTCGCTCACGACATCCATGAGCCCAGATTTGGCTTTGGCACCTGAACCTAATCTGAACGAAAATGTTCAGATTGAGTGAAGCTTATATTCATTGCTGCAAAGCGTTTCGCGCCGCGCGGGCCGCCAACACATCCGCCGGACTGATCCGCAACGCCGTGATTTTATTGCGCGTTTTCCGCAGTATCTCGAACCTGTGACCGTAGAACGTGAATGCCTGCCCTGGCTCCGGGATCGTCTGCGCTTCATGAATGACAAGGCCGGCAACGGTCGTCGCTTCCTCATCAGGAAGGTTCCATCCCATCTGACGGTTGAGATCGCGCACCGTCACCGTGCCATCGACATTGACGGTTCCATCGGCCTGCACACGGATCGCCGTATCGTGCGCGTCGTGTTCATCGGAAATCTGGCCGACAATCTCCTCCAGAATATCCTCAAGCGTAATGAGGCCCTGCACTTCGCCGTACTCGTCAACCACCAGCGCCATCTGCGCCTTGCGCTTCAAAAACTGATTGAGCTGTTCCTTCAGCGGCGTGGTGTCCGGCACGAACCACGGCTCACCCGCAAAGCCCATGATATCGAGATTTGAAATGTCGCCCTTGGATCGCACCAGGGCCGACAGCAAATCCTTTGTGTGCAGAATACCGATGATGTTTTCCGGCTCATCGCGCCAGATCGGCACCCGCGTATATTGACTGCGTAGCAACTCATCGACGATCTCTTCCGGCGGATCGTCGGCATCTATGGTCGCCATCTTGGTACGATGCACCATGATGTCGGAGACATGCAGATCGCCAAGATCGAGCACGCCGCCCAGCATGTCAGCATCGTTGCGCTCAACCGAGCCTTCCATCTTCTGCAGCTCGATGGTGCCGCGGATTTCCTCATGCGCAGCGAGAATGTTTGCTTCGTCATCCACCGTCGTCGGTGTCAGCTTCAGGAAGAAGCGGACAATGAACTCAATTGCGATATTGATGGGGTTGAGAATGATCGTCATCACACGCATGATCGGCGCAACGATCAAAGCCATGCGGTCGGAATAGGCCAGCGCATAGGTCTTCGGCAGCACGGCCGCGAAGATGACGATCATCAGCGTCATCACCGCCGTTGCGTAGACGACGCCAACTTCGCCGAACAGCAGCACCGCCACACCGGAAGCCAGCGCCGAGGCAAGCACATCCACCAGCGTGTTGCCGATGAGGATGGTGCCAATCATCTTTTCCGGCCTGGAAAGCAGCCGGTTGACCATTGCCGCGCGCGGATTGCCTTCCTGCTCCAGCGCATGCATGCGCGCGCGGGACGCAGCTGTCAGCGCCGTCTCACTGCCATTGAAGAAAGCAGACAGCACAATCAGCAGCAGAATGACTGCGATTATCAGAATGGTGACCAGAGACATGGCGCGCGATCTTCGCTTTACGTGGGGTTGCAGCTACCGGACTTGGCGCAACGGCCGACGCCATCCATAGCATAGCTCCATGCATCGAAGGTTAGCGCCCGGCTAACAGGTGCAACCGGGCGCATCCGGAATGCCGGTCACACCGCGCCGGGTGGCAAGACTCGGCCCGTCAGACCGCCTCGCCGGCAAGAAACGCGCGCACCTCATCACCCGCCACGTTGCGCGCAATGTAAGCCTTGCCGATGCCATGCGTGAGGATGAACGTGAGCTGGCCACGCTGCACCTTCTTGTCCTGCGCCATCAGCTTCATCATCGCTTCGATATCGGGCTTGTCGCCGGGAATTTCCGCGATGGTGGTGGGCAATCCAACTGCCGCGAAGTGTGCGGCCGTGCGCTCAGCATCCGCTGCCGTGCAATCGCCGCGCAACGCCGAGAAACGGAACGCAAGGCACATGCCTATGGCGATGGCTTCGCCATGCAGGAGACGGTCGGAATAACCGCACCACGCTTCAAACGCATGCCCGAACGTGTGACCAAGGTTCAGAAGCGCCCGCTCGCCCTGCTCGGTTTCGTCGCGGCCCACGATGCCAGCCTTCGCCTTTACGCTCGTTTCAACCGCGTGTGTCAGCGGCTCCGCCTCAAGCGCGAACACGGCCGGATAGTTCTGCTCCAGCCAAACGAAAAACGCTTCATCGCCCAGCAAACCATACTTGACCACTTCGGCATAGCCAGCGCGCAACTCGCGCGGCGAAAGCGTGCGCAAAACGTCGGTGTCGGCCAGCACAAGCCCCGGCTGATGGAACGCACCGATCAGGTTCTTGCCCTGCGGCGTGTCGATGCCAGTCTTGCCACCGACGGACGAATCCACCTGCGCCAGCAGCGAAGTCGGCACCTGCACGAAGCGCGCGCCGCGACGCAAAATGGCAGCCGCAAAACCGGCGAGATCGCCGATAACACCACCGCCCAGCGCAACAACGAGATCGCCGCGCTCCAGCCCCATTTCCAGCAACTGCTCGCACAACGGTGCAAGCTGACGGAAGCTTTTGGTCGATTCACCCGGCGGCAGAATGATGGAGCCAAGCAGTTGCTTGTCGACGTTGAGCGATGCCTCAAGCGTATCGAGATGGTGCCCAGCAACGTTTGCGTCGGTGACGATGGCATAGCGCGCGTTGCCCAGCCGCTCCGCGATCAATTCACCCGCGCGTGCAACCAGCCCCGGCCCGATCAGCACATCATAGGCGCGGTTGCCAAGAGGCACGTTGACCGTGCGCACGGATGCGCTGGCAGCGGTGACATCAGTCATCAGGAATTCTCCGAGGGGGCAGCAACGTCGCGCAGCACGCGACTGACAATTTCATCAACGATCACTTCATGCGGCACGTCACGGCTTTCAACCGTCAGATCGGCCGTCTCATACACCGGATAGCGCTTCGCCATCAGATCGCGCAGCACCGCTTCCGGATCGGCAACCTTAAGCAACGGGCGGTGCCCGCGCTTGCCGACACGGCGCACCAAAAGCGGCAACTCAGCCCGCAGCCAGATGGAAACGCCGTCCTCAAGAATGGCTGCACGGGTCTCTTCGCACATGAATGCGCCGCCGCCCGTTGCCAGCACCTGCGGCCCGTTGCTCAGCAACCGCGTCACCACCTTGCGCTCACCCTCGCGGAAATAGGGCTCGCCGTGGTCGGCAAAGATCTCCTCGATCGATTTGCCAGCGGCTTTTTCAATCTCATCGTCCGCATCGACGAATGGCAGCCCCAGCCGCCCCGCCAGCCGGCGACCGATGGCCGACTTGCCACACCCCATCAGGCCGACAAGCACAATGGAGCGCGGCCCGAGAATGGTGCGGATGTCTTGCTGGGTTTGCGCGTCTGCCATGTTCTTTCTCTTTCGGCCGGGGCCGAATCGACCGATGACGTGTTGATCGTTGCGAAAACCAGCTCGATTGCCACCATCGACGGTCATCAACAACGGGATTTGCCCCCACAGACTGGGCCGCCTACTTTGGATCATAGCCCGGCGCAAGCCATAATGACGCCAATTTGCAAAGTGACCAAAGCGGAGGGGACGGGATAGTCAGATGCCCAGCTTATTCCGATTTCTGTTTGTTGTAGGCAGCGCCGCCGCCATAATCACCGGCGCGCTCTATATACTTGCCACTGAATTCGAGCCGGAGCCGCGCACGGTTACAAAGCCGGTTCCGGGTGTGAAAGTCCGCTCCGAGTAACCCTGCCCCTGTGATGCGCAAGCGTATTTCCTTTTCTGGCCTCGGCATAGCTGCTGCCAGTGCCGCAATTGCGGTCGGCCTCCATTGCGCGCCCCTCGCCGCTCAGGACCGTTTTCATTCTGACCGCCCCAGCCAAGCGGGCGATTGGCAAGCCCCGATCAACAATGACGATGTCATCCGGCCCTCAGGCACCTACGACAGTTCGGTTGAAAGCACCGACCTGACGCCTGTTATGGCCGATGACGGCTCCGGCCTGCCGCTGGAACTGTGGCAGGGCATGAGCGTCAGCACGCTGGAAAAGCTGATCGCGGCAATCGAGATCCCGCCTCGATCGCCAGCGCTGCATCGGCTTTGGCTACGTCTGATCACCGCCAACCTTGATGCGCCAGCCGGCGCCAATGCCAATCGCCAGTTTCTGGCCCTGCGGCTGGAAATTCTTTATCGGTCCGGGCTCATTGAGGAGGCCCAGCGCCTGCTTGAAACGATGCCTGCGAATGACCCAGTCGTCGCTGTGCTGGCCGCCCGCAACGCTATCGCGATGGGGGATGAAGCCCGCGCATGCGAAGGGCTCAGGGCGGCGAAGGTCTCCGGCCAACTTCCCGGTCCGGTCATGGTCGATGCGGCACTGATATCCGGCCTGTGCGCCGCACTGGCTCAGGACGGAGCGGGCGCTGGTCTGGCGGCTGAACTGGCGCGCGATGCTGGCGCCAGTGGCAGCCTGGGTCTGAAAGCGCTGGATGCGCTGGCGATGGGTGGCAAGCCAGGCACCGCCGCCGTCGCTGGCGATGCCAACGTCGGGCTGATCGACTACCGGCTCATCAAACTGGCCGGCGGTGAGATTGATGAAAAGGCACTGATCAAGCGCGCAGCCCCCGCACTGCTGGCCTCGCTCACTCGCGATCGCACCGTTCCGCTCGGTGCGCGTCTGGCGGCCGGTGAGACCGCATTGAAGCTGAACGCTATCACGCTGGAACAACTCGCCGAGCTCTATCGGCATCTGCCACCCGGCGATGCAGTCATTTCAGATGCGCAGGGCACCGATACACCCGAACGGCGCGCTGCACTGTTTCTCGTCGCCGAGCGCGAAAACACGCCGCAAAAGAAGGTCCGCCTGATCCGCGCCTTCCTTGATGAAGCCAAGCACGCCGATTTCTATATGGCGGCGCTGCGCATGGTGTCGCCCCTGTCAGACACGCTGCAGCCGGCTCCAGAAATCGGCTGGTATTCTGAAACCAGTGTTGAAGTTGCATTGGCGGCCGGAAACTTCGGCAAAGCACGCCAATGGGCCGCATTCGGGTCCGACGCAAATGCCTCGGTCAGCGGCGGCCGTCTGGACCATTGGAGCGCGCTCATCGACATCGCCGAGGGCGCTCGCCCCGCCACCGAGCAGGATATGCGCCCGCTGGAAGACCTGGCCGTTCAGGGACGGCTCGACTCGGCCCTGCTGCACCGCCTCGCCACCGTGCTGGATGCGCTGAACTACAGCGTCCCGCTTCCCTTGTGGGAGCGCGCGAGCAGCACCTCGCAGCCGGCCGGTGGCCATCTGCCGGAAACCGGGGTGCTGACGGAGCTGCAGGACGCCGCCAAAAAACGTGAATTCGGCCGCACCGTGCTGCTGACCATGAAAACGCTTGGGGCTAATGGCGCGGAAGGCGCGCATATGATTGCCTTGGGTGATCTGATCCGCGCATTGCAGCGGACTGGGCTTGCACCGGACGCGCATAGTCTGGGATTCGAAGCGCTGTTCATGGCGTGGCCGCGGGCTGTAAGTAACTAGCGTCCAACCAAACGACGCGCGAAGTTCGCGCCTGCCGTCGAAGCACCAGCACCGCATCGGGCATCAGATATGGACGCAGGCCGAATACACATCGAAGCATTCCTTGAAATGCTTGGCGTTGAACGGGGCGCTGCCGCCAACACCATTGAAGCCTATCGCCGCGACCTGATGCAGCTTTGTGAGCACCTTGATGGCAGCGGCGTTGATCTGATCGCCACGTCCCCCGACGACATTGCACTCTGGCTGGAGCAACGCTCCGCCGAGGGCATCAGCGCAGCATCGCGCGCCCGCGCGTTGTCGGCCGCCCGGCAGCTGTTCCGTTTTCTGGTGGCCGAGGGGCATGCAGAGAATGATCCGACCGAAGGCCGTTCCGGTCCGCGCAAACCGCGCGCATTGCCCAAAACATTGAGCGTTGCCGAGGTTGACCGCCTGATCACCGCCGCCGCCCAGCGCGTTGAGGCCACCCTCGCGGCAGACGATGGGGTAGAGCACATCCGCGCGCTGCGCCTCTGCTGCCTTGTTGAGATGTTGTATGCCACAGGCATGCGCGTATCGGAGCTGGTGTCTCTGCCCCGCGCCGTGCTGGCTGGCGATCCGCGAGTACTCACCATCAGGGGCAAGGGCGGCCGCGAGCGGCTGGTGCCGTTGAACCGGTCAGCGCAGACCGCTCTCGCAGCGTACCTCGATGCGGTGACCGCCGCCGGGCGCATTTCCAACCGTTGGCTGTTCCCGTCCAAAAGCGCCGAAGGGCACCTGACGCGGCAGCGGTTCGGGCAGGATCTGAAGCAATTGGCGCTGGAGGCGGGGCTCGACCCCGAGCGCGTCAGTCCGCACGTGCTGCGGCATGCTTTCGCCAGCCACCTACTGGACCGGGGCGCGGACCTGCGAGCGGTACAGACGCTGCTCGGCCACGCCGACATCTCGACCACCGAGATCTACACCCACGTGCTGGAGGAGCGGCTGAAGAAGCTGGTGTTCCAGCACCACCCGCTGGCGAAACAAAGTAGCGGCAACGATTAACGTCTACGCTCCGGCCCAGCCCAAACCGGCACCGAATCCGGCCGGACGGACGCAGGAAATTAAGCCGCCTCCTACCGTCGCCTTGACATCGCCGAAGCTCTATCGTGATTGTCGCCCCAACATCCCTTAGGTCATACATGAGGACCGTCTTGGAGCGCTCCCCCATCCGCACTTACCTCGACTTCGAGAAGCCGATCGCCGAGCTGGAAAGCAAGGTCGCCGAGCTGCGTGCGTTGGAGGACGACGAGCGCGCGGTCTCTATCGTCGATGAAATAAAGAAGCTGGAACAAAAGGCCCGCGCGGCCCTGGTCGACACCTATTCCAAGCTGACGCCCTGGCAGAAAACGCAGGTGGCCCGCCATCCGGACCGGCCCCATTGTCTCGATTTCGTCAAGGCGCTGATCGAGGACTTCACGCCCCTCGCCGGTGACCGCTACTTCGCCGAAGACGAGGCGATTGTCGGCGGTGTTGGCCGTTTTCGCGGCCGTTCGGTGGTCCTGATCGGCCATGAAAAGGGCTCCGATACCGAAAGCCGCATCCGCCACAACTTCGGCATGGCGCGGCCGGAAGGCTACCGCAAGGCCGTCCGGCTGATGGAAATGGCCGAGCGCTTCAACATGCCGGTCATCACGCTGATCGACACGGCAGGCGCCTATCCCGGCGTTGGCGCTGAGGAACGCGGCCAGGCCGAAGCCATCGCCCGCTCAACCGATTGCTGCCTCGCCATTGGCGTGCCGCTGATTTCGGTTGTGATTGGCGAAGGTGGCTCGGGCGGCGCCATCGCGATTGCAACCGCAAATCGCATTCTCATGCTGGAACACGCGATTTACACGGTAGCGTCGCCGGAAGCAGCCGCATCAATCCTGTGGCGCGACTCCGCCAAGGCTATCGATGCCGCTACCAACATGAAGATCACCGCGCAGGATCTCGACCAGCTCGGCGTGATCGACGCCATCATCACCGAGCCGATCGGCGGCGCTCACCGCGATCGCGCGGCGATCATGAAGGCAACGGGCGATGCCATTGAGCGCTCGCTGTCGGAGTTCGAAGGCAAATCCCCAGCGGAAGTTCGGCGCCAGCGCCATGCCCGCTTTATGGAAATTGGCCAATCCCTTTAATGGCTTAGCGGGCGACGCCAGCGCTTGAGCAGTCGCCCGCGCCAAATTTGCGTCGCATCGTGCAGCTAGACACAGACATGCGCCGCGGCGGGATGCTAATAACTGTCCTGCTAATGATTCAGTAACGTTAATCAAATCTTAAGGTTTTGGGATCGATGGTTGGGCATCGTGCGCCAGGGGCACATCGTATGCGTTCAATCAACCTTGGTGTTGCCGCCACGCGGCTTCGCTTAATTCCGGCCATTTTGGCAGTCGCGGGGGCATGTCTGCTCGCGGGCTGCAGCGGCCCTTCTATGACCGAGCTCTCGCGCGGCGAGACGCCTATCAGCACCGAGACCATGTCGATGCTCGGCCGCAAGGGCATGGATGCCGGCGCGCCAATCTTCGTGCGCATCTTCAAGGAAGAGTCGGAGCTGGAAGTGTGGAAGGCGCGCGACGACGGCCGCTTCTATCACTTCAAGACCTATCCAATCTGCAACTGGTCCGGCAACGTCGGTCCCAAGCGCGCCACCGGCGACAAGCAGGCGCCGGAAGGGTTCTATCGGGTCAGCAACAGCCAGATGAACCCGAACTCGCAGTATTACCTAGCCTTCAATCTCGGCTACCCGAACGCCTATGATCGCGCCCACGGCCGCACAGGCAGCGCGCTGATGGTGCACGGACAGTGCAAGTCCGTCGGCTGCTATGCGATGACCGACGCGCTGATGGAAGAGATCTACGTCATCGCCCGTGAGGCGCTGCGCGGCGGGCAGGAAGCGTTTGAAGTGCACGCGTTCCCGTTCCGCATGACGAAGCAGAATCTCGCTCGCCATGCCGGTGACCCCAACATGGGCTTCTGGAAAACGCTGCAGCAGGGCCACGACTTCTTCGAGCGCTATCGCATGCCGCCATCGGTGGCCGTTTGCGAGCGCCGCTATGTCGTCAACGTGAAGTTCGCGCCCAACGCTTCCGTACAACCCGATGCAGCCTGCCCGCCGTTCTATCGGCCGCAGTTTGAGCCTTTTACGCCAAGGCCTTATGAGCAGCAGGTGGCTGAGGAGCGCATTCACGCGCCGGGGCCGAAGACACGTCAGTTCTATGCTACCGTGACGCCGCCGAAGCCAACACCCGCAACGCGCGGCAACGCCACGTTGGCACCGGCCTTCGCTCTCGGTGGTCCTCCTGTCGATGCTCCGACCGAAACCGGCAGCACTTCCCCTGCGCCCTGAGATGCTGAACGCGCCAGCGCCAACCATGGATGCTGCGGCTGCCTCGACGTATCGCGTCATGTCCGACGTCACGTTGCGCCAGCATGAAAACATCGGCATGTTGCGCTGATGGTTGGTCGCAAGCAAAGCCGTTGGCGCTCAGTACTTCTCTTTATCGCGGTGCTCGCCACCGTCATTGCAGGTGTTGGCTATCTATTCTGGCCGCAGATCTATCCTCTTATTGAAGATGAGCTGATCTACGCGCGCAAAGCCAAGCACTGGGCAACCTATTCCAGCGGCGCAGCGCTGCCCGGCACACCCGATCCCGCAAATCTGAAACAGCGCCTCGCCGACCGCGGGATGGAACTTGGCGCCCCCATTTTCATCCGCATCTTCAAACGCGACTTCGAGCTTGAAGTGTGGATGAACCGCAACGGCCGCTACGAGTTGTTCGAGACCTATCCGGTCTGCATGTGGTCAGGCGGATTAGGCCCCAAGAAAAGGGAAGGAGACAAGCAGGCACCCGAGGGGTTCTACACAGTCGAGCCGACGTCGCTGAACCCCAACAGCAAGTATCACCTGTCGTTCAATCTTGGTTATCCGAATGCTTTCGATCGGAGCCACGGACGGACAGGATCGTTTCTGATGGTTCACGGCGACTGCCGTTCCATCGGATGTTATGCGATGACTAATCGCGTTATTGATGAAATTTGGTCCTTATTGACCTCTGCCTTCTCGGCAGGGCAAAAGCACGTGCAGGTACAAGCGTTCCCGTTCCGCATGACAGAGACAAATATGTCACTGCATGCGTCGAATCCGAACAACGGATTCTGGCGGCAACTCAAGGTAGGGCACGACGCGTTCCTGCGTGATGGTGTCCCACCGATCGTGAGCGTCTGCGATGGACGGTACGCGATCAAGCCCGGAAATGGGGATGCGGGCGACGGTGCGCCCATTGAGGTTAACTGCCCTGCGACGTGAGTCGCAGTTGACATTAACGCCTCAATTTTTCACCTGCCCGTCAACGCCAGCAGAAGAAGAGTAAGAGAGTTTCAATATGCTGACCAATACTGAAACAATTCGTGCGCGCCGCGAAAGCATCGGCGAAGTCGCCGTTGGCACGCACCCTGCAAAAGCGACGGCATGACGAAGTCGATCGCTTACATCAAGCGCGCTGCTCTTACCGTGTGCGCTGCCGTCGCCATCCTAGGGCCTTCCGGGACCGCGCCGGCGTATTCATTGGATATGACGGAAATCGACAAGCTGCGCACTGAGCGCAAGCGGGCGAACAAGTCAGGTAAACTGCCGCTTCCAGGCACGCCTGACCTCAACCGCCTCGATGAACGTCTTTCTGAAGCCAAAATCACGCCCGACACGCCGCTCTTCTTCCGCTTCTTCAAGGCGGAATCCGAGATGGAGATCTGGGCGGGCGATGAGAACGGCAACTACAGCCTCTTCGCCACCTATCCGATTTGCTATTGGTCCGGAAAACTGGGGCCAAAGCTTAAGGAAGGTGACAAGCAGGCGCCCGAAGGCTTCTACACGATTAACCTTGAGCAGAGCTACCACAAGGGCCCACGCTGGCCGCGGTCGCTTAACCTCGGGTATCCAAATCCGTTCGATAAAATCAACCTTCGTTCCGGTTCGTACATCCTGATCCACGGTGGATGCTCATCCGTCGGCTGCTTCGCAATGACGAATGCATCCAGCAAGGAAATCCACAAGCTTGCAACCCAGGCGCTAGAAGGCGGCCAGTCGCACATCCCCGTGCACGTGTTCCCGTTCCGCATGACGGAGGAGAACTTCGCCAAGTATGATGCTCCAAAGTGGCAGGGCTTCTGGCGTAACCTGAAGGAAGGCTACGACCTCTTCGAGCGCACCAAACGCCCGCCGCGCGTCAGCGTCTGCGGCCTGCGCTACACTGTTTCAGCCTCGGACCGCCTTGAAGGCGTTAACCCTGGCCCGCTCCAGGTATGTCCCGAAACGGAACAGGTCATCGCGGATCTGTCTCACATCAACAAGCGCGTTGCTGAGCAGCCGCAGGTGAAGCCGCAGACGACCGAGATCAAGACGGCGTCTATCTCTGGTCCGGCCGCTTACTTTACCGGCCCAACCGCTTCCCGGGTGATCGCCAACCGCCTCGGCGACAACTTCGAGCTGCAGCTTGCGCCGCAGACGTCCCGCGAAGGCATCAGCCCGCTGCTGAGCAAGCCGTTGCAGTGTTCGCTAGCCCTGCCGAGCTGCCGCAAGTATGCCGACCTGCGCGAGCAGATCGCTCACAAGACGGCCCTGAAGCTTGAAGAGCCGAAGCGCGAGAAGGCACGCGCGCCGAAGAAGAAGAAATCGGCGACCAAAAAGAAGAAGCGTTCGAGCAAAAGCTCTCGCCGCACCTCCAGCGTCGTTGGCGAAACCCGACACGCCAGCTCCGGTGAGCATCGCCGCTGGAACGAAGTTCAGAGCGTGAGCTTCAACAACTAAAGCACCACCACCCACGATTGCCCGCGCGGCACACGCGGGATCGATCGGCACGACAAAAACGCTCTGGATCAAAACGATCCAGGGCGTTTTTTTCGACCCCGTCACAAACTGGAACCGCCCATTTAGCTGCCGAAGCGCTCATGTCCCAAGCTTTCCGCTGAAGATGCCGCACGCTGACAATGCGCGCTCATCCAGCTTTACTTGCGCAGTTTTCCGCACGCGTGCGATACATACCCAGCAATCGCAACCATCGGAATTGACACATGACGCGCCCCGTTCCGCAGCAGATCGAACGCATTATCGAAACAGTCATTTTCGCCAGCCGCTGGATATTGGCGCCGTTCTATCTAGGCCTTTCGCTGGCGCTCATCGTGCTGCTCATCAAGTTCATTGCCGAGCTGGTGCACATTGCCGCCACCGCGTTCACCGCAACGGAGTCGCAGGTCATCCTCGGGCTGCTGGCGCTGGTCGATCTGTCGTTGACCGCCTCGCTGATCATCATCGTGATCTTCTCCGGCTATGAGAATTTCGTGTCGAAGATCGACCACTCCGAGCACCGCGACTGGCCCGAGTGGATGGGCACGATTGATTTCACCGCACTGAAGATCAAGCTGCTGGGTTCGATCGTCGCTATCTCCGCCATCCAGCTGTTGAAGCAGTTCATGTCCGTCAACACTGTATCGGATCGCGATCTGTTCTGGTTGGTTACGATCCACGTCGTGTTTGTTGTGTCCGGCCTGTTGATGGCATTGTCAGACCGCATCTCCGGAGCCCACAAATCCAGCGATGATGGAGCAAAAGGTAAGCACGCGACGCCTGTCGCTGCTCCGGCCGTAACGGCGGGC
The DNA here is from genome assembly GCF_029872155.1 of Hyphomicrobium sp. D-2. Taxonomy (GTDB): domain Bacteria; phylum Pseudomonadota; class Alphaproteobacteria; order Rhizobiales; family Hyphomicrobiaceae; genus Hyphomicrobium_A. Next base: position 527,878 of record NZ_JARXLA010000008.1, on the reverse strand, counting down.
GATCCCGTTGGCGACGGCAAGCAAGCCTGATCCCGCAGTTTACCGTGAACGATAGGCCCCAACCGCAAAACGCTGCCGCACCGGATACAACAGACGCTGTGTCCGGTGCAGGCCGCAGCGGCACGAGCAACCACCGCATCGTAATTGTCGGTGGCTATGGAGCCTTTGGCGCCAAGGTTGCAGAACGGCTCGCGCGCGATCCCGCGCTAAACATCATTATTGCGGGGCGCTCAAGCGCGAAGGCGCAAGCCTGCGCAGACAAGCTTACCCGTGCAGCTGGCCAGTGCATCAGCTCCACAGTGCTCGATGCCCAGACTGCCACCGCCGACGACATTCGTGCCCTTGCGCCAACGGTGCTGATCAATGCATCCGGCCCATTCCAGCAGCAGGATTACTCACTGGCGCGCGCGTGCATCGCGGCACACTGCCATTACATCGACCTGGCCGACGCAAGAGAGTTTGTGTGCGGCATAACCCAGCTTGATGAAGCGGCGCGGGCAGCAGGCGTGTGCGTAATATCCGGCGCCAGCTCTGTGCCCGGACTGTCATCGGCCGTTGTGTTGCAACTCAGTGAAGGCCTGCGCCATCTCGACGAAGTGCATATCGGCATCTCGCCGGGCAACGCCTTCGATCCGGGCCTCGCCACCACACGCTCCATCATCGGCGCCGCTGGCAAGCCGTTTGAAGCGCGCCGAGACCATGCCGCCGTCAAACGGTATGGCTGGCAAGGCCTGTCCCGCTACACGTTTCCTCTGATCGGGCGCCGCTGGATGTGCGACGTCGATGTGCCGGATCTGGAGCTGTTTCCGCGCCATCTGCCCGGCATCGCCAGCGTGCGCTTCACCGCCGGGCTGGAAGTCAGCGCCTATCATCTCGGGTTCTGGGCACTGTCGTGGCCCGCACGCTTCGGCATCGTCCGGTCGCTTGCGCCTCTGGCCAAACCGCTGCTGTGGCTGAAGCGCCGTCTGCACTGGCTTGGCAGCGATGCTGGCGGCATGTTCGTCCGCATTGAGGGCCGCGACCCGCGTTCGCGCATAACCCGCGCCTGGCATCTGATCGCACGCAACAACGACGGCCCCTATGTTCCGGCGATTGCGTCGGTTGTTCTGGCCCGCCGCCTCGTTGCCGAAACAGGCCCCGCCCCCGGCGCAATGGATTGCTTCGGGCTGTTCACGCTGGCGGAGTTTGAAGCGGAAGTGGCCGATCTCGATATCATCTCGAAGATAGACCTGCGCGGCCGCTGCTCCCCCTACGGCCCAGCGCGAAGCTAAGCCGCAAGCCGAACCTTTGACGTGCGCGCTGGAAATCGCCGCTGCGCCACCCACATGAGCATTAGGCTTGGTTCGCAGATAAGCTGCGCGTTCTCCTTACGCATCCGCGCACCAGTGCGAGCCGCAACGCCAATGCCGGAGTTCCCATGACAGCAAATGCGCCCCCGCAGGCCACGCCGCTAGAACCGCAAATCACGCCCAAGCCCGTCGATGCCGGCGTCCGTATAGGCCACGTGCACCTGAAGGTTTCCGATCTCGATCGCGCCCTGGCGTTTTACTGCGGTGTGCTGGGCCTGGAACTGACGCAGCGCTACGGCGACCAGGCTGCGTTCATTTCGGCCGGCGGCTATCACCACCACATCGGCCTGAACACCTGGGAGAGCAAGGGTGGCCTGCCGCCACCGCCGGGAACCACCGGCCTCTTCCACGTCGCGCTGCTGTATCCTACGCGCGCCGCACTGGCCGACGCACTGCGCCGACTGATCGAAGCTGGCGTGCCGCTGGATGGCGCCAGCGATCACGGCGTTAGCGAAGCGCTCTATCTGCGCGACCCTGATGAAAACGGCGTCGAGTTGTATTGGGACCGCGAGCCCGCCGACTGGCCGCGTGATGAAGCCGGGCACCTCAGCATGTTCACCCGACGGCTAGACCTAGACGGCCTGCTGCGAGAGGCAGCATGACACTCAAAATAATAGAATTTGCTGTTTAAAATCAGCAATATGCATGATTTAGATAATCTATTTTATTAGTTAGCCGCGCTGGAATAAAAAAGCGCCCCAGACCGTAGATCTGGGGCGCTTTTGTTTGAGCAATCCGGTTGGGCGAAGTGCTACTCGCGACCGTGGCAGTGCTTGAACTTCTTGCCGGAGCCGCAGGGGCAAGGCGCATTGCGCGCCACGCGTCCCCAGGTTGCCGGATCGGCCGGATCGAAATCTCCGGCGGCACGGCGGGTCTGCAACGGAGGCCGGCGCTCGCCGCTTTCGTCAAACTGGGCACGTGCGCCGCCTTCGATAGCCGCGTCAGCCATCGCCAGTTCGTCCATGCCAGAGAACGGATCCATGTGGCTGGCATGCATTTCCGGCAGCTCAGCCGGCTGCATGAAATCTGAATCCGGTGAAGCAAGCTCGATGTGCATCAGCTGGCCGGTGACCGCTTCGCGCAGATTGGCCAGCATGGCCTCGAACAGCACGAACGCTTCGCTCTTGTACTCGTTCAGCGGATCGCGCTGGCCATAGGCGCGGAAGCCGATCACCTGACGCAGATGCTCCAGCGTTACGAGGTGCTCACGCCAGAGGTGATCCAGCGTCTGCAGCACCACCATCTTTTCGATCTGGCGGAAGTTCGCGTCGCCCAGCTCAGCTGCCTTGCGCTCAGCCTTCTCGTCGACTTCCTTCAGGATGCGCTCGGAGATTTCCTGATCGGCGATGCCTTCCTCGTTGGCCCAATCTTCAATCGGCAGATCGAGCCCGCATACGCCGTTGATCGCCTCACGCAGCCCCTTCGTATTCCACTGCTCGGCATAGGCCGTCTCGGGAATGTAACGACGGACAAGCTCTGCAACGAGCTGGTGGCGCAACTCCTTGACGGTCTCGGAGACATCCTCCTCGCCCATGATGTCGAGACGCTGATCGAAGATGACCTTGCGCTGGTCATTCATCACGTCGTCGTACTTCAGGATCTGCTTGCGGATGTCGAAGTTGCGCGCCTCAACCTTCTTCTGCGCCATCTCCAGGGACTTGTTCATCCACGGATGGGTGATGGCTTCGCCTTCCTGCAGGCCAAGCGTCTTCAGCACGCTGTCCATGCGGTTGGAACCGAAGATGCGCATCAGATCGTCTTCGAGCGACAGGTAGAACTTCGAACGGCCAGGGTCGCCCTGACGGCCGGAGCGGCCGCGAAGCTGGTTGTCGATGCGGCGGCTCTCGTGGCGCTCGGTGGCCAGAACATAAAGACCGCCAGCCTCAAGTGCCTTCGTCTTCCGTTCGGCCATCTGGGCCTGCAGTTCCTTGCGCTTGGCGGCCGTGGCAGCGGCGTCGGGCTCGCGACCCTGCTCGCGCTCAGCGGCAATCCAATCCTTCACGCTGGCGTCAACGTTGCCGCCCAGCTGGATGTCGGTACCGCGACCAGCCATGTTGGTGGCGATCGTGACAGCACCCGGCGCACCGGCCTGCGCAACAATGCCGGCCTCCTGCTCGTGATAGCGCGCGTTCAGCACCTTGTGCGGGATTGGCGATGCGTTGCCCTTGGCCTGCGCAGCCGCGTTGACCAGATAGTTGCCGATCTCGGTCAAGTAGTCCTTGTATTCCTGCTCCTTGGCGCCATTCAGCTTTTCAGCCTGCGCCAGCGCCTTGCGGCCAAGCTCCTGAATGTACTTCTTGTCTTTCAGCAACTCAGAAAGCTGCTCGGACTTCTCGATCGACACCGTGCCGACAAGGATCGGCTGACCACGGCGGCAGCAGTCGGCAATCGTCTGCACAATGGCTGCGTATTTCTCGCCGGCCGTGCGATAGATTTCGTCGTCTTCGTCCGCGCGCTGCACGACAACGTTGGTCGGAATCTCAACGACGTCGAGACCGTAAATGTCGAGGAACTCGCTAGCTTCCGTAGCAGCCGTACCGGTCATGCCGGCAAGCTTGTCATACAGACGGAAGTAGTTCTGGAAGGTGATCGAAGCCAGCGTCTGGTTTTCGGGCTGGATCTCGACGCGCTCCTTGGCTTCCAGCGCCTGATGCAGACCCTCGGAATAGCGACGTCCCGGCATCATGCGGCCGGTGAACTCGTCGATGATGACGACCTCGCCACCCTTCACGATATAATCGCGATCGCGCAGGAACAGCTTGTGGGCCTTCAGCGCGGAATTGATGTGATGGACCAGCGTGACATTCTCGATGTCGTAGAGCGAGCCGGTCATCAGGCCCTTTTCAGCCAGCATCACCTCGACGCGCTCGTTGCCCGTTTCGGTCAGCGAAACCTGACGCTGCTTTTCGTCGAGCTCAAAATCTTCAGCGACGAGCTTGGGGATGATGTCATCGACGGCCTGATACAGCTCAGCGCGATCCTCAAGCGGACCTGAAATGATGAGCGGCGTACGCGCTTCGTCGATCAGGATCGAGTCCACCTCGTCGACGATGGCGTAGAAATGGCCGCGCTGGACCATCTCCTCACGATCCATCTTCATGTTGTCGCGCAGGTAGTCGAAGCCCAGTTCGTTGTTGGTGGCGTAGGTCACGTCGCTGGCGTAGGCGGTCTTGCGCTCTTCATCGTCAAGGCCATGCACGATGTTGCCAACGGTCAGGCCAAGGAACTCATAGACCTTGCCCATCCACTCGGCGTCGCGCTGTGCGAGGTAGTCGTTGACGGTAACGACATGCACGCCCTTGCCGGTGAGCGCGTTGAGATACACAGGCAGCGTGGCAACCAGCGTCTTGCCTTCGCCGGTCTTCATCTCGGCGATCTTGCCTTCATGCAAAACCATGCCGCCAATGAGCTGCACATCGAAATGGCGCATGCCGAGTGCGCGCTTGGCGCCCTCGCGAACGGTAGCGAATGCCGGCACCAGAAGATCATCAAGCGTGACCGTGCCATCGGCGAGTTGCTGGCGGAACAATACCGTCCGCGCCCTGAGCTCGTCATCGGTCAGGCCCGTCAGCTCATCTTCGAGCGCATTGATCGCTTCGACGCGCGAACGGAAACCCTTTACGCGACGCTCATTTGACGACCCAAAAATCTTTGCCGCAAATCCACCAATCGTCGAAAGCATTCGCAGAATTCCCTATTGCCGGGCTTGACCGGGAGGTATTGGGTTTGCTGCCGTTGACGGGCTTTATCGGCGCTGATCCGCGGGCCCTGTTAAAGGCGCGCCGGATTCCACACTGGTAAGGTCACACACACGGCATGCGTCTAGAAGCGCCTCGGACGCAAATGGTTCGGTCGCCGGGGGAGAGATAAGGACCGCACCATAGGCTTGTCAACGCATTGGAAACCGTGGCAGCGCCCCTTTAATCACGGAAAAATCAGTCCTCATCTCTCCAATTCTTAACTTGGCAGCCTTTAACTCGCCCACTATCCATGGGCCCGGACCGGGCCGAACGGCCCGTTAACTGTCTAACTGGGGCCTGCCATCATATTGAAGGCGAGTCTCAAGCCAGCCAGCTAAAATCAAGAGATCAAACATGCATCGAGTTATTTCGAATATGCGCATTGCGACCGGACTGGCCTTTGGCGCTGCTCTTCTGTTGGCACTGCCGACCCCGGCCGCTGTCGCGCAGGAAGCGGCTGTCGACGCAGTGGTTGTTACAATCGACGGCAAGCCGATCACCCAGTCACAGCTGAAACTGGCCGAGGAAGAAATCGGCTCGGAGCTGAACTCGCTGCCGGAAAACGACAAGCGTCGCGCCCTGGCCGAGTACCTGATCGACAACACGCTGTTCGCCAATGCAGCGCTGGCTGAGAAACTGGACGAGACGGTCGAGTTCAAGAACTACATGGCCTATCTCAACCAGCGCGCCCTGCGCGAGCAGTACTTTGAGAAGTCTCTAAAGGGTGCTGTCGATGAGGAAGAGGCCAAGAAAATCTATCTGTCCCGCCTGAAGCAGATGCGCCCTGAGGAAGAATTCTCGGCTCGCCACATTCTGGTGAACAGCGAAGACAAGGCCAAGGAAATTCGCGCCAAGGTCGTAGGCGGCGAGGACTTCGCCAAGCTGGCCAAGGAAAACTCCATCGACCCCGTTTCCAAGGAAGATGGCGGTGACCTGGGCTATTTCGGTGTCGGCCAGATGCTGCCGGAGTTCGAGAACGCCATCTTGAAGCTGAAGGCTGGCGACATCTCCGAACCGATCAAGACGGCCTACGGTTGGCACGTGATCAAGCTGGAAGACCGCCGCAAGAAGGCTGCGCCGACGTTCGAGCAGGTACGCGATAACATCGTCAACTCGCTCGCCATCCATAAGGCACAGGAAAAGTCTTCGGACCTGCGCAACAAGGCCAAGATCGAGTACGTCGACCCGGAAATCAAAAAGACGGTCGAAGAGCACGCCAAGAAGCGCGAGGAGGCACTCGCCGCCGCTCGCAAGCAGCAGGAAGAAGCCCGGAAGAACGATGTCTCGCCGCCTCCGGCTGCCGCACCTGCAGAAGAAAAGAAGTAAGCGGCTGCAGGTGGCGGAGCGGTCCTCCACCTGACTGGCTTGCTGCAGTTGATCGGGTCGTCTGGAAACAGGCGGCCCGATTTGCGTTTGAGCCCCGGCTATCAGCTTGCCCTGTGCGCGGTTGCGGGATTTGCACTGAGGCGGGCGACGTTACAGAGCCTCCACCACGCGCCACCCCACTCGAACGGGGCGCGATCACGTGATAAACCGCGCCGGCAAGCGACACACTCGCTTCAAACGAACCTGAAAAACGTGGCGGCGCTGAAAGCCGTTTCATCCGCCTTGGAGCCAACCATGGGTAAACCCGCCCCCGTCTCGCCCTTCGCGCCCGCCAGCCTGCCCGCAGTGCCGGACGTGCCGGGAGTTGCATTTGCCACCGCCGAGGCCGGCATTCGCTACAAGGGCCGCACCGATCTGCTGCTGGCCGTATTTGCTCCGGGAACGACCGTGGCTGGCGTTCTAACCCGCTCCAAAACCCGCTCCGCTCCGGTCGACTGGTGCGCTGAAGGCTTGCGCCATGGCAACGCGCGCGCGCTGGTGGTCAATTCCGGCAACGCCAACGCGTTCACCGGCAAGAAGGGCCGCGAAGCAGTTGAGATTACCGCCGACGCTGCAGCCGATGCTGTTTCCTGCGCACCCGGCGAAGTTTTCATCGCCTCGACCGGCGTGATCGGTGAGCCGCTGGAAGCCGGCAAGTTTGCACATCTGCTGAAGGGGCTCGCCGCCTCGACGCGTGCAGACACCTGGCCCGATGCCGCCCGCGCGATCATGACCACCGACACGTTCCCCAAGCTGGCAACCCGCACCGTACGCATCGACGGGCATGAGGTTGTCATCAACGGCATGTGCAAAGGCGCGGGCATGATCCAGCCCGACATGGCGACCATGCTGTGCTTCGTAGCCACCGACGCACCGATCGCCGCTCCGGCACTGCAGAAGCTCGTTTCCAAAAGCGCTGACGAGACCTTCAACTGCGTGACGGTGGACAGCGACACTTCCACCAGCGACACGCTGCTGGTGTTCGCGACCGGCGAAGCGGAAAAGCGTGGCTGCCCGCGCATAACCGATGCCGCCGATCCGCGACTTGCAGACTTTGCAGCCACGCTGCACGACTTGCTGCGCGAACTCGCCATTCTGGTGGCCAAGGACGGCGAAGGCATCACCAAATTCGTCACCGTCGAAGTGGAAGGCGCGGCGTCTGACCTTGCCGCCAAACGCATCGCGCTTTCGATCGCCAATTCTCCGCTGGTGAAGACCGCCATCGCGGGCGAGGACGCCAACTGGGGCCGCGTTGTCATGGCCGTCGGCAAATCCGGCGAGGAAGCCGATCGCGACCGGCTGTCGATCAGCTTCGGCGACATCCAGGTGGCATCCGAAGGCGAACGCGCACCGAGCTACAGCGAAGAGGAAGTGTCGCGTTACATGCAGCAGCCCGAGATTACCGTGCGCGCCGACATCGGCATCGGCACCGGACGGGCCACCGTGTGGACCTGCGATCTCACCCATGGCTACATCGACATCAACGCGGACTACCGCAGCTAATCTGCGGAACAATCAGGCGCGGCGATCTCACAAATTCTGCGGAGGCATAACGCATGGAACCCGGCTTTTGGCGCAGCCGCTGGCAGAAGCAGGAAATCGGCTTTCATCAGGCCGACTATCACGGTCTGCTGCTGGAGCATTGGGCCGATCTGAAGGTGCCTTCGGGAACCGACGTATTCGTTCCGCTGTGCGGCAAAAGCCTCGACATGGTCTGGCTGGCGGAGCAGGGGCACCGGGTGATCGGTGCCGAGTTGAGCGAACTGGCAGTGGATGCGTTTTTCGCCGAGCGTGGTCTGATACCTGACGTCCGCACGGAAGGCGTGTTCACTGTAAAGTCCGCCGGCCCATACGAGATCTGGTGCGGTGACTTCTTCGAGATGCCGTCGGATGCATTGCGCAATGTAGCCGGCGTGTTCGACCGTGCCGCGCTTATCGCGCTGCCGCCCGGCATGCAGCAGCGCTATGCGGAAAAGATTGCCGAGATCGTTCCCACCACCGCGCCAATGCTCATCATCACGCTGGAATATGACCCTGCGCAGATGTCGGGGCCGCCGTTCACAACACCGCGCGTGCAGGTTCACAATCTGTACGACGCCGAGTTCGACGTTCAGGAAATTGACTGCCGCGACGTGATGGAAACGCATCCGCACTTTGCAGCGCGCGGCCTGACCTCACTTGAGGAATGTGCGTTCGTGCTGCGCCGACGCTGATCAGCCCGCGCTGCCACAAATATAAAAAAGCCCGCCCGTAGCGCGCCAAGGATGCGCTACGGACGGGTAATAGACCCCGAAAGAGCTTTGCATTCTGGGGACAGGGATCCCCTGATGAATTTCAAAGCTACTTCCTGTTTAGACCGGCCATTTCGCCGCGTCTGTTGGCCTATGGTACATCCCGGTTCCATTGGTGCCTGGCCGGCTCCAAATGGTGCCAGGGGTGCAAGTGATTATCGCGCGTAGCGATAGTTGTAGCGCGGGCCGGGCTTCTTGCCGTGGCGATGATGATCGCGGCACACCTTCACCCACTTCGTACGCTTCTTACCCCACTTACCCTTCACGACCTGCTTGGTCATGTGGCAACGATAGCCATCGCGCGGTGCGGCTTCGGCAGGTGCAGGCGCCATTGCAATTGCGAGGGGGGCGGCCAAAGCGGCCATCGCGACGAAATACTTCATGATCATCTCCTCAATATCTTTGTTCGCGTCATCTTCTGGACGCTTGCTCCGGGGGAAGCAAAATAAGAACGCCGCGAGCGCGCTCAGTCCGTCGCTCGGTTAAAATAATCGGGCGATGTCGATCCTTTTGCCCACAGGTGTTTGAACCGCAGCGCGCATCGGCACTCACCACTGTCCGCGAACACATTTATCGATGGAATTCGAACGGTGCCCGGTGCGTAATTTCCAGCAGAAATACCTAAGTCCTTTATCGTAGTGACGAAAATTGGCCACGCGGCTGGCTCCAAAACGCCTGATGGCGGTTTGCGGGCTGACATTCAAGGCCGAAGGCTTCATACTCCGCGACTGGAGAATCAACGGCTTAGACTGTCGCCGATATTTGTGCCGACACGACAAGCAAACAGATTTAGCCGTTCCAAGCTTCGCCAGATGGAGCGGCATGCAAAAGGGAACGGGGCGCCTTGCGCAGGGACGTAGGCATCATTTCTCTGGCCGCACTGATAGTGTGGGGCTGCGCCGCGCCGGCAATGGCCGCGAGTGCGTCCGGATCATCGCTGCTATTCGACTTCGAAGACGGCCACGTTCTCTACGCTGAGGACATCGACCAGCCCTGGTATCCCGCTTCGCTCACCAAGATGATGACGGCCTATATGGCCTTCACTGCCATCAAGGAGGGCCGCGCCAAGAAAGACACCAAAGTCAAGATTTCGGCTGCCGCTCAAAAGATGCCGCCGACGCGACTGGGCATGAAAACCGGCAGTGAGATCACGCTGGACGATGCACTGCGCGCGCTTATGATGCGCTCCGCCAATGACGTTGCCGTTGCGATCGCAGAGACACTCGGCGGCGATGAGGCCTCGTTCGTCAAACAGATGAACCAGACCGCCGCGCGCCTGGGCATGACGCACACGCATTTCATCAACCCACACGGACTGCCCGCCGAAAAGCAGGTTTCCACCGCGCGTGACATGGGGCTGCTGTCGCAGGCGTTGCTGAAGGATTTTCCCGAAGAGGCGCCGCTCTACGCGCTGACATCGGCCACCATCGGCAAGATCACTATCGGCACCCACAACGCGCTGCTGACATCGTTCGATGGCGGTGACGGCATCAAGACCGGATACACCTGCGCGTCGGGATACAATCTCGCCGCCAGCGCCACGCGTGATGGCCGCCGCCTAATTGCCATCGTACTCGGCGCGCCAAGCAACAGCGCCCGCACGGCCCGTGCATCCGCATTGCTGGAAAGCGGCTTTCGCACGCACGAATGGAAAACTTCATTTCCGATCGCGCGGCTGCAGAATTATCCGCGTGAAGTTATCGGCACGCCCTATGAGCCGGATGAACTGATACTCGGCCGCTTCCGCGCCTGTTCGGCACCACCACCGCCGCCAAAACCGGAACCTGCAACTGCGAGTGCAGACAGCGCCACAAAGGCGGGCGGAACGGCGGCAGCGCCAGCGGCCAAGATCGAGAAAACGTCAGCGCAGAAATCTTCCTCCGCGAAGAAGGCATCGCGTAGCACCAGCAAAAAGAAGCGCCCGAAGCAGTAACGCTTCAGGGTTGCGTGCTACCGACCGGGAGCCTTGCGCACTCCCTCTGCCCGCACCGGCCAGAACACAGCGCCTAGCGCTATTAAGAGCGCTTGCTCTCAATTGCATCCCAGATCAGCGCCGCAATATCGGCACCGCCAAATTCCTTCACCTGCCGGATGCCCGTGGGCGACGTGACGTTGATCTCGGTGAGATATGGACCGATGACATCGATGCCGGTGAACAACAAACCACGCCGTTTCAGCTCCGGTCCTAGACGCGCGCAGATCTCCGCTTCGCGATCAGTGAGAACAGTTGGCTTCGCCGTGCCGCCGACATGCAGATTGGAGCGCGTTTCGTTGGCGGCAGGCACGCGGTTGATTGCACCGACAAATTCGCCGTCGACCAGAATGATGCGCTTGTCGCCCTCGCGCACTTCCGGCCGATACTGCTGCACCATGAACGGCTCGCGGAACACCGTCTGGAACAGCTCCACAAGCGAAGCAGCGTTGGTATCGTCGCGGCTGAGGCGGAAAATCGCGGCGCCGCCATTGCCGTACAGCGGCTTCAAGATCACGTCGCCCATCTCGCGCCGAAACGCCTGCACGTCTTCAAGCGAGCGCGTCACGATCGTGGGCGGCATGAGATCCAGAAAATCGAGCACGAAAATTTTCTCTGGCGCGTTGCGCACCTCGGCTGGATTATTCACCACCAGCGTATGGGGATGAATGCGCTCCAGCAGATGCGTCGTGGTGATGTACGCCATGTCGAACGGCGGATCCTGCCGCAGCAGCACCACATCCCAGTCGCGCAGATTTTCAACGCGCGGATTGGATAGCTCGTAGTGCGATCCAATCTTGTCTTCGACCTTCAGGGATTGTCCGCGCGCCAGCAGCTTATCGCCATGCAGCGACAGATTTTCCGGCGTATAATAGAACAGCTCATGCCCGCGCCGCTGCGCCTCCAGCAGAATGGCGAACGTTGAATCGCCGCGAATGTCGATGCGGTCGATCGGGTCCATCTGACAGGCAACACGCAGGCGCATGGTTCCAGCTCTTTTCTGGGCCAGCCCCGCTTGATTGCTGCGCGGCCGGATGGGGTTCAAACACAAAAATCGGCGCGCAACATAAACACGGATGCGCCCTGAGGAAGGTCAAAGACCATCGGGTATATGGCGCGGCCAGCGCCGTGGCACCAGAAGCACAAGATCAAATCGCTGCTCATGGTGATGATAGCGCGGCCGCCGTGCCAGCCAATAGTCAGCCGCGTTGCGGATACGTTGCGCCTGCCGCCCACCGAGTGCAGCCTCGGCTGCCTCCTGCGTCGGCCGGCGCTTTACTTCGACGAACGCCAGCAGATTGCCGCGCACGGCTATGATGTCTATTTCGCCCGCCCGCGTCTTCACATTGCGACCGATGATCCGGTAGCCCTTCGTCATCAGCGCCGCAGCCGCCAACAGCTCAGACCAGCGCCCACGCTGCAACCGCTTGCGCCTTTCATCGGCATTCGCTGGCGAAGCGTGCGGGCGCCGTGTCATCAGCTCTAGCTCTCCGCATCGTCCGCGCCGTCGTCACCGCCGTTCTGCCGCAGCTGCAAGCCCAGCTCATAGACGCGGTTTTTAGGCACATTCAACGCTTCCGAAACCGCCTTTGAGGCGTCTCGCAGGCTCATGTCCGCCAGCGCCCGCTGCAAATGAGCGACGACATCATCGTCGGTGGCTGCCGTTACCACAGGTGCGCCCACCAGAATAACGCACTCGCCCTTCACCGGCCGTTCCGCCAGCTCTGCCGCCAGCCCATCGAGCGTTCCGCGCAACACCTGCTCATGCAGCTTGGTCAGTTCGCGCGCCAACGCCGCCGGCCGAGGGCCTAGCACTGCGGCCAGATCTGCCATCGCTTCCGGTGCCCGCGTAGGCGACTCGAAGAAAACCAGCGTCGCCGGAACGCCAGCCAGCTCGCGGATGCGCGTCTGCCGCGCCGCCGACTTGGGCGGCAGGAACCCGGCAAACAGGAATGCATCGGTTGGCAGACCGGCAATCGTCAACGCAACCAGCGGCGCCGAAGCGCCCGGCAGCGCTTCAACGTGGTGCCCCGCATCGATGGCCTCGCGCATCAGCTTCCAGCCCGGATCGGAAATCAGCGGCGTGCCCGCATCCGAAATCAACGCTATGCGCTTGCCCTCCGCCAGGTCCGCCAGTACCCGCGGCCGCTCCCGCGCTGCGTTGTGCTCGTGATAGGGCCGCATCGGCGCGGTGATCGCGAAATGCGCCAGTAGCGTGCGGCTATGGCGCGTGTCTTCGCACAGGATGATGTCCGCGCGGGCCAATACTGCAAGCGCTCGCAGGGTGATGTCGCCCAGGTTGCCTATAGGCGTCGCCACCGCATAGAGCCCGGCGGGCAACGGCGGCGCGGTCTGGCGCGCCAGTTCTCCACCGGCTCGGGCCATCAAATGACTGAAATCGGTGGATGATTCGGCCATGGTAAAGGACACTTTCCTGGGGGTGGGGTCGAATGTTCACGATAGTGGCAGAGCGGCACTTCCCGCAGGCGAATCGAGCGGCTAACCAAAGACTTGTGAGTCGTTACACCCTTCCGCCCGCAGAAACCAACACGCGGCGTCGGAAGGCCTTAAGATGCGGGGCCACATCTGATGCGAAACAGCGTGCAGCGAGCAAGGCTGACAGGCCGCGGGGTTGCCTCTGCAGCACTGGGGATGCTTGCGGCCACTCTGTTCGCAGGCTGCTCCACCGGCGGCATGGGCGGCAGCGCAACGCCTTCGGCAGCGCTGGCACCACCGCCCGGCCTCAGCCAGGGCCAGATCCGTGCACCGGTAAAAATCGCTCTACTGCTGCCGCTGGCCGGCATGGGTGAAATGGCATCCACCGCAAAGGGGATGAAGCAGGGCGCTGAGATGGCGCTGTTTGAGCAGAACGACCCTAACGTCGAACTCATCACCAAGGACGACGGCGGCACGGCCGCTGGTGCGCGAGCCGCAGCCGACGCTGCAATCCGGGAAGGCGCCGAGATCATCATCGGGCCGCTGCTGGCCGACGCCGTGACCGGGGTCGCGCCCGCTGCTGCCAGCGCCAACGTGCCGGTTGTTTCCTTCTCCAATAATTCGCAGGTGGCCGGTCGCGGTGTTTATCTGCTGAGCTTCTTGGCGGAGCAGGAAACCGAACGCATCGTTTCGTACGCCGCTTCCAAGGGTAAGCGCCGCTTCGCCGCCCTCATTCCCAACAGCGCGTATGGCTCGGTTGTCGAAGAGGCGTTCCGGCGCTCGGTCCAGCGCAACGGCGGCGTCGTGGCTACGATTGAGCGTTATCCGCCGACGCCTAACGGCATGCTTGAACCCGCAAAGCGGCTGGTTGAGATCATCAAGGGCGCCGAAGCGCAAATGGCGCCGATCGATGCACTGTTCCTGCCTGCGGGGCAGGAGTCGCTGCCGCAGATCGGCCCCGTCATCGCCTATTCAGGCCTCGACACGCGCAAGGTCAAACTACTGGGCACCAGCGCCTGGGATTATCCCGCCATCAGCCGCGAGCAGGCGTTTATCGGCGGCTGGTATCCAAGCGCCGATCCGGCGGCATGGCGCGGCTTCTCGGAGCGTTTCGCCAAGACATTCGGCACCGCGCCGCCGCGCATGGCCTCAGCTGCCTATGACGCAATCGGCATTGCCATCGGGCTGGCCAGCAACGCACCGGGCGCACGCTATACGCAGGCCAATCTGACCCGCGCCAACGGTTTTGCAGGCGTCGATGGCATCGTGCGCTTCCGCCCCGATGGCATGAGCGAACGCGGACTGGCCGTGCTTGAGGTGCAGCAGTTCGGTGCGGCCGTTGTCGACACAGCGCCCGCCAGCTTCGAGGCAACGCGCGTTTCTACGGCCGATCAGATTGCCACCACCGGCTCCATTCCATCGCAGAACTGAGCCGTGAGCGCGGCAGCTAGCACTACGCTGCCGCAGATGCTCAGGCCGCCAGCGCCGTGGCGTGACGCGGATACCGCGAGCGCTGAGCTGCACCCTGTCGCTCAGCCTCCGCCAGCACAGCGCGCAGACCGGAAACATCGGTCGGCAGCGCCATCGCGGGCCGCAGATCATGCAGCAACTGCGTCAACGCATAGTCGACGGAATCAAGCTGCTGGGCGGCGGTCCGGTGCAGGCTTTTGATCCGCTCAAGCCGCTGCATCGCACTCCGGAGCACCGACGTGACACGGGTCCAATGGTCGGCGGCTGTGATGCGTACCGGTTCGACAACGGCGGGCAGTTCATCTCGTCGCGCGCGCGACGCGGTCGCTGCGTGCAACGGCAGCAGCGCAGCCAGACTGGCGACGGTGATTTTGGCCGGGGCAATAAGGCTTCGAAACATCGCGGTGCCTCTCAATCCGTGATTGATCAAGTTGCATACGCGCCACTAGCGGCAACAGCACACCTAAAGCATGCAAAGACTGAAACACCCAACATCGTGCCATTATTCGCTTTATTAGACAACGACTTCGACTGTTACGCTAACATTTGGCATCGCCTTTGGCCGAGTGGCGGCGCTAAGCCAATGTATTTTTTAGGCACAACGCTTAAGAAAGTACTTACCAAGGTATTTTTTGACGTGTTTAGCTTGGCTTAGGCCACTGTTTCTCAGATTTTACTGGAGCACTGGCTTACTCCCGCGTCGGGCGCCGTCAAAAGCCGCACAGCCGGCGCACGTCCGCAGCCGTCACGCCCTGCGCCCGCAACGCGGCGAGACCAATATCGCCCGCGCTCTTTGCCAGCTTGCGGCCTTCATCGTCCGTCAGCAGGCGATGGTGGTGATAGAGCGGTTCTGGCAACCCCAGCAGTACTTGCAGCAGCCGGTGCAGGCCCGTTGCGTGGAACAGATCCCGCCCACGCGTGACATGCGTAACGCCCTGCGCAGCGTCATCGACGACGACCGCCAGATGATAACTCGCCGGCACGTCCTTGCGCACGATGACGGCATCACCCCACGCCTCAGCGTTCGCCGGCAATACTGTACGCGTACCGCCCTTGCCCAACTCCGTGAATGTCAGCGGCGCACCGTTCAGCATTTCGAGCGCGCGAGCGACAGCCCGCTGCATATCGATCCGCAACGCGAACGGCTGCCCCGCCGCGATGCGCGCTTCAATATCGTCATGCGATAAATGGCGGTGCAGCCCTGGATATAGCGGAGCTCCATCTGGATCGGTTGCGTCGGGAACTGCGGCCGCATGTACTTCGGCGCGAGTAGCAAAGCAGGGGTAAAGCAAGCCTTCGGCGCGCAACTTTGCAGCAGCGGCAGCGTAAACATCAAACCGCTGCGATTGATGCATCACCGGTTGCTCCCACCCAATGCCGAGCCAAGCCAGATCAGCGAACACCTGCGCAACCAGCTCCGGTCTGCAGCGAACCACATCGATATCTTCGATGCGCACCAGAAAGCATCCATTGGCCCGACGAGCCAACTCAAAGCCGGTGAGCGCTGACAGCGCATGACCAAGATGCAGCGGCCCATTCGGACTTGGTGCGAAACGATATACGGCGCGGGATGGCATACAGGAAGCCAAGCTATTTTGATTGCGGTTAAACCATGCAGCACTGCTTATCGCGGCAACGACGCTGGAAACAACAGCGCGCACAAATCACGGCGTCACTGAAAGCAGCACCCCACCACGCCTAAGGTGCCCGTTTGCAAGTTACGGTCAGCGTGCCTAGGCTCAGGAAGTCATTATACCCCGCAGCGAAGCAGAGCGATGCCTGACCGCCGGACAGCCTCAATAATCATCGATGCGGAAACGATGCGAAAGGGCGTTCGATCCTTGCGCCGCAAGTGCCCGCATATCCGGCGCATCCACGATCTGACCGGCGATCCACCCCTACGGGACTATCGGCCCGGCTTCGCCGGCCTGACACGCATTGTCGTCGGTCAGCAGGTTTCACTGGCGGCGGCGCAAGCGATATGGGGTCGTCTCGAACTGGCGACCGCTCCGGCCGTGACGCCGCAGAACTTCCTGCTGTTGAGCGACAATGACCTGCGTCAGGTCGGGCTATCACGGGGCAAGGTCAAAACACTGCGCGGTATTGCAACCGCCATTGAAAACGGCTTCGACTTGGACGCTCTAGGCAGCCTACCCGAAGACGATCTGCTCACGACACTTACTGCCCTGCCGGGCGTCGGTCCGTGGTCTGCTGAGATCTACATGCTGTTCTGCCTGGGGCGTGCCGACGCTTTTGCCGCCGGTGATCTGGCCCTGCAGATATCCGCATGCGCCGCTCTGGGGCTCGAAAACCGTCCCAATCGGGACGAGTTACTCGCCATCGCGGAGCGCTGGAAACCATGGCGCGGCGTCGCAGCGCATCTTTTGTGGGCGTATTACAAGGTGGCCGACCGCGCCTTACTAGCGAAGAAACCCTCATGATTTCTGCGGCTTATCATTGTTCAAATCGCCGCTTGATCACACTTTCGGCAAGACCTTCACAGAGTTGATATGCATCGCTAGTATTCCGGCCGAACACGCGAGGAGAGACGATTCGAACTAACGCCGATAGGACATAACCACAGTGGATGCACACGCTGCCATTCCGGCCAGCTTTCCAGCATTGGTCCTAAACGCCGACTTCCGGCCCTTGAGCTACTATCCATTATCGCTCTGGAGCTGGCAGGAATCGGTGAAAGCGGTATTTCTTGATCGCGTCAATATCGTCTCCGAATACGACCGCTTCGTTCGCAGCCCCACCGCAGAGATCCGGCTGCCCAGCGTCGTTTCCCTCAAAACCTATGTGAAACCGGCGCTTTATCCCGCATTCACGCGGTTCAACGTGTTCCTGCGCGACCGCTTCAGTTGCCAGTATTGCGGCTCGCGCGATGATCTAACATTCGATCATCTCATTCCGCGCTCACGCGGCGGGTTGACCCGTTGGGATAACGTCGTCGCCGCCTGCGCGCCGTGCAATCTGCGCAAAAGCGATTCGATGCCGAAGGATATCGGTATGCTGCCACGCCAGTCGCCATATCGGCCGACGGTGTTTGAGCTTCACCGCAACGGCCGCCTGTTCCCGCCGAACTATCTGCATGAAAGCTGGCTAGACTATCTCTATTGGGATACCGAGCTGCTGCCGTAACAGGCGACCGGCATCACGATGCGCACGCGTCTAATTGGCTGCCAACAAAAAAGGCCCGGCGGAGAGAACCGCAGGGCCTTTATCGTTTCGGGGGGAAACGAATTCATTCGTGCGCGATGCAGCACATCAGCCGGATGCCGGTGCTGCGCTTTCCGCCGTTAGGCTGCGCGCTTCATCGGAGCTGCGCACAAGGATTCGGCAATCGCCTCAACCGCGCGGCTCCAGTCGTTCGCCGTTCGATCATCAGCATTGAGACCGAATGCAAGAAGCGCATCGGCAGGAGCGCCGCCATCACGGAAGAAGCGAGCGCATGACGTGCGCGCAACGCCCATCGCCTGATGCCACTGCAGAGGATTGATGTGCTGGATACTCATTTGACGTCTCCTCATTTACGCGCCCTTACATTGCCCCGGCGCTGAGGCGGAAAATTGGCGGCAAGCACACAGAGCAATGCGTCACGACGCGAAACCAGTTCATGTGACACGACTGCGGATTGGATACTCTCCTGCGCTCGATATGCTTGCCATCTCGTTTGAGGGGCTGCCCCCTCTGATCCGAGTACGCGGCGTGCTTACTTTGTTGACGCCGACGCTATTGGTCCGTCCGTCGAGGACGACGGGCTGCCGATAGCGACGAGAACATCGCCGATTACATCACCTAAAGAACGCCAATCAGACGACTGAACGACCACGCTACACCTCACTGTCTGACTTGAACTGACTACACTCAACGCAACCGCACTGAACTCATTGCCGCTCACCCGCTGGAGAGCATGACCACTCAAAGGAACGCACGAACTAAGCCTTTGAGTGGTCCGCCGCTATGTTGCACGCTCGATCAGGAGCGCACTGGGGGGATGGCAGAGACGCATTTTACGCAACGGGGACGCTACAAAACGCAACAGACGCAACGCTTACTTACGCAGTACTGAAATGGACTAACGGGACATTCGACGCGAACCGGATACTGAAACGCGGGGCACTGATTACGCTGGCACGCTACGCTTCACGAACAACGCGACTGAACTCGTTACACAACTCACGGGATGCGGGAGGTCCCAAATAGATTGACGCGAAACACCAACTGACGAAGCCGAGACGCAACTGGACGCTACATACGCAACACGACACGAACGCAACCAACTCAACTCAACTCAACTCAACTCAACTCAACTCAAGCTGACGCCACGCACACGCTGCCTTGCAACTCGCTCTCGCTACGCCGAGAAACTGTTGGGCTCTAAAGCCGCAAGACTTGCTGTTCGCTGGCTCAACTCAACTCGTCACCGCTGTGTTCCGCGAACGAGGAGTAATAGACCGTTACTTTTTGACCACGGAAAGGCAGCCGCGTGTCAGACCCACGGTATTTTGCTTGACAGTTGCTGAACGCAAAGAGATGCGACGCTCAAGCGTTTGTTCTGTGGATAACTTTCGAGTTTTTCCACAGGCGCGCACAATTATGCAGCGCGCGCTGCCCTGCGCATGGCGCTGAAACTCAGCCACATGATGAGGAGAGAACAAACAACGTTCCAGCCCGCGAACGAAACGCCGAGGAAACGCCACGCAGCTTCATCGCAACGGACGACGTGCGTTTGCTGCAGCGCTTCAAGCAGGTTGCCTGCGCTGGTCGTCAGCTCCTGCGAGCCGGTGCAGCCAGAGGGCCCTTCCCAGAAGCGCCATTCAACACCGGCGTGATACGCGGCCAGCCCCGCATTGCCGAGAAACGCCAATCCCACGAGGCCGAACAGCAGCGCGGCAACGGCGCGCTGGCCAGCGCTGTAAGCCACCAGCGCAAGAAACAGCGCCGGAACGCCAGCATAAAAAGCGTAGCGCTGCATGAGGCAGAGCTCGCACGGGGCATAGCCGCCGATGTGCTCATACGCCAACGCGATGAGAATAGCCGCTGCAGCGAACAGCAACGCCAGGGCGCCAGACTGATAGGCGGTGTTGCGGGCTGGATTTGATCCTGACAGCGGCATGGCGTGCTTGAGACCTCAATGACGTGAACCACAAAACGCGAAACTAAATGGCCTCTTCGACAAAGGGCCCGGCAATCCCGACTGTGTCAGCCCACAACGGGAGGCGCCGCACGGCGGAAATAGCCTAGAACAGATATTTAACAGCCACGAACCCGCTGACCAAGACCACGACAAACACCGTCGTTACCAGCGTCAGACGCTTTTCGATAAAGTGCTTGATGGGTTCGCCGAAGAAATAGAGCAGCGCAGCCACCAGATAGAAGCGCATCGCGCGCGCAACGATGCTGGCGCCGATAAACGCCATCAGATCCATGTGCGCGACACCCGCCGCGATGGTGACAACCTTGAACGGTATCGGCGTCGCGCCCTTGATGATGATCGCGGGCACGCCATACTGCTGCACGAACGCAATGAATGAATCGAGCGCGTGCTCCTTGCCGTAGAACGCCAGAATGGGCTTGCCGATTGCCTCAAACGCAAAATAGCCGATCGCGTATCCTAGCAGGCCGCCCAGCACCGACGTGACCGTGGCGATGGTGGCGTACCACCACGCCTTCGACCGGTTGGTGAGGATCATCGGAATGAGCATCACGTCCGGCGGAATTGGAAAGAACGAGCTTTCCATGAACGAAACCGTGCCCAGCGCTGCAGGTGCGCGCTTGCTGGCAGCCATCCGCATCATCCAGTCGTACATCTTTCGCATGGGGATCCGTTATTCAGCGGCGGGTGGGAACAGGCTTGCCGGGCGGAGGCCTGGATCGTTGGAAAAGCTCATCGCCAGTCGTAGCACGATTGCATTGAGAACGAAGCGACCGTCAGCCGATGCCCGGATGCGGCTGGCAGTGCCCGGAACGCGCTCAATCATGCCATCTGCAAGCAGCGCGCCGATGACGGCGGGAGCAGGGCGCGCCCCGGTACGCCGCCACAGGCTGTCGAGATCAATACCCTCAACCAGCCGCAGTCCCATCATCACCATTTCGTCAGCCTGCTCGGACGGTGAAAGCGGCGTTTCCTCGATGATGCCGTGGCCGTTCTTTTCAACGAGACTGGCCCAGGTTTCCGGATGGCGTTCCGTGCTGGTGCCGATGTGTCCGTTGCTGAGATGCAGCCGCCCATGCGCACCGGGACCGATCCCGGCATATTCGCCGTAGCGCCAGTAGAGCAGGTTGTGGCGGCTTTCTTCGCCAGGCGCTGCGTGATTGGAAATTTCGTAGGTCGGCAACCCGACTGCCGCCGTCAGCTCCTGCGTGATGGCATAGAGCTCCGCAGCGGCATCGCCATCCGGCACCGTCAGCTTGCCGGCCGCGTACAGCTTGGCGAACGGCGTGTCGGGCTCAATCGTGAGCTGATAGAGCGACAGATGCCCGCCTGCGATGGACAGCGCCTCGCGCAGCTCTTCGCGCCATTGCTCGGGCTGCTGCTTCGGGCGTGCATAGATGAGATCGAACGAGAAGCGATCGAACGTGGAGCGGGCAATCTCGATCGCGCGCTTTGCCTCCGCCACAGAATGGATACGGCCGAGCGAACGCAGAATGTCGTCGTGCAGTGACTGCACGCCGAGCGACGCGCGATTGACGCCGGCGGTGCGAAAGCCGCGAAAGCGATCCGCCTCGACGCTGCCGGGATTGGCTTCCAGCGTTATCTCCGCATCGGCGTCCACGCTCCACAGCGCGGCGATGCGATCGAGGATGGCCGCAACCGTTTCCGGCTGCATCAGCGATGGCGTGCCGCCGCCAAAGAATATACTCGACACCCGGCGCGGACCGATGCGCTGCGCGGTGACATCGAGCTCGCGCAGAAAGGCGGCGCGGAAGCGCGCTTCATCGATGCCGCCGAAGCGCACGTGGCTGTTGAAGTCGCAATAAGGGCACTTCTGGGCGCAGAACGGCCAGTGCACATAAACGCCGAACGCAACTTCGTCAGCCGGCGTCGTCAAGGACAGCCCGCTTGAAGTGGTCGAACGCACGGGTTCGGTGCGAGATCGCATATTTGCTGGCCGGCTCCATTTCGCCGAACGTTTGCGCGTGGCCCTCGGCGACGAACATCGGATCATAGCCGAAACCGTTGCCACCGCGGGGCGGCCAGACGATATCGCCATCGACCCGGCCCTTGAAGAACTGCACCTCTCCATCGGGCCATGCCAAGCACAACACCGAGATAAAGTTAGCCTTCAGCGGCTCGCCCTGCCAGTTCTGGCGCTCCACCAGCTCGCGGTTAACCCGCTCCATGGCGAGGGAAAAGTCGCGATCAGGCCCGGCCCAGTCAGCGGTATAGACGCCCGGAGCGCCATCCAGCGCGTCAATTTCAATGCCGCTATCATCGGCCAACGCGGGCAGATTGGCACCCTTGGCCGCAAACACCGCCTTGAGGCTGGCGTTGCCCTCGAACGTCGTTTCGGTTTCGACCGGCTCTTCAAGCCCCAGATCGCCAGCGGAAACGGCAGCGAGACCATAGGGCTCCAGCAGCTTGTTGATCTCCCAGACCTTGCCGGGATTGTGAGTCGCGACGACGAGACGATCGCCGCGCTTCAGACGTCGGGTCATTGCTTGCTCCAGATGCGCGGCTCTGCGAATTCGAGGCAGTTGCCAGCGGGGTCGCGGAAATAGATGGAACGGCCACCGCCCGGCCATTCGAAATCAGCTTCGATGGCGATGCCGCTTGCTTCGAGGTGCTTGCGCCAATCGGTGATTTCGTCGCCCGATGCCGCAAAACAGACATGCCCCTCGCCATCAGCGCCATGCGGCGGCACGGGCAGCGGCGCATCCTCTTCCGGGGCGCGGCTGGTGGCGATGGGATTGAAGATCAACAGCACCTGATCGCCAAGACGATAGAACACCTGGCGCCCGGCCTCTTTGGCAAACGGCTCCAGCTCCAGCACGCGGCGGTAGAATTCTTCTATGGCCTCAAGATCGCGGGCATAGAGCACAGTTTCCAGGATGGCAGCGGGACGCATTTGGTCAGACCCGGCGGTTAGCGTTTCTAGTGTCTGCTCTCAAGCAGCGCATGAGCGGCAGCAAAAACCCGTCAGACTGCATATCAGCATTCAGGTTGTCGCCACACACTCGATACACCGGATTGTCAGGAGACGGTTAGCTTCTGCAATGCGACCAGCTCGCCGATGCCCTTGCGCGCCAGCGCCATCATCTGGTCGAAGCTTTCCTGGCTGAACGCAACCGTTTCTGCGGTGCCCTGCACTTCAACGATGCCACCCGCTCCCGTCATGACGAAATTGGAGTCAGCGTCGGCCGAGGAATCCTCAGCGTAATCCAGATCGAGAACCGGCGTACCGCGATAGATACCGCAGCTAACGGCCGCAACGTGATCGCGCAGCACGTCATCCTTCACCATGTCGCGCAGCTTCATCCACTGGATGCAGTCATACAGAGCAACCCAGGCACCGGTGATGGCCGCGGTGCGGGTGCCGCCATCGGCCTGGATCACGTCGCAGTCGACGGTAATCTGCCGCTCGCCCAGTTTGTTGAGATCAACGATGGCGCGCAGCGACCGCCCGATGAGACGCTGGATTTCCTGCGTGCGGCCGGAAGGATGCCCGACAGTAACTTCGCGCCGCATGCGATCGGTTGTCGAACGCGGCAGCATGCCGTATTCGGCCGTCACCCAGCCACGCCCCTGCCCCTTGAGCCACGGTGGAACGCGCTCCTCAAGACTAGCCGTGCACAGCACATGCGTATCTCCGAACTTGATAAGGCACGAACCTTCAGCGTGCCGGGAGACCGCACGTTCAATTGAAACGCGGCGTAGTTCGTCGGGATTGCGTTTAGAAGGGCGCATGGGCAGGCATACCGGAGTTGTTGCAGGAAATTTGGCCGAACCTACGGGAGGGGCCGCCCGGCATCAACCAAAACCGCCACAGCGTTTGACGAAGGCCATGCAGCGTCCGTAATCTTCACAACCTTCAGGTTGAGGTTCGACCCCGAACGATGAACGAAAACACCAGCGGACTGACGCGACTGAACGAACGCTCCCGCACTATTCTCCGGCAGATCGTCGAATCCTATCTGGAGACCGGCGAACCGGTTGGCTCGCGCAATCTGTCGCGCGTGCTGCCGATGGCGCTTTCGCCGGCGTCCATCCGCAACGTGATGTCGGATCTGGAGCAGCTCGGGCTCATCGTTGCGCCGCACACTTCAGCCGGTCGCCTGCCAACACAGCTTGGCCTGCGGCTTTTCGTCGATGGCCTGCTGGAGGTCGGCGATCTCGATACGCGCGAACGCCGCCAGATCGAAGCGCACATCGCGGGCCGCCAGGCGACGACGGTGGACGACGTGCTGCGCGATGTCGGCGAAATGATCTCCGGGCTTTCCCATTGCGCTGGCGTTGTATTGGCCGACAAGCAGGTCACGCGGCTGAAGCACATTGAATTTGTGCTGCTGGAGCCCGGCAAGGCGCTGGTGGTACTGGTTGACGAGGATCAGACAGTTGAAAACCGCATCGTCGATCTGCCGAAGGGCATGCCGCCCTCAGCATTGGCCGAGGCGGCAAATTATCTCAACGCGCACGTGCGCGGCCTGACAATGTCGGAAGCGCGTGCGCGTATTGAGCAGCAGCTCCAATCATCACGCGCCGAGCTGGATGAGCTGACCAAGCGTTTCATTCAGTCCGGACTGGCTGAATGGTCGGGCACCATCGACGACCGCAAAAGCCTGATTGTCCGCGGTCAGGCCAATCTGCTGAAGGATGTGAACGCGCAGGACGATCTGGAGCGCATCCGTCACCTGTTCGACGATCTGGAGCGCAAGCGCGACCTTGTGCAGCTGTTGGGGCTGTCTGAAAGCGCCGATGGCGTGCGCATTTTCATCGGCTCGGAGAACAAGCTGTTCTCGCTTTCCGGCTCGTCGCTGATTGTCGCGCCGTTCCAGGATGAGCGCAGGAAAGTGGTCGGCGTGCTGGGCGTTATCGGTCCAACACGAATCAATTACGCGCGAATAATTCCTATGGTGGACTACACCGCCAAGCTCGTTAGCCGACTGTTGACTTGATTTTTGCCATACATCGCCTGATATCGGGCCCGCATTCTTAAGGTGCTTCCCCGATAAAGAAGCACGTCGCGGAGAGATCATGGCTGAAGACGAAAACAAGCCCGAACCGAACGCACGCCCCGAGAACGAGGCTGCGCGCCCTTCTGGCAACGGAGAAGCGTCGGGAACCGTGGTTGAGCTTGAAGCTCGCATTTCCGACCTGACCGACCGCCTGCTGCGGGCCCATGCCGAAATGGACAACCTGCGCAAGCGCACCGAGCGCGACAAGGAAGATACGGCGAAGTATGCCATCTCCAAATTCGCGCGTGATCTGCTGTCGATCGGCGACAATCTGCAGCGCGCAACTTCCGCCGTGCCCGCTGGTGCCGCTGACGCCGATCCGGCATTGAAGGCGCTGATGGAAGGCGTTTCGATGACCGAGCGCGAGTTCCTCAACGTACTGGAACGCAACGGCGTTCGCCGCATTGATCCGGAAGGCGAGCCGTTCAATCCGCACCAGCATCAGGCAATGGCCGAGATCGAGCAGCCTGATGTTGCATCTGGAACCGTCGTTCAGGTGTATCAGCCCGGTTACCTGATTGAAGATCGCGTTTTGCGCCCGGCGATGGTTGTTGTTTCCAAGGGCGGCCAGCGCAAACAGGATGCACAGCCTGGAAATGGTTCCCCAGCGGCCGGCTAACGGCGGCTCACAAATGTTTCCGCAGCCGCGTATGAAAGATCACTTCGCGGCGGCGAATGTAGGCGGCTTAGGGCCGAAAATTACGCAACGGGCACAAACCGAGCCCGTTGCGTGCACAGAAAGCCATCTTATATAAGCCGCGTTTACCGTTTGGATGCTCCATAGGGGATCGCACCGGCGCGCTGTATCGCGCTGCGGTTATTCCGGACGCCAGGACAACCAGGGTCCGGACGGTCTGCCGCAGAAGGATGAGGATTAGCACCATGGCAAAAGTTATCGGCATCGACCTCGGAACCACCAACTCGTGTGTGGCGGTGATGGAGGGCGGCAAGCCGCGTGTATTGGAAAACGCCGAGGGCGCGAACACGACGCCTTCCGTTGTGGCGTTCGCCGCCGATGACGAAAAGCTCGTCGGCCTGCCTGCCAAGCGTCAGGCTGTTACCAACCCGATCAACACCTTCTTCGCGATCAAGCGCCTCATCGGCCGTCGCTACGACGATCCCACCGTCGAGAAGGACAAGAATCTCGTCCCGTACAAGATCGTCAAGGGTCCGAACGGCGACGCCTGGGTTGAAGCCCACGGCAAGGATTATTCTCCGCAGCAGATCTCCGCTTTCATCCTGCAGAAGATGAAGGAAACCGCCGAGGCAAAGCTTGGCGAGAAGATCACGCAGGCGGTGATCACCGTTCCCGCTACTTCAACGACGCCCAGCGCCAGGCCACCAAGGATGCTGGCCGCATCGCTGGCCTTGAAGTGCTCCGCATCATCAACGAGCCGACGGCAGCTGCACTCGCCTACGGTCTCGACAAGAAGAAAGATTCCCAGACCATCGCTGTGTACGACCTCGGCGGCGGTACGTTCGATATCTCCATTCTTGAAATCGGCGACGGCGTCTTCGAAGTGAAGTCGACGAACGGTGACACGTTCCTCGGCGGTGAAGACTTCGACATGAAGCTGGTCGAATACCTCGCCGACGAGTTCAAGAAGGAGCAGGGCATCGACCTGCGCAACGACAAGCTTGCTCTGCAGCGCCTGAAGGAAGCTGCGGAAAAGGCGAAGATCGAGCTGTCGAGCGCCACGCAGACTGAAATCAACCTGCCGTTCATCACCGCTGACGCTTCCGGTCCGAAGCATCTGACGATGAAGCTCACCCGCGCCAAGCTGGAGAGCTCTGGTTGACGACCTCGATCACCGCGCACGCGTCGGACCGTGCGAAAAGGCACTGAAGGACGCTGGCCTCAAGGCTGCCGACATCGACGAAGTGGTTCTCGTCGGTGGCATGACGCGCATGCCGAAGGTGCAGGAAATCGTAAAGCAGATCTTCGGCAAGGAACCGCACAAGGGCGTCAACCCGGACGAAGTCGTCGCCATCGGCGCCGCTATCCAGGCCGGCGTTCTGCAGGGTGACGTGAAGGACGTTCTGCTGCTCGACGTGACCCCGCTTTCGCTGGGTATCGAGACGCTGGGCGGCGTGTTCACGCGTCTGATCGAGCGTAACACCACCATTCCTACCAAGAAGAGCCAGACCTTCTCGACCGCCGAGGACAATCAGAACGCGGTAACGATCCGCGTCAGCCAGGGTGAGCGCGAGATGGCAGCGGACAACAAGCTGCTGGGTCAGTTCGATCTCGTCGGCATCCCGCCTGCACCGCGCGGCGTTCCGCAGGTTGAGGTGACGTTCGACATCGACGCCAACGGCATCGTGCACGTTTCCGCCAAGGACAAGGCGACGGCCAAGGAACAGTCGATCCGCATCCAGGCTTCTGGCGGTCTCAGCGACTCCGAGATCGACAAGATGGTCAAGGATGCTGAATCGCACGCTGCCGAAGACAAGAAGAAGCGCGAGCTGATCGAAGCCAAGAACCAGGCCGAAGCCCTGATTCACAGCACCGAAAAGCAGCTTTCCGAGAACGGGTCGAACGCTGGCGTCGCCGCCGTGAAGTCCGACGTCGAGAAGGCAATCGCCGACCTCAAGGAAGCCATCTCGGCCGATGACGCAGAGCGCGTACAGGCCGGAACGACTGCCCTGGCGCAGGTTGCGATGAAGATTGGCGAGGCTATCTATGCCGCCCAGCAGGGCAGCGGCGATGGTGACGACGCCGACAGTGGCGCTTCGGCCGACGACAATGTCGTCGACGCCGACTTCGAGGAAGTAAAGGACGACAAGAAGAAGTCGGCCTGATCTGACAGGGTGTGGTTCCGCCGCACCAAACCACTACCGAGCCCGGCCTTAGTGCCGGGCTCTTGTTTTCAACCCACGAAAAGGCGCAGCAGCAGCGCGCAGGAACGCCTCAGTAGCGTGGCAAATCAGCCATCCAACGCTATAAGAGCAATCGCTTTTCCTGTGTGGCTCCCTGCACCTTGCGGCGATACCACAGCCTCTCCACATTAGCTTTCGTT
Organism: Hyphomicrobium sp. D-2; assembly: GCF_029872155.1. Lineage (GTDB taxonomy): Bacteria > Pseudomonadota > Alphaproteobacteria > Rhizobiales > Hyphomicrobiaceae > Hyphomicrobium_A. Next base: position 500,053 of record NZ_JARXLA010000008.1, on the reverse strand, counting down.
GTCGGCGCGCACTTTCCCCGCGCCGAAAACAACGCTATTTCCCTAGAAATGGGGTATCAGCCTTGCACCAATCCGAAGGATCCGCGCTGAACATGTCCAAGCGCGACTATTATGAAACGCTCGGGCTTTCCCGGGGGGCCAGCGAGCAGGAGCTGAAATCCGCTTTCCGCCGCCTCGCCAAGGAATTCCATCCCGATCGCAATCCCGGCGACACTTCGGCCGAGGTCCGCTTCAAGGAACTCAACGAAGCTTATGAGGTCCTTAAGGACCCGCAGAAGCGCGCCGCCTACGATCAATTCGGCCATGCGGCATTTGAGCATGGCGGCGGCGGTCGAGGCTTCGGCCCGGATTTCGCCTCCTCGATGTCGGACATCTTCGACGATCTGTTCGGCGAATTCATGGGTGGCCGGCGCGGCGGCCAGCGTGCCGGCGGGGGGCGCTCAGCCCGCGAGCGTGGCGCTGACCTGCGCTACAATCTGGAAATCACCCTCTCGGACGCATACGTCGGCAAGGCTGCCCAGATCCGGGTCCCGACTTCCATCGCCTGCGAAACCTGCGCCGGCACCGGCGCCAAGGCGGGCACCAAGCCCTCGCAATGCCCAACCTGCGCCGGTTATGGCAAAGTCCGCGCCAGCCAGGGCTTCTTCACCATCGAACGCACCTGCCCCAACTGTCAGGGCCGCGGCGAGATCATCGAAGACCCGTGCGCCTCATGCCACGGTGCGGGCCGCATCACCAAGGAGCGTACGCTCTCGGTCAACATTCCGCCCGGCGTTGAGGATGGCACGCGCATCCGTCTGGCTGGCGAAGGCGAAGCGGGCCTGCGTGGCGGACCGGCGGGCGACCTCTACATCTTCCTCTCGCTCAAGCCGCACGAGTTCTTCCAGCGCGACGGCGCCGACATCTTCTGCAAGGTGCCGATTGCCATGACGACAGCGGCGCTCGGCGGCAATATCGAAGTGCCGACCGTTGAAGGCGGCGCGACGCGCATCAAGATCCCCGAGGGCTCGGAAAGCGGCAAGCAGTTCCGCCTCAAGGGCAAGGGCATGCCGGTGCTGCGCTCGAAAGTGCATGGCGACATGTACATCCAGGTTGAGGTGGAAACGCCCAAGAGCCTCACCAAGCGCCAGCGCGAACTGCTGGAAGAGTTCGAGCAGGAAAGCCATAAGGAAACGAGCCCGGAGTGCGCCGGCTTCTTTGCCCGCGTGAAGGACTTCTTCGAAGGCAAGGGAAGCTGAGGCTGCGATGGGCGACACGGTGAAGATGCTGTTCTTCGCGGGGTCGGCGCGCGCCGGCTCCTATAACAAGCAGCTTGCTCGGCTTGGCGCCTTAATCGCCGAAGCCAACGGCATTGAGGCAACCTTCGCCGACCTCGAAGATTATCCGATGCCGCTCTACAACGGCGATGATGAAGCCATCGCCGGAGCGCCTGAAAATGCGGTGCAGTTCAAGAACCTGATGGCCGAGCACGATGCCATTTTTATCGCCTGCCCGGAATACAACGCTTCAATCACCGCGCTGCTGAAGAACACGCTCGATTGGGTCAGCCGGGTGAACGCGCCTGAGCCCAGCGGCAAGCAGGTGTTCAAGACACGGGTGTTCGCGCTTGGCGCGGCTTCGCCCGGCGGCATGGGTGGCCTGCGGGGCCTTACCGACGTGCGCCACGTGCTGGAGCTTGGCCTTGGCGCGCTGGTGCTGCCGGATCAGTTCGCACTGCCCCGCACTGCGGAGGCCTTCGACACCGACGGCCACCTGAAGAACAAAGACAGCCAGGAAATGCTGAAGGCGCTGATCCAACGTGCGGCCCACACCGCGCGCGTGCTACGCGGCGCCTAGCTAGATAAGGCGAGGTGCAGCGCCTACTTATCGCTGCACCCAACTCTACTCTCAAACTTAGGCCGCTGCGTGCCAAGCTTCCACAAAACCATGGTGGTCAACCAACAGCGAAGTCCACGCGGCGTCTCTTGCCTCCGCCACTAGCAGAAGGTCTTCAGAGCCGAGAATGACTTTGAGCTGATCACGAAGCTGCGCTGCACTCCCCCAGTAGGAAACCCACCATACTGATTCCAAGAGCCGACCGCTTCGCGATGCAACGAATCTCACATGTTCATCCATTTCTTCATGAGATGGAGAACTGCCATTGAGATCGTAGCTAACGATGAAATTTGCCATTATGGCATCCTCATGATGCCGGGCAGGGCTTGACAGCATCCCCAAAACGGACTCATTGTCCGCTGGTGATCACACGCCGCCCTACCCGGCGGTTTATTTCAGCCCCATCCGTTCACGAGGCGGATGGGGTTTCCCTTTGTGCCGAACGAGTCGGCACTCGCCATAGTCGAGTGCCAATGCATGTTCGTCAATTGTGCTCATATCAATTTTTCCCGAGTCCGTTGCACAATGTGCTCTAATCGCCACAACCGTGGGACGATACAGTCCCGCTTGGGTTGAGTGAAATCCTCTATCGCGTGTAGCCTTGCCAAAATTCGCGCGAGGGATCTGGAAATGGCAGCGGCGCAGGCACGCAGGTTCTGGCAATGCTCATACCTCGCCGTCACGGCAGCCCTTTCGGTTGCAGCCGCGTCTCCGGCCCGGGCCGACTCAACCCAGACTGACCCATGGAACGGCTTCTATGTCGGTGCCTTCGCCGGCGGCGCATGGGGCAGCGGCGACACCACGACGGACGTCGGCGAGGTGAATGCCACGTCGTTCTTCACCAGCGACGAGAACATCGCCTCCATCGAACAAAACGCCTCGGGTAAGGCGCGCTCTGGCTCGTTCACCGGCGGCGTGCAATTGGGCGCCAACCAGCGCTTCAATCAGTTTCTGATTGGCGCGGAAGTAGACTTCGGCGCCTTCGATCTGAACGGCGGACGGGGCGCCGTTGACGTTCCCTACCCAACTTTCCCGGGCCCCGCGTATACGGTCAAAGCCTCCTATTCCACCGACTGGCTGCTGACCGCCCGCGGGCGTCTCGGCTGGCTCGCCACGCCTGATATGCTGCTTTATTTCACCAGCGGCCTCGCACTCAGCGACGTAAAAGCCTCAAACGAATTCTTCGACAGATTAGTCGCTCTTGGCCCTCAGAGAGCGACGCAGGGCGCGAGTTCTCGCACCCGCACCAAAGCCGGCTACACCCTTGGCGGCGGCATCGAAGCCAATCTCGGCGGGCCATGGTCCATCAAGGCCGAATATCTCTATGTCGATCTCGGCAAGGTAACGACCAAGGGCATCGTTGTTCCACAGGCAGGTCCCGAACGCAGCCCGCTGAATACCTCCGTTGATGTGACCGCGAACATCGCGCGCGTGGGCATCAACTACAGTTTCAGCGATTGACAGCAGGCTTAATGCGTTCGGGCATCGGCCACCCGTGGCCTGGGAGGACGCGCCTGCCCCTTGCACTCACCGCCCTCGTGCTGCATGGCTAACTGCATTCTGGATCCTTTCAGCGTTTCGCTGGATCGCGGAAAGGCTCTAGACATTTGTTTTTCGTGCTTCTTGTCGGAAAATAGGTTCCCACTTTTCCGCAAAGTACTCCAGCCAACAGCCGCCTTGAAAGCCATGACGACTGCCGCCAAAAACCGTTTAATCGTCGCCCTCGACATGCCAACGATCGAGGAAGCCCGGCGCCTGATCGCCACCCTGGGCGACAGCGTCACCTTCTACAAAGTAGGACTGGAGCTGCTGTTCGCGGGCGGCCTCGATCTGGCGCAGGCGCTGAAGGCCGACGGGAAGCACGTTTTCCTGGATATGAAGTTTCTCGACATCGGCAACACAGTCGAGCGCGCGGTCGCTAATGTCACCGAGCTGGGCCTCGACATGCTGACCGTGCATGGCCACGACCTGAAAACGATGCGCGCCGCGGTTTCCGGGCGCGGCGATAGTAAACTGAAGCTGCTGGCGGTGACGGTGCTGACCAATCTCACCGCCGATGATCTGGCCGAGCAGGGCACATCTCTGGCCCCGGCCGATCTTGTTCTGCGCCGGGCGCTGCTGGCGCAGGAAGCCGGCTTCGATGGCGTCATCGCATCCGGGCAGGAGGCTGCACGCATCCGCGAGGCAACCGGCCCCGACTTCCTGATCGTCACGCCTGGCATCCGTCTGACCGGCAGCTCGACCGACGATCAGCAGCGCATCACCACGCCGGACAATGCCATCAGAGCGGGCGCCAGCCACCTCGTTGTGGGGCGGCCGATCACGCAAGCCGACGCCCCGCGCCTGGCCGCCGAGACGTTCTGCAACCACATCCGCGAAGCTCAGGCTTCGATTTAACAAACCATCGCATCAATCTGAAAAATAACGGAGAACTTAGATGGCCAAGGGCTATGTGATCGTGCGCGCAGAAGTGACCAATCCGGACAAGTGGGCCGAATACGTCGCCAAGTCGAAGGTCGCTCTCGATAAGTTCGCCGGCAAGCCGGTCGTGCGTGGCGGTCAGGCCAAGATCATCGAAGGTGATGGCCTTGCCCGCAACGTTGTCATCGAGTTCGACAGCTACGACACCGCCCTCGCCTATGCTTCCTCGCCGGAATATGCCGAGGCCCGTAAGCTGCGCGAAGGCGCTGGCACGCTGCACATGGTTGTGGTGGAGGGCGTCTGACGCCTGACGTCTCCGGAGCTTGGGGCCTGACGCCCAAGTCTGGCACCCGTTGCCGCCTCGCAGCATCGGTTTAACGCCGCCCTTGAGCCAGCCTCGGGGCGGCGTTTCTGTCTGGCGAACCTGGCATTCATCGACGGCCAGCCGGGGCGAAGGGTGACAGCAGGGCGCGCACGGCCATATAAGCCGGGTATGGCGGGAACTGGCCCGCATAACGAGTTGGCGGCGATGGCGCATTTTCCTGAGAAGACCGATCATCCGGCGTGGCGCGCTACGGTGCTGACCCTGTTTCCGGAAATGTTTCCCGGTCCGCTCGGCCTGTCCCTCAGCGGTCAGGCACTGGAAGCCGGGCTCTGGTCTCTCAACACTGTATTTATTCGCGAATTCGGCCTCGGGCGGCATCGCGCCGTCGATGACAGCCCGGCCGGTGGCGGCGCCGGCATGGTGATGCGCGCCGACGTTCTGGCCGCCGCCATCGATCACGCCCGCACAACCGAACCCGACACGCCGCTGATCTATATGTCGCCCCGGGGCGAGCCGCTTTCGCAGGCGCTGGCAGCGGAGCTGGCCGCTGGCCCCGGCGTCATGCTGCTGGCAGGCCGCTTTGAGGGCGTCGATGAGCGCGTGATCGCCGGACGCCAGATGCGCGAGGTCTCCATCGGCGATTATGTGCTGTCCGGCGGCGAACTGGCGGCGATGGTGCTGATGGATGCCTGTGTGCGCCTGCTGCCCGGCGTGATGGGCACCAGCGCTTCCTTGAGCGAAGAAAGTTTTGAAAACGGGCTGCTGGAATATCCGCAGTACACCAAACCCCGCGAGTGGGAAGGCCGCGCCATACCGGACATTCTGCTGTCGGGCGACCATGCCAAGGTCGCCAAATGGCGCCGCGAGCAGGCCGAGCGCATCACCGCGGAGCGACGTCCGGACCTCATCGGCGGCAAGGGTTAAGCAGCGCTTTCCGGTTGCGCTGCGGGCACTATTTCCAGCAATATGGGGCTGAAACACGCGGTTCATGCGGACTGTGCGGGGTTCCGCATCAGGCGGCTTCTCCGGTTTTTCGTGTTGCATCGGTGCCCCGCGACAACTCGCGGCTCGATTTGATGCGACGGCGGCGACAAATCGCCTCCAACCATATCGACAACCCATCGCAATTCGTCTATGAACCGGCCCAAATTCCCTAATGATGCCGTTTAGGGGTGCCGGCCAGTCCGCCGAGCCTCAACGGCCTGTTGCTCCAGTTTTTCACGGTCAGGTGCCCTATGAACGTCATCCAAGAGATCGAGCGCGAGCAGATCAGCGCTGTAATCGCAAAGCGCCCCGTTCCCGAATTCGGTCCCGGAGACACCGTCAAGGTGATGGTGAAGGTGATCGAGGGCGCCAACACCCGTACGCAGGCCTATGAAGGCGTCGTGATCAGCCGCTCCGGCGGTGGCATCAACGAGAGCTTCACTGTCCGCAAGATCTCCTATGGTGAGGGCGTGGAGCGCGTGTTCCCGATCTACTCGCCGTACATCGCCGAGATCGAGGTTATCCGCCGCGGTAAGGTTCGCCGCGCCAAGCTTTACTATCTCCGTGGCCGTCGCGGTAAGGCAGCCCGTATTCCGGAGCGTTCAGACGCCCGCGCCCGCCGCCTCAACGCTGCCTGGAAGGGCTTCAAGAAGCAGAAGGGCGAGCCTGAGGATCTGACGCAGATCAAGGGCATCGACGCCAATCTGGCTGCTGCTCTGCGCCACCTCAACGCTATCAAGCTTGAGCAGATCGCCAACCTCTCGGACGATGACATCGCACACATCGACGAGACGCTGAAGCTGGACGGCCGCATCGAGAAGGACGACTGGGTCGGCCAGGCTCGTACGCTGATCGCTGAAGCCGCTGTGGCTGAAGTTCCGGCCGAAGAAGCTCAGGGCTAAGCCTTTAGCTGAACGGCCATCCCGGCCGGCATCAAGAATTCAAAACGGCGTGCCTCGCGGTGCGCCGTTTTTTGCTTTTTGGCGCGGCTGCCCTTACTTTATTTGCAGCATCCCGCTCCTCCACCCGCTCAAGGCTCCAGGACCAGACCATGTCGAACGTTGAAGTCGGACGCGTGTCCGCCCGCAGTGAGAAGATAAAGCTGCATGGGCCCGAAGCATTTGCCGGCATGCACAAAGCCGGACGGCTGGCGGCGGAAGCACTGGACATGCTGACCGAGCACGTGAAGCCCGGCGTGACCACCGAAGAGCTGGACGAGCGGGTGCTGAAGTTCGCGCTCGATCACAATGCCTACCCGGCGCCTCTGAACTATCGCGGCTTCCCCAAGGCCATCTGCACGTCTATCAACCACGTCGTCTGCCATGGCATTCCGGGGCCCAAGCCGCTGCGCGAAGGCGAGATCCTCAACATCGACGTGACGCTGATTGTCGATGGCTGGCATGGCGACACCTCGCGCATGTATGCGGTGGGCAAAATCTCGCGCAAGGCAGAGCGCCTCATCGCCATCACCTATGAAGCGCTGAAGCGTGGCATCGATGCCGTGCGCCCCGGCGCCACCACGGGCGACATTGGCGCGGCGATCCAGCCCTATGCGGAAGGCGAGCGCTGCTCCGTCGTGCGCGATTTCTGCGGCCACGGCCTCGGGCAAGTGTTCCACGACCGCCCCAACATCCTGCACTACGGCGAGCCGGGCGAAGGCGTGGTGCTGGAGCCGGGAATGATCTTCACCATCGAGCCGATGATCAATCTCGGCCGCCCGCACGTGAAGGTTTTGAACGACGGCTGGACCGCTGTGACGCGCGACCGCGAGCTGTCAGCCCAGTTCGAGCACAGCATCGGCGTGACGGAGACGGGCTGCGAAGTGTTCACCCATTCGCCCGCCGGGCTGGAATTCCCGAAGTTCGAACAGTAACGCATGGCGGCTTTGAGTGATGGCGTCACGGGGTAAGCGATCCGATAGCGGATCGGGGGCGAGTGTAGAGGACAATCCGCAGGGAACGTTCCTCGCCGCATCGCCTACCGCTTCACCATCTGAAACCGCAACGCTATCCGCGCCGACAGCCTCCATCACCCAGGAACCTCCGCCCGACTATCTCGGCCATCGCCAGCGGCTGCGTGAACGCTTCCGCAAAGGCGGCGATGATGCGTTGCCGGACTATGAGCTGCTGGAGATGCTGCTGTTCCGGGCCATCCCGCGCCGCGATACCAAAAGCCTCGCCAAGCAACTGCTGGCGCGCTTCGGCACATTCGCCGAGGTGATCAGTGCGCCGGAGCAGCGGCTGAAAGAAATTGCCGGCGTCGGCGATTCCGTCATCACCGAGCTGAAAGTTGTACGCGCCGCGGCCCTGCGGCTAATGCGCTCGGAAATCGTGCAGCGCCCGGCCATGTCGTCGTCACGGCAGGTGCTGGATTATCTGCTGGCGGCCCAGCGCTATGAACAGTGCGAGCAATTCCGCATCCTGTTTCTCGACAAGCGCAACCGCCTGATCGCCGACGAAGTGCAGCAGCGCGGCACCGTGGATCACACGCCGGTTTACGTCCGCGAAGTAGTGAAACGGGCGCTTGAGCTTTCAGCTACGGCGGTAATTCTGGTTCATAATCATCCCTCTGGCGATCCGACGCCGTCGCGCGCCGATGTCGACATGACAAAGCTGATCGTTTCGACTGCCGCACCTTTGGGAATTGCTGTTCACGATCACATTATTGTTGGCCGCGAAGGCTATGCGAGCCTCAAATCGCTCGAACTGTTTTGAGAATTCTTGCGCACAAGTTACTTGTGTCGACTTAGTTGTTCTGGCAACGATCCGCCCGCGCGCCATTTAAATCACCAATGGCCGGCGCTATTTGCGACGTTGTGTAACCGGCCGTTTACCTGCGCGGGGTGCATTTTACCCCTCAAGCCGAATCGCCCCCATCAAACGAGGACCTATGTGCGGCATCGCTGGAATTATCGACCTTACGGGCAAGCGCCAGCCGGAGCAGGCCGTCGTACGAAGAATGGCCGACGCGCTGCTGCATCGCGGCCCCGATGAGGACGGTTATCTGTTCCGGCCCGGCATCGGTTTCGCCAATCGGCGGCTATCGATCGTAGGCCTCGGTGACGGCTCGCAGCCCATCTTCAACGAAGATGGCAGCGTCGGCGTCGTCTACAACGGCGAGCTGTTCAACTATCCGGAAGTGAAGGCGGAGCTGGAGGCCAAGGGCCACGTATTCCGTACACACACCGACACCGAAATCATCGTGCACCTTTATGAGGAGTACGGTGAGGATGTCTTCTCGCACCTCAAGGGCCAGTTCGCTGTTGCGCTGATCGACTTCACCAAGCGCACCGTTTTCCTTGGCCGCGATCGCGTTGGCATCTGTCCGCTGCACTGGAGCCGCCAGGGCGACTGGCTCTACTTCGGTTCCGAGATCAAAGCCATTCTGGCTTCCGGCGAAGTGCAGCCGCGCTTTGATCCGCGCGGCATGGATCAGGTGTTCACGTTCTTCGCGCAGGGCACCCAGCGCACGATGTTCGAGGGCATCCAATCGGTGCTGCCCGGCCATTACCTCAAGATCGCATTCCACGCCGATGGCAGGACTGCCGAAGTCGTCGAGCGCCGTTACTGGGACATCGACTTCCCAGACGCTGGCGACGAAGTTGACGCTGCCGATCCAACCGCGCTGATCGACCAGTTCGAAGCTCTGTTCCAGCGTTCTGTCGCGATGCGCCTACGCGCCGATGTGCCGGTGGTTGGCTACCTTTCGGGCGGCGTTGATTCCGCCTATGTGCTGGCTACGGCCTCGAAGCTGCGTGGCTCGCCCATCCCGAGCTTCACCATTCAGGTGCCGGGCAAGGGCCTCGATGAAACATCGGACGCGCTATTCACCGCACGTGCGCTCGGCAGCCAGCCGACGATCCTGCGTTCCGACAGCTCCGTAATTGCCAACACCTATCCCAAGCTGATCGCATCAACCGACAGCCCGGTGATCGACACGTCATGCGCGGCGCTGTGGCGTCTGGCGCAGGAGGTGCACGACCAAGGCTATAAGGTTGCGCTGACGGGCGAAGGCTCGGACGAAGCGTTTGCCGGCTACATCTGGTTCAAGCTGCGTAAGCTCAGCTACTTCATGGATGTCGGCGGCACGCATGTTTCCGATGCCGTCAACCGCATGTTCCGCATCGGCATGGCGCCGCATATGTCGAACGCGCAGCTGAAGCGCATCGACGAGAAGATGGGCCGCGCCCACGCGCAGACGCTGATCTATCACCTCGTTTCGCAGTCGCGCGCGAAGTATTTCAGCGGCGACGTGAAGGCGCAGCTGGGCGATTACACCGCCTACGATGACGTGCACATCGACACCGAGCGCATGCGTCGCTGGGATCCGCTGAACCAGTCGCTCTACTACGGCTACAAGGTGCATCTGCCGGGTCTGCTGCTGAACCACAAGGGCGACCGCGTCGCCATGGCGAACAGCGTCGAGACGCGCTACCCGTTCCTCGATGAGGACGTCGTGGAGTTTGTTTCGAAGCTCAATCCGCGCTGGAAGCTGCGCGGCATGCTGAAGGACAAATACTTCCTGCGTCTCGCCGCTTCGCGTGTGCTGCCGAAGGAATCCGCATTCCGCAAGAAGGGCATGTTCCGCGCGCCGCTGGCGGAGTCATTCTTCATCAACCCGCCGGATTATGTGCGCCAACTGATGAGCCGCGAGTCGCTGAACCGCACCGGCTATTTCGACACCGACGCCGTGCTGCGCGACTACGAAGCCATCGGCGCGGGCAAGGGCGGCAAGATCAACGTGTTCCTGAAGATGGGTCTGACGGGCGTGCTCTCAACCCAGCTCTGGCATCAGATCTATATGGGCGGCGGACTGTGCGAACTGCCGGACAACGTGCCTAAGCCGCAAGTTGATCGCCCCGAAGGCGTCGGCCTGCGCAAGGCAGCAGCTTAACTCGGCAGCCGCAACGAAAGCATATGAAAAAGGCCGGTGACGCGATCTGCATCACCGGCCTTCATTGTTTCAGTAGTCAGCGCTTAGACAATCAGCCCTGACGGTCGCGCTGACCCAGCGTGCGCAGACGCAGCGCGTTGAGCTTGATGAAGCCCGCGGCGTCCTTCTGGTCGTATGCGCCCTTGTCATCCTCGAAGGTGACGAGCGTCGACGAATAAAGGCTCTTCGGGCTTTCACGGCCGGTGACGATGACGTTGCCCTTGTAGAGCTTCAGCGTCACCACGCCCTCAACATGCTCCTGGCTCTTGTCGATGGCGGCCTGCAGCATCTCGCGCTCGGGCGAGAACCAGAAGCCGTAATAAACCAGCTCCGCATAGCGCGGCATCAGCTCGTCCTTGAGGTGCATTGCACCGCGGTCGAGCGTGATGGATTCGATGGCGCGGTGGGCGTGCCACAGGATCGTTCCACCCGGCGTCTCGTAAATGCCGCGCGACTTCATACCGACGAAGCGGTTCTCGACCAGATCGACGCGGCCGATGCCGTTCTCGCGGCCGTAATCGTTCAGCGTCGCGAGGATGTTCGCCGGGCTCATCGGCGTGCCGTTGATGGAAACCGCGTCGCCCTGCTTGAAGCCGATGGTGATGACGGTTGCCTTGTCGGGCGCTTCCTCCGGCGAAACCGTGCGCTGGAATACATACGGCGGCGGCTCGACGTTCGGATCTTCCAGCACCTTGCCCTCGGAGGACGAGTGCAGAAGGTTGGCGTCAACCGAGAACGGCGCTTCGCCGCGCTTGTCCTTGGCGATCAGGATCTGGTTCTGCTCGGCGAATTCGATCAGGTCTTCGCGGCTCTTGAACGACCAGTCACGCCACGGCGCGATGATGCGGATCGAGGGCTCAAGGGCGTAATAGGACAGCTCGAAGCGGACCTGATCGTTACCCTTGCCGGTGGCGCCGTGGCAGACGGCATCCGCGCCGGTGGCGCGAGCGATGTCGATCTGGCGCTTGGAAATCAGCGGCCGCGCGATCGATGTGCCGAGCAGGTAGATGCCCTCGTAGAGCGCGTTGGCACGGAACATCGGGAACACGTAATCGCGCACGAATTCTTCGCGCAGATCCTCGATGTAGATGTTCTCCGGCTTGATGCCGAGCATCAGCGCCTTGGCGCGCGCGGGCTCCAGCTCCTCGCCCTGACCCAGGTCGGCCGTGAAGGTAACAACCTCGGCGCCATAGGTCTGCTGCAACCACTTGAGAATGATCGACGTGTCGAGGCCGCCGGAATAGGCGAGCACGACCTTCTTGATCGGCTTGGTCTGGCTGGTCATGGGAGCTCTTTATCGGCTTGAGCGATAGGAAATGGATGCAACAGCCCTGTACGAGATTTCTCACCTCTAGGCCATAGCCAGCGGGCGCGGCGTGCGAGCTCAGTGCCATTTAGGCCAATGCGCTCGCACCGGGAGACCCTGCACCGGCTCCATCCAGAGCCATCCTGCACCATGCATGTGACAGGAAGGCCACCGCCTATAGTTGCAACAGCATCACCATAACCATCGGGACAGGCCGGGCTGGAAATGCCGTGCCCTGAATGGTAAAAAATAGCTTGTAAGTTGTTTCAGGGGGAAATGCCTCGTGATGCGTACCCAACTGGGGCTGAGGGCCTTCGTGGCTACCGCCATCGTCACCATTGCCAGCGTGACGCCGCTCGCCGCCGAAGACAAGGCAGCGCGCAATGAAACCAAAATCGAGCACCGCTCGGCGACATCGTGCGTAGGGCTGGACATCCACACCTGCCAAACCAAGGGCGAATGCCTTTGGCGCAAGCAGCGCGCCACGCGCTTCGGCGACGTCCGCCAGCCGCATTGCCGGGTGCGCCCCTATGAGCAGGTAGCAAAGAAAACGGCCTGACGACGCAGGAAGGCGGCAGGCCGAGTTTCAGGCCGGGGCGCTCAAGTCGCCCCTTACCGGGCCTTGCGAAGACAGGCCGTAGATCAGCGCAGCTTCAGCGCGGTGAACATGGTGCCGATGTTCAGCGGCACAGCGATCATCATGGTCAGGATGTCCATCGGCGTCGTTGCCTCCGGAGCCGGGGACTTCAAAGCACCCTCACGGCGAAATTTGTCGACCGACTGCTGCACCGAGCGACGGGCGGTGTCGGCGGCATCCAGCACCGCTGCGTTGGCCTCGGCGGTGGGCCAGGCGACAGACCGCGGCACGCCGGACTGCATCATCACGAACGCCATCGGCCAGGCTGCCGCCTGTTTCGAAAACGGGAACATGGCGAGCCAGGCAGCCATCGGATTGGAGGGCTGTGCCATCGACCGCACCTGCGCACCGCTCATGGCGCTCATCGTGTTCACAACAGCATCGGTAAAACTCGTCATCGCCTGCTGCATTGCGCCGACCATGGGCAGTCCGAACGAGGGCATACCAAACGGCGACTGTGACGGCGCTGGAGGGGCCGCTGCTGACGGCTGCATGAAAGGCGGCAGGAAGGGTGCCAGCGGATTGAACTGCGGCGCCGGTTCGGGCTGACGCGTACGGCTGGCCGATGACACTGTGCCGCCCGGCAGTGCCCAGGCAAACGGATTACTGAACAGGTCGGCCGAAGTCTCCGCCCGCTGCGGCGGCGTGGAGGTGGCGCCCGGCGGCGTCATCAGCGCCATCCACGGGGCCAGGAAATCCCACGGCTGAAACAGCGACGACGCAGGCGCCGGAGCGGCGGCAGGCTTCTGCACCTGCGGAAGCGCTTGCTGCATGACACCGGACCAGAAGCCGAGCACCTGATCGGTGAACGCGGCATAAGCGGCGGCATTGGCCTTCGAATAGTTGAGCGCTGCGTCGGCACAGCTCTGGGCAAAGCGCTGCTGCAGTTCGGGATTCAGCATTCTGCGTGCCCTTCGGTTTGGTTCATCGGCCTGCAATGGGCCCTGCAATGCTGGCAGCACCAGCCGCCCGCAAACGCCCGTTTGCAGGCTAACCCTATTGCTGCAATGCAAACAAGCCGTTTGCCTTCATAGCAGAAATTGAAAAACCTGGAGCTTTAACTGGCTGACCGGCTCAGGCGGCGGCTTCTGCTTCGGTCGAACCTTCAGCCGTGGCAGCATTCTTGCGTCGGCGGCCAGCTTTACGGCCAGCGAACAGCCAGTAGGTGAAGCCACCCAACGCGCCCGCAGCCAGGAAAGCCGCCAGCGCGTAGTTGTTCAGGATCGAAGCCTCGCCGGCCACTTCGTTCATGTATTCGGCCGAGAAACCGCCCAGCGCGATGATGACGCCAACGGCGACGTAGAACAGCAGCGACCGCAGACGTGCCAGCTCAGCGATGCCGATAGCCAGCACCGCGAAGGGAAAAGCGAAGATGGCAGAATGGGTTGCGGTGAGAAGGGCCAGCACGCCCGCATTGATGAGCCGCTCGCCCTGGGCATCGGCTGGAAGCGCGGCGACATCGCCCGGCGTGACGATGAAAGCAACCGTCACAGCGCCCGCGACGAGGCAGGCAACGATGAACCCGAAAAGAACGCGCAACAGCGTGAGCATAGCCAAGAATTCCCTACAACCGGGCGTAGCTTATAGGCCCTAAGCGCGTGATCTCAACGAAAAACGCTCCGCCTTGCCTAACGGCCGCCCGGGCGTTGCTGCCCCGCCCCGTCATAAAAGGCAGCGCACGCCTCAGGCATTCCGTCCGGCGATCAGCCAATACATGAAACCTCCGGCAAAGCCTGCGGTTGCAAATACCTGCCAGACGATGGCGTCGGACGAGGCAACGGCGCCAGCCTGCCCATAGCGCGCCAGCAGCGGCACAGCCGCCAGCGCCAGCCCGCCGCCGATAACGTAATACGCCAACGCACGAATACGGGCGATCTCCCCTACGACGACCATCAGCAGCGCGGGAATGATGGTGATGCTGGCTGCCAGCACCGCACCCTGATTGACCATCGCGAAGACGGTCTCGACGTCTTCATCGCCAATCGGATTGACGTGCAGGAATGCGGTGGCCCGCTCCAGCCCCAGTGTTACCAGCACGAAGGCAGAGGCAAGCGCTGCCAGCAGCAGCGCAAACGGAATAACGATCAGCACCCGGCCCGCTGTCTTCCAGAACACTAGCGTCAGGCTCCGTCGCGGCTGGATGCGGGAGTAGGGGCGATGAAGTCCGCCGCCGGAACGGAGGCCGCAGCAACAGGGCCACCAACCTGCGGCAGCGATGACAGCGCGGCACTGGCGCGTTGCTTCACGCTGGCGGACTTCAACTGCCCGCAAGCGGCATAGATATCGCGACCGCGCGGCGTACGCACAGGGCTGGCATATCCAGCGCGGTTGACCACCTCGGCAAAGCGCTCGATCTGATCCCAGTCGGAGCACTCATAGGGTGCGCCCGGCCATGCGTTGAACGGAATGAGATTGATCTTGGCCGGGATGCCCGCCAGCAGACGTACCAGCTCGCGCGCCTCGGCCAGACTGTCGTTCACGCCCTTCAGCATGACATATTCAAAGGTGATGCGGCGCGCGTTCGAAAGTGCCGGATAATTGCGGCACGCCTCAAGCAGCTCCGCGATCGGATATTTGCGGTTGATAGGCACCAGCTCATCGCGAAGGTCATCGCGCACGGCATGCAGCGAAATCGCCAGCATGGTGCCTGTGTCAGCGCCCCAGCGCGCGATCTCCGGCACGACGCCCGACGTTGAAAGCGTGATGCGCCGCTTCGAAACCGACAGCCCTTCGCCATCAGCGGCGACTTCCATCGCGCCCTTGACGTTGTCGAAGTTGTAGAGCGGCTCGCCCATGCCCATCAGCACGATGTTGGTGATCTTGCGATCGGACGACGGCAGCAGGCGGCCATCGCCGGGCGGTTCAGCGCCGGGCCAGTCACCGATGCGGTCGCGCGCCAGCATGATCTGGCCGATGACTTCCTGCGCCGTAAGATTGCGCACCAGCTTCTGCGTGCCCGTGTGGCAGAAGGTGCAGTTCAGCGTGCAGCCGACCTGGCTGGAAATGCACAGCGTGCCGCGCTCGGCCTCGGGGATGTAAACCGTCTCGACCTCGGGCGGGCGGCCATCGCGACCCTGTGCGGGCAACCGCAGCAGCCATTTGCGCGTGCCATCGACCGAAACCTGCTCGGATACGATCTGCGGCCGCTCCAGCGAATAGCGATCGCTAAGACGCGTGCGCAGATCCTTCGCCACGTCCGTCATCTGGTCGAAGCTGGAAACGCCACGCACATACAGCCAGCTGTAAAGCTGGTTGACGCGCATGCGCAGCTGCTTCTCCGGCACGCCAGCTTCGGCAAGCGCGGCGCGCAGCCCCTCGCGGCCAAGCCCTGCCAGTGAGGGCTTTTCCGGGCTGGCTACCAGTGGCAGCGCTGCGACTTCGGCAGTCGCGGAATGGTCGAAAGCTAGGGCCATGGGCGTCCGATAGTTCGATAGGGCTCGCGGGGATTTGCGGAAATCAGCCTCTATCTAGCGTTACCGTCCGAATACAGCAAATCCCCAGACCGGTTGAGGTCTGGGGATCGCACTGAGACGCCTTTGAGAGATGCAGCATAGCTACAAGCGAGATGGTTTCCGGCTGGTTACCTGCAGGCCATCTTTTATAGGTTGCCGCAGCCACTGCGGCGCATATGCGGCAATCGGGCCGTGCCGCTGACGTCGGTGGCGCCCCCAGGGCCAAACATGCCGACGCCGTCAGAAAAGTTCAGGCGGCTGGCACCCAGCGCCCTGCCACAAAACCAAATGCGACAGCATCGGGATGCAGCCGCGCGAGTTGCTGAAGCTTGCCAGCTTCCTTGACGTCGGTCTCGTTCAGTACTGCTTTGGCCCGCGCGGCCTTCACAGTGTCGTGGAAGCCGCTAAGCAGGATCACGCGCTTCCCTCGAACATCGATACTCGGACACGACATAAGACCTCCTGACGGGGTAGCTCTGTCGGTCGATCAACTGCGATTTAATCTGAGAGAATGACGCTCAATAGGGGCGCGTCAAACCGCAATGGAACGACCGCTGACAAACATAATGCTACGCGCTGCTCCGCCCACAGAGAAATAAACTTCCGTTGCGCCTGTGAAAGACGAATACCTGTAAAATTGAATGTTTTTGCGCCCGATTTGAATCGGCAGATCTTGAAATGCCTCAATCGCCTAAAGGCATGTTCAATTGAAGCCGTCCGCGCCAATTTTCAGCACCGCTTGTCGCCCCACTTTCGACACCGCCTGTCGCCTGCAATGTCGAGCCATCCTTCACACCGAACATAACGCCAGCTTCAGCCTTGAGCTGCACATCCGTTGGATTGACCGTTGTCACCATCGGATTGATTGCGTTGAGATCGTTGAAGCCGACGAAAGCACCAACCGCGGCGCGCGGCTCGATGAAGGTTTTTTCGTCGAGTTCAAACCGGCGCGTCACTTCAGGCAGCACTTCCACCTTGCCGCTACCGGCCGCTTTCATTGCACCACTGCTGCCATCGCGCACGGCATCTTCGATGTAGACCATGCCAACGCTGGGCGCGACTTTCCAACCGCTGTAGTCGCGCGTTCCGGTAAGCTTGCCGCGCAACAGGCTGCGCTGCGTGAAGCCGTTGTCGATGTCGGGGCTGCTGACGGCGCTCACCGTTTCACCCCATGCCGCGCGTCCGTCAAACACCACGCCCGGCGCAACCTTCATGCTGACATATGGGCCGACCATCCAGCCCTCCGCGCGCATCTGATCATTGCCGTCAAGCGCGCTTTCAACGCCGCGATCGAGCTGCGCCATCGCGCCGACCATAATGTCGGGCCCAACCATCGATCGCGTGCCGACATACAAAACACCAAGGTTTCCTGCATCGCGCGCGGCCGCGCTGCCGGTTTCATAATTCTGCATCCGGCCTTCCAGCCAGAAATCGACGATGCCCGGATCGGCTTTGCCGCCATTGGTGGCAGCGGTGATTTCAGACAGACTGACCGAGAAACCGACATCCTTGGCGCGGCCGTCGTTGTCCAGCGTCACCGTGCTGGAAAGCGGTTTGTCGGCATTGGCTATCGGCGTTGCAGGACGGTCGATCCGCATCCGATCGGGATCGCGGGAGTTGAGCAGCGATTTTCTGCGATTGAGAAACGCCGCATTGGCGGCCGCACGGCCTGAATTGCAGCTTGCCGTAACCCTGGAACCGGCATCGGTGGTGGCCGTGATCTGGAAGGTGTAGGCGCCATTGCGTGGCACCTTGAACGTCCCGCCCGATCCACCGGTGGACACCAGCGCCAGCGGCGCCCTGAAGCCGCCTGTCAGCGCCACCGATGCGCCGGAAGCCGAAAAGGCGATGCTGTCGCCCTCTTCCAGCATCAGCTGGCGCGAAATCGGCGTCGACGACGAGAAATTGATATTGAGCAGGCCGCGGTTCACATCCGAGCAACCGGCGCTTTCCCCAATTGCCTCATCGCTTTGCGCGCGGGCTGGCGCCAATACCGCAAATGCCGAAATTCCAAAAACGCTGGCCGCAACAAGAACGGCACCTATCGTTTTCACGCTGCTCTCCGTGAATAAGATCCATAGGTGTCGGAGCCGACAGACTGGCCACCGCGCATTGCCCGCCGAATATTTAAGCGGGCGCGATTCAGGAGTTCAGTCTACCAGCGTTCCAGCGCTCTTGCTGCCCTGCAAAATGGACACAACTAAGATCGCCACATCAAATAGTTAGCACAGCGGCCGGCGCGCGCCGATCGGTCGCGCTTAGCTTCCCGGCGAGCTTAAATCGCTGCACTGCTCCACCAAGGCGCACCCGTCACGCCGCGATTTGGCCGCGCCCTGTCCATCAGACCGTCACGCTTGTTGGCTTTTCTCGCGGGCGATCAAAACCCAGGCGCGCGCCTGTTGGGCCGCTGCCTCCGCCGTGTTAAGTCTGGCGTCAAGAGTTTAGGGGGAGCTGCCCATGTCCTTGTCGAAGAAGATTGTCACCGTAGCTATCGGCGCTGCTGCGTCCCTTGGCGTTACACTGGCCGCCGGCGGTATCGCCAATGCCGCCGAATTCACATTCAACGAAAAGACCAACGCTTCCCTCGCCAAGAAGCTGAATATTCCGGTGTTCTTCGCCGTGCCAGCCAGCGCCCGCGCGCCGCTGCCCAAGGACATCAAGACCACCGACAAGCTCTATGACTTCAAGCACCCCGAAGCCGCCACGTCGAAGGGCGATGTCGGCCTGCGCCTCATCGTTGCCAAGCGCGCGGGGCTGGCCAAGCGTCTGGGCCAGAGCGGTCTCGTTCAGACCGGCGACATCCTGCTGACGTTCCGCAACGAGTGGGGCGGCGCGGGTGCTTATCCCAACATTCAGATGGGCATCAGCCACACCGGCTTTGCCTATGTCGACAAGACGGGCACGGTGCGCAATCTCGATAACCCGCTCGATGCTGAATATGTCGGCCGCGGCGACCTGACGAGCGACCACTATCGCACGCTGAACTTCCTGCACATCATCCGCCCCCGCAATTTGACGGACGCGCAGAAAGCGAACCTGTTCGCCTGGGCCAAGCGCCTCAACGACAATTCGAAGAAGATCTATCCCAGCCAAATCAGCTTCAATCAGGACTACAACGCGCCCAAGTATCAATCGAGCTCGAACCTCGGCTTCGTGAAGCAGTTCGGACAGATCGCGCTCGGCCAGGGCAATCCGCAGAGCAAGCCGCTGGATATGTACTGCTCGGAATTTGTCTGGTCGCTGCTGTCGCTGCGCAACTGTGATCCCGAAAAGACCGCCAACGACTTCAAGGGCAGCCGCGTGCCTTCATGCATCAAGGAGCCGATGGAGCCGATGAAGGCGACCGGCAACATCCTGCCGCTGAAGGGCCGCAACGGTTATTCCGGTCTGGCCGATGGCCCGCTGCTGGTGCTGGATCAGCTCGATCTGCCTGAAGACCAGAACAAGGCGATGATCGACCGCGTGTTTGCCGAGAACCCTGCCGGCCTTTCGAAGATGTCGGTCGGCCACCGTCAGGTCGCCACCGAAATGCAGCCGCGTTTCGAGCGCCTGAAGACCTATTACACCGGCATGACGGGCCGCATGTGGCAGAATTGGCGTGCGCGCCTGGTCGGCACCGGCTTCAACTGGGCCGGTATCGCCGAGAATTATTCGCCCACCTCGTTCCTCATCAATACGCTGCTGCCGGAGAACGCCAACAAGCGCACCATGGACTATGTGGCGACTGTTGTGATCGAATAACCGGACCGAACGGCTACAAAAAGCACACGACATGCAAATTGACCGCCGGCAGTTCGCGCTCGGCGCACTCGCCGCTTCCTGCACCTTGACTGGAACTGCGCGTCCCTCATTCGCTGAGGGGCGCGCGCCGGTTTATATCGGCGACATGCACGCCCATCTGTTCTTCTTCGGCGCCAACACGCCGGACAAGAAACCGCTTGGCCCAACGATGCGCGCAGGCCATGCCACGCTCGTCGGCTGGTCGCTAGTGGGCGACGTGCCGTGGATCCGGCCAACATCGAAAGGCCTGAAACAGAAGGGCCGTCCGAAACCGGGCGAAGCGGCGGAGTGGTTCGAGACCGACATCGCGCGCATCAAGAAGCATATCACCGAGCAGAACCTGAAACTGGCGCTGACGCCCGATGACGTCGACAACGCGCTCACCGGTGATCCGCATGTGGTGCTGACGCTGGAAGGCGCAACCATCGTCGAGGATGATGCAACGCCTCTGGTGCGCGCGTGGGAGCAGGGCGTGCGCAGCGTGCAGCTTGTGCACTACATTGAAAATCCGATCGGCGATTTCCAGACCGAGCGTCCACGCCACGGCGGTCTTACGCCGCTCGGCTTCAAGGTGATCGAGGAGTGCAATCGCCTCGGCATCCTGATCGACCTTGCGCACTGCACCGACAAGGCGACGCGGCAGGCGATCGAAGCATCGAGCCAGCCCGTGATCTGGTCGCACTCATCGGTGACGCGCACCCGCCAGCCGAACTGGAAAATGCCGGTGTGGCAGGCGCGTCAGATCACCTTCGACACCGCGAAGCTGATGGCGGAAAAAGGCGGCGTCGTTGGTCTGTGGCCGATGCGCTCCGACATCGGAGCAGGCCCGGATGCCTACGCGAAGCGCCTGTGGGAGCTGGGCCAATGGCTCGGCGCCGAGCACGCCGGCATCGGCACCGACATGAATGCGATTTCTCGCCCTGCCATCGCCAGCTATTCGGATTTGCAGAAGGTCATGCGCGCCTGGCAAAAGGCAGGCCATGACGATGCCGCTATCCGCAACATCGCCATTGGCAACTTCGCCCGCGTACTGAAGCAGGCGATGGCTGCACGGCAGGCTTAGCTTTTTGTGGCGCTCGGCGACTCCCCTTCCGGGGAGCCGGCCGCTGAGCGCGGCAAACGCCTGCTTTCCCCACACTGTCATCCCGACAACGGTCGGGATCCACGCCAGCTTCAGACGTCGAGCCGCATGAAGCGATGCGCGCGGTCTGACTCTAGACGTTCCTGCCGGCCGCGCTATTGCGGAGAATTGCGTAGATCCCGGCCTGCGCCGGGAGGACGTATGTCTGCCCCGTCAGGGAGCCGGCCTTGGTTGTTAGTTGCGCTCGGCAACTCCCCTTCCGGGGAGCCCGCCGCGGAGCGCGCAGTTACAGAATGAACTTCGACAGGTCGGTGTTGGCCGCCAGATCGCCGATGCGCATTGTCACGTAGTTCGCGTCGATGACGATCTCCTGCCCGCCGCGATCCGACGCGTCGAACGAGATTTCGTCCAGCACCCGCTCCATCACCGTTTGCAGGCGGCGCGCACCGATATTCTCAACCGTCGAATTCACCTGCACCGCCACATCGGCAATGGCGTCGATGGCCGAAGGATCGAAGCTGATGGCCAGATCTTCCGTCGCCATCAGCGCCACATACTGCTTGATGAGCGAAGCCTGCGGCTCGGTCAGGATGCGGCGGAAGTCTTCGCGCGTCAGCGCCTTCAGCTCCACGCGGATCGGCAAGCGGCCCTGCAGTTCAGGCAGCAGATCGGACGGCTTGGCGACATGAAACGCGCCCGAAGCAATGAACAGCACGTGGTCGGTTTTCACCGGGCCATATTTCGTGGCAACGGTGGTACCTTCGATCAACGGCAGCAGATCGCGCTGCACACCCTCGCGCGAAACATCGCCGCCAACACGACCCGCATCGGAGCGCGAACAGATCTTGTCGATCTCGTCCAGAAACACGATGCCGTTGTTCTCAACCGCGCTGATGGCTTCCGCCGTGATCTGCTCGCCATCGATGAGCTTCTCGCTCTCCTCCGCGATCAGCACATCGTAGCTGTCAGACACCAGAACGCGGCGCGGCTTGGTGCGCTGGCCGAATGCCTTGCCCAACATCTCGCCGATATTGACCGCACCCATGGATGCCCCCGGCACGCCGGGAATATCGAACATCGGCAAACCGCCCGCTGGCGAATCCGCCACCTGTATTTCGATTTCCTTGTCGTTCAGCTCGCCCGCCCGCAGCTTCTTGCGGAAGCTATCGCGCGTTGCCGGGGAAGCGGTCGGGCCAACGAGCGCGTCGATCACGCGTTCCTCGGCGTTCTTCTCCGCCTTCGCGCGCACATCCTTGCGTCGGGTTTCCTTCACCAGCCCGATGGCCACCTCCACCAGATCGCGGATGATGCTGTCGACATCGCGGCCGACATAGCCAACCTCGGTGAACTTCGTCGCCTCGATCTTGATGAACGGCGCGCCCGCCAGCTTCGCCAGCCGGCGTGAGATTTCCGTCTTGCCGACGCCCGTCGGTCCGATCATCAGGATGTTCTTGGGCAGTACCTCTTCCTTCAGGTCGCCCGTGAGCTGCTGCCGTCGCCAGCGGTTGCGCAGCGCAATCGCAACGGCGCGCTTGGCTTCCCCCTGACCGACGATATAGCGGTCCAGTTCGGAGACGATTTCACGGGGCGAGAAGTTGGTCATGGTCTGTCCTGAAGAAGCATCGGGTAGTAGCGCCGGACGATATGTGGCGCTTGCATGGGGGATTAGGAAGCGGGCGGCACATATTTCCTGATACCGTCGAGCGGCAGGTTGTCCAACACCGCCCGCCGGAGACTGCGCCAACGCGCCGAAAGGGTCAGCACCAGAACCGCCAGCCCAAGCAGCGTCAGCGATACTGACATATCCTTGGCCACGCTCTCCTTCAGCAGATAGCCGATTGCCAGCCCCGCATAGGAGAGCGCCGACACCAGCAGCGCCCGGCGGTCAATTACGAGCGCAACGAGGCCGAACACTGCAAACAGCGCCAACACACCGACTGCCCCGCCGGCACCAAACCCCGCATCCGGGTCAACGAAAACCGAACTCGCCGCGTAGACGATCATCGGCGCCGCTAGCATATGCAGCCAGAACGCAACGTCTGACCGGCGCGTGGTTCGCTCCGGATCGGTGGCATCGATCCGCACCGCGAATGCGAACACTGCAAGCCCGCAGGCTGCGCATACGATCGGGCCCCAAGTCTTCCACTGCTCAGGGGCCAGAGCGCTGATGGAGCCGGTGATGGCGCCGATCAATCCCGCCGCAATCAGCGCCGTGTCGATCGGCACCTTGAAGCGCCAGCGGTGCAGCGCAGCTGCAATCGCCAAGCCTACGCTGAAAATTGCCCAACCCGCCGTCCCGGTATCGCTCTCGGTGACAAGAAACGCCATCGCTACCAGAGCGCGCACAGCAAGCGCGCCTGACAACGCGAACATGACGGCAAGCGCGATGGCCGGCAGCGCCAGCCGCAGACGTGAGATGAAAATTTCCGACAGGACCCACGCCGAAGCCAGCGCGACGAAAATGAAGCCGATGGCAAAGCCAATCGAACCAGTAAGGCCAAACAACGCCGACACCAGCAGCACAATACCGATGGTGACGAACACATCGTTGAATCCGCCGATCAGCCGGAAGCGCTCATCGTCGGGATCAGGGGTGTCACGCAGTTCGTGTGGCATTGGCATCGCTGCTGCCGGCGCGACCGCAAGCGCCCGCAACTGCGCCGCTTGAGCGGGCGAAATGATGCCCTGCGCAATCGCCGCATCCAAATGATCGTCCTGAATCATCGACACGTTAATTCTCTGTTTTGAAAAAGGAAATTTGCGTCAGCGTGAGAGAGGCCACGGACCCAAGCCGCTGGCTCCAGGACGATGCCGGGCAACAGCGGCGCCGCGAGGGCGGGAAGACGGCGCCTTGAACGCAAGAGGGATCTATTCCGGGCGCGTGGAGGGCAGGCTTTCGAGAACCAGATTGTCGTTGGTGTAAACGCAGATTTCAGCCGCGATGGCCATCGCCTTGCGGGCGATCTCTTCGGCCTCAAGCGGCTGATCCAGCAGTGCGCGGGCCGCCGCGAGCGCATAATTGCCGCCCGAGCCGATGCCCATCACCTGCCGCTCCGGCTCCAGCACGTCGCCGGTTCCCGTCAGCACCAGAGTTGTCTCAGCATCCGCCACCAGCATCATCGCTTCCAACCGGCGCAAAAACCGATCCGTCCGCCAATCCTTGGCCAACTCGACGCACGCCCGCGTCAACTGGCCGGGATACTGCTCCAGCTTGCCCTCAAGGCGCTCAAACAGCGTGAAGGCATCGGCCGTAGCCCCGGCAAAGCCGCCGATCACCCCGCCCTTGCCAAGAACGCGCACCTTGCGGGCGTTACCCTTGATAATCGTCGGACCAAGACTGACCTGACCATCGCCGGCGATAACGACACGACCATTTTTACGAATGGTGAGTATGGTGGTGGCGTGCCAGGAACCGGAAGCATCGCTCGTAGAGCCGGAAGTCATCATGGGGTGGCACTCGAATTTGCGGGACGGTGCGCGTTGCTGCACGGCCCTAGAATGGATCGGTCCAAGCTGATAAACGCTCGGTTCCGGTGAGGCAAGCTAGCCTTGAGAGGCCTAAATTGAAGCGTCAGGCGACTATTTCCCGTAGCACCAAGGAAACCGAGATCACCGTGACGGTCGATCTCGACGGCACCGGCGCTACGGACATTGAAACCGGCATCGGCTTTCTGGACCACATGTTGGATCAGCTTGGCCGCCATTCAATGATGGACATTACCGTGCGCGCCAAGGGCGACCTGCACATCGACTTCCACCACACGACTGAGGACGTGGGCATTGCGCTCGGCCAGGCATTCGCCAAAGCACTGGGCGACAAGAAGGGCATCACCCGCTACGCCGACGTGCATCTGCCGATGGACGAGACGCTGACGCGCGTCGCCGTCGATATTTCGGGCCGACCGTTTCTGGTGTGGCAGGTAGATTTCACGCAGCCCAAAATCGGCGAGATGGACACCGAGCTATTCCGCGAGTGGTTCCAGGCCTTTGCGCAGAACGCTGGCATCACGCTGCACGTCGCCAATCTCTACGGCGTGAACAACCATCACATCGCCGAGACCTGCTACAAGGGCCTCGCCCGCGCGCTGCGCAAGGCCGCTGAGATGGACCCGCGACAGGAAGGCCGCGTGCCCTCCACCAAGGGAATGCTTGCAGGCTAGCCGCCGGGCACGCACATAACTTAGCGCCCCGCCTACGGACACAACGTCCACGAGGACCCCATGGCCACCTACGTCGTGCTTGAACCGCCGAATGCTCCCGCTGACCGCATGGAAAGCGCTGAGCGTCTCGCGTTCATCCGTGACGGTTTCACCCCTTACGCGGCAGCTCTTCCTCCGGTTTGGCTGCTGGTGAAACGCATGTGGATCGAGTTCGGCATCTACATGGGGCTAGTCGGCATCGTTGCGTGGTTCTTCACCGCGATTGGTCACGGCATAATCGGCAACGCAGCGCTGCTGATCATTCAGATCCTGTTTGGATTTGAAGCTGGCCTGCTGCATGCCGCATCGCTTGAACGCCGTGGTTGGCGTTTTGTCGGCAGCGTCGACGGCGGCAACCGCGAGGATTGCGAGCGCCGCTTTTTCGAAATGTGGCTGCCCACCTACACGACCATTCCTGCACCCACCGTACGCAACGAGCCATCTTCCAGCGGCGGCGGAAACGGAGCCAGCCGCTATTCATCTTCTGCTGCCAGCAATGCGAGCAACTCTGACGCTCTGGGAATGCCTTCGCAGCGGCCCGCCACACTTACATCCGATGACGGGCACTGGGGAGATGCGGGCGGCGACGGGGGCGCTGATCGCACATCTGCAGCGGGATATTCAGTGCCAAGCTGGACCCATCAAGCCATCACGCAGCCGCTGAGCGTTTTCATGCGTGGACGCCGCGCACTTCAAGGAACTTGAGCGAATATGCAGCGCGTCGCGATCATCGATTATGGCTCAGGCAATCTGCACTCGGCCGCCAAGGCGTTCGAGCGCGCAGCTAATGACGCCGGCACTCCAGCTCAGATTATCGTCACCAACGACCCCGTCATGGTCGCCGCCGCCGACCGAATCATACTGCCGGGCGTGGGCGCATTCGCCGACTGTAAAGCCGGGCTCGAAGCTGTGCCGGGCATGATCGAAACGATCGACGACACCGTGCGCAACAAAGGGCGGCCGTTCCTTGGCATCTGCGTCGGCATGCAACTGCTGGCCAGTCGTGGACTGGAGTTCACTGTCACCGACGGTCTCGGGTGGATCGCCGGCGAGGTCCGCCCGATTACGCCATCCGATCCAACGCTGAAAATCCCGCATATGGGCTGGAACACGCTGAACGTCGCGCGCCCGCATGCGCTGCTGCAGGACATTCCGACCGGATCTGACGGGCTGCACGCCTACTTCGTGCATTCCTACCACTTCGTGCCGGAGCAGCGCGATGCGGTGGTTGCGGAAACGGAATACGGCGGACCGCTGACGGCCATGATCGCCGACGGCAATATCGCCGGAACGCAGTTCCATCCGGAAAAGAGCCAGACGCTGGGCCTGAAGCTGATCGCGAACTTCCTCAACTGGAAGCCTTGAGCGACATTCTGCGCACCGTGCCTCGCCGCCAGCCCGCGGCAGCTGCCTATCGTCCCCGCGCACCCTTTGCTGATCAACTGCTGTTCGCAGCGTCAGACACACCGGCCAACCCGTCCGACGCCATCTCTGCCGCTTAGCATCCACGAACCAGGCGTAAGCCCGGCTACGCCTACATGCGCATCTCTACTCGCCACGCAAAAACGGGGCCCGACCTTGCGATCGGACCCCGGCGCGTCACGCATTACCGGAGGGGGCTGAGAGAAGAGAGAACGCACAACACCAGAACGCAAAACTAAAAAACCGGGCCTGATCTTCATCGCGCCAGTGGGCAGCTAACGCATTTCACGAGACCGATGATTCACGCTTCGGACGGACAGGGTCAGAAACGATCATGGTCTGGCGACCCGATTACGCTGCATCGATCTGAAATTCCGACCGACAACAGCCACGCACTTCACAAAACCAAAACCGACCATCCAAGGCGATCAGCACGCTTCCGCCAGATCGAACGGCAGCTCTTCCTGATCGTCGGAAACCGGCTGCGGAGCAGGGAAGGCGATGACGTTGCTGTTGTTGCCGCCGCTATTGGGGCCTGCACCAGTTTCCGGCTGACGCTGACGGAACCAGCGCAGCGCCGTGTTGGTCATCACCGCCTCATCGCGCGTCGCCTGCACCAGCAGACCATCATCAGCCTCCAGAACAACCCGGAGCATTTCCTCCACCTCGTCGGCGGCTGCTTCCGTGCGCACATACCAGGTCTGTTCCAGCGGGCGGGCCCATGAACGGCCGACGGACATGATGTGCTGGGCCAGGACGTGCTTGTTACGCTGCGGTTGAGCCAGATCGTAGGAGATGATGAGGGTGCGCATGGCGGGTCTCGCGGATTGATGTTTCGGACTTGGGGAAACGCGAAACTTGTCCCGGATACTCGATGCACTGTGTTGCTGCGAACGTAGTGAGAACATCACATGAAACTGTGCCGTTGTCCAGCATTTGTTCTTATGTTGTTCCAAGTGTTCTCCTCATCGCGTACGCGCTTGAAACTACTCAAACAATGCGAGCTGATCAGGATGCGGCGCGCGTTCAAAGCGCTGATGCGGACCAAAATCAATGCGATCGATCAGGCTCGGATAGCGCTGTGCGAACACCTCAAGCGCCTTTGCGCGCGCACCGGCGAAGCGTTCTTCCTGCCAGATTTCATAAAGCCGGCGCGGATCGCATCCGTAACGGTCAAGGAGATCCTTGCGACGGATGCGCAGCCAGCGCGCAATCCAAATATCGACCGCGTCCGCCTCGGTAAGCGGTCGGCGCGTAATGGCACGCGGGGCACTGTCTACAAATGCAATGGCCATTGGCTGCTGAACTCTACGCATCAATCACGAACGTGCGGCCTTGACTTATTGGCCGGCAAAATCTCTATCGCCAATAATAACAGCGATCTGATGGCCGGTTTCAATGGCCGCCGCCGTTCAGCATCGCACAATCGCGAGAGAAGCCCGTGATCCTGTTTCCTGCCATTGACCTCAAAGACGGCAAATGCGTGCGCCTGAAGCTCGGCGAAATGGATGAAGCCACTGTCTTCAACGACGACCCGGCGGCGCAGGCGCGCACGTTCCAGGATCAGGGCTTTGAATACCTGCACATCGTGGACCTCAACGGCGCATTCGCAGGCCAGCCGGTCAATCGCGACGCCGTCGATGCGATCCTTGGCGCTATAACCATTCCCGCCCAGCTCGGCGGCGGCATTCGCGACATGCAGACCATCGAGGAGTGGATCGACAGCGGCATCGACCGCGTGATCCTCGGCACCATCGCGGTGCGCGATCCTGAGCTGGTGCGCCGTGCCTGCGTCGAGTTTCCCGGACGCATCGCCGTTGGCATCGATGCCAAGGGCGGCAAGGTGGCGGTCGAAGGCTGGGCCGAAACATCGGAACTGACCGCCGAGGAACTGGCCAAGCGCTTCGAAGACGCGGGCGTCTCGGCAATCATCTACACCGACATCGAGCGCGACGGCATTCTGAAGGGTCTGAACCTGGAAGCCACCGCAGCACTCGCGCGTGCAACGTCGATCCCGGTTATCGCCTCCGGCGGCCTTGCCTCAATCGACGACGTGAAAGCGCTGCTGCAGCCCGAATATGCAATGCTGGAAGGCGCGATCAGCGGCCGTGCGCTTTATGATGGGCGCATCGACCCGAAGGAAGCACTGACGCTGCTCAAAGCTTAGGAGGCGTTGCATTCTTCATGCCTGCAACGGTGACTACAATACATCCTCGAGAGTGCGGCTTTAGCCTAGGACTAACTGCAAGCTGGAATGATGCCGGTATGCTCGTTCCAAATTGGGAGCCCTGCGCAAAGACATCTTCAGATCTGGTCTATGTCGCGCTTCGCGAGGATGGCGCAGCTTTGAAGATCGGTGCAACAGGCGGCACGCTGCACTATCGTTGGTATGGCATTCTAAGGCTGCTAAATGCCGATGTGACCCGGCATAGCTACCGTCCCAACGAGTGGGATGACCGCGCTAGTTGGCTGCATCACCTGGGGCGCCAACCTTTCGAAGTTTGGCTGAGACCAGCTGCAAAAGTGAGTGTTTCGTATCTAACTGGCTACGAGCGTACGCTTTCCCTGCGCCATGCTGAAGAAGACTATCTCGACGCTTATTATTGCCCCCTGATCGGCAAGTCTCTCGACACAAGAAAGAAGGCGAACGCCCATGCTGAAAAACCGCATCATTCCGTGCCTTGATGTGAAGGACGGCCGCGTCGTCAAAGGCGTCAACTTTGTCGACCTCATCGATGCGGGCGATCCGGTTGAAGCCGCTGCAGCCTATGATGCCGCTGGCGCGGACGAGCTCTGCTTCCTCGACATCACCGCTACGCACGAGGGCCGCGACAACATCTTTCACGTCGTGGAACAGACTGCAAAGCGCTGCTTCATGCCGCTGACGGTTGGCGGCGGTGTGCGCACCGTCGACGACATCAGCCGTTTGCTGAATGCCGGCGCCGACAAGGTCTCGATCAACTCCGCCGCTGTGAAAAATCCGCTGTTCGTGCGGGATGCTTCAGAAAAGTTCGGCGCCCAGTGCATTGTTGTCGCCATCGACGCCAAGCGCGTGTCCGCGCAGGGTGAGCCGCCCCGGTGGGAAATTTTCACGCACGGTGGCCGCGCATCAACCGGCATCGACGCCGTGGAATTTGCAAAGCGCGTAACCGAACTGGGTGCGGGTGAAATTCTGCTGACATCGATGGACCGCGACGGCACCAAGTCCGGCTTCGACCTGGAGCTGACGCGCACGGTCGCCGACGCGGTTTCAATCCCGGTCATTGCATCGGGTGGCGTGGGTACGCTTGACCATCTCGTTGCCGGAATTACCGAAGGCCATGCAAGCGCGGTGCTTGCAGCTTCGATATTCCACTTTGGCACCTACACGATTGGCGAAGCCAAACGCTACATGGCCGATGCCGGCATTCCGATGCGGCTTTGAACAGGGCGATGGCGCTGGTCACAAGCTGACCGGCGCCAATCTCAGCCCTTATGCTGCGCAGGGACGGCGCAGCGTGCATTCCGAAAGCATGGCATCAAGCTGTTCGATCGGAACGGGCCGACCGATAAAATAGCCTTGTGCCTTGCTGCAACCGGCGCGCGTCACCGCATCAAGCTCATCCAGTGTCTCAACGCCCTTTGCGACTGCGCCCATGCCCAGCGTTTCCGCCAGCGTGGCCACTGCGCGGATGATGGCAACGTTGTCCCGGTTTAGCGCCGCTTCCCGCACAAGATCTCCATCGATCTTGACCTTATTGAACGGGAACGCACGCAGAGCCGTAAGGGCGCCCGCATCCTTGCCGAAGCTGTCGAGCGCAATCGTCACGCCAAGCTGCTTCAGCTCCTGCAGCGTCGCGCGCAAATTCCCTTTGTCGCGAGCAAGCAGGGTTTCCCCAACTTCAAGCTCGAGTCTCCCAGCCGCCAGCCCCGAGCTTGCAAGGGCCTGCTGCACCGTCGACGTGAGAGTGCCGCTGTCGAATTCCAGCATCGACACGTTGACCGTAACAGCCAGATCATCCGACCAGCGCATCGCATCGCGACAGGCCTGCTGCAGAACCCATTTGCCGATATCAACGATGGCGCCGGTTCTCTCGGCAAGCGGCATGAACGTGCCCGCTGCTACCAGCCCGTCATCGGGATGCTGCCAACGCAGAAGTGCCTCGCAGCCGGTGACGCTGTTGGATTTGAGATTAAGAATCGGCTGGTAGTGCAGCTCGAACTGCTTGTTACGTAGCGCATCCTGAATATCGACCTCAAGCCGACGCTGCGCTTCAACGTGGCGTCCGCAACCGCATTGATACAGCTCGTAACCGCAGCGGCCTGCCGACTTCACATTATACAACGCGACATCTGCATTCTTCAGCAATTCATCGGGCGAGTTGCCATGCGCGGGCGCGCGCACAATGCCGATGCTGGCGCTGACGCTGATCGCATGCCCCAGAATACTGTATGGCCGATTTATCGCGGTGAGAATGCGCTCTGCCAGCCGCTCGCATTGATCACAGTTCACGTCACCACGTTGAATGATCGCAAACTCGTCGCCACCCAGACGGGCCAGAAAATCACTCTTGCGGATGCTTGCGCGCAGACGCTGCGCAACCGCCTTCAGCAAGGCGTCGCCTATCGGGTGCCCATGCGTATCGTTGACTTCCTTGAATTCGTCGAGGTCGAGCCAGTGGAGCGCCAGGTGCTCGCCAGCGCCCAGATCAGCCAACGCGGCTTCGAACGTCTGACGAAAATGGAATCTATTGGCCACTCCCGTCAGCGCATCGTGATGCGCAAGCCATTCGATCCGTTCTTCGGTGCGGCGCTTCTCGGTTATATCTTCTTGAATGTCGACCCACCCGCCTTCTGCCAATGGCTGGTAGGTGACCAGAAGCGTGCGGCCGTTACGAAGCTGCTGCACTTTCGTGAACGAACGGCCGTCGGCAATCATCTCCATATGCTGCGCCAGCCAGCGCGAGAAGCTTGCCGTTTCGTTAAAATTTTCGCGGCCGGTTTCGGAACGCACATGATAACGCACGATGTCGCCCAGATGCGTACCTGGCTGGGTCAGCTCCTGAGGCAGAGAGTAAATTTCGCGATAGCTCTTGTTGCTGACGACCAGTCTCTGGTCCGCGTCGAACATCGACAAACCGCGAACCATGTTGTTCAGCGCCACCTCGAACCAGCTGTTGATCTGCTCAAGCGAGCGCTTCTGCTCCTTAAGGAGAGCTGTTGTCTCCCAATCAGAAGCATCGGCGGCTGACGGCTCGGCGTCAGGTTGTTTGAATGCGGGTGTGTTACCCATTGAAGCGAATGCCCCTCCACAACGCTACCGCGTTGCATAGCAACGGTATGTGGCCCATTCCGCGGACGATACGCATCCATCCGTATGCGTTGACTTAAGCAGATAGGGGGCGTTTCGCGAAAATCGGCCCTATTGCGGTAACCATTCTGAACAACCGGGCACCGATACACCCCGATAATCAGGGGTTTTTTGCCTGTCACATCATGTCAATGATTAATTACAGCCGAGTCCTACAACCTTTGTCGCAATCACATTTTGTATCGCCGGACTTACCCAATCCGCCTACATCGTTTTCGGCTCGAAAAGACATATTTCCCGAACGACACAACGGGGGCATTCAGGCTTACGCGCCTTGCAGACATAACGTCCCAGCAGGATCAACCAGTGGTGGGCGTGAAGAGCATATCGCTGCGGGATAACGCGCAAGAGATCCTCCTCAACCTCAAGCGGGTTACGCCCACTGGAAAGGCCCGTCCGGTTGGCAATCCGGAACACGTGCGTGTCCACCGCCATCGTCGGTTCGCCGAATGCAATATTGAGAACAACGTTCGCGGTCTTGCGGCCAACACCCGGCAGGGCTTCCAATGCTTCGCGCGCCCGCGGCACCTCACCGCCATGGTTAGCGATAAGTTGACGCGACAGCTCCAGCACATTGCGCGCCTTGTTGCGATAGAGCCCAATGGTCTTGATGTATTCGCGGATGCCTTCTTCGCTCAGCCGTACCATCTTCTCAGGTGTATCGGCGATCTTGAACAGGGCCCGCGTTGCCTTGTTCACGCCAGCGTCCGTGGCCTGCGCCGACAGCACAACGGCGACAAGCAGTGTGAACGGATTGACGTATTCCAGCTCGCCCTTCGGCTCCGGGTTATCCTGCTCCAGCAGGTGAAACATTTCTTCGATGGCCTCAGGACTCAATCGCGTGCGGCCTCGGCTGCGCTGTCGCACAGGCGACCGCGTCTTAGCCGGCACCGATGGCTTCTTCTTGGTCGCCAATGCACCCGCTTTTACGGCTGACACAGGCTCGCCCTCGGCCGGCCGACGCCGCTTGCCCCGCCCCGCCACTGCAGACGTCTCCGATTTTATAGTTGTTTTAGGATTCGCCGCGTTGGCTTGACGGTCAGCCCGATTGACGCTCTTCATAAACGGTTCCCCACGCAAGGCTTGCAACATGGGCCACGATCACGAGCCAAACAACGTTCCTCACCAGGGAACTGCACAACCTAATGCCGATCTGCAGCACTCCGATCCAGGTTCGGTGCAACTCCTGCTGTATCCGCACAGATCGTTGAGCCTCAAGGGCTTTCGCAACCTGATGATCGCTCTTGGGGTCGTGAGCCTTGTTACCGGAGTGATATTTCTGCTCAAAGGAGCCTGGCCGGTTTTCGGCTTTTTCGGGCTCGACATCCTGCTCGTCTATGTCGCCTTTCGGCTGAACTATCGCGCGGCCAACCTCCACGAGCGCATCGATCTCAACCGACAACTCCTCACCATCACGCGAGTTTATCCTTCAGGCGAGCAGGAAAGCCGTGAATTCAATCCCTACTGGGTGCGCGTCCGGCTAGCCCAAAATCCGCAGGGCACCACCGACCTGCGGCTGGCCTCGCACGGTCAGGAGTTCGCGTTCGCACGCTTCCTCACCGATGACGAGCGCCGTGACCTCTGCCATTTTCTTTCTGGCGCGCTGGCTGAGGCGCGGGCGGCGCGCGCCTGACTGCCACGCAACGCCAGCCCCTAATTTTTGCTTTCCCAACCCATCAAGCTTGAAAACAATTTTGCGCAAAATCCGCTTTCCCTCGCGAGCGGGATTGCAACGCACCATGCGTAATATGCCTCGATGGATGGCGGATAAAACCGCCGCAACATCATGCAGCGGGAGAGACAAGCATGCGTGCAATTATTGCCAGCGCTTTGGCTGTGGGGCTGACGTGCGCCATGGGCGTTCAAACGGCGGATGCTGGTCGCAACGGCCGCGCCTATCGTACCGCTGACAGCTGCCGCCCCTACAATGGACCGTTCGGCTTCTACGGCAACATCTGGTGCCAGCCGAGCCAGGAATCCTACATGCGCAACCTGGGTGCGCAGTGGCCGCAGAAAACGCCGCGTTCGCTGCGCAATCCGCCTCGCTATGGATCGTATTACGACTATTGATTTTGCAAACGCACAGCGGGGTAGCGCATCGCCTCAACTCAGTTGAAGCGACCGCCCCGCTGGAGCACCTCGATCTTGTAGCCATCCGGATCTTCGATGAAGAAGAACTGACCGAACGGCTGCCCCTCATGCGTCATTGTCTTGATGTCCTTCGGCGATAGCCCGGCGGACTGCATGCGCGCATGCTCAGCACTGAGATCATCGACAACAAAAGCAACGTGGCCGTAGCCGTCACCCAGCGCATAGGGCTCGGCGCGACCCTTGTTGATTGTCAGCTCGACTTCGAAGGGCGACTGCTCGCCCTTCATGTAAACAAGCGTGAAATCGGGGAAGTCGACCCGCTGGGAAATTTCCAGCCCGAATGCCTTGCGATAGAAATCAACGCTGCGCGCCTCATCCAATACGCGCACCATCATATGGATCGGTTTGGCCATTCGTTCCCCCGTTATCAAATGTCAGCTTCAGGCGTCCGCGCGATGACTATTCAATCAAAGCCACGGGCGTGCAGCTGAAACTGTGTTCTCGAACGTCTCGATTTCCGACTTCTTCTGCAGCGTCAGACCGATGGAATCCAGCCCGTTCAACAGACAGTGCTTGCGGAACGGATCAATTTCGAACTTGATGACGCCGCCATCGGGGCCGTGAATTTCCTGCGCTTCCAGATCAACCGTCAGCGTTGCATTGGCGCCCCGGCTGGCATCGTCCATCAGCTTGTCGACTTCAGACTGCGGCAGCTTGATCGGCAGAATGCCGTTCTGGAAACAGTTGTTATAGAAGATGTCGGCGAAATCGGCGGCAATGACACAGCGGATGCCGAAGTCCAGTAGCGACCACGGCGCGTGCTCACGCGAGGAACCGCAGCCGAAGTTCTCGCCGGTCACCAGAATGGTGGCCTTGCGATAGGCCGGCTGGTTGAGCACGAAATCCGGGATTTCCTTGCCTTCCTGATCGTAGCGCATCTCGTAGAACAGGCTTTTGCCAAGCCCGGTGCGCTTGATCGTCTTCAGGAACTGCTTCGGGATGATCATGTCGGTGTCGATGTTGCGCAGCGGCAGCGGCGCGGCAACCCCGGTGAGCGTCGTGAACTTTTCCATGCTCGCTCTTCAGCGCCTTTCACATTCTGAGGCCATCAGCCAGGGCTCTGAAATAGCCTTCAGCCGAGGCGAGGCGATCAAGGTCTTTGGGCTTGCGGCCAGCCACCACATTTCTGTGCAGTTCGCCAGGTCGAAGCACCTCAAGCCGCCTTTTAACCCCCGCAAGCTTGCGCCCGTCAAGCTGCTGCTCCAGCGCACCGACCATGGTGTCTATGTAGCCGGCAATGCGGCCCAGTTCCCGCACCGCCTGTGCCCGGGCTGATCGATCCACCGGATTGGCTTCCAGCCGACGCAAGGCCTCGCCGGCTCGCTCCAATGTGGTGGCGATCCTTTCCGCATAGCCCGCCAGACGGACACGCCGCGCTTCGTCCAGGCCGGTGAGGATGGCAAGCCAGCAATGGACGGTCTGGGCGATGGCAAGAACACCGCGGGCGTAACTGACGATCGGCAAGATCTATGCTCCTGAAAAGGCAACTGAGCATAGGTGCGGGTTTGTCGGACGGGGATTTCAGTCGCCGAGCCCACCTTGGCAGCGGGCGCGGCAAGCCGCGCACTGGAATAGCGAGACTCGCCAAACCGCCCAGGCTCCGCCACCGAATTGCTGCAGGTGCGAACAATGTGTGCGCCTGCTTATTTTGGTTTCGGAATAATCACGCCGTCCATCTTTTCTTAACCAAAATTATTCACCCTCCGAGCACCGCCGATGACCGGCCGAATAGTGTTTCGGAGATGCGTATGTACCGAGTTCTCGCTGCCGTCCTTTTGACCGCTGTAGCTGTGCAGTTGTCGGGCTGCACCGGCTCTCTGCGCCTGGGAAGCAATGTCAGCGTTATGGAAAACCTGCTGAAGGCCAGCCAGGTTTGACGGTTGCTGCCGACGGAATGTCTTGCGCACGGCCAAACTTCCGTAGACGCTGCCCCGTCTCGCCGCTATTGGCGGCGGGATGCTGTTCAGCGTCCGCAACGCTTTCCGAAGATCGCACCGTAGATTGCCATGACCACTTCGCCATCCGGCCTTGCAGCACTCGCCAACGGCGCAGTGCTCTCTCCGTTCACGCAACTGCGCAAGCTGCTCGGTGATACCCCGGCCGGACATGCGAACGTCATCGACCTGACGATTGGCGAGCCGCGCGAGCCGATGCCGCCGTTCGTCACTGAAAAACTTCTGGAAGTTCAAACGGCATACGCCAACTATCCGCCGATCCGCGGTACCGGCGAACTGCGCAACGCGATTTCAAGCTGGGCAGCAAAACGCTTCGGCGCGAACGCTGCACCGGACCCCGAGCGCGAGATCCTGCCCATCAACGGATCGCGCGAAGGCTTGTTTTTAGCGGCTTTACCCGCAGTTGGGCGCAAGGCGAATGTCTCGCGGCCCGCCGTTCTCATGTGCAATCCGTATTACAGCGCATACGTTGGCGGCGCGTTGGCAACCAACGCCGAGCCGGTCTATCTCAACGCCACAGCCGCCACCGGCCATCTGCCTGATCTGGAAGCGCTGGCGCAGAATAAAGCCCTGCTCGAACGCACCGCCGCGCTCTATCTGTGCTCGCCCGCCAATCCGCAGGGCGCCGTTGCCGATGCGCAGTATATCAAGCGCGCACTCGACCTCGCCCGCGCCTACGACTTCATACTGTTCTTCGACGAATGCTATTCGGAGATCTACGACACCACCCCGCCCGCCGGCGCGCTTGAAGTTGCCGCGCAAACGCCGGAGCGGTTCAGCAATCTCGTGGTGTTCAATTCGCTGTCCAAGCGATCGAACCTGCCCGGCCTGCGCTCGGGCTTCTGTGCGGGCGATGCCAGCTTCATCGACACGTTCGGCGAGATCCGCAACATGGTCGCGCCGCAGATGCCCGGCCCGACGCAACACGCCTCCGCCGCCGTGTGGTCGGATGAAGTGCACGTGGAAGCAAACCGCGCTGCATACAGGCAGAAATACGATGTCTGCGATCGCATTTTGCAGGGCCGTTACGGTTACCAGCGGCCGGCCGGAGGCTTCTTTCTCTGGCTCGATGTGAACAATTTCGGCGGTGCAAGTGAGGCTACGGTAACCTTATGGCAACGTGCCGGTGTCAAGGTGCTTCCTGGCGCCTTTCTGGCACAGGCCGGATGTGACGGAACCAATCCTGGAGCAGATTATCTGCGACTGGCTCTTGTCCGTGACCCAGCGACGGTCGGCGAGGCGCTCGAACGATTAGTAGTAGTTCTTGCGTAACAGAGTACGTTCGATATGTCGCTCGAGTCGCATGACCCGAGACGCCTTCTTCCACCAGACCTGGAAGATCGGCTGATCGGCTGGATGATCCGCGTAGCTGGGCTGATGGCTCTCATCGGCGTCGCTGCAGCCTGGGCAAGCTTGCTGACGTGGTCGCAATCCGACCCGAGCCTCACGCACGCCGCCCATGGCGATCCCACCAACGCATTAGGAGCGGCCGGCGCCATCTTCGCGGATGTGCTGCTGAACACTCTCGGCTTTGCCGGCGTGTTTCTGCTGCTTGCGCCCATGTTCTGGGGCATCGAACTGATGCTGGCTGAGCGCATTTCCGCCAGCCGCAAGAAGACAAGCCTTTTCCCGCTCGCGGTTCTGCTTCTGGCCGGTGGCTTCGCAGCTCTGCCGCTTTCCGCTACCTGGCCCTTCGGACACAGCTTCGGTGGCATCGTTGGCGATTGGGTTTATAAGCTGACCGCTACCGCGTTGGATCTCGTCGGTGCATCCGCCGCGATGCCACTCGCCGGGTTTATCTATTTCCTCGCCGGTTTCGCCGTGCTCGGCTACAGCATCGGCCTGGAACGCGAAGACCTGAATCGCCTGCTGGATCGCAGCCGCCGCGTTTCGCGCAGCCGTGGTCCGCTGATGCCGGAATGGCTGGGCCAGTATTTCGCCCGTTCGCCGGTGGTGTTCCAGCCAGCAACTGCGGCGCCGATGCAGCCGGTCTACGCAACTGACAATGAAGCGCCTATCGCGCGCCGTCGCGAGCCGTTCCTTCCCGGACCGGCCAAGTTCGAACGCGCCATGCCGGATGACGCCGATACAGAAATCATGCATCCGGCGCAGCCGCCACGCTCACTGACCGACGCCATCGCAACCGACGCCGTACGCGATCACGATGACATCGGTTTCGATGACACGACCGACGCTGAAAGCCGTGCCATTGCACAGCGCTTTGCGCCCGCCAATGCGCCGCGCGTTGTCGCTGAACCTGACGACTCCGAAGACCTGCCCGCAATCGTAACCAAGCAGCGCGAACAGGCGGCGAAGACGGCGAAGCGCTCAGGGCTTCTGGGTGGCGTTGCCGCCCGCGCCCCGGCTTCGTATCGCCCGCCCGCGATGAACCTTCTGCGCCGGCCCCCTGCCGGAAAGCAGGGCCCAACGTTCACGCAGTCCGTGCTGCGTGGAACTGCACGCCTGCTTGAAGAAGTGCTGGCCGATTTCTCCATCAAAGGAGAAGTGCGCGAGATCAAGCCCGGTCCGGTCGTCACACTGTTTGAACTTGAACCCGCACGCGGCACCAAGTCATCACGCGTGGTGGCGCTGGCTGAAGACATCGCACGCTCGCTCAGCGTCACCTCGGCCCGCGCTGCGGTCGTTCCTGGCCGCAACGTGATCGGCATCGAGCTGCCGAACGTGCGCCGCGAAACCGTATATCTGCGCGACATCTTCGAAGCCGACACGTTCAGCGCATCCGAAGCCGCGTTGCCGATGGCGCTCGGCAAATCCATCGGTGGCGATCCCATCGTCGCGGATCTTGCACGCATGCCGCATTTGCTGGTTGCCGGCACCACCGGTTCGGGCAAGTCGGTCGGCGTCAATGCGATGATCCTGTCGCTGCTCTATAAGCGCGCGCCGGAAGATTGCCGGATGCTGATGATCGATCCGAAGATGCTGGAGCTGTCGGTTTACAACGGCATTCCGCACCTGCTGACGCCTGTCGTCACCGATCCGCACAAGGCCGTCGCGGCCCTGAACTGGGTCGTCGGCGAAATGGAAGAACGCTACAAGCGCATGGCCGCGCTGTCGGTTCGCAACATCGAAGCCTTCAACGCCCGCGTGAAGAAGGCGCAGAGCCGTGGCGAACAGCTTACGCGCACGGTGCAGACCGGCTTCAACGAAAGCACCGGCGAAGCCATCTACGCACAGCAGGAAGTTGCCGCTGAAACGATGCCGTACATCGTCGTGGTGGTGGACGAGTTCGCTGACCTGATGATCGTTGCCGGCAAGGAAATCGAAGCTGCCATTCAGCGTCTTGCACAGATGGCGCGTGCCGCCGGCATCCACCTCATCATGGCAACGCAACGTCCGTCGGTTGACATCGTCACCGGCACGATCAAGGCCAACTTCCCGGCTCGCATCAGCTTCAAGGTGGCATCGAAGATTGACAGCCGCACGATCCTGAACGAGCAGGGTGCCGAACAGCTTCTGGGGCAGGGCGACATGCTTTACTCGCTCGGCACCGGTCAGATCGTGCGCGCGCACGGACCGTTCGTTTCGGATGAGGAAGTGGAATCCATCGTCGAAGCGCTGCGCAAGCAGGGCACACCGCAATACGTCGATGGCATCACCGACACCGCGCCCGCAGCAGACGAAGCCGGTTCCGACCCGCGCACCGCAAGCGAAGATGACATCTACGACATGGCCGTCGCCATTGTGCTGCGCGATCGCAAAGCGTCGACTAGCTACATCCAGCGACGGCTGTCGATCGGCTACAATCGCGCCGCCGATCTGATCGAGCGCATGGAAAGCGAAGGTCTGATCAGCGCCGCAAGCAGCACCGGAAAACGCGAGATCCTCGTTTCCGGTCGTGACGGCTCCGGCGGCCGGGGCTGACCCGATACCGCCACCAGATTATCCAACCCCGCCGCTGTTTGGCGGGGCTTTTCAATGATCCGAGCCTAGCAACGTAAAAACCGCCAACATGTGGTCTCATTGTTTGGCCACGAGTGCGGGTCAGGTGTTCCCGGTTCGGCTGGGATATTCTATCTAATGCGAAAACTACGGCGATTCGGGAGACGTTGAGGGTCCATGCAGGAACTCAAAGCAGTCGCAGCAGCGGCACTGGTATCCCTCGGCCTTCTGGCCGTACCGGCGGCCGCCGTCGATCAGCCGGTCAAGCCTCCCGCGCCAATGCCAGCCTCCGGCCCCAAGCCGGGCGAAGCGACGGCAGGTGCCGGATCAGCCTGGAGCGCTCAGGTTGCCCCCACCAAGGCTGGCAACGAGGGCCTCGCTCTCGATGAACGCCAGACCGATCTCGTGCATCAGGTCTCGCAGTATTTCGCCGGTCTCGACACGCTGCAGGGCAACTTCGTCCAGACGGGCGCAGACAACAAGCGCATGCGCGGCAAGTTCTATGTGATGCGCCCCGGTCGCTTCCGCTTCGACTACAACCGCCCCTCACGTCAGATCGTCATTTCTGACGGTCGCTATCTGGCCATCCAGGATCTCGACCTCAACAACGAAGATCGCGTTGCGCTGGACGACACGCCATTCCGTCTCCTGCTGCGCTCGGACGTCAACCTCGTGCGCGATGCCAAGATCATGGAAGTTCAGGAGGCGGACGACCTGCTCGTTGTGGGCCTCGTCGACAGGAACCCGAACACCCCTGGCCAGATCAAGCTCTTCATGACGACCAAGCCGTCGCTTGAGCTTAAGGAATGGGTAACCAAGGATGCGCAAGGCCTTGATACGCGGGTTCAGGTTTCAAACCTCGCCAAGAGCGTCGAACTCGATTCCGCGATGTTCAAGATTCAGGCCCTGGGCAGACCGCTCGGCACCCCCTGAGCGGCGCGCCGCGAATCACATCACTGTGGCTCCACGAGCCCTGGGCAATCTCTGTCTGGGGATAACTTCCTATGCGCCGGTAACATTTTCGTGATCGACCGGGGGCGCCACTATTGAACTTTCAACCTTTGCGCTTAACTCAAGTCAGACAGGTGATGTCACCCTGTATCGGTAGTGCCCCCCCGTCTAGCCGAAAGACATCACCTGGGGCGCCGGCTTCCCTCCCGGCGCCGCGCGCGAAAGCGCTCTCGACGCCCAACCCCTCCCCCCGGGGTTGGGCGTTTTTTGTTCTAAGCCCGGATTTCAAGCCCGAACGTCAGCCTGCGGCAGCGCGCACTTCCTCTGCCCGCTGGGGCTGCTCAGCCGTTTCCGCCACCCCTGCGGGCTTGTGCACTGCCAGCGCATCCGCCTTCGCAAGGTGGGTATCAACACGCCGCAACACTTCGGCCGTCTGGGCCAGACGCGCTGACAGGTTCTGCATCAGGCGATCCGCCATCGCACGATCCTGCAAAATAAGTTCGTGCAGGCTGTCGCGTCGGATATGCACCGACCGCACCTTGTTGCGGGCAACGACGGTGCAACCGTAATTGGTCTCGATCAGCATCGCCGCTTCGCCGATCAGCGATCCACTCATGATCGGTTCGCCAACGGTGATGAGTTGCGGCCCGCTCACGCGCATCGCCTTACCCGACACGATAAGGATCGCAGCGTCGGCAACGGCGTCTTCCTCAACCATCGTCGCGCCCGGCGTGTAGGTGACGCGATCGGCTCGGCGCGCAATCGCGGCCACCTGCAGCGGCGTCAGCCCGCGGAAAATCGGGAGAATGGCGAGTTGTCCGGCAAAGAGTTCCAAGGCGTTCCCATCGCGTTTGAGTGGCCGAGGACGCGGAACTTTTCAGCATGCGAACATGCCTGCATCAGCTAAACCTTGCAGCGACGCAAGCTGCGGAAACCGTGAGTGATTCGCGGCATCGCACGCATGAGCGGTACACAATTGGCAGCGACGACGTCCACAAGTTACGCACGCACCCTGTGGAAAACACGCCTATCGGAACCCGCTCGCGGCCCAAAGGCCACGCCCTGCCGACGCACGGAATGGGGCAGTAAAACTTGCGAAAAATTAGCCGCGCGCCCAATCGGCAGCACCAGCTGCGATAGGCTTCGTCAGGGTACAAGCCGGTAGCCGCCAGCTTCCGTCACCAGAAGCTCTGCGTTCGACGGATCGCGCTCAATCTTCTGCCGCAGCCGGTAAATGTGCGTTTCCAGCGTGTGCGTCGTCACGCCAGCATTGTAGCCCCACACCTCGTGCAGCAGCGTATCGCGCGACACCACCTTGTCGCCGGAACGGTAGAGATACTTCAGGATTGAAGTTTCCTTCTCCGTCAGCCGGATCTTTGATCCCTTCTCGTCGGTCAGGAGCTTCGAGGCCGGCTTGAAGGTGTATTGGCCGATAGTGAAGATCGCATCTTCGCTCTGCTCGTGCTGACGCAATTGCGCGCGTATGCGTGCCAGCAGCACGGCGAACTTGAACGGCTTGGTGATGTAGTCGTTGGCGCCCGCATCAAGGCCGAGGATCTGATCCGCATCCGATACATTGCCGGTCAACATCACGATTGGCGTCTTGAAGCCGCCCTTGCGCAGCAGGCGAACCGCTTCCCTGCCGTCCATATCCGGCAACGATACGTCGAACACAACAAGATCGAAGTGGTTCGACTTGGCTATCTCCATACCCTTGGCTGCCAGACCGACAGTCTCGACGTCGAACTCGTCATGCAGGATGAGTTGGTCTTTGAGGGTTTCGCGCAGGTCCTCGTCATCATCTACAATGAGGACGCGTCGGGCCGTCGTCATCTTCGCTACTTCGCTCCCTCAGACTTCAAGAATCCCTGCGCCGGTTATTCCGGTGGGTTCGAGTACAATTCGTTGGCATAACTTGGGAGCATTAACGCCCCACCCCGTGAC
The DNA here is from genome assembly GCF_029872155.1 of Hyphomicrobium sp. D-2. Lineage (GTDB taxonomy): Bacteria > Pseudomonadota > Alphaproteobacteria > Rhizobiales > Hyphomicrobiaceae > Hyphomicrobium_A. The sequence goes on along the minus strand of NZ_JARXLA010000008.1, from coordinate 457,388 downwards.
GGCAGCGATAAACTGCTTGGCCACTTCGGATGCCCCATCTTATCTGACGCTTGCCGAATAGCATGGACACCCCGGAAGCTCCAATGACCACCCTACCCAGTAACCGCCGGTCAGCTTCTAAAATAGTCGTGAGAAGCCTTTCGCCAAGGGCTACCCGGGGCGTTCTGACCTTCGGCAACCTCAGCTTTCCGTGCGTACTCGGGTTTAACGGCCGTCGCGTCGACAAGCGCGAGGGCGATAACGCCAGCCCGATCGGCACTTTCGCACTGCGCTCGGCGCGCTATCGCCCCGACAAGTTGCTGCGGCCACGCACGGGGCTGCCGATCCGCGCAATCCAACGCGACGACGGCTGGTGCGATACGCCCCGCGACCGCAATTACAATCGGCCTGTCCGACTGCCATATCCGGCCAGATGCGAAAAGCTTTGGCGCGACGACGGCCTCTACGATGCGATGATCATTCTCGACCACAACGAGCGGCCCCGAGTCCATGGCGGCGGCAGCGCGGTTTTCATCCACATTGCCCGCCCCGGCATGACGCCGACTGAAGGCTGCATCGCGTTACAGAGGCATCACCTGCTGCGCCTGCTGGAAGCGATTGGCAGCCAGCCCGGCGTAGTGCAGATCGTAATTCCAGCTTAATCCGCAAATCATCCGTCAACATACAAAAAAGGCCCGGAAGGCCGAAGCCCCGGGCCAGTTGTGCACGCCTAGGGGAAGGCGCACGCGCGCGGGAGACAAAGGCTGCGGACGAAACTCCGCCCGCAGCCCTTCGAGGAGTTACTGGAGAGACTCGCCGTGCAGAGCAACGTCGAGACCTTCCACTTCCGTAGCTTCGCTGACACGGATGCCCATGGTGTACTTGAGCAGCATCAGGATGCCGAAGGTAGCAACGGCACACCATGCGATGGTGGCGAGGATGCCGTAGAGCTGGATGCCAACCTGAGCGTAGTTGCCTTCGAGCAGGCCGGCGGTACCGCCGATTGCTTCGACCGCGAACACACCCGTGAGGATGGCACCGATGATGCCGCCGACGCCGTGGACACCGAAGACGTCGAGGCTGTCGTCGTAGCCAAGGGCCTTCTTCACGCCGGTCGACATGATGTAGCAGCCGACGCCCGAAGCCGCACCGATGAGGAGAGCACCCTTCACATCAACGAAGCCGCAAGCCGGAGTGATGGCGACGAGACCGGCGATGGCGCCGAAGCGATGCCAAGCATGGTCGGCTTACCGTGCACCAGCCATTCGGAGAACATCCAGGCCAGCGCGGCAGCAGCGGTAGCAACCTGCGTTGCGGACATTGCAACACCGGCAGTGGAGTTGGCGCCGAGGGCCGAGCCAGCGTTGAAGCCGTACCAGCCAACCCACAGTAGGGCAGCGCCGATCATCGTGAATACAAGGTTCGAAGGTGCCATGCTCTCGGTGCCGAAACCCTTACGGCGACCAAGCACGAGGCACGCAACGAGACCCGCAACACCGGCGTTGATGTGAACGACCGTGCCACCGGCGAAGTCAAGAACGCCATCGCCAGCAAGGAAGCCGCCGCCCCATACCCAGTGGCAGACCGGGACGTAGACGAGGAACAGCCACAGCGCCATGAAGACGAGCAGCGATGAGAACTTCATGCGGTCAACAACCGAACCGATGATCAGGGCGGGCGTGATCGCCGCGAAGGTCATCTGGAAGGTTGCGAAAACCAGCTCCGGAATGGTGCCGGTCAGGCTATCCTTGCCGATGCCAGCGAACATCATCTTGTCGAGGCCACCGATGTACGAATTGTAGGCGCCGCCATCGGTGAAGGCGAGGGAGTAGCCGGCAACAAGCCAGAGCACCGACATGAGACAGACCGTGGCGAACACAGCCATACAGACGGAAAGAATATTCTTCTTGCGCACCATGCCGCCGTAAAACAGCGCGAGGCCCGGAACCGCCATCATCAGCACGATGACCATCGACACGAGCATCCATGCAGTGTCGCCGGTATCAAGCTTAGGTGTTTCTTCCTGCGCCAATGCCGGCAGCGCCGTAGCCGCAAACAGGCCGGCTGCCACACAGGTGGACGCCGCCATTCTTCCGAGATCTCTAAAGTTCATCACTAGAATTCCCCTTCCCTTTGGGTACTGGTCGTCTTTTGCCCTCGCCCATGCAGGCGGAGCCGGTTCAAAGCGCGTTGTCGTCCGCCTCGCCGGTGCGAATGCGAACCGTGTGCTCGACAGGAGAAACGAAGATTTTGCCGTCACCGATCTGGCCGGTCTTGGCGGCGCGTTGGATCGCATCCACCGCCTTGTCGACCAGCGCTGTGGGAGCAACGACCTCGATCTTGATCTTGGGCAGGAAGTTCACCGCGTACTCGGCGCCGCGATAGATCTCCGTGTGCCCCTTCTGTCGTCCGTATCCCTTGACTTCCGTGACCGTCATGCCTTGCAGCCCGAGTTCGGTCAGCGCAGAGCGAACCTCCTCGAGCTTGAATGGCTTGATGATTGCCGTGATCAACTTCATGCCGATCTTTCTCCCCTTGACGCACTGACCGCCCGTAGCGGCGGCCTCATCGTCTTCTCAATTCGACGTGCGCATGCGCGACCGCCGCCCTAAGACGGAGTCAAGAGCCGTGCCAATTCGCGAGGGGAGGCGTAGGTCTTTGTTTTTATGAAATAAAAAAGAATATGCCGCCAAGCCGGAGGGCATTTTGGCGGCATATGATGCTTGTTATTTGTGCAATATCTGGTTGATGCTCACTATCTAGGCACAAAAGCGGAGGCTCGCTGCCTCATCAGCCCCTCCTGCACCACCGAGGCGATCAAAATGCCATCACGGGTGTAGATGCTGCCCCGGCAAAACCCGCGCGCGCCGAACCCGTTGGGGCTGTCCTGCACGTACAAAAGCCACTCGTCCGCGCGGAACGGCCGGTGAAACCAGATGCCGTGATCGAGGCTCGCGAGCTGCACATCGGCGTCGAACAGAAGCTTGCCGTGCGCGATAAGTGCCGTATCCAAAAGGGTAAAATCCGACGCATAGGCCAGCACCGCCTGATGCACGATAGGGTCATCCGGCAACTTGCCCGCCGCCTTGATCCAGATGTTCTGCACCGGCGTCTTCTTCTCGCGGACGAGATACCGCGACAAATCAGCCACTCGCATGTCGATCGGCCGCTCGCGGCTCCAGTAGCTGCGCATCGCCTCCGGCAGGGCATCCAGATGCTCGGCGATGGCGTCCTTCGGGTTCGGCAATGCCTCCGGCAGCGGCACGTCCACCGGCATCGTCGCCTGGTGTTCGAAGCCTTCTTCCGCCTTGTGGAACGAAGAGCTCATCGAGAAGATCGGCCGGCCGTGCTGGATCGCCTTCACCCGGCGCGTGGTGAAGCTGCCGCCATCGCGGATGCGCTCCACGTCATAGATGATGGGTCGCGACGGATCGCCCGCCAGCAGGAAATAGCCATGCAGCGAGTGCACCGGCCGCTCCGGATCGACCGTGCGCGCCGCCGCTACCAGCGCCTGCCCCAGCACCTGCCCGCCAAACACCCGCTGCCAGCCCTCGATGCCGCGCGCGCCGCGAAACAGGTTGTTCTCCAGCGGCTCCAGATCGAGCGTCGCCAGTAGCGCATCGAGAGCGGACTGGCCGGAGCTGTCGCCCGCGGGGTGGTCTGATGTCGTCATCTAAGTCCCTTCTCTCTGCCTGAAGCCTGTTCCGCGCCCCGAGCCTTGACCCGCGCTAGCGATACGGCGTCGGCCGACGGATGCTACGCGCTGCCCCGCTACGAGCCAAAATCCACTGACGCAGGCCAGTCCCATGCCGCAAATGGGTTGCCGCTGCTCGCGAGCAAGCCCCGCGCGTCACCACCGGGCGTTTCTCCCGCGCCCCGATCTTGCTATCAGCTTATCCAGCCGGGGCGCTCTGCAAATCGTGCGAACCCGCTGGCCGCACTGAAGGATGGATTGCAAATGGCGCAACAGCCCGCCCGTTTCGATGTCGCGATCTCCGGCGCCAGCTATGCCGGCATGGCGCTGGCCTGCGCTCTCGCCGACGCCTTGGGCGACGACCTACGCATCGCCCTGATCGATCGCGCATCGCCGCCCGCTGCAACATCCGGCCATCAGACCAACCACGCGCACGATGCCCGCGCCTTTGCCCTCTCCGCTGCATCCCGCCACCTGCTGCAGGCCATCGGCGTTTGGGACAGTATCGCCCACGCCGCCCAGCCCGTGACGGGGATCGAGCTGACCGACTCCCCGCTCGATGCCGGCGTGCGGCCAGTGCTGCTGCGCTATGACAACGTCACGGGCGATGGCGAAACTGCAACGCACATTGTGCCGGCGCACCTGCTGGCCGATGCGTTGCGCGCGCGTGTGGCAGCACACCCGTCCGTCACGCTGCTCGCGCCCGCAAGCGCAACCGGCTTCACCACCAACGACGCCACCGCCACGGTGCAGCTTGCCGACGGCCGTGAAATCAACGCCGCACTGGTCATCGCCGCCGACGGACGCAAATCGACGTTGCGCGAAGCGGCGAACATCAAACTGATCGGCTGGGACTATAAGCAGACCGGCATCGTCACCACGGTGCAGCACGCGCATTCGCATGAAGGCCGCGCGGTGCAGCACTTCCTGCCCGGCGGGCCGTTCGCCATTCTGCCGCTGACCGGCAACCGCGCCTGCATCACCTGGAGTGAGGATGCGAAGGAAGCCGCGCGCATTCTGGCGCTGGACGATGACGGCTTCCTGCACGAGGTGGAGAAGCGCTTCGGTGGCCGCCTCGGCGCCATCACGCTGGAAGGGCCGCGCCAGTCGTGGCCGCTGTCGATGCATCTGGCGCGCAGCTATGTCGGCCCGCGGTTTGCGCTGATCGGCGACGCCGCGCATGGCGTTCATCCCATTGCGGGGCAGGGGCTGAACCTCGGCCTGCGCGATATCGCGGCGCTGACGGAAGCGGTGGCCGATAACATGCGGCTTGGGTTCGACGCGGGCGATCCGCAGGCACTGCGCCGCTATGAGCGCTGGCGGCGTTTTGATTCAGCGGTTTCGACAGCAACGTTCGACGGCATCAACCGCCTGTTCTCCAGCGACGCAACGCTGCTACGCTCCGCGCGCGAGTTCGGTCTCGGTGTTGTCGATCGCGTGCCGGCGCTGAAGCGTTTCTTCGTCGAGGAAGCCGCAGGCCTCACCGGTAACGTGCCAAAGCTGCTGCGCGGCGAGCGGGTTTAGGGATAGGCGCAACCGAACCTACTTACTGCGCCGGTTGCGCGCATCCATCAAGCCAGACATCGGAAAATCCCGCTGGCGAACACGCACCCGCAACCAGCCGTTCGATGCGCGCGGCCCGCTCTGAAAGCTTGGTGTCCTGCGCATCAAAAAGATCATACGCCGCCGGAGCGATGAGCACAGCAACCAGCCGGATGAATTCCGCTTCGCTTAAATCCGCTGGCGGCCTGCCGTAAACTGCGGTGCTCGCGTTGTGAAACCCGACCATCCATCCGTCGGGACCTTTGCCCATCTCAAGCGTATCGAGCCAAAGCCCCAGGATCTGCTCCTTCGACAGCTTGCTTTCCAGACCAAGCGCATAGCCGGTCTGCCGGATCTTGCCAAAGCCGGGACGAAACTTATCGAAGCCCAAGCGCTTGGAAGCCGATTGCGTGATCGTCGTGAGTCCTGCGCCCGGTGTCGAAAAATCGACGCCGCCATGCCCAGCAAAATTCGGATCTTCAACCGCGAGCAGAATTTCGCGATGGCGCGCTCCCAGCTGATCGCCGCCACGGCCCTGCGCAATCAACGCATCGGCCCGCGCGCGCAATTTGTCGGCGTCCGAACGCGCATCGATGTAGCCCAGCCCACCCGACACAAGAACCGCGCCGAGCACCAGAACAAGGAGCACACCAACCAGAATGCCTGCAAACTTGAATACTTTTCTCATGCCATCCGCGCGCTGCGATTTAGGATGGCCCAATTGCACATGTGTTTCCGGCCATTCCGAGGCGCGCAGCGAGCTCAGCGGAAATGCGAAAAGTGCGAACGGATGACAGTGCGCAAAAAGCTGCCGAAGGCAGCGCGGAGTCAGCAGATCTGATCTGTCCATGCAGAAGAACATTCAGCGCCAATCGATCCGCTCGACACACATCGTATCACGATATATTGACAGATAGAAACAGAAACGGCCGGGATTACACCCGGCCGCCGGAAACTCGCGTTACGGACAGAACCAGACCGGGCCGACCACCACGCATCCGCGGCGTTGCCAATCTGATGGGCGCTTACCGTGCCTCTTCCAGTTCTTCGGCGCCTTATCGTATTTATGGCCGGGCTTGTACTTCGGACCAGTGTCGTGCTTGTGCCCCGCCTTCTTGTCCGGACCGTGATTTTTCGATTTGGCGTGGTGGTGCCCTTTCGAATGACGGTCGTCCTTCACCAGCTGTAACGTGTTGGGGCCATGCTGAACGCCCGAAAATCCCAATGGCGCCGCAGACGCCGCATAAGAGAAACAGACGACCGCAGCCGCGACCAATCCAACTATCCGCATAGATCCTCCCGAACGCGTCCAAATGCCCGCGTCATGCTAGCTTCAACTCCTCCGATCCATGAGGCTCCGGAGGAGTACCCACATAACGCTGCGCCGGACGATATCCGTCGCATAGCGATATAGATAAATGCGCGGCATGACGCTTGGCTTGCCGACGGCTGAAGCCCTTCTTCATCGATCCGGCGGCAGCACTAACGGCAGCAACCGAAGCGGCTGCGAGGCAGACGCTTTAGCGGCGGCTCCAGATTCCCCCCGCCCGCAATCTCGATAGCCGCTTGCTACCGCCTGCGGCGTCCGTGGACCGCCCATAGGCGTTGATGACCTATGAAACGAACGAGCCCCGCGAACGCGCGATCACCGGTGCACAGATATCTAGAATCTTGACAAATCCGGGGGATTGGCGGCTTAGAGCAAACTTACGCTTTTGAGGGCCGGGCCAGCAATTCATGGACGTTCAAGCTCAGGAAGAAGTCCATCGCATCTGGGATGAAATTTCAGATTTCGACACCAGCAGGTCTGAGGAAGCCGCGCGACACCTCTTGACCCGACTCTGCGACCTCGGCGGCGCATGGAATGCCACCTGGGCCGGAGCGATACGCGTCGGCGGAGCAAACGCTGACGATCCGTTGGCCGGGTGGCGCGTGGGTGCTGTGCAGGCGCTCCATGCCGCCGGATCCCTTCCCGATGAGGGGCATTTCAAGGAGATCCTGCGCATCTGGGACCGGCGCGAGATCGATGTATCTTTTCTTCTGCCGTTACGGGACGTCGGCACATTCAGAACCTACTCGCTCCGCCGCGACCTGCCCCCTGACTGGTTCAGTTCTCCATTCTATGAAGCCTACTACGGCTCGGTGGGGACGCACGACGCTGTCTTCGTCGCCTTTCCCATGAATGGCGATTGCGAGTCGCACTTAGGCTTCTATTCCCGGAATACATTCACCGATGAGGAGATCGCGCTCCTCGCTTACGCGGCGCGGGGCATAAAGTGGTTCCACCGCCACCTGATGCTAAGCCACGGCCTCCTCATGGCATCCGCTCCGCTGACACCTGCCGAACGCAAGGTTCTGCAGCTTCTGCTGACCGACGCTTCTGAAAAGCACATCGCCCATCAAGCGGAAATCGCTGCTTCCACGGCCCATCAGCACGTGGTCAACATCTATCGAAAATTCGGTGTCCGCAGCCGCGCAGGATTGATGAGCCTCTGGCTCAGCCGGCGCTGACGTTGATCAATCGCCGCAACATCAAACACACCCAATCTACCCTCCACTGATTAGTGGGTATGACGTCCGGTTCTGCTCCCGGTACTGACTTGATGTGACGGAATCGCTGCGCCGCCACCTGGGGGATTGGAATGCATCTTAGCCGAATTGCCGCTGTAGTTGCGGCCATCGTGTTATCCGCCCATGGCCAGGCATCCGCTCAACAAGTATCCACCTCGGAAGCCCGGAAGTGGGGCGCGCACGTCGATGTAGAAGGGCTGTACGGGAATGAGCGCAGCCTCGGCGTAATCGACTTTTTCCTGCCGTTGGCGCAGAGCGATCGCACGCTTCTGTTCGGCGATATCCGCATGCGCGCCGACGATGAAGGCAGCCGCGAGGGCAATTTCGGCCTCGGACTGCGGCACATGTTTCCGTCCGGCTGGAACGTCGGGGCCTACGGCTTTTTTGATCGGTCGCGCTCCTCGCTCGACGGCTACTTCAGCCAGGCAACATTCGGCGTCGAGGCTTTGGGGCGTGACTTCGACCTCCGCGCCAATGGCTATCTTCCGTTCGGCGACCGCGTGAGGGACCTCGCCGCCATTCCAGGTGGCGGGAGCTATGCGAGCATCGTCGGCAACGCCATCGAGGTGACGACGATGGGCGCAACTTTCAGCCAGGAGCGCGCTTTGCAGGGCTTCGACGCTGAGATCGGCTGGCGCGTTCCAATCTGGGCTGTTGAGGACAACAAGGCGCTGCGCCTTTACGCCGGCATGTTCCGCTTCGACGACAGCGTGGTGGAAGCCATCACCGGCCCACGGTTCCGGGCCGAGCTTACCGTCTATGAGCTGCCCTATCTGGGGGAAGATTCACGGCTGACGCTCGGCGCCGAATACCAGGATGACAACGTGCGCGGAAGCCAGGGCTTCGCGATGGCGCGCTTGCGTATCCCGTTGCAGTCCGAGAGCGCAGACAGGCGTCCGCTGAACTGGCAGGAGCGCCGCATGACCGACTTCGTCGTGCGCGACATCGACATCGTGACGGAGACGCGCAGCGTAACGGCGCCGACTATCGCCGAAACCGCGACCCAGACGACGAATGGCGATGACATCACCGTCATCGACAGCGCCACAACGTCTGGCGCAACCCTGCCGAGCGCCGTTGCAAACGCCGGCGCCGATAGCTTTGTCATTCTGTCTGGTACGTTTGTGACGACGGCCACCACGACGTTGCAATCGGGGCAGACGGTGATGGGCGCGGGCAATGTCGCCGTACAAACAGCGTCCGGCCGCACCGCGACGCTGACGACGCCCGGCGCCACCGTCAATCTTAGTTCCACCACCACCGGCACACCCGCATTTCAGATGGCCAGCGACAGCGCTCTCTCTGGTCTAACCATCAACGTCGTCGGCACAATCGGCGCCGCCGGTGTGAATGCCAGTAACGTCAGTGGCGTAACCATTGCCAACAACACAATATCGGTATCCGGAACGAACAATAACGTGGCTGCTCTGCAGTTTGTTAATTCGACGGTCACCGTGACCGGCAACAGCCTCAGCGCCACCTCCACGTTGGGCTACTACGCGGTCCCCCTGTTCATGAATGGCGGTACCTACACTATCGCCGGCAACACGTTCAACGCAGCAGGCGGCGATATCAGCCGTAGCCTCTATCTGGCGTCCAACCTAACATTCAATCCAGGCTCGACCGGCAATACGCTCGTCAGCGGCGGGTGTTTTGCGAGTGGTACAATTACGGGCAGTATTGGCCTGGCCGGCGGCGCGACCTGCCCCCCATGACGGCAGGCCGTCCTGCAATCTGCAGGCGTTGCGCCGCTATGAGCGCAGGCGGCGATCTGCTTCAGCGGTTTCGACGGCATCAACCGCCTGTTCTCCAGCGACGCAACGCTACTCCGGTCGGCGCATCAAACATGCGTTTTACAGCCGCAAAATTGTCATCCGCGCAGATGGATTGTTCGGTGGGGTGCGAGCGATTTAAGAAACGCATCGTCGTGGCTGATGACCAGCACCGCGCCATCGTAAGCGTTGAGTGCCGCTTCGAGGGCCGCAATACCGTCCAGATCCAGGTGATTGGTGGGCTCGTCGAGGATCAATAAACTTGGCGGCGGCATGCCCCCAAGTGCACAGGCGAGGCCGGCGCGCAGGCGTTCACCCCCGCTCAGGTTGCCCGCCAGCTGCGATGCGTCGCCAGCACGAAAGCCGAACCGCGCCAAGGCTGAATGGCTGGCGTGTACATCGGCGGAAGGGTTCAGCTGCTGGAAATTCTCGCGCAATGTTCGATTGGAATCGAGCAATCCGACATGTTGATCCAGCATCGCGAACGGCACCATCGCCGTTATGCGGCCGCTCTGCGGCACGAGGTGGCCGACGATGAATTTGAGCAGCGTCGTCTTTCCGCTGCCGTTTGGCCCGGCAATAACCACGCGCTCTGGCCCGATGATGCTCAGCGAAAAATCACTGATGACGGCTCGCATCGGGTCATATCCACCCGTTACGCCGTCGAGCCGAAGCACAACTTTGCCAGCTTGCAGTCCCGTTGAGGCAACGTCCATCCGTAGCGGCTGCAATACTTCGATCTTCTCGCGCGCGGCGGACAGCGCTGTTTCAGCCGTCTCGCGTCGGGCATCACGCACACGCGCGCCCGCAGCACCCGAGGCTTCTGCCCGATCCCTGCTGGCATCCAACAGGATTTTCGGATGATCACCCTTTGCCCGCGCCCTGTGCCCGGCACTGTCCTTGCGCGCTTTGCGTTCGACCGCTTGCTGTGCGCGGCGGGCCGCCTCTTTACTGGTCTTCTCCGCGCGGGCAAGGTCGCGCGATGCCACTTCCAACTCGGCATCCTTGCGTTGCCGGAAGGCGCTGTAGTTCCCGCCATAGCGGGCCGCGCCAAGAGAACTCAGCTCGACAATGGCGCCCATTTCCTCCAGCAATTCGCGATCGTGACTGACGATAATCGCGCCACCGGCCCAGCTTCGGATGAGATCGATTACAGCCCTGCGTCCCGCCCGATCGAGATTATTTGTCGGCTCGTCCAACAGCAGAAAGTCGGGCGCGGCAAGGATCAACGCTGCAAGCGCGGCGCGACTGCGTTGCCCACCCGATAGCGTAGTTAGCAGTGTCTGCGACGGCGCGGTCAGACCACAACGCGACAGCGCTGTCTCGATCCGTGCGGGCAACGTCCAGTCTGCTTCAGCCATGTCGTCAGCATCCGCAAGCCCTGCTTCTGCGCGATCGAGCCGATCGAGCGCTTGCCGTACGCCCAGCACGTCCGCGATCGTTTTACCGGGCCGCTCCATCGCATCCTGCCGCATCATGGCGATGGTGCCCGATACATGCACATGACCTGAAGCAGGGCGCAGATCGCCGGAAATGAGGCGCAGAAGCGTGCTCTTGCCAGCACCGTTACGGCCGACAATGCCGGTGCATTCAGCACCGAAATTCAGATTGAGATCAGTGAAAAGCGGCGTGCCGTCAGGCGTGGACCAGGACAGGCCGGTGAGGGAAACGGATGGAGGCATGGGACATGACTTCTCGCAGCGAAACCGAAAGGGTGAAGGCAGCGAGGTTCATGTCCATATCGATAGCGTCTCCAGTCATGTGTCGGGCCGAAAGTAGGTGCGGCCTCAGAGCTTCGCAAGAGGCCATATCACCAATTGTGCCCGGCGAAGCCCTGCCCTGCAAGCTGCAGCGCATTCGCGACCATTTCAGGGCAATAGCAAAAGTGCGCTAAATCCAAATGCCGACGCAAACGCGCGCCACAGCATTCAGTGCGCGTGCGGATCGACATCGTCCGGTTCGTCACAGTCGTCGCCTACTTCTTCGGCGGCCTCGCGTAGCGCGGCGTCTTCCGCGGAACGATCAATCGTGAGACGATGTTTTTCCAATGCGCGAGACTCAGATGACTTGAGTCATCTCAAATGAAACTATGCCGTCTGAATATTCGCCGCGCGCCGGGCGTTCGCCCAGGACCAACAATCTATTGCTGCGGCTCATCTTAATTCGAAATCCCTGCGCTAACGACAGAACGTGCGCAATGGCTTCATGCTCACAGACTTGGTTTAGCGTGTGTTGAATCCGAATAATGTTCGGTGTCCCGTCGGATGTAAGCGCATCAACGTCAACCTGAACCATACCATCCGCCCATTCCGCCATCGGCAAGCGAGGCAAATGCATGTCGAGAAGATCGCGCCGGTTGTCGCAAAGTATGTGCGCAGTGGATTGGATCAGGTAGTCGTTGCGTCCCAGAGATGCGGCAGGAATTTTGACTACAGGTCTAGCTAAACGCCGAAAGCGGTCAGGAACATCGTTCCGGATATCAACCAGATTCAGCTGAACACCCGACGAAATATAACGCGTCATTCCGATCTGGTCGGGCGGGCTCCAATAGAACGCACAAATCGTGGACGCATCCAGATCATCAGCCGCTGTGGTCGCAGCTGCATTGAAGCCGTGCCACGACACAACCAACCACTCAGAAAGTCTGACAGACTGCGAAAGGATGAAGCATGCCGCCAGAGCCGGATCATCCGTGTCGAGATAGTTGAATGCTTCAAACTTCCAGACATCTGGCGCGTGTTTATCGTGGCGCCACCTGCCTTCCACGTGAAGCCGGTGACCAAGCGCGCGCTCAAGCTCTTTAAGCGGCCGCGACGTCAGCTTTCTCTTGTGAAAGGGACCGATGTTTATATCGACGTCCCACCACACCAGCACACGATGCGAAGCTGTCGAATTGCTGCTGGTGGCGTTTTCAATTTTCATGCGCTGAACGACAATGTAGCCATCGTCCACTTCACCGCGCCATCAGGGCGAAGACGCCCCAACCCAGATATTCGCGCGCATATCTGACGTATCGTTCGGGCGCTGAGGTAAGCTCAGCGCGAACGTCTGCCGCAAAATCATCGTCAGAGTTTTCTTCCAGCCAGCGGCGCATCGTCAGCCACTTGGCTGCCTCGTAGCGATCCCAGCTATCCTGATCCGCAAGAACCATTTCGACGACGTCGTAACCGAGGCTTCCGAAAGCCGCGAGCAGATCAGGCAGAAGCATAAAGTCAGCAATCGCATTCGCCCGGCATCCCTTTGCAACATGCTCCGTCGGCGGCAACCGCAGCCAGTATGGCTCGCCAATGAGGATGACCCCGCCGGGGCGCAAGCTCCGCGCCAGCAGCGCGATCGTGCCCTCAACCCCGCCGCCAATCCACGTGGCACCGACACAGCATGCAACATCGACCTTCGCATCGGCGACATAGCCGGCGGCATCACCGTGGATGAATGCGACGCGATCTTCGACGCCAAGTTCTTCAGCGCGGAGTTTGGCTTGCGCGGCAAACAGGCGGCTCATGTCAATACCCGTGCCGCTGATGCGATGATCGCGCGCCCAGGTGCAGAGCATCTCTCCCGAGCCACTGCCAAGGTCTAGCAAACGGGCGTTTTCTGGCATGCGCAACGCCGCGCCGAGCGTGGCGAGCTTTTCCGGCGTCAGCGGATTGTGAATCCGGTGTGCCGCCTCGGAGATATTGTAGATGCGCGGAATGTCCACTGTAGCGCCTTTCGCGTATGCGGTTGCCTCCGGCAGCAATTGCGCCGGATGCTCTGAACAGGCGAGGACCAACGATTGCAATCGGCCACCGAGATCATGCTATCTAGCGTCGCTCTCGCCGCTTTCGTCACCGTCGCCTGCTTCTTCGGCGGCCTGACGTAGCGCGGCGTCTTCCGCGTCATCAACGCTTGCAACCGGCACCTCCACAACAACGCGGCCGCCAGCAACATCAACCGTCGGCACAAACGTGTCGGTGAACGGCACCAGCTCCGTGATCGCAACGCCATCAAGACGGATTTCGAGCAAGTCACCGGCGCCGTAATTCTGCACGCTGACCACCTTGCCCAGCGCCGCGCCGCTGGCGTCCTCAACCCTCAGGCCAATCAGATCCGTGTGGTAGTATTCGCCCGCTTCTGCCTCGGGCAGATCGGAGCGCAGAGCGTATAGCTCGGTCTTGCGCAGCGCCTCGGCACCGTTGCGATCAGCTACGCCCGCGACCCGCGCAACCACGCCGCCCTTTGGCGAGCGCCGCACCACCTTCAGCTCGAACGTACGCGCACCATCCGCCGACTGCAGCGGCCCATAGGCAGCGATATCTTCCGGATTGGCGGTGAAGGTTTCGACGACCACCTCACCCCGAATGCCGTGGGCTGCAACGATGCGGCCAAGGAGGACGCGCGGGGCTTGCTCGGTCATGGTGTGGGACGCCGTTCCGCTGGAGGTGCTGACACCGGAAGCGCTAACCCGCTTTCCGGTCACAGTCACGATGGGACAAACCAGCCAGAGCCGGCCGGTTGTCATGCACCCGAAACGGAGCGGCTCTAGTTGGGCAAGGGGCCAAGATACCTGATTTCAACGCTGATGGGCGAGCCGGCGACCTGCAGATAGGCCGCTGAATCCACCGATGCGCGCGGGAACGCCCCGGCGATGTGCAGCGTCGCGCCGTGAGGGCCGGCGGTGTAGCCGTTCACCAGCACGCCATCGGGCGGCACATCGAGCCGCAGCCGCACGCGATTGAGCTCGCGGCCGCCGTCATATTCGTAGGTGCCGCTGAAAACCGCGCCCAGCGGATCGGAGCCGAGCACAGTGCCGGAGCGCAGCACGGCAAGGCCGCCGGATGCGCCGGGCTCGTCGCCATCGGTGGCGACGAAACGCAGGCCATAAAGGCCGTCTTCGAGCATGTCATTCCCCCTCAGACGGCAGCGCTATGTGCGCCGCCTTCCGAGAGGATTAATGACACGCAAAGATTGAACGCAGCGTTACTACGCACGCATAGCGCGCGCAGAGTGGCGGCATTCCCGCGGATTACTCCGCAGCGGGCTCAGCGGCGGCGGCAGCCTCAGCGGCCTTTGCAGCAGCGGCCTTGGCGGCCTTTTCAGCTTCGGCAGCTTCACGCTCCAGGCGCTTCTTGCCGGGCTTCGCCTTGTTCGGGTTGTTCGAAGGCGTGCGCTTCATCAGGCCAGCGGTGTCGAGGAAGCGGGCAACGCGATCGGTCGGCTGCGCACCGGAAGCAAGCCAGTGCTTGCAGCGGTCCAGGTCGAGCTTCACGCGGTTTTCGTCGTCCTTCTTGAGCATCGGATTGAAGGTGCCGACCTGCTCGATGTAACGGCCGTCGCGCGGTGCGGTCGCCTGGGCAACGACGATGTAATAGTAGGGACGCTTCTTGGCGCCGCCGCGGGCGAGACGGATCTTCACTGCCATTGGTATTCTTCCTTCAGGTGTTGTGTTGGTGTGTTTGCGATTGTGAAATTCAGTTGAGTGCTACTTCTTCTTTTTTCCCGGAAGACCGGGGAACCTGGGCATCCCGCCACCGAGACCGGGCAGGCCACCGCCCAAACCGGGGAGCTTGGGCATGCCACCGGCGAGACCGGGCAGGCTTTTGCCGGAGCCGGGAAGTCCTCCGCCCGGCAAGGCGTCCTTGAGTTCGGCGGGGAGCTGATCGAAAGCCTTCGGATCAAGCTGCGACAGCTCCTGCTGCATCGCTGCCATTTCTTCTTCGCTCGGACCGGCGCCACGCCCACCGCCGACGAGGCGGTTCAGCATGCCCTTGTTGCGGCCCAGCGATTTCATCATGTCCGCCATCTGGCGGTGCATTTTCACGAGCTTGTTGACGTCCTCGACCTTGGTGCCGGAACCAGCCGCGATGCGGCGCTTGCGCTTGGCGTCCAGCAGCTTGGGATTGCGGCGCTCCTTCGGCGTCATCGACGTGATGATCGCGTGCTGCCGCTTGAGGATGGAATCGTCGAGATTGGCTTCGGCCACCTGCGACTTGATCTTGCCCATGCCTGGCATCATGCCGAGCACGCCGGACATGCCGCCAATGCGTTGCATCTGCTTGATCTGCTCGGCCATGTCGTCGAGATCGAAGATGCCCTTCTTCATCTTCTCGGCGATCTTCGTCGCCTTCTCGGCATCGATGGTCTGCGCGGCCTTCTCAACCAAGCTGACGACGTCGCCCATGCCGAGAATGCGCGAAGCAACACGATCAGGGTGGAAGTCTTCGAGCTGGTCCCAGCGCTCGCCAACACCCAGCAGCTTGATGGGCTTGCCGGTGACGGCGCGCATCGAAAGCGCTGCGCCGCCACGCGCATCGCCATCGGCTCTGGTCAGCACGATGCCGGTAATGCCGATGCGCTCGTCGAACGACTTGGCGACGTTGACGGCATCCTGACCGGTGAGGCTGTCGGCGACGAGCAGCGTTTCGTGCGGATGCGCGATGTCCCGCACCTCCACCGATTCCTGCATCAGCTCTTCGTCGATGTGGATACGACCGGCGGTGTCGAGGATGACGACATCGTAGCCACCGAGCTTCGCCGCTTCGAGAGCGCGGCGGGCGATCTGCTGCGGGTTCTGGCCAGCCACGATGGGCAGCGTGTCAACGCCGGTTTGCTCGCCCAGCACGCGCAACTGTTCCTGCGCAGCAGGACGGCGCACGTCGAGCGACGCCATCAGCACTTTTTTGCGATCGCGCTCGGTAAGGCGGCGGGCGATCTTCGCGGACGTGGTGGTTTTACCGGAGCCCTGCAGACCCACCATCATGATGGCGACCGGCGGCGTGGCGTTGAGATCGATCGTCGAGGTATCCGAGCCGAGCATGGCGACCAGCTCGTCGTTGACGATCTTGATGACCATCTGGCCGGGGGTGACCGAACGCAGAACTTCCTGCCCGATCGCCTTCGCCTTCACCTTCTCGATGAAGTCGCGCACCACATCCAGCGCGACGTCCGCTTCAAGCAGCGCGCGACGCACTTCGCGCATCGCTTCGTTGACGTCGCTCTCGGTGAGCGCGCCACGGCGCGTCAGCTTGTCGAGAATGCCTGACAGGCGATCTGACAGCGATTGGAACATGTGCGTCCTTCACCCACGCTGCTAGCCGAGCCGAAACCCGGATGCGGCAAACGAAAATCGCATCCGCGGGCGCAACGCGCTGGCGGATGTTGACCCCTGACTCAATCGATCCGTGCCAGCTAAGATGGCGCGACGAACGGACAGGGCGGCGGCTCTGAAAACAGGGCCATCGGAATTTGGGCGGACAATGCCTCCAGCGGGGGGCGGATGTCAACTGTTGCCCGGAACTTAAGGATTTGGCGGGGCGCCGACGTCGCTGCCCAGATTACGAGCCTCGGCGCGCCTGCGTGCATCCTCCCGCACCTGGCGGCGGACCTGCTTACGCCATTGCCGGGCAATCTTGGTTACCCGGCGTAAACTTTTGCGCTCCGCCCGGGTCAGGCAGATGCAGCCGCCGCAGCACCGGCAGGGCCTTGGCGTAACAAAGGATAGTTGCAGCAGCCTGCGGCTGGCGCGGGACATGCCGGGCACATTGCCAGCACGAGGGCCAGCAGCGGGCGATGTTTGGGCTTGGGCGGAAGGCTCTTGAGATTGGCTAGGTTGCATGGGCTGGACACTCGAAGAACTGAACGGAGGCGTGCTCCATCTCCCGGATAACAACGCGATCAGCCTATTGGTTGCCCCGCCTAGCTTGTGCATTACGGATTTCATCATTGGTCACAATTCCCAGGCGCTGGCAGAGCTTCAGCTTCCACCAATCAGAATTGTTCGAGCGCGATACATTGGTGGCAGAGTTGGCCAGACCATCCAACAACTGCTGCTTGTTTCGCATGCACTCAATGGTTTCGGCGCGAAACTCGGCCTTTTGCTGCATCTGATGCTGATATCGGATGACGGCGTCAAAAACCAACCCGCCAAACAATCCCAGCGCCGCCAGTGCGGCGGTGATTTTGCCGATGCTTAACCATGGGTTGGATTGATCAACATCGTTGGTGCCCTGCCATCTGGCCAGCACCAGGGGAAGGATCAGCGGCGGCAGCAGGAACAAAACCCAAAACGAAGCCCCATGCCGCGGACCCCACTCATAACCGTAGCTCTCCAGGCCGAAGTGGGCGGCAATCACTACCGCCCACCACACTATAGCGGCCGTGATCGCCTGCTTCGCCACCTTTTCCATGCGCGCGTTCCAAATATCATTACGTGCAATATGCGTTCGGCGGGTGCCGCACGGACTGACTCGGCCAAATTACTCCGGCTCAGATTACTCTGGTTTTGGCGCAGCTTCCGCCGGTGTTACGCGCAGCACCTCGCCGGTGTCATCCGCCAGCAGCCAGATTGCACCATCCGGCCCCTGCCGCACATCGCGGATACGCTTGCCCTGATCCTCAAGCAGCACCTCGGCCGCAACGACGTCATCGCCGTTCAGAACCAGACGCTCAACGCGGGTTCCGGCCAGACCGCCGACCAGCGCGTTGCCCTTCCACTCCGGGAACAGGTCACCGTCATAGAAAGCCAGATTGGAAACCGCGATCGACGGCACCCAATAATAGATGGGCTGCTCCAGCCCTTCCTTGGCTGTGCCTTCACCGATGCTGCCGCCGATATATTCCTTGCCGTAGGTGATGATCGGCCAGCCATAATTCTTGCCGGCTTCCGGATGGTTCAGCTCATCGCCACCGCGCGGACCATGTTCCAGCGTATAGAGCTTGCCGTTCTCCGGGCGGATGGCAGCGCCCTGCACGCTGCGATGGCCGATGGACCAGACTTCCGGCGCCCATCCCGGCAGCTTCGGGTTGTCGGCGGGAATAGAGCCATCGGCGTTAATGCGCACGATCTTGCCCACCGTGTTGGCGGGGTTTTGCGCTTCGGGGCGCAGCTTGTTGCGGTCACCCGTTGTTATAAAGAGCGTGCCGTCCTTCCCCCAGACGAGGCGGGAGCCGAAATGATGGCCACTGTCAGCCGAAGGCTCCTGGCGGAAGATCACCTTGAGATCCTCAAGACGGCCGGTGTCGCCATCGGCCACCAGCTTGGCGCGGGCCACGACGGTGGAATTGGTGCCGTCCTCGCGCGGTTCGCCATAGGAGAGATAGATCGTGCCGGTCTTCTCGAAGTCCGGCGCCAGCAGAACATCCAGCAAACCACCCTGATTAACGGCGGCCACATCCGGCACTCCGGCGATCGGCGCCGACAGACGGCCGTCCTTGGCAATATACCGCAGGCGACCCGGGCGCTCCGTCACCAGCAGGCGGCCATCTGGCAGGAATTGCATGCCCCAGGGATTTTCCAGGCCCGAGGCGAACGCCGAAACCTTGATATTGCTCGATTTTGCTGGAGCAGGCGCATCGGTTTGAGCAGCCCAGACGACCGGAGCGCCGGCCCCTATCAGCATTGCGGATCCAAGGGCTAGTCGGCGTAGGGTCTTCTGCATCATCGGGCTTCTCTCCGCTCGATTGTGTTTAATGTCCCTGCGGGCCATATATGCGCTCATGACGGACGCTACCAGCATCCCTTTTCGGAAAATGAACGGCCTTGGAAATGATTTCGTCGTGCTCGATGCTCGGGCACGGCCGATCACCATTGGCCAAACGCAGGCACAGACCTTAGGCGATCGCAAAGGCGAGCTGGGTTGCGATCAAGTGATCGTGATGGAGCCGTCGAAGACCGCCGATGTCTTCATGCGCATCTTCAACGCCGATGGCTCGGAGGTCAGCGCCTGTGGCAATGCCACCCGCTGCATCGCGCTCGTCGCCGCGGAGGAGCTTGGGCGCCCGGAGGTCACGGTCGAAACGCGTGCCGGGCTGCTGAAAGCGAAGGTCGCTGACGCCGACAACATCACCATCGACATGGGCAAGCCCCGTTTCGGCTGGGAGGATATCCCGCTGGCGGAGCCGTTCCACGACACAACCGGCATCGAGCTACAGATCGGCCCGGTGGATGAGCCGGTGCTGCACACGCCGTCGGTTGTCAATGTCGGCAATCCGCACGCGATCTTCTGGGTCGACGACGTTGACGCCCACGATCTCGGCCGCTTCGGGCCGCTGCTGGAAAACCATCCGATCTTTCCGGAGCGAGCCAACATCTCGCTGGCGCAGATCACCTCGCGCAACAGCCTCAAGCTGCGTACGTGGGAGCGGGGTGCCGGCCTTACCCGCGCTTGCGGCACCGCCGCATGTGCCGCCGCCATCTGTGCGGCGCGAAAGGATCTGACCGACCGGCGCGTCAACGTCGAGCTGCCCGGCGGCACGCTGGTCATCGAATGGGCGCCCAACGATCACATTCTGATGAGCGGGCCCGCAGAACAGGAGTTTGCTGGCACATTGGCGGCGGATACCCTGTCGCGAAATCCCGCCTAGCGAACGTCAAAGTTGTCCGTTATGACCGATTTTCGATTAACCGGCCGGACATCCCGTTGGCGCCAAGCTGTGAACGCGCGGATCGGCTTTCCCCGCCCCGCGCGTTATCCGTTTTTCGAGGCTTGCTGACCAGGTAATGGCCGAACCCCTGATCATAACGCTCGGCTGCCGGCTCAACGCGTATGAGTCAGAGATTATGCGCCGCAACGCCGTCGCCGCTGATCTGGACAACGCGATCATCGTCAACACATGCGCGGTGACGGGCGAGGCTGTGCGTCAGGCACGGCAGACCATCCGCCGGCTGCGCCGCGAACATCCGCAGGCGCGCATCATCGTCACCGGCTGCGCCGCGCAGGTGGAACCGGAACGCTTCGCCGAACTCGACGAAGTCGATCATGTCATCGGCAATGCCGAAAAGCTTAAACCGGAAACATTCGCAGGCTTTTCAACCGACACCACCGAACGCGTACAGGTGGACGACATCATGAGCGTGCGGGAAACCGCGGGCCATCTGATCGACGGCTTCGGCACCCGCACCCGCTCCTATGTGCAGGTTCAGAACGGCTGCGATCATCGCTGCACGTTCTGCATCATCCCTTTCGGGCGTGGGCCTTCGCGTTCGGTCGCGGCAGGTGAGATCGTGCCCCGTATCCGCAGGCTGGTGGAGAGCGGCTGTCGCGAAGTTGTACTGACCGGGGTAGACATCACATCCTACGGCGCCGACCTTCCCGGCAAACCCACGCTCGGCGCGCTGGTGCGCCAGATCCTGAAGCTTGTGCCGGAGCTCGACCGCCTGCGGCTGTCCTCGATCGATCAGGTCGAAGCCGACGAGCAGCTAGTACGCGCCATCGCCGAAGAAGAACGGCTGATGCCGCACCTGCACCTTTCCATGCAGGCGGGCGACGACATGATCCTGAAGCGCATGAAGCGCCGCCATTCGCGCGCCGACGCGGTGAAATTCTGCACCGAGGTGCGCCGCCTGCGCCCGGAAACCGTTTTCGGTGCTGATCTGATTGCGGGCTTTCCCACCGAAAGCGAGGACATGTTCGCCAACTCGCTGAGCGTGGTGGACGACTGCGGACTGACATACCTGCACGTGTTCCCCTTCTCGCCGCGCAATGGCACCCCGGCGGCGCGTATGCCCCAGGTCGCACGTGCTGAGGTGAAGGATCGCGCCGCGAGGCTGCGCCGCAAGGGCAGCGCAGCACTGTCGCAATTCCTCGATAGTCAGGCGGGCAGGGAAGTGGAACTGTTGGTTGAAAATGGCGGCATCGGGCGCACGCGCCAGTTCGCAGAGATGCGCACGCCGCCAACGCTGGACGCCGGCACGCTGGTGCGTGCCCGGGTTACCGGCAACGATGGACAAAGGCTTTCCGGCGAGGTGATGGCGTGAGCGGCAAGACACGCGGCGTATTTGGTCGGCTGTGGGGCAAGCGCTCCGACGAGCCTGCTGCGTCCCAGGACGCGGCAGAAGACAGCGCACGCCAGCAGGAAACTTACGCGGCCCATGAGCAGCAGCCGCTGAGCGCTGAGCAGGTCGCTGCGCCGTTGGAAGAAACGGCAGCTAGCGAAATTGCGGCTCCTGCATCCGCGGTCGACGCTCCGATAGCTGCGGAGCCTCTACAGCCTGCCGTCTCACCATCCGAACCGCAGGCTGAGATCGACGAAGCTCCTGCGAAGGGCGGTTGGTTCTCGCGCCTTAAGCAGGGCCTGGGCAAAACGTCGGCCAAGCTTTCCGACGGCATCACCGGCATCTTCACGCGCAAGAAGCTGGAAGCGGCAACGCTTGAAGAGCTGGAAGACGTGCTGATCGAGGCTGATCTTGGCGTCGGCACCGCTGAAAACATCATCGAGACCCTGCGCAAGGGCCGCTATGAAAAGGGCATCAGCGCTGATGATGTGCGCTCCGTGCTCCAGGCTGAAGTTGCGCGGGTTCTCACCCCGGTTGCAAAGCCGCTGGTGATCGATGCCACGCATAAGCCGCATGTGGTGCTGATGGTGGGCGTGAACGGCACCGGCAAGACCACCACCATCGGCAAGCTGTCATCGAAGTTCCGCGCTGAGGGCAAATCCGTGATGCTGGCTGCCGCCGACACATTCCGCGCCGCAGCAATCGACCAGCTCAAAGTCTGGGGCGAACGCACAGGCACCACGGTGATATCCGGTGCCGTCGGTGCCGATGCTGCCGGGCTCGTCTATGACGCGCTGGCCCGGGCTGGGCAGGAGGGCGTCGACGTTCTGCTGGTCGACACCGCCGGCCGCCTCCAGAACAAGGAAGGGCTTATGGATGAATTGTCCAAAGTCGTTCGCGTCGTCCGCAAGCTCGACGATAGTGCACCGCACGATGTTCTCTTGGTGCTGGACGCCACGACGGGACAAAACGCCATGTCGCAGGTGGACGTTTTCCGGCAACGGGCAGAAGTGACGGGCCTTATCATGACCAAGCTGGACGGAACCGCACGTGGCGGCATTCTGGTCGCCATCTCCGCCAAGCATGCGCTGCCGGTCCACGCCATCGGTGTGGGAGAGGGTGTTAACGATCTCCAACCCTTCGATGCCGGTGAATTCGCCCGAGCGATTGCAGGAAACGATTAAACCCTGGGCTGAGCACTGGCTTCGCTGGCTCTCACAACCTAGATAACTGGCCTGGAATTGGGCGCACCACAATCTCAAGCAACAAGGATGACGCTGGCTACATGAGCGCGCTTAAGCGACTGATGCCTTTCAACGCCGAGCAGACGGTGAACATCCTCAGCGAGTTCGGCCCGCTGGTCCTGATGTTTGTCGTCAACGCGATGTACGGCATCACTGCCGGCACGTGGGCGTTGATCATCTCAACCGTCGTCGCCATCGCGGCGATGCTGATCGTGCTGCGCCGGCTGCCGATCTTTCCCCTGATCGCCTCATCGGTAACGATGGTGTTTGGCGCGCTGACGATCATTACCGGCGACGCCATGTGGGTGCAGATCAAGGTGACGATCTTCAACCTGATGTTCGCGGTGTTCCTGTTCGGTGGGTTGTGGCTCAACCGGAATTTCTTCAAATACGTGTTCGAGAAGACATTCCATTACACAGAGGAAGGCTGGAACCGCTTCACCTGGAGCTTCGCCTGGTTCTTTGTGTTCACCGCTATCGCCAACGAGGCGGTGCGGCTGTCGTTCCATGACCACGAAGTTTATAATTTTCTCGGGCTGCAGATGGACGGCGTTGGCATCTGGATCGCCTTCAAGGTGGCGATCATCATGCCGCTGTCGGGGCTTTACGCATGGTATCTGACGCGCGTGATGCAACGCTTCCGGCTGCCTGACGATCACCTCGGCACCGATGCTGCCGCTCAGGCTGAACCATCGAACAATGGCGTCAAGCGTGCAGCCAGCGGGAATTGATCGTCCTGAGCAATACGCGGCGACTGACGTACGATTGCACAGCTATAAATTTGCCGCTTGATAGGCGAGCGAACGGATCCAGGGAGTGGTGGTGGCATGGCCGATGAAGCAGCATCCAAGACCGAGGCCGGCGAACCAACGCCTGATCTGCGCGGCCAGCTTCTGAAGCTGATTGTTGAGGTCGGCCCGCTGGCCGTGTTCTTCCTCGTAAATGCTCGCGCCGGCATTTACTGGGGCACCGGTCTGTTCATGGGCGCCACCGTCATCTCACTGATCGCTTCCCGCATTCTCTTCGGGCGCATCCCCCCGATGCCACTTATTACGGGCGCTTTCGTCCTCGTATTTGGCGGACTCACCGTCTGGCTGCAGGACGATCATTTCATCAAACTGAAGCCCACAATCGTCAACGGGCTGTTCGCGGCCGCGCTATTCGGTGGCCTCCTTGCCGGCCACTCCTTGCTCAAGATCGTATTTGGCGAGGTATTTCGTCTCACCGAAGAAGGCTGGCGCAAGCTGACGTTTCGCTGGGCGTGTTTCTTCACATGCCTCGCGCTGCTCAACGAAATTGTCTGGCGCACTGTTTCCACGGACACATGGGTCAGCTTCAAAGTGTTCGCAATTATGCCGCTAACAATGATCTTCGCGGTCGCACAACTAGGCCTGTTGAAGGCGCATGAAGCACCATCGAATTAGTGCGGCCGCCAACCGATATTCTGCATGATGACTATCTGCCATCGGATGACTTCTTGATTTATGTTTACCTCGCCACCGTCTTTTGCTCTGGACGCGCGCGACATTCTGGTATTTTCTCCTTTTCGAACCGCAACCTATTCCTCAAAGGCAAAGGTGAGCGAGGGGGGTGAAGTGGCTGCCTGATGGGGGCCACGTCACAAGTGCTCAGCTTTGGCCAAACACATAAAATTCGGTGGGGCACGACATGGCAGTGGTACGGCTGGAGCGATCTCCTATTCATTTGCTACATCGCGCCGGTCAATGCGCTAGCGACATATTCCAGGAAGAGATCGGCGAAAGCGATCTGACGCCACGTCAGTATGCTGTGCTGGTCGCGGTCTCGCAGAATGAAGGCGTTAGCCAGACCCTTCTCGTCGAGAAGACTGGCGTTGATCGGTCGACGCTCGCTGACATTGTCCGGCGCATGCTCAAGAAGGGTCTGTTACAGCGCCGTCGCACGCGGGAAGATGCGCGGGCATACGCTGTGAAACTGACTGACGCCGGCTGGAAAGCCCTCAAGGGTACCGATCCCTTGGCCAAACGCGCTGACGACAAACTACTGGCCGTGCTGCCCGCGGCCCAGCGCGACCGTTTCCTGCAGGATCTCAGCCAGATCGTTGCAGCGCTAACGGGTGAAGAAGCAGAGCAGCAACCGGCAGCCAAGCCTGCGACAGCAACTAAGCGCCGCGCGAAGAAGTAGGCCGAACGCGGCCGCCTCAAACCTTCGCTAGCTCCCAACGCGCATCGCCACACCGCAGTGCGCGCTTTCGGACACGCGCAAACTGCGCGGCCATTTACTGCCGGCGCTCATTTCACGCCAGACACAAAAAAGCTCGCCTCCAACTGGAAGCGAGCTTTCAAATTCTGTGGTCCCCGATCAGAGATCGAGAGCCAGCCTTACGCCGCGTTCGGCAGCAGACGGCGGTTGATGATCGTCTCGGCGATCTGCACCGTGTTGAGTGCTGCGCCCTTCAGCAGGTTGTCCGAAACGATCCAGAGCTGCAGGCCGTTCTCAACCGTTGCGTCCTCGCGGATGCGCGACACGTAGGTTGCAAACTCACCCGCTGCCTCAACCGGCGTCACGTAGCCGCCAGGCTCGCGCTTGTCGACCACCATGATGCCCGGAGCCTCACGCAGAATGGCGCGGGCTTCCTCAGCCGAGATCGGCTTTTCGAACTCGATCGTCACGGCTTCGGAGTGGCCGACGAAGACCGGCACGCGCACGCAGGTGGCGGTCAGCTTGATCTTCGGGTCGAGAATCTTCTTCGTCTCGGCCAGCATCTTCCATTCCTCCTTCGTGTAACCGTCCTCCATGAAGACGTCGATGTGAGGAATGCAGTTGAAGGCGATCTGCTTGGTGAACTTCTTGGCCTCGACCTCAGCGCCCGGCACATACATGCCCTTGGTCTGCTGCCACAGCTCGTCCATCGCCTCCTTGCCCGCGCCGGAAACCGACTGGTAGGTCGCGACGACAACGCGCTTGATGGTGGCTGCATCGTGCAGCGGCTTCAGCGCCACCACGAGCTGAGCGGTGGAGCAGTTCGGATTGGCAATGATGTTCTTCTTCGTGTAGCCGGCAACCGCGTCTGCGTTCACCTCCGGCACGATCAGCGGAACGTCCTGGTCGTAACGCCAGTAGGATGAGTTATCGATGACGATGCAGCCGGTGGCCGCGATCTTCGGACCCCATTCCTTCGCAACGCTGGAGCCAGCCGACATCAGACAGAAGTCGACCTTCGAAAAGTCGAACTGCTCAATATCATGGCATTTCAGGGTTTTATCGCCGAACGATACCTCGGTGCCGAGCGAACGGCGAGAGGCGACGGCGTACACTTCGTCCGCCGGAAACTCGCGCTCGGCGAGTACGTTCATCATTTCGCGGCCCACGTTGCCCGTGGCGCCAACTACGGCGACCTTGTAACCCATTTTCTGACCCGATTTTCAAGCAGCCCGCGGAACATGCCGCGTGTGCGGGTCACTTACGCGCGGACGGCCTCGCGCGCAAGGGGTACTCCCGTCGGAGCGCGCTTAAACCGCGTAGTTGCAGGGCTTTCGGGGGGCTAATCAGCTTGCGTGCTCTGATGCCCCGCGAGACACACAAAGCCGAAAGAAAAGCGGCGCGGAGCACCAGCTCCACGCCGCCCATCTTGTCCGTCGGCTAAGCTGTCAGCCTCGGCGGATTAACCTGCGAGCTTCTTCAGCTCATCCAGGATGGCGCCGCCCATTTCCGCGGTGCCGACCTGTTTCATGCCCGACTGCATGATGTCGCCGGTGCGATAGCCCGCCGCCAGCACACCCGCGATGGCCTGATCGACAAGATCGGCCTCCGCGCCCATGTCGCACGAGTAGCGCAGCGCCATGCCGAACGAGGCGATGGTGGCGATCGGGTTCGCAAGCCCCTTGCCCGCGATGTCCGGCGCTGAGCCGTGCACCGGCTCATACAGCGCCTTGCGCTTGCCGGTGGTCGCATCAACCGCACCCAGCGACGCCGACGGCAGCATGCCGAGCGAGCCGGTGGCCATCGCCGCTTCGTCGGACAGTACGTCGCCGAACAGGTTGTCCGTCACGATGACGTCGAATTGCTTCGGGTTGCGCACAAGTTGCATGGCGCAGTTGTCGGCCAGAATGTGCTCAAGCTGCACGTCCGGCGCATACGAGCGGTGCACCTCGGTGACCACTTCCTTCCACAGCACGCCCGTGCGCATCACGTTGTGCTTCTCAGCTGAGTGCACCTTGTTGCCGCGCTTGCGGGCCAGATCGAAAGCCGCCTTGGCAATGCGCTCGATCTCGCTGGTCGTATAGATCTGCGTGTCGATGGCGCGCTTCTCGCCGTTCTCCAGCGTGACAATTTCCTTCGGCTCGCAGAAATAAACGCCGCCGGTCAGCTCGCGCACGATCATGATGTCGAGGCCTTCGACCAGCTCGCGCTTCAGCGACGAAGCATCGGCCAGAGCCGGATAGCAGATCGCGGGGCGCAGGTTGGCGAACAGGCCCAGATCCTTGCGCAACCGCAGCAGCCCCGCCTCCGGACGCACCGCATAGGGCACGTCCGCCCACTTCGGCCCACCAACCGAGCCGAAGATTACAGCGTCGGCCTTCTGCGCTTTGTCCATGGCGGCGTCGGTGATCGCCACGCCGTGGGCGTCATAGGCAGCGCCGCCAACGAGATCGGATTGTGTATTGAACGTGGCGCGCCCGGAGCGATTGAAGAAGTCGATGATGCGTTCAACTTCGACCATCGTCTCGACGCCGATGCCGTCACCAGGAAGAAGCAGCAGATTGAAAGTGGCCATGGGAGATTGAGCCCCGCGAGAGGTGGGAAGAAAAGTGGCGTAGTGCTATCCCCTCGGCCCCGGAGCGGCAAGAGGCGATGGGTTCGGATGGGACCCGACGCGCTTTAAGCGCCGACCTTGAAAGGTGCTGGTCAGCGGGAGCTTCAGAGGAACGCCGGCACCCAGAACAGCAGGAAACCATTGAGCGTTGCGGCCGCGCCCAGCACGGCAATGACACCGCTGAGAACCAAAAGCGAGCTGCCGCCGGCGATGATCGCCACCGAAGCCAGCACGATGGCAATCTGCAGCAGCGCGCGGCCATAATCGAAGAACGGATCCCGCTGCATGGCCACGTCCCGCTCGGCTTCAAGCTGCTTGCCCTTGACGAACAGCTCGTCGAGGCCTTCGCCGCGCTCTGGATCAGTCGTCAGATGCTGGTCGTCTTTACGGTAGGTGGCGATCTTTTCTGTAATCATCGAGCGGGCGGCGGCAGGCATATCCGGCTGCACTGCAAGCATCGCTTCGAATTCCGCCACCTGCAACCGTAGCTCATGGCGACGGATATTCTTGGCCTGGAAGAACGCCCAAGTATTCGATGCCTCGATATTACGGGCCATCGCGTCTTTCATCGCGTTGCCTGAGCCAACACCGGCAACGGCCAGCAGAACTGCAAGCACGCCGATGTAAACCGCGATCCAGCGATCGCGCCCCTTCTTGCCGCTGTCCTCGACGGCGTCGGCTATTTCCTGCAGGGCCATCGGCGCGCCTCAGACGATGTCTTCCGGATGGGCATCCATGCTGCGCGTTGGCAGCAGATCCTTGCGTTCCAGCGGCACGCCATCGGCGCCAAGCCGGTAGACTATGGGCGCGGCTGTTGCCAGCTCGCGGCGCAGGATCTCTTCGCCCGAGAGTTACTCAAGGTTCATGATCAGCGCCCGCAACGAATTGCCGTGCGCGACCAGCAGCACCGATTTGCCTGACTTCAGATCCGGCCAGACGTGATCCTGATAATATGGCATCACACGGTCTTCGGTGTCCTTCAGGCTCTCACCGCCGGGCGGTGGAATGTCATAGCTGCGCCGCCAGATGCGCACCTGCTCTTCGCCCCAGCGCTCTTTCGCTTCGTCCTTGTTCAAGCCGCACAGGTCGCCGTAGTGGCGCTCGTTCAAGGCTTCCTCGAAATGGATCGGCAGATCGGTCTCGCCCATTTCGGAAAGGATGAGATCCAGCGTGCGCTGTGCGCGCCGCAGCCGGCTGGTGTAGCAAACGTCGAACTTCAGCCCTTCGGCGCGTAGCAACCGGCCCGCCACAAGGGCTTCGATCAGGCCCTTCTCCGTCAGGTCCGGATTGCACCAGCCCGTGAACAGATTTCGCCGGTTCCACTCACTCTCACCATGGCGCACCAGCACCAGCGTGCCCGTGCGTTGATCGGCGGCGGCTTCCGGAGCACTGACTTCCACGATCACAGCCCCAACACATCCGACATGGAATAAAGACCCGGCGATTTACCGCGGCCCCACTGCAGCGCCTTCACAGCGCCGCGCGCGAAGATCGAACGGTCAGTCGCGATATGACCGAGTTCGATACGCTCGCCCGCACCGGCGAATATAACCTTGTGCTCGCCGACCACACTGCCACCACGCAGCGTAGCGAAGCCGATGTCGCCCGGGCGGCGGGCGCCGGTGTGTCCATCTCGGGACTTCACCGCAGTTTCCTGCAAATCGACGTTGCGGCCGTCTGCGGCTGCCTGACCGAGCATCAGCGCGGTGCCTGAGGGCGCGTCAACCTTGTGACGGTGGTGCATCTCAACGATTTCTATGTCGAAGTCCTCGTCCAGCGCTTCGGCCACACGTCGCGTCAAGGCCACCAGAAGATTTACACCAAGGCTCATGTTGCCGGCCTTGATAATTGGTGCATGGCGCGCCGCTGCTGCGATCTGCGCTTCTTCCTCGGCCGTGAAACCTGTCGTGCCGATCACATGCACGGCCCGGGCATTGGCGGCCAGACCTGCAAACTCGGCGCTGGACTTGGGCGATGTAAAATCGAGGAGGCCCTCACAACGGGCAATACCCTCCAGCGCGTCGGAGGAAACGGCCACGCCCAGCGGCTCCAGACCCGCCAGCGTGCCGACATCAGCACCGATTGCCGGCGAGCCTTCACGCTCCAAGCCGGCGACGATGGTGCATCCAGCCGCGTGCGCTGCACGCACAAGCTCCTGGCCCATGCGTCCTGCAACGCCCATAACGGCGACTTTCATTATCGGAACCTCGACATTCAATCGGCTATGAATGCGCTGCGGTATAGCAACACAAACCCGGATGAGGAAGGCTGCGTGGACGTTTGCCCCTCGGGTGGATTGCCGCTAGGCCGGAAAAGATCGCCTAGCGGCGAACAAAAGACGGCGAATCTGGCAGGCGGACGGCGCCTAATCCCAGGCGAAGGCGATCTTTTTAAGCTTTGACCGCCCGTAGCGCTCGAACGCGTTGCCAACCGGCCGGCCGCCGCGACGCCAGTAAAAATCGGTGGCGGCCGCATTGTCAGCCAGTGCCCAGACGATCAACCCGTTGAGGCTACCGATATCGAGTTCATGGCGGCAGGCTTCGAACAGACGCTCGCCAAACCCCAGCCCCTGATACTCCGGCGCCAGGTACAGCTCGAAAATTTCACCTTCGAAATTGCTGCGGGCACGCGCTGGCCCCAAGGTCGCATAGCCCGCGATCACGCTGGCGACCTGCAACACCAGAAGCTGCGCTCCGGACTGAATAGCAGCGCTCCACCACTCCGGATTACGCCGACGGATCATACCGTCGAGATGGAAATGGGGGATGATGCCCAGGTAGGCATTGGTCCAGCTGGAGCTGAATACCTCGCTCAGGGCTTTCGCGTCCGAGGGCATCCCGGGACGGATGGTACAGTGTGAACTCTCACCCAACATGACGCACTATTTTTTGTTTACCCACGCGATCTTACATCAATTCACGACGCTAGGTGAGCGTTTTGCCAAAAGTGAGGCTGGCTGGCACGAAAAAGGCCGCGAGTTGTTCCGCGGCCTTAATACGATGTCTGACGCACAACCAAAAACCTGGCGAAAACCTAGCTTCAGCCGACCTTGCGGATCTGCTCGAAGCTCTTCGTGGCGGCGGCATTCATGCTCTCAAGCGTCTGACGGCTGATTTTGTTCGACAGCTCGAAGAACTCTTTCGTCTGCGAAGAAGCGGCGGCAAACTGCTGCTTCAGATAGTCAGCCTGAAGACGGGCAATTTCCGGCAGCGTCTTGGCGCGGGCGATAGCCTCAGCCGCATCGAAGGCAGCTTCAACATTAACAGCGGCAGCCTGCATCACCTTCTCGCTGAAGGTCTTGGCGCCGGCCTGCGCGGTCTGGACGATCTCTTCGACCGCCTTGACGTTGTCCTGGGTGGCGGCGCTGAGCTTGGCATAAGCATCGCGGCTCTTGGCAACGCTCTCTTCCGCGAAAACCTTTACGTTCTCGGGAATGCGGGCATCCTTGGCAGCCGCCAGCATGTCCTGGGCTTGCCGGGCGAACTGATCGTTCATTGGAAAACTCCGTATCTCGTTGGAGCAACCGACCAACGCGGCGCTCATGCGGGGGCTAAAATAAGTTGCATGACCCCAGCGGGGCCTGACGAGACAGACACTACCCCAGGTTATTGTGCGCCGCAACATCAATCTTGCTGCAACGCGGAAATGGCAGCCAATACTGGCCTCCCAGCTTAACTTCTTCTCGCAACTGCGAAATATGACAGCGCGCTGCCCCCGCGCTTAAAGACGTGCAAATCGGTCGCGGTAGCCCATCGCCAGATCGTCGAACACGATGTCAGAGGGGCGGAGCGGTCAGGCCAGCGCCAGCCCCTCCAGCGATCGGCAGCGCGATAGGGCAACATACGCCTGTCCATGCGCGAATGTTCCGCGCCCAAGGTCGATGTAAACCTTATCCAGCGTCAGGCCTTGGGATTTATGGATCGTCAGTGCCCAGGCCAGCCGCAACGGGAACTGGCGGAACGTGCCGGTGACGTTCTCGACGATCTTTTCGGATGCTTGGTCATAGGCATAGCGGCGCGCTTCCCACGCAACCTGCTCAACCTCATGAACCGAGCCGTCCAGTTCGATCCAGACGCGCTTGTCTTCCAGCTTGGCGACGCGTGCGATCGTGCCATTGACCCAGCGCCTGTCGGGATCGTTGCGCAGCAGAATGACCTTAGCGCCCTCCTTCAGCAGCAGGTTGGCATCGGTGGGATGGGATGAGTCGTTGTATTCGCCCGTAATTCCAGCCTCATAGACACTCTCGGCCGCCGGCAAGGCGTTGAGATAGGCCATGTTGATCCGCTGCGCCGCAGCGTTGGTTGGCGTCAGGATCACATAGGGGTCGCCTTCGCCCAGCGTGCGGATGGGGTGCGCGCGCTCGTTCAGAACCGCCATGTCTTCCTCGGTTGCCTCACCATCGCGAATGCGATTGAGCACGGTCAGGAAGGTTTCATCGCTCTGGCGGAACACCTGATCCAGTTCCAGCACATTCATGCCAGCGCCTTCATTCAGCGACGGCACCTGAAAGAAAAACGGCCCGCCGAACTCGCTGTGCAGGTGCTGCGCGACATCGCCCTGCACCACCGGCGGAAGCTGATGCAAATCGCCGAACAATATCAGCCGGACGCCGCCGAACGGCTCGCGTGGCTTGGACCGGTTAATGCGCAACGACATATCGATGGCCCACATCAGATCGGAGCGCACCATCGACACCTCATCGATGATGATGACCTTCAGCTTGCGCATTAGGCGGCCATTTCGGCTGCGCTTGATGTCATCGGAGCGAATGAGGCGAGGCGGAAAACCGAAAAACGAATGGATCGTCTGGCCGCCGACGTTGACCGCTGCAAGGCCCGTTGGCGCCAGCACGATGTGCTCATCAACCAGATGATCGCGCAGGGCCCGCAGCAGTGTGGATTTGCCGGTGCCCGCGCGCCCGGTGACGAACAAGTGCCCGGTATCGGAGCGAACGAACTCCAGCGCGTTCAAGAATTCCGGCGGGGGCGTTACACCTGCCGGCCAATTGATCGGAGCCAGTGTGGTCGTCTCGTTCGGGCGCGTCAGTGGGTTGCTGGTCACTTCATCTCGCTGCGTTGGGGCTTGGCGCCGGGTTGCCTAAGCGCCTTTAAAAACACTAACGCCGGCCGCTGGAAAACGGCCGGCGCAGTGATTCTTACCCAAAACTGCGCCGCTGCGCTGCCCCGAGTTGCCCAAAGAAGGGTTTTACGCAGGAAGCGTTGCAGCGATGCGGGTACGCGCTCTCAATTAGGCGACGTCCTTATCGCGCGCGCGGTCCATCTTCTTGCGCTCGTTGGGGTCAAGCCAGCGCTTGCGCAGACGAATGTTCTGCGGCGTCACCTCAACAAGCTCGTCGTCGTTGATGTAGCTGAGCGCGCGCTCAAGCGGCAGCTTCATCGGCGTCGTCAACAGCACGTTCTCGTCCTTGCCGGACGCGCGCATGTTGGTGAGCTTCTTGCCCTTGACCACGTTCACTTCGAGGTCGTTATCGCGGGTGTGCTCACCCACGATCATGCCCTCGTAAACGCGTGTCTGGGCGCCGATGAGGAACGGGCCACGATCCTGCAGGTTGAAGATCGCATAGGCCGCTGCTTCACCATTGGCGTTGGAGATCAGCACGCCGGTGCGGCGTCCAGAAATGTCGCCCTTATGCGGCGCATAGCTATGGAACAGCTTGTTCATCACCGCCGTGCCGCGCGTATCGGACAGCAGCTCGTTCTGATAGCCGATCAAACCACGCGTCGGCACCAGGAACACCATGCGCTGACGGCCAGCACCGGACGGGCGCATTTCCAGCAGTTCGCCCTTGCGCTCCGACAGCTTCTGCACCACGACGCCGGTGAACTCTTCATCGACGTCAACGATGACTTCTTCGATCGGCTCAAGACGCGCGCCGGTCTCTTCATCGGTCTTCATCACGACCTTAGGCCGCGACACGGTGAGCTCGAAGCCCTCGCGGCGCATGTTCTCGATCAGAATGCCGAGCTGCAATTCACCGCGGCCAGCAACATCGAACGAATCCTTGTCGTCCGACTGCGTGACCTTGATGGCGATGTTGGTCTCGGCTTCCTTGCGCAAGCGATCATGGATGACGCGGCTCTGGACCTTGTCGCCTTCCTGACCGGCAAACGGACCGTCATTGATGCGGAAGGTCATCGACAGCGTCGGCGGATCGACCGGCTGCGCCGCCAGCGGCTCCTGCACCGAAGGATCGCACAGCGTGTCGGCCACGGTCGCATCGGTCATGCCAGCGATGGAGACGATCTCGCCTGCTTCCGCCTGATCGACGGGCACGCGCTCCAGACCGCGGAAAGCCAGCACCTTCTGCACGCGGAAGTTCTCAACCAGCTTGCCTTCGTGGTTCAGAGCCTTCAGCGGCATGCCGGTCTTCAGCACGCCCGACGTAATGCGGCCGGTGAGAATACGGCCAAGGAACGGATCGGCATCCAGCGTGGTGGCCAGTACACGTACCGGACCTGTGTCGACCGTCGGCGGCGGCACATGCGACACCACCAGATCGAACATCGGCGCCATGTTTTCCTGCGGACCCGAAGGATCCAGCGCCATCCAGCCATTACGGCCCGAGCCATAAAGAACCGGGAAGTCGAGCTGCTCGTCCGTAGCGTCCAGATTGGCGAACAGGTCGAACACCTCGTTCAGCACGTCCTGATGGCGCTCATCCGGGCGGTCGATCTTGTTGATCGCCACGATGGGGCGCAGACCGCGCTTCAGCGCCTTCGAGACCACGAACTTGGTCTGCGGCAGCGGGCCTTCGGAAGCATCCACCAGCACCACAACGCCGTCGACCATGTTCATGATGCGCTCAACCTCGCCGCCGAAATCGGCGTGGCCTGGCGTGTCGACGATGTTGATCCGTACATCTTTCCAGATCACGGAGGTGCACTTGGCGAGAATGGTGATGCCGCGTTCGCGCTCAATGTCTCCTGAGTCCATCGCGCGCTCGGAAACGCGCTGGCCCTCACGAAAAGAGCCGGACTGCTTCAATAGTTCATCCACGAGCGTCGTCTTGCCGTGGTCAACGTGGGCGATAATCGCAATGTTTCTAAGGTTCATCTGGGCTTTTTGCGCTGCAATAGGTGCGCGCCAACTAGCATATCGCGGGTTCCACCGCCAGAGACGTAGTAGTCACGCCTAATTCTCAGGCAGATATCATGGCCCAATAGGCGTCATTATTGGCCAAAACGCGCGACAACTTGGCAGTCAGCCATGATCATCGGCCGCCGCACCTCAGCGACATTCGCCAAGCGGCGACATCAAATGTGCCGGTCCATGGCGGAATGGCGCCGGGTATCGCGCATGCCCGCATAGACCAGCAGCGACACTCCGATACAGGCCGAAACGTACCAGTAAAACGCCGATTCATGGCCTATGCTCTTCAAATAGAGCGCCACATATTCCGCCGTGCCGCCGAACAGCGCGACCGTGATCGCATAGGGCAGGCCAACGCCCATCGCGCGCACCCGGGTCGGAAATAACTCCGCCTTAACCACGGCGTTAATTGCCGTATAGCCGCTAACGATGACGAGCGCGGCCATGATGAGGAAAAACGCGGTCCAGGCGCTGTGGGTGTTTTCCAGCGCGGTCAGGATGGGCACGGTCAGCAGGGTGCCCAGCACACCGAAGGTCAGCAGCACCGCCCGCCGCCCAACGATGTCGGAAATCGCTCCCACCACCGGCTGCAGGCACATATAGAGGAACAGCGTCGAAGCCGCGATGATGGTTGAGGTATCTTTCGAAAGCCCGACCGAGTTGACCAGGAACTTCTGCATATACGTCGTGTACGTATAGAACGCGACCGTGCCGCCCAGCGTCAGGCCGACAACAATTGCCACCTCACGCGGGTGCTGCATCAGACCCCGCAGCGGACTTTCCTTCACCCCGGCAGCGCGGGCCGCAAGGTAGGCATCGCTCTCGTGCATATCGCGGCGCATGAAATACACCACCACTGCCAGCAGCGCGCCAATGGCGAACGGAATACGCCAGCCCCACGCTTCAAGCTGCTCCGGCGTCAGCACCAGATTCTGCAGCGTCAGTAGCACCAGCATCGCCAGCAACTGGCCGCCAATCAGGGTCACATACTGAAAGCTGGAATAGAAGCCGCGATGATCCGGATGCGCCATCTCGGAAAGATAGGTTGCGCTGGTACCGTATTCGCCGCCGAGGCTGAGGCCCTGAATCAAGCGCGCCAACAGCAGTATGATCGGCGCGGCAACGCCGATGGTCGCATAGGTCGGCGTGATGGCAATGATGAGCGAGCCGAAGCACATCATCATCACCGACACGGTCAGCGCCAATCGCCGCCCGTGCCTGTCAGCCACATGACCGAACAACCAGCCGCCAACCGGCCGCATAAGGAAGCCGACGGCGAAAATCGCGGCGGCGTTCAGCAGCTGCGCCGTCTGGCTTTCATCCGGAAAGAATGACTTGGCGAAATAGAGCGCGAATGCCGAATAGGCATAGAAATCGAACCATTCGACCAGATTGCCAGCCGAACCGACAAAGATGGCCTTGAGCCGCCGTGCCGTGTCGGCGAGGCCGGTTGGCGCAGCCGCAACACCATCACCGGCGGTTTCAATATCCGGGGCAGGTTGCCGGGTTGAATGCGCCTCAAGCGGTGGCCCGTTGCTTCCATCCGCCTGACTGCCCATCCATCACCCCCTGAAAATCACTGTATTCGCAAAATTGATTTACTCATTTCGTTTCGCATCGGGGCACCGTCGGCGACACCCGAAACGGATCGTCATCACGCCCGACGCAGCATGGAACGCAATTCCTCCAGCCGCTGCCGCGTCTGCATGTCGATCGCGTCCTTGATGGTCGACATCTGCTTTTCGATCGAAGCGGTGAGCTCACCCGCCATGCTCTCTCGCGCGCTTGTGTTCATCGACGCCAGTGTTTCGCGGATGTGCGCCAGCCCCAGATCGCGTTCGATGTGATTGCCAAGCTTGTCGATGAAATCGCGCGCGAAGTTCGGCACCTCAAGCCGGGCCATGGCGGAGAGAGCCCGCCGACGCACCGCCGTATCGGGATGTGTCAGCGCTGCTTTCATCAGATGGCTGTTGAGCGTCGTCGGCACGCGCACGAGCCGCGTCTTCACCGCATCCGGGCTGACGGTGCCGTTTTCCAGCGCATGGGCCATCGAAACCTCATGGCTCCACTGCTGGAAGCGCAACAGAAACGCGCGAATGACGATGATGGACAGCGTGACGACGATGAACACGCGCACCGCATTTCCCGTCATCCCGTTGTAGACGATCTGCGCGCTGAGATTGTCGGAGAACTTGGCGAGGTTCGCCCACGCGTTCAACAGCGTGTTGACGATCGGGATCTCGTTGAGGATGCAGGCGAGATATTCGCTGTATTCATTCGGCAGCGTCGGACGGCTGCGTAGGATTTGCGCCAGGCCCGCGCGCTCGACAGTCTGTATAAGGGCCGCCAGGCCGAAGATGTAAAACGCGGTCGATGAAGCGAGGATCGACACGTTGTTGACCGCATCGAGCGCCGAGAACGTCATTTTGTCGGCGGCGAGCGAACCTTCCATCACGCGACGCTCTTCGTGCATGATGCGCAGGCTGGACATGATGATGAGGATGTGGACGCCGAGGAAGAAAATGAGCGTCCAGAACAGCGGCCTGTCACCAAGGTCGAGTACGGCGGCACTCAGCACGGCGGCATTCGCAATCAGCCACAGCAGCACTTTCCAACTGGAAACATCGCCGGATTGAGGATCGGGGCGGAAGATCAGGTTGAGAAACCCGATCAGCGGCCAGCAGATGCTGGTCCATGCCTTATCGAACGCGCCAAACACCGCGCCCGTCACTCGTCCCCAAATCGCACGCATAATCCCACCTTAGCCGGCCAGCTTCCCGGCGCGAAGCTATCGCAGCTGAGCACGGGCCGACAACACAGCTGCGAAACGAACTTTGCCCGGAACGGCTTATACGTGTTGCAACAGCGCATTATAGCGACCGAGCGATGCGCCCGGAACACATTGACCTCCCGCCTTGCAGGGGGCTATCTCCAGCCCAATCTAAACGGACCCCGGCAGAACGCTCCGGGCGCAGGAGGGTATGATGGCCAACGCCAGGCATTCAAAAGTGCTGATCCTAGGTTCGGGACCAGCGGGCTACACGGCCGCGATCTACGCTTCCCGCGCCATGCTGAAGCCGCTGCTTATCGAAGGCTCGCAGCCGGGCGGCCAGCTCACCATCACGACAGACGTCGAGAATTATCCCGGCTTCGCCGATGTCATCCAGGGTCCCTGGCTGATGGAGCAGATGCGCGCGCAGGCGGAGCATGTCGGCACCGAAATTGTCATGGACCAGATCGTCAAGGTTGATCTGAACGTGCGTCCATACTTCCTCGAAGGCGATTCCGGCGAGAACTACACCTGCGACGTGCTCATCATCTGCACCGGTGCACAGGCGCGCTGGCTTGGCATTGAATCCGAGCAGACGTTCCAGGGCTATGGCGTTTCGGCCTGCGCCACGTGCGATGGCTTCTTCTATCGCGACAAGGAAGTGGTGGTGGTCGGCGGTGGTAATACCGCGGTCGAAGAAGCCATCTTCCTCACCAACTTCGCCAAGCGCGTGACGGTGGTGCATCGTCGCGATCACTTCCGCGCCGAGAAGATCCTGCAGGAACGGCTGGCGAAAAATCCCAAGATCGAAGTTGTCTGGGATCATGAGCTGGAAGAGATCACCGGCACGCTCGATCCAAAGTCGGTCACCGGCGTGAAATTGAAGAATGTGCACACCGGCAAAATCACCGAGCGCCCCGCCGATGGCGTGTTCATTGCCATTGGTCACGCTCCAGCGACGGAACTGTTCAAGGGCCAGTTGGAGCTGACGCGCTCGGGCTACATCATCACCCGGCCGGATTCCACCGCCACCAGCATTCCGGGCGTCTATGCGGCCGGTGACGTCAAGGACGAGGTTTACCGGCAGGCCGTCACCGCCGCCGCCATGGGCTGCATGGCTGCGCTTGAAACGGAGCGCTATCTGGCGACGCTGGAAATCGAAGCTGCTTCAGAGGCGGTCGCGTGAAGTTGTGTCCGCGCTAAAACCGAAGACGAACAAAAAACGCGGCTCACCAGATAAAGGCGAGCCGCGTTTTGCGTTTCTAAAGCTAGAGAGCGGCGGGCACACGCAAATTGCGCATGCCCAACCTTCGACAATCAGTTCACTGCACCTTGTAGGCGCGGACCAGATCGTCCTTCATCATTGGCACCAGCAGCGTTTTGCTGGCAGGATCATAACCGATGTCCGCCGCGCCCTGACCCAGATCGAGCAGCAGCTCGGCCTTGCCGGACTTCGCGATGCGGAACACCTTGCCAGCAACCCAATCCGAAACGAGGTAGTCGTCGCCGTCCGCTTCGATGCCGTCGAGGTTGCCCACCGGTGTGCCGTCACCCAGCGCTTCAATCTTCTTGTCGGCGATCGAAAGCTTCAGCAGCCCAGCCGGTTCGGCGGGCTTGCCGGTGGTGCCAGGAGGCCCCCACGGCGCAACGATGATGCTGTCACCCTCGACGAAAACGCCGTTGGGATATTTCAGCTCGGCGCCATCAACCCACTTCTCAAGCTTGCCGTCCGCAAGGCGCCAGATGCTGCTGGTATTGCTGTCCGTCATGTAGACATTGCCCTTGGCATCGGCGGCAACGTCATTGAGGAAGCCTGGGTCGGCGACTTCATGCGAAGCCGTGATCTTGCCGGTAGCCGGATCGATCTCAACCAGCTTGTCGACGTCCGAAACGAACAGCTTGCCATTCGACAGCGCCATGCCTTTCGGCGCGTTCAGCCCTTCAGCCCATTTGCGCGCAATGATTTTTCCGTCCGCAAGCGACACCTTGGAGATGAAGCCGTTGCCGTCCTTGTCCAGCGGATTGCCGGCCACGTTGCTGACGTAGGCGAAGCCTTCCGCGGGCACGGCCAGCACGGATTCCGGCGTCGAGAAACCCTTGGTCTCCCACAGCAACGTCGGTTCGGCCTGCGCCGCCGCGAAAATGGCCGTTGCCGCCAAAGCAGCCAACGCTGGTGCGCCTGATCTCATCGTCATCCTCCAACATGCTTTTTTATCGGTCCGAGCCATATATAGGCGGTGATTGGCCGTCACCCTACCCTTCACGTGAGTAGTCGTCTAAGTTGCGCCGCACCACGATGCGCAGCGCGTCACATTACCTTTTCGGTGTGACCTGTCGCGATAGATTCAGCGCCAATTCAGGCGGCACAACGGGGCCCTGTCGAAATGGATTGGGACAAGCTCAGGATTTTCCACGCCGCGGCCGAGGCTGGCAGCTTCACGCACGCTGGCGAAGCGTTGCACATGAGCCAGTCAGCCGTTAGCCGCCAGGTGTCGGCGCTGGAGCGCGACCTTAAGGTGACGCTGTTCCATCGCCATGCGCGCGGACTTGTACTGACGGAGCAGGGCGAACTGCTGCACCAGACAACTTCCGACGTAATCAACCGGCTGCACACGGCCGAGACGCTGCTGTCGGACACGACGTCCAAGCCTTCGGGCGAGCTGCGCATCACGGCCCCGGTCGGTTTCGGCACCATCTGGCTGACGCAGCGGCTGCGTGAATTCCGCGATCATTATCCCGAGATCCGCATCGAGTTGCATCTAAACGACGACCAGGTCGACATCGGCATGCGGGCCGCCGACGTCGCCATCTGGACGCGTGAACCGCCGCAATCGGACCTCATCCGCCGCATGCTGTTCACCAGCCGGGTGCGGGCGTTTGCATCGGCGCAATACGTACAGCGCTTCGGCGCGCCGAAAACCCTGGAAGAGCTGGACGAGCACGACATCGTCTCATACAGCGGCCAGCCGGCGCAGCATCTGGCCGCCATCTCGTGGATCGAAACCGCCGGGCGTGGCAGCCGCGAGCCGCGCGAGCCCGCCTTCCGCGCCAACAGCGTCGTGGCTCTGCGCGAAGCCATTCGAGCCGGGCTCGGCGTCGGCATGATCCCGGATTACATGTCTGAGGAGGGGGGCGATCTGGTGCCGGTCCTCACCGAGATTGAGCCCCCAACCCTGCCGATCCTGTTTGTTTACCCCGAAGAACTGAAAGCCTCCAAAAAGGTGCAGGTGCTGCGAGACTTCCTTGTCGGGCAGGCGCGACAGTCGCGTGGCTAAAGCCTTTCAGCGTTTCGTTGAATCGCGGAGCGGCTCTAGCTGTCTGTTTGTCGTGCTTCTTGTCGGAAAACCGGTTCCCACTTTTCCGGAAGCACTCTAGCTGGCTGGAATTCTACGAAAGCCGCGACGAGGAGGCGATTGCAGTCTCCAAGGCTAGAAGCTATCTAAACGGGACAGTTTCTTGGATATCGGCGGCTAAGAAGCACCCATCCACCTTTTGCTCGGCTCATCCGCATGGTGGAAGGGCAAAGCAATGCGGTGGATTTTGGCGCCGCGCCGGCTGCTTTGCTGGCGCTGATTGGCTCTAGAGGCCCCACAAACGCGACGGAAGTTGGCATGGCAAAGACACTCTACGACAAGATCTTCGACGATCACGTGGTCGAGCGCCAGGATGACGGCACGTGCCTCCTTTATATCGACCGCCACCTTGTTCACGAGGTGACGAGCCCGCAGGCATTCGAAGGCCTGCGCATGTCCGGCCGCAAGGTGCACGCTCCGGAGAAGACGCTGGCGGTTGTGGATCACAACGTGCCGACGTCCGACCGTTCGAAGGGCATCGACGACGAAGACAGCCGCATTCAGGTTGAAACGCTGGCTTCCAACGCGCGTGACTTCGGCATCGAGTACTACAACGAGCTCGATGTGCGTCAGGGCATCGTGCACGTGGTCGGACCGGAGCAGGGCTTCACGCTGCCGGGCACCACCATTGTTTGCGGTGACAGCCACACCTCCACGCACGGCGCATTTGGCGCGCTGGCGCACGGCATCGGCACGTCCGAGGTCGAACATGTTCTGGCCACCCAGACGCTGATCCAGCGCAAGGCCAAGAACATGCGCGTTTCCGTCGACGGCAAACTGCCGGCTGGCGTTACCGCCAAGGACATCATCCTCGCCATCATCGGTGAGATCGGCACCGCGGGCGGCACTGGCCACGTCATCGAGTATGCGGGCGAAGCCGTGCGCTCGCTGTCGATGGAAGGCCGCATGACGATCTGCAATATGTCGATTGAGGGCGGTGCTCGCGCGGGCATGATCGCGCCGGACCAGACGACCTACGAGTTCATCAAGGGCCGCCCGAAAGCTCCGAAAGGCGCTGCCTGGGACATGGCGCTGCGCTACTGGGAAACGCTGCACTCCGATGAGGGCGCGTATTTCGACGCCGAGATCAAGCTCGACGCCAACAAGCTGCCGCCCATCGTTACCTGGGGCACCAGCCCGGAAGATGTGATCTCGGTTGCCGGTCTCGTTCCCGATCCAGCCAAGGTCGATAACGAAAACAAGCGTGCTTCCATGCAGCGCGCGCTGGACTATATGGGCCTGACACCGGGCACCCGCATGACCGACATCCCGCTCGACGTGGTGTGGATCGGCTCGTGCACCAACGGCCGCATCGAAGACCTGCGCGCGGTTGCCCGCATTGTCGAGGGCAAGAAAATCTCCGAGCGTCTCGCCTATGCGATGATCGTGCCCGGTTCCGGTCTGGTGAAAGCACAGGCTGAAGCCGAGGGGCTGGACAAGATCTTCCTGGATGCCGGATTTGAATGGCGCGAGCCGGGTTGCTCCATGTGCCTGGGCATGAACCCCGATCAGCTCAAGCCGGGCCAGCGCTGCGCGTCCACCTCAAACCGCAACTTCGAGGGCCGTCAGGGCCGCCTTGAACGCACCCATCTGCTTTCGCCCACAATGGCCGCTGCAGCAGCCATTGAAGGCCACTTCGTAGACGTGCGCGACTGGAAGGCGTGATCCCGTCCGCGCCCTAGACGAAGCGGCGCGCGCAATAAAAAATGGCTTCGGACCGTGAGGTGGTCCGAAGCCATCGACTGCACACTGGCCTGTTATGTTCCGGAGCCCGACCCGCTCCTTTAGTCAGGCTCCGGCGCCCGTTATTCGACTAAGCCGCCTCGCGATCTCGCTCCGTTGCGGGGGAGATCCCACCAGGGTTTTTCGCCCTCGTGCCATGCATCGGCTCGCGATGCGCCAAAGTCTTTCAGGGCGTTATCGTCGAGGCGCATCAAAGCTTTGCGCTCCCGGGCCACCCGATTGGCCCGTTCGATAAACGCAAGCAGCTTGGCAAAGCCCGAGGCCGTCCGGCGCGGTACGGTTCGAGGGCCGGCTGCGTTTCTGCTCAGTGCTTCCTCTCCTTTTTCAGCCATTTGTCACTCTCCTCCCAAAAAGAGCCAAGTGCATCTGCCTTCGAATGTAGGCATTGACCTTCCATAAACAAAACGAATGTTTATGATGGACGACATCACGATCCTTTATGAGGTCGGCCATGTCGCGGAATATCGATGTCGGGTTGCTACGCGCCTTCGTTGCGGTGGTTGAAACCAGAAGCGTGACCCGCGCCGCGAACCTTGTGAATCTCACCCAGGCGGCCGTCAGCCAGCAGATCAAGCGGCTTGAAGAGCTGTTTGGAGTGGAGCTGTTCGACCGTTCGAACCGGACTTTGCGCACCAGCGCGGCCGGCGAACGCCTGCTCTCCAGCGCGCAAGCGATGCTGACCATGAACGACACGCTGTGGGGCATGATGAGCAAGCCTCACTATGAGGGTGAAGTGCGGGTTGGCGTGCCCCACGATGTCGTCGAGCCCAACATCCCGCCGGTTCTGCGCCGCTTCGATCGCGCCTGGCCACGCGTTCGCGTCACGCTCATTGCCGGCATCACCGCCGACTTGCTGGCTTCACTGAAGGACGGCGAGCTCGACATCGCGCTTTCCACCGAACCCGATGTACCGCCGGAAGCCGAGCTGCTGCTATGCGATCCGCTGGTATGGATCGGCGCGCCGGGCGGGCAGGCTCGCTTTCGCACGCCGTTGCCGGTTTCGTTCGGCAGCCCAAGTTGCGCATTCCGCGCTTCGGCCGTCGCTGCGCTGGCCACAGTCGGACGCGACTGGCGCCCCGTGTGCGAAGCTACCGTGCTCGATGCAATCAAGGCCACGCTGTTCGCGGACGTCGCCATTGCACCGATGCTGCTATCGACAGTGCCACCCGGATTGGCGGTGTATGAAACCGGCGAAGGGTTGCCGCCGTTACCACCATTCTGCATCAACATGCATGTGCGCCGAAGCGGACGTCTGCCGGTTGCCAATGAATTTGCAGCGTTTGTACGGCAGGAATTCGAGAGCAGGTACGGCAACCGGCGCCAGATCGTCACCGCCGCAGCACAGAATGATGGCAATGATGGGTCGACGCCCCCCTGACTGCGATGCTAGGTGAAACCGGTGGAACCGGGATCGCGCATGACGAAATCGCTCGTTGAAACCCAATTTGGGGCCTCCGCCGCCAGCTACGCCACTTCCTCCGTTCATGCCAGCGGAGCAGGTCTGGCGCGTCTGGTTGCTCTCACCTCTCCGATGCCGAACTGGAAGGCTTTGGACGTCGCGACCGGGGCCGGCCACACTGCGCTGGCGTTTGCCCCACTTGTGGCGCAGGTGTTTGCTTCGGATATCACCGACGAGATGCTGGCCGAGACGCGCAAGCTGGCAGCCGCACGCGCTCTGCTGAATGTCGCCACCACCAAGGCCGACGCCGCAACGCTCCCGTTCGATGATGACGCCTTTGACCTTGTCACCTGTCGGCTAGCGGCTCACCATTTCGACGACATCCCGCAGTTCGTTCGTGAGGCTTGGCGGGTGCTGAAACCCGGTGGAGCGCTTGCAATCGCTGACAACGTCGGCCCCGATGCCCGCCTACTGCCCGATAGAACCGCGGAGCAGATTGCCGAGATGGCGGAGATCTATAACGCCTATGAAAAGCTGCGCGATCCAAGCCACGTCCGTTGCTTTGGTCTCAACGAATGGTTGTCTGTACTGAATGAAACCGGCTTTGAGCAGCCGCTCTTTGAGGTGCTGGATCAGGACATCGTATTCGAGCCGTGGATCAAGCGCATGCGCTGCGATGTCGATACGGTCGACGAACTAGAGACCATGCTCGAAAACAATCTACTGATAGATTTTCTGCGCCCCAGAACAGAAAACGACGAGCGCCTGTTCACACTGCAGGAGGCTATCATCGTCGCTCGCAAGCCTGAACCGGCATGACGTTCGGGATGGATTGGCGATACGCAGTTGCACCGGGGCTG
This sequence comes from Hyphomicrobium sp. D-2, assembly GCF_029872155.1. Lineage (GTDB taxonomy): Bacteria > Pseudomonadota > Alphaproteobacteria > Rhizobiales > Hyphomicrobiaceae > Hyphomicrobium_A. The sequence continues at coordinate 412,804 of NZ_JARXLA010000008.1, read as the reverse complement.
GCGGAGTTCGAAGAGATGGCGGCCCTCGCATGGGATCGCCTGCCGGATGCCTTCCGCTCACGCGCTGGCGATCTCATCATTCGCATCGAAGACTATCCTACCGACGAGGTGCTCGACGCCTTAGAGATCGAAGATTCGCTAGGGTTGCTGGGGCTTTATCACGGCGTCAGCCTCGACCGGAAAAGCGTGCTGGACGTGCCATCGCAGCCGGACATGGTGTTTCTCTACCGTCGCCCTCTGCTCGACGAGTGGGCCGAATCCGGTGAGACGCTAGGCGATCTCATAACGCACGTTCTGGTGCATGAAGTTGGCCATCACTTCGGTTTTTCCGATGACGACATGGCCCGCATCGAAGCCGCGGCCGGCGGCTCGTAACTCAATTGTGAATGCCACAGCGAAGACGATGCGGCTGCCGACATGCGTCCGTTATGTCCGACTGCACGCACGCCCAAGTGTATTCATGGTCGATCACTCGCGCTGATTGTCGCGAGCTGATCCGCAGCCACATTAAGCGGTGCTCACGCGCGCACTTGTGTCGCCGACTAAACACCGCCATGTTGAGCATATTCGAGGCTGGAACATTAACGAGTTTGCCGATGTTGATCCGCCACGGCTTGCGCCGTCTGGCTTTGGGTTTAGCTGCGCTCGCGATGATACCGTCGCTGGCCTTCGCCGATCCGCGCACGCCGACGCCTGAAGAATACGTCGCGCACACGGGCGGGCAGGCGACCATCGTTCCGTATGGCGAATTCGTGCTGGATGGCATTAAGCTCTACTGCGGACGCAGACCAACCGTGATCGACAACAATCTCGACGATTACGGCGCCGCATATCCCGGCTTTCTCATCATGAACATGCGGCTGCTGGCGCGCGTTTCAACGCCGGTGAAGCTGTGGATCTACTCGCACGAATGCGGCCATCAGTTCCGCGGGCCGGACGAGGAAACCGCCGATTGCTTCGCCGTTCAGCGCGGCCGCCGTCAGGGTTGGCTGTCGCCCGGCGGCGTTGAGGAAATCTGCTCGTTCATCTCGCCGGCCAAGGGCGACGCCATGCATTTTTCCGGCTCGCACCGCTGCGAATACATGCGCCAGTGCTTCTCCGAATTCGGCATTCGCTGATCCAGCGCTGACCTAAATCGGCAGGCGTGTTTCCGGACCGTCAACGCATCGTTTATGGCCGTTTATGCGCCATGTTCCCGAGCACGCACATTTTGGCTACTCAGGCGTTAGACGACGCGAATGTTACCGATCGGGTACTTTGCACCTGAGATCAGCCATCTCCGCCCCTCGTGTTCCCGATCGGGAATATTGGTGCCTGAAATGGGGCAGATCAGACCGTATGTTCCCGTTCGGGAACGTGCACGTGATGTAACGCGTGATTCCCGCAATAACTTCCCGATCGGGAACATTTGCATCAAGGATGACCGCCATGGCCCGAACAACAAACTCAGCGCGGTCGTCGCGCCGACGGCCACCGGCTTCGGCTACAGGGACCTCGGCGCCGCCCGCTGCCGCTGTTGTGTCGGCGCCAGCTCTCCATGAAGCACCGCAGCGGTCCTATCAGCCGCACGAACCCGCTGCCGATTTAACGCCCCGCTCCGAGATCGAAAATGCTGCGGGCGAACAGGCCCGGCGTTTCGGCGCCATGGTGCGCGAACGGCGCGAGGCACTGCGGATGCGTCAGGACGATCTGGCCTTGGCGACCGGCGTCGGCCGACGCTTCATCCTTGAACTGGAGGCAGGCAAGGCTTCGTGCCAGCTCGGCCGCTCGCTCGTTGTTGCTGCCGCCGTGGGCCTACGCCCCTTCGACCTGATGAGCGTGATTGCGGATGACGAAACGCCGTTCCTGCCTGACGACATTGACGACCTGCCGGAGCCTTGAGGATGGCAAGCGTGCATGAACTCAACGTCTACTATGAGAGCCGCGTCGTCGGCACCATCTCGGTGCATGCGGACGGGCCGAGCTTCAGTTACGCGCCGGAATGGCTGACCACGCGCGGCGCCTTTCCGGTGTCGCTGCTGATGCCGTCGACGCCGCGTCCCGTGCCGCCACGGCGCTTTCTGCCGTGGGCTGCCAATCTGTTGCCTGAATCATCGCAACTGCGCGCGATCGGTCTGCAACTCGGCGCTGCACCTGAAGACGTGATCGGGATTCTGGCCGAGCTTGGACGCGACACCGCAGGCGCACTTTCCATCGGACAACCCGGCACGCGCAGCACACACGGTTGGAAGCCGATTGGAAGCGAACGCGAGCTTGAGAAAATCCTCGACGAGCTGCCATCGAAGCCATTCCTCGTGGGTGAAGACGGCGTCTCCATGTCGCTCGCCGGCGTGCAGACCAAGATCGGCGTTGCCATCGATGCCGAAGGCCGCATCTGCATACCGATCAACGGCGCGCCTTCAACCTGGATCATGAAGCCGGACGCAGAGCGGCTCTACGGCGGCGTTCAGAACGAAGCGCTGTGCCTTGCGCTGGCGAAGCGTCTTGGCCTCAACGCACCGGAGATAACCACCGGAGCAGCGGGGCGGCGCACCTATCTGCTGGTGAAGCGCTATGACCGCGTGGAGCAGCAGGGCCACTGGCGGCGGCTGCATCAAGAGGATTTTTGCCAGGCGCTCGGCAAACCGCCGTCAGCAAAATATGAATCGAACCAGACCGGCATCCCCGGCCCGACGCTGGCTGAAATGTTCGCAACGACTCGTAATGCGATGCAAGCGCCGGATATCATCAACCTGCTCGACTACGTGATTTTCAACGTGCTGTCGTGCAACACCGACGCGCACGCCAAGAACTATTCGATGATGATCTCCGGCCGCGGTTTCAAACTGGCGCCGATTTACGACGTCACGTGCGCGCTGGCGTGGGATCACGTAACGCGTAACATGGCCCAGAAGATCGCCGGCAAAAATCGCGGCGAACATTTGAAGCGCCGTCACTGGCAGCGGTTTGCAGCCGATGTTGGTCTGAACGCGCCGCGCCTGCTGGCGCGCGTTGAAGCACTGGCGAAGGGCGCGCTGGCCGAAACGCGCAATGCAGCGGCCGAAGTCGAAGCAATGCCAGCGGGTGCGCATCCGCTGATGACGCAGGTTTCAGAGGCGATCGAGGGGCGGGCCCGCGCGCTGTTGCACGGGCTGGCGGATGCGACTGGGGCGGAGCCGGAAGCTACAACGGCCAGATCGAAGCCCGCGCCGGCAACCAAAGCGAAGAAAAAGGCCGCTCCGAAGAAGAAAGCGACAACGGCCAAACCACGCCGCGTATCAAAGCAAAAGCGGCGCGCGCCTGATGCACGCATCACATCGCGCCACGATATATGCGTGAAATCAATGCGGCTAGCGCATGCGGAAGCTGGTGTGGATTCCGACCTGCGTCGGGATGACGTTGCGCGCTCGGCGGCCGGCTGTCCGGAGGGCAGTCGCCGAGCGCAACAAAAAGGCGCTAACGCAGGCGGCGAGGGTTCTTGTAGAGATCCAGCTCCTGCGGATCGAGCACGATGGCGGTCTTGCCACGGCGCACCATGCGCCACAGACGGCGCAGGTAACGGCGGCTTTCGCCATTGAAAACCTGCATCGCAGCGAACATCTGCAGCACTGTCAAAAGACGGCGATCGGCATGCTCGATGCGCACCTTGCACTTCCATTTGCCGCCGATTGAAAACACCTTGCCGTCGACCATGCCGACCTTGTTGTCGTGCTCGTCGTAAAGCGTGTAATCGCCGCCCAGGTTGATGAAGTGACGCTTCAAGCGATAGAACACCGGCTGACCATCAGGCCCCGGAATAAAGAAGCCGAAGTGCTCGGGCATGAACGGCCACTTGTTAGCTGACCGCTCCAGATAAACAACGAAATCGTCGCGATCGGTGTTGATGGCATAGACCATCACCGGCGTTCCACGCGCCGCGATCGTCTGCTGCATCGATCGCCCGAGCATCAGATCCATCGTTGCGCGCCAGTTCAGCGTATCGGTGAACATCTTCGAACACGAGACGCTTGTCTTTGGTCTGAGCTTTCTTCCAGGTTTCTTCGCGATAGCCGATCAGGCCGGTGCGCTCCACCGCCTTCTGGTCACCTCGGCGAAGATGTCCCCATGTCAGTGGTGAACTGGCGCGACTTGGCGCGATTGCGCGTGTGCTTGTAGACGCCGAACTCGATCGCATTGAAGTTCGGTGATCCAGACATCGACCATGAAATGATAGTAACCGTTGCGCGTCGCCCTAGCGGCTGTTGCCTCAGAGACGCCGGGCACTTTCGTCACGACTTCCGCGCGGGCGTCAGCCGCTGCATCCGCCGCTGCGGCGTTGGCGGCGGCGGTATTGGCGCGAGCCTCTGCGCGGGCTGCGGCTGCGGTCATCATCGGCCTCCGGCTTCATGCGAATCAGGTTGCAGCAGCCTAGCATTGGATATGCATGACCGCGGCGCGTGCGCTGAAATCGCTATGGAAAACTCTGGAAGTCGTGATGGCGGCACGCTGCGGATGGCGCGCCGCCCGATTCGGCCGTGCCGCGAGCTTCAGCTGCGCCCGCCGAAAATGGCGCTGCCGACACGCACATTGGGTGGCTCCGAACGCGACCGCAGTAGCGAAGTCGTCGCTCATGCCCATGGAGAGCTCCGCGACGCCATTCTCGACCGCAAGCTTGGCGAGGAAAGCAAAGTGGATGGCCGGTTCCTCATCTACGGGAGGAATGCACATCAGGCCGTCGATGGTGAGCTCCAGCTCGTCCCGGCACAGCGCCAGCAGTGCGGGCAGCTCGCGAGGCGGGAACGCCGGCCTTCTGGGCTTCCTCGCCCGTATTCACCTGCACAAACAGCTTCAACTTGCGGCCCTGCTTCGTCATTTCCTCGGCGATGGCGCGCGCGATCTTGGGCCGATCGATGGAATGGATCGCATCGAACAGCTCGACCGCCTCACGGGTTTTATTAGATTGCAGCGGACCGATGAGATGCAGCTCCACATCGGGGAACTGCTGCCGCAGCGCGGGCCATTTGCCAGCCGCCTCCTGCACCCGGTTTTCGCCGAAGCGGCGCTGACCGGCCTCCAGAACCGGTTTGATTTCCGGACCGTCGAACGTTTTCGACACCGCTATAAGCTGCACATCCGCAGGCTTTCGGCCCGCTTCCTCAGCCGCGGCGGCGATTTCCGCCTCGATTTCCGCCAGTCTTGCGACCGGTCCTTTTTGTATTTCAGCCTCAGGTGTCATCCGACCGCCTTGACCCCAATGATGCTTTAAGGCTCATTACGCCGCTCAAAGCTGCTAAATCCTGAAAGTTTGATGCCGTATGGCCAATCAGAGCTACGACGCGCCCGCGCGTGAGAAACACTGGCAGGAAGCCTGGGACAAGGAAGGCATCTTCCGCGCCTCCGAAAAGGAAGGCCTGCCCAAGTGCTACGTGCTTGAGATGTTCCCGTATCCTTCGGGGCGCATCCATGTTGGCCACTCGCGCAAGTACACCATGGGCGACGTGTTCGCACGCTACAAGCGCGCGAAGGGCTTCAATGTGCTGCACCCCATGGGCTGGGACGCATTCGGCATGCCGGCCGAAAACGCCGCCATGGAACGCAAGGTGCATCCGGCTGAGTGGACCTACGAGAACATCGCCACCATGCGCCGGCAGCTGAAGTCGATGGGCTTTTCGCTGGACTGGTCACGCGAGATCGCGACCTGCTCGCCGGATTACTACCAGCATCAGCAGAAGCTGTTCCTGGACATGCTCAAGAAGGGGCTGGCGTATCGCAAGTCCTCGAAGGTCAACTGGGATCCGGTGGATCACACCGTGCTGGCCAACGAGCAGGTGATCGATGGCCGCGGCTGGCGCTCCGGCGCGCTGGTGGAGCAGCGCGAGCTAACGCAGTGGTTCTTCAAGATCACCGCCTACGCCGACGAACTGCTCGATGCGCTGAACGCGCTCGACAAATGGCCGGAGAAGGTGCGCCTGATGCAGGCGAACTGGATCGGCCGTTCGGAAGGCATGCTGGTGCGGTTTGCGCTGGATGGGGCGACGGCGCCTGAGAACCACGGCGAGGTTGAGGTTTACACCACGCGCCCCGACACGCTGTTCGGCGCTTCGTTCCTGGCGGTATCGGCGGACCATCCGCTGGCCAAGGCAGCAGCGGCTAACAATCCGAAGCTTGAGGCGTTCTGCGAGGAATGCCGCCGCATGGGCACCTCCGTCGCGGATCTCGAAACGGCTGAGAAGCAGGGCTTCGACACCGGCATCCGCGCGGTGCATCCGCTGGATGACAGCTGGACGCTGCCGGTCTACGTCGCCAACTTCGTGCTGATGGACTATGGCACCGGCGCGATCTTCGGTTGCCCCTCCGGCGACCAGCGCGACCTTGATTTTGCTCGCAAATATGGTCTGCCGTTCAAGCCGGTGATCCTGCCGCCGGGCAAGGACGCGGCGAGGTTCGAGATCACCGACAAGGCCTATGACGAAGACGGCACGATGATCAATTCATCGTTCCTCGACGGCATGACGACCGAAGAGGCGTTTGCCGAAGTTGCCAAGCGGCTGGAGCAGGCCAAGCTGGCAGGCAAGGCCACGGGCACGCGCAAGGTGAACTACCGTCTGCGCGACTGGGGTGTTTCGCGTCAGCGCTATTGGGGCTGTCCGATCCCGGTCGTCCATTGCGAGACCTGCGGCATCGTTCCGGTGCCGGACAAGGATCTGCCGGTGGAGCTGCCGAAGGATGCAACCTTCGACAAGCCGGGCAATCCACTGGACCGCCACCCGACCTGGAAGCACACGACCTGCCCCTCGTGCGGTGGCAAGGCGCGGCGCGAAACCGACACGATGGACACGTTTGTCGATTCATCGTGGTATTTCGTGCGCTTCACCGCTCCGCACGCGAAAACGCCGGTCGACAAGGACGCGGCGGCCTACTGGATGTCGGTTGATCAGTACATCGGCGGTATCGAGCATGCGATCCTGCATCTGCTGTATTCGCGCTTCTTCACCCGCGCGCTGTGCGACACCGGCCATCTGAAGCTGGCGGACAACACCCGCGAGCCGTTCGCCGCGCTGTTCACGCAGGGCATGGTCACGCACGAGACCTACAAGTCTCGCCACGGCGGCTGGCTGCAGCCCGGCCAGGTGCGGATCGATGGCGAGGGTTCCGCCCGCAAGGCGGTCGAGATCGCGACCGGCGAGCCGGTTACGATCGGCCCGATCGAGAAGATGTCGAAGTCGCGTAAGAACACCATCGACCTCGACGAGTTCGTCACCCGTTATGGCGCCGACGTTGCGCGCTGGTTCGTGCTATCGGACAGCCCACCGGAACGCGATGTCACCTACACCGATGTGGGCGTCGATGGCGCACGCCGGTTCGTGCAGCGCATCTGGCGCCTGGTCGATCAGGGTGCCGAGAAGGTTGCGGAAAAGGGTGCGCCGCAACCGTCTGAAATGGGTGCTGACGCAGTGGCGCTGCGCCGGGCGAGCCACAAGGCGCTGACGCAGGTTGCCAGCTCCATCGAAGGCCTGCGCTTCAACGTGGCCGTCGCTCAAATCTATGAATTCGCGAACGTTCTCGGCTCTGCGCTGACAAAGACCGGCGCCGACATGGCCTGGGCGCAGCGCGAGGCACTGGAATTTATGGTGCAGATGATCGGCCCGATGATGCCGCATCTGGCGGAAGAAAGCTGGGCGCGACTTGGATACAACACACTGCTGGCCAATAAGGCGTGGCCCGAGGCCGACCCGGCGTTGCTCGTTGACGATACGATCGTCATTGCCGTACAGGTGAATGGCAAGCGGCGGGACGAACTTGCGATTGCCAGAACGGCCGACAAGGCTGAGATCGAGGCTGCGGCTCTCCAGTTGGAGACGGTGCAGCGCGCGCTCGAAGGCCGTCCGGTCAAGAAGGTCATCGTTGTGCCGCAGAAAATTGTAAATGTCGTCGGCTGATGCCTAATTTTGTCGACTGACGCCGTAGCGCGAGGGGCGGGCGATGTGGGCCGCTAGCCACCGAGGGATGATCCGGGTTGCGTTGGCGTGTGCTGCGGCATCCATGCTGCTGACAGCCTGCGGCGATACCGGATTCCGTCCGATGTACGCTTCCAGCGCCATCACCGGCGGCCCGGAAGTCAACGAGAGACTTGCTGAACTTGAGATCGCGCCCATTCCGGGGCGCGTTGGTCAGCGCCTGCGCAACGAGCTGATCTATCAGTCGACCGGCGGTGGTCATCAGGCCCAGCCGGTTTATCGGCTTGAAGTCGTGATCCAGGAATCGATCACGCCCACGCTGGTGCAGGTGGACGGCAACTCCTCAGGCAGCGTCTACAATCTCAACACGACGTTCCGCCTTGTCCGTCTCGCCGACAATTCGGTGGCACTGCAGGGACAGAGCTTCGGCCGTGCTGCATTCCAGCGCTTCGAGAGCGTATTCGCCAACACCCGCGCACGCGTCGATGCTGAAAATCGCGCCGCCAAGACCGTCGGTGACGAGCTTAAGGGCCGCGTCGCGGCCTTCCTGTCCGGCAACGCCTGATTGAAGTTTTAGTGGCGCTGGTTGTAGTGGCGCTCGGCGACTCTCCTGCGGAGAGCCGGCCGTGATTATTTGTTACGCTGGCGACTGCGCTCCGCACAGCCGGCCGCCAGCGCTGATTGGTGCGTGGTGCACCGCGGTACCTCCTGCGCCGTCATCCCGACGTAGATCGGGAACCACGCCGGCTTTAGTTGGCGCTCGGCGACTCTCCTGCGGAGAGCCGGCCGCCGAGCGCGTAAGAATCCGTCGCCGACAAGATGGCTCGGCAGCTGACGATGCGTTCAATCAAACACTGAAATGCGCTAGAAGGCCTTTGAAGTTCTGACGTACTTCGTCGGACGCAAATCGTTAGTGCGGTGCCCATGGTCGCCATCAAGGCCCATCAAGCTCAGTCCTTCCTCAATCCGCCAGGGCCTAAAGTTCCGGCCGTGCTGTTCTATGGCACGGACGCCGGGCTTGTTTCCGAGCGCGCGGCACAGCTTGCAAAGCTATTTGCTAAGCGCGATCAGGGCGAAATCATCCGGCTGGACGACGCCGATCTCGACAACGATCCCGACCGTCTGATTGTTGAGCTGCAAACCATTCCGATGTTTGGCGGCTCCAAGGTTGTGCGGGCCACTGCGGGCCGGCGCATCAACGCGGCAAGCCTGCAGCCGTTGCTGGCCGAAGGCGCACTGGCTGCCAATCTCATCGTGGAAGCAGGCAACCTGAAGCCCACCGACGCGATGCGTGCGCTGTTCGAGAAATCGCCCCATGCGGCTGCTGTTGCCTGCTATGGCGACGAAGCGGCGGATCTGGAGGGCCTGATCCGCGAAACGCTGAAGGCGCACGGCCTTGCCATCACCTCGGACGCGCGCGAAATGCTGCTGGCCCGCATGGGTGCGGACCGCGCACTTTCCCGTGGCGAAATAGAGAAGCTGGCGCTTTATGCTGCGGGCCGGGGGGAAATCGAGGCCGCCGATATCGAAGCGGTGGTGGGCGATGCCTCGGAAATGGCGATCGACCGCACGCTGAACGCCGCTGTTTCCGGCGACGCCGCAACCGCCATGGCGGAGTTTTCGCGGGCGATGGCGGCGGGCGAAAGCGCGCAGATGATCATTCTGGCCGTGCAACGCCATCTGCAGCGGCTACATCGCATTCGCACGCAGATTGATGCCGGCGCCAGCTTCGACGACGCCATTCGCCAGCAGCGTCCGCCGGTGCATTTCAAGCAGAAGGGCGCGCTTGGACTGCAATGCCGGTTGTGGAACTCCGAACGGCTGACCGCAGCACTCGCGCGCACCGCCAAGACGGCCAGGTCGGCGCGGCTTTCCTCGTCGCTGGAAGAGGCGATAGCAGAGGAACTGCTGCTGTTTCTCGCCGCCACGGCGCGTCCCGGAGCGCCGACGCGACCCTTAACTGCCCATCGTCACTAAACTTTTTCGGTCAAGTTGCCGCTACGGCTTGTCGGACGCGGCCACGGCCCTATAGTGCGCCCGATCCAGACACTTGGGGGACGCATGCAAGAGACACGCTACGACGTTGTCGGCATCGGCAATGCTATTGTCGACATCATCGGACGCTGTGACGACGATTTTCTGTCAAAGCAGGATCTGACCAAGGGTTTCATGCGGCTCATCGATGCCCATGAAGCCGATCGACTCTATGCGCTGATGGGACCGTCGATTGAACGCTCCGGTGGCTCGGCGGCAAACACGGTTGCGGGCCTGGCCTCGTTTGGCGGTCGCGCGGCGTTCATCGGCCGAGTTGCAGATGATCAGTTCGGCAAGGTGTTCTGGCATGATGTCCGCTCCGCTGGCGTTGCCTTCGAGACCGGGCCTGCGGTCAGCGGTCTGCCCACGGCCGTGTGCCTCATCCTGGTGACACCGGATGGCGAGCGCACGATGAACACCTTCCTGGGCGCCAGCACTGAGCTAAGCGCCGCCGAAGTCGATCCAGCGCTGATCGAGGCTTCGAAGGTGACCTACCTTGAAGGCTATCTGTTCGATAAGCCCGAGGCGAAGGAAGCTTTTTACAAGGCTGCGGAAATTGCCGCGAAGGCAGGCCGCAAGACCGCGCTGTCGCTGTCGGACGCCTTCTGCGTCGATCGCCATCGCGCCGACTTCCGCCGTCTGGTGAAGGACGGCATCGATATCCTGTTCGCCAACGAGACCGAGATCACCGCGCTTTACGAAGTGAACAGCTTCGATGAAGCAGTGGCTGCGGTACGCGGCGAATGCGAGATCGCGGTGCTGACGCGCTCGGAAGCGGGTTCGCTGATCGTGACCGGCTCTGACACCGTGGAAGTGCGGCCGATGAAGGTTGAGAAGGTGGTGGATGCCACCGGCGCCGGCGACCTCTACGCGGCGGGCTTCCTCTATGGCTACACGCGCGGGCTGAAGCTATCGGACTGCGGACGTCTGGGCAGCCTCGCGGCATCGGAAGTGATCAGCCATATCGGCGCCCGGCCGGAGCGCGCGCTTTCCGTGATCGCCAAGCAGGAAGGGCTGATCGCCGACTGAGGATGACTGAGAGCAGGGGGGCCCGCATTGGCCCGATGCCCGCAAGGGGCGATCCCACCCGACCAACATGACAATCAGCGGCGTCCATCATAACGATGGGCGCCGCTTTCGTTTTCGCTCGGCGGCCGGCTCCCGGAACGGGAGTCGCCGAGCGCTATAAGAAGTGGCGTGGATCCCGACCTGCGTCGGGATGACGGTGCGGGAGGCGAGCGGGGCAGCACGCACCAATCAGCGCTGGCGGCCGGCTGGGCGGAGCACGGTCGCCAGCGCTACCTAAAAGGACGGCGCGACATACAATGCGTGTTGGCATTTGCGCCACAATTGCAGCCGATTGCGCCTCAATCTTTCCAGACTGGTTTCATTGGCTCTGGCAATCCTCTGACTTTCCAGCATTATCGCAAAAGAGATCTGTTCCGGGCGATATGGGTCGATCAAAATCGATATGACCGATTGCAAGCTGACAATGCAGAAGTGTTTCACGCGCACGGCGGGCAGCTTGCCAGCAGCGGACACGTGGAACAGGGGCCAGCGCAACGCCCGCGACGGGCAGGCAGCGTCCCAGCCGATCCCTCTGCACCGGATCATCCCTGACAACAGAACATTCCTCGATGCATGCCGGCGCACGATTTCCCGTGCAGCCCTGCATCGTCGCGCGCGCCGGTTTGAAATCCTGCGCAACAAGCTTCAGGCGGCGTTGAGCACGCTGCCCGATGAGACTATCGCCACCCGAGCTGCTCCGGGGTTGCTGCGGCCGCCGCTGTCAGCAACGCACCACACCTTTGGCCGTGCATCTGGCCAGGTGACCGGACCCAGAGCATTTCAAATGGCGATAGAGCTGCGGACAGTGTTGAGCCCACTTCGTCCGCAACAACAGGCGGTTCAAAATACCCAGCCCGCTTTCAGCGCCTCCTGGGCTTCGAACATCGCGGCATCGACGCTGCGAGAACCGCAACCGCCGCATCAGCATTGAGCGGCATTCCCTGCACCTAGAGCGAATAGAGCGTTACCTTTAGGACCGTCTCCCCAGGCGGTCCTTTTTTATGGGGTATCGGATGCGCGGCATGGTCAGCGATGTGGTGATTGTCTGAGCCGGACGCGGCGTCAACTACAGCAGGCGACAACAGCGTTGCGTCACAGCTTGCGCAGCGCCACCGACTCGACGTGATGATCGGCCGCTTTGCGCAGAATGAGACGCGCGCGCTGGCGCGTGGGCAGAATGTTTTCTTCCAGGTTCTTCAGATTGATGCTGCGCCAGATCTGATTGGCGCGCTCAAGTGCGGCTTCCGGCGTAAGGCTGGCGTACTTATGGAAATAGGCACCGGGATCGCGGAAAGCCGTGCTGCGCAGACGCATGAAACGTGCGGCATACCATTCGCCGATTATCGCCGGATCGGCATCGATATAGATCGAGAAATCGAAGAAATCCGAGACGAACGGAATGGCCTCGCCGCCGCGTGGCAGGCGTGCGGGCTGCAGAACATTCAGCCCCTCGACGATCAGAATGTCCGGGCTTTCGATGACGACCTTCTGATCGGGCAGGATGTCATAATGGAAGTGCGAATAGACCGGAGCCTCGACGTACCTCACGCCCGCTTTCACGCTGGCGAGGAAGTTCAGAAGGCGCGCGCTATCGAAGCTCTCCGGGAAGCCCTTGCGGTCCATCAGGCCGCGCCGCTCCAGCTCGGCGTTGGGCAGCAGAAAACCGTCGGTGGTGATCTGCTCGACGCGGCGATGATCCGGCCAGCGGGCCAGCAACGCCTTCAGCACGCGCGCGGTGGTGCTTTTGCCGACCGCAACCGATCCACTGACACCGATGATGAACGGCGCTTTGCCGTCGGTGGTGCGACCCAAAAACTTGGATGAGACGGCATCGAGCTGCTGTGAGGCGGCGACGTAAAGGTTCAGCAGGCGCGACAGCGGCAGATAGATCTGCTCGACCTCTTCGACGGACAGCTCTTCGATCAGACCGGAGAGCTGCTCCAGCTCGCTCTCCTTCAGCGTCATCGGCGTATCGGCACGCAGGCGCGCCCACTCCTCGCGGTTGAACACGCGGTAGGGTGAGAATTCGATTTTGCCGGCGTTGTGCATGGGCTGGGTTCGGCACGCGCGCAAGCGACTGATGCGAGCGCTCAGCTGCTTGCTCGTCCCGCCTTCTCCTGGAGGCCAGAAATGCCCTGACGGTTGGCCAGAACGGCAAGCACGTCGGCGATGGCGACGTTGCGGGATTCCAGCAGAACCAGCAGATGATAGAGCAGGTCGGCGGCTTCGCCTTTCAGCGCATCGTCGGATTCCGACGTGGCCGCAATGACGACCTCAACCGCTTCCTCGCCAAGCTTTTTGGCGCACCGCTGCGGCCCCGCGTCCAGAAGCTGGCGCGTGTAGGAACTGCCCGAATCCGCAGAGCGGCGGGCGCTGATCGTTGCTGCAAGTTGCTGCAGCACATCGCTCATTGAGCCGCTCATGGGGCAATCCTCAACGGACGCAATGGGTTATCCTGTCGGCGAAATGCAACAAGGGCGCGGCCACGTCAAGTGGTTCGCGCCCTTTTGTCAAAGCCTGTCGGCTCCAGCTAACCCCTCAAGCGCCGCCAAGGCGCTGCCGGATATAGTCGAGCTGGTCGAAATTACCGAACTTGATGATGAGGTTGCCGCTTTCGCCCGAGCCACGCTTGATCTCAACCTTGAGACCGAGGGCGTTTGAAAGATCGCGCTCGAAAGCCTTGGTGTCGGGGTCTTTTTCACGGGCAACGCGCGGAACCGCGCCACCGGCAGGCACGACTTCACCGCCTCCCTGCACCAGCGCCTCGACCTCGCGCACGTTGAGGTTCTGCTCAACGATGCGCTGCGCCAGACCTTCAGCGTCGTCGCGGCCAATCAGAGCGCGGGCATGCCCAGCCGTGAGGCGGCCATCCTGTACCATGGTCTGGACGCCATCCGGCAGCTTCAGCAAGCGCAGCGTGTTGGCAACGTGGCTGCGCGACTTGCCGATGATCTCGGACAGCTTCTCCTGACTGTAGGCGAAGCGCTCGATCAGCTCGCGATAACCAGCGGCTTCCTCGATCGCGTTCAAGTCCGCGCGCTGGACGTTCTCAATGATCGCGAGTTCGAGAACTTCCTGATCGGTAAGATCGCGAACGATCACCGGAACCGTATGCAGGCCAGCCTTCTGTGCCGCGCGCCAACGGCGCTCACCGGCAACGATCTCATAGCCACCGCCGTCGGCCATGCGGACGATGATCGGCTGCACCAGACCCTTGGCTTTGATCGATTCCGTCAGCTCGGCAAGATCTTCCTCACGGAACTCCTTGCGCGGGTTGAGCTTGCTTGAGCGCACATCGACAGTCGGCACCATGCGCTGCTGCCCTTCGGGCGGAAGCGGCGCGCTGCCGGGCGTCGGCTCCTTCATCAGAGCTGCTAATCCGCGTCCGAGGCGGCTGGGAAGGGGGGCGTTCATGATCCCTCTTAGGCGGTTAGGTTAAGCGGCCTTGTTACGGCCTTCGCGCTCGATGATCTCGGTGGCAAGCCGGATGTAAGCCTGGCTGCCCGCGCAATCGAAGTCGTAGAGCAGGATCGGCTTGCCGTGCGACGGCGCCTCGGCCACCCGCGTGTTGCGCGGAATGATGGTCTCGTAGACCTTGGGACCGAAGAACGCCCGGACGTTGTCCGCCACTTCACGTGACAGCGTGGTGCGCGCGTCGTGCATCGTCAGCACCACGCCCTGGATTTCGAGCGACGGGTTGAGCGTGGCGCGGATCTGGTCGATCGATTCCTTGAGCTGGGAGATACCTTCCAGCGCGAAGAACTCGCATTGTACTGGCACCAAAACCGCATTTGCCGCCGAAAGCGCGTTAAGCGTCAACAGGTTGAGCGACGGCGGACAGTCGATGAGGATGTATTTGAACTGCTGATCCGGCGGCAGATTGCGCTGACGGGCGCCGAGCGCCGCTACAGCGTCACGCAACTTGTAGGGCCGGTTGGCGTCGGTCAGCGTGCTTTCGACGCCCACGAGATCGGAGTTTGCGGGAACCACATAAAGGCCGGGCACCGCTGTCGCCAGCGCACACTCGACCAGCCCCAGCCCGCCGGTAAGCACATCAAACGCCGTCCGGGGCCGGCTATCGACATCGATGCCAAGCCCGGTGGAAGCGTTGCCCTGCGGATCAAGATCTATAATGAGAACGCGCTCGCCGATTGAGGCCAGCGCCGTGCCGAGATTGATTGCCGTGGTCGTCTTGCCGACGCCGCCCTTCTGATTGGCTACCGCCAATGTGCGGGGCTCACCTGGTCGCGTCGCGCCCATCGCCACTACTCCTCTCTTTCGACCTCCAACGCCTTTATCGCGACTATTCTCCCGCCAGCATCGGTCAAGCTTGGCTCCAGCGTCGCGTCAAACGTCCACCGCCTTCTTGCTGCCGCTACTTCGGCCTCAGCTTCGCGACCCTTCAAAAACAGCGCCACCGTGTGGGCTGAGAATGCAGGTGCGGCAAGTTCCAGCAAGCGCGGCAAGGGTGCCAGCGCGCGCGCAGTGATAACGTCGACGCCTCCAAGCTTAGATTGAAGTCGCGGCTTTCTCGATTCGCTCCGCGCGGATGTCCACAGCTGCGCTGCAGCGACGGCCCACTTCGCGGAGGAATGCTGCCTTTCGGGTATCACTTTCGACCATGGTGACCTGCGCGCCAGGCCGTTTGGCCAGCATTATGGCCAAAACCATGCCGGGGAAGCCGGCGCCGGAGCCAAGATCCAGCCAATTGGTGGCGTTTTCCGGCGCGAAGCGGAAAAGCTGGGCGGAATCGGCGAAATGGCGCGACCAGACCTGATCCAACGTGCTGGGGGCGACAAGGTTAATGGTCCGTTGCCACTGCCGGAGCAGGGCCTCGTAGGTCAGAAGTTTATCAATCGTTTCACGTGAAACGTCGAAAAGGCGGGCGAAATCCTGCGGACCGGCCACTGATTCTGATCGCGAGTGTTCGCCCATCAGGCAGATTTCCGGGTTTTGGCGGCCTGGGCTTTGATCTGTGCCAGCAGCAGCAGAAGCGCGGCGGGGGTGATGCCGTCAATGCGGGCCGCCTGGGCGATGGTGGCGGGGCGATTACGCTCCAACTTCTGGCGCACCTCGGCGGAAAGGCCTGGCAGGGCAGCGAAATCGAAGCCTTCAGGGATCGCGAGGGCCTCGTCACGGCGCAGGGCGGCGACATCCTGCTCCTGACGGTTCACATAGGACGCGTAGCGGGCATCGACGTAAACCTGCTCGGCGATGGCGGGCGCGATCTCGCCTATCTGCGGCCAGATGGCGGCAAGGCGCTGAATATCGACATCCGGCAGGGCCAGCAGATCAAAGGCTGAGCGGCGGCGGCCATCACGGTTAACGTCAAGGCCGTGGCGACCGGCTTCATTGGGCGTGAGCGACAATTCCCGCAAAAGCTGGGTTGCGTCAGCCAAGGCGACGGATTTGGCCTCAAAGGCGATTCGTCTTGTTTCGCCAACACAACCGATTGCGCCGCCAAGGGGCGTCAGACGCTGATCGGCATTGTCGGCGCGCAGCCGCAGCCGGTATTCGGCGCGGGAAGTGAACATACGATAGGGCTCAGTGACGCCACGGGTGACGAGGTCATCGACCATGACGCCGAGATAGCCATCGGCGCGGGAAACGCCGAATTCAGGGTCGCCGCCACCGGCCAGCAGCGCAGCGTTTATGCCGGCCAGCAGGCCTTGCGCGCCCGCTTCCTCATATCCGGTGGTACCGTTGATCTGACCGGCCAGAAACAGGCCCGGCAGCCGTTTCACGTGAAGCGCGGGGCTCAGCTCGCGGGGATCGACGTAATCGTATTCGATCGCGTAGCCGGGGCGCTTGATGACGACATTGGCCAGCCCCGGCATGGTGCGGATGAAGGCGTCCTGCACATCGGCCGGCAGCGAGGACGAAATGCCGTTGGGATAGACGGTGTCGTCGTCCAGCCCCTCCGGCTCCAGGAAGATCTGGTGGTTATCGCGGCTGGCAAAGCGGACCACCTTATCCTCGATGGACGGGCAATAGCGCGGTCCAGTGGACGAAATCCGGCCGCCATACATCGCCGAGCGCTCAAGATTGGCGCGGATAATGGCGTGGGTGGCCTCAGTGGTGCGGGTGATGGCGCAAGTCACCTGCGGGGTGGTGATGCGTTCGGTCAGGAAGGAAAACGGCACCGGCGGGTCGTCCGCGGCCTGCTGTTCCAGGCTATCCCAGTCGATGGAAGCCTTGGAAAGACGAGCCGGAGTACCGGTTTTGAGGCGACCGAGTTGCAGGCCCAAGCCATATAGACGCTCGGAAAGCTTGAGCGCGGGGGCTTCTCCGGCGCGGCCAGCGGGATATTGCTCCTCGCCAAGGTGGATCAGACCGTTGAGGAACGTGCCGGTGGTTAGAACCACAGCGCCAGCGGCCAGCGAGCGGCCATCGCGGGTTACGACACCGCAAACACGGCCATTGGTGACGATCAGATCCTCGACGCCACCTTCGATCACCTCAAGATTTGCGGTCTCGCGGATGGCCGTCTGCATGGCCTGGCGGTAGATTTTGCGGTCCGCCTGCGTGCGCGGGCCCTGAACGGCGGGGCCTTTGGAGCGGTTCAGAAGGCGGAACTGAATTCCGGCCTGATCCGCGACCCGGCCCATCAGCCCGTCCAGCGCATCGATCTCACGCACCAGGTGGCCTTTACCGAGCCCACCGATGGCCGGATTGCAGGACATTTCGCCGATAGTGTCGAACCGGTGGGTGACGAGCGCGGTGCGCGCGCCCATGCGCGCTGCGGCGGCCGCGGCTTCGCAACCGGCATGGCCTCCGCCCACCACGATCACGTCGAATCTGGCGTCAGTCATCGCTTTGAACCTGATATTCGGCCGATGATCGGAGGCTGGCGACCTATTCGCAGCTCTGGATCAGGCGGCACAGCGGAAAAAGCCACAGACGGCGCGAATCGTCAAAGGGGCGGAACGCCCGCCGAGCTGGCACCGGAATGGTAAACGAATCGTTTCACGTGAAACAACGCAACTACTTGCCAATGCAGAATCGCGAAAAAATCTGGCCGAGAATGTCTTCGACGTCGACGCGGCCGGTAATGCGGCCCAGCGCCTGAACGGCCATTCGCAAGTCTTCGGCGCGCAATTCGTGCTGGTCGGCGTCGCCCGCGAGGAAGCTGGCGAGGGCCTGAGCGCAGTGGTTCAGGCTTTCGCGGTGGCGCTCGCGGGTGAGGGCCGGGGTGGTCTGGTCGCCTATACGCTGCCCGGCGACGGCAGCAATGCGCTCGATGAGGGCGTTGAGGCCATTGCCGGTGCGGACCGAAATCGCGAGATCGGCGGCGAAAGGCAAAGGCGGCGCGTCGGCAGAAGCGGCGGGCAGTAGATCGATCTTGGTCGCGACGGTGAGGCTTTGCGCCGGGTCGCGGTGGGCGACTTCAGCAGGCATTGCGGGCAGCGGCTCGCGAGCATCGGCAAGCCAGAGGACGAGATCGGCCTCCCGGACATGCTCGAGCGACCGGCGAATGCCTTCGCGCTCGATAGCGCCGGAAGCCTCTCGGATGCCGGCGGTGTCGGTGACGATGACGGGCAGGCCGCCGAGGTCCAGACGCACCTCGATGGCGTCGCGGGTGGTGCCTGCTTCGTCGGATACGATGGCGGCGTCGCGGCGCGCGAGGGCGTTCAGAAGGCTGGATTTGCCCGCATTCGGCGCGCCCGCCAGCACGACGCGAAAGCCATCGCGCAAAATTTCGCCGCGATGGCCGTCATCCAGATGGGCCTGAATGTCCGGCAGAACTTCGGCAACAATGGTGCGGGCGCGGGCGAAGGCGTCGTCGGCGACATCGGCTTCGTCGGAGAAATCGATAGCGGCTTCGGCCAGTGCGCTGGCCTCGATGAGTAAGCCGCGCCAGCCCTCGTAGAGCTTCGAAAGCGCACCCTGCGCCTGTGCCAGCGCCTGTTTGCGCTGTGCTTCGGTGTCGGCGGCGATTAGATCGGCCAGACCCTCCACCTGCGCCAGATCTATCTTGCCGTTGCGGAAGGCGCGGATCGTGAACTCGCCTGCCTCGGCCATACGGCAGCCGGGAAAGCGGCCCAGCGCCTCTAAAACTGCGCTTACGATGGCCGGGCTGCCGTGCAAATGCAGCTCCGCCATGTCTTCGCCGGTCTCGGTGCGGGGGCCCTGGAGCCAGAGCACGAGCGCATCATCCAGGACATCGCCGCTCTGATGGTGACGGATGCGGCGCAGTACTGCGCGACGGGTGTCACCACGCGGTGGTGCCATCCGATCGACAACCTCACCAGCGGCAGGACCACTGATGCGCACCACCGCCACGCCTGCCCTTCCGGGCGCGCTGGAGAGTGCGAAGATGGTGTCGGCCTTAGGCATGAAAAACCCGTGGTGCTGGCGGCATCGTGATGTGCAGTTGCGGCCATCCCGGCTTAGAATCGAATGGCATCGGCGGATTAAGCGCCCATCTACCCCTTGAAGGTTAAGGAGGGCCGCATGAGCGAAAACCGCCTGAACAAAGAAACAAGCCCCTATCTCCTGCAGCACAAGGACAACCCCGTCCACTGGTGGGCGTGGGGACCGGAAGCGCTGGAGGAATCCCGCCGCACCGGCAAGCCGATCCTGCTGTCGGTGGGCTATGCCGCCTGCCACTGGTGCCATGTGATGGCGCACGAGAGCTTCGAGGATGAAGCGACGGCCGCGGTGATGAACGAGCTGTTCGTCAACATCAAGGTGGACCGCGAAGAGCGCCCGGACATCGACGCCATCTATATGGGCGCGCTGCACGCCCTGGGAGAGCAGGGCGGCTGGCCGCTAACGATGTTTCTCGACAGCGGTGCGCGGCCGGTGTGGGGCGGCACGTATTTCCCCAACACAGCGCGGTTTGGCCGACCGGCGTTCGTAGATGTGCTGCGTCAGGTGGCAAACGTATTCCGCAACGAGCCGGAGAAGGTGGCCGAGAACGCGCGCGCGCTGACCGCCGCCGTGGGTCAGCCGAAGCCGGCCAGCGCTGCTCCCGCGATCGACGATCGGCTGCTGAAGGATCTGACCCAGCGCCTGGTACCCGCCGTCGATTCGGTGCGCGGCGGTCTGCAGGGCGCGCCCAAGTTTCCGCAGTGGAGCATCTTCTGGCTGCTGTGGCGCGGCGGCATTCGCTATGACCACGCGCCTGCGCGCAACGCCGTAGTGCTGACGCTCGACAACATCTGTCAGGGCGGCATCTACGATCACCTCGGCGGCGGCTTCGCGCGCTATTCCGTCGATGAGCGCTGGCTGGTGCCGCACTTCGAGAAGATGCTGTACGACAACGCGCTGCTGATCGACCTGATGACGGAAGTCTATCGGGAGACGGGATCGCCGCTGTATCGCGCCCGCGTGGCGGAAACGGTGGCGTGGCTTGAGCGCGAGATGATCGCGGGGGGCGGCGGGTTGGCGGCATCGCTCGATGCGGATTCAGAAGGCGAGGAAGGCAAGTTCTACGTCTGGTCGCTGGATGAAGTGCTGAATGTGCTGGGCGATGAGGACGGACGCTTCTTTGCCGAAATCTACGACGTGACGGCCGACGGAAATTTCGAAGGCCACAACATCCTCAACCGGCTCGGCAGCATGGCGCTGCGCAGCGACGCCGACGAGCAGCGGCTGGCGGATCTGCGCGCGAAGCTGATGGCGGTGCGCAATGGACGCGTGCGCCCCGGCTGGGATGACAAGGTTCTGGCCGATTGGAACGGCCTGATGATCGCGGCGCTGGCCCGCGCGTCGTTCGTGTTCGATCAACCACTCTGGCTGGATATGGCCAAGAAGGCGTTCGATTTCATCGTGACGCACATGCAACGCGATGGCCGGTTGCAACACTCGTGGCGCGCCGGCATCGCCAAAGCGCCGGCAACCGCATCCGACTACGCCAACATGATCTGGGGCGCGATGCGGCTGTTTGAGGTGACCGGCGAGCGGCGCTACTTCGATCAGGCCGCTGCGTGGGCAGATGTGCTGGACCGCCATTACTGGCTCAGCGAGCAGGGCGGCTATGCAACCTCAGCCGACGATACGCGCGATGTGATCCTTCGGCTGAAGCCCGGCACCGATGATGCGACACCGAATGCCAATGCAATCATGCTGGCCAATCTTATTGCTTTGGCAACCATAAGCGGTGAACAGCGCTACTTCGCGCGCGCCGAGGCGTTGCTGGCCACATATGCAGGAGATATCGGGCGCAGTGTGGTTGCACACACAGGGCTACTGGCGAGCACATTCGATTTGATAAGCCCGCAGCAAGTCGTTGTCGCGGGCCAGCATCTCCAAGGTGGCGTGGAACTGATGGAGGTCATCAGAAGTATTTCTTTGCCCGGCGCAATGCAGTACGCTTTTTGTGGCGACGCAGACGGCTCGGATTTGCCCGGCCTTCGCGACAAGAGTGCCAATAACTCAAGAGCAACGGCTTATGTGTGCCTTGGCCCGCAGTGTTCACCTGCGCTGACCGAGCCCATGGAAGTTGCAAAGATGCTGAAACAGCAGCGAAGTCTGTAAAGAACAATCCGCCCGGAGGCCGCCTGATTGGCGGTGACCGATGGAGGCCCGGCTAGTTCAGTGTCCGTTACCTCCGTTATGCCAGAGGCTCTGCCTCGCCTGTTGACCGGAGACAATGATGTCAGCACTCCGCGCTATCGTCCGATACGGTTATGCGCCCTTCATGATGCTGGGCCTTATCGGTGCCGCGTACTGGGTTGTTACTGAACTTGTGATCGCCCGCGATAACGTCTGGGCCTATCTGTGGCTCGCACCGCTGCTTGGCCTTGCCTATGCGGTTGCCTTCGCCTCAGAAAAGATCGCGCCGTTCTTTGATGAGTGGAACGATCACGACGCCCACGGCGACGTGCCGACCAACTTCATCCATCTCATTGTTTATGAGATGCAGAGCATCAACGGCGTGCTGCTGATCCCGCTGATCGTCTGGCTGTTTCCGTTCAACGCCGAGATCTGGCCCAATCAATGGCCGCTGTGGGCTCAGCTGCTGATGGCCTACCTGATCTCCGACTTCGTGTTCATGATCATGCACTACCTGAGCCATCGCTTTCCGGTGCTCTGGCGTCTGCATGCCGTGCATCACGGGGTCGGGCGGCTGTACGGCTTTAACGGCGTGATGCGCCATCCTGCTCACCAGGCGCTTGATATGATCGTTGGCAGCATGCCGCTGGTGATCATGGGCATGCCGATCCCGGTGGCCGTGCTACTTGGCTTCGCGATTTCGATTACGCTGATCGTGCAACACTCGAACGTGGACGCGCGGCTTGGCCCGCTTCAGAAGCACTTCTCGATCGGCCGCATTCATCACCTGCATCAGGTGAACTGGGGCACCGAGGGCGACTGCAACTTCGGCCTGCTGCTGGACGTGCTGGGACCGGATGCTGGGCACGTTCCACGAGGAAACCTGCCACGTGAGATCAAGGCCAGCGATCTTGGTCGTCGATGAGATTCCGAACTTCCCGAAGAGCTACATAGAGCAGTTCCTGCTACCGCTGGTTTACGAGCCGGGGCAGGGTGAGCCGGAGCGCTACAAGAAGGCGGCTCAGGAGACACCGGCGCAGGAAGCACGCCGGTTGGTGAACCCTGCGGAATAGAACAGCGGGCGCGGGTCCGCTGAGTCGGTGGCCGATCCACAAATAACGCTGTTACAACTCAAAGCCCCTGCCCAACGGCGGGGGCTTTTTGTTTTGGGATTGCAGCGGGGTGGTTTGGGAAGGGACAGCTGTGGCGCAATGGTTCGGCAGGGCGGTCGGGTAAGAGGCCGGTGCGACGGCAGCAGAACTGAAGAAACTGTTACACGTGAAACATCATATGATTCATAGTGATGTAGCGCAGTGCTAAGTCTTGAAATGAAGACTTGTGGAGCGCGTGGCCTTTGCCGCCTTGGCTTTGCCTGCGGCAACTTCAGAAGTGATGGGCTGTGTCGACGCGCCTGCCCGCGCGGCCTCCCTGAATGGAGGACGGCCGCTCAGTAACGGCTGACGCCACCATCCCACGGCGACTGCTGCGAATGCGGGTCAGGCCCCTGCCGCATGAGATAGGCTTCGATTTCACCGCCACTGCCACCGCCCGCGGGCGGTCCGGCATAACGCTGCTCGCTGCGGCGCATATCCGCCATCATGCGGTCGTCGTCCTTGTAGGCGCGGTGGCGCGCTGCCGATTCAGCCGACCAGGGTGCAGCTTTACACGTGCAGCCGGAGACGAGCTGCTTGCGATAGAGAAACGCGTTGCGCTCCTGCACGTAGGGACGACCGGCGAGGTCAACCATCGTTTCGGGACTGCCGCCCGGCACGGGGTAATAGTAGAGACGCGCTTCGCTGGTGCAGCGGGATTCGCACGCGCGCGCATCCTGATGCAGCCGCTCGCGGCCGACGCCATCACCGATGGGGAAATAGAAGCCGTCGCAGGTGCGGACGCACAGGGTGCGATAACGCCCGTTGTCCGTGGGCCAGTTGCCGCCGCCGTAGCTGTAGTGGTCGTAGCTGCGATCGTAGCCATCGCCCTGGCCGCTGTAGCCGTAGTTATAGGTGGGTGGATTGATGTTGCGCTCGACCTGACGCTGCCCCCAGCCGAGCAGCTTGGAGAAGAAGCCTTCGGCCTGCGCGGGCCACACCGACGGCAGCCGCGCCCGTTAGCGCCATGAGCGCCATCAACCCAAAACGAAAAACCCGCATCGAACGCAACGCCCCACCCAAAAACACTCAGCGGTCAGCATCGCCCCCATATGGCAAATAATTTCTGAACGACGGTTCCGATCTGCTGCATGAGGTTAATGCGGGGCAGGGGGAAAGGGTTATCTTCTGGCGCTCGGCGACTCCCCTGCGGGGAGTTTTAGGTAGCGCTGGCGACTGTGCTCCGCACAGCCGGCCGCCAGCGCTGATTGATGCGCTGCGCCGCTCGCCTCCCACACCGTCATCCCGACGCAGGTCGGAAACCACGTCAGCTTTTTATGGCGCTCGGCGACTCCCGTTCCGGGAGCCGGCCGCCGAGCACGTAGGAATCCTTCCAGGGGCAGGGGCAGGGGCAGGGGCAGGGGCAGGGGCAGGGGCAGGGGCAGGGGCAGGGGCAGGGGCAGGGGCAGGGGCAGGGGCAGGGGCAGGCAAAAACTGCTTCGCTCCGCTGATGGTTTCAATCCCGAACGGTAGCCGGAACGGTAGCCGGAACGGTAGCCGGAACGGTAGCCGGAACATATCCAATATAGTTGGATTCTATATTTTATCGATAAATCAGTTTGTTATTGTGTTATGTTAATGTTATTTATCAGGTTTTGAGCACGACCTTGCCCACCGCCTCACGACGATCGATGACGCCCAGCGCATCGCGAATGCTCGCCAGCGGGAATGTGCCGTGGATGCGTGGCGCGAGCTTGCCTTCGGCCACCCACTGCAACACCTGACGCATGTTCTCGCGGTGTCCGGCGGGATCGCGCTTCACCGCTTCGCTCCAGAATACGCCGATGGCATCGCAGCCCTTCAGCAGCAGCAGGTTGAGCGGGATCTTGGGGATGTCGCCCGACGCAAAGCCGATGACGAGGAAGCGCCCCTGCCAGGCCATGGCGCGCAATGCGGCTTCGGCGCTGTCGCCACCGACGCAATCGTAGACAACGTCAACGCCACGGCCGCCGGTCAGCGCCTTGAGACCGTCTTTCAGGTCACGGCCGGCATAGTCGACCGCATCGTCGGCGCCGTGCGCGCGGGCTACGGCGAGCTTTTCCTCTGACGAGGCCACGGCGATGACGCGGGCGCCCATCAGTTTGGCGATTTCGACTGCTGCCAGACCGGCGCCGCCCGCAGCACCAAGCACCGCAACGGTTTCGCCCGCCTGCAGATGGCCGCGATCCTTGAGGCCATGCATCGCGGTGCCATAGGTGACGGCGATGCCAGCAGCGCCCTCATCGGAAACGACTGCCGGGATGGCAACAAGCTGATCGGCCTGCGCAACGACCTGTTCGCGCGCGCCGCCCCAACCGACATAGGCGGCGACGCGATCACCAAGGGCAACGCCGCTGACGCCTTCGCCCAGCGCCTCGACCACGCCCGCGATTTCACCTCCGGGAGAGAACGGCAGCTCAGGCTTGAACTGGTATTTTCCGCGCGTGATGAGCGTGTCGAAGAAGTTGAGCGCCGCGGCCTTCACGCGGACCAGCACCTCGCCCGCACCGGGCTGTGGCGTCGGAATTTCTTCCACCGAGACGCCGGCGGGGCCATCGAGGCTCTTACAAAGGGCCGCTTTCATGTAAAACCTCTTGGCAGAACAGAAATTTCGATACTCGGGCGCGTGCACCCTGCGCGCCTTTTCGACCACGCCCCGCGTTGCACCGCAAGCGGGCGACAAGGGAAAATCAGCAATGACCAATCAGCCGGCCCCAAGCTGGTCGCATACCAACTGGCCACCGAAGGCGCGTGGCTATTTCGCTATCGGCGCGGAGCGAATGTCGAAGTCGCGCAACCTTGGCAACCTGATGCGCTCGGCGCACGGGTTTGGCGCCAGCTTCACGTTCACGGTGGGAGCGACATACAAGGCGCTGGAAGCATTTGCTGACACCTCCAAGAGCCAACTGCATCTTCCGCACTACAACTGGGCGGGCCTGGAAGAGCTGACGCTACCGCAGGGCTGCAAACTCGTCGGTATTGAACTGCTTGATAAAGCGATTGATTTACCCAGCTTCCGCCATCCTATGAAGGCAGCTTACGTGCTGGGTCCGGAGCAGGGTTCGCTTTCGGAACCGCTACTGGAGAAATGCGATTACGTGATCCGCATACCGACCAGTTTCTGCGTCAATGTTGCGATGGCGGGCGCAATCGTCATGTACGATCGCGTGCGGACGCTGGGGAAATTTGCCGACCGACCGGTGCGTGAGGGTGGCCCAAGAGAAACATCACAATAAAACATCGCGCAATGAGGCCATCTTCACGTCGAGAAGCGGGAGAAGATGGGGACAGGCGGATGACGCCGGACAGCAGGATGCATATGCTGACCTTATAATAAGCGCTTCGACTTTTGAGGAAGGGACCCAATGCGCACAACTATCGCATCGGCCATCGCAATTTTTGCGTTTGTCGGCACCGCCGCCGCACAAAATGTCGACCTCGTCGAAAAGCAGGGCGCCTGGAGCGTTTATGCCGACGCAGCGAAGGAAGTTTGCTTCATCGCATCGCAGCCGCAGGCAGTTGAACCACTGGGCGCCAATCGCGGTCCGATATTCTTCTACATTTCGGCCTGGCCCAAGGACGGTGTGAAAACCGAACCGAGCGTGAAAGTGGGTTATCCGGTCAACACCGATAAGGATATGTCGGTGACGGTCGGGTCGGACACCTTCAAGCTGTTCGTCAAAGGTGAGCGCGGGTTCGTTTCCGACGCCGCCGAAGAACAGCGACTGGTGGAAACCATGAAGAAGGGTTCGAACGCACTGGTGAAGGCAACCTCGGCGCGCGGCACCAACACCACCGACACCTATTCGCTGATGGGCATCACGGCAGCGCTGGACAAGCTGGCGGCAACCTGCCCCGGCAGCTAAGCGCAGCATCTGGCTGACGTGTTCGGCAATTGGCCGCGCAGAATGCTGTGCTGTTTTTGAAATTTGCGACGGGTAGTTTCACAACGGTAGAGCTGCCCGTTGTTTTATTGCGGTGTCTCCAGAAAGCACCCGTTTTCCGACAGGAAGCACGACAAAACAAACACCAAGAGCTGTCCCGAGATTCAAGAAACGCTGAAGGCTCTAGATATCCGGCATGCCGGGGCGGCGGCGCAGATGGACATAAAGCGCGCCCTCGCCACCGTGCCGGATAGCAGCGGTTGTGAAACCGATTATGAGCGGCGAGACATCGGGCTCGGCCAGCCAACGGGGAACATTCCGGCGCAGCACACCGCGCAAATCGCCGTCACCGTCGAAGCGCTCGTCATAGGCGGTTTTCACCGGCGCGCCCTTGCCCGTGATAACGAGCACCCAGCGCTTGCCGTCGCCATAGGCGCGATGCAGGAAGCGCAACAGTGCACTGTGCGCCTCGGCCTGACGCATGCCGTGCAGATCGATGCGGCCTTCGATTTCGATACGGCCGGAGGAAAGCTTGCGTGCCTTGCGGCGCTCCAGTTCCAGCGGTGATGGCCCCGGTGCGGGCAACGCTGGCGGACGCTTGATCAGGGTGTGAGGTGGTGAAGGTATGGTCGGCTTGGCGACGCGGACCATCTTGCCGGGCGGCGCTTTTTTGGCTGGCGCTGGAGCCGCATCTTTTTCCGGCGGCTCGTCTTCAGGGACGGCGGGGTGAAAGCGCTGCTTCTTGCCCTTGATGGGATTGATGCTTTGCGCCGTGTACTCCCACAGTGCGCGCTCTTCCGTTGTCAGACGCGCGGGATTTTTCTTGCCCCACGGGGATTTTTTCAGCGGGCGCTTTTCACTGTCGTCTGCCATTGCAGGTGCTCGCCGAACCTCAAACCCTGTCCGGCCACCGCTTCGGCAGCTACGGGTAGCAATACATAGAAGTTTCCGGCGTGCCGCGTGGTGCCAGCCAGTTTGCCGGCAGCCGTGCCAGAACCGAAATAGATGTCGCCTCGCTCCGCCCCTTTAATGGCAGAACCAACATCCTGTGCAACCATCAATCGATGGAAGCCATCATCCTTTTTTGCACCCTTAAGGCCCGGCACGGAAAGATAAATCGGCGTACCGAGCGCATGGTAGGCAGGGTCAACCGCCAAGCTGCGGCCCGGAGTCAGCTCCACCTGCATGGCACCCATCGGCCCTTCGCCGTCAGCCAGTTCGCGGAAAAACACATACGACTGGTTCTGCCACATGACCTTCTGGCCGCGTTCCTTGTCTTCGCGCAGCCATTTGCCCAGCGCCTGCATGGACATGCGATTGGCGGGCAGAATCTCGTTTTCGATCAGGTAGCGGCCGATGGATGAATAGGGGTGCCCGTTCTTGCCGTCGTAGTTGATCCGCACCGTAGTACCATCGGTGAGCTCGACACGGCCTGAGCCCTGAATGTGCATGAAGAAGGCTTCGACGGCGTCTTCCAGATACAGCAGCTCCAGACCCTTGCCATCCAGCGCGCCCTGCTCGATCTGGGCCCGGGTGGGATAGGCGGAGGTGCCTGACGACGTGCGGCGGACGTGGGTGAGACCATCCTGCTGCGAAGCGCGGTCGGCCTCATCGACCACATTCATCAGGTCGGTGGGGCGCTTATAGACCGGCGTTTGAAACTTGCCCTGGCGGGTGCGCGAGCCCTGCATGACCGGTTCATAATAGCCGGTGAGCAGGCCTTCGTTCTTGGTATGGACGACGCGGTGCGGCGCGAAATTGGCTTCAAAGAAGGCTTTGGCCGCCGCCTTGGTCGAGACGTCCGCCGATTGCGCCAGCCGGCAGGCGGAGGCCAGCACACTGCCCGGAACGCGGCATTGAGCTATCGCGCGGGTTGTCGGCCTTTCGGCCATGCGGATGGCATCGTCGCAGGATTTCACGAACGTCTTGAAAGCTTTGAGGTGATCGTCGGTTTCCCAGCCGATGAGGTCAGCAAAGGAAGCGGCCTCCAGCTTGGCTTCGGGTACCGAGTTGCGGGCGGCTTTCTTGCTCTTGCCGCTGGCGCTTTTCTTGGCTGGTGGGCTGGCGTCTTTGGCCATGGCGGTCTGCGCTATCGCTGCGGTCGTTGATGCGAGAATGCCGCCAACTAGCGCGACTGCGCAGGTGGCAGCCAGCATAGGCCATGGCGTGCGAACGACACGGAAAAAGCCGGATGCGCGATCACCGGACATGGTCGCGTATGGCCCCCAAAAAACAGCAGCGCCGGACCAATTGCCGACGCCACCCCTTGCCTCTCCCCCGCGTTGCACCAGAGCCGCAACGCTAAAATTCAGAATGGGCCGCCATCGAGATGATCGAGGGCGGCCCATAATTCCTATCAGGCGGGTGACTGCGTTGCGATCAGGCGCCAGTTTGGATTGGCGCGCGCCTTCGCGGTCGAGATATCACGGCTGAAGGTCCAGATATCAGTGACTTCCTTGATGCGCTGCGGGTCACCGTTGATGATTGCCCCGGCCTTATCGCGGGTGGCCGAAATCAATTCGCTGACGAAGCGAACGGTGACGGAAGCAATCCCGCCCTTCAATTCAGCTTCGGAGATGTTTGCCGAGTTGATGCCGACGAAGCTCTGGTCGACCTGCTCGCCGCGCCCCTCGCGCTCGGCGATGGCGCCTTCGAAGCCATCATAGACTTCGCGGCTCAGCAGATCATTGAGCAGCTTGCGATTGCCCTCGGCAAATGCCGTGACGATCATCTCGTAGGCTTGCTTTGCGCCGCGCAGGAACGTTTCCGGTTCGAACTGCGGGTCAAGGCGAGAAATTTCCACCAGACCGGAACGGGCGGCGGCTTCAACGCCCGGCATGGTCTTGATGCGCTCTTCAACGTCGGCCTGGTTGATTTCAGGCGCGATGGTGGCGCCCGAAGTATCGGCATCGCGACGGGGCAGAGCGACGACGTTGTCGCCCGGCGCACCGGCGGCGCCCTGACGGGCTGCTGTGCGGCGCTCGATGCGGGCTTCCTCGTCACCCGTACGGCGTCCCAGAACGCTTCTCAGCTTCAACACCACGACGACCGCGACGATGAGCGAGATGAGGGTGAACAGATCGGTCATAGAACGGCTGCCTTCCTGGCAATCAACAGCGTGACTGGATACGACAGCAATATATGATCGCGTCTTAATGGAAGCCCAAATCCGGGGAAAGATGGGCCTCTGATCCGATCCGCCATCAGGGGTTAAGGTAGTCCTTTCTTCAAGGTAAGGCACAAAAATGGCAATGCCAACCCGATTGCGCCGATGCACCACATTTGCGCGCGGGATGGTGCTGGCATGCTCAACAACCTGCTAGCGGGAAAGGAAAAGCCGGCAATGATGTCGCCGCTGCAACTTATGGCGATCCTAGCCCTGCTGGCGCTGCCGGTCATCGAGATCACGCTGATGATCCTAGTCGGCCAGCAAATCGGCTTTCTGGCCACTGTGGGCCTGCTGATATTGGCGGCTTTTGCCGGAATTCTCATTATTCGCTGGCAGGGCAGCTCCATGCTGCTGCGCATGTTCGATTCGGTGAACAACGGCCGCCTTGGCGTTTCATCGATGGCGGAAAGCTACGCCATCATCTTTGCCGGCAGCCTGCTGATCGTGCCCGGCTTTCTGACGGACGCGCTGGGTCTGGCGCTGCTGGTGCCACCGCTGCGGCGCTTGCTGTTGGGATCGGTCTTGCCCGGGATGGCCGCCCCAGCGCCGAATCACAACGACAACGCCGCAGATGGCAACAAAGACCGGCGCCGCCGATGGCGCTCGCCGGGGCGCGCACAGGCAGAACCCCAGCCGGAGGCCCAAAAGCCCGGCGAACCGGTCATCATTGAGGGGACTTTCACCCGCCTGGACGATGACGAAGATCGGTCACGTTAACCCGATGATGAGCTTACAGCGTTGTCGCGACGGGGCCAGCGTGTTAGCTAGCCGCCACTCACACGCGGCCAATTAGGCGCAACCCCGGCACGGAATTGAAAGCAATGGCGAACTCGACAAACGGCAACGGCAAGCCCGACGAGGGCATCAATCTGCAGCCCCAACCCGTGAAGGTTAGCGTTGCTGCCCAGTACATTAAGGATCTCTCGTTCGAGAATCCGAACATTGAAAAGCTGATGCAGGACCCGGGCGATCAGCCCAATCTGCAGCTCATGATCAATGTCGGCGCAAAGAACGTCGGCCCGAACATGTACGAGAGCGCGATCGATTTCGATGCGCAGGCGACCAACAAGCACGGCAAGATCTATCAGCTGCAGCTCGTTTATGCCGGCCTGTTCCGCATCGAGAACATTCCGGAATCGGCGCTTGAGCCATTCCTGCTGGTGAACTGCCCGTCGATCCTGTTCCCGTTCGTGCGCCGTCTGGCTGCCGACCTGACGCGCGAAGGCGGCTTCCCGCCGCTGCTGCTCGATCCGTTCGACTTCACGCAGCTCTACATGGCCCGCCAGAAGGAAAAGCACGCCAAGTCTGGCGAGGGCGAGTCTCAGGTCAAGAACTGAGACGGCGCTAAGCTGAGGCCGAAGTATTCGGCGGACAGCTATTTCAGATATGCAAAAGCTCCGGCCGCAACGCCGGAGCTTTTTTATTGGCCGGGTTCTGAATGGCCGGAGATTGCCGGCGAATTTGTTGGGCAGTCGGGGCAATACGTTGGCTGCCCGATCCGCGATCAAGCGTCTTCCGACACTGCAAGATAGCGGCGCCACAGCGCCTTCTCGCCCATAGACTTCACAAATTCGAGATGGGCTTCGACCATTGCCGCATCAAGCCGGGGAGCCAGCGGAGCCGGCCGTTGCGCAGCTTTGCGTTGACCGCTGAATGTTGCGGCCTCACCACCAGCGGCACCTGAACCATCGGCAGCGAAATCGACGAACGTCGCCTGCCGAACGCCCAGCAACTCAATGTAAACTTCTGCCAGCAGCAACGAGTCGACCAGAGCGCCGTGCTTGGTGCGCTTCGAATTGTCGATGCCGTAGCGCTTACATAGTGCGTCGAGCGTATTGGGCCCTGCCGGATGACGCCGACGCGCCAGCTGCAACGTACACGTCACCCGATCCTGCGCGATCAGCGGAAAGCCGTGCAGCCCAAGTTCGAAGTTCAGAAAGCCGATATCGAACTGCGCATTGTGAATGATGAGCGGATCGCCGGCGATGAAATCCAGAAAGCTCTGCGCCACCAGCGGAAACACCGGCTTGTCGAGCAGAAACTCGGTGGAGATGCCGTGCACCGCCTGCGCGTCGGCCGGAACATCGCGCTCCGGATTGATGAAGCAGTGATATTCGCGCCCCGACGGGATGCGATTGACCAGCTCGATGCAGCCGATTTCAATCAGCTTGTCGCCCTTGCGCGGATCGAATCCGGTCGTTTCCGTATCCATGATGATTTCGCGCATGGACGATCCAATCGGTGCTGAGAGATCAAGTGAAGGTCAGGCAGACCAGAAGCGGTTGAATGCAGCGCCGTGCCGAGCGCGCAATGCTTCGAGGATTGTATCCAAAGTCGCCCGGCTTTCTTCAACACTGACGCCGGTGTCCACGACAAAATCGGCGCGCTGACGCTTTTCTGCATCGGGCATCTGGCGGGCGAGCAGCGCATCCAGCTTTTCCGGCGACACTCCGCGTTTCAGCACGCGCTCACGCTGCACCTCGGCCGGAGCGGATAACACGACAACGGCGTCCACCATCCGGTCAGCGCCGGATTCAAACAGCAGCGGGATTTCCAGAACAGCGATCGGCGTGCCGCGACGGGCTTCGGCATTCAGAAATGAACGCTCGGCCTCGCGGACGAGCGGGTGCACGATCGCCTCCAGCTCGCGAATGCGCTGGGGATGTGCGAGCAGGGCCGCGCTCAAACGCTGGCGATCGACGCCTTGCTGTGTGGTCGTGCCCGGAAAGGCGCGTTCGATCTGTTCAACAGCCTTTCCTCCGGCATAGAGGCGATGCACTTCCGCGTCGGCATCAAACACCGGCAGACCACGCGCCCGCAGATGTGCAGCGGCGGTGGATTTTCCCATACCGATTGAGCCAGTGAGCCCAACGATCAGCATTTTCAGCCCTCGATGTCGGCAATGATGCGCTGGCGGAGCTCGGGGGTTACCTGTGGGCGTACACCGAACCAACGCTCAAATCCAGGCACAGCCTGATGCAACAACATCCCCAGGCCATCCACGGTGCGCAAGCCAGCGCTTTTTGCATCGGCAATGAGCTGCGTTTCCAGCGGCACATAGACAATGTCGCTGACCACGCAATCGGGATTGAAGCCCGCGAAGTCGATGCCAAGCGATCCGTTGCCCTTGAGACCAACGGCGGTGGTGTTCACCAGCACACAGGCATCGCGCGATGCATCGCTGCGATTGTCCCAGTCGAACACTTTCACCCGCGGGCCGAACTGATCGGCAATGGCTTCAGCGCGCTCACGCGTGCGGTTGAAGACCCGAACTTCCTCAACGCCGGTTTCAAGGAAGCCGTAAACGATGGCGCGCGCGGCGCCACCCGCACCCAGAATGCAAACCGGACCATCATGGGCAAGCCAGTCCGGCACCACA
Source organism: Hyphomicrobium sp. D-2 (assembly GCF_029872155.1). GTDB lineage: Bacteria > Pseudomonadota > Alphaproteobacteria > Rhizobiales > Hyphomicrobiaceae > Hyphomicrobium_A. The sequence continues at coordinate 379,724 of NZ_JARXLA010000008.1, read as the reverse complement.
TGGGACAGGTAGGTCATGTAGCCATAGGTGTCGGTGTTGGTGGCGAACAGCCGATCGCCCTCCAGCCACAGCGTGTTAGCGGCACCGACGACGCGCGCGGCTTCCTCAGCCTCTTCAGCGATGGAAAACGCGATTTCCTTATGTGGTACCGTGACGTTGCAGCCGACGAAACCCTGCTCCGGCAAGGTGCGCAGAAACTGCGCGACATCGTCGGGCGCAACGGCAACCTTGGTATAGCTGCCGTCGATGCCGTGCTGGGCAAGCCAATAGCCGTGGATCAGCGGCGATCGCGAATGTTCAATCGGCCATCCGATGACACAGGCGCGCTTCATGCTTCAAGTTTCCCGCGGCCGCGCAATTCGGCCAGAACCTCAAGCAGCGGCAGACCCAGAATTGTGAAGTAGTCGCCGTCGATACGCTCAAAGAGCTGAACGCCCTGGCCTTCGAGCTCATAACCGCCGACCGACTGCGTGACTTTCTCGCCGGCGCGCAGCAGATAGTCCTCAAGGAACGGGTCGGAGAAATTGCGCATCGTAAGCCGGGCCGCGCCGACATGGCGCGAGGTGACCTTGCCGTTTTCGGCAAACACGACGGCCGAATGCAAAACGTGCGAACGGCCGCGCAGGCGCTTCAGTGTTTCGCGCGCTAGATCCATGTTCGGCGCCTTGCTCAGCAGCTCAACGCCCAGCGCCAACACCTGATCGGCACCGATGACAAAAGCGCCGGGGCAACGGGCGCTGACTTCCTCGGCCTTCGCGGTCGCCAGCACCTCGGCGATGTGTTGCGGCGTGATGGAAGGGTTTTCGCGGAAAAGCCGGTCGCGAATTGCGGGCTCATCGACATCGGCCGGCAGCACCGTGAACGGGACACCGGCGGCCGCCAGCATTTCACGCCGGGCGCGGCTGCCGGATGCAAGTACGATCTGATGGGCGTTAGCCGTCGCTGGCATCTTTTGTCTCTGCTTTCTTAGGGGTTTGACGATCGTGCAGCAGCCGCAGGATCTGCGCCGCCGATTCTTCAACCGAGCGGCGCGTCACATCAATGATGGGCCAACCCTGTTGCGCGCAGATCCGGCGTGAATAGGCAATCTCTGCGGTGATGCGGTCGCGATCGACATATTCGCCAAGGTTGCGATCGCCCATCATGATTGCACGCTGGCGGCGCACTTCGGCAATGCGATCGGGGCTGGCAACCAGACACACGACGAACGCGGAGTGCGGTTTCATCAGCCGTTCCGGCAGCGGGATCGAAGGCACCAGCGGCAGGTTGGTGGTCTTGTAACCGCGCTGGGCGAGATAAATGCTGGTGGGCGTTTTGGATGTGCGCGAGATGCCGAGCACAACGATGTCGGCGTCGTTCATGTTTTCAGGCAGATGCCCATCGTCATGCGCCGTGGTGAAGTTGAGTGCATCGATGCGGCGGAAATAATCGGCATCGAGAACATGCTGGCCGGCAACTGTCGGCGTGCGCGGTGCGCCGAGATAACTTTCCAGCACCTGCATGATGGGATGCAGCACGGCAAGGCAGGGAATTTTCAGCTCGACGCAGCGGCGTTCCAGTTCCTCGGACAGCTCGCGGTTGGTGATCGTGTAGAGCACGATGCCCGGCGTCTGCTCGATTTCCTGCAGCACCCGTTTCAACTGACGCGGGGTGCGCACCAGTGGATGCACGTGCTCGATCGGGCGCACCAGCGCGTACTGCACCGAGACCGCCTTGGCGATCGTCGTCAGCGTCTCGCCGGTGGAATCCGACACGAGATGCAGATGAAAGAAGCTCGGCAAACTGGCCGTCATGACCTTGGCGTTCCGCGGGACGGATTGTTGATAAGGTGCCGTGTTATCCAGTGAGCTGATACAACCGATGGCGATCCTACCTCGGCCTAACCCACTCATCCACGATATGGCTCACAACAGCCGGAACCGGGATTGCTGGACGTGATAGCTGTCTCTCCCTGAGGATTGAAACTTTCTTGGCGTCTCGTCCAGCATCTCTCAACAGGTAGGACGCGCCACTTGCAGATCCCTGTCAGCCGCCATGCCATTGTTTTGAGAAGCATTCAGCGGTCCTAGTGGCTTTGCCATCCGACGAGACACCAGATAGAGCGGTGAGGCTGCGCCCCTGTGCGCGAGCCGAGGATTAGGCTAGGACAACAGGCTAATCCTCGAAACCCCCTGAGGTAAGAAGAATAAAAATAAGAGTCTCAGATTCTAGATTGGTTTAAGTAGAGATGAGTGCACCCGCACACCCCGACACCTCCATCAAGGCCAACCGCAAGCTGCTGAGAGCTCTCGCAGGCGAAGCCGTCTGGCCACCGCCCATCTGGCTGATGCGTCAGGCAGGACGCTACCTGCCGGAGTATCGGGAGGTTCGCACCACCGCCGGTGGATTTTTGAATCTCTGCTACAATCCGGCGCTGGCGACCGAAGTGACATTGCAGCCGATCCGCCGCTACGGCTTCGATGCTGCGATCCTGTTTTCGGATATCCTGGTAGTTCCCGATGCGCTGGGTCAGCAGGTGCGGTTTCTCGAAGGCGAGGGGCCGTGCCTTGATCCGATTACGGATGATGCGGGCCTTGGGCAGCTCAATCTTGCGGGAACGGGCGAAAAGTTCGGCCGCGTGTACGAAACGGTTGCGCGGTTGCGGCAGGATCTGCCAGCCGAGGTGGCGCTGATCGGCTTCTGCGGCGCGCCGTGGACGGTGGCGACGTACATGGTCGGCGGTCGCGGCTCGTCGGATCAGGCGGCGGCGCGGATGTTTGCCTATCGCGATCGGGAAGCGTTCACCCGGCTGATCGACATCGTGGTCGAAACGTCGATCGAATACCTCGACGGCCAGGTGAAGGCCGGCGCCGATGCGCTGCAGATATTCGATAGTTGGGCAGGAAATCTCCCGGATGGGGAATTCCAGGCGTGGGTGGTAGCGCCGACGGTGAGAATCGTTTCAGAGCTGAAGCGTCGGCATCCGGACGTGCCGATCATCGGGTTTCCGCGCGGGGGGGGCCTGAACGCGGAAGATTATGTTTTGGCTACGAAAGTTGACGGTTTGGGATGCGATACGGCAATGCCGCTGGGCCAGATGCGGGCCCTGGCGGAGTTTGCCGGTGTGACGGTGCAGGGCAATCTCGACCCGTTGCTGCTGGTCAGCGGTGGCCAGGCGCTGGAGGACCGGATCGCGGAAACCCTTGAGGCGTTGCGCGACGTGCCGGCGATTTTCAACCTCGGCCACGGGATTGTTCCGCAGACGCCGCCTGAGCATGTGGCGCGGCTGGTTGAGCTGGTTCGCGGGGGCACCTGACGATGCTGTGGCTGAAAGCCCTGCACATCATGGCTGTGATCGCCTGGTTCGCGGGGCTTTTCTATCTGCCGAGGTTGTTCGTTTATCATGCCGATGCGCCGGTCGGCTCGCAGCTTTCTGAAACCTTCAAGGTGATGGAATATCGGCTGCTGACCGCCATCATGACCCCGGCGATGCTGGTGGTGTGGATCACGGGCCCCTTGCTAGCATATACTATGGGGGCTTTCGCCGAGCCCTGGCTGCACATAAAGCTGCTGCTGGTGTTTCTGCTTTCGGGATATCAGGGGGCGTTAAGCCGCTGGCGGCGGGAGTTCGCGGCCGACAATAATACCCATCCGGCGCGCTTCTACCGGATTGCCAACGAGGTGCCGACGCTCTTCCTTATAGCGATCGTTCTGCTGGTGGTTCTGAAACCGTTCTGACCGAAATCTTGTCACAGACGCTTTTCTCTTGCTTTTCTCTCTGATATAACTTGCATGAAATCCGCATCGACTCGGGGCCGCTCAGGCTTATGAGTTGGTCGCCAATGCTCATCCAAGGGCATGGCCGACCGCCAGTGGCGCTGGCCACAATCTAATAAATTCCCCAGTTTTCCGGCCCGGCTAACCTTCTCATTGATCAATTCCCGCCCCAACAGCCGTGGCCCCCGGAGCCATACCAAATGGAAATGAAGCTCGAAGACCTGAAGCTCAAGTCTCCGACCGAGCTGCTGAGCTTTGCCGAAGAAAACGGCGTTGAAAATGCGTCGACCCTGCGCAAGCAGGAGCTGATGTTTGCGACCCTTAAGCAGCTCGCGGCCAAAGATATCGAAATCACCGGCACCGGTGTGGTTGAAGTTCTTCAGGACGGTTTCGGCTTCCTGCGTTCGCCCGAGGCGAACTATCTGCCGGGGCCTGACGATATATATGTGTCGCCCTCACAGATCCGACGCTTTGCGCTGCGCACGGGCGATACGGTCGAGGGCCAGATCCGGTCTCCGAAGGATGGCGAGCGCTACTTCGCGCTGCTGAAGGTCAATAAGATCAACTTCGAAGAGCCGGAAGCGACCAAGCACAAGATCCACTTCGACAACCTCACGCCACTATATCCCACCCAGTGGCTGAAGCTGGAAACTGAAGATCCGACCGTAAGGGATCTGTCGCCGCGAGTGATCGATATCGTGGCGCCGCTCGGCAAAGGCCAGCGCGCCCTGATCGTCGCCCCGCCGCGTACCGGTAAAACGGTGCTGCTGCAGAACATTGCCCACTCGATTACGCATAATCACCCCGAGTGCTACCTCATCGTGCTGCTCATCGACGAGCGCCCGGAGGAAGTGACGGACATGCAGCGTTCGGTGAAGGGCGAAGTGATTTCGTCGACCTTCGACGAGCCGCCGTCCCGCCACGTGCAGGTTTCGGAAATGGTGATCGAGAAGGCCAAGCGTCTCGTCGAGCACAAGCGTGACGTGGTCATTCTGCTGGACTCGATCACCCGTCTCGGCCGCGCCTACAACACGGTTGTTCCGTCCTCCGGCAAGGTGCTGACCGGCGGCGTTGATTCCAACGCGCTGCAGCGCCCGAAGCGCTTCTTCGGTGCGGCCCGCAATATCGAAGAAGGCGGTTCGCTGACGATCATCGCCACCGCGCTGGTCGATACCGGCTCGCGCATGGACGAAGTGATCTTCGAAGAGTTCAAGGGCACCGGTAACTCGGAAATCATCCTGGACCGCAAGGTTTCGGACAAGCGCGTGTTCCCGGCCATCGACGTTGCCCGCTCCGGCACGCGCAAGGAAGACCTGCTGGTTCCGAAGGATCAGCTCAAGAAGGTCTACGTGCTGCGCCGTATCCTCAATCCGATGGGCACGATGGACGGCATCGAATTCCTTATCGACAAGCTGAAGTCGACCAAGACCAACGGCGAGTTCTTCTCGTCGATGAATACCTAATCGCGCGAATGCGCGATGCGGCTCCAGGCTTTCGTTTGGACCGATGATTGACGTTTCGGACGATATTTGGAGCTGCGATGGCTGGTGCTGTCGCAGCTCTTTTTTATGCGATGCGCGTGGCGCCCGGCAGCGCGCAGGCACGGTCATCGGCTGCATAGTCGAACTGGTCCGGAGGCAATGACGCCAGAACCGGCAGGCGCTCGCGCCAGTTGCCGTTATCGACCGTATCTAGCAGCCAGCGGATGGCTGGCTCGACGGCGCGAGCATAGAGTTCGGCACTGTCGATAATAGTTGAACACACCATCGGATGTGGAATGGACCACGGCGTCGCGCCGAATTGCGGTGGGTAGTTGGGCTCATCCGGCAGCGCGATCAGTTCGGCCTGCATCCCCATCAGGCGCATGATGGTTTGCGCGATGTCAGTTACTGTCGGGCAATCGGCATCCGCGACGTTGACGATTGGCGGGAGCTGGCCGTTTGCGGCCTGAATGACGGCGTTGGCGATGGCGGCTGTGGAGGTCGTTTGCAACTGGCTGGCGCCGCGATAGGCCAGCGGGATGGATTGTCGACCATCCAGCAGGCGCTTCACGAACCACCATTCGCGCGCCAGTTTGCTGTGCGGGCCATGGATTGCGCCGGGACGCAGTATGGTGACCGGGCAGCAAGCCTGCTGCAACAGTGCCCGCTCCATCGCAATTTTGTTGGATGAATAGGTGTTTGAATCCGGATCGACGGTCGGAGTCTGTTCCGTCAGCAAACCTGAAAATCGTGGTGCACCGGTCGAAGCGGCGGTGTCGAGATATCTGCCGGCCGTATCGCAATAGACGCTGGCGGTGGAGACAACTGCGATTCGCCCAACCGCGGAGCTGATGCCAGCAAGGCGCTGGGAGTCGTCGGCACCGTAGGCCACGCAGGAAAGCAGTAGATCGGTGTCCGTTCCAACAATGGCACTTAGCGCGACTGCATCCGTGCCATCTGCAACGGAGTGCCGGAATTCTACCGGAAGGAGCGGAGCCGGGTGACGGCTGGTGAGCGTTACGTTCCAGCCTGCCTCGACCAAGCGTTGCGCGACTGCGAAACCGATCTGGCCGGTTCCGCCGACGATGACGGCATTCGCCATGGCTAATTCCCGATTGAAGCGGCCATGCCAAGGAGTGGCGCGCCGGGCTTACCAGCTGTAGTCGAGGTCGAGGTCGGTGGCGTATTCGCCGCCGCGCAGGTTGAAAGCTTCCTCGATGGCATAGGGGCCGCCGCCAGTGTTTGGCTTGGCGGAATAAAGTACGAAGCGCGAGACGATGAACGGGCGCGTGCGGAAGGCGCCAAGGCGCTGCAACACGCGGGCGATGTCATCGGAGCTGGCGTATTTCAGTCGCGCCAGGGTGACGTGTGCCTTGAACGCACGGCCATCGGGCGGCAGGCCTGCGGAACGGGCAGCGCGATCGTTGGCGCGGGCCAAAGCTTCGAGCGGCGCGGAATCCTCGACCCCGGCCCAGATCGAGCGTGGTTCGTTGCCGCCGAATACGCCCAGACCTGACAGCCGCAATTCGAATGCGTCGAGGTCGATGGATTCAAGATTATCGGAAAATTCCTGCGCCTGCGGGGGCTCGATGTCGCCGACGAAGCGTAGCGTCAGGTGCAGGTTGTCGGGTTCGGTCCAACGGCTGCCGCCCGGAAGCGGATGTTTCAGCCGGGCGATTTCCTCCCGGATTTCGGGGGGAATTTCGATGCCCGTAAACAGGCGCGGCATGGCACTGACCTTTCAACTTTTCTCGGCGGCGCGTTGCGCTTTCACCTTGCCGATCAATTCCTCAACGGAAGGTGTGATGCGCCGGACAATTTCGGCGACGCCCTTGGCGTTGGGATGCATGCCATCCTTCTGATTCAGCTTCACGTCGAGAATGACGCCATCAAGAAAGAATGGATAGAACAGGAGGCTGTGCTCCTTGGCCAGCTCCGGGAAGATGGCGTCAAAGTCATCGGAGTAGGTTTCGCCCCAGTTCGCGGGCGAGCGCATGCCGGTGAGCAGCACGGGCAGATTGCGCCCTGCAAGAGCGCTCAGGATTTTCTGCAGGTTCTCGCGCGTCACCTTGGGATCGATACCACGCAGCGCGTCGTTGGCGCCGAGTTCGACAATGACGGCGTCGACATCATCGCCGATGGTCCAGTCGATGCGTGCAAGCCCCGCCGCGGTGGTGTCGCCAGCAACGCCGCCGTTGCTGACGGTGACGTTATGGCCCTGCGCCTTGAGGTGTTTCTGGAGCTGCACGGGAAACGCATCGGCCGGCCGGACGCCATAGCCGGAGGTGAGGCTGTCGCCGAATGCAGCGATGTGGATCGCTTTTTCAGCCGCAGCGGCGTGGAAGCTCGATGCGAAAAGCATGATGGCCACCAGCATGTTGACGATCATAGTCGTAGACACCACCTGACCGACAGCCGGAATTCTCTCCGCCGTTACGTTATGTCTTTTCTGCATCGGTCTCATGCTGCTCCTCGACAACGTACGGGCCTTAGTGACCCTATGACGTAAAGGCGCCCTCAAGCTGAGACAAGTGTGGCACGCCCATCAACCGCCAACGGACCAAACTGTGACCCAACCCATAGTTGCTCTTGAAAAGGTGTGCCTTACGCTGCCAACGCGCGCCGGGCCTGTATCAATCCTGCGTGATGTCGATTTGAAGGCGCAAAGCGGACAGTCGCTGGCGATTGTCGGGCCGTCGGGCTCGGGCAAGACATCGTTGCTGATGGTGATGGCCGGGCTTGAGCGCGCGACCTCGGGCAAGGTGAGCGTGGCGGGGCACGATCTTTCGGGCTTGAGCGAAGATGCGCTGGCGCTGATCCGCGGCGCTGAAATCGGCATCGTGTTTCAGTCGTTTCACCTCGTGCCGACGATGACGGCGCTGGAAAACGCCGCATTGCCGCTGGAATTTGCGGGGGACCGCGACGCACAGGACACCGCGCGTGCGCTGCTGGAAGAAGTGGGGCTGGGCCACCGCATGGATCATTATCCGGCGCAGCTTTCCGGCGGAGAGCAGCAGCGTGTGGCCATAGCGCGGGCGCTATCGCGCAAGCCGAAGCTTATTCTGGCGGATGAGCCGACGGGAAATCTGGATCGCAGCACCGGCAGCACGGTGGTCGATCTTCTGTTCGGTCTGCAGCAGCGGCGCAAATCAACGCTGATCCTCGTGACGCACGACGAGAAGCTGGCGGAAGCGTGCGACCGCATCATTTACATGGCCGACGGCCGCATTGAACGCGAACGGGAGGCGGCCCTCACGTGACGGCAACGGATACCGATACGCTGTCGCCGCCAATCGGGGCGCGGCGGCGCACACTGCCGCTTTTGCTGGGCATCGCCGCGCGCGAGCTGCGCTCCGGCATTTCGGGCTTTCGCATTTTCATCGCCTGCGTGGCGCTGGGCGTGATGGTGATCACCGGCGTCGGGGCGGTTTCGGACGCGCTGCGCACCGGATTTGAAAGTCAGGGTGAGGCGCTGCTCGGCGGTGATCTGACGCTGACACGCACACATGAACGCTCTGAAGGCGAAGAGCGCGAGAAGATAGACAGCCTCGGCTGGGTGAGCGAAACCGCCACCATGCGCACCATGGCGCGGCGGCCCGATGGCGGCGATCAGGCGCTGGCGGAGCTGAAGTCCGTCGATGATGCCTATCCGCTGGTGGGCGAGGTGGAACTGGACGACGGGCGCGAACTATACGAGGCCCTAAGCGAAGGCGCGGTGGTTGACCCGACGCTGCTGGAACGGCTGAAGCTGAAGGTTGGCGACGAGATTGAAATCGGCGCGATCAAGCTGAAGGTTGCGAGCGCGCTGAAGGCGGAGCCGGACGGGCTGACGGATCGGCTGACGTTCGGACCGCGCGTTTTCATTTCCGATGCAACGCTGGCGCAATCCGAACTGCTGAAGCCGGGCACGCTGGTGCGCTGGCGCTATGCGGTGAAGCTGGAAGATAGCAACGTTTCCGACGCCGCGCTGGCGGGCATGAAACCGAAGATCGAGGCGATGTTGCCGGAAGCTGGGTTCACGGTGATGGACCGTCGCGAGCCGTCGCCGCGCATCAGCCGCACGCTGGATCGGCTGCGCGAGTTCCTCACCTTCATCGGGCTGACGGCGTTGCTGGTCGGTGGTGTCGGCATCGCCAACGCGGTGGCGACGTTCATCGACAAGCGCCGCAAGGTGATCGCAACGATGAAAAGCATCGGCGCGACCAGCCGCATGGTGCTGGGCATCTTTCTGGTCGAGGTGCTTGCTGTTGCGGCAGTTGGTGTCGTGATCGGCCTGGTGCTGGGTTTGCTGCTGCCCTATGGGCTCAACGCACTGTTCGGCGGTTTGCTGCCCATTGAAGCAAAGATGAGCGTTTCGACGCTGAGCGTCGTGACGGCGCTGGTGTACGGTTTCGGCGTGGCGCTGTTGTTCACGCTGTGGCCGCTGGGCCGGGTGGAACGCGTGAGTGCGTCGATGCTGTTCCGCGATGAGGTGGCGCCGGACAAGCGATGGCCATCGGCAACTATGATGTCGGCGACGTTCGTCATCGCGCTGGCGCTTGCGGGATTTGCGCTGCTGACATCGGATTCAACGCGCATCGCGTTTTCGTTTATCGGCGGGCTGATCGTGGTGTTCGCGGTGTTCCATGCGCTAGGCATGGCAATTACATGGGCCGCGCGGCGTGTGCGTCGTCCACGGCAGCCGGAGCTGGCGCTGGCGATTGCTAACATCGGTGCGCCGGATGGTCTGACGCGTTCGGTGGTGTTGTCACTGGGTGCGGGTCTGTCGCTGCTGGTGGCGGTGGCGCTGGCGGATGCATCGCTGGTGCGCGAGTTGCAGGATGGTCTACCGACGCGGGCGCCAGACTATTTCATGATCGACGTGCCGAAGGACGACATGGCGGCGGTGGACGCGCTGCTGAAGGCAAAGCTGCCGGGCACGGTGGTTGATTCCGAGCCGATGCTGCGCGGGCGGCTGGTGCGGCTGAAGGACAAGCCGGTCGAGGAGTTCAAGCTGGCTCCCGAGGACGAATGGGTGCTGAGCGGCGACCGCGGGCTTTCCTATTCGGAGGAAGTGCCGAAGGGATCGCGCCTGGTGGCTGGCGAGTGGTGGCCGAAGGATTATGCGGGCGAACCGCTGGTTTCGTTCGAAGCGCGGCTGGCTGAGAAGCTGGGGCTGAAGATCGGTGATGAGGTTACGGTCAACGTGCTGGGTCGCAACGTGACCGCCAAAATCGCCAGCACGCGTGCGGTGAAATGGGAAAATCTGGCGATCAACTTCGTGATGGTGTTCTCGCCCAATACGCTGGCGGGCGCGCCGCATAATCTGCTGGCGACGGTGACGCTACCGGAAGCCGCTTCGCCAGAGGCTGAAAACGCCGCGATGCGGGCGATGGGGCAGGAGTTTCCCTCGGTGACGGCCATCCGGGTGAAGGACATGCTGTCGAAGGTGGGATCGATCTTCACCCAGGTGATGACAGCGGTGCGCGGTGCCGGCAGCCTGACGCTGCTGGCCGGTGCGCTGGTGTTGGCGGGCGCTTTGGCAACGGCGCAGCGGCGGCGCATCCTTGAGGCGGTTATCCTGAAAACTCTGGGCGCTACGCGACGGCGTATTCTCACTGCTCACTTCGCCGAATATCTGGTGCTGGCGACGGTGACGGCGCTGGTGGCGGCGGTTGTCGGCAGTATTGCCGCCGCACTGGTTGTGACTCAGATCATGAAAGTGAGTTTCAGCTTCTCGCTCGGCGCAGTCGGGCTGGCGCTGGGACTGTCGATGGCCTTGGTGTTTATCTTCGGCAGTGCAGGCACTTGGGCCGTGTTGAGAGCACCACCGGTGCCTTACCTCAGGTCCGAGTAAAGACTTGATGAATATCAAGTAATATCGGGGCTGATAAATTCTTCGTCAGCGGGCTGCTGAACCCATTGCATGTCTTGAAAGAGACGCGTTGACAGAGCATATTTCGAAACAGGATTTGGCTAAAATCGCCAGATCAGACGAATCTTCAGGGATATACATATGGCTCAGCTCGACAACAGGTACGCGACATCCGGCTATTCCGCCCAGAACCGGGCCGGAGTGGACGAAGGCCTGCGCTCCTACATGCTCGGCGTCTACAACTATATGGCGGCGGGCGTGGCGCTGACGGGCATCGCGGCCTACCTCACTTACTCGCTCGCTTTGTCCGGCGGCCAGCTCACTCCTTTCGGTCAGGCGCTTTACACATCGCCGCTGAAGTGGGTTGTGATGCTTGCTCCGCTCGCGTTCGTCTTCTTCCTCTCCTTCCGGGTTGAGAAGATGAGCGTTGGTGCTGCTCAGGTTACGTTCTGGCTGTTCGCGGCTGTGATGGGTGTTTCTCTGTCGTCGATCTTCATGGTCTTCACCGGCCAGTCGATCACGCAGATCTTCTTCATCACCGCAGCAACGTTCGGTGCTCTCAGCCTGTGGGGCTATACGACGAAGCGTGACATCTCCGGTTGGGGCTCCTTCCTGTTCATGGGCCTGATCGGCATCATTCTCGCCTCGATCGTGAACATCTTCCTGCAGTCCAGCGCGCTTCAGTTCGCTGTGTCTGCGATCGGTGTGCTCGTGTTCGCCGGCCTCACCGCCTATGACACGCAGCGCATCAAGGACACCTACTTCCAGGTTGCCGGCAATGCCGAGCTTGCGGCCAAGAGCGCCATCATGGGCGCGCTGAGCCTCTACCTCGACTTCATCAACATGTTCATGATGCTTCTGAACCTGTTCGGTAATCGCGAGTAATTAGTTGGCCGCGGCCGGCCTCCCAGAGGGGCGTCGCGGCTAACAAATGAAAAGAGGGCCCCGGAGCAATCCGGGGCCCTTTTTGTTTTGGAGGAAGGTCGGCACCGTATCGGTCGTCATGCCGGCGCAGGCCGGCATCCCGGCCAGCCGCTGCGCAATGAACCGATGCTTGTTCCGCGCAACGTTGCGTGGTTCCCGACCTTCGTCGCGATGACGTTGGATGATTACTTCAGAATCTGCGCGACCGATTAAGCGATCACCAGTCGCGGCTTGCTTTCCAAGACCGCCAGCACGCGTTTCAATTCATGGCCGCGCTTTAGGATGAGGCCGGTGGCGGCGATGACGCTGTACGCGCCCTGCTTGCGCGCCAGCTTCGGGTTTTTCTCGATGCGATAGAGCGGCACTTCGCTGGAACGGCGGAAGACGCTGAACACCGCCATGTCCCGCCCCAGATCGATGGCGTAGTCGCGCCATTCGCCCGAGGCGACCTTGCGGCCATAGACATCAAGGATTGCGGTGAGTTCCTGGCGGGTGAAAACGGTATGGCGCTGGGCGTCGGTGCTTTGACTCGCACCTTGAGGCCCGCGAGTGGAGCCCGCGCGCGGCGGGCTGAAAACTATCGGTTCAGAATCGCCCAATGGAGCCTCCCTGTCACGATAGCTTCATGATTGCCCTGACTGCGGACGATTTCAAGCGTCACAAGGTTTAAATGTTTGTTGCGCTCGGCGACTCCCCTGCGGGGAGCCGGCCGCCGAGCGCGTTGCTGCTGAGCCGTCGCCAGCAGGATCGCGAGCCCTGCGCCAATACTCGCGGCGCGGAGTTCGTCGGCATCAGTGCAGCCGCACGTTGGCATCGAAATTTCACGACATGGTCAAATTCGCTCCGCGCGATGGCCAATGATCTGCCTCAAAGCGAAGCGATATTGAACACCGTAGCCGACGGGCCCGATCCCAGTGGAGCTGAACGGAAACAGCCCCCCAATCTCCCCGGGAAGTTCCAAGGATCGGGTTTAAGGCGCACGCTTCCGTAGCACTTTGTCTCTCCCCAATTCAGGGCCGGTTCCCCCAACCGGCCCTATTTTTTGCGCGCGTGATCCGATGGTGGCGCGGCACGGTGAAGCCGTTGGTGCTGCTGATTGAGCCGGTGACTGGACGTTAGCGCGCGCATGCTTACGTTAGCTTCAGCGCAGGCAGTGCGCGCGCGAAACGGAGCGGACAAAGTGGCGAAAACGGCTGGCAAGGCGACGACGAAGAAAAAGGGCGCGGCGCTGAAGGTGAAAGCGACCGCCAAGCGGATCGCGAAGGTGGCGGGCAAGTCTGCAACGGGCGAGACCGCAACCGCGCGCGTGAAGGTCAAGCCGGTTTCAAAGCGCCATGTATTGGTGGGCAAGGGTGACAAGGTTCGTTCAAAGCCGCGGTCAAATCCGCTGTTGTCGCGCTGGGGTGGTGCCTATGAGTTGCCGCCGTTCGGCAAGATTACGCCGGAGGATTTCCGGCCTGCATTCGCCGTTGCGCTGAAGGAACACAAGGCCGAGATCGCGCGCATCGCGGATCAGACGACGAAGCCGACATTCGCGAACACGGTGCTGGCGCTGGAGAAGGCGGGGCGCACGCTCTCGCGCGTCGCGTCGGTGTTTTACAATCTCGCTGGTGCGGATACGAACGACGCGTTGCAGGAAATTGAGCGCGAGATGGCGCCGAAGCTGGCGGCGCATGAATCGGCGATCATGCTCAACGGCAAGCTGTTCAAGCGGATTGAAGAGCTGCACGAGCGGCGCGATGCATTGAAACTCGACGATGAGCAGCGCCGGATTCTGGAACTGCATTACAAGTGGCTGGTGCGTTCGGGCGCAAAGCTGAACGGCAAGCAGAAGAAGCGCGTGGCGGAAATAAATGGCCGTCTCGCGACGCTGGCGACGCAGTTCTCGCAGAACGTGCTGAAGGACGAGCAGTCCTGGCGCATGGTGCTGGACGAGAAGGATCTGGATGGTCTTTCGAATGAACTGCGCGATGCAGCGGCGCGCGCGGCTGTGGATGCTGGGCTGCCTGGCAAGTACGTGATCACGCTGTCGCGTTCATCCGTTGAGCCGTTCCTGCAGTTTTCAGCGCGCCGCGATCTGCGCGAACAGGCGTTCAATGCCTGGATCCGTCGCGGAGAGATGGGTGAGAAAACCGACAATCGCGCCATCACCGCTGAGATCATCGCGCTGCGGACGGAATTTGCGAAGCTGCTCGGATATCAAACGTACGCTGACTATAGCCTTGAATCGACGATGGCGAAGACGCCGGATAGCGTGCGCGATCTGCTGACGGCGGTGTGGGAGCCGGCGGTGAAGCGTGCGGGCGATGAACGCGATGCATTGCAGGAGCGCGCGCGCGCCGAAGGCAGCAACATCGAAATCGCGCCGTGGGATTGGCGCTATTACTCGGAGAAGGAGCGCAAGGCGCGCTTCGACGTAGATGAATCGGCGACGCGGCCCTACTTCGCGCTCGATAACGTGATTGCCGCGGCATTCGATACGGCGGGCAAGCTGTTCGGCCTGAAGTTCAAGGAGCTGAAGGACGCGCCGCGCTATCATGACGATGTGCGTGTGTGGGAAGTGACCAACCGGCGCGGCGAGCATGTCGGCATGTTCCTGGGCGATTACTTCGCGCGGCCGTCCAAGCGTTCGGGTGCGTGGATGTCGGCGTTCCGTTCGCAGTCACGCGTGGCGGGCGATGTGCGCCCGATCATCGTCAACGTGATGAACTTCGCCAAGGGCGAGGAGGGCCAGCCGAGCCTGCTGTCGCTGGACGATGCACGCACGCTGTTCCACGAGTTTGGCCACGGTCTGCATGGCCTGCTGTCGGATGTGACGTATCCGTCGATTTCCGGCACGGCGGTGACGCGCGATTTCGTCGAGCTGCCGTCGCAGCTTTATGAGCATTGGCTGATGGTGCCCGAAACGCTGGAGAAGTATGCGACGCATCACGCCACCGGCAAGCCGATGCCGAAGGCGCTGCTGAAGCGCATCAAGAGCGCGCGCAACTTCAATCAGGGCTTCTCGACGGTGGAATATCTGGCGTCGGCATTCGTCGATATGGATCTGCACGCCGTCGATGCCGAGAGCAACGAAATGCTGGATGTGGCCGCGTTTGAGGAAAGCACATTGCAGCGTCTCGGCATGCCGAACGAGATCGTGGCGCGCCATCGCATTCCGCACTTCCTACACATCATGGGCGGCTACGCGGCGGGCTATTACAGCTATCTGTGGTCGGAAGTTATGGATGCGGACGCGTTTGCGGCGTTCGAGGAAACCGGCAACGCGTTCGACCGCAAGACGGCGAACAAGCTGCACAAGTTCATCTATTCCGGCGGCAACCGTCGCGATCCGCTGGAGGCCTACGTGGCGTTCCGCGGCCGCCCACCGGAGATCACAGGCCTGCTGAAAAAGCGCGGACTGGCGGGCTAAAAGTCGGGCGTTCGGCTGCTTGCTATGTGGCGAGCCGCCGGACGCCTACCAACGCAAAGACGTCTACCAAAGCCCCATCCAGGCGGCGCCGATGATGGGGCCAGCCTTGCCCTCCTGCAGCAGCACAACGGCGGCGTCGGTTTCCGGACGCATCACTGCCGTGCGTGTGAGCTGCAGGCTGAGCGCTTCGCCGTTCCACGACCCCACTGGCAGCATCTCGCGCACGATGTTGGTGTAGACGATGGTTTTGCCTTTGTTTTCGCCGTGCTCGATCGGCACTTCGGCGCGCTTCTGAATGACGGCGAACCAGACCGTCGCTTCCTTGTAGCGATGACCTGCGGGAGCGGCGGCGGCTTCAACCTTCAGCGTGTTGCGGTCGTGCCAGAAGCGAACGGGAATGCGCGCGCCATAGAGCGCCTGATTGGTGATGCTGACGGCCTGTTCAACGGCGCGAGCATCGGAGCCCATCACGCCAAGCATGCCGTTGACGATAATCTGCGGCGTGTAGATGGCGCCATCGCCGCGCGTTTTCGCATAGACGCGCTGACGCTCGGAGTTTTTCTCCGATGCGAGGGTGTCCTTCCAGCCAAGATAATCCCAGATGTCGACCGGCATGGTGAGCGCGATGACGTTGGGCCGTTCGGCGAATTTGCTCAGCACATCATCGGCGGGCGGACAGCTATCGCAGCCCTGGCTGGTGAACAGCTCCAGCACATCAATGGCGGGGCGTGACTGGGCTGATGAGGCGTCGGCGGGCGCGGGGGCCTCTTCAGGCATCACCGGCCCGGTGGTCAGCAGCAGCGCCGTGGAAAGCGTGATGATGGAAGCCAGCCGCATGCGCGCAATATACCGCCTGAAAGTTCGCCCGGAGCCGCAAGTTTAGGCGGGGCCGCGGCGCGCGACAACCAAGCCTCACGAAAGAGTGTAATGGCCGCGATCCGCAACGTGCGGGTGAAAAATGCATAAGGGATACCGGGACATAGCAGGCGTGTGACCGCGGACTGGCGTGGATCCCGGTCTGCGCCGTGATGACGGCACGAGAGCATGATCAGGGCCGTGGTGGGAGGCTGTTTGCGAAGTCCCAGAAGATGATGAACCTCTGCGTGGAACACCGGAAAGAAAAACGCCCGGCAGGCGCGATGGCATGCCGGGCGTTTGAATGTTGGTTTGTGCAACCTGTGGGCGGATCAGGCCGCCGCGAGATTGCGCAGCACGTAGTGCAAGATACCGCCGTTGCGGAAGTATTCGATCTCGTCCAGCGTATCGATCCGGCAGATGATCGGAACCTTGCGCACGGTGCCATCGGCGGAGGTGATTTCGGCCTCCATCTTCTGGCGCGGCTTGATCGTGGTGAGCCCTGGGATGCTGACGATTTCGTCGCCCTTGAGACCAAGGGTTTCCCAGCTCGTGCCTTCCTCGAACACGAACGGCACAATGCCCATACCGACCAGGTTCGAACGGTGGATGCGCTCGAACGACTGGGAGATCACAGCGCGCACGCCGAGCAGGTTGGTGCCCTTGGCGGCCCAGTCACGCGATGAACCGTTGCCGTATTCAACGCCCGCGAACACGACCAGCGGCACGTTCTCATCGCGGTAACGCATGGCCGCGTCGTAGATCGACATCTGCTGGCCGGACGGATAGTGCACCGTGTTGCCGCCCTCCTTCACGTTGCCATCGGCGTCGCGCAGCATGAAGTTCTTGATGCGGATGTTGGCGAAGGTGCCGCGCATCATGACTTCGTGGTTGCCGCGCCGCGTGCCGTACTGGTTGAAGTCGGCGACGGCGACATCGTGCGAGGTGAGGTATTCGCCAGCGGGTGACGACGGCTTGATCGAACCGGCCGGAGAGATGTGGTCGGTGGTGATCTTGTCGCCGAACAGGCCGAGGATGCGCGCGCCCTTGATATCGCTGATCGGACGCGGATTTTTGCTGATGCCCTCGAAGTAAGGCGGGTTGCGCACGTAGGTGGATTCGTCGTCCCACGTATAGGTTTCGCCGCCCGCGGTATCGATCGCGCGCCAGGAAGCATCGCCGTTGAACACGTCGGCGTAGCGTTCCAGGAACAGCTCGCGCGTGATGTTTTCGGCGATGAAGCGGTGGATCTCCTGCGAGGACGGCCAGATATCGCGCAGGTAGACGGGCTCGCCGTCGCTGCCAATACCGATCGGCTCGACGGTGAGATCCTTGGCGACAGTTCCGGCCAGAGCGTAAGCGACGACGAGCGGCGGCGAGGCAAGATAGTTCGCCTGCACATCCGGGCTGACGCGGCCTTCGAAGTTGCGGTTGCCGGAAAGCACGGCGGCCGCGACGATGCCGTTCTCGTTGATGGTGGCCGAAATTTCCGGCGCCAGCGGGCCGGAGTTACCGATGCAGGTGGTGCAGCCGAAACCGACGAGGTTGAAACCGACCTTGTCGAGATACGGTTGCAGGCCAGCCTTTTCGAGGTAGGCGGAAACGACCTGCGATCCCGGCGCCAGCGATGTCTTTACCCACGGCTTGGCGGTGAGGCCCTTCTCGACCGCCTTTTTGGCCAGAAGGCCGGCGGCAATGAGAACGCTGGGGTTGGACGTGTTCGTGCAACTCGTGATGGCGGTGATGACGACGTCGCCGTGGCCGATGTCGAAGTCGCGGCCCTTCACCGGGAAGCGCGCCGAGGTGTCGCCAGTCTTTTTGTATTCGCCAGCAAGTGCAGTGGCGAAGCCGGGTGCAACATCCGGCAGTGCGATGCGGCCTTCGGGACGCTTCGGGCCAGCCATCGACGGCACAACGGTGCTGAGGTCGAGTTCCAGCGTATCGGTGAACACCGGATCTTCCGAACCGGCGATGCGATACATGTTCTGGGCCTTCGCATACTCCTCGACGAGTTCGATGCGGCCAGCTTCGCGGCCGGAGATGCGCAGATAGTTGAGCGTCTCACCGTCGATCGGGAAGAAGCCGCAGGTGGCGCCGTATTCCGGGGCCATGTTGGCGATGGTCGCGCGGTCGGCAAGTGGCATGGTGTCGAGGCCGGGGCCGTAGAATTCGACGAACTTGCCGACGACGCCTTTCTTGCGCAGCATCTGCGTGACGGTCAGCACCAGGTCGGTGGCGGTGACGCCCTCGTTGACCTTGCCGGTGAGCTTGAAGCCGATGACTTCCGGCAGCAGCATTGACTGCGCCTGGCCGAGCATCGCGGCTTCCGCTTCGATGCCGCCCACGCCCCAGCCGAGCACGGCGAGACCGTTGACCATGGTGGTGTGGCTGTCGGTGCCGACGAGCGTATCGGGATAGGCGAGGATGGTGCCGTCCGGCAGTTCGCGCGTCCAGACCGTCTGCGCCAGGAACTCAAGGTTGACCTGATGGCAGATGCCGGTGCCGGGCGGGACGACGCGGAAGTTGTCGAACGCGCCCTGGCCCCACTTGAGGAAGTTATAGCGCTCGACGTTGCGCCGGTATTCCAGTTCGACGTTCTGGGCGAAGGCCTGCGGCGAGCCGAATTCATCAACGATCACCGAGTGGTCGATGACGAGATCGACCGGCACCAGCGGATTGATCTTCTGGGCATCGCCGCCGAGGCTCTTCATGCCGTCACGCATCGCGGCGAGATCGACCACGGCTGGCACGCCGGTGAAGTCCTGCATAAGCACGCGGGCGGGGCGGAAGCCGATTTCCTTGCCGGCCTTGCCCTTGTCGTTCAGCCAGGCGGCAACGGCTTCGATGTCGGCTTTGGTTACGGTGCGGCCATCCTCGTGGCGGAGGAGGTTCTCAAGCAGCACCCGCATTGAGAAGGGCAACCGGGAGATGCCCGCGAGGCCATTCTTCTCAGCCTCGGGCAGGGAATAATAGGTGTAGGTCTTGCCGCCAGCCGAAATGGTCCGGCGGCACTTAAAACTATCCAGCGAGTTCGGCTGCACGTCGCTCAAAATACGTCTCCAGTTCTCTTGCAGTCGACCGCTGCAAAGCAAGAAGCGGCCGCACCCCCCAGTCGTCAACCCTGCCGCAGGCGTGGCAGAGGACGGCGCAGTTTTATGCTGATATGCTGGCGGCGTCGGAAGCGAATGCCATTGGCTCGCAGGAGCGTCCGGCCCCAGCCCAGCGCGCTTGCACCGCTATTCTGCGGGATTTCAGTATCGTTTCGCTAGCGCATTCTGCCACACGGATGATGAAGCCCAGTGCAGCTTGTTGCTGAAAACTTGGTCTTGGAGCGCGGCAATCGCAAGGTTGCGAATGATGTTTCCTTCACGCTTGAGGGTGGGTCGGGCTTAGTCCTGACAGGCCCGAATGGGTCGGGAAAATCAACACTTCTGCGTGCGCTGGCCGGATATCTTCGCCCGGCTTCGGGCTCGGTTCGGATTCTGGGCATTGGTGGCTCGGATGGCGACACTGGTGAATCCTGCGAAGTGGGGGAGGTGTGCCACTTTGTCGGACACCTGGACGGGATAAAGAGCCATCTGACGGCCGCTGAGAACCTGACCTTTTGGGCAACCTACCTTTCGGACCGGGCTGATTCGGGCCATTCGGTCGCACATCGGGTGTACGACGCGCTGGAAGTTTTCGCGCTCAATGCCCTCGCTGACATCCCCGCTGGCTACATGTCTGCAGGCCAGAAGCGCCGCCTGGGGCTGGCGCGTCTGCTGGTGGCGCATCGCCCGCTGTGGCTGCTGGACGAGCCGACCGTGTCGCTGGACACCGGTTCAGCCGACATTCTGGTCAAAGCCATCAATCGGCATCTCAGCGACGGCGGCATGGCCATCGTTGCCACCCATCTGCCGCTCGCTATCGAACCGGCGCGCGGTATTTCGTTGGTGCGGAAGGAGGCGCAGGCGTGAGCGCATTCCTGGCACTGCTGAAACGCGACCTGATGCTGAGCGTCCGCCAGGGCGGCGCTCTGGGTACGGCGCTAGGTTTCTATATGCTGGTGGTGACGCTGCTGCCGCTGGGGCTCGGACAGGACCTCAACCTGCTGTCGCGCATCGCGCCGGGCATTCTGTGGATCGCGCTGCTGCTGGCGGCGTTGCTCTCACTTGGCCGTGTGTTTTCATCGGATCACGAGGACGGCACGCTGGATGTGCTGGCCACGGGGCGGATGCCGCTGGAGATGGTGGTCGGCGCAAAAGCGCTGGCGCACTGGATATCGACCGGCATTCCATTGGCGCTGACGGCGCCGGTGCTCGGCCTGATGCTTAACCTTGATATCGCGGTCTATCCGCTGCTGATGGCGACGATGCTTGTGGGCACGCCGGCGGTGAGCTTTATCGGTGCGGTGGGCGCGGCTCTGACGCTGCGGTCCTATCGCGGCGGGCTGCTGATCGCTCTGCTGGTGCTGCCGCTTTACGTTCCGACGCTGATCTTCGGCATGGCGGCGGTAAACGGGCTGCTTGGAGTGTCGGGCACTTCGGCCGCGATGCTCATTCTTGCGGCGCTTTCGCTGACTTCGGTGGTGCTGTGTCCGTTTGCGGCCGCAGCGGCCCTGCGCGTGCAAATGCAGTAGCGAATGCGATGGACGGACCGGGGCGGAAAGGCGCAAATATGACGGGTCGTGAAAGAACATGCCGTTGGGACAGCTTGTTCATTTGCGCTTCAGGCTCCCCTAGATTAGATCAATTCTGATGCAGACGCTGACACAACGCCTGGCCAACCCGACCCGCTTCATGGAGCTTTCCGGTTCCGTGCTGCCGTGGATTGCCGGTGCTGCCGCCGTGGTGATTGCATACGGTCTTTATCTGGCGTTTTACGTCGCCCCGCCGGACTACCAGCAGGGCGAAACGGCCCGTATCATGTACATCCACGTGCCGTGCGCATGGCTGGCGATGGCGGTTTACG
This sequence comes from Hyphomicrobium sp. D-2, assembly GCF_029872155.1. Lineage (GTDB taxonomy): Bacteria > Pseudomonadota > Alphaproteobacteria > Rhizobiales > Hyphomicrobiaceae > Hyphomicrobium_A. Next base: position 358,492 of record NZ_JARXLA010000008.1, on the reverse strand, counting down.
CCATGGTCGCAATGTCGGCCTTCGGGTTCCTGGTGTTCCGGCATCCGCTGGCCGATGTCTCGGCCAAAACCGCCGTGCCGCTGGGCGCAGCCTTCACGTTTCTGGCGCTGGTGACGGGCTCGCTGTGGGGCCGCCCGACGTGGGGCACATACTGGGTGTGGGACGCGCGGCTCACCTCCGTGCTGATCCTGTTTTTCCTGTATCTGGGCCTGATGGCGCTGCGATCTTCCATTGAGGATGAGTCGCTGGCCTCGAAGCTGACCGCCATTCTGGCGCTGGTCGGCATCGTAATGCTGCCGATCATCAAGTTCTCGGTCGATTTCGGTAACACGCTGCACCAGCCTGCCAGCGTACTGCGCGTCGGCGGCCCGACCATCGACACCGCCATGCTGACGCCGCTGCTGGTGATGGCGCTGGGCTTTACGCTGATGTTTGTGGCGATGCACTTCAAGGCGATGCGCAACGAGATCCTGCGCCGCCGCGTGCGAGCGCTGCAGTTGGCCCAGGTCGAGAAGGCTCAGGCATCGCAACTAGCGGCGGCGGAGTAGGCTGATGGAACTGCTGCTCGGCATCGATCTTGGTCCGCACGCCAGCTTTATCTGGGCGGCTTACGGAGCGGTCGTTGCGGTGATCGGTGGCCTCATCGCCTGGCTTTACATTGACGGACGCATCCAGCAGCGGAAGCTGGCGGCTCTGGCTGAACAGGGCGTGCGCCGCCGCTCGGCGCGCCGCGCCTGATAACGATAGATCCTCTCAAGCAGACCGGAAGATTATGCAACCGGACCCCGCGACCAACGCCAATACATCTTCCCAGCAGCTTGCTCCGCGCCGCCGCAAGACCGGCGCCGTGCTTGCGCCTCTGATCGTTTTTGCGGTTCTCGTGGCGGTGTTCGGCTTCGCCCTCAAAACCGGCGATCCCTCCAAGCTTCCTTCTGCGCTGATTGGGAAACCCGCGCCGCAGACTGAGTTTGCGCCGTTGCCGGGTCTGGCTGCGGATGGACAGGCCGTGCCCGGCTTTTCCAGCGCCGAGCTGGCCAACGGCAAGCCGGTTGTCGTGAATTTCTGGGCTTCGTGGTGTGTGCCGTGCGCCGAAGAGCAGCCGCTGTTGGTGAAGCTGCAGCAGCGCACCGGCGTGGCGCTGTACGGCGTCAACTACAAGGACGATCCGGTTTCAGCGCGCCGCTTTCTGGGCCGGTTCGGTAATCCGTTCGCGGCTGTCGGCGTAGATCCGAACGGTCGTGGCGCCATTGAGTGGGGCGTCTACGGGATGCCGGAAACGTTCGTGCTGAACGGCAAGGGCGAGATCATCTACAAGCACGTTGGTCCGGTATCGGCGCAGAGCCTGGCTGAAAAGGTGGAGCCGATGATCGTCGAGGCGCAAAAGGCGGCTGCAGGCGCAGGCACTGCGGCATCGCCCGCCCCGGCTTCGTCCGCTGCTCCGGACTCGGGCGCGACGCAGCCGAACTGAGCGCTGCTGGTTTCTGCTCGGTCGGCGCAGAGAGCCCCGTACGTCCGCACCGCAGGGCTGAAAACAAAAAGGGCGAAGGCGCTGCATGCGGCCTCCGCCCTTATTTTTATCGCTGCCCGAATGCTGATTACAGCGGGAAGAACTCGCCGCGCGAATGATTGAGCACCGTCAGCGTGCCGGTTGAGATGTCGAAATAGCAACCGTGCAGCGCCAGACGCCCGCGATTTTCCGCATCGGAAACGAATGGGAAGGTGCGCAGGTTGGTAATCGAGTTCTTGATGCCTTCCTTCTCCAGCGCTGCCTGCTTTTCGGCCTGCGGGCAGTCGTGGTGGGTTTCCAGCACCTTGGTGCGAGCGTCATCCAGCATCGACATCCAGCGCGAGATGAACTGCGCCTCGGTCTGAATGGCGGCGCTCTGGTTCAGCGCGGCTTTGACGCCACCGCAACCGGAATGCCCCATGATGATGAGGTGCTTGATGCGCAAATTGAGGATGGCGAACTCGATCGCCGAGCTGACACCGTGGAACCGGCCGCCGGTTTCGTAGGGCGGCACAAGGTTGGCCACGTTGCGGACGACGAACAATTCGCCCGGCATGGCGCTGAAGATCGTTTCCGGATCAACGCGACTGTCGGAGCAGGAAATGATCATCGCCTCGGGCTTCTGCCCGTAGGTTGCCAATTCCTCATAGTCCTCGGCGCGCGGCAGGAAATGGCGCTTGTGGAAGCGGCGATAGCGGTCGGCCAGTGTTTCTGGAAAGCTGCTCATGGAATTTCCATGCCTGTTTCTTGGTTCAGTGCGTAGGCGTCAAATCGTCCGGGTAACGAGTGATCGGCAGAGCGCCGTTTAACCGTTGCCGAGGGCGTCGGGTAGGGGAAACTTGCCGCGTGGCAACGCGCGGTTTATCGTCCGCAGCGCCGGGGGAAGCGGCAAATGATCGTCAATACAATGCCATCGCGCGCCTGCCGGCGAGCTGGCACAGCATGGACTATAACCTTATGAATGCGCCCTATTCGTCCGCGGCTTTTGGCCGTGATTTCATGGCGTCAATAGTAGTTTTTCTAGTCGCACTGCCACTTTGCATGGGCGTTGCGCTGGCTTCGGGCATGCCCCCGATGGCTGGCATCATCACGGGTATCATTGGCGGCATCGTTGTTGGTTTCCTTGCCGGTTCGCCGCTGCAGGTGAGCGGTCCGGCTGCCGGATTGACGGTGCTGGTGTGGCAGTATGTGCAGGATTTCGGCGTCGAGATGCTTGGCGTCATGGTGCTTTTCGCCGGTCTGATCCAGCTCGTCTCTGGAATGCTCAAGCTGGGTCAATGGTTCCGCGCCGTTTCGCCGGCAGTCATTCACGGCATGTTGGCGGGCATCGGCGTGCTGATTCTGGCCTCGCAGTTCCACGTCATGATGGACGCCAAGCCGCTGGGCGGCGGCATCGAGAACCTGATGGGCATCCCGAGCGCGCTCATAAATGCGTTCCGTACGGGTGATTCGCACTTCACTGCGCTGCTGGTTGGCCTGCTGACCATCGCCGTGATTTTCGGCTGGAGCGCGATTGCGCCGAAGCGCCTGCGCCTTGTGCCCGCGCCGCTGGTTGCGGTGCTGGTGGCCATCGCGGTCGCCGCGGCACTCAATCTGAAGATCGATTACGTCAGCGTGCCGGAGAACATCTGGGCGGTTACGGTTTTCCCGACTACCAGCAACCTGATGCGCATTCTTGAGACGCCGATCCTGATCGGTGCCATTTCGATCGCTTTCATCGCCAGCGCCGAAACGCTGCTGTGCGCCACGGCTGTGGATCAGATGCATCGCGGTCCGCGCACCAAGTATGACCGCGAGCTTTCGGCTCAGGGCATCGGCAACGCGATCTGCGGCGCGCTGGGTGTGCTGCCGATGACGGGTGTGATCGTTCGCTCCAGCGCCAACGTTGAAGCAGGCGCCGAGACGCGCAATTCGGCCATTTTGCACGGTGTTTGGCTGCTGGTGTTCGTGGCGCTGCTGCCGTTCACGCTGGCCTATATTCCGATTTCGGCGCTGGCCGCGATCCTGGTCTATACCGGCTATAAGCTGGCCTATCCGAAGATCGTGCCGACGCTGCGCAAGTATGGCCGTGGCGAGGTGGTGATCTTCTTCGTCACCGTCATCATGATCGTGGCTACCAACCTGCTGGAAGGTGTGCTGGTGGGTCTGGCGCTGTCGCTCATCAAGCTGCTGTACGCATTCTCGCATCTCGATGTGCGCAAGGAAGAAGCGGCCGACGGCAAGCGCGTTGACCTGCACCTCAGTGGCTCTGCAACTCTCATCCGTCTGCCGAAGCTGGCTTCGGAGCTTGAGACGCTGCCGCGCGGATCACAGGTTCATGTGCACATCGCCGATCTGGAATACATCGATCACGCGTGTCTCGACCTGCTGACGAACTGGGATCGCCAGCACGCGGCGACGGGCGGATCGCTGACGATCGAGTGGGATCAGCTTTCGCAGAAGTACCACCAGCGCCGCATCTCCAGCCGCAAGGCCGCGCGGGAAGCAGCCAAGGCCGGTGCGTGGTCTGGTCCAACGCCGACGCCGGAAAACGCATCCCGTTCTTGAGGGGTTGCTGACTGATCCGGCTCTGCGCAAACGGCGCGCATGAAAAATCGAAGGGCGGTTCGTGGAAACGGGCCGCCCTTTTTCGTGGCTGGTTGAAGTTGCGATTGGTCGGCCGACTTGATGTTGTCCGGGGTGCGCGTCAGACGGCGCTGACCGGCAGCGCCTTGGCTGACGCCCATAGCGCCGCCGCTCCAGCCAGCGGCAGTTCCTCCAGTCCGTGGGCGGCGGTCACACTGGCATCCACCGCCGAGGCAGCGGCGCTGAGGCAATCGGCGGGGGCGTTGCCGTTCAGAAGCTGGCCGAGGAACATGGCGCATAGCATGTCGCCGGTGCCGTGGGGTGCTTCCTCGCGCAGCTTCACGCTGCAGGCGAGCGCCTCGTCGCGGGTGACAAGCACATTTGCCAGCCGGTTATCGCCATCGGGTACCGATGTGGCGAGCAATGTCGGGACGGCGAGCTTGCGGGCCGCGTCGCGCGCTTCGACGGGATTACCGACCGGCGCCTTCGCCAGCCACGAAAGCTCGAAGCTGTTGGGCGTGGCGAGATCGGCCAGCGGCATGAGTTCGGTGACGATGGCGGTTGCAACGGCTTCGGGCAGATAAAGCCCGCCGGGTTCGTCGCCGAACACAGGATCGCACAGATAGCGCGCGGCAGGATTGGCCGAGCGGACCATCGCCACGGCAGCGCGCGCGGCTGAAACATGATCGCGCGTCGGCAGATAGCCGGTGATGACCGCGTCGGTTCCAGCTAGCCAGCCGTTGGCGGCCAGTGCTTCGGCAATCGCGACGATGCGATCGGCGGGTACGGCGTCACCAGCGAAGTGCGGATAGGCCGGATTGCACGACAGCACCACGGTGGGCAGCGGCATCACCTCATGGCCGAGCCAGTGCAGCGCCGGCACGATGGAGGCGAGACCCACCGAGCCGTAAGCGACGTGGGAGGAGATGGCGAGCACGCGGGCCATGGCTTGTTCCGGGATTGGGCTGTTGTGGTGCGGGATGTGGACGTGAGGGCGGAATGTGCAGCGTTGCGCGCCGGATGAAAGCCCAAATGACTGCGGGCGGACAGAAGAAAGTCTGAGTGGAGCACAGGCGTCCGGTCACACGCTGGATCGCCGCGCCGTGTAGGACATTGGTAGATGGGACAGATCGCACTTGCGAAAGGCAACATGCAGCCCTTCCGGATTCGCCCGCTGAACCAGCAAATGCTTTTTCTACAGGCGCTTGGCGGCAGTGATCGTTAATCGCCAAGCCATCTAATCCGGCTAGAATTGTGCAGCGCACATGAGAGGGCCTTGCCATGACCGTCCGTCCGCGACGCAGCGTGCTTTATATGCCGGGTGCCAACACGCGCGCGCTGGAGAAGGCGAAGGTCCTGCCTGCGGACGCGCTGATTCTCGACCTTGAGGACTCGGTGGCGCCGGAAGCGAAGGCCGAAGCGCGCGAGAACGTGTGCGAAGCGGTGCATGGCGGCGGCTATGGCCGGCGTGAGCTTGTCATTCGCGTCAACGCCATCGAGACCGCGTGGGGCATGGACGATCTGCGCGCTGCCGCCAGCGTCGAGCCCGATGCGATCCTGGTGCCCAAGGTTTCGAGCCCCGGCGATATCGTCACCGTGGCCAAGGTGCTGGACGCCATCAACGCGCCATCCAGAGTGCGGGTGTGGGCGATGATGGAAACGCCGAGCTCCATTCTCAATGCGCGCGAGATTGCGGCGCTGGGGGCTGATCCGGAAACACGGCTTTCGTGCCTGGTGATGGGCACCAACGATCTGCTGAAGGAAAGCCGCGCTCGCGCCCTGCATGATCGCGTGGCCGTGGTGCCGTGGCTGGCGATGGCGATCGTTGCCGCCCGCGCCTATGGGCTCGATATTCTGGATGGCGTCTACAACGATTTCCGTGACGATGTCGGTTTCCGGGATGAGTGCGAGCATGGCCGTACGCTGGGGATGGACGGCAAGACGCTGATCCATCCCTCGCAGGTGGGGCCATGCAACGAAATCTTCTCGCCGACCGTTGAAGAGGTTTCGTGGGCCAGAAAAGTCATTGCCGCCTTTGAGGAACCCGCCAATCGCCAGAAGGGCGTCATCACGCTGGAAGGCCGGATGGTCGAGCGCCTGCATCTGGTGATGGCGCGGCGGACTGTGGCCATCGCCGATGCCATTGAGGCCATGCGGCGAACCGAAGAAGAGTGGTTCTGAGGGGCGTTTCCGGGTCAAAGCGGCGAAAAGGCAGTCGACAGAGCCTGTCTTTGTGGACTATTCGGCCCTTGCGCCCAAGGAAAGGACCAGCTCAGCGATGACTTCGACCAAGACCAATCCCGGCAATTATTTCGAGGATTTCAAGTTCGGGCAGGTGATCGTGCACCCGACGCCGCGCACGGTGTCGGTGGGCGATGTGGCGCTCTATACAAGTCTTTACGGCACCCGCTTCGCGGTACAGTCGTCGGATGCGTTCGCCAAGGCCATCGGCTATCCGCAGTCGCCGCTTGATGATCTGCTGACGTTCCACGTCGTGTTCGGCAAGACGACGCCGGAGATCTCGCTGAATGCGATTGCCAATCTCGGCTATGCCAACTGCCGCTTCCTGAAGCCGGTTTACCCGGGCGATACGCTTTCCTCGACCTCCGAGGTGATCGGCCTGAAGGAAAACTCCAACGGCGAGACCGGCACCGTTTATGTGCGCTCGACCGGGCGTAACCAGAACGGCGACATCGTGCTCGACTATGTGCGCTGGGTGATGGTGCGCAAGCGCGACAAGGCTGCGCCCGCGCCTGAGGCCATCGTTCCGAACCTGCCGCAGCGAGTAGATCCGTCCGAACTGGGCGCCGCTGTGCCGCCGCTCAACACCAGCCAGTATGACTATGCGCTGGCCGGTTCGCCCTATCGCTGGGGCGACTATGAGGTGGGCGAGAAGATCGCGCACGTCGACGGCATGACGCTGGAAGAGGCCGAGCATCAGATCGCGACGCGGCTTTATCAGAACACGGCCAAGGTGCATTTCAACCAGCACACCGAGGCCAAGGGCCGCTTTGGCAAGCGCATCGTCTATGGCGGCGTGGTGATCTCACTGGCGCGCGCGCTGTCGTTCAACGGTCTGAACAACGCGTTCCATCTGGCGGCGATCAACGGCGGGCGGCATGTGTCGCCGTGCTTCGCGGGTGATACGGTCTATGCGTGGTCGGAAGTGCTGGAGAAGGTGGAAGTGCCGGGCCGCACTGACCTGGGCGCACTGCGCACCCGCCTCGTGGCGGTGAAGAACAATGACTGTTCGGATTTTCCGCTCAAGGATGCAGATGACAAGTACGCCGATGGCGTGATGCTCGATCTGGATACCTGGGTGCTGCTGCCGCGCTGATCGGACTACGACCTGCTGGCTATCGATGCGCCCGTCTGGCTTTTCCGGTTTCGGAGGCCGGCGGGCGTTTCTCTATGCCGGCGATCGGGCGGGAAGGCTGGCCGGGCCGCCAGTTGTACTTTAGCAGGCTAGAGCCTTTCAGCGTTTTATTGAAACGCGGAAAGGCTCTAGATGTTTGTTTGTCGTGCTTCTTGCCGGAAAACCGGTTCCCACTTTTCCGGAAGCACTCTAAGGGCATCGCGACGTCCGGCCTTCGCAAGATTTGCAGTCTAGAATCGCAAACTTTTACGGAATTCACAGGGGTTAGCGCTGCTTGCAAATGTGCAGATGTGGCGTTTGGCGGTTTGCCGCGGACCGTTCTGCGCGTTAAAACGAATCTAAGACCCAACAGTGAGGCAATCTCCATGGCCGGGGTGACAACCGAAAAGCGGTCGCGCGCGCGGCCGCTATCGCCGCATCTGCAGATCTACCGTCCCATGATCAACATGGTGATGTCGATCCTGCATCGCATTTCCGGAGCAGCGCTGTATTTCGGCTCGCTGCTGCTGGCGGTGTGGCTGCTCGCGGCGGCGACGGGGCCGGATCAGTTCAAGTTCGTCAACTGGCTGTTCTCGACCTGGCCGGGCATCATCGTGCTGGTTGGATACTCCTGGGCGCTGATCCTGCACATGCTGGGCGGCCTGCGCCATTTCATTTGGGACACCGGCAGGGGCTTTGATATCGGCACGGTCGATCTGCTGGGTTGGGCCACCGCTGTGCTTTCGGTGCTGCTGACGGCGGCGCTGTGGATCTACATCGCCAGCCAGCAGGGATGGTTCGCGGCATGGGCATGACAACGCCATTGAAGCGCGCGCGCGGGCTTGGCTCGGCGCATGAGGGCGCTGACCATTTCATCAAGCAGCGCGTTACCGGCGCGATCATCGTTGTGCTGTCGGCGTTTGCGATCGGCATGATCGTGCATCTGGCGGGCGCTGATCTTGCTACGGTGAAATCGACGTTCGCCAATCCGCTGGTTGCCGCTGCGCTGATCGCGCTGATCCTGGCGACGGCGGTGCATATGCGGCTGGGCATGCAGGTCATCATCGAAGATTACGTCCACGGCGAATTTTCAAAGATGCTGCTGTTGCTGGCCAACACGGTGTTTTCGGGAGCCATTGCATTGGTCTCGGTTTTCGCCGTCCTGAAATTGAGCTTCGAGGGCTAGCTCGATGGCGCAGAAAAAAAAGAATGGCGCGGCCAATTCCGCTGCGAAGAAGCCGGCACCGGCGCCGCTGATCGCTGGCCACGCTTATCCGATCCACGATCACACGTATGATGTGGTTGTTGTCGGCGCGGGCGGAGCAGGTTTGCGCGCAACGCTCGGCTGCGCAGAAGCCGGCCTCAAGACGGCGTGCGTTACAAAGGTGTTTCCGACGCGCTCGCACACCGTGGCGGCGCAGGGCGGCGTGGCGGCATCGCTGGGCAACATGGGCCCCGACAACTGGCGCTGGCATATGTACGACACCGTCAAAGGGTCGGACTGGCTGGGCGATCAGGACGCGATTGAATATCTGTGCCGCAATGCTCCAGCTGCCGTTTACGAAATGGAGCACTACGGCGTTCCGTTCAGCCGCACCGAGGATGGCCGCATCTATCAGCGTCCGTTCGGCGGCATGACGACCGAGTTCGGCGAAGGCCCGCCCGCGCAGCGCACGTGCGCCGCTGCCGATCGCACCGGCCACGCCATGCTGCACACGCTGTACGGTCAGGCGCTGCGCTATTCGGCTGAGTTCTTCATCGAGTATTTCGCGCTTGATCTGCTGATGGACGAAGATGGCGTCTGTCGCGGTCTGCTGGCGCTGTGTCTCGACGACGGCACGATCCATCGCTTCCGGGCCAAGCGCACCATTCTCGCCACTGGCGGCTATGGCCGCGCTTACTTCTCGTGCACCTCGGCGCATACCTGCACGGGCGACGGCAACGCGATGCTGCTGCGTGCGGGTCTGCCGCTGCAGGACATGGAGTTCGTGCAGTTCCACCCCACCGGCATTTACGGCGCGGGTGTTCTGATCACGGAAGGTGCGCGCGGCGAAGGCGGCTATCTCACCAATGCCAACGGCGAGCGCTTCATGGAGCGTTATGCGCCGAGCGCGAAGGATCTTGCGTCACGCGACGTCGTTTCGCGATCGATGACGGTTGAGATCCGCGAAGGTCGCGGCGTCGGCCCAGATGGCGATCATATCTTCCTGCATCTGGATCACCTCGATCCGGCCATTCTGGCGGAGCGTCTGCCGGGCATCACCGAAAGCGCGAAGGTGTTCGCGGGCGTCGATCTGCGACGCGAGCCCATCCCGGTTATTCCGACCGTGCATTACAACATGGGCGGCATCCCGACGAACTATCACGGCGAGGTGCTGACGCTGAAGGACGGCGATCCGAACGCGATCGTTCCGGGGCTGATGGCTATCGGTGAAGCTGCGTGCGTTTCCGTACACGGCGCCAATCGTCTGGGTTCGAACTCGCTGATCGACCTTGTGGTGTTCGGCCGTGCTGCCGGTCTGCGGTGTGCTGAAGCGCTGGAGTCGGGAACGGCGCAGCCGGATCTTCCGGCCGCGGCGACCGACCGTGCGTTGGCTCGCCTGGACAAGTTCCGTTACGCCAAGGGTCCGACGCCGACGGCGGATCTGCGTTTGCAGATGCAGCGCTCGATGCAGTCGCATTGCGCAGTGTTCCGCGATGGCCCGGTGATGGCGGAAGGCGTGAAGCAGATCCATGAGATCTGGAACGCTTCCGGCGATATCGGCATCAACGACCGCTCGTTGATCTGGAATTCCGATCTGGTCGAAGCGCTGGAATACGACAACCTGATCGCGCAGGCCGCAGTGACGGTTGTCGGTGCGTTGAACCGCGAGGAAAGCCGTGGCGCCCATGCGCGCGAGGACTTCCCCAACCGCGACGACACCAACTGGATGAAGCACACGCTGGCCTGGGCTGATTATGCGTCGAAGTCGGTGAAGCTGGATTATCGTCCGGTGCACACCTACACGATGACGAACGAGATCAGCTATATTGAGCCCAAGGCGCGCGTTTACTGATGCGCGCCTGAGAATGGCAGGCTGAAACGCGGGCCGAGAGGGGATGGACGGGATGCTCAAATCCGGAATGATCCCCAGCCTCAGGGCCCGCGACCTCGGCGCAACGATCGACTTCTACCAGCGGCTTGGCTTTGCCCTGAAGGGCATCGAGCCTTGCGGAGGTCCGCCGCAATGGTGCGCCCTTGGCCGCGATGATGCGGTGCTGCATTTCCATGTGATGGATCTCGACGGGCAGTCGCGGGAACCGGCGCTGTCGGGCACGCTTTACATTCCGGTTGATGATGTCGACAGGCTGGCCACCGAGTGGGCCGGTTTGACCCCTTATATCTGGGGCCCTGAAGACATGCCCTATGGCTGGCGCGAGTTCGCAATTTGCGATCCCAACGGCTATACACTCGGCTTCTTTCAAAAGGCGCACGGCCAGCCGGCCAGTCCAGAAGCTTAGTCCGGGCCCATAACAAGCGCCGCCGCAGGGATGTGAGAATGAGCAAGCGTACTGTGCTGATCACCGGGACGTCGGCCGGGTTTGGGATGCTGGCTGCTGTCGAACTGGCGAAGCGTGGCTGGCATGTGATCGCGACCATGCGCAATCTGGAGCGGCGCGGCCGTCTCGATGCCGCCATTGCGGAAGCGGGCGTCGCCGCTAACGTGGATCTGGTGCAGCTCGACGTGACCGACCCGGATTCCATTGCTCGCGGTGTCGCCGACACGCTGGCGCTGACTGGCGGCAAGCTGGATGCGGTGGTGAACAACGCTGGCGTGGCTGCGGGTGGCGCATTTGAGGATATTCCGGACGCTGACTTGCGCCGGGTGATCGAAACGAACTTCTTCGGCGTGCTGGGGCTTACGCGTGCGCTGCTGCCGACATTCCGCAAGCAGCGTGCCGGTCGCATCGTTTTCATATCCAGCGAGGCGGGTTTCAACGGCCAGCCGGCAAACTCAATCTATGTAGCTTCGAAGTGGGCGCTGGAAGGCTGGGTTGAATCGATCGCTTACGAACTGGAGCAGTTCGGCATCGAGCTGGTGCTGGTCGAGCCTGGCCCGTACGTGACCGACATTTGGCAAGCTTCGCCGCGCGTAGCTCCGGCCGACAGTCCCTATCGACGCTGGAGCGAGAACGCTTTCCGCGCGGGTGACGCGCACGTTGCGGCCGATGGCGGCGATCCGCAGGACGTGGCGGTAAAGATTGCCAAGGTGCTGGAAGTAAAGCATCCGCGCTTCAGAAATCCGGTGCACCGGACAGCACATTACATGCACATCGTGCGTGGAAAGCTTCCCAGCCGCTGGATCAAGCGCGGTGTTGAGGCGTATCTCGGCCTGAGAAAAGTGCGGCTCTGATCGCGTTGCGGCGATGCCATGCTGTGCGGGTGGAATTGAACGATGCTCGCTATGCGAGTCTGTATCTGGCCCGCCACGCCTGTGCTGTCACTTGATGCCAGCGGTGCGCTGAAGCCGCAAAAGCCGCTCAATTACGTGTAAGTGTGCGCAGCCTCCAGCCGCATTCCGGTAGAGGCGTGCTTACGCTCAGCTATCAGGAAACGAGCAGATGATTAGCAAATTTTGCGTCCGGCTGGCTTTTGTAGCGGCCGCTTTTTCAGTTCTGGCCGTAGCGCCCGCTGCGGCTGCAGAAGAATGTAAAGACCCGGTGACGGCAGCCGGTGCGCCGGCAACGCTGCGTGACCTTGGCGCCTATCCCAATTCGCTGTTCGCCTGGCGTGCTGCCGTGAAGGAGAAGTATGGCCACGAGTTCAACTCCTGGCGCTACTCCAAGGAGCGCAACGTGGATTGCAAGGAATCCGGCGGCAAGTGGACCTGCACCCGCACCGCAGTTCCGTGCATCGACAAGCTGCACCAGCTGACCGGCGCGGCCAAGGAAGCGATCAAGAAAAGAGAGTGCAAGGCTGAGTCGCTGAGCTCCTACGGTGCGCGCAAGAAGTACCGCATGGAGGCTGAAAAGCAGGCGATCTATGGTTGGGAAATCGACGTGCGCCAAAAGCACGGCAAGGAATGGGCTGTCTGGGGCAATGCCGTGGATGCCGATATCGATTGCCGCGGGCTGAAGGGCGGCAACACGCAGTGCATCGCGTTGGCGACGGCCTGCCTGCCCTGATCGGCAGCACGTTGATTGATTGAATGAGGGCCGTTCCTGCTGGGGCGGCCCTTTTTCGTATCCGTTTGCAGTGCTCGGCGGGTCACGCGGTGGCGAGGGTGGCCCAAAAGAAAGCGGCGGCCGGGTGTCCCGGCCGCCGCTCAAAATCTGTCAGCTAATTCGGATCGAATTAGATGATGTCGATCTCAGCCGGCATGTAGGAGGTGACCTCAAGGCCAACTTCCTGCTCGCGAACGGCTGGCTTGCTCCAAACCTTCATTGTCTTTCCTCCTGCTAAAGCCTAGGCGGCGAGTACCGCCTGTCTGATGGACAATATGTAGCAACTTCCGGCGATAAACAGAAATCGCAATTGCGTGATGACGCAATAAGGGAATCTGATCGGCTCGATAAGGTCGCCGCATCATTTAATGTAGTTGTTTTTCAATGACTTAATAATTTTAGCGCGGCCGTTGGCGCTGTTTCGGCGCTTGGCCTTTGGGGTGCAGAAGAGCGCCAGATCACGGAAGGTTCGAGAATCAGAACTTCCGAGCCACCCATTCCGGTGCCACCGGGGCCGATTTGAGCCCTCGCGGATCTCTGCCAGCTTCTCCGCGCGGCAGATCCTTACAAGCCGTTTTTGCAATCCAAAGAATTTGCGCAAAACCTGCGCGCCCGATTTTGCAGCCTTCTCAGGCAATTGCGCTAGCCTCCCTGCTGTCGCCGGAGTGTCCGGCCCGCAGATACAACAGGGGCTTTTTGCATGCCGTCCATTCTTGTCGTCGTGGCCTCCTCGATCGCCGCTCTTGTGTCCGTGTCTGCAGCCGATACTGCCCCTGCTTCATGTGTCGAGGGGCTCTCCAGGATCGCGCAGCAGATGCGCATCGCCGAGATCGGAGCAAGCAACGCTCAGACCGCCGCCGTGACATCGCAGCCGATGCGGGTGGCTGAGATCGAAACGCAGCAGGAAAATCTGGACGCGGATGTTCATCATCCGGGTCAGAAGGGCGATGAGGCTGAAGCGATCCTGAAGGAATCGAAGGAGAGCTTCAAAGTCACACATCAGAGTTTCGACGACTGCATGAAGGATTGGGGCCCTTCAACGCAGATGAGCAAGGAAGAGTGGGCGCAAAGCTGCCGCTCGACGCTCAAGTATTTCCCCGAAGGCAAGTAACAGCGGCTCGGGACGGGTCCGCGGGGAGGGGGCGTCTGCTCGCGAGGGTGAGGCGCACTTCGCTTTCACATTACGAGGTAAAAGATGAAACACACTCTGCTGCGGCGCGCCGTGGCCACGCTTTGTGCTGGCCTGATGGCATCGACACCCGCTCTCGCCTGCACCGACGTGCGCCTGATGGCGAAGGATGGCTCCGCGTTCAGTTCGCGGACGATGGACTTCGGCATGGACCTCGAAAGCGCGCTGCTGATCGTGCCGCGCGGCAATGAGGTGGTTTCACCTGCTCCGAAGGGCAACGGTCTGACGTGGAAGGGCAAGTACGGCTACGTCGGCATGAATGCATTCAATCTGCCGATGATGGCCGATGGCATGAACGAAAAGGGCCTCGGCTTCGGCGCGCTCTATCTGCCGGGCGAGACGAAATATCAGGACGTGCCAGCCGATGGCAGCGCAAAGGCGCTTTCGAACGCTCTGTTCGGCGACTGGGTGCTGAGCAACTTTGAGACGGTTGAAGAAGTGAAGGCCGCTCTGGATGGCGTGACGGTCTGGGGCGAGAGCATGCCGCAGTTCGGTTCGTTCATTCCGCTGCACTTCACGATTCACGACGCAACCGGCAAGAGCATCGTGATCGAGTATGTGGGCGGCGCTGCGAAGGTCTACGATAACACCGTCGGCGTGCTGACCAACTCGCCCACCTATGACTGGCACATTCAGAACCTGCGCAACTACGTTTATCTGTCGCCGCTGAACGCAGGGCCTGAGAAGATTGGCAACGTGACCTATACGGGAACGGGCCAGGGCTCGGGGCTCTACGGCCTGCCGGGTGATCCGACTCCGCCGTCGCGCTTCATCATGGCCGTGGCCTCGTCGCACCTCGCCATTCAGCCGAAGAACTCTGCTGAGGCGCTGACGCAGGCGCAGCACATCATGAACCGCGTCGACATCCCGAGGGGTTTGGTGCGCGACTATTCAAAGACGACCAAGGGCACGGTGGCCGGCGACTACACGCTCTGGACGGTTTTCCGCGACCACGCCAATCTGGTCTACTACTGGAAGACGTATGACCACCCCAACCTGCGCGCTATCGATCTGACGAAGATCGATTTCAGCAAAGGCCAGTCAATTCGTCAGTGGGCTATTACAACTTCACAGCCTGCCGCTGAGATGATCGACTCCAAGGATCTCAAGCCAGCCAAGCTGCAATAATTGGCGGCTACCCTTGATTCGCAGTAGACGCCGGAGGGCAACAGTAGCTCTGTTGCCCTTCCGGTGTGCTGTTACACCCGTTCCCTTGCCGTCCAAACGCCTCTGGATTCGATTGCGAATCACTGGCAGCGGTTTTCCTGCCGGAGACAAGCGCTTTCCGGAGGTGTCTGTATGAAGGCTCTGCGGCTCAGACTGGCCGTTGCTGCAGCGGCATTTTTCATCGTGACGCCGATGGCGATGCCGGCAAACGCAGCTATCAAATGCCGTGACGGCAACCAGAACATCTCCGGCAACTGGACGCCGACACCCTATTGTCAGGACAAGCTGCTGTTTGAAGTGGCCAACTCGCGCGGCTTCAAAACCTCGTTCGCGGCGATCCGCAACAATCCCAACCACAAGAAAGAGCTTTGCCGCTTTCTGTTCACCGATATTCGCGTCGAGATGACGTGCCTAGACGCAGGTGTTCCCGGCTTCATCGGCGGCGGGCGATGAATCTGGACGAATGCGTTGAACCAATTCGCCCGATGATCATTGCTGCATGGCGCATCGACGTGGCGCGGTTATCGCTCCGGTTCCGAGTTAGTTGATAGCCCCTGAAGCAGCAGGCGTTCGGCATCTGCAATGATCTGGGCGTGATCGAAGGCGAGCTGCAGTTCGCGCCAATTCGCAACCCACTCGGCACTGGCGGCATCATCGCCGCCCTTAACGGGTGTGTTTCTTGTCTGGGTGAGGTAGGCGACCGAGCAGGTATGTCCGCGCGGGTCGCGCTTCGGATCGGAATAGACACCGACCAGACGCAGCTGGTCGACAGGGATCTGAAGGCCCGTTTCTTCGTGTAGTTCGCGGCGGCAGGCATCATCGACACGCTCGCCGATGTCGACGAAGCCGCCGGGAAGCGCATATCCACCACGGAACGGTTCGTTGGCGCGTTGAATTAGAAGTACGCGTCGCTGGTCGTCAAAAACGACACAATCGGTTGTCAGAGCGGGTGTCGCGGGGAAAGCCATTGGTCGATACTCTTTCAAGAAGCGGGTCAAAAGGCGGTTTCTGGCTGTTTCGCGGTGACAGGCAGGAACTCGATCCCAATTCTACCTTGCCGCCGATCGCCGGGCGTGACGGAAGCTTATCCCTGTTGCGCCGGGCTGTTCCCGCTTTGCCTAAGGCGCTGAGGCATTTAAAAAAGGGCGGCGTTCAAGAGGAAGCTGCAGCGCGTGACACAGAACAAGACCTACCGATGCGGGAACCGGCCGTGACCGATGAACCCAAGGCGGCCGCAGCCGAAGTCGCTGTCGAACCGCAGGCTCAGCCACGCCCTGCGGAAGTTGTCAGCGAAACGCGGCTGGCGCCAGATCCGTTCACGGCGGTGCTGCCGGCCTTAGCAGCCCTGGGCGCGATTGCTTCCATCGCCACGATCAACTGGGCGGCGCAGGAGCGCACACCGGACCGCAGCCGTTCCAAACGCAAGGCGGCCACGGCGTTGCGGGATCTTGAAACCTGCTGTCTCGGCCTGCTGGAGATCTTTCGGCGCTTCCAGCGCAATCCGCGCCTTTTCGCGGGCGAAGGGGCGCCGGCATCTTCTCCGCTGAAATTTGGTGTGCATGGACCGCGCGTCGGCCCCGATGCGGCACGGCTCTTTCAGCAACTCATCAATGACGTCGCGTCGATGCTGGTGCTGGCTTCCCAGAACGCCTTCGATGTGATGTCGGCGGTCGAGGATGGGGAGATCGAGGCGCCGGAAGAGCTGTTCTTTGGCTTCGGTGAACAGCAGGATCGGCTTAATCAGCTTATCCAGTCGCGCGCGACGTTGAAGGCCTCGGTGGATACCGGTGCCGATGTGGCAGCACGGCTGACGCTTCTGGTGCGCGAACTCAAGCGCTGCCGGCCTGAATAGCCAACTCTACGGGTCAGGTTTTGCTACTAAAACGCGACGCCAGCGAGCGTTGACATCGGCGTTTGCGGTGCGTCATGTGGGGCTGACGGGTGTGGCATTTGCCGACAGCAGGAAAGCCCCAATAATATGGTCCACTTCACACTCCCCAGAAACTCCAAGGTCCAGCGCGGAAAGACCTGGAACCAGCCGGAAGGCGAGGGGTCGTGGAAGGAGTTCCAAGTTTATCGCTGGAACCCGGATGACGACGAGAACCCGCGGGTCGACACCTATTGGGTGGATACCGACCGCTGCGGTCCGATGGTGCTCGACGCACTTATCAAGATCAAAAACGAGATCGATTCCACGCTGACCTTCCGGCGTTCGTGCCGTGAGGGCATTTGCGGTTCGTGCTCGATGAATATCGACGGCACCAACACGCTTGCGTGCCTCAAGGGCTATGACGACGTCAAAGGTCCGGTGCGCGTCTACCCGCTGCCGCATATGGAAGTGGTGAAGGATCTCATTCCGGATCTGACCAACTTCTACGCGCAGCATCGGCTGATCGAACCGTGGCTGCAGACCGATACCCCGGCGCCGCCCAAGGAGTGGCGTCAGTCGCATGCGGATCGGCAGAAGCTTGACGGTCTGTACGAATGCATCCTGTGCGCGTGCTGCTCCACGTCGTGCCCAAGCTATTGGTGGAACCAGGACCGTTATCTCGGTCCGGCCGCGCTGTTGCAGGCATTCCGCTGGGTTCAGGACTCGCGCGATGAGGCGACCGGTGAGCGGCTCGACAATCTGGAAGATCCGTTCCGGCTCTATCGCTGCCACACGATTTTGAACTGCACCAAGGCTTGCCCGAAGGGCCTAAACCCCGCCAAGGCGATTGCGGAGTTGAAGAAGCTGATGGTCGAGCGCCGCGTCTGATAGTCAGGCCGGTCGCGCCGTCGTACGCGGTTTTCCTTTGTGCCTCGCGCCCACCACCGCGAGCAGGCAGTAGCCGCGAGGCTGCTGCCTTTTTGTTTGCGGAATGCATCGCCCGTCGTGGCGCGAGCTGTGTGGCTGGCAGCGCGATGGCTTTTCATCGCATCGCGGCGCAGCTCCAGCTCATTGGTGAGGCTTGCGATGCACGCTGATGGTCAGATGCGATCATGTTCAGTGGGCGGGTAGTGCGCCGCGATGCGCCTCATCGAGTGTCGTCGCATTCCGAATGCGGAATGGCTGGGCGCGGACAGCGCAGCGCCGAAAGCGCGTGAGCATTATTGGACTGAAGCGCTAGGTGGTCAGCGCGCTTGCGGGTGCGCCTGCGAGCGAGGCGTACGCCAGCGGCCATTCGCCTTTAGGAATGGCGTCGAACTTAACGGCAAAGCCTGAGTTTTCGGCGCTTTTGCTCGCCATTCCGGAAAATGCTGCGACGCAGCATCACGTCAATTCTGGCGGCTATTTCGGGCTCAGCGGCCCTTCAAACGCCCGCCCATTTCAGGCCAATTCAGGCCCATATGGGAATGGCAAAAGGGGTCTTTTCACCGGCCGTAAGAATGGCCGAAAGGGCCATTGCCGGTTCACCGCGAAATGGGCCCATGTTTCAATGATGGTTAATGCAACTTAATCTGTTTAGGACGGTGCTTGCGGGAACTGCCGCTGCGGGTGCACCCGGCCGATATCCGATCGGCAAAAAAATAAGACCGGAGCAGCGTATGCTGCCACCGGTCTTTGACAGGTGTTGAAGGCTGAGGTCGGCTTGCTGGCCCAACAGCCTTCACCATCGCGCGGTACGAGGGAACTGGCGCGTATTCCTTGTCTGATGCCTTGAATTAGGCAGCAGCAGCGGCCCGACGGGTCTTCTTAGCAGCAGCCGGCTTGCGAGCGGCGGTCTTGCGAGCAGCAGCAGGCTTACGGGCAGCAGCGGTCTTGCGAGCGGCGGCCGGCTTGCGAGCGGTGGTTGCCTTGGCAGCAGCAGGCTTACGGGCAGCAGCCGTCTTGCGGGCGGCGGCAGGCTTACGGGCAGCAGCGGTCTTGCGAGCAGCGGCGGGCTTACGGGCAGCAGCCGTCTTGCGGGCGGCGGCGGGCTTACGAGCAGCAGCCGTCTTGCGAGCGGTGGTGGATGCCTTGCGAGCCGTCGTCTTGCGGGCTGCGGCGGGCTTCTTCGCTGCAGCGGTGCGAGCGGCAGGAGCCTTCTTCACTTTGCGAGTAACTGCTTTCTTGACCATGGGAGTTCTCTCTTTCTGGCGTCGTTGTTTCTATCTCTCTCAGTCCGAATCACTCGAACTAAAAAAATCATGTGCAAGTTCGAACATTTTGTTGACACGAAATTGCAAATTGAAAGCTAACGCATGCGCATTCAATCGCATGTGTTGCGTGAAATCATCATTTTTCTCGTATTTCGAATGTCATGCGCCATTGAGTGAAGACTCTTGTTGCAGTTTTCGTCGTGCAAACGCTTCGCGCTTCGACAACACAATGCGCACTAAATGACGTCGCGCCGACGCAGATCGGTGTTGGTTTTGACGATGCGTGATTGCAGATCGAGTACCGCCATCATGAAGCCGAAGCGATCGTCGACTGCCTCCGCGAGCAGCGAAAAGTAGTTCGGGCTGCGCGGTACAATCTCGCCAACGATCTCGCCGTACTCGAACCGAAGGTCAGCGTCGTAGTGTTTGGCGATGGATCGCATCTTGGCGTTGTCGGCGAGACAGACCAGGCGCAGGTTTCTGACACCGCGGTTGCGGGCGGCGCGGATCACGCGTCCCATCAGTTCGGTGCCGATGCCGTGTTCCTGTAGAGGTTGTTCGACGGAGAATGCGGCTTCGGCATCGAGCCCCCAGACGGAGCCTATCGTCTTGAGTTCAGCTGCGGCCCTCACCTCGTCACCGTGAAAGAGGCCGTAGACGATGTTCCCGACATCGCCGATGTCGTGCGCGTACTTCTCGATGAAGGAGTCCGATACGGCATGGGCGAAGCGCATGTGCCGGCTGGCTGTATCGAGCCGCAGCAGATGATCGCGGAACTTGCGTGCCTCGCTGGGCCACAGTTTACGGATGGTGCCTGGGTTTACTTGGCCGGTTTCCATCACACTACCTCTGCTCTTATGCGTGCAGGTTCTGAAGGTCATAGCGGTTTCGCAAATCCGGTATGCTGCCAGATGACTTGATTTGCGGGCCGCCGACGCTTCTACTGCGCCGCACAAATATGCGATCGATGATGGTGTTTTTCCATTCCTGCCCGTTAGCCGGATCTAGTGGGCCCCCGTGTTATCGATCAAACCGGCTTGGTGACATTCCGCCGCGGCGTACATTTCAGTGCCGTTGGCGGATGCGGAGAATTTGAGACGAATGACCGCTTTTCCGTTGGAGCAGCTGCAGGCAAGGGTTCGCGCAGGCTCACTGGAGGCCGATCCGGCGCAGCTTGCTGTTGCCGGGCTGCTGGACGCGCTTGCGCGCCGTTTGCCGGACTGGAAGCCGGAGCGCCGTGGGCCGTTGGCGTTTCTGGGACGCGGGAAGAAGTCGTCACCGCCGCGCGGGCTCTATGTCCATGGCGAGGTCGGGCGCGGCAAGACGATGCTGATGGACCTGTTCTACAATTCCGTCAGCTTTGCGCCCAAGCGGCGCAGCCACTTCCATGAGTTCATGGCGGACGTGCACGAGCGCATCGCGGAGGCGCGGCGGACGCATCCCGGAGACCCGATGCCGGTGGTTGCAGCCAGCATCGTCAGCGAGGCGCGGCTGCTGTGCTTCGACGAACTGCAGGTCACGGACATCGCCGACGCGATGATCCTGGGCCGTCTGTTCGAGCATATGTTCGCAAGCGGTATCGTCGTCGTCGCTACGTCGAACTCTACGCCTGCAAGCCTCTATGAGAGAGGGTTGAACCGCCAGCTCTTCCTGCCGTTCATTGCTCTGGTCGAAGCGCATATGGATGTCGCGGAGCTGCAATCGGCCCGTGATTACCGGCTGGAGCGGCTTGCGGGATTGCCGCTGTACTTCTGTCCTGCCGACGATCGCGCATCGGCGGAACTGGATGCCCATTGGGATCGGCTGACCGGGCATCAGTGCGGGTGCGCTGAAACGCTCGACGTGAAGGGACGGCAGCTTCGCGTGCCGCAGGCGGCCATGGGCATCGCCCGGTTCTCGTTCCACGACCTGTGCGAGGCGCCGTTGGGCACGGTGGACTATCTTCGGCTGGCGCACACCTATCACACGGTGGTGGTGGATGGCATTCCGAGGCTCGATCGGGACCGGCGCGAGGTTTCCCGACGCTTCATCAATCTGATCGACACGCTGTACGACAATAAGGTGTGCCTGATCGCGTCGGCGGCGGCGGAGCCTGAGGCCCTGTGCGAAGACCCGGCCACCGCCAAGGTTTTTGAGCGGACCGTTTCCCGCCTGATGGAGATGCGGAGCGCCGACTATGTCGCTTCGCGGGGCGTGACGCGGGATGGCGTTGCGATGGGCCAAGCCGAAGGGTGATACGGGCCGGGCCGTCGTCGCTTCGTTCTCGTGCCGGTACTTACGTAAAGGGAGTATTCAGCGGGCGAGCGGCGGCATCAGGCAATGCAAGCCGGATTATGCAGGCCGAAGGTTGATCAGCGGGCTTTGTTGGCTAGTGGTAGCTGCGATGTGGGTGCGATCGGCGTAATGGACCCCGTCTCCGGCGGAGCTACCGCTACCGTGTCGCCAATACCGAATGTCCGGCCATCTTCCGCATCGGGCGCGACCGCAGCTTCGGTTGAGCTGTCGGAATTGGCATAAACTTCGGTTGCCGGCCGCGCACCGTACAGCGTCACCGCGCCTTCAATGTCGCCCGGTTGCAGGCCCTGGTGCCGCTCATCATAGCGATAGGACATGAGCTGGCCGGAAGCGCTGGGATGGTCGAGCCCGATCGCATGGCCGATTTCGTGGGCCATGGTGTAGCGCAGGTCATAAACCTGCAGGCGGCCATCGAAGCCGATCTTCCACGGCTGTTCCGGGTTGAGGCAGATGAGCGAACGGCCGATGACTTTGTTGGTGGCCGGTTGATCTGCCGCGCCTGAGATGGTGGTGGCCGCTACGGATGCGGTTGTCAGGCCGCCATTGTCGGTTGCGCTGGCTTTCAGTGCCACGTTGGTGAAAGCGCGGCCGATGGGGTCGGCCTGCGCGCCGATGAGAATGTTGGCCTCAGCAGGATCGCTGATTTCGCGGAAGGCGAGGTTGGCAACCTTCTCCCACATGCGGAAGGCTTCAGCGGTTTCGTTGCGGAAGTCCTGCTCGGCGATGCCCGAGCGCGTGTAGGCCATGGCAGCGGACTGCATGCGCGCGCAGTTTCGCGCGCCCTCCGAGGTGACGGGCTCGGTGACGAAGGCATAGGTGATCGTTGCACCACTGCCGAGCACCGGCGTGTGCCATCGCACCGACTTCTGCTCCATGTCGAGCAGCCGGAAGCCTAGATATGTCGAGCCGCCTCCGGCAAAAGCGGACGCTGCGACGAGCAGCGCCGTGCCGCCGGACAACGCGCCAATAAATGACGGTCGCAATTCCCCTCCCAATCCAGTGCAACACACTGGCTCAGGTTCCTCCGAAGACCAGGAAAAGCATCCGCCCGCTTGTTGCGGCGCACCCAAAAAGTACTGGGAAGCTTAGCTAATGTCGGGCTTTCCCTGCTCTGAGGCCTAGTCTAAACGTACTCGTGACGGAGTTGTGGCGTCCCGTTGGCACTGCGGGTGTTCGCCACACAAATCAATTTCCTAAGATAAAGAGGGAGCTTGCATCGCATGGCGCGGACTAAGATCGCCTTGATTGGCGGCGGCATGATCGGAGGGACGCTCGCCCACCTGATCTCCTTGAAAGAGATGGGTGATGTCGTGATCTTCGACATTGCGGAGGGAATGCCGCAGGGCAAGGCCCTCGATCTGTGCCAGTCCGGCGCGGTTGAAGGCTCCGATTCCCAGCTCAAGGGCACCAATGCCTACGCCGATATCGAGGGTGCTGACGTCTGCATCGTGACCGCCGGTGTGCCGCGCAAGCCCGGCATGAGCCGCGACGACTTGATCGGCATCAATATCAAGGTGATGGAGCAGGTTGGCGCGGGCATCAAGAAGTACGCCCCCAACGCATTCGTCGTCGTCATCACCAATCCGCTCGATGCCATGGTGTGGGCGCTGCAAAAGGCTTCGGGCCTGCCGCGCAACATGGTTGTCGGCATGGCTGGCGTTCTGGATTCGTCTCGTTTCCGTCACTTCCTGGCGACAGAGCTCGGCGTTTCGGTTGAAGACGTTTCGGCGTTTGTGCTGGGCGGTCACGGCGACGAGATGGTGCCGCTGGTGCGCTATTCGACGGTTGCGGGCATTCCGCTGCCGGACGTTGTCCGCATGGGCTGGATGCGTCAGGAGCGTCTGGATGAGATCGTCGATCGCACCCGCAAGGGCGGTGGCGAGATTGTCGCTCTGCTGAAGACCGGCTCCGCCTACTATGCTCCGGCAGCTTCAGCGCTGGAAATGGTCGACAGTTACCTCAAGGACAAAAAGCGCATCCTGCCCTGTGCCGCATACCTTAATGGCGAATACGGTGTTAAGGGGCTGTATGTCGGCGTGCCGGTGATCCTCGGAGCAGGCGGCGCAGAGCGTATTGTTGAGATCGATCTCAACGCCGCTGAGCGCGCCATGTTCATCAAATCGGTGGAATCGGTGAAGGGCCTCGTCGACGCCTGCACCCAGATTGCTCCGCAACTCGGGGCCTAAGCTCCAAGCAGGCTTTATTATTCTAACGCGACGCAGGACTATCGAATGAACATTCATGAGCATCAGGCCAAAGAACTGCTGGAGCAGTTTGGCATTCCGGCACCCAAAGGCTTCGCTGCCTTCAACGTGAAAGAGGCAGGCGAGGCAGTGCAGCGCCTTCCCGGTCCGGTTTACGTCATCAAGGCACAGATCCACGCCGGTGGACGCGGCAAAGGCCGCTTCAAGGAAGCTTCGGCTGGCGAAAAGGGCGGTGTACGCATCGCCAAGTCGCGTGAGGAAATCGAGCAGGCCGCCGAGCAGATGCTGGGCGCCACGCTGGTGACCGAGCAGACCGGCGCTGACGGCCGCGTCGTCAACCGCGTTTACGTGACGGAAGGCGTTGAAATCGACCGCGAGCTTTATCTCTCGGCGCTGGTTGATCGCGCCACCTCGCGCATCGCGTTCATCGCCAGCTCCGCCGGCGGCATGGACATCGAGCAGGTCGCGCACGATACGCCCGAGAAGATCATCTCGGTGTCGATCGATCCGGCCAGCGGCTATCAGCCATTCCACGGCCGCCGCATCGCCTTCGCGCTTGGCCTTGAAGGCAAGCAGGTTGGCCAGTGCGTGAAGCTGATCGGCGATCTCTACAAGCTTGTGCTCGCCAAGGACATGAGCATGCTGGAGATCAACCCGCTGATCGTCACCAAGGGTGGCGAGCTTTCATGCCTCGACGCCAAGTTCAGCTTCGATTCCAACGCGCTCTACCGTCATCCTGACGTTCTGGAAATGCGCGACCTGGCGGAAGAAGATCCGGCCGAGGTCGAGGCTTCGAAGTATGACCTCTCCTACGTGAAGCTCGACGGCTCGATCGGCTGCATGGTCAATGGTGCCGGTCTCGCCATGGCGACGATGGACATCATCAAGCTGTGCGGCGAGGAGCCCGCTAACTTCCTCGACGTCGGTGGCGGCGCCTCCAAGGAAAAGGTGCAGGCCGCATTCAAGATCATCCTTTCGGACCCGTCCGTGAAGGGCATCCTGGTCAACATCTTCGGCGGCATCATGCGCTGCGATATCATCGCGGAAGGCGTCGTTGCGGCTGCCCGCGAGATGGAGATCACCGTGCCGCTCGTTGTGCGCCTTGAGGGCACCAACGTTGAGCTGGGCAAGAAGATCCTGGCCGAGAGCGGCCTCAAGATCACCCCTGCTGACAACCTGGGCGACGCTGCGGAGAAGATCACCGCTGCGGTCAAGGAAGCCTCTTGAAATCGAACGGTTGAGCCGTGGCGCGGGTCATCCGCGCCTCAGTTCGATTGAGCAAATCGCCCAGATAAGTCTGTCTCAAAGCAGAGAGAATATGGGCCTTAAACAGGGCGGCAGAGCGCAGTAGAGCTCGGTCGCAACAGGCGACGACGACATGGCAATTCTTGTAGACAAAAACACCAAAGTCATCTGTCAGGGCATCACCGGTGCCCAGGGCACGTTCCACACCAAGCAGGCGAAAGCCTACGGCACGCAGATCGTTGGCGGCGTAACGCCCGGTAAGGGCGGCACGCAGCATCCCGACGCAGAGCTGGCCGATGTGCCGATGTTCAACTCGGCGGCCGAGGCACGCGCGGTCACCGGCGCCGACGCGACATCTATATATGTGCCGCCGCCGTTCGCGGCCGACGCCATCCTTGAAGCCATTGATGCCGGCTTCCCGTTCATCGTCGCCATCACCGAGGGTATTCCGGTGCTGGACATGGTGAAGGTGAAGCGCGCGCTGACGGGTTCGGGCTCGCGCCTGCTGGGTCCGAACTGCCCCGGCATCCTGACGCCGAACCAGTGCAAGATCGGCATCATGCCGGGCAACATCTTCAAGCCTGGCCGCGTTGGCATCGTGTCGCGTTCCGGCACGCTGACCTATGAGGCGGTGAAGCAGACGTCCGACGTTGATCTCGGCCAGTCCACGGCTGTTGGCATCGGCGGCGATCCGGTGAAGGGCCTTGAGTTTATCGAGGTGCTGGAGCTGTTCCTCGGCGATCCCGATACGGACTCGATCATCATGATCGGCGAGATCGGTGGCTCGGCTGAAGAAGAAGCCGCTGAGTTCATCAAGTCGGAAGCCAAGAAGGGCCGTTCCAAGCCGATGGCTGGCTTCATCGCCGGTTCGACCGCACCTCCGGGACGCCGCATGGGCCACGCTGGCGCCATCATCTCGGGTGGCAAGGGCAAGGCTGAAGACAAGTTCGAAGCAATGCGCTCGGCAGGCATAGCGATTGCGCCGAGTCCATCCGCCCTTGGTACGACGCTTCTTGGCGCGATCAAAGGTTGATCGAGCTGGAAAGCCTCTAGAATTGGCGTATGCTGCACTGCATATAATTTGTCAGTGCAGCCGGCGCCAATAACCTTGAATTTGGCATTGCGCGCCAACCTATGCTGCATCGACAGTTGTTGAGAGCAGCAAATGGCGCGCAATCCACTCAATGAAGCTTTTCTGCGGACATCCTTCCTCGGCGGCGCAAACGCGGCCTATGTGGAGGAGATGCAGGCCGAGTACGAGCGTAATCCCGGCTCGGTAAGTGATGAGTGGCGGCACTTTTTCGACAGCCTCAAGGAAGAGCACGCCGGCGCCCGCGAGGCCGAGCGTGGTCCGTCGTGGGGGCTGCCAGCGCCGGAGCTGCTGGAAAACGGCAGCGATGAACTCGTCAGTGCGTTAGCCGGCGAGTACGAGGCGACCGAACGCTCCATCCGCAACGGTATTCAGGCCAAGGCCCATCAGATGGGCTTTGAGATGTCTCCGGCAGCTTCGTTGCGGGCGACGCAGGATTCCATCCGCGCCCTGCAGCTGATCCGCGCTTACCGCGTGATGGGCCATCTGGCCGCCGACCTCGATCCGCTGGGGCTTGCCGACCGCAAGGTGCATCGCGACCTCAAGCCGGAAACCTACGGCTTCACAGACGCCGATCTCGACCGGCCGATCTTCATCGATCGCGTGCTTGGCCTTGAGACGGCAACGATGCGCCAGATCCTGCGCATTCTGCGCCGCACCTACTGCCGGCACATCGGCGTGCAGTACATGCACATCACCAGCCCGACACAGCGGGCGTGGATCCAGAACCGTATCGAGGGCGATGAGAAGGACATCCGCTTCACGCCGGAGGGCAAGCGGGCCATCCTCAACAAGCTGATCGAGGCCGAGACCTTCGAGAAATTCTGCGAGGTGAAATACACCGGCACCAAGCGCTTTGGCATCGACGGCGGCGAGGCGATAGCGCCCGCGCTGGAGCAGATCATCAAACGCGGCGGCCAGCTCGGGGTGAAGGAAATCATCATCGGCATGGCCCATCGCGGCCGGCTGAATGTGCTTGGCAACGTGATGGGCAAGCCGCACCGCGCCATTTTCCATGAGTTCAAGGGCGGTTCGTTCAAGCCGGACGATGTGGAAGGCTCGGGCGACGTGAAATACCATCTCGGCGCCTCGTCGGATCGCTCGTTCGACGGCAACGACGTGCATCTTTCGCTTACCGCCAACCCCTCGCACCTTGAGATCGTCGATCCGGTGGTGCTGGGCAAGGTGCGCGCCAAGCAGGATCAGCGCGGCTGCAAGACCGGCGAACGCACGCCGGTGATGCCGTTGCTCATCCATGGTGACGCGGCGTTCGCCGGGCAGGGCGTTGTGGCTGAGTGCTTCGGACTATCCGGGCTGAAGGGCCATCGCACCGGCGGCTCGATCCATTTCATCATCAACAATCAGATCGGTTTCACCACCAATCCGCGCCATTCGCGGTCGTCGCCCTATTGCTCGGACGTGGCGAAGATCATCGAAGCGCCGATCTTTCACGTGAACGGTGATGATCCTGAAGCGGTGGTGCACGTCGCCAAGATCGCGACCGAGTTCCGGCAGAAGTTCCAGAAGCCGGTTGTCATCGACATGTTCTGCTATCGGCGCTACGGCCACAACGAGGCCGACGAGCCGATGTTCACGCAGCCGTTGATGTACAAGGCGATCAAGGGACATCCGACCGTCACGGAAATCTACGCCAAGAAGCTGGACGAGGAAGGCGTTGTTCCGCGCGAGGAAAGCCAGCAGATGCAGGCTGCATTCCGCGCGCATCTGGAGGAAGAGTTCGCAACCGCTGACGGCTTTCTGCCGAACAAGGCAGACTGGCTGGATGGTCGCTGGTCGGGCATGGGCGTTGCGGGTGACGATGAGCGGCGCGGTGAAACCGGCGTTGATCTGGAGCGTCTGCGCATCATCGGCCGACGCATCACCTCGATCCCGCCCGATTTCAACGCCCACAAGGTGGTGCGCCGTCTGCTGGATCGGCGCCGCGAGATGGTCGACAGCGGCACCGGCATCGATTGGGCGATGGCGGAGCACCTGGCATTCGGTTCGTTGCTGAATGAGGGCTTCCCGGTGCGCCTTTCGGGGCAGGATTCAGAGCGCGGCACGTTCTCGCAACGCCATTCGGTGCTGATCGATCAGGACACCGAGCGCCGCTGGACGCCGCTGAAGCATGTGGCGAACGATCAGGCCAGGTTTGAAGTCATCAACTCGATGCTTTCCGAAGAAGCGGTGCTTGGCTTCGAGTACGGCTATTCGCTGGCCGAGCCGAACGCGCTGGTGATGTGGGAAGCGCAGTTCGGCGACTTCGCCAACGGCGCGCAGGTGGTGTTCGATCAGTTCATATCGTCGGCCGAGCGCAAGTGGCTGCGTATGTCCGGCCTCGTGTCTCTGCTGCCGCATGGCTATGAAGGTCAGGGCCCGGAGCATTCTTCCGCGCGGCTGGAGCGCTATCTGCAACTTTGCGCCGAAGACAACTGGCAGGTGGCTAACGTCACGACGCCTGCAAACTACTTCCATATTCTGCGCCGGCAGATGAAGCGCAAGTTCCGCAAGCCGCTGATCCTGATGACGCCGAAATCGCTGCTGCGCCACAAGCGCGTGGTGTCGAACCTCGACGAGATGGGGCCGGGCACGAGCTTCCATCGTCTGCTGTGGGACGACGCGCAGCGCGCGCATGATGCGAAGATCAAGCTGGTGCCGGACAACAAGATCCGGCGCGTGGTGATGAGCACGGGCAAAGTCTATTACGACCTTTACGATGCGCGTGAGGCGCAGGGCATAGATGATGTCTATCTGCTGCGGGTGGAGCAGCTTTATCCGTTCCCGGCGCGCGCACTGATGAATGAGCTTGGCCGCTTCCCGAACGCGGAGTTTGTGTGGTGCCAGGAAGAGCCGCGCAACATGGGCGCGTGGAGCTTCATCGAGCCGAACATCGAATGGGTGCTGGAGCGGATCGAGGCGCAGCATCGTCGCCCGAGCTATGCGGGGCGTCCAGCGTCGGCATCGACGGCGACGGGACAGCTTTCCAAGCACCTCAACGAACAGAAGACACTGGTGCAGGCGGCATTGACGGGCGGCGCAAGCTGAGCGTCCGTTATTCTAATGATGGATCGCGTCTAGCCTGCCGATGCGTTTATTCTGAGCAAAGAAATCACATCGGGCGCGGCGCCCGGAATTAAGCGAGAGGGACGATGGCAACGGAAATTCGGGTTCCGGCTCTGGGCGAGAGCGTAACCGAGGCTATCGTCGGCAAGTGGTTCAAGAAGCCGGGCGACGCGGTGAAAGTTGATGAGCCGCTGGTTGAGCTTGAGACCGACAAGGTAACGGTTGAGGTGCCAGCGCCGACGGCCGGTGTGCTGGGCGATCACGCCGCGAAGGAAGGCGAGACCGTTGCGGTTGGTGCGCTGCTCGGCCTGATCGGCGAAGGCGCGGGCGCGTCGGCCGCCGAAACAAAGAGCGAGCCCAAGAAAGAGAAAAAGGACAAGCCTGCTCCGGCTGCAGCGGCGTCAAATGGTGGCGCTGAGCCCCGCAGGTCATCCGAGGGTGCGGTGCCGCCAAGCCCCGCGGCACGCAAGCATCTGGCTGAAGCTGGTATCGACACTGCTGACGTCGCGGGCAGCGGCAAGCGCGGACAGGTGCTGAAGGAAGACGCGGTGAAGGCTGCATCCGCGGCCGCCGAGGTGCCTGCCGCTACTTCATCGGCCGCCGCCGCCCCCGCGCTTCAATCCAGCCCCGGACTGGCGCCCTCGCGTGCATTTGCGCCGATGCCGGTGCCAGCGCAGAACCTGCGTATTCCATCTACGCCCAACGATGCGGCGCGCGAGGAACGCGTGCGGATGACGCGTCTGCGCCAGACCATCGCGCAGCGGCTCAAGGATGCGCAGAACACCGCAGCAATGCTCACGACATTCAACGATGTCGATATGGGCGCGGTAATGGAGCTGCGCGCGCGCTACAAGGATCTGTTCGAGAAGCGCCACGGTGTGAAGCTGGGCTTCATGGGCTTCTTCGTGAAGGCGTGTTTGCAGGCGCTGAAGGAAATTCCGGCCGTCAACGCCGAAATCGACGGCGATGAGATCATCTACAAAAACTATTATCACATCGGCGTTGCGGTCGGCACCGACCGCGGGCTTGTGGTGCCGGTGGTGCGTGAAGCAGATCGCATGAGCTTCGCTGAGATCGAGGCGCAGATTTCCGATTTCGGCAAGCGCGCCCGCGACGGCAAGCTCTCCATCGATGAGATGCAGGGCGGCACTTTCACCATCACCAACGGCGGCGTTTATGGCTCGATGATGTCGACGCCGATCCTCAACGCGCCGCAGTCGGGCATCCTTGGAATGCACCGCATCGAGGAGCGCGCGGTGGTGCGCGATGGCCAGATTGTGGCGCGGCCGATGATGTATCTGGCGCTAAGCTACGATCACCGCATTGTTGACGGCAAAGAGGCCGTGGCTTTCCTTGTTCGTGTCAAAGAGTGCCTGGAAGATCCGCAGCGTTTTCTGTTGGAGCTTTAGAAGCTATTTCGGCAACGGAACGGCTTTGGAGTCGTGGGAGCTCCCGGCATGGCGGAGGAAGGCACGATTTCTTCGATTGAAGTTTATCTCACGGTGGCAAATGCCAGCGCGGCGCTGGCGTTTTACGAGAAGGCCTTCGGTGCCAACGTCACCTACAGGGAAATGGCCGAAGATGGCGCGCGTGTGCAGCACGCTGCGTTGTCGGTGTTCGGCGGCCACTTCATGCTGTCCGATCATTTTCCCGAGTTCATCTCGGATGTTGCGCCCGGCGCTGCTGAAGCGAGGGGCTGCGTGACGGTGCAGGTCAATCTTTCATCACCGCTGGAAGTCGATGGCGCGGTCGCGCGTGCTGTTGCTGCCGGTGCTGTCGTTACGGCGCCGCCAGCCGACACCTTCTGGGTGATGCGCTATGCCCGGGTGCGCGACCCATTCGGACACGTATGGGCTTTCAGCGCGCCGCTATCGCTTGGTTCTTGAACGGAGAAGTGCCGTGGCAACCTATGATCTGATCGTCATCGGAGCAGGGCCGGGCGGCTACGTGTGCGCCATTCGCGCCAGCCAGCTTGGAATGAAAGTGGCCATTGTTGAGAAGCGCCCTCGCTTCGGCGGCACGTGTCTCAATGTCGGCTGCATTCCATCGAAGGCGCTGCTGCATGCTTCGGAGCTCTACGATGAAGCCGGACACGCCTTTGCGGACATGGGCATCGAGGTGAAGCCGAAGCTGAATCTGCCGCAGATGCTGGCGTTCAAGGACGACGCGGTGAAGGGCAACACCGAAGGCGTCGCCTATCTGATGCGCAAGAACAAGATCGATCACTTCCACGGCACGGGACGCATTCTCGGCCCCGGCCGGGTCGAGGTGACGTTCATCAACGGTGAGCAGCAGGAAGTTGACGCGACGTCGATTGTCATCGCTACCGGTTCGGATGTCGCGCAGCTGCCCGGCATCGAGATCGACGAGAAAGCCATCGTGTCATCCACCGGCGCGCTGTCGCTGGAAAAGGTACCGAAGCGCATGGTGGTGATCGGCGCCGGCGTGATCGGGCTGGAGCTTGGCTCGGTTTGGCGGCGGCTCGGCTCGGAAGTGACGGTGGTTGAATATCTGGATCGCATCCTGCCGGGGAACGATCTGGAGGTGGCAAAGCAGCTCCAGCGTCTTCTGGAAAAGCAGGGCATGGCGTTCAAGCTGGGCCACAAGGTGACCGGCGTGAAGAAGAACGGCGCGGCGCAGGCTGTGAGCATAGAGCCCGCTGCGGGCGGCGATGTCGACACGCTGGCGGCCGATGTCGTGCTGGTGGCGATCGGGCGCGTGCCATACACGCGTGGGCTGGGCCTGAGTGAGGCGGGCGTGCAGCTGGATAAGCGCGGCCGTGTCGAGGTGGATGCGCATTATCAATCGAATGTGCCCGGCATCTACGCGATTGGCGACGTCATCAAGGGGCCAATGCTGGCGCACAAGGCCGAGGACGAAGGTGTCGCGCTGGCGGAACTACTCGCCGGTCAGGCAGGCCACGTGAACTACGGCATCATCCCGGCCGTGGTGTACACCTCACCGGAGGTGGCGAGCGTCGGCAAGTCCGAAGAGGAGCTGCAAGCCAAGGGCGTCGCATACAACGTTGGCAAGTTCCCGTTCACCGCCAACGGTCGCGCGAAGGCTAACAAGCAGACCGACGGTTTCGTGAAGGTGTTGGCGGACGCGGCAACGGATCGGGTGCTGGGTGTGCACATGGTGGGGGCCAACGCGTCGGAGATCATTGCTGAAGCTGCGGTGCTGATGGAGTTCGGCGGCTCGGCTGAGGATCTGGCACGCACCTGCCATGCGCATCCGACGCTGACGGAAGCTGTGAAGGAAGCAGCGCTGGCGGTGGAAAAGCGCGCTATTCACATGTGATCATCCATTTTTGTTCTAGATATGTTCCTTGTATGTGCTAGGCTGTTATCCGTAATCTGAGTGTTACGGGGGTTTTATGGGACTGCAAGGCTTTGCTCCGCAAAAGAATGTTGAGCGCATTCCGGCTGTGTACTGGTCGGGAGTAAGCGGGGCCCTTCATTTGCACTGGGCGTTTTCTTGTCGGGCGCTGCCGACTTTCGCGGCAGGCCACTTCAATTATGTGTTCGTCCGCAGGATGCCGGATGGAGAGCGCACGCCGCTTTTTATCGGCGAAACGGCAAATTTCGTCGAGCGGATGCAGGATCACGAGCAGTGGCGAAACGCGATCTGCCTGGGCATGAATGAGGTGCACGTCAATCTGTCGGCCGACAGTTATTGGGGCCGACGATTGATTGAGGGCGATCTGCTGCAGACGCACAGACCGCCCTTGAACCGAGGCTGATCTGCTAACTGTGCGCTGCGCAGCAGTCAGACGCCATTGAAGCCCGGTCGAGGAGTCGTTCGCGATTACGCGTCCCCTAACCGGGGACTTGCGGCCCGGGTGTGGTGGGGCGCCGAAGTCGAGCGCGAAGCAGCGCCAGCGAATGGGTACAGGGCTGCTTTGAGCTACTCGACCTTGGTGACGGTGTAGCCATTGCGGCGCAGGATCTCGATGAAGCCGTCGTCACCGGGAAGGTGCAATGCGCCGACGGCAACGAACAGCCCGCCCTTGTCCAGCAGCGGTTCGGCGACTGCGTGCATCTTCTGGTTCCGCTCGACGATGAGCTTCTGCTGGAAGCCAGCAAACGCATCGTCACCGATGCCGGCTTCGCGCGCCATCGCGATCTGGAACGGCAGGGCGGCTGCAATCTTGCGCTTGAGATAAAGCTGCACCAGCGTTTCCATCATGTCGTCGGTGCGGTCGGCGAATTTCAGGCTGGCGCGCAGCATGTCGATCTGCTGCTGCTCCGGCACCGATGCCAGCGATTCAATCTGGGCCGGGATCGTTTCCAGCCCCACCACGTCGAGACCGGCCTTCTTGCCAATTTCGGCGATTCTCATGTCGAGCACGCGCTCGCCCTTCTGAACCTTTTCGCGTTCACAGTCGGAAACCGAAAGGATCATGGTCACGATCCACGGCTTGAACATCGCCGCGAGATCACCGGGCAGGCCGGTCCGGCCCATGACTGACTTCACCGTTTCGTATTCTTCTGGCGAGATGAGGCCGTCGAGACGGCGACCGTCAGTATACATCACCAGCGGCGCGGACTGTGCGATCACCGATGCGATTGCTGTCTCGGAAAGATCGGACACCTCAAGCGCGACTTGGCTGGAGGATTTGATCGCCTTCATCACTTCTGGCGAAAGGTCGTTCACGCGCTTGTCGGTCAGGTGCACGGTGCCGAAAAGGTATGAGGCGGGACGACCTTCCTTCTCAACTTTCCAAAGCAGGCCATCGGCGTTCTTGATGTTGGCGGCCTGCGACATGACCCGCTGATAGAGCGTAGGGTTTTGCGTCGCTGCTTCAGCAAGCATATCGGTGCCGGCACACTGACCGGGAGCGGCAGCGGCTTTTTTCTCAGCGGCGCTGGCGAAGGTCAGCATGGCCGAGGTGGCCATCATGGCGATAGAAGTTAATAGACGGGCGCGCATGGGGTTTCCCAGATACTGCAAACGATTGGCGGGTCTTAGCCCCCGCCCTCGCATGGCGAGCCGCAGAATAAAAGAGGCAACAATAGGTCGTCATATCTGTTGGTTAGCGCTGCGGCCCCAAAAATCGGGCTTTAGGCGCGCGGATGTGCGACATCGTAGACCGCAAGCAGGCGTTCCCGGTCGACTTCGGTATATGCCTGCGTCGTCGACAATGACGCATGCCCCAGCAACTCCTGGATCTGCCGCAGATCGCCGCCCGCTGAGAGCAGATGCGTGGCAAACGAATGCCGTAGCGCGTGGGGTGTGGCCGTGGCGGGAAGATCCATTGTCTCGCGCATCCGCTGCATGGCGAGTTGAATGATGCGCGGTGAAAGCGGGCCGCCTTTCGCACCGCGGAACATCGGTTCGTCAGCCGCCAGCGGATAAGGGCAAAGCGCAACGTAACGCGCAATCGCCTCGCGGATCGCTGGCAAAACCGGCACCAGCCGCTCCTTGCTGCCCTTGCCGACGATGCGGATGACTTCGCGCTCGGGCGTTGGCGCATCCCGCGGCGTCAAACCCAGTGCTTCTGAAATGCGCAATCCGCACCCATACAACATGAGCAGCACCGCAGCATCGCGTGCGATCACCCAGTCGAGTTCGGCGGCCGCATCAGCCTGCACCACTTCGGCAGCCTTCGTCACGGTGAGCGGCTTGGGCACCGAATGCGGCACCTTCGGCATTGCGAGCTGAAGGATGGCGCGATTTTGCAGCAGCTTGCGAGCTTCCATCCAGCGGAAAAGCTGTCGAAGCGCGGACAGCGAACGTGCAAGAGAGCGGCTCACCGTGCCGTTGCGTCGGCGCGCGGCAAGGAAGCCGCGAAACACCTTCAGATCCAGATGCTGCAGATCGGCAAGGCAGGGCGGATGCCCAAGTCGATGCGCCAGAAAGTTCAGAAACTGGCGCACATCGCGTGCGTAAGCTTCGATTGTTTTGTCCGAGGCATCGCGGCCATGACGCAGATGTGTCAGCCAGTCGGCAACGGCGCGCTCAAGGTCGGCACCGAGCGGCAGTTGCGGCGCGCTAGCTGCAATAGCTTCAGCGCTGATATCGGGTGGTGACGTCATCGATATGTGATCGCTCGCTGCGGCCGACCGAGCCGCGTGATTTTCCACGCGGTGAAAACTATCAGATTCGGACCGCAAACGACTGCCTGCGGTCCGTGGCCGGAGTGTCAATTCGGCGGCGCTGCTGTTTGCGCATTAAACGCCGCGCAGTTTCTCAGTCATCGTCGTGGTCATGCAGGTCCGGTCGCACGGAAGCGGCGCGCAAACGCGATTCCAGATTGTCGATGCGATCGAGCAGCTGCAACGCCAGCGCGATGCCGGGCACGTTGACGCCCAGGTCGCTCTGCAGGCGCTGTGCCTTTTGAATGCGCACGATGCTGGTGGCGGAAAACCGCCATTGCGGGCCGGCGTGGCTGCGCGGTTCGATGACGCCTTCGTCGACCAGCTCCATCACCCATTCAGTGCGAACGCGGCAGGTGCGGGTAAGATCGGCGAGCGTGATCTCTTCCTCGTCGAGAATAATCACGGACTGTTTTTGCTGTTCTGCCATCGATCGGACTCCCAGACTTGCGCGGGGATTGAACGGAAGCTCGCGTTCCATCTCTTTATACAGCTCCTTCGCCTTGTCGCTGTCGGCGGCGGGCGTTTCAATCTTCAGCACCGCGTGCATGTCACCCGGCGGGTTGGACGGAATGCCTTTGCCCTTCAGCCGCATCGTGCGTCCCTTGGTGGAGCCGGGTGGAATCTTCAGCATCACCGCGCCTTCCGGGGTCGGCACTTTGATGCTGGCGCCCAATGCCGCTTCCCACGGCGTAATCGGCAGATCGAGGTAGACATCCTTGCCCTCGACGCGGAAGTGCGGATCCGGTGCAAACGCTATCTCCAGATAGAGATCGCCGGGCTGGCCCTTGCCCATGCCAGGAGACCCCTGCCCCGCAAGGCGAATGCTCTGGCCCTCACGAATGCCCTTCGGGATCGTGATGCTGAGCGTGCGATCTTTCACGGTAACGTGGCCGGTATCATCGAGTTCCGGCACACGCAGGGTAATCTCGCGCTTGGCGCCGGTGTAGGCGTCGCGCAAATTGATGACCACCTTGGCGTGGTGATCCTCGCCAGGCATATGAAACTCGCGGCGCTGATAGCCGCCACGGCCCGCACCCGCTCCGGTACCGCCTGCACCGCCGCGACCTGTGCCGCGCATGCGTTCGCCAAACAGTCCCTCGAAGAAATCGGAGAACTGCGACGGGTCGGCATCGGTGTAGCCGCCGCCGGAAAATTCAGATCCTGCATCCCAGTTTGGCGGCGGGCGGAACTGCTGACCCTGCTGCCAGTTGGCGCCCAGTTCGTTATATGCAGCGCGCTTCTCTGGATCTTTTAGGACTTCGTAGGCTTCGCCAGCATCCTTGAACTTGGTCTCGGCATCGGGCTCCTTGTTCACATCGGGATGATAGGTGCGCGCCAGCTTGCGATACGCGCGCTTGATTTCATCCTGGGTGGCGGTGCGCTCGACACCGAGGATTTTGTAGTAGTCTTTGTATTCCATGGAGCCGGTGCTTCCTCCGCGACCTCGACGCAGGGCCGCAGCATAGCCGCCGCCTGTCGCTCAGCGGTTAATCTGTGATATCGACAAGGATTATTTCCGTCGTTGCGGCTGAAACCCGGCGACAAAGAAATGCGCGGCCTTTCCCTCGCGATGCCTTGGGTGTGCCGCCGTTGTTGTTTAGGTAATCGAAAGCTTTGCACCGCGCGCCTTTCGATGGGGGTCCTTGTCGCGCCTATGGACAGTCTGTTTGCGCCTCTTGATGACGAGCCGCGCGGCGCACCGGTGACGGTGCCCGTGGTGATGGCTGTCGCGCTGGATCAGACCTACGACTACATCGTGCCGCATGGCGTAGAAGTTGAGCCCGGTTGCTTTGTGCTGGTGCCGTTCGGGCCGCAAACCCGCACCGGTGTGGTGTGGGATCGGCCGGTGGGCGAACCGGGCAAGCCCGTCGATCCGAAGAAGCTGAAAGCCGTCGTTGCGCGGCTCGATGTGCCGCCGCTGCCGGAAATCACACTGCGCTTTGCCGAGTGGATCGCGAAATATACGTTGGCTCCGCTGGGTATGACCGTACGCATGATGATGAGCGCGCGCGCCGCGTTCGAGCCGGTGAAGCCACGCTTCGGCGTGACGATTGTTGCGGGCGCTGCTGAACCGGCGCGCATGACGCCAGCCCGCCACAAGGCGCTGGAAATTGCCGGCGATGGCGCCATTCGCGCCAAGTCGGCGCTGGCGCAGGAAGCGGGTTGTTCCACCGGTGTCATCGACGGTCTTGTCGCATCGGGCAATCTGGTGGAAGTGGCGATTCCGGAAAAGCGCCCGCCGCTGCCCGATCCGCATCATCGTGAGATGGAATTCACGCCGGAGCAGCATCAGGCGGTGCATGCGTTGCGCGCTTCTGTCGATGCGCAGAACTTTTCCGTCACGCTGCTGGATGGCGTCACCGGGTCGGGCAAGACGGAGGTTTATTTTGAGGCCGTCGCGCGTGCGCTAGAGCATGGCAGGCAGGCGGTTATCATGCTGCCGGAAATCGCGCTGACGGATCAGTTCATGCGTCGGTTTCATTCGCGCTTTGGCTGCGCGCCGGTGGAATGGCATTCGGCGCTGTCAGGGCCGGAGCGTGGTCGCGTGTGGCGGCAGGCGGCGACGGGTGAAGCGCGCGTTGTTGTCGGTGCCCGCTCGGCGCTGTTTCTGCCGTTCAGCGATCTCGGTCTCATCATCGTCGATGAAGAGCACGACGCGGGCTACAAGCAGGACGACCGCGTGCACTATCAGGCGCGCGACATGGCGGTGGTGCGCGGCAATCTCGGTGGCTTCCCGGTGTTGCTGGCGTCCGCCACACCATCAATCGAAACGCACGTCAACGCGCGCACCGGGCGCTATCGGCACGTCGTGCTGCCGGGGCGGTATTCCGGTGCATCGCTTCCCGATATAACGGCGATCGACCTGAAGACAACGCCGCCGGATAAAGGTCGCTGGCTTGCGCCGCCGTTGGTGGAAGCGGTTGCGAATACGCTGGCCGATGGCCAGCAAACGCTGCTGTTCCTCAACCGGCGTGGTTATGCGCCACTAACGCTGTGCCGGACGTGCGGGCATCGCATCGAATGTCCGCAGTGTACGGCGTGGCTGGTGGAGCACCGTTTTCGTGGGCGGCTGCATTGCCATCACTGTGGCTTTTCAATTCCGCTGCCCGAGAAGTGTCCGAAGTGCTCCGAGCCCGGGTCGCTGGTTGCGTGCGGGCCCGGTGTCGAACGCGTTGCGGAAGAAGTGGCTGAGCGTTTTCCAGATGCGCGCGTGGCGTTGCTGTCATCAGATCTCGTGCCGGGCCTGACAGAAATGCGCGAGATTATTCGCAGCATTGAAGCCGGCGGCATCGACATCGTCATCGGTACGCAGATGGTTGCCAAGGGCCATCACTTCCCGAACCTGGCAACGGTCGGCATCGTCGATGGCGATCTTGGTTTGGCGCAAGGCGCCGATCCGCGCGCGGGCGAACGCACATTCCAACTTTTGCATCAGGTGACGGGCCGCGCCGGCCGTGCGCTCACCGAAGGGCGCGGTCTGGTGCAAACGCATATGCCGGAGCATCCGGTGATGGCGGCGATTATTTCGGGCGACCGCGAAGCGTTTTTGAATCACGAGATTGCAACGCGGCGCAAAGGCCTTCTGCCGCCATTCGGACGATTGGTAGCGCTGGTTGTTGCAGCGCGCGAGAAAGACGTGGCGCAGCAGGTGGCGCGTGAAATTACACGCCGCGCGCCACGTTCAGAAAAAATCGAAGTGCTGGGTCCGGCGGAAGCGCCGCTGTCGATCATTCGCGGCCGGCATCGCTGGCGCATTCTGGTGAAAGCGCCGCGTGAGCTGGATGTGCAGGGCTATCTGCGCGCGTGGATGGCGGAGGTGCCGCCGCTGAAAGGTGACGTTCGCGTCTCGATTGACATCGACCCTTACAGCTTCCTTTGATGGTGGCAGCGTGGCTTCAGCAAGCCCGACATTTTGCAAAAACTGTTCGAATGAGAGCCACCAGTGCTGATTACATTTGCTGTTGCAGGTTATCGCTCGTTGCGAGATCTGGTCATCCCGCTTGGACAGCTGACGCTGGTGACGGGCGAGAATGGCAGCGGCAAAAGCAGCCTTTATCGTTCGATACGCCTGTTGGCTGACGTTGCGCAGGGGCGCGTCATTCCGGCGCTCGCGCGTGAAGGTGGGTTGCAGTCCACGCTGTGGGCAGGGCCGGAGCAGATATCGCGCAGGATGGTGCGCGGAGACGTGCCTGTGCAAGGCACGCGACGTGATGGGCCGATCGCACTGAAGCTCGGCTTTGCGGACCAAGACTACGGTTATGCGATAGACTTGGGTTTGCCGATACCGGATTCCAGAAGTGCGTTCGGCCGCGATCCGATGATCAAGTGCGAGGCCGTCTGGATGGGCGAGATGCTCAAACGGTCCAACGTATTGGCACAGCGAGCAGGTGCCGGTGTGAGCGTGATGACGAAGGGCGGGACGCGGAAGACCGTGATCTCGGATCTGGCATCATTTGACAGCATGATGACTCACGCAGCGGATCCCGAGCACATGCTGGAGCTGCTGGTGTTGCGCGAGAAAATGAAGTCCTGGCGCTTTTACGATCACTTTCGCACCGACGCAGATGCGCCCGCGCGCAAACCGCAGATCGGGACGCGAACGCCGGTGTTGGCTGCCGACGGCCATGATCTTCCATCTGCCATTCAGACTATTCTGGAAATAGGCAACGGCGCTGAATTGGAAGCAAGCGTGGACGACGCTTTTCCGGGTAGCGAACTGATTGTGTCTGAGGTCGATGGGTTGTTTGAACTGAGCATGCAACAGCGTGGCCTGTTGAGGCCGCTCCGGACATCCGAACTTTCAGACGGCACACTGCGATATCTGCTGCTGGTGGCAGCGCTCTTAAGCCCGCGACCTTCTCCGCTGCTTGTTCTCAACGAGCCAGAAACGAGTCTGCATCCCGATCTGTTGCCCGCATTGGGCCGCCTCATCGCCGCCGCGTCGAAGCGCTCGCAGGTGATCGTTGTGTCTCACGCGCCGACATTGGTCGATGAGTTGTCGAAAGTGCAGGGCTGCTCGATCCTGAAACTGCACAAGGTGCTGGGTGAGACCAGAATCGATGACATGACACCTCCGGGTTGGGCGTGGCCCCAACGATGAGGGTGTGCTCAGCAAAGTGTTCAGGAGCCGAAAGAAATGGCCGGACCTTGGGGGGAAAGGTCCGGCCGGGACTGAGCGCGAGGGTGGCAGCGCCCAGTCGCAATTATCGTTTCATCGTCATGCTTGGACCGATGATTCACGCGTTGGACTGTCAGGGTCCGAAGCGATCATGGTCTGGGTCTTGAAACTCGTACGAACGCTGAAACGCATTTCTCCGTGGGGGCGTCGGGTCGTGTTTGAGGGGTGTTAGCTAAGTACGTAAGTACGGGAGCGAAGGTGCCGGGGGCCGAAACCCCCGGCTCGGAGGAAGTGTCGCGGATGGCTAGCGACGCGAAGCCTCCGAAGCGATGACACCGAGCATCAGAGCGGCGGCACCGATTGCGATGTACTTTCCGGTGTTGTCCTTCTTGCGATAGTGGCCGTGATGGTGGCCATGGCCGCGACCGCGATTCTTGTAGTGACCGTGTCCGTAGCCCGGACCGCCGTGGTTGTAATGCTTGCCGCCGTAATATCCGCCGTGGCGGGGGCCGGCTTCAGCGGCGGTCGTCAGGGTACCCAGGCTGCCGACTGCGATAGCGGCGGCGGTGGCAACAGCGGTGAACTTGCGAGCGATGGTCATTGTCTTTCCCCTTTGGCCTTCTGGCCTTTGATCTCGGTGCCGGCTGTCCCGCCGACCATGGAAAGCATTCAACACTTTCCGGGCTGAACCCTCTCTGAAGGTGGCATGCAGGTTCTGTTCATCTGGTTAGGTCGGCCAAATGATCGCCAAATGCGGCATTCGGGCGCCTATCCCCCGTTGAAGGGTGGCCCGGTGCATGTTAGAGAACCCGCGCACTTTACAGGTGTGCTGGGGCATCACGTGCTTGCGGCCACCTTCGGTGCGGACTGAATTTCCTCAAAACGGGGGAGGGTGTGGCTGGCCATTTGGCCTGATTGCCCCCGTTTTTGGCTGCCGGCGAGAGCGTTTTCACGTGGCAACGGACAATCATATGACGTCAGGTGTTGCGGGGCGCTATGCCTCGGCGCTGTTTGAATTAGCGCGGGAGCAGGGCGAACTCGACGCTGTCGATGCCGATCTCTCCAAGTTTCAGGGTCTGCTCAACGGGAGCGAAGACCTCAAGCGGTTGGTTAACAGCCCCGCTTTTGCGGCCGAAGATCAGGAGCGCGCCTTGAAGGCGGTGCTCGATTGGGCCTCTGTCGGCGCTACAACCGGCAATTTCCTCAAGGTGGTGGCGCGCAATCGGCGCCTGTCAGCTGCTGAGGACATCATCAAGAATTTCCGCCAGCAGCTTGCCCTTCACCGGGGTGAGATGACGGCCGAAGTACAGTCGGCGGTTCAGCTCAGCGATGAGCAGCTCGCCGAGCTGAAGAATACGCTGAAGGCGTCCTACGGTAAGGATGTGCGGCTGGAAACCAAGATTGACCCCTCGCTGCTTGGCGGCCTGGTGGTCAAAGTTGGCAGCCGTATGTTTGATTCCTCGCTGCGGACGAAGCTCTCAAATCTAAAGGTCGTGCTGAAGGGCGCCTGATCGGGGAGACCGGCTGCGGGCTTTCCCTGCGGCCGCTCCTGGAAAAGGGCTCCGGCGCCGCTGGCGCCAGCACGTAACGAAGCGCTGTAAGGGAAGAGGCAAGTGATGGACATCCGGGCCGCAGAGATCTCCTCGATCCTCAAGGACCAGATCAAGAATTTCGGCAAGGAAGCCGAGGTCTCAGAAATCGGCCAGGTGCTGTCGGTTGGCGACGGTATTGCCCGTGTTTACGGGCTCGACAACGTCCAGGCGGGCGAAATGGTCGAGTTTCCGGGCGGCATTCGCGGCATGGCTCTGAACCTTGAGGCTGACAACGTCGGTATCGTTATTTTCGGCGACGACCGTGGCATCAAGGAAGGCGATACGGTCAAGCGTACCGGTGCCATCGTGGAAGTGCCGGTCGGCAAGGGTCTGCTGGGTCGCGTCGTTGACGCTCTCGGTAACCCGATCGACGGCAAGGGCCCGATCGAGTTCACCGAGAAGAAGCGCGTCGACGTTAAGGCGCTCGGCATTCTGCCCCGCAAGTCGGTGCACGAGCCGATGGCAACCGGCCTCAAGGCCGTTGACGCTCTGATCCCCGTTGGCCGCGGCCAGCGCGAGCTGATCATCGGCGATCGCCAGACCGGCAAGACCGCCATCATTCTCGATACCATTCTGAACCAGAAGGCGATCAACGCCGCAGCCAAGAGCGACAAGGACAAGCTTTATTGCGTGTACGTCGCTATCGGCCAGAAGCGTTCGACCGTTGCCCAGTTCGTGAAGGTTCTGGAAGAGCAGGGCGCGCTGGAATACTCGATCGTTGTCGCTGCTACCGCTTCGGAGCCCGCTCCGCTGCAGTATCTCGCACCGTTCACCGGCTGCACGATGGGCGAATACTTCCGCGACAACGGCATGCATGCCGTGATCGCCTATGACGACCTTTCCAAGCAGGCCGTTGCTTACCGTCAGATGTCGCTGTTGCTGCGTCGTCCGCCGGGCCGCGAAGCTTATCCGGGCGACGTGTTCTATCTCCACTCCCGCCTGCTTGAGCGCGCTGCGAAGCTGAACGACGACCATGGCGCCGGTTCGCTGACCGCACTTCCGGTCATCGAGACCCAGGCTAACGACGTGTCGGCCTACATTCCGACTAACGTGATTTCGATCACCGACGGTCAGATCTTCCTTGAAACCGACCTCTTCTATCAGGGTATCCGTCCGGCCGTTAACGTCGGTCTGTCGGTGTCGCGCGTTGGCTCGGCAGCCCAGACGAAGGCGATGAAGCAGGTCGCTGGCAAGATCAAGGGTGAGCTGGCGCAGTACCGCGAAATGGCGGCCTTCGCTCAGTTCGGCTCGGATCTCGACGCCGCAACCCAGAAGATGCTTGCCCGTGGTGCACGTCTGACCGAACTCCTGAAGCAGCCGCAGTTCTCGCCGCTGCAGATGGAAGAGCAGGTTTGCGTGATCTTCGCCGGTACGCGCGGTTACCTCGATAACCTGCCGGTTAGCTCGGTTGGCAAGTTCGAGCAGGATCTGCTCCGCCTGCTGCGTACCGACGGCAAGGATATCCTTGAGGACATCCGCTCCAAGAAGGCGCTTTCTGAAGACACCGAGAAGAAGCTTGTCGCGTTCGTCGACAAGTTCTCCAAGGGCTTCACCGCCTAATTATCGATTGTGATCCGGGCGCGCCATTAGGGCGCCCCCGGGGCCAGCAGGATAAGAAGGAAGGCGCCGCCCGATGGCGAGCTTGAAAGACCTCAGAAATCGCATCTCCTCAGTGAAGGCGACGCGTAAAATCACCAAGGCGATGCAGATGGTTGCCGCGGCGAAGCTTCGCCGTGCGCAGGAAGTCGCAACCGCCGCCCGTCCCTACGCCGAGCGTATGGACCAGATGATCGCCAACCTCGGTTCGCGCGTCACTGACAAGGGTTCGGCGCCGCTCCTGGCCGGCACCGGCCGCGATAACGTCCATCTGATGGTTGTGATGACCGGCGAGCGTGGTCTTGCCGGTGGTTTCAACGGCAACATCTCCAAGCTTGCCCGTCAGGACGCACAGCGTCTCCTCGCCGCCGGCAAGACCGTGAAGATGATCATGGTTGGCCGTAAGGGTGCTGAAGCCCTGAAGCGCGAGCTGGGCGAGCATTATATTGATCGCATCGATCTGCGCGCCGTGCGCCAG
The DNA here is from genome assembly GCF_029872155.1 of Hyphomicrobium sp. D-2. GTDB lineage: Bacteria > Pseudomonadota > Alphaproteobacteria > Rhizobiales > Hyphomicrobiaceae > Hyphomicrobium_A. The sequence continues at coordinate 314,659 of NZ_JARXLA010000008.1, read as the reverse complement.
GTTGCATTCGCCAACGCCGATGAGATCGCGCAGAAGCTGCTGCGCCTCTACGAAGCGGGCGAGTTTGATGTGGCGACGCTGTACTTCTCGGAGTTCAAGTCGGTCATCAAGCAGGTGCCGACCGCACTTCAGCTTATCCCCGCCAAGCTGCCCGACGGCAAGGCTGAGGCAGCGGGTGGCGCTGAGGCGATTCACCAGTACGAGCCGAGCGAGGAAGAAGTTCTTGGCGACCTGGTCACCTTGAATATCTCGACTCAGATCTTCCGCGGCCTGCTGGAGAACGTTGCTTCGTTCTATGGCGCGCAGATGAGCGCGATGGATTCGGCAACGCGCAACGCTGGCGAGATGATCAACAAGCTGACGCTTACGTACAACCGTACCCGTCAGGCAATGATCACCAAGGAACTCATCGAGATCATCTCGGGCGCTGAGGCCGTATAAGCGGCCGGCGAGAAGGGATCTGGGGAAACGTCATGGCGTACAGGACGACAGCAACGACCAAGGGGGGGCGCGATGGACGCGCTGTCCTCGACGAGTCCAAGCTGGCGCTTGCCATGGCATTGCCCAAGGAACTCGGTGGATCGGGTGAAGGCCACAATCCGGAGCAGCTTTTCGCTCTGGGCTGGTCGTCATGCTTCGGCCAGGCGGTTTTGCTGCTGGCAAAGAAGCACGGTCTTGATGGTCAGGCCGCGCGGGTATCCTGCGCGGTTTCGCTCGATAAGGACGCTACGAGCTTCGGGCTTGCGGCGGAAATTACACTCTCAATTCCTGGCGCCGACCGCGACAAGGTCGAGGCGCTGCTGAAAGAAGCTCACGAAATCTGTCCGTACTCGAAGGCGACGCGCGGGAACATTCCCGTCACGCTGACGGTCGCCTGAAATTCATCTGCTGGAGACGCAAATGGCAAACAAAGTTGGTCGCATTCGCCAGGTTACGGGCGCCGTCGTTGACGTGCAGTTCGACGGTCACCTGCCGGCAATTCTGAACGCGCTTGAGACGAAGAATCAGGGCAACCGCCTTGTGCTCGAAGTCGCTCAGCATCTCGGCGAAAACACCGTGCGTACCATCGCCATGGACTCTACCGAAGGTCTCGTCCGCGGTCAGGAAGTCAGCGACACCGGATCGCCGATCAAGGTGCCGGTTGGTGACGCTACGCTGGGCCGCATCATGAACGTGATCGGCGAGCCGGTTGACGAAGCCGGGCCGATCCAGGGCGCGACCGAAGCTCCGATCCATGCGCCTGCGCCTTCGTTCCAGGACCAGTCGACCGAAGCTGAAATTCTTGTCACGGGCATCAAGGTCGTTGACCTGCTCGCTCCGTACGCCAAGGGCGGCAAGATCGGCCTGTTCGGCGGCGCCGGCGTCGGCAAGACCGTGCTCATCATGGAGCTCATCAACAACGTTGCGAAGGCACACGGTGGTTACTCCGTGTTCGCTGGCGTGGGTGAGCGTACGCGTGAAGGCAACGATCTCTATCACGAGATGATCGAGTCGAAGGTGAACATCGACCCGAAGGAAAACAACGGCTCGACCGCTGGTTCCAAGTGCGCGCTGGTGTATGGCCAGATGAACGAGCCGCCGGGCGCTCGCGCTCGCGTTGCTCTCGCCGGTCTGACGGTTGCTGAGCACTTCCGTGACCAGGGCCAGGACGTGCTGTTCTTCGTGGACAACATCTTCCGCTTCACCCAGGCCGGTTCTGAGGTGTCGGCGCTTCTCGGCCGTATTCCTTCGGCCGTGGGTTATCAGCCGACGCTGGCCACCGACATGGGTGCTCTGCAGGAGCGCATCACCACCACGCAGAAGGGCTCGATCACCTCGGTGCAGGCCATTTACGTTCCGGCCGACGACTTGACCGACCCTGCTCCGGCAACCTCGTTCGCGCATCTTGACGCGACGACCGTGCTTTCGCGTTCGATCGCTGAAAAGGGCATCTATCCGGCTGTGGACCCGCTCGACTCCACGTCGCGCATGCTCGATCCGCGCATCATCGGTGAGGAGCACTATAAGGTTGCTCGCCAGGTGCAGGAAATCCTTCAGCGTTACAAGGCACTGCAGGACATCATCGCAATTCTCGGCATGGACGAACTGTCTGAGGACGACAAGGTGGCCGTGGCGCGCGCCCGCAAGATCGAGCGCTTCCTGTCGCAGCCGTTCCACGTCGCCGAAGTGTTCACGGGTTCGCCCGGCAAGCTCGTCTCGCTGGCTGACACGATCAAGGGCTTCCAGGGTCTGGTCAACGGCGATTACGATCACCTCCCCGAGCAGGCCTTCTACATGGTCGGCAGCATCGAGGAAGCGATCGCCAAGGCCGAAAAGATGGCTGAAGCTGCCTGATAATTTAACCGGGGCCCCGGCAATCGATCGGGGCCCGATTCAAGGACGACCGTTATGGCCGTTGGAACTTCAGGCGTGCATGAGTTCGGCACCTGCTGCGTTGACCTGCAGGATGCTATGAGCGGCGAGGAGTTCGAACCACTCCTGACCGTGGGCGAGGACGGCGTGCTCTATATGTCCGTTGGCCTGATCGACCTCGATGAAGAGGACGATGACGCCGGCATGGTAGATCATCCGATGTTCTTCTGCCCGTTCTGCGGAACGAAGCTGCAGACCGTCGAAGACGTGCGCGCCAAGACCGGCGATGTCGACGAAGACGACGAGGACTGAGGACAGTTTGAACGATGGCAGCGACTTTCAATTTTGAGCTGGTGACGCCTGAGCGCCTTCTGTTTTCAGGTCAGGTTGAGCAGGTTGTGGTCCCCGGTGCCGAAGGTGACTTCGCTGTACTGGCTGGGCACTCTCCGTTCATCTCCACCATTCGTCCGGGTATTCTTGAGGTGACCTCGCCGGAAGGGCGCCAGCAGCTTCTGGTCAAGAAGGGCGTTGCCGAAGCCGATCCCGATCGCCTGACCATCCTGGCGCAGTCGGCGGTATCGGTTGAGGATTTGCGGGGCGATCGCCTCGCTAGCGAACTCAAGGCCGCTGAGGCTCAGCTTGCTGAGGCAAAGGACGATCATGCTCGCATGACGGCTGAGGGTCTGATTGACCTTTTGAAGCGTATCCAGCTCAAGGCTTGAGCCGGACTTATCGGCGGATGAGACCGCCGAAGCTGGCTTCTGCACTGAAAAATCACAAAGTCCGCATGTCTCACGACGTGCGGACTTTTTCGTTTATTGACAATTTTAGAAAAAGTGGCAAAGTAGCATGGTTAAGAGGAAGTCTTGTTGCCACTTATGGCGTTTAAATGTCGAAAGGATTTCGAAATGGAAGCAATTGTACGACGATCTTTAATCCAACGCTGTGTGTTGGCAATTGATTATCCGCCTGGATTGAGGAGCGTTGAGCCTCATGCTCTAGGTTACAGCAGTGATGGCAATATCTTATTGCGTGCCTACCAGCGCTCCGGTGCTAGCGCTTCTGGCGAACATGAACATTGGAAGCTATTTAGGTTGGATAAGGTTATTAGCATCAACATATCGGCCGATATGTTTGATGGGCCTCGACCTGAGTATAAGCGAGGTGATCGGTCGATGAGGGGCGGAATTATCGTCGAGCTATAGAAAGCGCCAGCCAATCTACTCGGCCGCGACGGCCATGGCGGCAGGCGAGCCGAAGCGTGCGAACTCCCGCGCAACTTCCTCGTACACAGGACGGCGATAGCCGATGGCCAGCGACGGCACCTCCGCGAGCGGCACCCACCGCCATTCCTCGAACTCGGGCTTGCTCGCGCCGCCCTTCGGCGTGATGTCGATCTCGCTGTCAGGACCGTCGAAACGCATCGCATACCAGCGCAGGCGATGCCCGGCGTAGCGGCCCTTGAGGGCAATGCCCATCAACTCCGGCGGTAGATGATACGTCAGCCAGGTGGGGATCTCGCCGATGAGCGTCGCATTGGTGACGCCGGTTTCCTCCCATAACTCACGGAAGGCGGCCTCGCGCGAGGGCTCCATCGGCTCGATGCCGCCCTGGGGCAGTTGCCAGACGGTTTCGCTGCCCGCCGCAATGGCGGCGTTGCCCGTGGCCCACTTCGGGCGGTGTTTGCCCATCCAGACGTGGCCATCCCGATTGAACAGCACAACACCGACGCACGGCCGCATGGGCAGCGCGATGGTGGAAGCATTGGATGAGCGCGAAGTGGACATGTGTTGCCAGCTATCAACAGTACGAGTGCGAGAAAATTGATTCTATCCGAGTTTGTTGCGAAAATTAAGCTATTCTATGACGTTAACAAAAATGTGCACCGATGCATCGGTGTGGCGTCATCGCAGCGGTTCAGCGTGCGATGCAAACGCCGATACAACCTGCTGATATACCGAGCGTTTGAACGGAACGATGAGGTCCGCGACCCGATCCAGCGGGTTCCAGCGCCAGTGCGAAAACTCCGCCTTGTGTCCTGCGGGAGCGGCGATGTTGATCTCGCTTTCGTCGCCATCGAAACGCATAGCGAACCACTTTTGCGCCTGCCCGCGATATTTTCCCTTCCAGGCCTTGCCGATCAGTTCCGGTGGCAGATCGTATCGTAGCCAGTCGTCCGTCTCGCCGATGATGATGGCCGAGCGAATGCTTGTTTCTTCGTACAGCTCACGCAAGGCCGCTTCAGCCGGGTCCTCGCCCTTGTCGATGCCACCCTGGGGCATCTGCCACCACGCGCCCGGGCCCTCAGGCTCGCCCGGCGCGTCGGCGCGGCGCCCGATCCAGACGAGGCCGTCGCGATTGAACAGCGCGATGCCAACACAGGGGCGATAGTCGGCCGAGATTGGGTGGTGTGATTTGCTCATTGGATCGACGTCTCGGTTGTCAGGAGGCTGCTCGCAGGACCCGACGCCGGAACTGCGCGGATCTCAGGAATTGAGATTAGCACTAGCGGACCTGTGTGGCAGCTGAGTGGGGCTGGCGGTCACATACGAAGAGCCAAGTCAACACGTCAGTCCGAAGCTCGCGCCATGGGATTGGCCTCGCGAATGGGGCGCCGGCGTCGGAGTGTGATGGCCTGCCGATAATCCGGCTAGTTCGGCACCCGCATCGGTCTCGAAAAAGAAAACAGCCGGACCGCAGTTTGCGATCCGGCTGGTTGTCAGTGTCGGAAACTGGCGATCTCTGCGACCTCAGTTCTTGGCCTTTTCCTTGGCGCCTTCCGGCTGAGCCTTCTGGGCGGTCTGGCTGTCCGTGGCCGTGCCGCGCAGGAACGAAAGCGCATACTGGAGCTGAGTGTCCTTCTCCGCTTCCTTGGGCACATAAGCCGACGAACCCGAAGATTCCTTGGCAGCTTCCTTGCCCTCTTCTTCTTCCTTGCCGGTCTCCGGATTGCGGAGATGGCCGCGCAGCGATGCCTCGCCGCGTGAATTGTCGGCGGCGGATACAGTCTTCTTCTTCAGCTCTTCCGGCAGTTCCTGTTCGATCACGATGTCAGGGTCGATGCCCTTGGCCTGGATCGAGCGGTTGGACGGCGTGTAGTAGCGCGCCGTCGTCAGGCGGATGGCGCCGTTTGCGCCCAGCGGGATGATGGTCTGCACCGAGCCCTTGCCGAACGAACGCGTGCCGATGACGGTGGCGCGCTTGTGGTCCTGCAGTGCACCAGCGACGATTTCAGACGCCGAGGCCGAGCCACCGTTGATGAGCACGACAACCTTCTTGCCGTCCGTCAGATCGCCGGGGTTTGCCTGCGCGCGCTGAGTTTCCTCGTTGTTGCGGCCCTTGGTCAGAACCACGGCACCGCGGTCGAGGAAGTCATCGGACACAGCAATCGCCTGATCCAGCAAACCGCCGGGGTTGTTGCGCAGATCGATGATGTAGCCCTTGAGATTCTTGCCCAGTTCCTTCTTGGCAGTCTCGATCGCCTTCACCAGGTTGGCGTGGGTCTGCTCGTTGAAGGTGGTGACCTTGATGTAGGCGATGTCGTCACCCTCGTTGCGGGCTTTGACGGCATTGATGCGGATGATGTCGCGCGTCACCTTCACGTCGAAGGGATCGTCGGTGCCCTTGCGCACGATCGTCAGGCTGATCGGCGTGTTGACCGGCCCGCGCATTTTCTCAACCGCCTGCTCCAGCGTCAGACCGACGATCTGCTCACCGTCCAGGTGGGTGATCAGGTCGTTTGCCTGCAGTCCGGCCTTGTATGCGGGGGTGTCGTCGATCGGCGACACGACCTTCACGACGCCGTTCTCCATCGTCACTTCGATGCCGAGGCCGCCGAACTCACCGCGCGTCTGCACCTGCATGTCGCGATAGTTCTTGGGGCTCAGATAGGACGAGTGCGGGTCAAGGGCAGTGAGCATGCCATTGATGGCCGACTCGATCAGCATCGTGTCGTCCGGCTTGTCGACATAGTCGGCGCGAACGCGCTCAAGCACGTCGCCGAACAGATCGAGCTGACGATACAGTTCTGAATTCTGCGAGGCCGAAGCCGAGTAGGTGCGCGTAACGTTGAGGAGGGTCGTCGCTCCGGCGAGGCCCGTCATCAGCAGGAACGTCCAGAAGGCGAATTCCGTCTTGCGCATTATCCTTGCACCTTTCGATCCCTCGCGGCCCACCATGGGTCGGGGTTTACAGGCCGTCCGTCCTTACGAAACTCCACGTAGAGGACGGGGGCACTATTAGCGGCAACGGGGCGTGTCTGTTGCGACCAGCCACTCATAGTTCCGATGGGCTCAGCCGCGAGCACGAATTGTCCCGGCTGAACGTCGATCTGAGATAGGCCGGCTAGCAGAACATGATAGCCGTCGCCGGCATTGATTATCAAGAGTTGGCCGTAGCTGCGAAACTCACCAGCGTAAACGATCCAGCCGTCGCACGGCGAGGTGACCTGAGCGCCCTGCCGGGTCTCAAGAACGATGCCTTTGGACTGTCCGCCGTACTGCGTCTTGTCGTTGAAGTTGAGCACCTTCCGACCTTGTACAGGAAGCGGCAAAAGCCCTTTTGTCTTGATAAATTCGACCTCGGGCTCGATTCTGCCGGGGCGCCCCAAGGCTGTGCTCGGTGCCAGTTCGACCACATTCAAATCCTTCTCGGCGCTCTTTGCGGGCGATGCTTTTGCATCGGCTGTTCGCGCTGCCGGAGGGGCATCGATGGGGGTGGGTGCGTCACTGGCTGAAGATGAATTCGGCGTAATGTTGGGCTTTTCTCGCGCCCGTTGGGCTTCATAGGCGCCCAGCCCGGTGTTCGTCTGCACCGCCTTGTCGAGTTGAACGATAAGGTCGTTGAGGTTGTTGACGTTGCGCGAGATGTCGGCGGCAGCCGTGCGCATCTGCTTCAGTTCGGACTGGCGCTGGTCCAGGGCAACGCTTTTCTCCTGCATCAGACCGGACAGGCGCACGCGGGCATCGTTGAAGTGGGCCATCTCGCTGCGCAGCTTGTCGCGCTGGGTGCGGATGTCGCCCGTCACGCGGGCAAGCTCATTCAAGCGGGTCATCAGTGCTTGCGCCTGATTGCCGAGTTCGGGAAATGCAGCCGACAACAGCATGGCACTGCGCACCATCTCCAACGCGTCTTCCCGGTCGGTGATGATTGCGGGCGGTGGATTGCGGCCCATGCGCTGGAGCGCACCCAACAGCTTTGCAATCTGGTCGTTGCGCTGGCTGAGCGAGCCTCGCAGGATGCGTTCCTGGCTCTCCAGCTCTTCCAGCCGGGATTCAATGTCGGTGAGCTGGCCTTCGCTGTCCTTGATGATCTTGGCAGTATCCACCAACTGCGTGTTCAGGCGCTCGCGTTCGGCGGCCAGGCCGTCAACGTCGCCTTCGAGGGATTTGGCCCGCTGCTGGGCGTTCTGCAGTTCCTGCTGCTTATGCTCAAGCCGACTCTTTGCTTCCTCCGCAGAGGCAGGCTTTGAGCGATCCTGAGCGATGGCGGACGGGAGGCACATCGGCGCAGCAACACCGGTGACGGCCAGTACGGCCGCCAGCAGGCGAAAACGGTGGTGGATGGAAAAGGTCAGGCGTGCCCGCGTCAAAGGCCGATTGCTCCGAATAATATGGCTGAGTCTCTACTGAGGCTGGAAATACGGCAATTATGGCGCGCAGGCCTTGCCAGAGGGTTGCGGGGCTCTGCTTTGTACGCCAGCAGCCAGCAGATACGGTTTGCGGGCCGAAGTTCAAAGGCCTAATGAATGGCCCAGCAAACAGGGATCGAACGCGATGGAAACAGTGCTCTACCACATGACCACGATAGCGGTGGTGGCGGTGGCTATCGTGCTTTTTCTCGGCATTATGACGATCGGGCAGGGCAGGCCCAACCTTAGCCAGAAGCTGATGCGGTGGCGCGTCGGCCTGCAGGCGTTGGCAATTGCCATCATTGTGCTCTACGCGGTCGTTCATACCTACGTCTGAAGGCGCTGGCCGCGGCGGTCGCCATCGGATCGGCGAAGTCACAGGCTCGGCACTTACGGGATTGGCAAGTCGAATGGTTGTACTCAGCAAGATTTATACGCGCACCGGCGATAAAGGCACTACCGCGCTGGGAAGCGGCGAGCGGGTGCTCAAGCACGATCTGCGGATCGCGGCCTATGGCACGGTAGACGAGACCAATGCGAGCATCGGCATGGTGCGGGTTCACCTGGGCTCGGGGCATCCCGGTGTCGATGCCAAGCTGGTGCGGGTTCAGAACGATCTGTTCGACCTTGGCGCCGATCTGTGCGTGCCCGACCGCGGCCAGAAGATGGAATATGAGCCACTGCGGATCAGCCAGACTCAGGTTGAGCGGCTTGAAGCGGAAATCGACGAGATGAACAGCGAGCTGAAGCCGCTGCGCTCGTTCGTGCTGCCGGGCGGTTCGCCAGCGGCGGCGGCGCTGCATGTTGCGCGGACGATTTCACGCCGCGCCGAGCGGTTGATGGTGGAGCTGGCCGGTGACCCCAACGAGCCCGTTGGCACCGCGGCACTGCAATACATCAACCGGCTTTCGGATTTTCTCTTCGTTGCCAGCCGCTATGTGAACGATCGCGGCAAGAGCGATGTACTTTGGGTGCCGGGGCAGAACAGATAAAAGAGCAGCATCGCTAAAGCACAGCGCGGCGTTCGGCGGATTGAACGTCTGGCGGACTACTTACTCCTAATCCTTCGGGTCTTGAATAATTGGGGCTGCCAGAGTGTTCATTCCGCTGCGCGACGACAATTCCTTGAAGAGTATTCCGTTTCAGTATGTGACCGTCTCCCTCATCGTTGTGAATGTTCTGGTGTTCATTCTTGAGGTCAGCGGTCTGGGCGACGCGTCGATCGCGAGCTTCGCGGTAACGCCGCGCAATCTGCTGGCGTCAATTCTGCCGGTCGGCGAGGCATCGGGCACGCTGGTTCCCGAGGGCGGATATTCGTATCCGCTGGCTGTCCAGACGACGCTGCTGACGTACATGTTCTTCCATGCTGACATCTTCCATCTGGTCGGCAACATGCTGTTCCTGTGGGTGTTTGGCGATAACGTCGAAGACGCCATGGGGCATGCGAAGTTTCTGCTTTTCTACATCGCGTGCGGTGTCATGGCGGGATTGCTGCACACGATCATGCAGCCCGATAGTGACGTGCCGCTGATTGGCGCGAGTGGCGCTGTTGCAGGCGTTATTGCGGCCTACCTGATGCTGCATCCGAGAGTGAATGTGTGGGTGCTGGCGTTCAAGGTCATCCCGCTGCGCATCACCGCCGGTCTGGCGCTTGGCGTGTGGGTGGCGATGCAAGTTGCGATGCTGCTGATGCCCGATGGCAGTCCGGTAGCCTGGTGGGCGCACATCGGCGGCCTCATCACGGGTGCGGTGTTGATCGTCTTCATGCGCCGGCCAGGGGTGCAGCTTTTCGATCGCGATATGAAACTCGCCTGAAGCCTTTCAAAGCTAGCGGTTCTGACCCGGTCCGGCGCGAGATGGGACGTTACCGATCTGTCCCGTGCGGCGATTGCGTACCCTTGTTTGGGTTAATTCGCGCGCCAATTGACTTGCATTCCCGGCGCTTCTAGTTTCATTTTTCGCACTTGCGAATAAATAGAAGAAGGCGTGAGACAGGGGACTTTATCGCGGCGCGCTTTTTCACCGTCGCGCTGCAAAGGCATATCCCCCGTTCCCAAAAAATCGCCAATAGCGCTGGAGAGCCGACGGCATGAAGATCCTGGTGCCGGTCAAACGAGTTGTCGATTTTAACGTCAAGATTCGCGTCAAGCCGGATGGCTCGGGGATCGATCTGGCAAACGTTAAGATGTCGATGAATCCCTTTGATGAAATTGCTGTCGAAGAGGCAGTTCGCATCAAGGAAAAGGGCGGGGCCAGTGAGGTCATCGTCGTTTCCATTGGCCCGACGAAGGCGCAGGAAACGCTCCGCACAGCACTCGCGATCGGCGCCGACCGCGCGATCCTGGTCGAGACGGCTGATACGCCCGTCGAGCCGCTGGCAGTCGCCAAGATCCTCAAGGCCATCGTCGAGGCTGAGAAGCCCGATCTCGTCATCCTCGGCAAGCAGGCCATCGACGACGATTGCAACCAGACCGGCCAGATGCTGTCCGGGCTGCTGGGCTGGCCCCAGGGCACGTTCGCTTCCAAGCTTGAGCTGGCCGACGGCGCTGCCGTGGTCACGCGTGAGGTCGATGGCGGCCTTGAAACCGTACGCCTGAGGATGCCGGCGGTGGTGAGCACCGACCTGCGTCTCAACGAGCCACGCTATCCTTCGCTGCCGAACATCATGAAGGCAAAGAAGAAGCCGCTCGACACCAAGAAGCCTGAGGACTTCGGCGTCGATATTGCCCCGCGCCTCAACGTTCAGAAGATTTCCGAACCGGCATCCCGCAAGGCGGGCGTGCGTGTCGGCAGCGTTGCCGAACTGGTCCAGAAGCTCAAGACGGAAGCCGGGGTGCTCTGATGACAATTCTACTTCTCGCCGAGCACAACAACGGCGCTCTGCATGCTGCCACGGGCAAGGCTGTGGCCGCTGCCAAGGATATCGGCGGCGACATTCACGTGCTTGTTGCTGGACACAACGCCAAGCCTGCGGCTGAGGCCGCTGCCAAGCTGGCCGGCGTTGCCAAGGTTCTGCATGCCGATGCCCCGCATCTGGAGCATGGATTGGCGGAAGAGGTCGCGGCCCTCGTGGTGCCGATGATGTCTTCCTATGACGTGTTCGTTGCTCCGGCGACGACGTCGGGCAAGAACGTTGCTCCGCGCATCGCAGCTGCTCTCGACGTGATGCAGCTTTCCGACATCACCAAAGTGCTTTCGGCCGATACGTTCGAGCGTCCTATCTACGCTGGTAACGCCATTCAGACGGTGCAGTCGCCGGAAGCCAAGAAGATCATCACCGTTCGCATCTCGGCATTCCCTTCGGTTGATGAAACCGGATCGGCCGCGATTGAAAGCATCGATGCTCCGGCAGCGCTGGGCCTCTCGACGTTTGAACGGGCTGAGCTGACGAAGTCGGACCGTCCGGAGCTTTCCGCCGCCCGCATCATCATTTCCGGCGGTCGCGGTCTGCAGTCGGGCGAGAACTTCACGAAGTATCTGGAGCCGGTTGCTGACGTCATCGGTGCAGCGGTTGGTGCATCGCGCGCTGCCGTCGATTCCGGCTTCGTGCCAAACGACATGCAGGTCGGCCAGACCGGCAAGGTCGTGGCGCCGGAGCTCTATATCGCGGTCGGCATTTCAGGCGCGATCCAGCATCTCGCCGGCATGAAGGACTCGAAGATCATCGTGGCCATCAACAAGGATGGCGAGGCGCCGATTTTCCAGGTGGCTGACTATGGTCTGGTGGCCGATCTGTTCCAGGCTCTGCCAGAGCTTGAAGCAGAGCTGAAAAAGGCCGGCTAGTAAGCAAAACTCTGATCTGGGGCAGAAGGGCTTGTGGGCATGAACGTAGCGGCGAAATCGGCGGGCAAGCCAGAGCATCCGGTTCCTCAGTCAATCAAGAAGGTCGGCATTATCGGTGCCGGTCAGATGGGAACAGGCATAGCCCACGTCGTGGCCCTCGGCGGCCATGACGTGGTGATCAACGATCTCAAGCCTGAGGCGGTAGAGGAATCGATCCGCACCATCGAGAAGTACATGACGCGTCAGGCGGAGAAGGGGATCATCTCCGAGGCGCAGGTGGCTCCCGCGCTGGAGCGCATCAAGTTTGCGCCGACGTTTAGCGATTTCGCGGACTGCGATCTCGTCATTGAGGCGGCAACGGAAGACGAGGCGGTAAAGCGCAAGATTTTCGCCGAGCTGTGCAAGCACCTCAATCCCCGCACGATGCTGGCGACGAACACGTCGTCCATTTCAATTACGCGGCTGGCGTCCACGACCGATCGCCCCGAGCGCTTCATCGGCATGCACTACATGAATCCGGTGCCGCTTATGGAGCTGGTCGAGCTGATCCGCGGCATCGCCACTGACGACGACACGTTTGTGGCGACGCGGGAGTTCGTCGAGAGCCTCGGCAAGAACGTTGCCGTGAGCGAAGACTTCCCGGCGTTTATCGTCAATCGCATCCTGCTGCCGATGATCAACGAGGCCGTCTATACGCTGTATGAAGGCGTTGGCACGGTTGAGGCGATCGACAAGGCTATGAAGCTGGGCGCTCACCACCCGATGGGGCCGCTGGAACTGGCGGATTTCATCGGTCTCGATACCTGTCTTTCGGTGATGCAGGTGCTTTACGAGGGGCTGTCCGATTCCAAGTATCGGCCGTGTCCGCTGCTGGTGAAGTATGTCGAAGCCGGATGGCTGGGCCGCAAGACGAACCGCGGCTTCTATGACTATCGCGGTGAAACGCCGGTTCCGACGCGCTGATCGCGTCGAAATTTCTCAATTCCATATATGTGAAGCGCGCTCTGTCGCTGCAGCAGCCAGCCTATTTGTCAGGGGCTGCGCTGTAGCTTTCCAGAAAGCCCGTCAGATCAGCCGTCGCGTGATGGATGTGATCGGGCAGCGTTCGCCATTTGCGGATCTGGGCCTGCGCACGGTGATCGTCGTAATCGGAATGCACCAGCACCGTCGTCATGCCAAGCGTGTGTGGGGCTTCCAGATTCTGCGGCATGTCCTCGAACATCGCGGCTTCGCTAGGGGCTACGCCGTGCCTGCGCACCATGCGATCGAACGCATCGGGTGAGGGCTTGGCGACGAACTCGCACGCAGCGATGTCGCAGATGTCTTCCATCAGGTGCAGCACGCCGAGCTTTCCCGCCACCCGCTCGGCGTGAACGCGCGAGCCGTTGGTGAAGATGATGCGCCGCCCCGGCAGGCTGGCGATGACGCGCTCCAGTTCGGGCGCAGGTTCCAGCGCCGAAAGATCGATGTCGTGCACGAACTCCAGGAAGTCGTGCGGGTCGATCTTGTGCAGCTTCACCAGCCCGGTCAGCGTGGTGCCGTAGTCGTGATAGTAGCTTTTCTGCAGGTAGCGCGCGTGCTCGATCGGCACATCCAGCAGGCGGACGATATATTCCGCCATCTTGCGATCGACCTCGGCAAACAGGTTGCATGCCGAGGGATAGAGCGTGTTGTCGAGATCGAAGATCCAGACCTTGGTGTCGTCAAAGCCGCGCCGAATGCTTAGGGGGCGGGTGTCTTCCATCCGAAGAACCGGTGGGAGATTGCCTGACCGGCCAGCCGACCGTGACGTACCCATGAAAGCTCTGAGCCTTTCTATGTCTTCGATTTGTAGCGCGCGCGACCCAGCAGGGTGCCGACGCCGTGGGCGGTGAAAAGTTCCAGCAGAACGCAATGGGGAACGCGCCCGTCGATGATGACGACGGCCTCAACGCCAGCCTCCACCACTTCGATGCAGCCTTCGATCTTGGGGATCATACCGCCGGAAATCGTGCCATCCTTGATGAGTCCGCGCGCCTCCTCGATGGTGAGCTGCGAGATGAGTTCGCCGCTTTTGTCGAGCACGCCGGCCACGTCGGTTAGAAGCAGCAGGCGCTTGGCCTTCATGCGCGCGGCCAATGCGCTGGCGAACGAGTCGGCATTGATGTTCAGGGTTTCGCCGTCGCGGCTTGCGGCCACCGGGGCGATAACGGGAATGATGTCCGACTTCGAGATGACATCGACGATGTGCGGATTCACTTCGATCGGATCGCCGACATAACCGATATCGACCGCTTGCATCAGGTTGGACTGCGGATCGGGCATCTCGGTGATGCGGCTGGCGATCATCAGGTTGGCGTCTTTGCCGGAGATGCCGACAGCCTTGCCGCCCTGCCGATTGATGGCGGAGACGATGTCCTTGTTGATGAGGCCGGAGAGAACCATCTCGACCACTTCGACGGTGGGCTTGTCGGTCACGCGCAGCCCGTGCACGAAGTCGGACTTGAGCTCCAGCTTCTTCAGCATCGCTGCGATCTGCGGCCCACCGCCGTGAACGACGATCGGGTTAACGCCAGACTGCTTGAGATAGACGACGTCCTTGGCGAAGGCGTCGGCCAGCGCCGCGTCGCCCATCGCGTGGCCACCGAATTTGATGACGACGGTCTGCTCATCATACTGGATGAGATGCGGCAGGGCCTCGGCCAGAATGCGGGCCTGAAGGTGCGGGGACGGGACGAACGGCGACGTGTTCATGTGCCTGGCCTGGGCCTTCTGTCTGGCGCGGCTTCCCGCCGCCGGGGCTTAGGTTGCATCCTTATGCATCCATGGGCCTGCTCATATACTGGCCCGCCCCCTATCGCCAAGCCCCGTGGCTTTTCGCTCACCACGATTAGCGCAATGACGCAGGGGGCAAAATCCAACGGAATTCCCCCACATTCGTCTGCTAGATGGCATGGTTGATGCTATGCAACTGTAACGCCCGCCGCACCGCAGCAGCCACGCCTTGGGAAGTCCGTTCATGATTGCCGACGATTTGAGCCGTATTGCCATGTCTTCCGGGCTCGCGGCCTCACTTTCGCGGGCAACCGACCATGCGCGCGCGCGCGGCCATATCGAAGTTTCGCTTGAGCATATCCTGCTGTCGCTGTGCGATGACCCGGATGCGGTGCTTGTGCTTGCCGCCAGCAACGTCAACGTGGCGGAGCTGATCGGCGAGGTGGATGGGCAACTCGCTGGCATCCCGCCCCACCCTGATGCGCAGCACACGGAGCTGGGCGTATCGGATGACCTGCGCCGTATCCTTGAAGCGGCCGCAGCGGCTGCGCGTGGTGGCCGCCGCCGGGAGATCAACGGCGCCATCGTGCTGGCGGCTATCGTGGGCGACGGCAAGAGCCTGGCGGCGCAGGTGCTCGGCGCGCAGGGCATGACCTTCGAGGGCGCGATCAGGGCGCTGCAGGCGCGGGTTTCAACGCCGCCGCCTCAGTCGGCTTCGCCAGCGCCGGATGCTGAATCAATTCTCGCCAGCGCGCGTGAACGGGTGCAGTCGCGCACGGTTGTGCCGCCGGTCGTCGCGCGGCCGGTTGAGCCTGCCGCCCACTCCATGCCGGAACCGTCACCCAGGGATGATGTCGAGCAGCACGGCGACGATGCGTTCAACACTGATGATAGTCACGATGGCTACGCGGCTGAGGACGAGGACGAAATCGCTGGCTATGCAGGCGCGGCAGCAGACCATTATGCCGACGATCCGGCTCGTGATGGCACCGGCGCGGGGTATCGGGATGCGCGTGACCTGCAGGGACATGCGCCAGCGGCATCGGACTTTGACGCTGAACCGGAGCATCAGGACAGCTTCGATCATGGCTTCGATGAGCCAGCGGAGCATCAGCCGGTAGCGCCTCCACCAGCGCCTGCGCCGCGGCAGGGAATGCAACTGGAGCCATCGGCTCCGCGCGGTGTTGCGCCGCCGCCTCCGCCAGATTTTTCCGAGTTCTCCGGCGGGCCACCGCCTGCACGGCGCGAGCAGGGGCAGGAACCGGTTTGGGCTTCGTGGCCGGCCTCGGAGCCTGAGATTACTCCGGACGAGGTCAATTCGCGCCCGCCGCCACGTCGGCCGGAGCCGATGGATGGTGTGCCACCTCCGGCGCCTCGGCCGCAGAACCGGCCATCGCTGCCGCCGCAAACGACTGCGTTCCCCGGCGGTAACGCGCCTTCCACGCGTGGCGTTGGCGACCATGATGCTTATGCGGATGAGCCGGAGCACTCGCTGCGGCATCAGCTGCCATCGGGCGATGATTACCCTTCGTTTGATCGCGTCGCCGATAGGCAGCAGGCCGACCGCTTCGATGATTTCGGATCGCACAGCGAAGCTTCGCCAGAGCCGCACGGCGCCGACGGCGATTTTGCGGACGCCGACGATTACGATGAACCGCCGATGCCGGCATCGGCGCCGTTTCCGCCAGCGGTGCGTCCGCCGCCCCAAACGCATACCTCGGCGCATGACGGATGGGCGCCGCCGCCTGCGCCTCCAGCACGTGCACCCGCGCCACCTGCACCGCCACCTATGGGCGCTGCTGGTGTCCGCCCGCCCGCACCGCGGCCGCCAATGCCGTCCGTGCCTTCGGCTGCGTTGCCGGTAGATCCATCGGCCGGGCCACAGGCATATCTGAGACGTTCACCGGCACCACCTGAACCCGAGCAGGTTCGCCCCGGTCCGCCGCCGCTTGCGCCCTGGCCGGAACCGGAAGCGCGCGTTCCAGCGCCGATGCCGCCTGCTCCTGTGCCGCCCGGCCGGGGTGAGGTCGTGCCGTTCGATAAGCGTCCGCCGCGCGGCGGTGCTAATGCCGGCCCTGCTGCTGGCGCGCCGATGGCTCGGGCCCCGCGGGCGGAAGTAGGTCAGCTCGTTGAGAATATTCCGCGCGTCATGCGCGTCAGCATTCCGGCGCTGATTGAAGTGCGTATTGCGCGCGCCGATGTGCAGCGTCTGGCGGACGGCTTGCAGGGCGGTGGCGCTGTCTATCAGCACGACGTCACTGTCACCAAAGCGATGTCAGTGCGGCTACGTGCGCCCGATGGTGGCTTTTTCATCGAGACCGCTTCGCCCGAGACGCAGTGGATCGAAAAATCTATGCTGATGTCGGCGGATGATTTTGCGAGCTGGCGCTGGCATGTGACGCCGCGTGACACCGGACGCAAGCGGCTGCAGCTCATCATATCGGCACGCACTGTTGGTGCCGATGGTCTGGCGGCGGAGACGGCGCTGCCCGATCAGGTCATCACCGTGCGGGTGCGCACCAACTATGCGCAGACGGCGACGCGCTGGGCTGGCTGGGGTGCGGCCGCCATTGTGGGCGGCTTGCTGGCCAAGTTCGGTGAAGGCGTGGTGAGCGTGATCGGAAGCTTGATCGGATAAAGTTTTATTTTGCGCCAGCGACACCGCTGCGCGGCGCCAGCCGCTGGCGCTGATTGGTGCGCGCTGCTCTCTCCTTTGGAGAGCCGGCCGCCGAGCGCGCAATAGGGAAATGCGCTAGGCGCGGTCCTGCATGATCTCGGCGATGGTTGCGCGCAGCTCCGGAATGCCGAGGCCCTTTTCCGACGACGTGGCAATGATGCGCGGGAACGCAGCGGGATGCTTTGCCAGTGCCTTCGAAGTTTCCGCAATCACCTTCTGCAACTCGTGCGGCTTGATCTTGTCGGCCTTGGTCAGCACCGGCTGATAGGTGACGGCTGACGTGTCGAGCATGTCAGCGATCTGCAGGTCGGTGGGCTTCAACCCATGGCGGGAGTCGATCAGCAGAAACACGCGCGCCAGCGTCGGCCGCCCGCGCAGATAGTCCATCACCAGACGGCCCCATGTCGCCACCTTGTCGCCCGGCGCGCGCGCGTAGCCATAGCCCGGCATGTCAACGATGTAGAGCGGATCGCCATCGCTTTCGAAGTACACCAGTTCCTGCGTGCGGCCCGGTGTGTTGGACGTGCGAGCCAGACCGTTCTGGCGCACCAGCGCGTTTATCAGGCTCGACTTGCCGACGTTGGAACGGCCCGCGAAGGCGATTTCGGGACGGTCGGCGGAGGGCAGGAACTCCAGCGCAGGAAGGCTTTTCAGGAGCTGCCAGCGCCGCTCAAAAAGCTGGTCTCCGGCGGCGATCAGCGATGGGTCGAACTCGTCGTTCACGTTCGGCTTCCTTCCCGGCGACGTTGGAGCAACTCAGCTGTGCGGCGCGCGATGCATTCTAGAGATGCGATCGCCGATGCCCATAATCAAAAGGCGCCCCGCCGATTGATAAGCGGAGCGCCTTTAAGGTGGTGTGAAGCGCTTTAATTGCGCGCTTCGCCGTTATTCCTTGTCGGGGCGCTTCTTGATGAGGCCAGCGCCCTTTTCAGCCGTCGAGGCCAGGGATTTGAACTGGCGGGAGAGGTTGCCCGCCAGGTGAACCTCAACGCCCTGCTTCTTCATGATGTAGTACTGCTGGGCGAGCGACAGCGTATTGCTCCATGCCCAGTAGATCACCAGACCGGCCGGGAACGAGGCCAGCAGGAAGGTGAACAGCACCGGCATCCAGTTGAAGATCTTCTGCTGGATCGGATCAGGCTGCTGCGGGTTGAGCTGCATTTGCAGCCACATCGTGACACCCATGATCAGCGGCCAGATGCCGATGTGCATGAACTCCGGCACCGAGTAGGGCAGCAGTCCGAACAGATTGAAGATCGACGTCGGATCGGGCGCAGAGAGATCCTTGATCCAGCCGAAGAACGGCGCGTGCCGCATGTCGATGGTGATGTACAGCACCTTGTACAGTGCGAAGAACACCGGGATCTGCAACAGGATAGGCAAGCAGCCGGCAACCGGGTTCACCTTTTCCTTGCGATAGAGGTCCATCAGCGCCTGCTGCTGGCGGACCTTGTCGTCCTTGAAGCGATCGCGGATCTGCTCCATCTGCGGCTGCAGCTTCTTCATCTTGGCCATGGAAGCGAACTGCTTGTTGGCCAGCGGGAAGAAGGCGAGGCGCACCAGAACGGTCAGGATCAGAATGGTGATGCCGAAGTTATGGACGTGGGAGTTGATCCACTCCATCAACTGGAACAGCGGCTTGGTGATGAAGAAGAACCAGCCCCAGTCGATCAGCAGGTCAAACTGGAGGATGCCGGTGTTCTGGTAGTGCTGCAGAAGCTGCATCTGCTTCGCGCCGGCGAAGAGCTGCGATTCAACTTCGGCCTTCGCACCGGGCGCAACGCGGATGGCGTCGCGCATATAGTCGGTTTGATAGGACGGCTGCTCGCTAGGCAGTTTCGGCATGTTGCCGGAGAACTGCGCACGATACTGTGCCGTCTGGTCAGGAATGACGGTGGCGGCCCAGTATTTGTCAGTGAAGCCGATCCAGCCGCCGATGGCAGGATCGAAAACGCGGGTTGGCTCGTCGCGCGCGTCGGCATAGCTGGCACGCTGCTCACCCTGCTTGCCGATGACGCCGATGAGGCCTTCGTGCAGGATCCAGTTGTTCTCGATTTTCGGCGTGCCGTAGCGGTGCACGCGCGCATACGGCGCCAGCGCGACTTCGGCGCCGGACTTGTTCTCGACCTCGTCGACGATCTTGAACATGTAACGGTCATCGACCGAGATCGTGCGTGTAAAGGTTAGGCCCTGGCCATTGTCCCAGGAGAGCGTGACCGGCGACGACGGTGTCAGGGTGGTGCCGCTGGCGAGCTGCCAGAGCGTGTCACGATCAGGAACCTTGGTGTCGGTGCCAGCAGCGGGAACCCAGCCATATTCCGCGAAGTACGGATGCTGGCTTTCGCTGGGCGAGAACAGCACGACGTTCGGGCTCGTGGGGTCTACCGTCTCGTGATACTTCACCAGCACGACGTCATCGAAGCGACCGCCGCGCAGGGCAACCGAGCCCTTCAGCGAAGGCGTGTCGATCTCGACGCGCGGCGACAGGCCGATGGCCTCTGCGCGCGGCAGGTTGGCGGCGACCGGTGCGCCTGCTCCGGGAACTGCTCCGGCGGCTGCCGGAGCCGCTGGAACGGAGCCGTCCTTGTTGCTGGCAGCAGCCTGTTCAGGCTGTTGGCTCAGTTCGCGCTGGGACTGCTGGCGCTGCTGCTCTTCGCGCATTTGGGGGCCGGCATAAAAAAGCTGCCAGCCAAGCAGCACCATCATCGACAGGACGACGGCCAGGATGAGATTCTTCTGGTGATCGGGATCTTTCACTGCATCGGTCCTCAGCGCCGTCTGTTTCGGCCCATGGAGCCGGCGGTCACTCGCGTCCAGCGCGCCTGGAGGCGCACCTGCGGGGGAGAGCATGTGCAAATACCCCGAGAGCACCTCAACGCAAAGCCGGAAATCATGGGTTCTTCGAACCCCGGCGTTTTTGCCCCGAGGGTTGGTGAATGCGCGCCAGCGCGACATCCAGATCGTTCTTCAGGGCGGTGAAGTCTCGCTCTACGGCGGCGGAGCGAGCGATCAGCACATAATCGAAGCCGGGAAGGGTCTGCTCGGGCGCCAGGGCGGCGGTGAGCGCGCGCAAACGCCGTCGCACGCGATTGCGTACAACGGCGCCGCCAACTTTCTTGGAAACGGTGTAGCCGAAGCGTGCTTGAGCATCCGCCCCTGCGACATTCTGCCGGGGGCGTGCCTCAAGAACGAAAGCGGCCGCACTGTGGCGGCGGCCGTTTCTAACCCAGAGAAATTCTCTGCGTTTTTTTAAGGTAGGTGGTGCCACGGCGCAGAACCCAGATAGGACTACGCACAAAGACTGCTGGAGCGTGTGCTCCACCAGATTACGCCGACAGGCGCTTGCGGCCCTTTGCGCGGCGACGTGCAAGCACGCGAACGCCACCAACGGTTTGCATCCGCTTGCGGAAGCCGTGGCGACGCTTGCGGACGAGCCGGCTTGGTTGATAAGTGCGCTTCACGATACAGCTCCAAAGTCCGCAGTAAAAAAACAAGCACCCCCGCCAACCTTTCGGTCAAGCCCGGGAGCGCAAAGCTTCAAGGATTAGGCGCGGCTTATACGGGCTGGCCGCGCGCAAGTCAACGTACAGCCTGATGGCAGATTAATCCACGCTTCAGTCAGTAAAGCGGGTGCGCCCCGGCCCGGGAAATGGCAAATCTGATATGCCGATAGCATATGGGTAAGGTTTGCGGTCTCCTGTGGGATAGCGACTGACCTTAACGTGGGGCCGGAATTTCGGGGGGCATGGAAATGGCGGCATCTCAGTCCGGGGACGCGCTGGTCAATGCCCCGGAAGAGCACGGCGAAATAGTTAACGCCGACATTTGCGTTATAGGTGCTGGGCCTGCGGGGCTGGCGGTTGCCACCTCGGCAGCCGCGCTGGGCCGCACTGTCGTGCTGGTTGAAGGCCAGCGGTTTGGCGGTCAGGCACTGAACTCCGGATGTATTCCCCTGCGAGCCCTGGCTGTGGCCGGCGCCCGTGCCTATGCCATACGCACGGCAGCGATGGTGGGAATTACCGGGGCTGAGCCCGTCGTCGATATGCGGGCAGTGAACGCCTATATTTCGTCAGCGGTCGGGAAGGTGACGCCTAATTTCGCCCCTGAGCGATTTGCCGGCCTTGGGGTGCGAGTCATTCAGGCAGCGGGGCGCTTCATCGATCGGCGCACCGTGCAGGCGGGCGAATATCGCATCAAGGCTCGCCGTTTTGTCATCGCTACGGGCACGACACCGTCAATGCCGGAAATTTCCGGACTGCAAAGCACGCCTTACTTCACCACAGATTCGATCCTCGAAAACATCATCCCGGTGCACAGCTTGATTGTAATCGGTGGCAGCGCTGCGGGACTTGAGGTCGCGCAGGCCTATAGCCGGCTGGGCGCGAATGTCATCGTACTCAATCGCAAGCCGATACTTCCGGATGAAGATGCTGAGCTGACGCAAACGGTATTTGACCAGCTGGGCGAAGAAGGCGTCGGCGTGCACCAGAATGCCAACGTGGATGCAGTGGAAGGCGATCTCGGCCGTGTTCGCGTCAAGGTCAGCGTGAACGGCGAGCAGCATGTTGTTGAGGGTAGCCACTTGCTGATCGCTGCTGAGCGCAAGCCAGCGATCGATAATCTCGGGCTCGATGTGGCGCGCATCCGCCATGACGCCAACGGCCTGCAGCTCAACAGCGGGCTGAGAACCAGCAACCGGCGCGTTTTTGCGGTTGGGTCGGTCACTGGCGCGCCGCTGTATGCTCATACCGCGGAGCATCATGCCGCTGTCGTGATATCGCGCGCTCTGATGGCTGTGCCTGCAAGTGTCGATACCAGCCTTCTCGCGCGGGCCGTCTTCACCGAACCGGAATTCGCCTATGTCGGCCTGACGGAAGACGAAGCAAAAAAGCGCAACAGGAAAATCCACGTTCTGCGCTGGCCCTATCGCGAGAATGAGCGCGCGCAGGCGGAGGGAATTGCGGCGGGGCACGTCAAGGTCGTCACGACGCCGACGGGTCGCATTCTGGGCGCTGGGATTGCCGGATCGCGCGCGGGCGAACTTATCCAGCCATGGGCATTGGCGATCGCGCGCGGGCTCGACATGAAGGCTATGGTCAGGTGGAACTTGCCATCGCCAACGCTGGGCGAGATCAACAAGCGTGTGGCCAGCAGTTACTATGCCGCTAATCTGGCGAGCCCGGCCTTACGCAAGTTTATAGGTCTGCTTGCTAAGATCCGATGAGTTGCGGCCAGTGAAAGGAAGCGCGTGCTCCGCGAGCTGAAAGATGAGGCGGGGAGCCCCCAAGAGGCTGGGCCGGGGCGTGCCGATGGTTTGACGGGACGCAAGCCGGGCTATCTGAAGCGCTGGCGTTATATCGGCTTGCCAGGCAAGCTTCTGCTTCTGACCGGCCTGTTCGTCATGCTGGCTGAAGTGCTGATCTTCCTGCCCTCAATTTCCACCTTCCGCGTTGACTGGCTCAACCAGCGTTTAACCGCAGCCCAACTCGCCACCCTTGCCGCCGAAGGCTATCCGGGAGGCGACGTGCCGGCCGGGCTGCGGGCCGAGATGTTGCGCACCGCGCAAGTGAAGGCGATAGCCTCGCGACGGCACGGTGTGCGCCGGCTGGTGTTGCCGGTTGATCCGCAGGTGGCCATCCATTCCCATTTCGATTTGCGCCAGCAGCCGGAGAGCTGGTGGGAAAACGTGAAGCTGAAGTTCGAGCAGGTGGGTGATGCGCTGAGCGCGCTGGTTGCGCCTGAGGGGCGCGTTATCCGTGTGTTGGGCAGCATCGGCGACAATCGGGATGACCTTGTCGAGGTGATCATGCCCGAGGCTCCGCTCAAGGCGGCGCTGAAAACCTACGCGATGAACATTCTCGCGGTTTCGGCTGTCATTTCGCTGCTGACCGCGGCGCTGGTCTATTTTGCGCTGAGCCGTTTGCTGGTGCGGCCGATGATGCGCATCACCGAAGCGATGGTGCATTTCGGGCAGGCGCCGGAAGACCCGGCCCGCATTATTGTGCCATCGGGGCGCCACGACGAAATCGGCATTGCCGAGCGCGAGCTGGCTGAAATGCAAAAGCAACTCTCGGGCGCGCTGCTGCAAAAGACGCGTCTGGCTCAGCTAGGCTTGGCGGTGAGCAAGATCAATCACGATCTGCGGGGCATGCTGGCCAATACGCAGCTTCTGTCAGATCGCCTGACGGCAATTCCGGACCCGACCGTGCAGCGGTTTGCGCCCAAGCTGATTGCCTCGCTCGACCGTGCGATCAGCTTCTGCACCGATACGTTGCGCTTTGGCCGAGCTGAGGAAGCCGCGCCCCGGCGCGAGCTTCTACGCCTCAAGCCGCTGGTCGCCGAGGTTGGCGATGCGCTGGGGCTGCCGCGTGACGACATCGACTGGAAATTCGACGTCGATGAAAATCTGCGGATCGACGCAGACCGTGAGCATCTGTTCCGCATTTTGTCGAACCTGGCCCGAAATGCCGTGGAGGCCCTGGCGGGGTCTTCCGAGCAGGAACGCGGCGCGCGTGGCGAAATCGAGGTCCGTGCCCGGCGCGAAGGGCGTCGCGTCATCGTGGACGTGCGGGACAACGGGCCTGGCGTGCCGGTGAAGGCGCGGCAGCATCTGTTCGAGGCCTTCACGGGCTCGCAGCGCAAGGGCGGCACGGGCCTCGGGCTTGCCATAACGGCTGAGCTGGTTGGGGTGCACGGTGGTCAGGTGCGGCTGCTGGAATCCGAGGCCGGTGCCGTTTTCCAGTTCGAGATTCCGGATCGGAGCGTGGTCTAGGCCTGCATTGTGCGGATGCAGCAAAGAGAGAGCATTGCTTGCAGGGTGAGCCAGCAATTCTGCGGCATTTTCATGCCGTCGCAATTCGTGCTGTTAAGCCCCTTGCTTCTGGCGCCAGTAGCGATTAGTAGTGTCGCACTTCGGCAGCGCAATGCTCGCCGAGCATGTGTTGTTGGGCCGCTGCGTCCCCTTAAATCGCAGACAAGCACCGGTAGCTCAGCTGGATAGAGCACCAGACTACGAATCTGGGGGTCGGGAGTTCGAATCTTCCCCGGTGCGCCACTATCTTTTCAGATAGATTTTCAGAACCTCCTTCTTTTTCGCATTGATAGCCATGGATACGTCCGTGGTCGGACGTTTTTGCGCCTGCTAACCAGGTGGAAAATGCTGCGTTTTTGAGTGCAGCGCAAAAAGTCGCATGACTAAAAGCCAGCAACAAAATGTTACTGAATTCAGGGGTTTTGGCACCTCCTACCAGTATGTCCCGGCCGGATTTGGAACGTGTGCCATTGATAAAATGTCGCGACAAGGTGCCCGTTATAAGGTCGCTAAAATTCGGCGACTGAACGTCGCGCGCAATGCCCGGCGAATATGTAGGGAGAAAACGCAATGGCCAAAAAATGGGTCGCTATCGCTGCTGCTCTGGCGCTTTCTGGTTCGGCTGCACTCGCCGCTGACTGGACTGAGCAGTTCAAGGTAATCGACACCGACGGCAGCGGCACGATCGCCCAGACCGAGTGGGAAGCCAACGCTGGCAAGCTGGGCATCGACCCGGTTCCGCAGTTCCAGGCTATGGACAAGAACAACAACAGCAGCATTTCGAAGTCCGAATGGGCTGCTGCTGAGAAGATGGTCAAGGCATTCCCCGTGTCCTGCAAGTCCGCCACCGAATCCTGGTGCCCGCCGGGATACTAATCCCTACGCGGCGTGACCTTAGCCCGAAACCCGGTGGGCAACCCCGGGTTTCGGGCGAGATGGGTGTTGGTTCGTTGGCTTGCTATTGTTGCCTTGCAGCAAAGCCTGTCCCGGCAACACCAGGTGATCGACCAGCTGGTCGAAGAGTTGCGGAGCAAATTGCGCAGCTCAGTCTCGGCTTCCGGCGTCGATGGCAATATGCCGTTCGAAACTCGGCTGAGCCGCTGTTGGCGCCCGTATCGCGCGCTGGCCGAAGAAGTAACGCGCTGCTGACAGCGCCAAAGGTGCTTCTGTAAGGCTGCGAGTGGTCAAAGGGTTTGGTACAGAGCCCAATCTGACGATTTCGACACATGCCGCCCACCGGCACTGGCAGCCCGACGCCGACGCCAGTGCGGCTTCGTGACGGGGCCGAGCGGAGTGTCGGTAGAAAACGCCTAGCGCGTTGGGCGGAGAGAGTTCGTCTTCGGCCGCTCAGGAAGTTGGCATGCCCCGGGGCGCCCCGGTAGATCGGCGATAGCCGGCGTCGGTTTAGGAAACCGGCTCAGGCGCATGATTTCCGGTAGCATGAGGCCGATCAGAGCGGAAGCATCATTGATCTGAAATGCAGGATGATGCGAGTGTCCGACGGTTGAAATCTGAACCGGAAGACCGTGAATGTTGAAACGGCTCATGGACATTGTCGGCGCGCTGACGGGTGGTATCGTGCTCGCCCCTTTGATGCTGATCGGCGCCATTTGTGTCGCCTGCTCTATGGGCCGCCCCATTCTGTTCCGTCAGCGGCGCCCTGGCTTGAACGGCGAGCCGTTTGAGATCGTCAAATTCCGCACCATGTCGAACAAGCTGGGTGCGGATGGCAATCCGCTGCCGGATGCGCAGCGGCTTACGGCTGCCGGGCGGTTTCTGCGCGCAACCAGCATCGACGAACTGCCTGAGCTTTGGAATGTTCTGAAGGGCGACATGAGCCTCGTCGGCCCGCGCCCGCTGCTGATGGAGTACGTGCTGCTTTACAGTGCCCATCAGGCGCGTCGCCAGGAAGTGCGGCCCGGTCTTACAGGCTGGGCGCAGGTCAATGGCCGCAATGCTCTGTCCTGGGAGAGCAAGTTTGACCTCGATGTCTGGTATGTGGACAACCGGTCGGCGTTGCTGGATCTGCGCATTATCGGACTTACAGTGCTCATGGTGCTGAAGCGCACCGGTGTATCGGCTGAAGGCGAAGCGACGATGCCGAAATTCACCGGTACCCGGAAGGAACAGCCGACGATATGAACCGCGGGCTGCTGATTCTCGGAGCAGGCGGGCACGGCAGGGTAGTGGCTGACGTTGCGTTGGAACTGGGCTTCCGCACCATCGCCTTCCTTGATGACGCGCCACAGGGTCCCGATGTCGATATCGGGATTCCGGTTCTTGGGCCGCTGCAGCTGGCCGAAACCCTGCTAGATGAATGGCCGCTGGCTTGCGTGGCGATTGGCAACAATGAACGCCGCCAAAGATTGTTCGCATCGCTCCGCGGTGCGGGGTTTGCTATGCCTACGTTGGTGCACAGGTCTGCGGTCGTCAGCCGCTTTGCCAAGCTGGGAGATGGCGTCGTGGTCACGGCCGGCGCGGTCATCAATGCCGGTGCCAGCATAGGCGACGCCTGCATCGTCAACACGGGCGCGCGCATCGACCATGATTGCGTTATCGGTGAAGCCTCCCATGTTGCACCGGGCGCCACGCTTTCAGGTGGCGTGGTCACGGGGGTGCGGACATGGCTGGGCACCGGGTGCGCGGTCAGGCAAGGCGTGCGTATCGCCGACGATGTTTTGATCGGCGTTGGCGCTGCGGTCGTCTGCGATCTTGCCTCAGCTGGAACCTACATCGGCGTGCCTGCACGGCTTGCGCCTGAACATCGTCAATAATTGAAGTGCCCCATGCTCAACACGCCCTTCTCTCCTTGGCCGTCATTTACCGAACAGGACATCGAGGCCGTCTCGCGCGTGCTGCGTTCTAACCGGGTCAACTACTGGACCGGTGAAGAAGGCCGTGAGTTTGAGCGCGAGTTCGCAGAATGGAGCGGCGCTGCGCATGCAATAGCGCTGGCAAACGGCACGCTGGCGCTGGATCTGGCTTTGCATGGTCTGGGCATTGGCTCGGGTGACGAGGTAGTTGTCACGCCGCGCACGTTTATCGCTTCGATAAGCTGTGTGGTGAACGCTGGTGCGACGCCGGTATTCGCCGAAGTCGACAGGGACAGCGGCAACATCACGGCTGAAACCGTTGAAGCGGTGCTGACGCCAAAAACGAAGGCCGTGATTCCCGTGCATCTGGCCGGTTGGCCCTGCGATATGGACCCGCTGATGGAACTGGCGGCGCGGCGCGGGTTTAAGGTGATCGAGGATTGCGCGCAGGCTCACGGTGCCCGCTACAAGGGGCGCTCTGTAGGCACCATTGGCCATGTTGGTGCCTGGTCGTTCTGCCAAGACAAGATCATGACCACGGGCGGCGAAGGCGGCATGGTGACAACCAATGACCGCGAACTGTGGTCCCGCATGTGGTCGTTCAAGGATCACGGCAAGAGCTGGGAAGCCGTGTATGAGCGGGCGCATCCGCCGGGCTTCCGCTGGCTGCATGAGAGCTTTGGCACGAACTGGCGCATGTGCGAGATGCAGGCGGTTCTTGGCCGCAACCAGCTTCGCCTGATGGATGAGTGGACGCGTAGCCGCGAGAGCAACGCAGCGATCGTTCACGGCGCGCTGCAGGCATTTGCCGGGGCGAACGGTGTCGTCCGCGTGCCGACGCTGGCGGGCAGCAACACCGGCAATCGCCATGCGCAATACAAGTGCTATGCCTACGTGCGGCCGGAAAATCTGGCTGATGGATGGTCGCGCGACCGCATTGTGAGCGAGATCGTTGCCCGGGGTGTGCCCTGCTATCAAGGATCGTGTTCCGAGGTTTATCTGGAGCGCGCGTTTGATGATACCGGACTGCGGCCAGAGCACGGTCTGCCGATTGCGCGCGAACTGGGCGAAACGAGTCTGATGTTCCTCGTCCACCCGACCTTGACCGACGACGAAATGCGCAAGACAGCAGAAACGATCGCGCAGGTTCTGGCCGAGGCGCAGGGATAGGCGCTCTGATCAGCGCGCATCAGAGCTCACCGCACGGGCAATCGAACTCAAAACTTTATGACGGCGCCGCTCAGGAATAGTTGCAGGCTGTCGATCGGTGTACGCGCGATCGCGCCCGTTGCAGCACCTGCTTGCAACTCTCGCAGTGTCAGGTCACCGCTGACGTGCCGATAGGTGAGGTAAAGGATCATGTCGGCTTCATCGATGCCTTGAGCCAACCCACCGCCCCACATTTCAACGCTGGAATGCCAGACGCCCCAGGTGCCAGTTCCGGTCGGGTTAAGCGGGTCACTGGGGCCAACCGGCAGGACGGACGCTGCGCCACCATCAAACATATAGTAACTGCCATACAGCGTCGTGTTCCCGAGCGGCGATAGCTGCCGTTCAATGCCAGCCTGCGCAGCAAGAAAACCCTGACCACTGTTGATGCCGCTATTCTCGTAACGGGTGGTCTTGGCTGCGATGCCGTCGAAGGTGTGATTGGCGCCGATGTTGGCAAACACACCGGTATCCATATGCTTTACGCTGATTGATCCGCGGAGCTGTTTGCAGGCTGTGGAATCGGCGATGTTGGTGATGAATGTTGAAGGGCAGACGCTGCGTGTGTGCGAGTTCGGTGTGAGCTGCAGATAGCCGATGCCAGCTGCAACATCGAAGCCAGCGATCTGCTTGCGATAGCGCAACGCGACATCCCAGAAATCAGTGAACACCCAGTCGGACGCGAACGTCAGTCCGTTCCAGGTAGGGGAAACGTATTTGATCTGATTGAAGCCGCGCTGACTCTCGCCGGGTTGGTCGCCGCCCGCGCCGATGATGCGCCGCCAGTTGAGCAGGCTGTGCGTCATGAGACCGTTGTTGCTCGACCGCAGGTACATGCCCAGGCCGGCGTTCTCCGGTGCTGAGTACTGGTCGAACGAACTTGTCTGCGTGACGTTTGAATTTGCGATGCGGTCGGTTGCAGAGAACGTGCTGCCGACAAAAATCGCGCCGTAGAGCTTGTGGCGGAGATACCAGACGGAACTGCGCAGATTAAAGCCGGGCGAAATCAGATCGCCGTCGTTCAGCTGTGTGACCAGCTTTGAGTTGGCGGCCCGGAGACCGATATCCAGCGCGTATCCGGCCTCCAGCAGCGGTGTGATGCTTGCCTTGCCGACGAAGCTGAATCGGGAGCGCTGATTGTCATTGGTGACGACGTAGGCGTTGCTTTCGGCACCGTCATCCCAGGTTAGAATGGCGTTGTTGACGAGGCCGGTGACCGTCACTGAAACGGTCTTGTTGCCGCGTCTGGCGGCTTGCTCCTCAAGATCGGCGATGCGGCGTTCGAGATCGGCACAACACTGCGCATCGTAAGGCGACCCTGCAGCAGGGTTGCCGCCGGCGAGCGCGAGTAGCGCCACCGTGCAGCATGCGGCCAGCCGGTTTCGTCCTGCTTTCGCCACGCTCCCTACGTCCCGCGCTTTGCGTTTTGCAACGTCAAGGAATGCGCCTTATCTGATTCGACGCAAGCGTGTGCAGGTGGCAGCTCGAACTGTCAGGGGTGCGAAGGCCCGACAAATATCCCGAGCCCTCCACTGCACTTTACAGTTTCTTGAGTTGCGTCGTGTACGTTGGCTTCATATCCGGTCATGGAGGACCTCGTGACGAATAGGAACTCCATGTGGAGAGCCATTGCCAGCAACCCATGGACGAGCCTCCATGACGCTTTGCTTGTTGCGAGCATATTCGCAGTCGGCCTGCTGCTGTGCATCGAGTTTGACCTCTTCTATTTCGCAGGCGCCTCGGGTCTTGAAGAACAGCGCGTAACCGTGGCTGAGGCCATTGGCCTAACCTGCCTGCTCGCGATCTGTGTTGTGGCTTTCGTTATTCGGCGGCTGCGCGAAGTCCGGGTTGAGAGCGAACGTGCGGTTGTGATTGACCAGCAGATGCAGGAATTGCGCAAGCAGGCCTTGCGTGACCCACTTACGGATCTGGCCAACAGACGCGCTGTGTTGGAGCGTCTAAATGAGACGCATGATCCAAACAGTCAGCATGCTTTCTTTTTGCTCGATCTGAACGACTTCAAGAGCGTCAACGACACGTTCGGCCATACCATCGGCGACAGTGTTCTGCAGGTCGTTGCTGAGCGCTTCAAGCGCATCACGCGGCCGTCTGACATTCTTGCGCGGCTGGGCGGCGATGAGTTTGCGATGCTGGTCAACGATGTGGACCGTGCAGGCGCTGAAGCGCTGGGTGCACGTCTGCTTGCTTCGCTGAGCAACAGGATATGGGTGGATGGCATCGGCCACGATGTCGGTGTCTCGATAGGCATCGTCTTCATTCCATCGGATGGCGTTGCGACACCGGAGATCCTGAGCAACGCCGACATCGCCATGTATCGCGCCAAGAAGGTTGGCAAATCGGCGATGGTCTTTTTCGGCGACCTGGGCGAGGACGCTGAAGCGTCAACGCACGCCTCCTGACACAAACCGCGTACAAGATCTCATCATCGAAACAGGTGAGTTCAACGCCGCACCGCGCGTGTGGCGCCAACCCATGTTGAGAGCAGGTTGGTGTCGTAGCTCCATCCAAAAAGGATGGAGGCGACGAGTGGACCAGGCTGCTTGCCGCGCGCCTGCATTGATCAATTGCAAATGCCAATCATTTGCAATAAAGAGGAGTGGCTTTGCTGGTTTCGGAGCGTGCCTCGTCGCGCCCGGCTGGTGTTGGATGCAACCTCGAGGATCGGAGATCGCCATTGCGGTTGAATAGAAGAATGTTCGCCGGTGCTGCGGCACTGCTTGTGACGGCTGTCACGCTTGGAGTCGCAACGCCATCGTCGGCGGCGCGGGATAAGCCGTTGAAGGTGGTGACGACATTCACGGTGATCGCCGACATCGCCAAGAACGTCGCCGGTGACGCTGCGGTTGTTGAATCGATCACCAAGCCCGGCGCTGAAATCCACGATTATGATCCGACGCCCGGCGACATCGTGAAGGCGCAGTCCGCCGATCTGGTGCTGTGGAATGGCCTCAATCTTGAGCGTTGGTTTGAGAAGTTCTTCCAGAACATCAGCGATGTTCCGAGCGTGGTGGTGAGCGATGGCATCGAGCCGATGGGCATCACCGAGGGTGCCTACTCCGGCAAGCCCAACCCGCACGCGTGGATGTCGCCGAGCAGCGCGCTGATCTACGTTGAGAATATCCGCAAGGCACTGGTTGAGCGCGATCCGGATAACGCTGAGGTCTACAACCGCAACGCTGCCGCTTATTCGGAGCGCATCAAGGCGATCGACAAGCCGCTGCGTGAGCGCCTGGCCGGTATTCCGGAAGGACAGCGCTGGCTGGTGACGAGCGAGGGCGCCTTCAGCTATCTCGCCCGGGACTATGATCTGCGCGAACTTTATCTGTGGCCGATCAATGCCGATCAGCAGGGCAGCCCGCAGCAGGTCCGTCGTGTGATTGATGAGGTGCGCAAGAACGGCATTCCGGTGGTGTTCAGTGAAAGCACCGTGTCGGACAAGCCTGCGCGGCAGGTCGCCAAGGAAACCGGCGCGCGTTATGGTGGCGTGCTTTACGTTGACTCCCTTAGCGAAGAGGGTGGCCCGGTGCCGACATACCTCGACCTGCTTGAAACGACTGTTGGAACTGTAGCCAAGGGCTTCGGTTTATGAGTTCTGCTCCGGTGTTTCTGGCGGGAGCGAGCGGAGCAGAAGGCGTCGTCGCATCGTTATCGGTGCGCGACGTCACCGTGGCCTATCCCAGCGGGGTGACAGCGCTGCTGGACGCAACGTTCGAACTTGGCGCCGGCACAATCTGCGGTCTCGTTGGCGTCAACGGCAGCGGCAAGTCCACGCTCTTCAAGGCCATCATGGGGTTCGTGAGGCCTTCGCGCGGCGAGGTTCGCATTTGCGGCCTGTCCGTAAATCAGGCTTTGAAGCGCTGCTGCGTTGCATATGTTCCGCAGAGCGAGGAAGTCGACTGGAACTTCCCCGTACTGGTGGAAGATGTGGTGATGATGGGCCGCTATGGCCACATGAACTTTCTGCGCATCCCCACAGCCAAGGACAAAGAGAAGGTGACGGAATCGCTGGAGCGAGTGAACATGCTCCGGTTCCGCCACCATCAGATTGGCGAACTTTCGGGCGGGCAGAAGAAGCGCGTGTTTCTGGCCCGGGCACTGGCGCAGGAAGCGCCGGTCATTCTGCTGGATGAGCCCTTCACCGGCGTCGATGTGAAAACCGAGACGGCCATCATCGAGCTGTTGCGTCAATTGCGCGCCAGCGGTCACCTGATGCTGGTTTCAACACACAACCTCGGCAGTGTGCCGGATTTCTGCGATCAGGTCGTACTGCTGAACCGAACCGTTCTTGCGTCGGGGCCAACGGCAACCACCTTCACACCGCAGAATCTGGAGCGGGCATTTGGCGGCGTGCTGCGCAGCTTCCGCATAGCGGGTGGCGATCTCCACGACGATCACGATGCCCGTAGCGTAACGGTGCTGACGGATGACGAACGCCCCGTGGTTTACTACGGCGAGGGCGGGCCTGAGGAAGAACCGTTGCGACGCACGGACAAGGGCGCGTGATGCAGGAACTGATCGCTCCGTTTCTCTACGACTACATGCTGAAAGCAATGTTTGTCAGCGCGCTTGTCGGCGCGGTGTGCGCATTCCTGTCGGCGTTTCTCATGCTCAAAGGCTGGTCGCTGATGGGCGATGCGCTTGGGCACGCGGTGGTTCCTGGTGTGGCGGGCGCTTATTTGCTGCAACTGCCTTATGCGGCGGGCGCGTTCATCTCCGGCATGTTGGCGGCGCTGGGCATGGCCTTTGTAAAGCAGCGCACGCGCCTGCGCGAAGACGCGGTTATCGGGTTGGTTTTCACAACCTTCTTTGCAGCCGGTTTGCTGTTGGCCTCCATCTATCCGACGTCGGTCAGCATCCAGACGATCGTGCTGGGCAACATCCTTGGCATCTCGGATGAAGACGTCATTCAGGTCATCATTATCGCCGCGGTTTCGCTGACGATCCTGATCGCTAAATGGCGCGACCTGGTGGTTGTGTTCTTCGACGAAACCCACGCCCGCACGGTTGGCATCAACGCGTTCGCGCTGAAGATCGTGTTCTTCACGCTGCTGGCGGCATGCACGGTGGCGGCGTTGCAAACGGTGGGCGCGTGTCTGGTGATCGCCATGGTGGTGACGCCGGGCGCTACCGCCTACCTGCTCACGGATCGGTTCGGGCGCCTGATTATTCTGAGTGTTCTTATCGGAGCGGGAACGAGCTTCTTCGGAGCCTACATCAGCTATTTTCTTGATGGCGCAACCGGCGGCCTCATCGTCACGCTGCAGACGCTGTTGTTCTTGGCGGCATTCTATCTGGCGCCCAAGCATGGCGTGCTGGCCGGGCGCCGTCGTCAGTCGTCCGCTTCGTCTGAGGGGGCGATCCCATGACAGAGGTGTGGAGCTTCTTCGCCGAGCCGCTGGGTTACGCCTTCATGCAGCGGGCGCTGCTGGGGGCCGTTTTGATCGGCGCGGTGTGCTCGGTGCTGTCGTGCTATCTGGTGCTGAAGGGCTGGTCGCTGATGGGCGATGCCATTTCGCACGCGGTGCTGCCGGGCGTCGTGCTCTCGTTCGTGCTGGGGCTGCCGTTGGCGATTGGCGCGTTCGCGGCCGGGCTATTCTGCGCGGTGGCAACCGGCTACCTGAAGGAGAACAGCCGCGTGAAGGAAGACACGGTGATGGGCATCGTGTTTTCCGGCATGTTCGGCTTCGGTCTGGTGCTGTTTTCGAAGGTGGAAACCGACCAGCACCTGAATCACATTCTGTTCGGCAACATGCTGGGCATCACGCCGCGCGATCTTGTCGAAGTGGGCATCATCGCCGGAATAACGCTGCTTATCGTGATAGCGAAATGGCGTGACCTGCTGCTCTACTGTTTCGATCCGGCTCAGGCGCGGGCGGTGGGATTGCCGCTCTCGGTGATCCATTACGGGCTGCTGGTGCTGCTGGCGTTGACCATCGTCGCGTCGATCAAGGCGGTCGGCATCATCCTTGTTGTTGCGATGCTTATTGCCCCCGGCGCAACGGCCTATCTGTTGACCAACCGTTTTTCGCGCATGCTGATGATTGCGGCCGCGGTTGCGATCGGTTCATGCGTCATTGGAACGCTACTCAGCTTCCACATCGATGGGGCAACCGGTCCGTGCATCGTGCTGGTGCAGGCATTTGCGTTTGTGCTGGCGTTTCTGTTTGCGCCGCGCCACGGCGTGCTGGCAATGCGGCGCGAGCAGCGCCCTGCGGCATAAGAAAGACCGACGCAGCATGTGCCTGCGTCGGTCTTGTGCTTTCTGGTCGGCAGCCCCTCAGCTCAGAGTGCTTCCGGAAAAGTGGGAACCGGTTTTCTGACAAGAAGCACGACAAACAAAACGGCTAGAGGCTTTCCGCGATGCAAAGAATCGCTGGAAACCTCTAGTGAGGTGCAGCCGGATTGGTATCTGGCGACGTCGCTGAAGCGTCGCGGCGATGCTCGCGCGCGATGTAGGTGTATACCGCAGGTGTCACAAACAACGTGAACAGCGTGCCGATCGTCATGCCGAAGGCGATGACGATACCGATGGCGAAGCGCGACGCAGCGCCCGCACCCGAAGCGAAAATGAGCGGCACCATTGCAATCACCATCGCCGCCGTCGTCATCAGGATCGGCCGCAAACGGATAGCCGCAGCTTCCTCGATTGCCTCACGGCGTCCCATGCCCTGCGTGGTCTGCAGATGGTTGGCATAGTCGACCATCAGAATGCCGTGCTTGGAGATGAGGCCGATGAGCGTGACGAGGCCGATTTGCGTGTAGATGTTCATCGTTGCGAGGCCGAACGTCAGCGGTATCAACGCACCGAAGATAGACGTCGGCAATGCGATGAGAATGATGAACGGATCGCGGAAGCTTTCGTACTGCGCAGCCAGAACGAGATAGATGACGATCAGCGCGAATATGAAGGTGATGACGAGCTGGCTGCCCTCCTGTTCGTACTGACGACTTTCGCCCTGGAAATCATAGGAGAATGACTCCGGGAACACATCTTTCGACTTTGCCTTCAGGAAGTCGATGACCTCGCCGACAGTGCGGCCGGGGAAGGGCACGCCCTGCAGCATTGCCGAGTTAAGCTGCTGGAAGCTGGTCAATGCGTTCGGCTGCACGCTCTCGCGGATCTCGACGATGGTCGATAGCGGCACCATTGCACCGGATGACGTCTTGATCTCGTAACGTTTGATCCAGTCCGGTTCGAGGCGATAATCGCGCGGCACCTGCGGGATCACCTGATAGCTGCGGCCGTAGAGATTGAAGCGGTTGACGTAGTTGCCGCCCAGCAGCGTTGCCAGTGACGCGCCGATATCCTGCATGGTGATGCCCAGGCTGTTGGCCTTAGCGTGGTCGATCTTCAGCTCAAGCTGGGGCGTATCGAACTTCAAGTCGGTATCGACAAAGATGAACAGGCCGCTTTGCAGCGCCTCTTCCTTCATCTTCTCCAAGACCTGCGCAAGTTGCTCGTAATCCGATGTTGTCGTGATGACGAACTGGATTGGCGGTCCGCCGGTCGAGCCTGGCAGCGAGGGCTCGCCGAACGTGAGGATCTGACCACCGGCAATGCCGTTCACTTTGGGCTGCAGGTCTTGCAGGATTTGCGACTGCGTGCGCGTGCGCTCTTCCCACGGCTTGAATAGGATGCCGGAGAATGCCTGATGCACGTCGCCGCCCATGCCGTTGATCGAGAAGACGTTGTCTTTCTCGGGCACGGTCTGGAACACCTCGTAGAGGTGGTCCGTCACCTGCTCCAGATAGTCGATGTTGGTGGCCGGAGGCGTCTTTACGAGGCTGAACAGAATGCCCTGATCTTCTTCCGGCGCCAGTTCCTGCTGTGCCGTTACGTACATTAGCGCCGTGGCGACGATCACACCGACGATTACGAGGATGGTTACAGGGCGATAGTCCAGCGTGCGTGTAAGGCGGCGCTGGTAGCGGTGTTTCAGGCGGTCAAACGTGCGGTCGAGGAATTTCACGAACCGGCCTGACGACAGCTCGGAGGTCAGTAGTTTCGAGCACATCATCGGTGAAAGCGTCAGCGCGATGACGCCCGATACGATCACCGCACCGGCGAGCGTAAACGCGAACTCGCGGAACAGCGAGCCAGTAAGGCCCGACACGAAGCCGATCGGCGCGTAAACGGCGGCGAGCGTAATGGTCATCGAAATGACGGGGACGGCAATCTCGCGCGCGCCGACGATTGATGCATCGTAAGGCGATAAGCCTTCCTCGATATGGCGGTGGATGTTTTCGACCACCACGATCGCGTCATCTACAACAAGACCGATCGCCAGCACCAGAGCCAGCAGGGTGAGCAGATTGAGTGAATAGCCGAGCGCCAGTAGCGCAAACATGACGCCGATAAGAGATAGCGGGATGGTGATGATCGGGATCAGTGTAGAGCGCAGACTGCCGAGAAACAGGAAGATGACGATGATGACGATGACCGCCGCTTCCACCAGCGTCTTGCGGACTTCGGAGATCGAAGCGTCGATGAACTTGGTGGAGTCGTAGGCGATCGCGGCTGAGATTCCGGGCGGCAACTCGGCCTCGATGGCTGGAAATTCCTTGCGTATGTCGGCGATGACGGTCAGCGGATTGGCCGTCGGCGTGGAAAAGATGCCGATGAACACCGCCTTGAGGCCGTCAACTGAAGAGGTGGAGTTCACGTCTTCAGCGCCCAGCGAAATCTCCGCGATGTCGTTGAGGCGTACCAGCGCGTCGCCACGAGCGGCCACAACGAGCTGACCGAACGCGTCAGCGCTGGCGAGTGAGGTCTCGGCGTTGATGGTCGTCTCGACGAAGTCGCCTTTGATCTGGCCCGCAGCGGTTGTAAAGTTGTTGGCCGCCAGCGCAGCGCGCACCTGCAGGGGCGTGACGCCAAGAGCGGCCATCTTCTGCGGGTTGAGCCAGATGCGCATCGCGAACGTCTGGCCGCCAAGGATTTGCGCGTTGGCAACGCCGTTTACAGTTTGCAGCTTCGGCTGCACAACGCGGCTGAGGTAGTCGGTGATCTGCGATGACGACAGCACGTCGCTGTTGAACGACAGATACATCAGCGCGGTCGATTCACCGGTCTGCTTCACAACGACGGGGTCCATCGCCTCGGGAGGCAGCACACTGCGCACCTGATTGACCTTCGACAGCACGTCGGTCACGGCGCGATCGGGATCGGCGTTGAGGCGCAGATTGAGCGTTACCGAGCTGACATTCTGACGCGACGTCGAGGTGAGCGTGTCGATGCCCTCCGCGCTCGCCACCGCCTGCTGGATCGGGATGGTGATGAACCCCTTGATCACATCGGCGTTCGCACCGGGATAGGCCGTCGTGATGGTGATCGTCGTGTTCGACAGCTCGGGATACTGACGCACCTGCAGGTTGAACGCGGCGCTCAGGCCGATCAGCAGGATCAGCAGGCTGACAACCGTCGCAAGAACCGGACGGCGGATGAAGATGTCGGTGAATGCCATGGGCCGCTCTTATTGATAGGGCCGCTCGGCCGGTGGTACCGGCGCTTGCGAATTGTCGACCGTTACGAGCGCACCGTTGGTGAGCTTGATCTGGCCGCTGGTTGCGACCTGCTCACCCGCGGTCAGGCCCGAGGTAACTGCAACGCGATCCTGGCGCACCTGCCCGGTGGTGACGAACCGGCGTTCAACGGTGAAGACGGGTTTCGCATCGGGCGCGGGGGCCGGTTGACCCTGTTGGACTTCGGCGGGCTTCAGTACGTAAATGCTGTCGCCGTAGAGGCTGTAGGTGATGGCCGTGCGTGGCACAGTTACGAAGCTTTGCGGTCCGCTGGCCAGCACTGTCACATTGGCGAACATGCCGGGCAGCAGCTCGCTTTCAGGATTGGGGACTGTGCCGCGTACCAGCAGCGTGCGGGTGTCCTTGGCCACACGCGCATCAAGCGATGAGATCGTGCCCTGGAACACCTTGTCCGGATAAGCATCGACCGTGAGTTCGATCGTCTGGCCGACACTCAGCTTATCGACGTTCTGCTCCGGCATCGGGAAATCGACCCAGATCGGATCGAGTGCCTGCAGCGAAACCATCGCAAGACCGGGCGAGATGTACTGGCCGAGTTCCACGTGCCGGATGCCGAGCCTGCCGGAGAACGGCGCGATGATGGTCTTCTGCGCGATCAAAGCCTTGATGCGGTTCAGCGAAGCCACTGCGCTATCGTGCTTGGCGCGGGCCGCATCAACGTTGGCGGCGGAAGCCACCGACTTGGTCAGAAGGTCTGACTGACGTTTGAACGACAACTCGGCTTCGCGCAGGATGGCTTCGGCGCTGGCGAGATCGGCCAGCTCCACTGAGATATCGAGCTGCACCAGCTTGGTGCCCGCAGCAACGTCCTGGCCGCTTTCGAAATGCAACTCGGTGACGATGCCGGGAACCTGCGCGGCCATCTCAACACCCTGCGATGCGATCAGCGTGCCAATGGCGGGCAGGCGCTCGGCCCACTCTGCGGTGCTCGCGGCTTCGGCGGTGATGGTCGCGGGCGGCGGGCGCTGCGAACTCAGGAATTCCTGGATCATCTTCGGTTTGAAGACGAACTGGAAATACGCCAGGCCGCCAATGAAGGCAGCAAGAATAAGAAGGGTGATTAGAAAGCGTTTGAGCATCGGCAGTCCCGCTGCCGCCTCTGCGCATGAACGGGCAGGGCGGCCTCAATCAGTTTTTGGCCGCGCCCGGCATGAAGCCTTAAGTCCCATCGGCCCAACGCGCATTTCGTTGAAACCGCTGGCGCACGCGGTCCCCGATCAGGCATGACTTTCAGCTTGTATCGGAGAAAGCTGTGCCCCGTCGACTGGCACCGTTTCCACTGCCTGTGCTTCAGATAGGCGCAGCAGACGCGATCAGTCGCCCCCGTATCGGAATGCGAGATGGTGCAGCGCATTGATGGCTGCAAGATACAGGGCACGCCGCACAGGTTGTATTCCGTGCGGATGTTGCAAGTCAGTCACGCATTCAGGGCTTGCCGTTGCGCATGCTGAAGCGCGCGTTGCCAAGGCCGGTGCCGATGGTGAGCACACCCCAGTGGTCATAGCTCTGCATGATGGGAAGGGCGCTGAGGCCCTGCACCACCGCATCGTTGTGAATCACAATATGCGTGCTGTGGTCGCCGATGTTCGGGATCAGGCTGCAAAGCTGATCGGCCAGATTGAACTGGCTGCTTTCCCAGTTGCCCGGCAAATTCTGCGCACCGGTTTCGATCGTTCCATCCTCGCGGATAAGGCCGGGGCAGGCGATGCCAACAAGTGGTGCCAGCTTGAGATCCTTCTTCTCGGCAATGCGGATGTGTTCTTCAAGCATGTTGGCAATGCGTTGCACGGCTTCGTCGCGCTTAGTGTTTTCGTCGCCATGACGCCAGATGTCCGATGCAAAAACGTTGGCCTTTGAAAGATCTTTCGCTTTCTTGAGGCGGAGTTCGACAATGCCGGCGCGAATATTTGTGCCGCCGATATCGACGGCGAGAATGCCGTCATATCCCTCCAGCATCCACGACGGCATGAGATGAGCCGAGCCGATCAATCCGGCTTCATCGGGGTGATGCTGGATCAGCTCAAGTTTAATGTCGATGCCCGCTGCCTGCAGCAGCACCTGCGTGCGGCCTACCGCCAGCTCGCCAACGCGACTGCCGCGCATGCCACCGCCGACAACTATTGCTTCTGTGTTGCGCCAGTTTGCAGCCCGCAGGAAACGCCGGATCACGGTGGTGAGTGTCTGTGCGAACTCTTCGACCGCGCTGTGTATGACACCGCCTGCCGCGGGATCGCCTTCAGCCAGCAACTTGTCGAGCTGCTTTTTTGAAAGCTGTTCGGAATCCTGTTCGCCCAAAGGATCAACGCCGAGCTCGCGCAGTGGCTCGCGCCACTTTTCCAGCATGGCATGGAAGGCGCCTCGACTTGCTTTGTCGCCGATAAAGCCTTCATCGTCTTTGAGTGTAAGATTGTAACTGTCGACCTCGACGCTCGGCAGCGTCTGGGCGCCATGCGAACTCAGCGCCGGCCGGCGATCTGCACTCGTTACCGACATCGCGTCCACCGCGAACAGGCGGCGCCCTCTGTTGAACCGCTCCCGATTGGTGGTGCACGTCGGGATCGAACGATAAACTCATTGCGAGCGGTAACGGTTCCTGCGGCCAAGGTTGACGGGCGGTGGCTTGAAAGCTGGGAGCGGACAGGAAGCTATTTTTGTTTTCCTGCGGCAGCCAGAGCTTCAAGCCATGCGTACACGTCATTCGGGCCGCTGAAATCTACTTCGTCACAGCCGAAGGCTTCTCCGGCCACGCGAAACCCGTAACCACCGAGATGGCGTGCGGCGGAGAATGCAGGCAAATCGCCGATGTCGTCGCCGATCGCGGTCGGGCGTCGCCCGCAACGGCGGCAGTTGCGCCAGTGCCAGCAACGCCGTGCCTTTCGAGTGACCGGCAGGGACGATCTCGAACAGTTTGCGGCCTGGACAAAGCACCAGGCTATCGGCGTATGGTGCGATGAGCGCGCGCAATTCGCCTTCAAGGGCAGATTTCAGGTGTGGTGCCTGACGATAGTGCAGCGCCAAGCCAGAGCCCTTCGGCTCAACAACAACGCCGGGCAACGCAGGCATACGGCGCACAACGCTCTCGACGAGGGCGGGCGGCAGACCTTCGGCGATTTGCAAAATATCGCCGCCAACCCTATGGCGAATTTCGGAGCCGTGTACGCCAGCGCCGATCCATTCCGTTGACGCAAGGAGCGCGTCGATCTCCAGAAGTTATCGCCCGGTCAAGATCGCGAGCGCGCCGTCGAGCCCGGTCCGCAAGACGCTGCAACATCTCGCCAAGCCCTTTCGGTACGAGCACGGCATTGGGCGTCGGAGCGATATCGAGCAGGGTGCCGTCGCAGTCCAGAAACAGCGCAAAATCCGTGGCCGGTTGCTTTAGCAGGTCGTAGGGCGATTGGTTCAGACCGGAAGGTTGATCCAAGTTGGTATCGCGACGGATCGCTTTGTCGCCGGTTGCCACGGCATCGCCCTTCACGTTGTTACCCCTTAACCGCTGTGTTCTCATTTGCAATCCGGCTTGGCTGCATGCGCCACTTGCGGATGCGCAGTCTCGAATTCGCGTTCACGCGCGCATCGAGCGCTTCGCGGCGCATGAGACCTGTTTGCGTATCAATATAGGCAACGACACATGACGCGTTAATGGTCGCGGCGCGCAGTGCGACATCAATGGGCTGCCGAAGCGCTATGAATGCCGCGAATGTCGATGCCATGGCGTCGCCGGCGCCGGTGGTGCTGGCCACTGTAGTGTCAGCCGCAGGACAATAAATCAGCGTGTCGTTTTCGCTGACGAATGCGCCGCCAAGTCCGTCCGTCAGCATGACACATCCGGTGCCGAGACTGTGCAGTGCCTTGAAGAAGGCCGGCAGGCTCATTTCGTAGCCACCACCCAGCAGGCCACGGGCGAGCAATGGTGGAGGTTGCTCGCCGGCTTCCAGCGGTGGCGTGGGGCCGCCCTCACCGAACTGCGCGACAAGACCGGGAACGAGGGCCTCTGCTTCGCGGCGGTTGATCGCCAGGATGTCGATCTTTTTCAGGCTTTCGAGGAATGTTCCGCTGCGCACGGAAAGCTGGCGCACGCCTGCATTGACAGCGACAAGCGCGCCGTTGGCCTTTGCTTTCTCAACGATGGTTGGGAAGCAATCAGCGGAGCGATTCGACAAACTGGAGATGTAGACGAGATCGACGGCGAATGCGGAAGCGGTCAAGTCTCCGGGCGACAGTAGCGTGTTGGCGCCGCGAAACGTGAACACGGCAGCGTTGCGGTCATGTGAGGAAACGATAACCGACGCGCCGGTTGGCGCATCGGCGTCCCGTATCACCCACCGTGTTGATACACCTTCATCAGAAAGCCGTGTGAGTAGAAAATCAGCGCGGGTGTCGCGTCCCAGCTTGACCAGGATGGAAGTATCAAAGCCAAGCCGCGAAAGGGCTACAGCGGTGTTTACAGCGCCACCGCCCGCGTAAGTGAACACGTCAAGCGCTTCAGTTTTGCGTCCTTCCTCAAGCAACAGGAATGAGGTGTCGGCATTAAGCATCGACATGCGTTCGATGCGATCGCTCTCTATGATCGCGATCGTGTCAACCATGGCGCCGCCTACGGTCAATGCTTTCATGCTGCACTCATAAAGGATCCGGTGCAATGCGGTTTGGACGAACACGCGGATGCACGCGAGCCAGTTCAATTTCCTGCAACGCCTTGCGTGCGGCGTCCAACGGTTGGCGCGGCACGTCCAGTGTTCCGCGACGTCCTACGCGCTCCAGCGCCTGCAGGAAGCTACGGCACCACATGAAGGTGTCCTGACGCTTAATGCCGTCGATTAAACTGTCGTAGTGCTCCTGCCGCTCTTCCAGTGGCATCTCAAGCGCAGTCTTTATTGCGCCGGCCATCTCATCAATGTCGTAAGGATTGACGATCAGCGCATCCTTGAGCTGCTCGGCCGCGCCCGCAAAGCGGGACAGGATCAGAACGCCGGGATCATGCGGGTTCTGGGCGGCGATATATTCTTTGGCTACCAGGTTCATTCCATCACGCAGAGGCGTTACGAGGCCGACGCGCGAGGATCGGTATATGTCGACCAATGTTCGACGCGGGGCGCTGCGATGGATGTAATGGATCGGCACCCACTCCAGTTCACCGAAACGGCCGTTGATGCGCCCGGATAAAGTTTCCAGCTCGTTTCTGATGTCAGCATATGCAGAAACGGATTCCCGCGTTGGCGGCGCGATCTGGGAGAGAACCACCTTGCCGCGATAGTCAGCATTCTGTGCAAGAAAGCGGCTGAAGGCTCGAAACTTCTGCGGCAGACCCTTTGTGTAGTCGAGGCGGTCAACGCCGATAATTCTGGCAATGCCCGGATTGCGATCACGGGTTTGTCTTGCCCGCTGTCCAACAAATCCTTCAACGTCGATGCCGACAGGAAAACTTGCGATCGCCATTTCCCGATCGAACGCGCGGATGCGACCGTCTTTCAGGATCTGTCCGAAAGCGCCGTCCTGCAGATAATCGATCAGGTTGCCCACGTCGACTTTGGTCTGGAGACCGACGAGGTCATAAGCGGCAAGCCCGCGTGCCAGCTCGCGGTGTTCAGGAATGGCCAGCAATATCTGCGCGGGAGGAACCGGAATGTGCAGAAAGAACCCGATCGGATTCTTCACGCCCAGCTTGCGCAATTCCATGGCTAGCGGGATCAGATGATAGTCATGTACCCAGATCGTATCGTCCGGCTTTAGCAGCGGATGCAGCGCCTGAGCAAACCGACGATTGACGGCCAGGTAGCGTTCGAAATAGCCAGATTCAAATTGCGCAATGTCGAGGCGTGCGTGAAACACAGGCCACAGAACATTGTTGGAGTATCCGGTGTAATAGCCTTCGTGTTCACGCGCACTAAGTGGCAGTGTGGCAATCGTGGTGTTGTTGATGTGTGAAATATCTGGCGTTGTGTTTTGTTCTGAGCGCCGATCGGAAATGCGGCCGTTCCAGCCAAGCCACAGCCCTTCGCGGGAGCGCAGCGTATCAGCGAGCGCAACTGCCATCCCGCCAGCCTGTGCAGCCTTTGAGATGTCGGCAACGCGATTTGACACAAGTATTATGCGGCCCATGACTTTCCGACATACACGAGGGTTGCACCTGTGTGATTAACGGCTGAGCTCAACATTGGTTTCAATTGAGCAAAACAAACGTGCTGTTGGGCCGTTTTATCCAGCGGCCCATGCAGCCTCCCATCTGCGTGAAAGCTTCATGCCCGTGTTGATGATGCCGGCCATGCAGTATGTTTGAGGAACGTTGCCCCACAGCTCACCGGTTGTTGGATGGATATCTTCGCTGAGCACGCCGAAGCTGTTGGCGCGGGAAAGTACGTCGCTGAAAATGTCGCGCGCTTTGGCAACTTCGCCAATGGAAGCCAGAGCGTCCGCGTACCAGAATTGGCAAACGAGAAACGAAGTTTCCGGCGCGCCGAAGTCGTCTTCGGCGATGTAGCGCATCATGAAACCGTTGCGACTAAGCTCGCGTCCGATCACTTCAACGGTGCGGCGATAGCGTTCGTCATCAGCACTCAGCAGCCCGAGATCGGCTAGCAGAAGCGCACTGGCATCAAGGTCGTCATGATCTAGCGCGCCGGCAATCGCACCCCATTTAGGGCTCCAGGCGCGCTGGAGGATATCGTCGCGCATTTTGTCGGCTGTGGCTCGCCAGTATCCTGCGCGATCTTCAAGCGACAGCAATCCGGCGAGGCGCGCAAGGCGATCGCACGCAACCCAGCACATGGTTGCGGAATAGGTGTGAATGCGCTGGCGTCCGCGATATTCCCAAGGGCCTGCATCAGGTTCGAGATATAGCCGCTGGGCGCGGTGACCCAGCGGTTCCAGACGTC
Source organism: Hyphomicrobium sp. D-2 (assembly GCF_029872155.1). GTDB lineage: Bacteria > Pseudomonadota > Alphaproteobacteria > Rhizobiales > Hyphomicrobiaceae > Hyphomicrobium_A. The sequence goes on along the minus strand of NZ_JARXLA010000008.1, from coordinate 270,195 downwards.
GAAACAGGGCTTCGTCGCCCATGCCCGGCAGACGCTCATCGATAAACATATGCGACGCGCCAAGAATGACGCTGCCGTATGCATCGTGTTGCGTCTGTTCCACCGCCTGATTGCCAACGCGCACCGGGCCCATGCCGCGATACCCCGACAGATCGGGGGCCGTGCGCTCGGTCAGGGATTGGTTGGGGATGATGCCGTAGACCGGCTGCAGAGGCGGCTCAACATCCATCGCGATGGTGGTGATGTAGTTGAGATAGCTTTCCATTGTTTTGGTAGCGCCGAGCCTGTTCAGTGCGCTGATGACAAACGCGGCATCGCGCAGCCAGCAGAAGCGATAGTCCCAGGTGCGGGGGGTGTGCGGCGCTTCGGGTATGGATGTTGTGTGCGCGGCGATAATCGCTCCGGTTTCATTGAAGCTGCAAAGCTTCAGCGTGATGGCGGCGCGAATGATGGCGGATTGCCAATCCAGCGGTATGCCAAGTCCGCGTACCCAGTTGAGCCAGTAGCGGCGCGTGCGCTCGTAAAACTCGCGTGAGACGCTATCGACCGCAGATTCCAGGGGTTCATCCGGGCCGAAAACAAGCGAAACAGGCTGGCTAAGCGCGAAAGGCGTTTCGTGAACGATATAGGAAAGCGGCGCATCGGTTGTAAGCCGCAGAACGTCGGTGCCGCCGCTGAAGCGGATGTGGTTCGATCCCACGGCAACATTCTCAACCGGGCCACCATAATTGAAGGTTGGACGGACGCGCAGCGTTACCCGTGGCAGGCCTTTGATCGGCTCAATGCGGCGTACAAGTTGCGCAGGATGGAAAGCCCGCTCGAACAGTTTGAAGCGAGGCGCGAAATCCGTAACGCGCACGGCGTTGCCACCCGCGTCTTCCAGTATCGTTTCAACGATGGCCGTGTTGCGAACGTACTGCGCGCGGGCGGAAACCTGGCCATGCAGAACCACATCGCTGAAGCCTTTTTCTTCGTCACCGGCAAGCAGCCGGGAAAACACCGGATCGGAGTCCAGCCGCGGGAAGCACCACCAGACAATGCGGCCGCGGTTATTTACAAGCGCTGCTATGCGTCCGTTACCGATCGGCGCTACATCGAGATCAACCGGAGTGGCATTTGAAGCTTGGCGGTTTGGCATAGCTATCCTTCGTGGTGGGCCACGGGGGCGGGCAGCGCTGGTGGAAGTTATGGAGGCTGAGCTCGGGCCGCGTATGCAGAGGTTTCGTCCAGATTGGACATAACTCTTCAGCGGCGACTTCGTTTCATGGCACGAAAAATGTCGCAACGCGCGATGGTCGCGCGAAGTGCCGTAAACGATCTGTGACGATTGTCAGGAAAGACGTTCGCTCCGTTCCGCGCGGCTGTTCTCAGCGGCTTGCGGGGAGGGGGCGGCGAGGCAGGTCATGAGCATGCTCAAGTCCGCCTCGCCGATTGCGCCGTGATACGCAATACATGACTCTCGGCGCCCGAACACACTTAAGCCGAAATGTATTTCGACATCGCAAATGCCAAACGACTGTTTCGTTCACGCTTCCTTATCGGATGTGTCGCGCCAAGGCCTTTCATCGCGTCGGCGCAACAGCCAACCGATGATCGGCAGCAAAACTGCGTGCGGAATGATCCAAAGCGCGACCTGTAGAAATTTTCCGGTAATACCTGGAACGAAAAGGTGGCATCCGGCCAGATAGGCGCGATAGCCAGCACGGGCAGTTTGTCGCGCGCTCAAGGCAACGAGCAGCTGGCGATAGAACGAAAGCTCCGCGCCCATGGCCTGATGGAAGCCGGTGTCTACCGGGCCGGGGGCCAACGCCATGATGCGCACGCCCCGGCCGGCGTTCTCGGTTGCGAGCGCGCGGGTGAGGGAAACGACATAGGCCTTGCTGGCGTAATAGGCAGCCTGATTGGGCCCTGGAACGAGACCGCCGACGGAGGCAACGTTCATGATGCCGCCGCGCCCGCGGGCCAGCATCTGAGGCAGGGTGTGCCGGGTAAGATTGGTGAGTGCCATAACGTTGACGCGCAGAAGTTCGTCGATTTGCGCCTCAGTATGGCTGACGAACGGGCCGGCGAGACCGATGCCAGCGCAGTTGATCAGCACATCAACATAATAGCCATCTGCGGTAAGGCTGGCCTCAATGCGTTCAGCCGCGTCGGCTTCGGTGATGTCCTGCGCGATGACAGCGCAATGCACGTGGCAGTCGCGTTTAATCGCGGCAGCCTGCAGCTCAAGCGTGGCGGCGTCTCGCGCGATCAAAGCGACAGCCCTGCCCGCCTTGGCAAAGCGGCGTCCCAGCTCCAGACCGATGCCACGAGATCCGCCGGTTACGACAACCATCGGCTTCAGGTGTGCAACAGCTTCGAGAGCGCCGTTTTCGGGAGTGGCGTTGCGCGACAGCCATCGATCGACAAGACGAACCAGCAAGCGGCAATCCCTTCTCAGGCTTCAACATTGAGCAGGCGCGCATCTACATGCTGAGCGACGCGCTGAGTGTTGTAGCAAGGATTTCCGGATATTCGAGAGAGTTATAACAGATCGGCGGCAGCACTCAGTCAGGCCGCCGCCGATCCCGTCGCATCAATTGCGCTTACACCGTAACTCTTGTTTTGCTTGCGCTCTGGGCCAGAGCCGTGAGGTGCCGTGCATAGTTGCTACCTGCCCATCGGTTCGCGGCGGATTGCAATCCATTTAGGTCTATCCAGCCTGCGTCGAAGGCGATCTCCTCCAGACAACCTGGCTTGCGGGTGCCCTGACGCTCTATGCGCTGCACGAGTTGGGCAGCTTCCAGCAGCGAATCCGGCGTCCCCGTATCGAACCATATGTCACTGTCGGGAATAAGCTCGACATGCAGAGCGCCGCGATTGAGATAGTCGCGGTTCACGTCAGTGATTTCTATTTCACCCCGTGCTGATGGCTGAACGGCGCGCGCAATTGCGGCGGATGCGCCGTCATAAACATAAAGGCCGGTAACCGCATAGTTCGAGCGCGGGTTGCTGGGCTTTTCTTCGATCGAGGTTGCGGTGCCGTCGTCGCGCAGCGAGACGATGCCGAAAGCCTCGGGGTTCTGTACAGGCGTTGCAAAAACCGTTGCGCCATTTGGGCGGTCGAATGCCTTGCGCATCAGCTTTGCCGTTGCGCCGCCAAGGAACAGATTGTCCCCCAGCACCAGCGTCGACGGTTCGCCCCGGGTGAATTCGTCGGCGATAATCAATGCTTCGGCGATGCCCCGGGGCTCAGCCTGCGGTTCATAGCGGATGCTAATACCAAACTGTGATCCATCACCCAGCAAGCGCCGGAATGCATCGAGGCTTTCCCGGGTTGAAATCAGCATGAACTCGCGGATGCCCGCTTCCATCAGCAACGAGAGCGGATGAAAGATCATCGGCGTGTCGTAGATCGGCAGCAGCTGTTTCGAGATGACACCGGTGGCCGGAAGAAGCCGCGTGCCGCGGCCTCCGGCTAGGAGGATGCCGCGCACTGAAGGCCTCCAACGCGCTTGATGATCTTGCCTTCGATGACAACGTCTTCGATGCGGCTACGCCATTCTTCCAGCGCACGATACCAGTCCAGCGTCAGCGTATCGAGGCTGCGGCTGTGGGTGTTGGATTGCAGCGCGTCTACGATCTCGCGGACGCCATCTTCAATGGTCATTGTGGTGTGATAGCCGAGCGCGGCGATGCGATCGAATGAGACGCGATACGAACGTGTATCGGGATCGCCGTACCAGTCGATTTCTACGTCGCGCGGAACGAGCTCTTTCACCCTGTCGGCAAGCGCGCGGATCTGCACGTTGAGATCGTTGGAGCCAGCATTGAATACGCGGCCATTGATAGCGGCGGCGTCAGCTTCCAGCATGAATTCCAGTGCGCGGGCCGCGTCGCGGACATGGATCATCGGGCGCCACTGCGTGCCATCGCGCATCAATGCGAGCTTGCCGGTACGCCATGCGGTTTCGGTCATGCCATTGACCGCAAGATCGAAGCGCATGCGCGGGCTGATTCCGAACAGCGTTGAGAAGCGCACAACGCCGACGGTGAAGTCGTCATCGGCCAGAGGACGGATATCCTGCTCGGCGGCCAGATTGGCCTTGGCGTAGACGGTGAGCGGATTGGGCGTACAATCCTCGTCGAGAATTTGCGATGGGGGGAAGAAGCCGTAGATCGAGCACGACGACGGCATCACATAGCGCTTTACGCCGGCGGCTTTGGCCAAGCGTGCGTTGCGTGCACGGGCCTGATGATTGATCTCCCACGTTTCGTCGGTGAAGAGATCGCCCAGCGGATCGTTCGACAGCGCTGCAAGGTCGATCACCGCGTCGACGTTTCTGAATGCGCTCGGCTCAAGCAGGCGCACATCGGTGCGCAGTTTCGTGAGATTGGGATGATCAGCCAGCTTGTCGCTGCCGAAAAAATATCGGTCGACTGCAATAACGCGCCTGCCGCTTTCCAGCAGGCGGGGCACCAAGGTGCTGCCAATGTAGCCGCCCGCTCCGGTTACTAAAATTGTTTTGCTGGCCATATCGATCCGTTCTGAGTCCTGGCTGAGTATCTTTCGGTAAACTATGCGCATAAGTGCGCCGTGCGCAGTGAGATATGGAGGCTATACTTAAAAGGTGCCGCGAGCCGTTTAGCTTTTGAAAACCTTGTTTTAAGGTCGCGGTAATTTCTTCGGGGAGAGAGCCTCTTGTCCGCATTCGTACCGTTTAACCGCGCGCCTGCAACTGGCCGAGAGTTGGAACTTATTGCTGAGGCCTTAACCGCGCGTCATATGGCCGCCGATGGGCAGCATTCGCGTTGGTGCCAATCCTGGCTGAAGGAAAAGCTGTCGGCGCCCCACGCATTGCTAACAACGTCGTGCACCTCGGCGCTGGAACTGGCTGCCCTTCTTTGCGGCATAGAACCCGGCGACGAAGTCATCATGCCGTCGTTCACCTTCGTTTCGACCGCTAACGCTGTAGTGATGCGCGGCGGCGTTCCGGTGTTCGTCGATATTCGCCCCGATACACTCAACATCGACGAGACGCTTATTGAGGCGGCGATCACCGAACGGACAAAGGCGATCTATGTCGTGCATTATGCGGCTGTTTGCGCCGAGATGGATGCGATCAATAGGATAGCGCGCAAACACGGCCTGCTGGTGGTGGAGGATGCGGCCCAGGCTCTGCTGGCAACCTACAAAGGCCGCCCGGCCGGTACGCTGGCGGACATGGCCTGCTTCAGCTTCCACGAAACAAAAAACATCGTCAGCGGCGAGGGCGGTGCGCTGATCATGTCGACTGATGACCAGTACGCGCGCTCCCGTGTGCATGGCGAAAAAGGCACCAACCGCACGGCCTTCATGCTTGGCCAGGTCGACAAATATACGTGGGTCGATAAGGGCGCATCGTTTTTGCCCAGCGAGATAACGGCTGCTGTATTGCGCGCGCAACTCGAAGCCGCCGAAGAGATCATTGCTGACCGTCTGCACAGTTGGAACTTCTATCATGAGGCCTTTGCGGCGGCTGAGCAGGAAGGTTTGCTGCAACGGCCGAAGGTCCCGGGTGAATGCGTCCACAACGGACACATCTATTACGTGCTGCTGCCGAGCAACGAGCAGCGCAACGCCATGATCGGCGAGTTGAAGAAGCGCAATATCGGTTCGGCGTTCCACTATATTCCGCTGCATTCGTCGCCCGCCGGCCAGCGTTTCGGGCGTAGCCACGGCTCTATGGAGGTGACGGACGCATTGCCCGCGAGACTTCTGCGGCTGCCGCTGTGGTGTGGCATGGGAAGTGCAGCGGAAGCAGCAGCCGATGCACTATTGCAGGAACTTGGAGCGGGAAGGCGCGCCGCCTGATTGAGCCATCCCGTTTCGAGGCAATAGCGTTTCGGAAAGGCACGTTGGGTGTGTGGATTTGCTTGCGAAAGCGGGTCCTCTGCGCCCGAGCACCGTCGGTTCAACGCCATATGATTAACACTGAAACGCAAGCAGACGTGGCCCGCCCCGAAATGTCCCGCATACTGCGCACGCGGGGTATGTTGTTTTTCACTGGCGCCTAAAGTTAAGCCGCGATGGCTCAAGGGAATAATGAAAAGATGTCGGCTGATGCCGCGCGGCACGGCTATCATTGGAGCGTAGACCCGTATGACTGGGCCGCGATGCTGCGTTCCGGCGCCAGAACAATATTGCTGTTTGTGGCATTGGCGCTCGCGCTGGCCGTAGCGTATCTGCTGCTTGTTCCCCCGCGCTACACGGCCAGCACGGAAGTGTTCCTCGATCCGCGCGGCCTGCAGGTTGTGCAAAATGACGTGACGCCGCGTTCGGAAACGAATGAGCTCGCTAGTTCCCTGGTTGAAAGTCAGCTTCGTGTAGCTCAGTCGGAAGCGGTGCTACGGGCCGTTGTGCAGGAATTGCATCTCGCGAGCGATCCCGAATTTGTGCGCCCGCCAGGCTTGCTCTCAGGACTTCGTTCAATGCTGTCATCTCCGGGCGGCGGGGAAGACGATGAGACGCGTGCGCTACGTGAACTGGAGCGGGCGGTAAACGTTCGGCGCGAAAGCCGCAGTTATGTGCTTGTGTTTACGGCGCGCACAGAAGATCCGCTCAAGTCGGCGGATATCGCCGATGCGATGGCCAAGCTGTATATCGAGCGCGAGGTCAATGCGCGCGAGGCGGCCGCGGAGCGCATCGAAGCATCGATGACCTCCCGTCTGAACGAGCTGGCGGACCGTTTGCGACAATCCGAGAGCGCGGTTCAGACCTTCAAAGCGAAGCACAATCTCATCGGTTCGGCTGCGCGGCTTATGTCCGACCAGCAGCTTGAGGAGATGAACACGCGACTGAATGTCGAGCACGCAAATGTTGTGCAGCAGCGCGCGAGGATGGAGCAGATTGATGCGCTGCTGAAAAGCGGCGCCGATCCCGATTCCAGTCTTGAGGCCGTGCAGTCGACGACCATCGCAAATCTACGCGCGCAATATGCACAGTTGATGCGGCGCTATGGTGCTGCAGAAGCGCTGCTGGGCAAGAAGCATCCGGAACTGAAGGTGCTGAATGAGCAGCGCGCGGCATACCGGCGTTTAATCGCGGAAGAGCTGAAACGGATAGCGGCGTCGGCGAAGTCGGAATACGAACGCGCCCTGGCCAGTGAGCGCGCGCTAAATAGCGATCTTGAAACGTTGAAGCACACAACGATCCAGTCCAACGACGCGATGGTGAAGTTGCGGGAGCTTGAGCGTGTCGCCGATTCCAATCGGCAGATCTATGAAGCGTTCCTCGTTCGCGCGAAGGAAATTGGAGCGCAGGGTCGCATCGATACGTCGAGCGCGCGCGTTATCGCAGAAGCCCTGCCGCCGGTTGATCCGTCAAGCCCACGCGGCATGATACTGGTGATGGCGCTGGTGCTCGGCCTGATGTCTGGCGTTGGTTGGGTGGCGTTGTTCGGTCGCCGCAATCAGTCTGATGCCAAGCGCCAGTAAATGCGCCGCGCAAGCGGTTTGTGCGAGCCTCACAATTTAAGACTGTCAGGCCGCTGCACGCTCGGCCGCTGGCGTTTCCACGGTGTCCTGTAGCGTCCTGTCGAGTGCCGACACGCAGGCAGCCCATCCGTAATCGGCGCGCACGCGCTCGCCCGCCGTTTCCGCCTCGCGGCGTAACTCAGCCAGCGGTTTGGTGGCCAGATATTCGGCTGTCAATGCCGCGCAATTCTGCTGGGGCACCAGGTGACCGGCGTAGGTGTTTATCATCGAGGTGGCGCCGGCAAGATCAATACAGATCGGAAACGCGGCGCATGCGATCGCTTCCAGAACGATCAGGGGAAATGAGTCTACAGTCGAAAGATGCACCACCGCGTCGGAGTTCCGGAGCACGTCGGTATACTGCTCTTCATTCAAGCTGCCGAGCAATGCAATCTGGTCGCTGAGGCCCGCTGCTGCAATCGCGTCGGTCAGCCGTTGTAGCGTGGCATTGTCGGCAGAGCCAACGATGGTGGCGGTAAAATTGATGTCGCGCTGCTTCAGCAGGCGGCAAACATCGACGAAATGAAACGTACCCTTGCCTTCCGACAGACGCGATACGTGGGTTAGACGCAGCACATTGGCGGGAGCCGGTTCGGAGGGCGCCTTAGCGGCGAGTGCATTGCCAGCCAGGAACGTTCGCAAGCTTGTTTGCGGCACGTTATCGGGCAGTGCCAGTTCGTTCTTCTGTGTTGGCGACAACAGCGCAATGCGGTCTGCCAGACGAAGCAACCTGTTGCTGAGTGTGCGAAGGCGGGGGTTGCTTTGGGATTTCCAGTTGGCGCCGAGGTGCGGTGTTACAACCGTGCGGAAGCCCAACAGCTTCGCCCAGGGCAAATAGAACAGGTCCGGCAGATTGGAGTATTGCAGCCATAGGCAGTCGGTTTCGCTGCGCTGACGGGCAAGTTTTGCCATGCCCTTCACCAGTCCGGGAAGCTTGCCTATCGAGAGAAAGGCTGTGTCGGCATTCTGGTGGTGCACCTCGTGCGGTCCGTACAGCGCCAGTGCCTTCTGGGCGCGGTTGCAGAACGCTTCCACGCCGCCGCGTTGGCCCGTAGAGCCACCCAAGAGAAGTACCTTCATCAAACCCCGCACAAACGCTGGTAATTCGCAGTTGGTTCGGCGCAAAAGAGTGCGCGTTCCATGCCTTCGGACGTCGGCAGAGGAATATCAACATTCAGCCGCCGGTGGCGATTGTTATCATGTCGCAAACTTTAACAAATTCGTTGCAAGTTGCCGTGCTGTGGCCCGAAGCCAGATTAAGATTAAGTTTGCATTCCATCGGTTTCTGAGCGCATGGGCGGGGCGGCAGTAAGCCGCGAGGCGGTGGCAGACCGGTCGAAAGAACGAGGGCGTAGAGCGATTTTATGATCGGTCGGCACATCGCACTTTATTTTGGCTCGAAAGGGCTCGCCGCGATCGTCAACGTGGTGACGATGGCTGTCTTTGTCCGCATGGGCGGCGCCGACACCTATGGCGGCTTCGTCCTCTTCACGGCAATCGCAACCATTGTTTACGGCGTCGCCATGCAATGGCTGCGCTTCAGCTTCTTTGCCTGTTACCGCGAAGACGTTGGCGGCAATAGCATGATTGCCGCGTATCTGGTTACGCAGTTGGTCGGTCTCGTGCTGGTGGGTGCGGCTCTTTGGCTGGCAACCGCTTTCGGCTTCGTCACCGCAACCGAGGCGGTAGGCGTAGGCATCCTCGTCGCCGGCCTCGCCTGTTACGACGCGATGCATGAGATTGCTCGCACACGATTGCACGCAGGGATCGTTGCCATCGGTGTACTGGTGCGTTCGTTCCTGATGATTGTGCTTGGCGTCGCAGCAATTCTCATGGTTGGCACAGCGCTGTCGTTGGCGCTCGCTGTCGGGCTTGCCCACATTGGTGCGGCGGTTGCCCTGTCGGCCAGCATCTGGCGCATCGGAGCGTTGCGCTGGCAGCGCTCGGATATGCAGCAGCTTCTTATGTATGGCCGGCCATTGGTGCCAGCGTTTGGCTTTGAAGCTGCGGGTAATCAGCTTGATCGTCTACTTCTCGCGCGTCTCGGGAATTTGGCGGAGACGGGGCGCTATGGTGCGGTATCGGATCTGTTCCGGCAGCTGCTGATTGTGGCGGCGGAGGCAATAGCGGGGGCCTACATGGCCATCGCCCGCAAGCATGTCATTGCGGGTGATCGGGCAAGCGCGGGCGAGGTTCTAGGGCAGGCGTTTCTCGCTTACGTAGCGTTGCTGACCTTCATCCCGCTGGGGTTTCTGCAGTTCTCTGCTCCGATCCTCGATCTCGTGTTTGGAGCTGATCTGCGTGTCGCAGTTGAGCCAGCGCTGCCGTTGATCATCGCGGCCTCAGTCGTGGCGGTATTAAGAGGATATTACTTCGGCCAGGTGGTGCACATCCTGCAGCATAGCCGCCTGCTCCTGGTTTCAACCGCGCTGCATGCCGCGACGGTTTTGGCTGTCGGCGTCCTGGCGATTCCGCAGTATGGGATGGTTGGAGCTGCGGCTGCGCTGCTACTGGGCAATGTGGTCGGATGCGCTGCGTTTCTCATCGCTTGGCGCGACAATTTCGTGATGCGTTTACCCTACGGCAGCGCGGCCGTGATGGTGGGACTCGGGCTGGCAGCTTATTTCGTCTCCGGTTTCGTGGCCGGTGGTTTTGAAAATGCCTACGCAGGGCTGGCCTGCGGCATCGTTATCTTTGCCATCGCGGCGCTGATCGCTGCGCGTCGCTACAACCTGCTGTCGTTTAACGCGCTCGTCGATCGCATCGCCAAGCGGATTACTGCATGAGACTGCGCCAATCGGGCGCGTCGTCATTGGTGACAGCGAAACATTTACGCTCGGACGGCATGGGGTTTGACGGCGCCGCTCACGGCTGCGTATCTGGCCGCGAGGCGCGGGCGTAGGCTGCGCGCCCGAGGATGAAAATCCGTGTGAGATGGAAGTCCGAAAGGCACCGATGCCGCTCGCCTCAATTGATGCTGCACCTCATAATCCGGCCGGTGTGCGATTGCATGCATTGGCTCAGAACTGGTTGGGGCCGCTCATCGTTGTCGGCGCGGTGTTTTTCAACGCCGGATTGGCGTTCATCAACGCGCAGGGCATAACGCTAGGTTCCGGTCCCGTCATCGCCATGGAGGTGATGCTGGTCGGCATGGCTGGCGCATGGTCGATGCTGCACTTCCGCGCCGAGATGAAGCCCTGGCTGATGCTTGCCATGTTTGTGGTTGCGTTCGGCCTTGTGCGCATGATGGCGCTGGGGGACTTCAACCCGAAATTCATCCGCGATCTGGTGCTGCCGTGCGCGTTCGTCATGCTTGGCATAACGGCTTCGCAGCGCTCTGCCGTGCGCACGGTTATGGCGCTGCAGATCATCATACTGATCGGCGTGCTCTGGGAAGCGGCTTCGCTGGATACGTTCTCGTCGGTGCTGAACCCGAAGGAGTACTACGTCGCCACACGTGGCCTGGCGCTCGATGAATTCACGAATGCTGATTCCGATCTTTACATCAGTGCGACCCGTCCTGAAGAACGCTTCTTCCCGTTCTTCGGCTTGCATCGCCTGTCGTCGTTCTTTCTTGAGCCGGTGTCACTCGGCAATTACGTGGTGACGATCACCGCATTCATCGTCGCGTTCTGGACCCGGCTTAGCGGCAAAGCACGGACTTTCCTGATCCTCTCTACCATCATTATGCAGTTCGCTTCCGATGGTCGCTTCTCGTTCGCGTCGTCGATGATGGTGATCGGTGCTGCCTGCTTTGTGCCTGAAGCTATAAGGCGCGTTACGCCGCTGTTCATGCTTCCGTTGGCCGTCATCAGCATCATGCTGATGTCCGGAATGCCGCAATTGCAAAGCACAGAGGACGATCTTCCGGGACGCATCGGCTGGACACTTCGCATGTTGCAGGACATGCAGATCGAAGACTGGATCGGCATGTCGGACCGCTTACTGGCGCCTTCGGCCGACAGCGGCATCGTCTATCTCATCATCACGCAGTCGGTCTTTGGTGTCGCGTTGTTCTGGTGCATCGTTTCACTGCAGCAGGGCGCAAGTCGCACATTCAGCCGCTATCGCATGGGAATCTGTCTGGCGCTTGCCGTCGGCTTGCTGGTCAGCAACGCGTTCGTCGGTATCAAAACCGCGGCGCCGATGTGGTTCCTGTTTGGCGCGGCGCTAGTGCTGCGTGATGAACAACACGGGGCAAACGATGCCGCTGACGCGTAGAGAGTTCGTCGTTGGGACGGTCGCGGTTTCGGCTGCTATTGGCGGCGGCAGTCGTGCGTCGGTCGCGGCTGAACCCTGCACGGCGCCTGCCGTGTCGCGTCTTGCGATGCGTGGGGCAAATCTGGCGGGAGCAGAGTTTGGCGCCAGAATGCCCGGCATCTTCGGGCAGGATTACATCTATCCGTCGGCGTCGGACATCGAAGAACTGCGCCGGTTGGGCTTTAATACGGTGCGGCTTCCGTTTCGATGGGAGCGGCTGCAGCCGTTGCTGGATGCGCCTTTCGATGCTGCGGAATGGCAGCGCCTCGGCACTGCGGTGTCGATGATCGAAGCCGCTGGCATGCGTGTGGTTCTCGACGTGCACAATTTCGCTCGCCGCCGCGTTGCCGCTGATGGGTTCGCGAAGGACCATCTCATCGGATCGGAGCAGGTGCCAACGCGCAGCTTTGTATCGTTCTGGAGTGAGTTTGCTGAGCGGTTCAAAACATCGCCCGATGTGGCTCTTGGGCTGATGAATGAGCCATACGGCATAGCCGCTACGGACTGGCTGCCGATCGTGAATGAAACGGTTGCGGCCATACGCGCGCGTGGCGCACATAACCTCATACTTGTGCCGGGTGTTGCCTACACGGGCGCCCACAGCTGGTTGTCGAGTGGCAACGAGGCGATGGCTGGGGTGGTTGATCCAGGCAATAATTTTGCGATCGAGGTGCATCAGTATCTCGATGCCGATTCGTCCGGCACGTCGGCGCAAACGGTCAGCCCCACGATCGGATCACAGCGGATTGCTGCCTTTCAGGAATGGGCACGGCAAAACGGTTTGCGCGCATTCCTGGGGGAATTTGCAGCCGGCAATGACGCTACCGGCCGCGCGGCACTGATCGATCTCATGGCTGAGATGGAACGCAATGGGGATGTGTGGATCGGCTGGACCGCCTGGGCGGCTGGGCCATGGTGGCCGAACGATTACATCTTCAGGATTGGCGGTTCATCGTCGCCCGATATTTATACGCGGACGTTGTCTGAGTTTGCGCGTGGCGCCAAGGCGTGCGCGTGAGGATGACTGAATAACGGATCGGGCTTATGCGGAGCCCCAAGTGATTTGAGCGGTGGAATTACGCGAATGGAAAATGCACAACGCATGGACGAAGTGCGGATCGACGGCTGGCGGGTGAATGTTCCGACGCAAGCGGCCGCGATTGGTCTCGTCTCAGAGGCGATGCAGAAGGCGCAGAACAGCACCGTCTTTACGCTCAATCTGGATCATCTGGTAAAGCTGCGCGAGGACGCGAAGTTCCGTGAGGCCTATCGGCAGGCGACGTTCGTCACCGCTGATGGCGCGCCGGTTGTGCGCATCGGGCGGCGCACATGGCCGGAGCTTGAGCGCACGACGGGCGCTGATCTGATGCTGCCGCTCAGCGTGGCGGCAGCAGAAGCCGGGCAGCCGGTGTTTCTGTTCGGCAGTTCCGATGAGGTGCTGGCGCGCACGCGGCAGGTGCTGGCCGAGGCGACCGGCGGTAAGCTGAACATCGTTGGCGCGGTATCGCCTCCGCGCGGCTTCGATCCCGAAGGCGAGTTGGCGGACCAATACATCGACGACATTCGCCGTTCGGGCGCGCGGTTGTGCTTTGTGCTGCTGGGCGCACCCAAGCAGGAGCTGTTTTCCGTCCGGGCTGCGCGTGCGGGTGGCGGCTGCAGTTTCATCTGCGTTGGCGCTGCGGCGGATTTTCTGGCCGGGCTGGCGGTGCGCGCGCCCGAGTTTGTGCAGCGGCTGGGGCTGGAATGGTTCTGGCGGCTGGCGCAGGAGCCGCGCCGCCTTGGGCCGCGCTATGCCAAGTGCGCTCTGCTGCTGGCGCGGTTGGAGGTGGGACGCCTGACCGGAGGGCGCGCGGCGGCCCAAACGCCGGGTTAGGGCAGGCCGGTGGACTGGGATTTCAGCAGCACGGCGCTGGGGTGGGCAGGATCGGCCGCTGCCGGAAGCGTTTGCAGCCATTGACGGGCCGGATACAGGCCACAGGGCCAGTGGTTTTTGGCCACAGGCCGCTTAAACCGGTGGCCTTGCAGGTTAATCGCCATCGGGCATCTTGAACGGGCGGCCAAGTTGGTCTATTCCGGCTCGCACCGCGCCACCCATTGGGAGGCCGGCGCCGGGCTGGCGGCGTTTGCCAGCTGCGTGAGCCGCCTTTGGCCCGCGCTTTTGTTTGGATTGCCGCTTTAGCTCAGTCGGTAGAGCACGTCATTCGTAATGACGGGGTCAGGTGTTCGAGTCACCTAAGCGGCACCATTGCCTTTCAAGCACTTAGACGGTTTTCGGCGGGCGCCCGGCAGGGCCGATTGGACCTTTTGGCGGTTTCAAAGGTCCACGCGGCACCTATCTGTCTCCCATTGCCCGCTTCAGATCGGCCGCGAGCTTTGCTGCCTTCTTTTCATCGATCTGCAGCACTTGTCCGAGCGCGGTCTCGAGGCGTGTCCAGGTGAACCCCGTTCGCCCGGCCTGTTCTGCTTCCAATACGTCGGCCATGGCGTACAGCGGCCGCCCGTTCACTTTTGTCCATGGTATGCCGTCTCGACGGTAACGCAGGTTAGCAAGGCTCTGCGGCTCGCAGCGCCAGCGCTTGGCCAGTTCGGCCGTGCTCAGGAATTGAGTCATCGACCGGTCACCGGCGAGATAGAGCGTGGTGGGTCGGGAACGAAGAAGCCCGGCTCGCCGAGCGGCTTCGGCGGTGGTGATGGCGGGTTATTTTTGTCGGCTTCTTCGAGCGGGGACGGTCGTCCGATGGTGTCGCCTTGCGATGACATTGCCCTTATCTCCTATCGATGTGGTGGATCACCCTCGCGGGGTGCCGCAAGTTGCAATCGATCCCGTCCGTTCGGGGAGGTTGGCGCAATGCCGATCGTGATGTTTTGCGATTCGAGAGCGCAAGTACACAAACAATCTGTGTCGTGAGAATGTCAGGCGACAGTCCGCTGAATCAGCCGCGCCGTAAGCGCATCAGCAACGGCCTTTGACTTCGCCTTCTTCGGCAGGTCTTCGTCTGTCCAGCCCAAATTGAGCATGAGCGCGAGCGCCAGACCCTTTGTGCTTTTCTCGGCGGCCGATTTAGTCGCTTTATCGAACGCCGCCGAGCGACGGCACAGTTCGCGATCTGATATCCCCTCAGAGCCGTCGAGACGACAAGCGGCATAGGCTGCGCGCAGGTTTGTAAATTCGATGGCTTCTTGCGGCTTGCGAAGCGGCGAGGTGTTGCTGGGCCGCGCTGGGCGACGTGCTGTTGAGGCGGAACGGGCGGGCTTGGATGTGGGTGCCTTGCGGCGCGTGGCGGAGGGCATTGCGGAATCTCCAAAAAGGTTGCGACCTCAATGGATTATAGCAGATTCGCCAAATTTTGCGTTAATTATCAATGAGTTGTCAATAATTCGAA
Source organism: Hyphomicrobium sp. D-2 (assembly GCF_029872155.1). Lineage (GTDB taxonomy): Bacteria > Pseudomonadota > Alphaproteobacteria > Rhizobiales > Hyphomicrobiaceae > Hyphomicrobium_A. The sequence continues at coordinate 255,058 of NZ_JARXLA010000008.1, read as the reverse complement.
TTTTCGACAATCGCACCGATGTCAAAAATACGTATACAGATTTTCGGCTTACAAATAAAAAGTCGACTATTGCTCAGTGTCGCCGTCCAAGTTCCACACGATGAACGCGACGATCGGAGCTGCAGCAAATACACCGTTCTTCACGCCCTCCATCACCGCGTCTGTCAGGGTCGGTGGAATCTCCTCGACGCCAAGGCTCACCATCCCAATGTAGAACCAGGCCAAGAAGGCTAAGGCGTAGACCGCTGCTACGGCGACCGAACTGGCGAAGTGGGACCGGCTGTCGGGAAGATATCTAGCTTCCCGCTGCAACCAACGTCTCACTTCTTTCCCTCTAATCAGAATCAAGACTGTTGGCACCGTCACGGCCAGCGCAAAGCAGAAGCCGTATGCGAATTGCATCCAGAGGGGGAAGACGTCAAAGGGGCTCATAGATTTGAGAGTGATGCGATTCTGTCGACGCAGTTGCGGCGTTGCGCCGGACAATCCCCAAAAAATAAAGGGCGGCCCAGCGCTGGGGCCGCCTCTATCACCGCGCCGGATACTCAGGCAACCAGCCGCAACACTGTGCCGTTGCGCGTCGTCTGCGCTGCGATCACGCCGGCAATCGTCAGCGCATGGATGGCGCGTCGTACGGTTGGCTTGGAGCTGCCGATTAGGGCCGCTAGACCGCGCTCGCTGGTGACCGCCGAGCCTCCCCGTTCAGCCAGGTGGTTCAGAACTGCAGATTTTACTTTTTCGCGGGGGTCCGCTTCGCCCGTGTTTGCGGGTGGTTCGGCGGCTGAACCAGCCTGATCTGCGGATGCCGCATTAACCGGCTCTCCGGCGGGGGCAGGCGCGGGGGGTTGAGGTGATGAACTGCGGACGAGAACCACCGCGAATGCCGATGCAACTTCCAGCGCCAGCACACCAATCAGAGGCAGCCACAGACCCAGTTGAGCGGGGTCGGCTTTCCACCCCAGCGCCTGAGCGTAGGTGGAAAGGGCGATGGCACCGGGATCGGCCGTTATTGCAACCGGCGCCGTTCGCCGATCGGTCTCTGCTGCGCGCAAGTCGTTCTGCAGGGCCTCGCGGCGCGTCAGGTAAGCGTTCGTCGCCGACTTCGATGTCCCGGCAGGCTTCAACGCCCCAAGCTCGGCGAGCGCAAGCTGATAGCGCTGTTCGGCGCGCTGCGCAGCATCGTGCACCGTGGCCCGCTGCGCGACCAGGTCTCCGCGCGTCATCGACATGAAGGTCAGTTCGGCTTGCAGGCTGTAGGCAACAGCCAGAACGGCAACGAGGGCGAGCGCTGTAGCCTGCAACAGCTTGAACCGGCGCGCGAGATGGAACGCACCGTCAACGGCGAACGGCTTGGATATCTCCAGCCCCAGCGCCATGATGACGAAGATCACACCGAGCACGGCGTCGTATTTGCTGCCGATCGTCCACGCGAAGTAAATGCCGAACCCAGCGCTCGCTGAGACAAGACAGATCGCGGCGATGATCGTCAGACTTCTGATGATGGGTGAAGACGGGGAGGCTAAGTGCTTGGCTTCGCTTGGCCGAAAAACGAAGCCTTTACATGAATGAAAAAAGGGTGAGAATCGCGACATGGGTCACACTCCAAACTACACCTTTGGGGTTGATCAAGAAGGCTCGCCGGGTTGCCGCCCTGCGGGCCTTCGCTATTTGTAAGCTGCGATGCTTTCCGTGTGCTGAATGCTTGGTGAATCAGGCGTTAGCGAAGCTGCCGCAAGCGATCATCTATACGTCCGCGCCGGTTGTGAATTTCCAGCCCTGGGCGTAACTCTCTATCTTAGATTCTTGGTGTGTAGCCGTACTGCTTCTTGGTCCAGGCTTGGAATTCCGCATCGCTCATGAAGTTGATGTTCGGCTGGCGTGCGGGAGGCGGCTCTTTCGATGCGCCGCGCACGCTAGCCGATACGGCTTCTCGATCCTCGTTGACCGGAATAGAGCGAATGCGATTGGCTTCGCGCTGGGCGTGATCGGCGAACCTCTGCAGTGCCTCGTTGACTACCCTGCGCGCGTGCTTCATCGCGTCTTGTGAATCGTAGCGGCGATCCCACGCGTTCTGCAGATCGGGGTTGATGGCGTACTCGTTCCGGAGCCAGACCGTGCCCGAGTCAGCGGCCAGTTCGGGATAATCGCCGGCGATCGCATTGGCCTCGCTATACATGCCGTCCGCGTCACGTTTCTCGCGCGCGATCAGGCGCTCGTGCTCTACGTTGCCGGCCCAGCGCGTGAAGTTCTCGCGGAACTGCTGGAGTTCGTCGATATCCTGATCGCGCGGGCGCAGCTCGGGAGGTGCCTCCCACGACGGATAGCGCTCGGCGATGTTTTTGAAATAGCTGTTCGACACGCTCGGATCGGCCGGAGGCTGTTCCGGTGTCGGTGTCTCGGGAGCCGCGGCCTGTGCAGGTTGATCGGCCGGATTGTTGCCCGCGATCGCAGATTCGTACGCTGCTATCACGTCCTGCAGATCGTCGCCCCCAGCGGGTGCGGACGGCGCGGGGCTGCTGTCGATTGGATCGGCCATGACGCTATTTCCGATTGAAATGACGTTCTGGATCAAACTTTCGGGACGTAACCGTAGGTCTTCTGGCAGAACTGACGGTATTCCCCATCGCTCATGGCGTTGACGTTCGGCGTCTGTGGAGGTGGCGCGAAGGCAGCGTTAGCCTGTGCCAAGGCAGCGGCCTTCTGTTCGTCCGTCATGTTCACTGCGAGCCGCTGCAATTCGGTCTGCTCGGGGGTCTTATCGGGGTCCGACATGGGATTGTCCTCTGTTGAAAGCGTTTGAATCACGTTGCCAACGGCCCAGCCTGCAGCGCGGCGGCTTGATCGTCAGCTTGGACAGCTCGCGCTCGGTTTTGGTCAACAGATCATCGAGCTCGAGAGCCAGACGATCCGCGAGATCTGGATTGGCATCGCGTTCGCGGTCAATGCTGCGCGCGAGCGTGCTCAGACTGCGGGTGACGTCGGCGAGTTTACCGTAGGGCGTCGAGGTCATTCGTCAGCCTCACCGGTTTCATCGCTGACCGGCGGGCCAGCTGGAATGCTTTCCGTGGCGATGTTTGTGCGTGGCGCGTTTGCAGTGACCGCAGCCGGATAGTAGCGAATGCCGGCGCTTTCCAGTGTGGATCGCATATCGAGCGTTGCACGGTTGGCTGCCCGGAACGTCGCTTCGCCGGGTGCTGCTGCATAGTCGGCATAGGCGTTTGCCCAGCGCGCAGTGACCTTGGCTGTTGCCGGTCGTGCGAGGATGGATGCCAGCACGCGTCCGGCTGCGAGGCCGGAGATAAGCGACACGGGATCAACAACAGCAAGCCCGCCGCCAACGCCTGTCAAGCCGATCACGCCGGAGCGGGAGGGATTGCCCATCTTCGTCAGATTTTCGAACCGGGCGCCTATTTTCGCGACATCATCAAGGGCGCGGCGGTGATCGGTCGAGTACAAAGCATCCTTGCCGTTGTCGCTGAGTTTCGACCACTCGGTGCGAAATTTCGCGATCGAAAAGCCGTCTTTGTCGCGGCCGATGTGCGCCAATACCGATGACGCGAGTTCTGCCCACGCTTCCGGTGAGGCCTTTTCCTTGGCTATGCCCAGCGCCGTGACATCCGCGCCGCGCTTTGCACCTGCCATGGTCACCAGGCGTTGGGTTACCGCCTCGGGCGTGACACTGCCATCCACGCCGACGATCTTGCCCAGGGCTTCGCGCTTGGCTGCAATCTCTGTCCTGAATTTCTCGTTCGCCTCGGTCCAGGCCCTCTTGCCGGCCGCGCCGCCTTCCTTGCCGACCATGAATTTCATGTCTTCGGTGAGCCCGGCGTAAATCGCCTTCAGTGCGCGCTTGGATAGGCCGGCTTCAGGGATGATGTTGCCACTCATCATGTCGCCGATCTGTGTCCGAAGATTTTGCATGCCTGCGAACGACATGTTCATTGCGAGCGCGCGGTCCAGCTTCTTGACGATCGCTGGCGGCGGCAAGCCGCTCTCTTCCGCCAGCTTCGCCATGCTGCGCACCGCGACGCCGGTTCGATTGAGCTTGCCGGTCTTCCCTGTCATCAGCTCGTCGACAGGTGCAAAGATCTTCGATGCTTCGTCTTTGCTCAGAACATTGATCCAGGACACCGCGTCATCCTTGACCGCGTGTCCGGCTGTCAGCACGCTTCCTGCGCCAAGATCATCGGCGATGCCGGCCACGGTGCTATCGAGCTTGCCCAGCGCTTCGCGGGCGGCGTTGACGAGCGGCGTTCCAACGATCGGCGCTTCCTTCAAGGCAGCACTGGCGGTGTTGACCGTGTAACTGTCGCTCGCCGCGCCGATCGGGATTTTGATATCGAGCCGGGCGGCGGCTTCCAGTGCTTCCTCTTTTCCTACCCCCGCACGGCCGGTGAAGAGGCAGCTATGGCCTTCTGCCCTGTGGCACCTGCCGTGCGGGGAATGACTCGAGCCATTGCCGCCCCAGCGCCGGGGGGAACGCCCATCATGAGTGTCGAGATTTCAATCGCATCACGGCTGCGCTGGGCGTGGCCCTCCGCGGTATCCGGATACTCGTCCGCCATCGATCGCCGGATAGTTTCGGGCAGCGCGCCGATGCTTTTCAGAACATCACCGACAACGCTGGCCGCGGTCTCGACGGCGCCAGGCACGGCAAGACTGATCCCGCGTGCGTGAGCATACGAGGCGATCATGCCTGGTAGGCCGAACCTGGCGCCGTTGCGCAACGCGTTGACGATGCCGGCCTCGTTGCCCAGATCATCGTCCGGGTCGAACTCGAGCGGCATCATCGTGAAGCGCACGGCATTGCTCGGGCCCGGTACGTCCTCCGCCGGTGCCGCAGGTGTCGGGGCGTCCCCTTCAAGCATGCGCAACAGGTTCGAGTCAGTGACCGGCTCGCGGGCATTGAGCTGATCCAGCAACGCCGCATCAGTTACGGGCTGGCGCTGCTGGTCATTCGGCATACCAATGTCCACCTTCGTTGATATAAGACTTGCCGCCGATCGTTTTGCGACGGGTCGGTGTCGGCGCGGACTGGGCTGCTGGCGGTTCGGTGAGTCGGAGATCAAACGGCATCAGGTTCGGATCGAGCTGCCCGACGATGCTGTTATACGCTTGGATTGTTGCGCGCGACGCGCGGTTGTTGATGTCGATGATCCGGCGTAGCGACTTCTCGTTCAGCGAGATATCACCGGCTGCGGCTTTCGTTGCGAACTCGCGGTCGGCATCGGAAAGCCCGGTGCCGGCGCCAAACATCTTGATGAGCCGCCCGACTTCCTGCACGCGCGATGCTGCGTAGGCTTCGGTGTTCTTGATCGGGTCGTCGAAATAGGTAACGCCGATCTGCTGAAGAGCCTTACCCGTCTGGATCAGTGCATCAGCGCCAATGCCCGTGACGATGCCACTGTCAAGCAGGCGGAGAGCTTCCTCAGAAGCACCCAAGCTTGCGATTGCGTCTTCAGCCCCGCGCTTCTTCTCGACGAAGTCCTTGCCGAGCTGCTGGCCAAGCTCCTTCTCGAATGCGCTCGCGCCGCCGTTATTGACGGTGACGTTGGTCGCGCCGGCCTTGCGAGACTGCAACTCATAATCGTTGAACGACAGCGGCGTGCGGCCGGCCGTTGTTTCCTGCTGGGCATAGAAGGAATAGTCTTTCTGGGCGGTCGTCGGATCAGTCGGCGCTGCTGGCGCGCGCATCAACGTTTCGGCCTGCGCCAGATACAGGCGAGGATCGCGGCCGATACCTGCGGCCATCTGGGTGACCTGCTGCAGCAAACCGCCGACCGCGCTGGCGATCTTCTCGGGCGGTGCGCCTGCTGCGCGGAACTTGTCGATCGTTGATCCGATGGTTTGCATTGACGAGCTGATGCGCTCTTCGACGTTCTTGATGTTGAACTGCGCGTCGGCTCGGGCTGCGTTGCCGCGTGCGACATCAATCGACTGCGCCTGCAGTGCGCGCTGGGCGATGTTATCTTCCTCAGCGATGCGCCGTGCATCGGCCCCCGCGAGTGATGCGGCTGCGCCGGCGGCTGAATGCCCTGATGCCATACGCGTCACTCCTTAAAAGAGGCTCTGCACCTGATCTCCGAACGCGCCGGCAAGCGGATTTGTGAGTTCTGTGATGAACGAGCCTTGGCCTTTATCGGCTTCAGCGGCGAGCTTGGCGTTTTCGCGGGCGTTTGCTGCGGCGTTGCTGGCGCTTCCCGTTGCCATGTGCGCAACCACCTGCGCCAGCATTCGTGCGTTGGCGTTGGCTTCCGTCTGGAACTTATTGCTCAGCTCCGCAGCCATGCCGGCCTGCAAGTTGAGTTCGGATAGCAGCGTGTTGAAACCCTGCGCGCTCAGCTCGGTTTCCTGCATGATCAGCTTCTGCGCGCTGTCGATCGCAAGCAGGTCGATCTCGGCGGACGACCGGGCTTTCTGTTGCGCGAACTCAGCTTCCCCACGAGAGATCGCATCCTGTGCGAATGATGATCCGAGCAGACGGCGACGCTGCAGGTTCTCACGCAGATTGCCGATGGCGCGTGCGCGTGCATTGTCGATCTCTGACATGGCAGCTTGCTTGAGCTGTCCGGTGGTGGGATCGAGCCGGCTGCGCAATTCGGCAAGCTGCCCCGCGGCCTGCGGGAACATTCCTGAAAGGCGACCGATCAGATCCTGGCGCGAGGAGCTGCTGGCAACCTCGACACGGTCGCCGACCCGATGTGACGCGAGTCCGCCTCCGTTGAAGCCGGTGAACTGGGGATTGCCAAGCATGCTCAAGCTGTCGTCGATCTGGCTTTGGCTGACCAGCGCCGGCGCGTTCATAAGCGCGGCGTTCGCGTTCTTGGAGCTGTTGCCGCCGAATAGCTTGTTCGCGCCATACGAGATGCCTGCGGAAGCCGCGGCGCCGAGGATTGTACCAATCGCCATCAGTTCGACTCCCCTAGCGGGCGCCAGCGTTCAAGCATGGCATCCAGAGTCTGCTGCGTGGCGAAGCGGCACGACAGCAGGTCATCGATTGCTCGGATGCGCATCGCGCTGTCAGTGCATTCCGCTAGCAGCGCAGCCGTAGTGCGCTCGACAGACCGCACGCAGCCGATCAGCGACGCGAAGTTCGCGGCGGTGGCGGCGGGTACGAAGAGCGCGCTGACTGTCATGCGCCCCCCTTCGGCGACACTCCAGGTGCAGCGGTCGAGAAGAGGACAGAATACGTTGCCCGCTTTCCGGCGTCGTCGTGTATTTTCTTCAAGTGTGCGGCGATGGCTGCGCCGACCTGCTTCCGCCCAAGATTGTGGTCGAGAAGATGACGCTCGGTGCGATAGAACGTGTGTTCAATACGGCGGATTGTGCCGCCCATAATCACACGCTCACGCTCGACGTGCGTGACCGTCTTCTCGTACCGCACGTCGGCAGCGCTGCCCCAGCGGACCAGATCCTGTGTCGGCACACTGTCCGCTTCGGGATAGCCGGGAATGTTCAGTGGAACTTCACTCGCCATGAATCAGCCCTCCAAGGTGGCGCGAACGAAGGTCGCAATCGCGTTGTCGGCGGCGTTTTTGCCGACGGCCGCAAGGTGCGCCGCGATGACTTCGGCGACCTGGTAGCGGCCAAGCTCAGCCGTAACCTCGTGCTCGGTCACAATCGGCTTGCCGTCGCGCTTGCCAGCGCGCTTTTCCGTGATCCGGGCGCGGCGCGCGAACGCGACGAGTTCCCCCTGCGTCATCAGCTGGAGCTGAGGCGGCAGGATGTCGATCGACACAGGGGGAATTTTGAACGGTGTCATGCCGACGACGTGCTTAACCATGGTTAACCCCTTCTTCAGCAACGTCGACGTCGTCGGTTGAGATTTGAGCGCCGTCCAGTTCGGCGAGGTACTCGCGGACGGCGCGATACCCCGCGTCGCGGGCGATTGAGCGGAGGTGCAACGAAACGGCGCGGCGGACATCCTGAGTCGAGATGTCGTTCGAGGTCAGTTCGGGGTCCAGCTCGACGACGTCGATCGTGACACGGTTGTCTGTCTGTCGAACACGCAGCCGGGCCGTGACGCCGGCACGGCTGCACCAGGCCAGCAGCTGCTCGCGGGGCAGGTTGGCGATCTGGGCCGGCAGCGCGTCAGGCGCGGCGGCGTCATCGAGAAAACTAGGCGACATGTTTTAGCCTCCGACTGATCGGACCCGATGCGAGGTGTTTCTGGAGAAGCGTGACGACGGCGGCGATGGTCACCAACAGGTCATCAGGAATTTCCGGCAGGGGCGTTGCCTGCGCCGCTTGCATGTAGCGGCGCACCTTCGGCGAGTTACATCGATTGCTGGCCGAAGACCGCGCGGCGGCCTCTGTGGCGCCTTGAGAGTAGCCGGCAGCACGCGCTGCTTCGACCTGGGTCGCGCCGGCCAAGAGGGCGTCGGCGAGGCGCTTCTGGCGCTCGTTCAGGCCGAACTTCTCGGCCAGGTCGTCAGTACCGGGGTCAAGCTGGCTCACGCAAACGCTCCGTGCACGCCCTAGAGTATGTGCATGTACACAGTTTAGTTAACGGAGTCAACTAGTTTCTATATTTCAATAGTTTACATAAATTGATGCATCTAGCTTCTCACCAAAACCAAACAACAGATTGATGTAAAAGATCATTCTAAGAAGGCCCGGATATGGGGTGAGTCCTAGGCGGGGTCGTGAGGGGGCGAGGGGGTGGCCGTCAGGGGGTCTAAATGGTCAATTGAACAACAGTAAGTATGAAGGTTTGAAAGTCAAATGATGAGCTGCGAAACCCGTTCGCATAAGAATTATTATGGAAAATATCCTGTATTTCCGGGGGGTTCGACAATATGTAGTTGATAATACAGGCCGCTGGTCTTGTGAAATACTGCATCAAAGATTCGGCTGCTCGGTTGTGCTTGAAGAATTACCTGCAATATATGGTTCAATCGCTAGGGAATACTATCATGATAGGCGCGAGGTCGCGAGGGGTTCGATCGGCATCGAACCCAGTTGATCGTGGGTTTCGGTGGGGGCGACTGTTGAGTTTATGTCTACGGATTGGTTCGAAGTCGCGAGGCTGAGTTTGCTCAGCAAGATCGCGTGATCAGGGAAGGTTTTCCAGGACCAGAGTCATGGAGTTTTTGGAAGTGGAGTTCCAACGCGTCAACGAGCGACTCGACGACAGCGATTGCCGTAGAACGTCAGCGGTTGGCAAGTTCAGACATCACTCGAAAAGTGACGGGTTGGCTGGACTCGAGTTGCTAATATCCGACCTTGCGACATGAGATGTGTAATCGGAATACTCCAAGCTTGTTCGCTCAATTGACTGAAATCAGTTTCTCCCGACTGGCGATACATGGTCCCAGAGTAAATTAGTTGGTCGCCAAATTGATCATATTTTACAATGAACTCGCTTGCCTCGCCAGTATCATCGATAAACCTAAAATAGTGCCGCGGGCGAGAGCCGCTGCCGGACAAAACAAATTCTTCAAGTTTCAGCCTCAGCAGCGGATTAAGTGTCGCTTGCCGCCAATCATTGCTTTCACGAGCGCGTCGTCCGAACAGTGTTTGCAGCAGTCCCATTGCAGGTCTCCATTGATAGGGCAGCGGTGCGCTAGAACAGTTGGCGCCTAGGTCTCGTGTGTCTCCGTTTGTGCTCAAGCGATAGAGAGAGTCTGAACGACGGGCAATCTAATCATCTGTTTACACACGGTCGGATGGCTCTGTTGCACGTCCTCTATAGGGTGGGACCTTGGCGACACTGCTCCATTGCGCGAGCGGAACGAGCCATCAGGGAGCGTGCAACATCGCACGAAAACCGGGGTGCAGGGACCCGCAGGGACCCGGTTTCATTATAGGCTGTCACACATGTGTGTGCGTGCGCGCGCGTACAGCCGATAGAGCAAGTGGGTCCCTGCGGGTCCCTGCATGCCAGATTGAGGCATTTGTTTACAGGATCTTAATACCTAAAAAGCCCATCTGATCCGTCCCTTGCCCTCGCGACTGTCGTCGCTTTCTGGTCAACCCGCGCTCATCCAATTTCTTCGCCAAATCGTTAGGCGTGATCGCGCCCTCTCCAGCTTCTAGGCAAAACTCGCAAAGGCTTGCATGGAGATCGACCGTGCCCGTCCAGGCGTTAGCATCGTCAAAGCTGCACCGTTCCAGCATCCACCTTTCCGTCACGTCATTGTCGGCAAAATAGATCGCGGAGGCATCGCGCACGCGCTGTGGAGGCCGCAGGCCGCCCTTTTGCCAGTCCAGGCACCCTTGAATGCCCCAGGCGAGAATCCCGCCCCATTCCTCGCGTAGCTGGGCCGGCAGGTCCGGGTTGACTTTGCTGGCTGAGATCGTGACGTCGAAGGGGATTCGGTTGAAGCGACGCTTCATGCCCTGATCGACGCTCGATAGCCTCGGCAAGTGCTGGCCGGTCACGAACAACTTGAATTGCGGGGTGAAGGTAAAGTCGTCTTGTCGCATATAGCGAGCCGTCACAGGATCGCCGCCGGTGAGCGCCTTGACGCGCGCCTCAGCCCAGCGCCGGCCCTTCTCGGTTTCGGTGCTGACCACCAGCCGGGCGCCCTGCAATCGTGCCAGTTCGGTTGAGTGTCGGTCGAACTTCGCTTCCGTGAATACCTCGACAGGCGCGTGAAGGGCGTAATCTGCCATCACGCCAATCAATGTGTTGACGAAAACACCCTTGCCGTTGCCTCCCGAACCGTGGCCGAAGAATAGGGCGTGTTCGACTGTACTGCCGGTTAGGGCGTAGCCGAACACGCGCTGCAGGTATGCCTGCAAATCCTTGTCGCCGGCTGTTATCTGATCGAGGAAGTCCATCCATCGCGAGCAACCGCCTTCAGGTGCGACAGCGGTTGCCTTGGTCAGGTAGTCCTGTGCCGTGGCTGGCCGAACGTCCCCCGTGCGCAAATCGACAACGCCGCCCGGCGTATTCAACAGCATCGGATCGGCGTCCCACTGCTCCACAGTAGCGCGGACCTTGCGATCAGAGCGCATCAGGCTTTCGACGGCCGCTATGCTCTGCTTGCTGGCGAGCTTCCGCTGAATCGCCGATTTGTCACTGAAGCTCGCGGCGTAGCTCGCCACCTCGCGCTTGACCGTCTCCCAGACCGCAAGCACCTCGTCTTTGTGCCAGCGATGCCCGTCGAAGATCAACCATTGCCCCCACCGCGCCACGTAGCGCAGCTTGGCGCAGTATTTACCCGCGATGAAGTTGGCCAGATCGATTTCCGAGCCGACCGGCGCCTGCCCGTCGTGTTGGAGATCGACAACCTTGCGATCGGCGATGATTTCCACATCGTTCGCGGGCTCGAGAATGTCGGCAACATCCTGCAGCCCTACCGCATGTCGTGCCTCGCGCGACTTACATCCAAAGTCGTTTTCGCAACCTTCGAAGCACCGCTCGATATAGCCGCGCTCATCCTCGATATCGAGCGGCGGATCACACCGAGATGCTGTCTCGCGGAGCAGCTTGATCGTTGTTTCGGAGGTTAGTCCATGATCGCGGGCCACACGCGACCAGTACATCAATCGCTCGTGTCGACAACCGCCGGCAGCGACCGGTTCATTTGTCCCCAGCGCTGCCAATTCCGCATCGATCCGTACCTTGACGTCGGCAATATCGCGCGGATCGTCCACAGTTTCGGCGCAGCCATCAGGCTTCCTTTGCGCAGGTGCTTTGGGGATTGGCGGAAACGCGCGGCGCAGGAGGTTCGGCGTATATTCGAGCACATAGCCGTGTGCATCGCGATGAGCATCGAAGGTGACCAGGCATCGCCCGGCGGCAGGCTTCATGTTGAAGAATCCAGGCAACCGCATGAGCTGATTGCATTTCCCGACCATCTTGTCGCCGGCGGCTGACCCGCGAATGCGCCGATTCATGCCTTCCAGCTCGTCGAGTGATATCGGCGGTTCGTCGGTCGACAGATCAATGAGCCAGAAGTGCTGGCTTTTCCGCACGCCATCGACAACTGACGTGTAAATCGTGAGCGAGGGGGGCAGCATGAAATCTTCTGGCGCAGGCAGGCCGCGATCGTAGTCAGCGAACAGCGCCCGAGCCGCGAGCATGTTCGCCTTCTGAGTGCCCTTTCCGTCCGATGTCGACACGACGAAATAGATGCCTTCGCCCTGCAGGTTTCCGCTGCGCAGCTCGCCGGCCAGCGCATCGATCGAGCCATATCGCTCGATCGCGTAGTTGCGCGACTCCGTGTTGAGCAGCATCGAGAATTGAAACTCGCTGGCATCTGGGTCCAGCAGCCCGAGGAACTGGCGCGCCATTTCGATATCGACATTGGGCGCGAGCGTGAGTTTCGATGCGGCGTTCATCGCGCGTCCTCCGTCGTCACGAGGCCAGCCCTCGGGTCAAGGGCCACACCGCGCTCATCGCACCATCGCCGATAGTCGCGAAACACCCGATATGCGACGCGACGCGCCCGGTCGCAGGCGTCCCGGCATATTAGGTACGATTCGAACCGGTCCCAAGCCACAAAGTCTTTCTCGGCCAAGCGCCGATCAGCACGGGCGTCCTGAATAAAATCCCCGCGAGGCGTGGCGGTCACCTTGCAGTAGAAGCTCACCCATTCATGAAAGGACGGGCGCCAGTGGCCATAGCGCGAAACCGTCGCGACAGGATGCCAGGAGGGGAGTGATTTAGCTAAACTCATTGTTTTGCAGTTTCCGGATTGAAAGCCGGATTTGCGAAACAAAGGGTTTGACAGCGAACTGATTTCAGGCGATAAAACCGGTGTCGACATCAATACCCGGTGCTGCATACACCGGCGGGTTTCTCATCATCAAGCGCCTCGGCTTTCCGCAAGCCGGGGCGTTTTTAATTTGCGCTGTATTTCGTCGGTGGTCAAATTGAATCGGGATTGAATTTTTACATCACAAAACCGGCGTATGTAAAAACAGAAGGCCCCGGCGCATTGTTTTTAGAAAAAGTATAAGCAACTGAATTGAGTCATTCAGCGCCGAATATCACCCCTGAAAGAATTGCGTCGGCCCAGCGCTTAAGCGCATCTTCTTTCTCCGGAAGATACTGCCAGCGGTTATAGATCGCGGCGACGCCTTTGATCTCGCCGCTTCTATGATTCAACACGGCTTCGACGACATGCGGGGCGATGCCGATTGACGCCATACCGGTGGCGACGGATCTGCGCAGATCATGCAGAGTGAAGTGCGGGATCGTCTTGCCGGCATTGAGTTTCGTGATCTTGCCGTCCAGGTGCCTTTTCATTTTCGAGAAGCCGCTGATCGGCGTCGTGCCTGTCGTGGTGAGCAGCAAGCCATTGCCGGGCAGATCTTCGATCATCTGGTGTGCCGCCGTTGGAAGAGGCAGCACGTTCTCGGTGCCGTTCTTTGAACGTTCGGCTGGGATGGTCCACACCGAGCCGTCCAGCTCGTTACGATGCAGGCCGGCCGCTTCGTTGCGCCTCTGACCTGTCAATACGAGCAGGCGAACAAACGCACCAAAAGGCTCGTCGAGTTCGCCAGCCGCATTAAAAACCAGATTGAGTTCGGCGATCGACAGTGCCCGCTTCCGCGCCTTGATCGGGCTGGGCAACCGCATCCCCGTCATGGGCGAGACATCGATCACGCCGCGCTCGATGCACCAGCCGAAAAACCGTTGCAGATTGGCGAAGCACTTGTTGCCCGCAATCGGCCCGCGCTGGACAGCCCGATCGACCTCATCGACGACGTCGCGTTTCGTGATGGTGCGGACGGGCCGATCCGCCCAGCGCTGGGCAGGCGATTCCTTAATGTCTTCCCATGTCTCGCCGTCAGCCTTCAGGCGTAGCCCCAACACCCGCGCGGACTCGCGCCAGCTTCTGTTGCGGGGCCGGTGGTGCAGCTCGATAAACTTGATCGCCAGGGCCCGGAAGCCTTCCGTGTTGTCGCGTGTGCGTTGCACCAGCTTGGCGGCCTGCGGATCAATCCCTTCCGCTACCTTTTCAAGGATTCGCCTCGCGCGTTTGCGCGCGTCCGCTGGTGTTGGGATCGCCTCGACGCGGCCTAAGGTGAAGCGCTTGCGCTGGCCGTTGATCCGGTAGCGGACGGTCCACGATTTCACGCCGCTCGTTTGTATCGTGAGATAAAGGCCCGGCAGCAGGTCGTCCGGAACATCGCGGGCCGGCTGTCCGCTCGCGGGCGGTTCAATCTTGCTGATGGATTTCTCGGTGAACCTCATGACGGGGTCCTTTCAAAGGTCCACCCAAGGTCCACCTGTGCGATCTGGCGCGCAAGACCGTATACGGAGCAAAATCCATCACGGATGTTCTATTTTTATTTCATATCAGTTGGATGCAACAACAATCTAAGACGAAATCTAGCTGTTGAAAAAGCCGTAAAAGTGCCTGGGGCAGATTTCGTAATGACGGGGTCAGGTGTTCGAGTCACCTAAGCGGCACCACTTCTCCTCCCGCAGCTGACTATGCAAATTCTGCGTCCGCGTTGTCGTTGGGCTTAGATGTCCAGTCGTCCGGCAGTGCGCAGCTTCGCCCGCTCCTCCACCGATACGCGCATGATCGTTTCCCGCAGCCACGCGTGCGCGGGGTCGCGATCATAGGATGCGTGCCACAGCAGCGATGTGGTGAGTTTGGGCAGCTCTATCGGCGGCGGGCTGAGGCTGAGGCCAAGCTGATCGGCAAAGTAGATAGCGAGCCGTGCGTGCATCGTGGTCAGCACCGGCGATCCGGCAACGAGAAACGGCACGGCGACGAAGCGCGGCGTTACCAGCGCGACGTGGCGTTTAAGGCCCATTTGCTCGAGAACCTCATCCACCACGCCGCGTTCGCCCAGCCGCAAGCTGGTCAGCACGTGCGGCAGACGCACGTAATCTTCTAGCGAAATTGGCGGCTCGATGTCGATTTTCTGGGCATTGAACAACACAAGATAGCTGTCGGTGGCCAGCACGCGCCGCTTGTGATGCGCCTGTCCGCCGGCGAATGCCCCGACGCCGATGCCAAGATCGAGACGGTCAGCGTCCAGGTGGTCGAGCAGGCCCTGCCCCTCGGCAGCGTAGAAGCGGAAGCGGATGCCGGGAGCATGCGCGCACACGTAGGTCAGCAGCGCGGGGCCGACGAGAACCTCGACGCTGTCCGGCAGGCCGATGCGGAACACCCGCTCCGCCGTGGCGGGATTGAACGTTTCGTCGCGTGAAACCAGGGTTTCGATCTGCGCCAGCGCAATCCGCACCGGGTCGGCCAGCGCCAGCGCGCGCGGGGTTGGCTGCATGCCCTTGGGGCCGCGTGTCAGCAGTTCATCGCCAAACAGGTCACGCAGGCGGGCCAGATTGTGGCTCATGGCCGACTGGCCGATGCCGATGCGCGCGGCGGCTTTCGTGACGCTGCGCTCAGCCAGGAGCGCGTCCAGGGCGACCAGGAGATTGAGGTCGACGCGAGCTAAATTGATGTGGTCGATAGGCATTATCGATCCAATCGGTTGGACTAATGATGCTCCTGATATCATGTTGCGTTGCAGCAGGCCAGCGGATGTCGCTTCGGCCTGAAGCAAATCAGGAGATGACTATGAGCTTTGCGAAAGTAGCTGCAACTGCCGCCGTCGCCCTCGCTGTGATCGGCTCCTTCGCCAGCGGATCGGCCTTTGCCGACACCCCGCGTGCCAAGTCGATCAACCTCGGCGCCATGAACGGCGTCGCATATTACACCGAGGAAGCTGGCAGCTTCCGCGTGGTTGCGACGCTGGCCCAGCGGGAAGGTATGCCGATCCGCGTCGAGACCCTGCTCGCGCCCGGCCAGACGGTCGTGCTGTCCACCGCGAAGGGGCAGTCGGGGCTTGAGAGCGTTGAGCTCTCGCGCCAGGCAGACGGCCTGACGGTGCGCCCGGTGGTCTCGAACTAAACCGGACCACGGTCGAAGGGCAGATACTCAAAGGCTCGGCGTGCAAGCGCCGGGCTTTTTTTTATGCGGAAGCTTGCTGAGCAGATTTCGGCTGCCAACCGCATAAGGAGTTTAGCGCCGGTAGTCGCGCTGGAAGCCATCCTGCGGCTGGAATGTATAAATTTTGCACGGACAGGAACGGTTTTTTTAGCACTAATATTTCAGTGTCTGCTCTAGCAGCCCGCGTCTATCGACAGCGCCGGTTGTGGCTGGCACCGCCTGCAGGCAATGGGCTTATGCGGAGTGCCTCAACCGGAGACACGACTGCATGTGCCGTTTTTGTGTGGGAACCATCTTCACAGACAAGGCCCTCTATCACGGCTGGCCGGTTGCCCAGGCGGGGTCGCGGTTGAATGGTGGTCCATCGCGTCGAAATTTCATGGCGCTCGCCGGAGCTGTTGCCGGAACCGCGGGGCTTGGGCTGCCCTCCGTGACAGCACGTACGCAATCGAAACCGGCTGCGGGTGCGGACATCATATTCCGCGGTGGCACGGTTATCCCGATGGCCGCTGGTGGCGCCAAGCAGGCTGAGGCGATTGCGCTGCGCGATGGCAAGATCATCGCCGTTGGCTCGCAATCCGATGTTTCAGGGCTGCAGACGTCAAACACCAAGCTGATTGATCTTGATGGCCGCACGCTGTTGCCGGGCTTTGTCGATCCGCATCAGCATTCTTGCTTCGTGGCGCTGTTTTCCGAGCTGCTCGCGGACGTCGGTTACATCAAATATCCCACGCGCGCCGAGCTGATGGCTGGCTTGAAGGCGATGGACGCCAAGCTGCCGGCGGGCGAATGGCTGCTGGCTTACGACTTCGACAATTTGCTGCAAGGCGGCGATCTGTCGATGGCCGAGCTGGATGGGATCTCGAAGGATCGGCCGATCTTCATCTGGTACATCAACATGCACGACGGCGCGGCCAACTCAGCTGCGTTCAAGCTCGCGCAAATCCCGGATGATGTGGGCGTGTTGCCGGGTGGTGGTCACTTCGGGCGCGGTCCGGATGGAAAGTTCAACGGGCTCGTCTATGAAGAGAGCGCGATGTTGAAGTTCGTGACCAAGGCGCTGCCGAAGATCACGCCTGCCATTTTCGAAAAGGCGATGATCGATTACTTCAAAACCAGCGCGGCACTTGGAAACACAACCACGCATGAGCCCGGCACCATTCAGCCGGACTGGATTGAAGGGCTGGAGAAGCTAACGGCGCATGGCACGGGCCGCCTCAGCGCCAGCCTGATGTATAGTGATATGAAGGCCGGCGATGCCTATCGCGACTATGGGCGCGGCGCCAAGGCATCGTTGTTCCCGAACTCTCGCTTCTCGTTGTTCGGCATCAAGATCATTGGAGACGGCTCCAACCAAACAGAGACCGGCGCGCAGACGCAGCCCTATCTCAACTCCGACAAGAAGGGCTCGCCGAATTTTCCGCCCGCCGAACTGAAGACGATGGTGGCGGCGGTCAAGGCTGCGGGTTGGCCGGTGCAGATTCATTGCAACGGCGATGCGACGATCGACTATGCACTGGATGCAATAGAAGCAGCCTACGGTGCCAATCCTGCAACCGGCATCAACCGCATCGAACATTCAACGATGGCGCGCCCCGATCAGCTCAAGCGCATGAAGGCGCTGGGTGTGCAGCCTACATTTCTCATGAACCATGTGTTCTTCTATGGCGCGGCGTATCGCGATCAGCTTTTCGGCCCTGAGCGCGCGGCGTTCATGGATCCGGCGGGCGCGTGCGTACAGGAAGAGCTGCCGTTCACGTTGCACACCGACGGACCGTGCTCGCCACTGGGCGCGTTGCGACTGGTGCAAACTGCGGTGACACGGCGCTGCGTAGTCGATAATTCCGTCGTCGGGCCCGATCAGGCGATCACGGTTGAGGAAGCCATTCGCGCGGTTACCTCGCAGGCTGCGGCGCAGATCGGCCAGGCAGATCGCATCGGCTCGCTGGAGGCTGGCAAGGAAGCTGATCTGGTGCTGCTGGAGCAAGACCCGTTCAAAGTCGCGCCCGACGACATCATGAAGATCAAAGTTTCGGAGACCTGGGTGGCGGGCGAGAAAATCTTCGGATGATCTCAGCGGCGACAACGCTGCTGGATTTTTCGCAGCGTTCGGGTTGAACATGGATGCGTAACAAGAGGCCATCGGCGCGCAACTGCTGATGGTCTCGATCACCGTACCGGCGGGTTCAAGCATGGGCCATAGTTGGTGGCACGACATGCCATTGCGGCAGCAGCTTATGGTACCGATTGCGATCACCGTCGCGGTCGCAATTCTGGCTGCAATTGTGGTGCTGGCATATGGAGCGCCGCAATGGAGTTATGGCGCGCTGCTGGCGGTGTGGATGGCGATATCTGCTCCGTGCCTGCTAGTTGTTTATGCGGTGCTTGCATGGCGGTTGCAGCCGCTGGAGGCGATGGCGCGCGTGGCGGAGCAGGAAGATCCTGCCGAGCATCTTGCAGGCAATACGGTTGCGCCCGAGTTGGCGCTGATTGCGGGGCGTATCAATCATCTGCTGGCCGCGCTTGCGGAAGCAAAGACGCTGAATGTGCAATTGCACCGGAATGCTTCCGAGATGCAGGAAGCCGAGCGTCGGCGCATCGCCAATGAACTGCACGACGAAGCGGGACCATGCCTGTTCGGTATATCCGCAAACCTTTCTTCCATTCGGCGGATTGCGGACGGAATGGACCGCGAGCAATCGGAAAAGCTGTTGCAGCGGGTGGCGGAAATTGACGACATCACCAGCCGACTGAAATCGTTTAACCGCGATATGCTGCGCACGCTGCATCCGGTTCAGCTCGGGCAGGTGCCGTTGTCCGATGCAGTCGGCAGTCTTGTTGCTGGTTTTCGGCGCCAGCATCCCGATACCGTATTCACATTCGATGCCGATGCGTTGGCGGATGGATACGGCAAGGATGCGGATCTGGCCGTTTATCGCGCAGTGCAGGAGGCGGTCACCAATGCGTTGCGTCACGGCGATGCCGGACGTGTGGACATAACGCTGAGTGAAACGAGCGCGCGCGCAGCCGGTGGTGTGGAACAGGTGAATGCACCGCGATTGATCCGCCTCAACGTGCGCGACAACGGTTCTGGCGTTGCGTCACAGCTTGACGCGGGGATCGGCCTCACCGCCATGCGTGACAGGGCGCGTAGCCTTGGCGGCAGTGTGGCGATCGAAAACGTATCGACGGGCGGAACGGACGTCACCGTAACGATACCGGTTGTTGCACCGGCGGCGGACGGTCCACGCGCCGGCTAAGCGCTGGCCTTGATGCAGCCCGGCCGCGCGCAGATCTGCCCGTTCAAACGATTTTCTGTTCGACCGCAATGCGGATGAGTTGCATCGGCGTGCGCGCGCTGAACCTGTTGCGCAGGGCAGCGCATGTCATTGCAACGGTCTTGTACGAAACGTTGATGAGCGCGGCGATCTCCGACATGCTCTTGCCCTTGGCGAGAAGGCGCAGAACTTCCCGCTCACGCGCACTCAATGCTGCGCCGGTGTCGCTGGTACCGACGCGCAGGAATGCGATTTGCTGCGCCAGATCCGGAGCAAGCGCGTGCCCGCCGCGATAAACGGTGCGGATTGCGTTGATGAAGGCTTCCGGCTCGTCGTTCTTGCAGAAATAGCCGCGCGCGCCGCATTCGATGGCCTGGGCAGCGAACGCGGAGTCGTCGTTGACGCTGAACATCAGGATGCGCGCCGACGGACAACGGGCCAGCAGCCGACGCACGAGCTCGAAGCCGGATACGTCGGGGAGATTGATGTCGATGACTGCAACGTCGGGCTGCTCGTCGAGGAAAAGCGCAAGGGACGTTCCCGCGTCGCGCGCTTCCAGCATTTGCATATCTTCGGCATGGCTGAGTAGTGCCCGGCACCCCGCCAAGACGATTGGATGATCGTCAACGATCAGAACCTTCACCGGATGGATCTTTCATGGAACCCAGGGGCAGGTAGCATTGACATTAAGTCCTGCCTGATCCGGGAAATCAAGGCCAGTAGTCTAAGGTTCCGGGCGGTGGCTTAGGGCGATCAAAGATGGGCGGCCTTGGCCGCAATCGTCCGCGCAATCTGTGCGGGACGAGTCGGTGCGTCGACGCCCGCTGGTGGAAGCGACGTGATGCGATGCGCGCTGAAATCAGAGGTAGCTAAAGTGCGACGGCCACCAGCCGTGATTGCCGGGGCCAATGCGGGTCAGGTGTCAGCACCCGTTCCAATCCGGAAACTAGAGCCCGTATCGCAATGCTGAAAAGCGATCGAGCTCTAGTTGTTATGGACGGCATCGGCGTGTCCGGCGGATCAGGCTTCCGGTCAGGCGCTTTGCGGGCGCAGCGGGCCTGAAGCGTCGTGGTCGTCAGCGTCTGGTCCCGGATCATCCGGGGCGCGTGAACGCGAGTAATCGCCGCCCTTTGGCGCTTGTGCCTTTGCGCCCTGCGCACCGGAGCGCTGCGACGCCTGAGCGGTTGTGCTTGCCGTTGCCGATTCCCCGTTGCGTGTGCCGCTGCCGGAGGTGCCGGTGGGCTTGACGGTTACGGCGTCGGACTTGTCCCATTTGCTGGATGATGCAGCCGACGACACTGCGGGCTTTTCATCCTTGCGCGGTTCATCGGGCTCCGACTGTTCATCGGCGGGGCGCACGCCGAGCGCCATCAGCTCATCGAGTTTGCTGGCGATCAGCTCGCGCTCGCCCTTGTCCATGGCTTCAACCGGCACGCGCCACTGGAACGCGTCGAGAGCACCCGACACCGGCGAAACCGGAATCCAGCGTTCGGCGATGAAACCGTCGGCGGTCCACACAGGATCGCGTTCGGCATGGACAGCGCGCGCGAGCCATTCACGGATGCGGCCCTTGTCGGCGTGCTGTTCGCCCTCGATGCGCGCCATCAGCGTGGCGACGCGCTGTGTCATGCGCTCGGGGATTAGCGGCTCAAGTGCATCGCGCGCGGTGTCGAACTGGCGCGCCTCGATGGCTGCAGTCGCAACCGCAATCGGGCTTTCCAGCGAGTTGGGGCTGAGCGCTGCAAGCTGGCGTATACGCTCCAGCCGGTCGCGCGGGCTGTCGCCGATGCGGGCATAGGCATAGGCGGTGGCAAGGTCAGGATGCGGTGCGCGCGACCATGTGCGCTGGATAATCTTGGCGGCGCGACCGGTGTTGCCACGCGAGGCGAGCAGGCGCCCGGCGATTGCGGCGGCAGGTACGAGATCGGGTGCCAGGGTATGGGCCTCGGTTGCCAGATTGAGCGAGCGTTCCGGATCGCTGGTTTCGGCGGCCTGGGCCTGTGCTGTCAGCAGCACGGCGCGGCGACGATCAGCCTGCGCACGGTCGACGTGACCGTTCTTGCGGGCAATGGCCAGCGTTTCGAGAGCACCATCCCAATCGCCATCGCGGCACTGGATGTCAAACAGCGCGTCCACCGCCCAGGCAAGTTTGGGGTTCAGCGCCACGGCGCGTTCGGCGAAATGCAGCGCGGCTTCGCGTTCGCCTTCGCGCTGAGCTTCAAGGAACAGTCCGCGCAGGCCAAGCTGCTCGGTATCGGGAGCGGCGAGCATGGCTTCAAAGATGCGTCGCGCTGTGGTGCGGTCGCCGGAAAGCTGCGCCGCCTGTGCACGCAACAGATGCGTCAGCGGTTCGTTGGGCAGCGATTTACGTGCCTGAATGGCGGAACGCATGGCAGCGGCTTTATCGCCAGCACCGAGTGCGATCATGCCGCTGGACAACGCATCGATGCCCAGCTTCTGGCGGCGCTTGTTGAGCACGTTACCGACGGTTGCCGGGCTGTGCCAGACGTTGCGCAGGATCGACCAGATGAACAGCGCGGACGCAACGAGCGCCACGAAGATCACCGCCGCCCGGAAGACGCTGGTTTCAACGCGATAGCCCTGCCAGTAGAGCACCAGCTCTCCAGGGCGATCGGCGAGCCATGCAAGCCCGGTTGCGATGAGTGCAATTCCGATGAGGAATGCTATGAGACGCAGCATGCCGAGACCTGACTTTTACTGAGCGGTATTGTCGTCGGCCGGTGCCGGAGCGGCAGCCAGCGATGACTTGAGCTGGGTTTCAACGGACGCAAGAGCGTGCTCGACGGTGTTGCGGGCTTCCACCTTCTTGAGGAAGTCGGCCGCAGCATCCTGCGCTGGAGCGGGCAGCGTCTTGGCTTCCTTCAGAACGTCGGCGAGGCGGTCTTCCTCAAGCGCAACTTCCATGCGGGCAACGATTGCCTCGATGCTCTTGTCTTCCGGTGCGTGGTCGGTGCGGCGCACGCGCACGACGGATTTGGCGCCAGCAAGCAAGCGATCGACGATCGAGGCTTCGGCGTTGTGATCCTCAGCGTCGATGATCTTGTAGGCCACCGGCTTGAAGGCGTCGCGCAGCTCAGCGGTGGTTTCAACGCCATCCAGTGCGAACGGTTTCAGCGGTGACAGATCAACGATGTTGCCTGCGATCTTGGAGGTTTCTTCCAGCTCAGGCGCGAACGAGTTGCCGGAGTAGATGGCGCGCTTCAGGTTGGCGAGCTCCAACGACAGCACGATGCGTTCGGCGGTCGATTTACGCGCGCCTTCGCTCTGCAGAACGGTTTGCACGTCCTTGTGCAGTGCTGCGAGGCGGCTCGTGATCGGGTTCACGGCGGTCGAGACTTCATCCGACTTGGCAAAGTCGGTGAGGCGCGTGTCGATCTCGGTCTTAAGGCGCTTGATCTCTTCCTGGGTCGAGCGGATAGCGGCCGCAACGCGGTCGTCTTCCGATTTCAGCGACGACACGCCGGTGACGATCTCGGCGTTCTCGGCCTTGATGGTCGAAAGTTCGCGATCGATGCGCTGGGTGCCGGAGCGTGCGGCTTCGGCAACCTCGGCGGCGGCGGTGAGGCGCGTGTCGATCTGCTGGGTCAGGTTCTTGCGCAGCGCGTCGAGCTGATTGCCGAGCGTAGCTTCCAGATCAGCAAGCTTGCCGGTCAGCGCGGCGAGCTGCGGAAGCTGGCCAGCGTTCGGATCGTTGGCGGCGGCGGTGGACATCAGTGCAAGCTGGTCTTCCAGCTTGCCGATGCGCTTGCCAGCATCCGAATCCGATCCCTGTGCCAGTACCTTGTCGCTGATGTTGCCGACAGCGGTGCTCAGATCAGCCTGCTTGCGCGTTACGCCTTCGATGTTGGCGTTGAGTTGTTCAACCTGGCCGAGCTTGGCCTCAGCGGCGGCGAGGCGCGTGGCGAGTTCCGGATTGACGGCGTTCTGCGACTGGCTTGTCTCAACCGCACCAAGGCGCTGTTCAAGCGCGCTCAAAGCCTGCGATTGCTGCCGGTTGAGATCGACGCCGAGGTGATTGGCGATCTGGTCGCCGGCGAACAGCGCGACGGCGCCGCCCGCAACGCCAGCGGCGATGTGGGAAATGAAGCTGCCAATGCCACCGCGGCGGGCGCGTGGAGCTGGCGCATCCTTGGGGCCGTTGCCCGCCGCGGCTGTTGCCTTGGAAGCATCGCCTGTCTTGGCGGCCTTGTCGGCAGAACTGGCGTCAGTCTTTGCGGCTGCGCCCGATGCGGATGTTGCGGCGGAAGCGGCAGCGGCGCCAGCTTCCGTTTTACCGGTCGCGGCGGTTTCGCCGGGCTTGGCTGATGCAGCCGCAGCGTCCTTCGGCGCGTCCTTGTCCTTCGCCGTCTCGGGCGGCGTGACGTCCTGCGCCTTGAGATCAAGCGTAGCGTGAGGGCGGTTGCCCTGCTGAGACGCTGAACCTGCCGGCTGCTTGCCGGGCCCGTTTTTGTTCGCAGTCATGTGTGCAAGTACCTCGCAGCGGACCGATCAAGCGCACGCCCGATTTTGGGGTGGAGCTGTAGCACGCGGGTCAGACGCTACCCTACAGTCCTGACTAGAGCGTTTCCACCCGGCTAATGACTGTCAGCAGGGCGGGAACATCAGGTGTTTGAGCAACTTCAACCCGCAGGGGAGCCAGCGGCTCCAGCGCGGCGGCGACGGCCGACGAAATGCAGGCCATAACGGCCCTGCGCGTGCCTTCCTCGACGCCACCATCCTTAGCTAACCGCGCAAAGGTCGCTCCGGTTCGCGGCGACATCAAGATCACGGCATCGATTGCGCCGGCGGATAGCAAATCCCGCGTGGTCGGAAGCAATTCCTTTGCCGGATCAGAGCGATAGGCGATGACGGGCGATAGCTCGACGCCGCGTGCGGCCAGCGCTCCGGCCAGATCGAAGGCGACCACCTCTCCGCGAACGTGGGTCAGCGGTCCACCTGTTGTGCGGGCCATCTGCTCGATGAGGGGCAGGATGCTGAGCGCGGTGCCTTCACCTACCGTTATGTTTTTAAAGCCGATTTCCTCGGCATGGCGGGCCGTTGCAGGGCCGACCGCGATCAGCGGCAGGGAAAGCGCTGCTGATAAGGCCGGGCTTTGCGCCAGCGCCCGCAGACCATTGCGGCTGGTGACGACAAGGCCTTTGGCACCGTCCAGCGCATCGGCGGCGATCGGCAACGGCGTGATCTGCAACAACGGATCGGCCGACACCCGATGCCCGAGCGCCTCAAGCTGCGCCGTGAGTGCCGCCGCGTCGGGTTTGGGGCGTGTCACCAGAATGTGCATCAGGCGACCGTGAAGAAATCCGGCCCGGCCTGATCGAGCACCTGGGCGGCGGCATCGCGGCCGATGGATTCAGCCAGCGCGGCCCCACCCATATGATCGACGGCGCTGATGCGCTTGCCATCGGTGGAAAGGATCTCGGCGCGCAGGCGTATCATGCCATCGGCGATGAAATCGGCATGTCCGGCGATCGGCGTGCGGCATGAGCCTTCGAGCTGGGTCAGGTAGGCGCGCTCGGCGGCAACACAGGTTGCGGTGGGCTCGTGGTTCAGCGGCGCGAGCAGGCGGGCCGTCGCGTCATCATCGGCGCGGATCTCGATGCCGATAGCGCCCTGCGCGACCGCGGGCAGCATCACGTCGGCTTCCATGGCGGCGGTTATATGCTGCGAAAGCCCGAGGCGATTGAGGCCAGCGCAGGCGAGGAAAGTGGCGTCGGCCACGCCTTCTTCCAGTTTGCGCAGGCGCGTCTGCACGTTGCCGCGAAAATCGACCACTTTCAGGTCGGGTCGCGCGCGCAGTGCCTGGGCCGCACGGCGTGGCGATGAGGTGCCGATAAGCCCACCTTCCGGCAGGTCATCGAGCGAGTTGAATTTCAGGCTGACGAAGGCATCGCGCGGGTCTTCGCGCTCCAGGATGGTCGAGATGACGAGGCCTTCGGGCAGCACCGCCGGCATATCCTTCATCGAATGGACGGCCAGATCGATCTCCTTAGCGAACAGCGCCTCTTCAAGCTCCTTGGTGAACAAACCCTTGCCGCCGACCTCGATCAGCGGACGATCCGTCACGCGGTCGCCCGTTGTCTTGATGACGACGATTTCGCACTGATCCGGCTTCAGGCCATGGGCGGCGCCGAGTTTGCGCGCCACTTCATGGGCCTGCGCGAGCGCCAGCGGCGAGCCTCGGGTTCCGATGCGGATTTTGCTAACTTGCAAGCCGTTCTCTCCGGATGGTAGGCGACGGGCGACAGAAGCGGCGCCGATGTGCCGCCATCTATGCCCCCCGGAACCGGGGAACGCAAACGCGGGATTGCCCCAGCCGCCATGGCGAACGAACAGCACCAGGGAAATCGGCCCAGCATCGTTCTGGGTCTGGAAACAAGCTGCGATGAGACAGCGGCGGCTGTCGTCGTGCGCGAGCCCTCGGGCGAGGGGCGCATTCTTTCCAGCATCGTGCGCAGCCAGTGGGAGCAGCACCGTCCGTTCGGCGGCGTGGTGCCGGAAATCGCTGCCCGCGCGCATGTTGAATGTCTCGATGTGCTGGTGCGGGAAGCGCTCAACGGGGCGAATGTTGGACTGGACGATCTTTCCGCCGTGGCAGCCACAACCGGTCCGGGGCTGATCGGTGGCCTGATCGTGGGTGCAATCACCGGCAAGGCGATTGCTATGGCGCGGGGCATTCCATTCATCTCGGTGCACCATCTGGAAGCGCACGCACTGACGGTGGGGCTGACCGAAGGCATTGCGCCGCCGTATCTGCTGCTGCTGGTTTCCGGTGGGCATACGCAACTTTTGATCGTGCGCGGCGTCGGCGATTACGAACGCCTCGGCACGACGATTGACGACGCGCTGGGCGAAGCCTTCGACAAGACGGCCAAGCTGCTCGGTCTCGGCCTGCCGGGCGGTCCGGCGGTGGAGCGGATGGCGCTTAAAGGCGATGGCAGCCGGTTCAAGCTGCCGCGCCCGATGGCCGGGCGGCCGGAGCCGCACTTTTCATTCGCCGGCTTGAAAACGGCGGTGCGCCGCGCGGCTGAAAAACTTGCGCCGCTGTCGGATCAGGACGTCGCCGATATCTCCGCTGCGTTCGAGCAGGCGGTGGTGGAATCGGTATCGGATCGGTGTGCGCGGGCGGTGGAAATCGCGGCGGCGCGGTTGGGCTCTGATGTGCCGTTGCGGTTTGTGGTTGCGGGCGGTGTGGCTGCCAATCAGCGCCTGCGTGCTTCGCTTGCTGAACTGGCGCAAGCGCGCGGGTTTTCGTTCCATGTTCCGCCCGCCAATCTGTGCGGTGACAACGCGGCCATGATCGCGTGGGCCGGGGCGGAGCGTCTGGCGCGCGGGATGGTTGATCCGCTCGACGCACCAGTGCGTCCGCGCTGGCCACTTGATGCCAACGCTGCGCCTGCTATCGGTGCTGGGGTAAAGGCGTGAACGGGTGAAGGCGTCGTGTTCGCAGGCTATAGTGGCCTCGCAGTTGCGTGTGCGGACCTGCTTCAGGAGCTTGCGGTGAAGATCGA
Organism: Hyphomicrobium sp. D-2; assembly: GCF_029872155.1. GTDB lineage: Bacteria > Pseudomonadota > Alphaproteobacteria > Rhizobiales > Hyphomicrobiaceae > Hyphomicrobium_A. The sequence goes on along the minus strand of NZ_JARXLA010000008.1, from coordinate 228,388 downwards.
TAGCGTCGGCATTATCGGCGGTGGCGCCTGGGGCACGGCTCTGGCGCAGGCGATGGCGTTCGCAGGGCGCAAGGTCACGCTGTGGGCACGGGAAGACGATGTCGTTGCCGCTATCAACGCGCGCCACGAAAACGAGACCTTTTTGCCGGGCGTTACGCTTGATGCCGGCATTGTTGCAACCGGTGATCTGGGTGCGGCCGCCGCATGTGATGCGGTTTTGCTGGTGGTGCCTGCTCAGCATGTGCGCCGCGTTGCGCGCGACCTGCGACCGTTGCTGCGGAATGCTCAGCCCGTCGTAATGTGCTCCAAGGGCATCGAGCAGGCCAGCGGCAAGATGATGGGCGATGTGCTGGCGGAGGAGCTGCCGCACGTAACGCCGTTGGTGCTTTCCGGTCCGAGCTTCGCGGCCGACGTAGCGCGCGGGTTGCCCGCCGCGCTGACACTGGCGTGCGCCGACGAGGCTATCGGGCAGGAGGTGGCGGAGCGGCTGGGCAGCGCGAAATTCCGTCTCTACTGGTCGAGCGACATGGTGGGCGTCGAGTTAGGCGGCGCGCTGAAAAACGTGCTGGCGATTGCCGCGGGCATCGTGGACGGTCAGGGGCTTGGTGCCAGCGCGCACGCGGCGCTGGTGACGCGCGGTTTTGCTGAAATGCGCCGCCTCGGCAAAGCGCTGGGTGCGCGGACTGAAACCCTGAACGGGCTTTCCGGTCTGGGCGATCTGATCCTCACGTGCGGCAGTCCGCAGTCGCGCAACATGTCGTTAGGGCGGGCGCTGGGCCAGGGGAGGCGATCGACAAGGTGCTAGCGGGCAGGCTTGCGGTGACCGAGGGCGTCTACACCGCTACGGCCGTGCGCGGGCTGGCTGAAGCGAATGACGTCGATATGCCGATCTGCGCCGCCGTTTGCGATGTGGTTGAAGGGCGTGCGAGCGTGCGCGATGTGATCGGCCAGCTTATGCAGCGGCCGTTGAAGGCCGAGGACTGAGCGCTATCGCGGCGCTGTGCGCCGAGGCTGCAAGCGATTCTGTGTGTTGATGAAACGGCCAGCCCGCAGCCTCGGCGCTTGACAGTGCCGCGCCCTTGGGCGACGCCCCGATGACAGAATAATTTAGCGGAGGTGCGGCTTATGCCTTCCTACTGGCTTATGAAGTCCGAGCCGGATTGCTTCTCGTGGGACGATCTGAAATCGCGCGGCAAAGGCGGTGAAGCCTGGGATGGCGTACGCAGCTTTCAGGCGCGCAACTTCATGAAGGCGATGCAGATAGGCGATCTGGCGTTCTTCTATCACTCCAACATCGGCAAGGCCGTTGTAGGCGTGATGGAGATTGCGGCGCTCGCCCATCCCGACGCTTCTGACGACACCGGCAAGTGGGAATGCGTGGATGTGCGCGCCGTTGCGGACATGCCCAATCCGGTGCCGCTGGCCGCCATAAAGGACAACTCCAAGCTTGCTGAAATGGTGCTGGTGAACAATTCGCGCCTTTCTGTGCAGCCGGTTTCGGCGGCGGAATGGGCGGAAGTCTGCCGTATGGGCGGCTTGAAGCCGGCGGAAATCAAGGCGTCCGGCGGCGGCGGTCAGAAGCCTGCTGGCTCCGCCAAGGAAGTCGCAAAGAGCGGCGCTGCAAAGCGACCTGCCAGGAAAGCAAAATAAATGACGAAGGTGTCCGGACGGCTTGATCCCAACAATGGTGAAGCCGTCAGGGCTTTCATCGCGGAGAATACGCGATGCCTGGCGCCGCCTCTGGTGCCTGAAATCCTGCTGCACCTGGCCGAAGAGTCGGTGCCGATCTGGCAGAAAACCGAAGAAGAACTGGGCGAGATGAACGTGCCGCCGCCGTACTGGGCATTTGCCTGGGCGGGCGGGCAGGCGCTGGCGCGCTACATGCTGGATAATCCGCATCTGGTGGCCGGTCGGCATGTGCTGGATCTGGGGGCTGGTTCCGGTTTGACTGCGATAGCGGCGATGAAGGCTGGCGCGATAAGCGTACTGGCCGCCGACATCGACCGGTTTGCGCTGGCGGCGACGGAGCTGAACGCGGCCCTTAATGATGTGAAGGTGAGCACAACCGCCGAGGATCTGCTTGCCGGAGCTCCGCAGGGTTTCGATCTGATCCTGGTGGGCGACCTGTTCTATGAGCGCGCGCTGGCGGAACGCGTGACGCGCTACATCGAGGCGGCGGTTGCCAATGGTGCGCTGGTGCTTATCGGTGATCCGCAGCGCAACTATTTCCCCAAAGGCCGCTTTGAGTGCGCGGCGGACTATCGGGTGCCGGTGACGCGCGAGCTTGAAGACGCAGAAATAAAGAATTCTGCTGTTTGGCGGCTTGGCTAACCGGGGATCGGGCGACGGGGCGCAGGCGGTCTGCTACCTTCAAGTTCTGATTTCCAGGGGAGCTGCCATGACTTTTGCGGGAATGAACCTCATCGCGATCGTTTCGGCGGCGGTTGCGGCCTTCATGTTCGGCTGGGTCTGGTATGGGCTTCTGTTCGGCGAGGCATGGCGGCGGGCCATCGGCTGGAAGCGCACGGAAGTGCAGTCGCAAAGCCCCAGCCCCATGCCTTTTGTCATCAGTTTCATCAGCCTACTGGTGATGGCGTGCGTGTTTTCCGGCGTGCTGCGCCACACCAAAATAGAGCTGACCGTTGCCAACGGCCTGATCACCGGCGCGTTTCTGTGGCTGGGCTTTGTGATCACAACGATTGGCACCAACAACAGATTCCGCGATGCAAAAACGGCCCTGACTGTCATTGACGGAGGTCATTGGCTGGGCGTTTTACTGCTGCAGGGTGCTATTCTTGGCGCATTCGGTCCCTGATATTGGCCAGATGCGACCAGACAGCTTCGCCGAAGTGCCAATTTGCGGACCATGCTCGCCGCCGTCATAATGCGTCCAATTACGAATACTTTCGCGGGAGAAATGCCGATGTCGGGGAACCTTTACCCAGTACCGGGTGAATGGCGCGAGGGCGCCTTCATTGACGAGAAAGCCTATCACGAGCTTTACGCCCGCTCCGTCTCCGACCCCGACGGGTTCTGGGGCGAGGTCGGACGCCGTATCGACTGGATCAAGCCCTATACGAAGGTGAAGAACACCTCGTTCGATCTGCAGAATGTTTCGATCAAGTGGTTTGAGGACGGCACGCTGAACGTGTCCGCCAACTGTACCGACCGCCACCTCGAAACTCGCGGCGATCAGGTCGCGATCATCTGGGAGGGCGATGAGCCCACCGACGACGAAGAGATCACCTATCGCCAGCTGCACGAGCGCGTGTGCAAGCTCGCCAACGTGATGAAGTCGCACGGCGTCAAGAAGGGGGATCGGGTTACGATCTACCTGCCGATGATCCCGGAAGCGGCCTATGCGATGCTAGCGTGCGCGCGTATCGGCGCGGTGCATTCGATCGTGTTCGGTGGCTTTTCTCCGGACAGCCTCGCCGGACGCATCGAGGACGCAGAGTCCAAGTTCATCATCACCGCCGACGAAGGCGTGCGTGGCGGCAAGTATGTGCCGCTGAAGAAGAACACCGACGACGCGTTGGCCAAGTGCGGCAAGGGTGATGAGAAGGTGCTGGTTGTTCGCCGCACCGGCCGCCCTGTTGCCTGGAATGCAGGCCGTGATCTGTGGCTGCATGAGGAACAGAGCAAGGTTTCGGCTGAGTGTCCGCCGGAGGAAATGCGCGCGGAAGATCCGCTGTTCATTCTTTATACGTCTGGTTCAACCGGCAAGCCGAAAGGCGTGGTGCATACGACCGGCGGCTATCTGGTGTTCGCGTCGATGTCGCACCAGTACGTGTTCGATTATCACGACGGTGATGTCTACTGGTGCACGGCCGACGTGGGCTGGGTCACTGGCCACAGCTACATCGTTTATGGACCGCTCGCGAACGGCGCCACGTCGGTGATGTTCGAAGGCGTGCCGAACTATCCGACCATGTCGCGCTTCTGGGATGTCGTGGACAAGTGGAAGGTCAACATCTTCTACACCGCGCCGACGGCAATCCGTGCGCTGATGGGCGCTGGCGACGACTTCGTGAAAGGTAGCGATCGCTCATCGCTGCGGCTGCTTGGCAGCGTCGGCGAGCCGATCAATCCGGAAGCATGGGAATGGTATTATAACGTTGTCGGGGAGCAGCGTTGCCCGATTGTTGATACGTGGTGGCAGACCGAAACCGGCGGCATTCTCATTTCGCCGTTGCCGGGTGCAACGGATCTGAAGCCGGGCTCGGCCACGCGGCCGCTGTTCGGCGTGCAGCCGGCGCTGGTTGATGAGAAGGGCGTGATCCTGGAAGGCGCGACCAGCGGCAACCTCGTTATTCTGGATAGCTGGCCGTCGCAGGCGCGCACGATCTACGGCGATCACGAGCGCTTCGTGCAGACCTATTTCTCGACCTACCCCGGCACCTACTTCACCGGAGATGGCTGCCGTCGCGACGAAGACGGATATTACTGGATCACTGGCCGCGTCGATGACGTGATCAACGTGTCCGGCCATCGTCTGGGTACGGCGGAAGTGGAAAGTGCGCTGGTCTCGCATCCTCTGGTGGCTGAGGCCGCGGTTGTCGGCTATCCGCACAACGTGAAGGGCCAGGGCATCTACTGCTACATCACGCTGATCGCGGGTGAAGAGTGGAGCGATGCGCTGTCGAAGGATCTCATCAAGCACGTGCGTACGGAGATCGGCCCGATCGCGTCGCCGGATCTGATCCAGTTCGCGCCGGGCCTGCCGAAGACCCGTTCGGGCAAGATCATGCGCCGCATCCTGCGCAAGATCGCGGAGGACGAGTTCTCGAACCTTGGCGATATTTCAACGCTGGCCGATCCGGCCGTGGTGCAGGATTTGATCGACAACCGCAAGAACCGCCGCGACGCTGCGAGCTGAGTTCTGCGAGGCCTTTGTTGCTGCATGAATTGAAAAGGGCGCTCCATGTGGGCGCCCTTTTTGTTTGGCGCCGGCGACACCCCTCCGGGGCGCCGGCCGCCGGTGCATTTTAGTGAGGGCTGGCGACTGCGCTTCGCGCCGCCGGCCGCCGAGCGCGATGCTATTTGCAGCTGCGCAGCAGGCCGCGATCGAGATGCAGATGATCATGATGCGCTTCGTTGAACTCAGGCCCGATGGCGACGCGGAAATACGGGCATGCGCGCATGTGCGCTTCGCGCAGGAAGCGGCCCTCCGGCGTGTTGGCGCGGTAGTCGCGCGTGATGCTCATCTGCTTGCCGTTCTCCAGCCGGAACGCGCCGATATCGACGGCGTTGGCATAGGAATGCTGGCTGCGCATTTTCAGCCAGCGTTTGTTGCCGATGATGTTGCGGCAGTTATAAGTGCCCATGTCCTGCACCCAGACGACACGGCTGCCGAACATCTCCATCGCCAACGGCTGCACGCTATGCTCCATCCACAGCGCCAGCGCGACGGCGGTTTCGCAGGTCAACGCGCTAAGGCCGATTTCGGCGCCGCTCACTTTGGAAACGCGCACCGCATCGGTCCAGCCGCAGCCGTTGGCCCGCACGTTGTCCGCGATGGCCTGCGCGTTGATCTGCGGCGGCTGCAGGATGGCGCGGCACATGTCGGGATCGCTGCGCAGGGCGGCGATGCGCGTGTCGACGAAGATCAAGGGCGGATCATCCAGCGTAATGGCGGGGAACGGCAGAAAGCGCTCCGGGATGAGGCCGAAGCGGAAAACAGCGGCGCCCGCGAGTATCAGCAGCAACAGCAGGATTGCGCGCAGAATGTTTCGGCCCGTTCGGCGCATGTGTGTCCTTAGGTGGTGCCGCTGCAGTGGCGAATGCCGGATGCGCATCGGGCGACGCGCAGGCGATCGGCTTTTATGGGGCTATTCAACTCTTAAGAAAAGGTGAAAGCCCGTTCCGCTTTGAAGCACGGCAGCGCGGTGTTTCGGGCGCACAGCGAGCGCCGCGCGCGTGCGGCGAGAACCGTCATGGGGACGGCGCGGAATAGAATGGCAGTCAGTCGTCGGATCAGAAGTCCGAAGCAATGCCGCCTTTTTCCCAATCGCCATAGCGGGCCGGATCGGGCCCTTCGCGCCCGCCAATTTCCTTGGCGCGCTCCTGGGCGGCGGCGTCGGCGGCCCGGCGGCGCTCCTCCGCTTCGGCAAGCGCGCGCTTGGCTGCGGGGCTCAGCACGCGGTTTGCGGGCGCGGTCTGTTGCGCCCCATCTGTCGGGTTTTTGATTGCATGTCGGTCATGAGCACTGGTTGTTGCTTAACTGTCTATCCATATACCATCTCGACGAGTGTTTATGGCGGAGCTGCGACAAGAATGAATCATATCAAGACGGCCATGCTGCTAGCGGCTCTGACCGCTATATTTGTGGCGATGGGCGCTTTGATCGGTGGCACGGGCGGTATGCTCATTGCCTTCATCTTTGCGCTTGGCATGAACTTTTATACCTACTGGAACTCGGACAAGATGGTGCTGCGCATGTATGGCGCGCGCCAGGTGGATGAGCGCACGGCGCCGGATTACTACAATCTGGTGCGCGAGCTGGCGCGTCGGGCCGAACTGCCGATGCCGGCCGTCTACATCATGGAGAGCGCGCAGCCGAACGCGTTCGCGACCGGTCGCAATCCGCAGAACGCGGCCGTTTGTGCTTCGACCGGTTTGCTGCAGGCGATGAGCCGCGAAGAAATCGCCCGGCGTGATGGCGCACGAACTGGCGCACATCAAGAATTACGACACGCTGACGATGACCATCGCGGCCGCGATTGGCGGCGCGGTGTCGATGCTGGCCCAGTACATGCAATTCGGCGCCATGTTCGGCGGCGGCAACCGTGAAGGCGGTGGCGGCATCATGGGCGTGGTCGGAACGCTGATGGCGATCATCGTTGCGCCGCTGGCGGCAATGCTGGTGCAGATGGCGATCAGCCGTTCGCGCGAATATGTGGCCGACCGTATGGGCGGCGAGATCTGCGGTCAGCCGCTGTGGCTCGCGTCGGCGCTCGGCAAGATCGAGAACTATGCGCACCGCATTCCGAACGAGGAGGCGGAGGCTGTCCCGGCAACGGCGTCGCTGTTCATCATCAATCCGCTGCAGGGCTGGGGTATGGACAACCTGTTCTCCACCCATCCCAATACGGGCAACCGCATTGCGGCGCTGGAGCAGCAGGCAAGCCGTATGGGCGGAGGCTCAGCGCCACGTTATGCCGATGATGGGCGTCAGGGTTATGCGGATGACAACGCTGGGCCATGCGTCGCAGCAGCGGCAGGGCTCGCAGCAGCGTCAGGCTGGGCGCAGCGGCAATAGCGGTCCGTGGGGCTAACTGCGCCATCTTGGCCGTTGCGGTTTAGCGACTTGTCCCGACCGGCATCCTGTCGGACAACGGCCCCGCGATTCCGCAGCATTTAACCAGCAAGGCAGGCGCACGTGACTAAAGAGGCCGCGTCAGGATCTCGATCTCAATCCAAATCGCGGCCCGCTTCCCGCTCGCAAGGTTTTGCGAAAGGGCCTGCTCGCGTTAAAGGCCCGGGTGCTGGCCAGGGCTCTGGCAAGCCATCGCAGGGTCAGAAGTCGAACAAGTCGGATGCGCCATTGCCGCCAGGGCTTGCGGCGCGTGAAGCGGCGGTGCGCGTGATCGCTGCGGTATTGAATGAGGGGCGCTCGTTCGAAGCCGCCGCTGCCAAACAGTTTGAAGACTATGGGCTGGAGGGGCGCGACCGCGGCCTGGCGCGTTTGATCGCGGCAACAGTTCTGCGTCGGCAGGGCGAGCTTGAAGCGATCCTCGACAGCTATCTGCAAAAGCCGTTGCAGAAACAAAAAAGCCTGCTGTGGCCAATATTGCTGGCCGGTGCCGCGCAGCTTCTTTTCCTGCAGATGCCGCCGCACGCGGCCGTTGGTCTGGCGGTTGATCAGGCGCGACGCGATCGCCAGGCGGCGCATTTTAACAAGCTGGTCAATGCATTGTTGCGCCGCGTAAGCCGCGAAGGCGCCGAGGCGTTGCCCGCGCTTGATGGCGTGGCACTCAATATTCCGCAGTGGCTGATGACGCGGTGGCGCGAGAATTACGGGGCCGACACTGCGCGTAAGATCGGCGCGGCTTCGCTTGCCGAAGCTCCGCTCGATATTTCCGTGAAATCAGACCCGCAGGCATGGGCCGAAAAGCTCGGTGGCACGGTGCTGGCCACCGGTTCGGTGCGTCTCGCAGCCGGTGGACGCATCGAGGACATGCCGGGCTTTTCGGAAGGCGCATGGTGGGTTCAGGACGCCGCTGCCGCGCTGCCCGCGAAGCTGATGGGCGATGTGCGCGGCAAGAGCATCGTTGATCTGTGCGCCGCCCCGGGTGGCAAGACGGCCCAGCTTGTGTCCGCCGGTGCTGAAGTGACCGCGCTCGATCTGTCGCCGCAGCGGATTGAACGCCTGCAGCAGAACCTCGCGCGGCTCGGATTGTCGGCCGAGACGGTTGCGGCGGATGCTGGCGAGTGGGCGCCGGAGCGCACCTTCGACGGTGTGCTGCTTGATGTGCCCTGCACCGCGACCGGCACCATCCGGCGCCATCCCGACATTCTGCGCCTGAAGCGGCTGGAGGACATTGCGGCCTTGGCCGAGATCCAGTCTCGCCTGCTCGATCAGGCGGCCAAGCTGGTCGCGCCGGGCGGCATGCTGCTCTATTGCACCTGTTCGCTGGATGCTGAGGAAGGCGAGCGTCAGGTTGCCCGCTTCCGGGAGCGGAACGCTCAATTCCGGCTGGCCCCCATCAAGGCGGGCGAATCAGGTGTTGCGGCCGAATGGCTGACAGCCCGTGGCGAACTGCGCACGCTGCCTTTCCACACCCCTAGCCTCACGCCGGGCCACGCGACAGAGCTGCCGACGGGCGAGCAGGACAAACTCGTCGGAATGGACGGGTTTTACGCCGCCCGACTGGTGCGCCAGAGCTGATTCGTTACAGGACGACGCGGCTGCGCACAGGCTAGCGGCCTCCCAGCCTTGTATTAGCCCCGCGACGGGGTTAGTCGGAACGAAGGGGCAATCAGGAGTTCTGCGTCGTGGCCCCCGGTCACAGGCGGGCGGTACGGGGCTCACATGGCGGAACTGACGCTCAAGGATCGTTTGCGCAGAACGGCGCTGCATGCGCACGGCGCGCATCGTACTGGCTTGGCTGGCGTGCTGACCATGCCGTTGCGCCGGCTGGTTGAGCCGACGCCGGAGCTGGAGCACCTGCTCATCGTTCCGCAGGATCTGCGCACCGCCGATCCAAGTTTCTGGGACGAGATCGGCTATGGCCAGTTTGGGCTGGCCGGTTCGGTGGCGGTGTTGAACGGGCGTTCGCCGTTTGAGGTCGATCCGGTGCCGAGCGTGGCCTGGGCGCAGGAGCTGCATGGCTTCGGGTGGTTGCGCAATCTCTCTGCAATCGACGTTGAGGGTGCCAGCGCAACCGCGCGGCGTCTCGCGCTGGAATGGATTGACGGGTTTGACGACGATCGGCGCGGCGTTGCAGCCGACCCGCAGGTGGCCGCGCGCAGGCTCATCTCGTGGCTTTCACACGCCAACTTGCTGCTGGAAGATGCCGATCGCTCAACTTATACGGCGATAACCGGAAGTCTGCGCAGGCAGTTCGCTTCACTTGCGTCAGTGCGCAAGGACGCCCCGATGGGCTATCCGCGCCTGCTGGTGGATATCGCGTTGTCGTTCGCGGTGCTGTCCATCGCCGGTTTCGATCGGCACGCGCGTGATGTTGAAGCAAATCTCAACGCTGAATTAGCGTGGCAGATATTGGCCGATGGCGGGCATGTGACCCGCAATCCGGCAGTGTTGGCGGATCTGCTGCTCGACCTGCTACCGCTGAGCCAGTGTTTCACTGCCCGTGAACGTCCGCTGCCGGATCAATTGCAGCGCGCGCTGAATGTGATGGTGCCGATGCTGCACTATCTGCGGCTCGGCGACGGCATGTTGGCGCGTTTCAACGGCGCGCCGGGCGTTTCTGCTGCCGCTGTTGCGACCGTTGCCGCCTATGACGACAACTCGCGTCCACCGCTGATTGAGGCGCGGGCTTCCGGCTACGCACGTCTGCGGCGGGGCAGCACGGTGATCCTTGCCGATGTCGGCGGTCCGCCGCAGTTGGCGCTTTCGTCCAGCGCGCATGCGGGATGTCTTTCCTTCGAAATGAGTGCGGGCGCCGTGCCGTTGTTCGTTAACAGCGGCGCGCCCTGCCTTTCCGGCGCCGAATGGGGCCCGGCCGCGCGGGCAACCGCCAGCCATAATACGTTGACGCTGGCGGACAGATCGTCGGCGCGGCTTATCGCCCACCGCAAGCTGGAGGCTCTGTTGGGCTCGCCGCCGATCCGGTATCCCGACCGGGTTGACTGGCGCGTTGAGGAGTTCGAAGGCGAGACCGTGCTGCAGGCCAGCCATGATGGCTATTGCCGCCGGCACGAGCTTGTCCATACGCGGACGCTGCGTTTGGACACTGACGGCTTGCGGCTGACGGGGGTAGATCGTTTGAGCGGCGTGCAGGGGCAGTTGCGGCTGCGGGATGACCTGCCGTTCGCGATCCACTTCCACCTGATGCCGGGCGTGCGCCTGGAGCTGGGTGAAACACCGCGCGAGGCCGTAGTGACTCTGCCGGACGGCCAGCTATGGCGCCTCAGTGCGCGGGGCGCAACGCTGTGTATCGAAGAGAGCTCGCACTTTGCGGGCAGTCCGGTTCCGCGCCCTTCAATGCAGATCGTTCTGCGCGGCGCGACGTTCGGCGAAACCGAAGTGAGTTGGGTGGTCGAAAGATTGCCCGAAGCAACAGAGACCTGGAATGACTGAAAACCTGCCTATTCGCCGCGCGCTGCTTTCCGTTTCCGACAAGAGTGGCCTGATTGAATTTGCGCGCGCCCTTGCGGGCATGGGCGTGGAGCTCCTTTCTACCGGCGGCACCGCTTCTGCGCTGCGCGCGGAAGGTCTCGCGGTGAAGGACGTCTCGGAAGTGACGGGCTTTCCGGAGATGCTGGATGGTCGGGTGAAGACGCTGCATCCGATGGTGCACGGCGGTTTGCTGGCCATTCGCGGTGACGCCAGCCACGATGCTCAGGTGGCGGAGCATGGCATCGCGCCGATCGATCTGCTGGTGGTGAACCTCTATCCGTTTGAAGCAACGGTGGCGAAGGGCGCGGATTTCGACGACTGCATCGAGAATATCGACATCGGCGGTCCGGCGCTGATCCGTGGCGCAGCGAAGAACCATGCCGGCGTGACAGTTGTCATCGAACCCGATGACTATGCCGCCGTGCTGGATGCGATGCGCGCCAATAACGGAGCAACGACGCCGGAACTGCGTCGCCATCTGGCCGCGAAGGCGTATGCCCGCACAGCCGCCTATGATGCTGCGATCAGCAACTGGTTTGCTGGCGTGCTGGGTGAAGAAACACCGGCCTATCGCACCGTGGGCGGCCGTTTGCGCTCGCCACTGCGCTACGGAGAGAACCCGCATCAGCACGCAGCATTCTATGCCACGGGTGAAGCGCGCCCCGGTGTTGCCAACGCCGTGCAGCATCAGGGCAAGGAGCTCTCCTATAACAACCTGAACGACACCGACGCCGCGTTTGAGCTGGTTGCCGAGCTTGGCGTTGAGCGCCCCGCTGTCGCGATCATCAAGCACGCAAATCCCAGCGGTGTCGCGTGCGGTGAAAGCCTTGTTGATGCCTATCGCAAGGCGCTGCGTTGCGATCCGGTGAGTGCATTCGGTGGCATCGTGGCGCTGAATGGAACGCTTGATGCGGAAGCTGCGGAAGAAATCGTGAAAGTGTTCACCGAGGTTGTTATCGCTCCGCGCGTGACCGAGGAAGCAGCGGCGATCTTTGCTGCGAAGAAAAACCTCCGGCTGCTGACAACCGGCGGCCTGCCTGATCCCGGCGCGCCGGGCATCACGGTGCGTTCGCTTGCAGGCGGGCTGCTGGTGCAGTCGCGCGATAGTGGCGTGATCCGCGCCTCCGATCTGAAGGTGGTGACGAAGCGCGCGCCGACGGCGGAGGAGCTTGCCGACCTGCTGTTTGCTTTCCGTGTGGCCAAGCACGTGAAGTCGAACGCTATTGTCTACGCTAAGGACGGCGCCACGGTCGGCATTGGCGCAGGGCAGATGAGCCGCGTCGATTCCACCCGTATCGCCGCGCAGAAGTCCGCCGATGCGGCCGCTGCCATTGGCGCCACCGAGCCGCTGACGCGCGGATCTGTGGTGGCGTCGGATGCATTTTTCCCGTTCGCCGATGGTTTGTTGACGGCGGCGGAGGCCGGGGCCACGGCGGTGATCCAGCCCGGTGGCTCGATGCGTGACGATGAAGTGATCGCCGCCGCAGATGAAAAGGGCCTCGCCATGGTGTTCACGGGCGTGCGCCACTTCCGGCACTGACGACGATGGCGGGTGGAGCGGAAGGTGTCCGCCTGCGACCGGCCACCCGCGCCGACTGGGATCTGATACGTGGTTGGCTGGGGCGTGCCGACATCGAAGCCTGGTGGGGGCCGCGCTCGGCAACGGAGGCCGAGGTCAACATCGCCATGGGCTCGCGCCACGCGCTGTGTCGGGTGATCGAGGCCGATGGTACGCCGATCGGCTATGCGCATGCGATTGATGCCACCGCGTGGGGCGATCAGCTACCGCAGGATTTGCCCGCGGGAACCTGGGATCTCGATCTGTTCATCGCGTCAGAAAATCATCGCGGCAAAGGCGCGGGGCAGACCGCGCTGGCAATGCTGAAGGACGAGGTTTTCAGCACCACACTGGCAACGGCGGTGTGCGTGTTTCCGTCAATCCGAAACGAGCGCGCCGTCCGGGCCTATGAGAAGGCGGGGTTTCGCTGGCAGCAGAATCTGGGATGATCCGCACATGGGGCTGTCATGGTTCATGCTGGCGGAGCGACCGAAGCGCTGACGATGTTCAATCGCGCATGAGGTGCGAATACGTACCCGGTGAGCACCCGCTTGATCCGTTCTAACTTCCGCTTCGAACAGTCGCTTGCCGCCAACTTTGCGCATGCTGATGCAAGTCGAAGTGTTGCAGAACTGCCAGCCCGATAGCGTCGCGACACCGCACTTTCGATCAATGACGTTTTATTGTCGTTATTCGCTGAAAGCCCTAAGGTGGATGTATCATTCCTAATCGGGGACTTTCACCGTGAACACTTTTGCCCGCGCAATCATCTATGCCGTCATTCTGGCCGCCATCGCGGCTGGCGTGATCTACATGTATTCGCCGCTGCCGACCGCAACGACGCCTGCCGCTGACGCACCTGCAGCGTCTGAGCCGCTGGCTGCGCCTGCCGAGGAGCCCGCTGCTGAAGTTGCTCCGGCTGCTGAAGCACCTGCTGCCCCTGAGCCGATGGCTGAGCCGGCTCACGAGCCTGCTGCTGAAGCCCCGGCTGAAGCTGCTCCGGCTGCTCCTGAGCCGAACGCTGAGGAAGCAACGCCTCCGGCCACCGAGACGCCTGCACAGCCATAATCGGCATAGGCATCAAGGCCTACTAATGATAGCCGCGGCCCGCCTTCCGTGTTCATCACGGTTGGTGCGGCCGCGGTTTTCTTTTGTGCGCTGTGCGGTACGGATCGGGACGCGCAAGGCGTGCGATCACGCGATCCAGCGGATTACGGCGTGAGGATTCCTGCGCGCATTGAATGCGACATGGCGGATGGCAGACGCCGGGATCTGAGAAGAGCCGTTAGTGCCACTTCTGCGTTTCGGGATCGACGGTGCTGTCGCTTCCTTTATCGGAGGGCTGCTTGTCGCCCTGACCAACGTTCGGTGGCGACAGCGTTTCCGGCTTATCCTTCGCTGCCTCATCCTTCGGCGCATTGAATTCCTTCGCCGCCTCTTTCGCCTTGTCGAGTACCTCGGAAGTGGCCTGCTTGGCCTTGTCCAGCACTTCGCGCACGGCTTCGGCCGCCTTGTCCATCAGCGTCGTTGCCTCGCGGGCATCGTCGAGAGCATCTTCGCTGGCCTTCTTGCCTTCGTCGATGCTGGTCGCGGCATTTTCCTTGGCCTGATCGATCGCCTTCAGAAGCGCTTCCTTGGCGGCATCGATGGCAGCGTTGGTGGCGCTCTTGGCGTCGTCGATCACCTCTGACGCCGAGCGCTGCGGCGGAGCTGGGTCGGCTTCGGTTGCTGCTGGCGGCGGCGTATCCGTCTGGGCCTTGTCGGTTGTGGGTTCAGCGACGGCAGCGAGTGGCAGCATCAGGGCGGCAAGCAACGGTAAAGCGCGGTGCATGGAACGAACTCCTCATTGCCGCTTCGATAAAAGGGCCGGAGGATCATGGCGCCGAAGTGTGTCCGGCGTATTGATCCATGCCAACACGTGCCGCAGATGGGCCATCAGCATCGGCCACCAAGCAAAGATAAGGCGCCCCCGATCCCGCGACCAGAGGCGCCCCGATAAGCGCAAGGCTGAAAGATCCGCCGTTATTAATCCCGTCTTGCGGGCATTCTCACCTTGGTCATGAGGGCCATGCCGACGATGAGGAACAGCGTGATCGCAGCCATGCCGATGCGCTGACTCTGGGTGATCGCCGTAACCAGTGCCACCAGCAGCGGCGCCAGGAATGCGGTCACCTTGCCGGAAAAGGCGAACAGACCAAAATACTGGGTGATCTTGTCGGGCGGCGCCAGTCGCGCCAGCAGCGAGCGGCTGGACGATTGCACGGGCGCCGCAACGAGGCCGACGACGATCGCGAACGCCAGGAACACCTGCTCACCCGCGGATGAGAATGGCCCCGAGCCAGCTTCTTTCGGCGCGACATCAAGGAAGAACAGCACGTGGTTCTTGTCGACGGACAGGATGCCGATGGCACCGAGCAGCAGCAGGAACAGCGCCGTTACGATCACGAACTTGGCGCTGATGCGGTCATCGAGCACGCCGCCGATGAGCGCACCGAATGCGCCGATCAGCGTCAGGATGATGCCGAAGATGCCCAGTTCCAGCGGTCCCCAGCCGAACACTGACGCACCATAGATGCCGCCGAAGGTGAAGATGGCGGTGAGGCCGTCCGTGTAGATCATGCGTGCGGCCAGGAAGAAAAGCATGTCGCGGTTCTGCGGCAGCGCGCGCACCGTGTCCCACAGTTCCGCCGTGGCGGGGCGGCCATCGTGCACCCGCTTCTGTTTGATGTCCGGTACGAACAGGAAGAACGGGACCATGAACACCAGATACCAGACGGCCGATAGCGGACCGACGATGCGGTCGCCCTCGCGTGTGGTGGTGTCGAGCGGCAGCAGCGGATCGAGGCCGAACATTGTCATGCCGCTGTCGCCCATCGGCACGATCAGCCCGGCAACGAGGAACAGGCTGGCGAGGCCGCCGAAATAACCGCAGGCCCATCCTGAGCCGGAGAGCCGGCCCAGTTCGCTTTGCGGCACAAGGCTGGGCATGATCGCGTTGGTGAACACGGCTGTGTATTCAGCGCATACCGTGGCGATGATGAAGGCGAGCAGCACCAGATAGATCGTGGATGATGGCGCTGCGGGTGTTGCGATCCAGAGCGAGGCCATCGCAATGGCGAGGATGACGGAAAACAGCGCGATCCATGGTTTGCGCTGGCCGCGTCCATCGGCGAAAGCGCCGAGGAATGGGCTGCCGAGGGCGATGAAAATGCCCGCAATGGCGGCGCCGAAGCCCCACATCGATTGGCCTTGCGGGCCATCGCCCACCACCACGTTGGCAAAGTAGGGCGCGAACAGGAAGGTGAGGATCAGCGTGTAAAACGGCTGCACAGACCAGTCGAACAGCATCCACGAAATGCGCGCCCTGAGCGGCGCGCGGGCCGTCGCTGTTGCGCCGGTTTGAGGCGTAGCCATATCCACGATCGTCTTCCCCGTTCAATTCTGCGGGGAGCCTATAGCATGAAAGATGGCGGTGCTTGGGGCAGTTCGTCATCAATTTCGACGCGGACCGGGCGCGCCGGCATTGGAGGGCGCAGGCGCGGCAACCCGGCAATTCACCGTCCTGGCTGGGCGCGAGCGCTGGCGACCTGATCCCTCGCTGACCCCGTTCAGGGCAGGATGATCAGATGGTCCGGCAGGTCGTCGGCATCGTCATCGCCCGGCGGAAAATGCCGCGCCAGTTCATCGCCGATGGCGCCAATCGCAATGATGAAGCCATCCGTTGCGCGGCCCTCACCGATATGGTCGGTCAGTTCGTCGATGATCTGCTGCCAGACTCCGTCGGGTACGTGGTTGTTGATGGCGCGGTCGGCGATGATCTCGGCATGATGCTCAGCGCATGAAATGAACAGCAGCACGCCGGTGCGCCCTGCGGTGGTGTCGAGATTCTGAACCAGAAACTGCTCCATCGCCCGGCGGCGTGCGTGCAGATGTTTGATGCTGGCTGGCACCAGGGCAGTGCGCATCTTCAGCGGCATCAGCAGCGCCGTGATAAGCGCGAACACGGCAAGCTGGATCAGATAGATCTGCACGAGGCCGAGGTGCGTGAAATAGATCAGCACCCACGGCACCAGCAGGGCGATGATCGCCGCAACCAGCGGCGGCACATAGTGATAACCATCGCTTTGCATTGCGACGACGACGACAACCTCGCCCGAGGTGTTCCGCTCCGCCTCGCTGATAGCGGCGGAGATGCGTTCCTTGTCGGCGGCCGAAAACATGCTCATGCCGATGTCTCCCGCGTTGATGCTTCCGCTGCCATGGCGTTGCCGTTGTCCATCACCAGCTTCCCGACGAGCCGCCGCCGCCGAAGCCGCCACCGCCGCCGGACCATCCGCCTCCACCGCCGCCGGGCCAACCACCACCCCAACCACCGTAGTTGCCGGGGATCACGATTGGGCCGCGCGCTGATCTCCGCCGTTGGCCGGCCACAGCCTGTGGTGACGTATTGATAGATTGCACGACCGCGAAAACAACGAACAGCGTTATGCCTAGCCAGAACATGATCAGAATGACTGACCACATGTCGAGGTCGTCGGCGGTGCGAGCTGCGCGTGCGCGTTCCTTCACTGCTTCGGCGTCGCCCAGCAGCACATCTTTAATATCGCGCACGCCGGCTTCGACGCCGCCCGCAAAGTTGCCTTGACGGAATTGCGGTAGGATGGCGTTGTGTACGATCAGGCTGGACATGGCGTCCGTCATGATCGGCTCAAGGCCGCGACCAACTTCAATGCGCACCTTGCGCTCGTTGGGCGCAATGATCAGCAGCACGCCGTTGTCTTTGTCTTTCTGGCCGATGCCCCAGTTGCGGCCAAGCTGGTAGCCGTAGTCTTCGATCGCGTAACCCTGCAGCGAGTTGAGCGTAACAACCGCCACCTGATCGGTGGAAATCTCCTCAAGCTCGGCAAGTTGGGCGCTGAGTTCGGCGCGCTGTTGCGGCGTCAGCAAGTTCGCTTCATCGACGATGCGACCGGTGAGAGCGGGGAAGGTCGGCGCCGTCCATGCCGCGGTCATGCTGGCCAGCAACAGCACGCTCGCGACGGCGCACACTAACGCCAGCCATGCCACCGCGACCGGGCGTTGCGCCGCCCGGCTCAACGGCGAAGCGCTTGCGGCCGCGTGCATTGCGCGTCTCCTCAAGGGCGGCGGTTACTGCTTCGGGCCGAAATCGACCTTCGGAGCTTTCATCTCTTCAGCCGGGATGTCGAACGTCGCCATTTCCTTGGCCGACGGATACATCACAGCGCGCCAGATGCGGCCCGGGAAGGTGGTGATCTCGGTGTTGTAGGCCCGGACAGACTGGATGTAGTCGCGCCGCGCGATGGCGATGCGGTTTTCAGTGCCTTCGATCTGGCTTTGCAGCGCCAGGAAGTTCTGGCCCGACTTGATATCCGGATAGCGCTCAACGACAGCCATCAGGCGCCCAAGCGCACCGCCGAGCTGGTTCTGCGCATCCTGGAATTTCTGCATCGCTTCCGGATTGGTGAGGATGTCAGCCGGGATGTTGATCTGGGCCTGCGTGGCTTTGGCACGGGCCTCGACAACATCCGTCAGAACCGTGCGCTCCTGATCGGCGAAGCCCTTCACGGTTTCAACCAGGTTCGGGATCAGATCGGCGCGCCGCTTGTACTGATTGAGCACCTCCGACCACGCCGCCTTGGCGTCCTGTTCGTAGGTGGGGATGGTGTTGATGCCGCACCCGGCCAGCATGAAAGTCACGGTGGCGACGAGAATGGCGGTGAGGGGGCGGGGCAGTGAAAGCGTCGGCGCGTGAGCCATGGCTTGGGCCTCTTTGGAGGTATCCGGGGCGGTCAGTCTCACCTTTCAACCGTTAAAGGCGACAGAAAGGTGACAGATGCTCTGGTTGCAAGGTTTATCGGCCGCTATTTCTGACGGGCAATTTGTGTGCGTTGTGGCCCGTTCCCATGGCTGCCATATTCAGCGGCCATTGATAACGTCGGCCACGGCTCCCAGTCGGGGGCTATCCCGCGTGGCGCATTTTGAGGAAGTCCGTCTGGTATGCGCAATTCCATTGCAGTGATGAACACCAAGGGCGGCGTCGGCAAGTCGACGCTGGTTCTGGCGCTGGCCGAGACAATCTCGGCCTATCACGGCAAGAACGTGCTGGTGATCGACAGTGACGCGCAGGCCAGCGTGTCGAGCATGCTGATGTCGGTGTCGAGCCTCTACAAGCTGCAAAGCGACGGTGCGACGATCGTCGACTACCTGCACGCCCGCGTGCTGAAGGGGCAGGTGATCGATTGGCCGAAGTACATCGTGCGCAATGTATCGGATGTCGATGATGCGCGGTCGCTGTTCCTGCTGCCAAGCGATATGCAACTCACGTTGCTTGAGCGCGAGGTCTCGAAGGAAAATCTGCACGGGCGGCTGCGCGAGGTCATCGGCGAATTGCTGAATGGCGTGCGCCGCGTGTTCGACATCGTGTTGATCGATTGCCCGCCGGGGCTTTCCGTTCTGACGGAGTGCTGGCTGCGCGAAGCGGATTTCCATGTTTCGCCCACCAAGGCCGATTACGTGTCGGTGTGTGGGCTTGAGGTTTTCAGGCGCTTCAAGGCGCTGAATCCGGAAATGGGCTTCGCCGAAAATCTTGGCGTTATCGTCAACCTCAAGGAAGCGACGTCGTCTTCCGATGAGGAATATCACCGCTGGCTGGAATCCAATCCGGACAACGCGTGTTTCGCGCAGGCCATTCCGCGCATGTCAGCGCTGCAGGATGCTGCGAACTTCCAGAGTTATGAGCGCAGCTACTTCGCGAAGTATCCGGGGCAGGTGGGTTCGGCAGTGCGCGCTCTGACAGAAGAGGTGCTTGCACGTCTGGCGCAGCGCACCGGAGCAACCAGTGCATCGCCACCACCTCCGCCACAGCAGGCCAACGTCGCCAACGCTTGATAGAGGTTTCCGGGCCGGGGCGACGGGACTGAAGCTGCGTCAGTTGCAGCTAGTCGCCCCTGCAACAGGGTAGCGTCCTACCGCTTGCAAGCTGCCGATGTTTGCGTTTTGCATGAGCCACCTTCAGCGTCCGCTCACCGCATGCAGTCCATGTCGCTTGCCCGTTGGCCCCGACCAAGGTTAAACGTGGCGCTGCAGCACGGGAGCGCAGCACGATGTTACTTCTCCGCCTGATCGATTTTGCCGGCTACCTCGTCCAGCTTTACGTCTATGTCGTGATCGCCAGCGTTATCATGAGCTGGCTGATGGCTTTTGGCGTCGTCAACCCATACAACAATACCGTTCGCGCCATCTGGCAGGGCCTCAACGCGGTCACTGAGCCGCTGCTGCGTCCGATCCGCAATTTGCTGCCCAACCTGGGTGGCCTGGATCTTTCGCCGGTGGTTCTGCTGCTGGGCTGCTTCTTCGTGCAGAGCGTGGTGCTTGGCACGCTGCGGGATCTGGTTATCGCGAGCGGATGAGCTCGGCCGAACAACCATGGCGGGCAGGGGATGGGTGCGTCATCGTGCGCGTGCGCCTGACCCCTAAATCCTCGATAGAAAGCGTCGACGGCGTCATTCCAAGCGCGGAAGGGGTGGCGTTTGCCGCGCGCGTGCGTGCAGTTCCCGCCGAGGGGAAGCCAACGCGGCGGTTGAAAAACTCATTGCCCGCTGGCTGGAAGTGCCCAAAAGCACTGTGCGCGTGACTGGCGGGGCAAAATCCCGCATCAAGTCGCTCACCATCAGCGGGAAACGGATCGCCTGGAGCAGCGGCTTAGGGCAAAACTCGCGCCCAGCCGCTGAGGACGCGCCTTAGCGCGGGGCCAATCACCAATCCGAGGAGGATTTTTTCATGGCTGCATTCGTTATCGACGGCAAGGTCATTGCCGCCAAGGTTCGCGCTGATGTCGCCGCCGACGTGGCGCGCCTCAAGGAGCAGCACGGTTTCGTGCCGGGCCTGGCGGTGGTTCTGGTAGGCGAAGACCCGGCCAGCAAGGTCTATGTGCGCAACAAGGCACAGCAGACCGTCGAGTGCGGCATGCAGTCGTTCGAGTTCAAGCTGGCCGAGGATACGCCCGAGGAAGAGGTGCTGGAGCTGGTTCGCAAGCTCAACGCCGATCCGGCCGTCAACGGCATCCTGGTACAGATGCCGCTGCCCAAGCACATGGATTCAAACAAGGTTCTGGAACTGATCGATCCGCTGAAGGACGTCGATGGCTTCCATCCGATGAACGTTGGCCGCCTGTCGATCGGCGAGCGCGCGCTGGCGCCCTGCACGCCGGTCGGTTCGGTGATTCTGGCTCGCAGCTTCAAGGACGATCTGTCCGGTCTCAACGCTGTCGTCGTTGGCCGTTCGAACATCGTCGGCAAGCCAATGGCGCAGCTCCTGCTGCGTGAGAACTGCACCGTCACCATTGCACACTCGCGCACCAAGGACCTGCCAGACGTCGTGCGTGAAGCCGATCTGGTTGTGGCCGCGATCGGCAAGCCGGAGTTCGTGAAGGGCGACTGGATCAAGCCGGGCGCCATCGTGATCGACGTCGGTATCAACCGCGTGCTGAAGGAAGACGGCAAGGGCAAGATCGTCGGCGACGTCGAGTATGCCACGGCTGCGCAGGTCGCTGGCGCGATCACCCCGGTTCCCGGCGGCGTCGGTCCGATGACCATCGCGTGCCTGCTGAAGAACACGGTAGAGGCGGCGCTGATGCAGCGCGGTCTGATGCGCGCCTGATAGCGCCAAGGTGATCCGGTTAGGGGCATGAATACCGCCCTGCACTGTGATCGCCGATGAAGTAATGCGAAGCGGCGGGCTGCAGAGTCCGCCGCTTTTTTCGTATGCGGCCTCGAGTTGTGCGGCAGGTGGCGTTCCTCTTGAGCCGGACAGGCGGGCTCTTGCCGAGCGCCGCGGGCGCGGTCATCGGAGCACCCGCGGCGGGGTCGATGCCAGTGCCACTGCACGGCGCCTGACCAGCTTAAACGTGCCACACGATCCGCAGCGGTTACGCGTATGCAGAAGCTTCGTTGCGGCCCATGCTTGAAAATGGTTGCTTCGGTTCGTTTCCCCCGTGTCTAAAGCGGCCAATCAAGCCGCGTGAGCGTGCTGCTGGCGCAAGGTTTCGCCACGATAGCTCAGCGCTTCGGCAATGTGCACGCGTGCGACGGCCTCGGAGCCATCGAGATCGGCCAGCGTGCGTGCAACGCGCATCGTGCGGTGGAAACCGCGTGCAGTGAGCTGCAAGGATTCCGCAGCCCGGCGCAGCAGCTCCGCCCCCTCGGCGTCGGGGCGCGCAATATCTTCCAGCAGCCGGCCGGTGCAATCGGCGTTTGTGCGCAAGCCTTTGGCGCCAAGCGCCTCAAAGCGCGCCTGTTGCAGAGCGCGGGCGCGCGCAACCCAGGCACCAACTTCGGCGCTGCCTTCCGATGGTGGTGGCAACAGCAGATCAGCGGCACTCACGGCCGGTACTTCGATCTGCAGATCGATGCGGTCGAGCAAGGGGCCAGAGATGCGGGCCTGATACTCGGCGGCACAACGTGCGCCGCGTTTGCAGGTGCTGCCGGTTCCGCCACCGCATCGGCAAGGGTTCATCGCAGCTATAAGCTGGATGCGGGACGGATAGTGGATGCGATGGTTGGCGCGAGCAATGATCGTTTCGCCGGTTTCCAGCGGTTGCCGCAGGGCATCCAGCACACCGGGTTGAAACTCCGGCAGTTCATCCAGAAACAGTACGCCAAGATGCGCGAGACTGACCTCGCCAGGTCTCGGACGCGAGCCGCCGCCGACGAGCGCGGCCATGCTGGCGGAATGGTGCGGAGCCCTGAAAGGTCGTTGTGTTGCGAGCTTGCCGCCCATCAACTCGCCCGGCGAGACTGTGCACCATCGATACTTCCAGCATTTCCTCCGGCGACAGCGGCGGCAGGATGGAGGGTAGCCGTGCGGCCAGCATCGATTTGCCAGACCCTGGCGGGCCGGTCATCAGCAGGTTGTGGCCGCCTGCGGCCGCGACCTCCAGCGCCCGCTTAGCACTCTCCTGTCCCCGCACGTCGGCGAGGTCGGGTTGCAATGTCGTGGGCGAACTAAGTGCTGGCTTAGGGCGTGCCAGCACCTGTTGGCCTTTGAAATGATTGACCAGTGAGAGCAGGTGAGGGGCGGCGATGATGTCGATATCTTCTCCGGCCCACGCGGCCTCCAGGCCCACATTCGGCCGGACAGATGAGGCCTTTGCGCATTGCATTGGCGCCGATCGCGGCGGGTAAAGCGCCGGGCACCGCCGGATGGAGCCATCAAGCGCGAGTTCGCCAATGGCGGTGAAGCCGGCAATCACCTCAGGTGACAGGGCACCCATGGCCACCATCATCGCCAGCAGGATCGGCAGATCGAACTGGCTGCCTTCCGTGGGAAGATCGGCGGGAGCAAGGTTCACCGTGACGTGTTTGAACGGCAGGCCAAGCCCAACGGCATGCAGTGCGTTGCGCACCCGCTCGGAACTTTCAGCTACCGCCTTGTCGGGCAGGCCGACGATGACCAGCGCGGCGCGACCGGGCGTGATGCGCACCTGCACTTCAACGGCGCGCGCCTCGATACCAACGAATGCCAGCGTGGAAATATGCCCGTACATGCTGCCCCCGGTGCCGACCCAATTCCGCCGGGCGATCAACGTCGCTCCACGAAGTGTCAAGCCGATGCAACCTTAGCGTGGGGATGCGGGGCGTAAAGAACAATATGAGAACAAATCACCGGATGCTGGCGGTCGGGGTTGGCGGGCCGCATCGGTCTTTCGCCACGCCGGCGAGATATTCATTCCGTTGCGAGAGCGCCTTGCCTTCTTTGCCGGCCGCATCGTCTACCGTCCACTAAACCACCACCAGCGGCCGCACGGCCATCACGGTCGTATTGTCCTGATGCGGATCTCGAATGGCTTCCACGGCACGGATCAGTGCATTGGCAACAGCCTCGGCGCCGTCATTCGCATAGGCGGAAACGATCCGTTCGATCTCGGCGATTTCCAGCGTGTGCAGCCCATCGGACGCCAGGATGACGTAGTCGCCCTCTTCCAGCATCAACGGTTTGCGCGATACATCGACCAAGTCAAGTTCGTCGCCGGTTACGGCTGAGCGCAGCATGTGCCGTCGCGGGTCGTTTTTTGCCTGCTCCGGTGTCATCTGGCCTTCGGCGGCCATGCGATCCAGCTCCGGCGCGAGCGAATGATCTTCATTCAGCAGCGCAATCTCGCCACGGCGATAAAGCAGCAGCGGGCTGTCACCGACGCTGATCCACTCGACACCCTCGTGGGTGAAAACCGCTGCCACCAGAGTAGTGCCCATGCCCGAAAGCACCGGATTAGCGTGCACCTCAGCGGCTATTGAATCATTTGCAGACTGCAGCGATTTTATCAGCCGGTCGGAGCGCGATCCGTTGAGATCGGCGTAGGCGGAGATGAAATTCTTGCACGCCATGCGGCTGGCCAGAGCGCCAGCCGTGTGCCCGCCCATGCCATCAGCCAGCACCGCGATGAGACGCGTTGCGCTGGCGGTCAGCGGCAGCTCCGCGCTCCCGGCGCCGCGTTTCTCGGCGGGCCAGAAGGCGCTTGAGTCTTCCTGATAGTCGCGCGCACCCTTGGTTGCGCGAGCGGCGTGATCGTAGGCCTGCATCAGTCCTTGGTATCATTGAGATCGGCCCAGTCAAACTCAGCGCCACAGAACGGCACGAAAACGAGGCTGCGTGCGCCCGATCGTGATGACGTCCATCTGGTTAAGCTCTACTGCGCCGGTCGGGCGTTGCTCATTGATCGAAACGATATTGGTCTTGGCCGGGTTCGGCACGAACAGAAATGATCGTGACGAGGAATCATAACGGATATAGGCCTGCTCTTCCGACGAAATTGCATCATCGCCGAAATCCAGCGGAATGCGCTGGTTACGCGCGCGGCCCATGGTGTTGTTGCCCTCGAAGATCGGCCGGAACGCGCCCATGCCAGCGCCGCCGACAACGACCAGCCAGCCAACGACGGGATCCTGCTCGAACTCGCCGCGCTGCACCTGGGCCTTGCCGCGTACAAGCTGGGTGCGGGGCGGCTGCGTGGCTTCGGCTTCGTCAACTTTGGGGGCGCCGCCACGCACAACGCGCGTAGTGGGCGGGGTGGCGAATTCCACGTGGCGGTCAGCCTTCAGCGAGGTCTGGGCTTTCACGGCGCGCGCGGCCTCTGCCGCGCTTGGACCGCTGCCGGCCGGTGCCGCAACGGCGGCAGGTGCAGCGGATGGATTTTGCGCGGCCCGTGTTTCGTCCTTGCCGCCGGAGGGCGACGGCGTGGTCGCTGCCGCCGTTGCTGGCGTGCCCGATCCTGAGGCCGGCGCTGCGTTCTGAGGCTGAACCTGCCGCAGCATTGCCGCATCGGCTTTCACCGTAACTGGAGCGGTATCGGCAGAGCTGGCATCGCGTTGGGTGTCGTCGCGGCTCGCGGCGGCAAGAGCGTCTTTCAGCGATCCGAGAAACCGTGCCGGCTTAACTCCCTGCTGTGACATCGTCGTTCTCCGTTGCGTTTGAGGCTTCGTTCAACGCGTTTCGTGACCGCCGAGAACCGATCAGGCCGGTTTCGCAGCAAATTTCAGTTTTGCTTCCCCAACTGCGATCTCGTCGCCCGGTTGCAGCCGAGCTTCTGATACGCGCGCACCGTTGACGAAAATGCCGTTACCTTCCTGGCCGGAAAGATCGGTGATCAGCACCGATCCGTCGGACGTGCGCCGTGCTGCGGCGTGATAGCGATGCACGGTTTTTTCCTGGAGGCAGATGTCATTGTCAGCTTCACGCCCGATGCGTACGAGGGTGCGATCGATCACATATTGCCGGTTGCCGTGTTCAAGCCACGCCTGCGTCGGCCAGCTTGCAAGCCCTGTGCGTACGGTTACAGAGCGCGGCTTGGCATCGCCGCGCCGTGACGGACGCGAGACAACGATGGTTGCATCCGGTGACCGATGCTGCCGCCGCAAAATTATTCCGGCAAGTGCAAGCGAAGGCAACACGACGATGGCGACCATGACCAGCATGAGTGCCGGTGCGCTGGTGTAGCTGTCAGCAAGCCAATTCATGAAGTCGCTCCAGACGTTCGCAACGACGCCCGTGACTGCGGCTGTGCTTGCATAAAGAAGATCGCGGAGCACGCTTGTTCCGGCTTTCTTATGTCGACCTGTAGGCCGGGTGATGACCGACGAGGCGCTGCTGCAGAGATGGCGACGGCAGTAAGCAACAACTACAGCGAGCATCGCGCGAGAGAAATTTTCGCGGATCTCAAAAGTGCCAGGCCTTCACCTCAAAACAAATCAAAGTGCACCGTCATTCCGCATGAGGGCGAGATGATGGCAACAACCCGGGCGCGCAAGAAATGTTCCGATGAATATACATGCTCAAGTCTGCGCCACATTTGCCGGACATAAGTGTGTCGAAGGCGGTACGTCAATTTGACGAGCGACACAGCGCGTAGCATTTGAAGCGATGCGTCGACGCCACGGGGAGCTATGACGAATCTTATCGCGCTGCCTAGCGGAACGGTGCTGGTCGGCGATTACCGG
This sequence comes from Hyphomicrobium sp. D-2, assembly GCF_029872155.1. GTDB lineage: Bacteria > Pseudomonadota > Alphaproteobacteria > Rhizobiales > Hyphomicrobiaceae > Hyphomicrobium_A. The sequence continues at coordinate 202,515 of NZ_JARXLA010000008.1, read as the reverse complement.
ATCGAGCGAGTGCTGGGTGCGGGGGGGTTTGGTATAACCTACCTTGCAACCGAGATTGCGCTCGCGCGTCTGGTGACGATCAAAGAATATTTTCCCAGCGATATCGCGGCGCGCGAAGGCAACATTGAAGCTGCGCCGCGCTCGCGCGATTGCTCCGGTGATTATAAGTGGGGCCTCGACCGCTTCATCGAGGAAGCGCAGACGCTTGCCAAATTCGACCACACCAACATCGTGCGCGTGTATCGCTACTTCCGCGCGAACAACACCGGCTACATGGTCCTCCACTTCGAGGAGGGCAAGAGCCTTAAGGGGTGGCTGCAGAGCCTTGGGCGGGCGCCGCGTCAGAAAGAGCTGGACGCTATTCTGGGTCCGCTGCTGGATGCGCTGGAGCTGATCCACAAATCGGATTTTCTGCATCGGGATATTGCGCCGGACAACATCATCATCCGCACGGCTGGCGATCCGGTGCTGATCGATTTTGGTTCCGCGCGCGGCGAGATTGCTTCGCACACCAAGACGGTGTCGGCGCTGGTGAAGCCGGGCTACAGCCCCTACGAGCAATATGCCGAAACGAGCCACAAGCAGGGGCCGTGGACGGATATGTACGCGCTCGCCGGCACGCTCTATCACGCCATCACCGGCAAGCGTCCGCCCGATGCGCCATCGCGCATGGTGAAGGATGATCTGATCCCCGCGCGCGAAGGTGCGCTGAGTTCCTACCGTGCCGGTTTCCTGAAGGCGATCGACAAGGCGTTGATGCTGACCGTCGAGAAGCGGCCGCAAACCATCGCTGCCTGGCGGCACGATCTTTTCGTGCCCGATCCGGTTCGCACAGGCTGGCTTGGTCGCACCGGTGGCCGGGGCAAGAGCCGAAAGCAGGATGAAGCGGTTGCGGCTGATGCGGCGGCACCAGCGGATCAGGCCGCGCAACCCGTTCATGCGCAAGCGGCCGCCGAGGTTGCCGCTCCGAAAGCACTCGCCCCCAAACTGAAGGCGCAGAATGCGCCGGTGCGCAAACCGGTGGCAAAAGAAGCCCCGGTCAAGCAGCAGCCTGTCTTGGATGTTGCTGAAGGTAAGACGGTGCTGGCCGCGACGGTACCACTGCCGCAGCCGGAGCGCGCGCCAGTCGCTGCCGCTGCTGCGCCGGTTGTCGATGAGGCTTCGAAGCCGAAGGGCGGACTGCTCGATTTTCTTGAGGGACTGCGCAAGAAGCAATCGGACAACAAGCTGGCGGACGGCGCGGCGGTCAAGGCGGCGCCTAAACCGCAGCCGAAGCTCAAGCCGGCTGCGCCGTTGCCATTGGCCGAGCCAAAGCCCGCACCCGCACCGGTCGCGCAGGCGGCTTTGCCTCCACTCGGTGTAGCAGCAGCGAAAAAGAAGCCGCCACAGAAAGCGCCAATCCCGAAGGACCATGCGCTGGTTGTTGTGAAGGCACCGTCGCGCCCCAAGCCTCGCCGCATGAAGGGCTCAAGGCCAAGTCTGGTGCCGATGCTGTTTAAGCTGCTTGTAGGCGTTGGGGTCGCCAGCGCCGCCGTGGCGATGCAGGATCGCCTGCCGCAGTTTGAAAATCGCGGCTCGGCAGTGACGACTGGCATCACAACCGGCAGCACTACAAGCCCTCCGGCACTGGAAGCACAGGAACAGGCGCAGTCGGCCAAAGCTGCAATCGTTACGCCGATCGCTGAGGTCGCGGCCCATAATGGGGCGATTACCGGCGCTGTGTTCACGGCCGACGGGCGACGCATTCTTACCAGCGGTGCCGATGGCACGATGAAGCTGTGGGATGCATCCCATCGCACACTTGTACGCACGATTGAGCTCGACGACGGGGCGGCCACTTCGCTGGCGCTCAATGGGTCGCGCGCGCTCACCGCGCACGCCAACGGCAAGGTGGTGATGTGGGACATCGATACCGCTGCCAAGCTGGTGACAGTGCAGCGCAATGAGGCAAACGTCTGGGCGGTGAAGTTCGCGGGCGATCCCGAGCGTTTTGCGGTCGCCAGCCATGACGGCGGGGTGGCACTGTGGGATGCGCGCCAGCCATCCGCACCGCTTGCTGTTCTGGATGGACACGAGAACGCCGTGCAGGCGCTTGCGTTTTCGCCGCAGCAGTTGCTGCTGGCGTCCGGCGGTGCCGACCGTGTTGTTCGGCTTTGGAATCTCGACACGCTCAGTTTGAAGCGAGCGTATCGGGGTGCGAGGGATTTCGTCACTGCGGCGGCGTTCTCGCGCAGCGGCAAGCTTATCGCGGCGGGAAGCCTGGATGGCCGGATACAGGTGCTGTCGACGCTGTCGCAGCGCCGGATGCGCGTGCTCAACGGTCATCGCGGTCGGGTGAGCGACGTGGCGTTCTCTGTATCGGGTGACGAGCTGGTTTCCGCCGGCGAAGATGGCACCGTTCGCCTGTGGGATTTGAAACGCGGGCGCATACTGCGCGCTCTGCCGGGGCATGTTGGCGGCGCGACAAAAGTGATTTTCTCACCTGATGGCCAGCAGCTTGTGTCTACCGGCACGGATGGCCGGTTGCGCTTTTGGCAATTGCCATTCGCCGCGATTGCTCAGGAATAGCTGCATTTTTTCGAAGTCTTGCGTCGATTGCAGCATTGCAGAGCTGTCATGGCTGCTGTGTACAACTATCCGTGCGCGTTGATGCCGCTTATGGCTCGCACTCGACGCGGCAGACGAAGCGCGCCACAATAAGCCATCTGTCATTTTAGAGCGAAGCGGGTGCCATGGATTTAGATGCCGTTTTGCTGGCCCGTATCCAGTTCGCCTTCACGATAACGTTCCACATCATATTTCCGAGCTTCACGATCGGACTTGCCGCGTTCATCGCAACGCTACTCGTGCGATGGCGGTTGACTGGGCGGGAGCACTTCAGAAATCTGGCGCGCTTCTGGACCAAGATTTTCGCGGTCTCGTTCGCGATGGGCGTCGTCTCCGGTATCGTGCTGTCCTATCAGTTCGGCACCAACTGGAGTAACTTCTCAGTAGTGGTTGGCAACGTGCTTGGGCCGTTGCTGGGCTATGAGGTGCTGACGGCGTTCTTTCTCGAAGCCACGTTCCTCGGCATCATGCTGTTCGGCTGGAACAGAGTTCCGCCCAATATCCACGTGCTGTCGGCAATTCTGGTCGCGGTGGGCACGTCGCTTTCGGCGTTCTGGATTCTGTCCGCCAACAGCTGGATGCAGACACCGGCGGGCCATGAGATCCGCGACGGCATCGCCTATCCGGTGGACTGGATCGCGATCATCTTCAATCCCAGTTTCCCCTATCGCTTCGCGCATATGTTTACGGCTGCCTATCTCACCACGTCGCTGGTGGTGCTGGCTGTTGGCGCCCGCTATCTCATGCAGGGTCGCTTCACTGAAGAAGCCAAGACGATGCTGCACATGGGGCTGGGCATGGTTGCCATTCTGGCGCCGCTGCAGGTGTTTATCGGCGATCAGCACGGCCTCAATACGCTGGAACATCAGCCGGTAAAGGTGGCCGCTATCGAAGCCCACTGGGATGGCTCCAAGCCCGGCGATCTCGTTCTTTTCGCGTGGCCGAACGAGAAGGAAGAGCGCAACGACTATCAGATTTCAATTCCGGGCGGTGCCAGCCTTATCCTTAAGCACAGCACGGAAGGTTTGTTCCCCGGCCTCAAAGAATTCCCGCGTGATGAACGTCCGCCGGTCGTGCCGGTGTTCTTCTCGTTCCGGATCATGGTGGGAATGGGCATGCTGATGGTCGCGCTGGGGCTTATCGGAGCGTGGCTGTGGTTCCGACGCACGCTTTACGATGCGCGCTGGTACCTTAAGTATGCGCAATACGCTTGGCCGCTTGGCTTCATCGCCACGCTGGCCGGTTGGTACACCACGGAGGTGGGGCGTCAGCCATGGATCGCGCAGGGCATACTGCGTACCAAGGATGCCGTGTCGCCGGTCGCATTCGGTGCAGTGCTTACGACGCTGATCCTGTTCGTCATCGTCTACAGCATCGTGTTCGCGATGGGCATCTACTACATAAATCGCCTCATCAATTACGGCCCCAAGGGCGCAGCAACACAAACGCCTGAAGGCGTGCCCTCGCGACCGCTGCAAGCTGCTGAACCCGCCGCGCATGACGCCATCGAGAAGGGGGCCTGAGCCATGGACGCGATCCACTATTGGCTTCCGGTTCTGTGGGCCGCCATCATCGGCGTTGCGGTTGTGCTTTACGTCATTCTTGACGGGTTCGACCTTGGCCTCGGCATCCTGTTCCCGTTCACCCCGGAGGAGGAACGCCGGGATGTGATGATGAACTCGGTCGCGCCGTTCTGGGATGGTAACGAGACGTGGCTGGTGCTCGGCGGCGGCGGTCTGTTCGTCGCCTTTCCGCTGGCCTACGCGGTGATCATGCCAGCGCTTTATCTGCCGATCATCATCATGCTGCTGGGGCTCATTTTCCGCGGCGTCGCGTTCGAATTCCGCTGGACCGCCAAGCCCAACCATCACTTCTGGGATCAGGCGTTCGCCTATGGGTCGATCGTAGCGGCGTTCATGCAGGGCGTTGTCCTGGGCGGCTACCTGCAGGGCATCCATGTCGAGAATAACGCCTTTGCGGGCGGCACGTTTGACTGGTTCGCGCCATTCCCGCTTTTCACCGGCGTGGCTCTGGTGGTCGGCTATGCGCTGCTGGGCACAACCTGGCTGATCATGAAAACCGAAGGCGAGCTGGCGGTGAATGCACGGCGCTGGTCGAAGTATTTGTTGCTGGCCGTGCTGGCGATCATGGTCATCGTCAGCCTGTGGACGCCGCTTGCGTTCGACCGCATCTCCGAGCGCTGGTTCACCTGGCCCAACATTATCTATCTGTCGCCGGTGCCAATTCTCACCGCGCTGGCCGCGTTCGGGTGCTGGTATGGTCTGAACAATGGGCGCGAGGTGATGCCGTTCATGTCGGCTATCTCTCTGTTCCTGCTTGGCTTTGTCGGGTTGGCAATTTCCAACACGCCCTATCTGGTGCCCCCCTCTCTCACCTTCTGGGACACCGCGGCTGTGCCGGAATCGCAGATCTTCATGCTGGTGGGCGTGCTGATCATGCTGCCGCTCATTCTTGGCTACACCGTCTTCGTCTACTGGATGTTCCGCGGCAAGGTGCGCGAGGGCGAGGGCTACCACTGAGTTCGCTAGCAATGAGTTCTGGGGGGTAATCGACGGCGCGGGGCTTCAGGGTCCAGGCGCCGCCATGATAGCGTGCTGTCTCAAGGACATCTGGCGATTCGCTTAGCGCGTTTCGCGCACTGCGAGCGATCGCGACTGACACCTTCGGAGAGCGCATGTTCCGCTGGCGTAGACGAAACGACGGCTTTGAATGGCGCCAATATGTGCGCACAACCATCCTCGTCCGCCGCAAGCAGCGGCGCGATCGCATCGCGGATGCGGGCAAGGCGGCCGTCGATAATCTAAAGGCTGCGGGCCATAAGGGCGTTGCGGCCGGGGCCGATGGCATCAAGGCAGTCGGCAAAGGCGCTGTCCATATCGGTGCACAGGGTGCCGATGCCGGGCTGGCAGGCGCGAAGGCGCTGGGGCGCGGCGCTGCCCATGCTGGGCAGAAGGGGGCGGTGGCCGGTGCCGAAGGCGCGAAAGTGCTGGGCCGGGCCGCAAGCAATGCCGGCCGGCAGGGTGTCTCGCTAGGTTCCGCCGGTTTGGCTGCGCTTGGAAGTGGCGCAAGGGCCTTGGGGCAGCGGGGCTACCGTCTATCTCGACGCGGAGCACGATCGATCAGCGCCGGCGCTGTCCGTGTCGGCGGCGGTGTGCGAACAGGCACCCCAATTGCCATTGAATATCTGCGCCGTGCGGGCGCCGTGCTGTTTGGTGCCATCGCCTATGCATGGGCTGTCGTGCGCGCGGCCACGGGATTGATTGCGGATTGGCTGGCGCCAATGCTTGCCCCTGTCGGCGCGCTGTTGCGGATGCCGGGGCTGCGCACCGCTCTGCTCATAGGCGGCAGCGTTGCGTTGGCGGGCGGCATAATCCGTGCCTTTGCCAACGGGATGGAAAGCGACACCTGGATTGCGCTGAGCGTCGGCGTCGGCGTGCTGCTGATGGTGGCGCTGGCTGAGATGGCCGCCGGTGTGCCGGGCTGGCTGGCAACGCCGTTGCAGAAAGCGGGCTCCAGATCCGGCGAGGCCCTAGGCAGCTTTTTCACGCGCCCTGCGGTTCAGGCCGGGGCCATGGCAGGTTTGGTTCTGCTGGTTATTGGCGGTGGTGTTGCGGCATGGCGCGGTGACGGTGGCGAGAGCCAGATAACGACCGCTTCAACCGGTAAGCTCCGCACGGCTTCCATCCGGCGCGCATCGAGCGGTGAGGTGACCGGCAGAGCCAATGCGATAACCGGCGATATGCTCCGCGTTGGCTCCAAAGTCATCCGCCTTGAGGGCATTGAAGCTCCTATGCCGGGGCAGGTTTGCAAAACCGCCAACGGCCGGACCTGGCTTTGCGGCCGCACGGCGCGCCAGGTGCTTTCCGGTCTGCTGGCCAAGGGCCGGGTGACCTGCCAGCTCAGAGCAGGCTCCGACGAAGCGGTGCCCGGCACCTGTTACATGGGCGATATGGATGTCGCTGGCCAGTTGGTTCGCGACGGCGCGGTGTTTGCCCGGCAGGGCTTCTTCGCAGCTTACGGGCGCCATGAGCAGCAGGCGGAAGATGCGAAAGCCGGTCTGTGGGCGGGCTCAGCTGATCGGCCATCTGAGTATCGTGATCAGAAATGGCAAGAAGCGACGAAAGCCGCCCCGGAGGGCTGTCCGATCAAGGGCAATGTGCGGCGTGGCCGGAAAGTCTATGTCGTGCCTTGGGCGCGCGGCTATGAACGCTTCCGGGTTGTTCGCAGCCGTGGTGAACGCTGGTTCTGTTCCGAGGACGAGGCACGTACGGCCGGTTTCAGCCCGATCGAAGAGTCTTGATCGATACCGCGACATCTCTGAAGAGCGGAAAGAGAGAAAGCCCGCGCTCCGGGGGAAGAGCGCGGGCTGCGATGCGTGACGCCACTTAGGGGGGACAGGTGGGAGGGCGCCACGTTCTGAGGATGAGAATAGCACGGGCCGTAGTTTAGAAAAGCTATTTCGTTTTCTGTTTCTTAGAGCAGTTAAAAAAAGACTTACAAACGGGCAATGTTTGCAGTTGCTCACTTCATTTTGCACTGCAAAAAAGCGAAGCATTTTGGCCGTAAAACCGGCGTTTGTGAGCTTTTATAGTGGGCGAAGTTGATTTCGCCGCAGGGTACAAGCAGGGTTTGCCGGCTGCTTTTCGGAACATGCCGCCATTCTACTTTAGTCGAATGGCGAATTCATTTTTCCAGCCCTGGAAAAAGCCGGTTTTGTAATTTCAAACGGGCAATCTCGATACCGCTGAATTGCAAGCTGGTCGCAGCCCCAACGGGTGGCGTTTGCCGATAAGCCGCCGCCACGACCACATTGCTGATCTGCGTCAAAGCATCGGTTCGCAAGCTCAGATGTGTATTCTCAGTCGCAAGCGTTCCATCGACCCACAGGCGCAGAATGCCGTCGCTCTGGCCGGGTGTGTTCAGGACAGTTTCCAGCTCGATACGCAGCCAGCGGTCGGTTGCCAGAGGCGTGACGCCGAAAATGTGAAGCGGGTCGCCGTTCTCGTTGACGCTCCGGATGAGTGGAACGCCCTGCCCGTCCCATTGGGTCTGAATGGAAATGGCATCCTGCTTTGTCGTCTGCGGATCGTCCTGCGCTTCCAAGCCGGGAAGCACGCCGCCGCGACCGAAATCAAACGTCTTGGGCAGGCGCAGATAGTAGCTGAGGCAGGTGGCAGTGCCGATCTCCTCGACGAAGGGCGACCAGCGGAATTCGATGCCGTTCGTGATGGTCCCGCCCGCGGCCGACGCTTCCGGGGTTGAGCGCAATTCAACCTGCATCGCGTCCGGTAGTGGGCCGCCTTCGACAGCAACGACCGATGCATTCTCCAGCACCCCCACGTTGCGGCCGCCACGGGTGCGGGCTTGCAGGGCCATGGGGCTCAACAGTTTGCCATCCGCGCCATGAAGGGGAAAACGCATGGCCGCACTGGAGCGTTGGGTGCATGGCGCAACGGTCGAGGTGTACGACATGTCGTAAACCACATAGCCGACGACGATGAGCCCCAACAATATTCCGCTGGCGCTAATGAGCAGGTCGAACGGCCGTTGGTGCATCCCGGTGTCCCCGACGCGAATGAAGAGAGCTGCGCCCTTGCACTCAGCTCCTCTATAGCGTGCGCGTTAAATATCCATTCTCGCTGAATATCCGTGTAGCTCTGTGTTTGCTCTGGCTGCAGCTCGGCCCTTCAATGCCTGGCCCGTACCACAGGCAATGGTGGCTCATGTGCAGATAAAAAATCATGCCTTTGGCGATCGGGTTCTGTGCGCATGATCGTCACCACGGTTTTTTTGAAGGGCATAGTGCGGTAAAAAACTCGGGGCAGAGATTTGTTCTTATGCATCTTCGCTAACGGGGGATCAAAACATGACGATCAGGCTGGCGCTGTCGGGTATTGCCCTGATGGTGATGGGCGTAGGTTCCATGCCATTGGCGCTCGATGCAACTATCCCTGCGATCAGCAAAAGTTTGCAGCAGGCGCGGACCGCTTCTCCGTTGACGGAGGTTCAGCAGCGGCGGCGATCGCGTTCGGTTGAAACGCGCGAGACCGCACCCGAAACGTCGGCATTGACTCCGGGGCAGGCCAATAACGGCGAGGTGCTGTTCGGCTTGCAGGACGTCGGTTTTCTGGTCGATCGCGATGTTATTCGTGTCGGCGCCGAGATCGGCAAATTCGATCGCATTCGGCTGCGCGTGTTGCGCAATGAAATTTTCATCACCGATCTCAAGGTGATCTTTGACGACGGCACCACCGAAACAGTCCTTTCCGATGCCCGCATTAGGGACGGCCGCAAGACCGATTGGATTGCGTTGGCACACAAGGGTTTCATCAAGGAAATCCAGCTGGTCTATCGCTCACAGCCCAAGTTCAAGGGGCAGGCGCGAGTGGAGATCTTTGGCGAATATCAGAAGGGCTGGCTTGGTGCTGATGGCGAGGGCCGCAAATATAACGATGGCTGGGTTCTGCTCGGCACCGACACGGCGGGCAGCATTGGCTTCGATGAAGTGAAAATCCCGGTTGGCGCCAACGAAGGCGGCTTCAGCCAGCTCCGCGTATCGGTCAAGGATCGCGACGTGACCATGACCAATCTGTCCGTCACCTATGAGGATGGCAGCACGGATGAGTTGAACGCGAACCGGACTAAGATTGCAGCAGATGAGGCTTTCGGTCCGGTCACCCTCAAGCAAAAGGCTGGCATCAAGCAGGTTGAGGCGACCTGGCGCTCCCGCGCGCTTGCAACCTCAAAGCGAGATCGGGCCTATGCAACGGTGCAGGTGTGGGGCAAGCATTAAGCAACTACGCTGGGCCGTCTGCTCAAGATCACGCGAAGTTGTGATGGTCGTGATTGGCGTATGACAGGCGAATGCGGAATTATACTGCCAAGCCCCGCGTGACAGGACGAAATAAAAAGCCGGCACCCTTTTGGGGCGCCGGCTTTTTTAATTTCAGATCGTCGGGCAGCACATCCGGGCTTGGAACGACCGGATGTACTACCAGCGTGGCTGCATCAGCCGAAGGCGCCGAAGTGGTGGGAGATGCCGGTGCCGATTTCGCGGATCAGATCGTACGACTGCTCCATCGGCGTCAGGATTTCCGTTTCGATCCGGCCATAGTCGTCGATGCCATGCGGCCGGTAGGTGGCCTTCTCACCGAACTGGGTTTCATCGCCACGTTCGTGCGCACGCCGCGGGAACGCCTTGCGCATTTCCGATACGACTGCGGGCACATCCAGCATCAGCGCGAGATCGAATAGCTGAGCATGCGAAATGCCGTCGTGGGTCGCAAAGCGTGGCATCTGAGCCGCCAGCACGAATACGCGCATGATAAGCGCTAGGCGGATCGCCTGCAGCAGATCGAGTTCAAGGCGCGCGTCATCCGGGATCTTGCCGGCTTCGATGCCAATTTCTTCCAGCAGTGAGTGCAGTTCAACCGCGTCGAGGCGCAGATGGTGCACCAGACCGTTGATCTCACCATTGCGATCATCGGACAGCAGATTTGCAGCCAGCGCGCGGAACGCAGGCTCGATGTTGGGCTCGCGACCCCAAGAGGCTCGCCAGGCCCAATAGCCCGGGTCGAACACCTTCGCGTTCGCGGCCATGGCATTGAGGCTGGAGAGCTGCTTGCCGCGGGCGATCATCTCGATCAGCGTACGCAGACGCTGGGAGTTGCGCGCAAGCTCGACAAAGCGCTCGCGCTCCGAGCCAACAGCAGCGCCAAGGCCGGCAACGACGTTCGCCACATAGCCGAACTCCTGCAGGATTGCGTTGTTCGGGATGGCCCGCATCCGCGACACGGCGCTGCGATCGACGGCGCCGCTGGCGTCCATCTGGCGCTTCACCGGACGCGACCCGGTCTTGTACAGAATGTTGGCACCAAACGCGCTCAGGACAGACCGATATCCCGGATGGGCGAACAGGTGCTCCTGATAGGTGCGCAGCCGACCCAGGAAGTCGAGCCGAAGGTCTTCATCCTCGTAGAACGGATCGTTCGTTTCGCCGGGCACCTCGCCGTCCATGATGACGGAAGCAAGCGCGCGCGTCGTCAGGCGGCGATTGGCGAAGAACAGATAGCCATCACCACCCTGGAAGCTGGTCTCGTGCTTGAGCGGAATGCCGTTGTCGGCGAAGCGCCGACGGACGTCGTCGGAGAACAGATAGTTCAAGCGAGACTGCATCGGGCCGGGATGCGCACCGCGGCCCATCGATTCGCCGTGGGTAGAGAAGACCAGGGTCTCGATGCCCTTGACGTCCGAATTGGCGATGGCCTCGGCGATGCCGTTATGCATGCGCTCGATAGCCAGCGTCGCTGCGATCTGACCGACAAAGCGACCAGCGTCAGAGAAGCCCGTCTGCAATGAGAGGCGTCCACGACCACGCACGTAGTCGATGTAGGCGCGTTCTTCCAGCAGCCGTTCGATGATACGAGTGCCGGTTTCCAGGCCAAGCGGCGTTTCAAACAGCGGCGATACGTCGGTGATGTCATCGACGCCGAACAGCTTGGCGAAGAAGATGGCGATCAGCACCGTAGCGGGCGATTCAGTTTCTGCGATCAGGAAGCGCACCGGCGTCTCGCGATCGACGTGCTTCTTGATCTGCGCGATGAGTGCGAACTGACGGATTGCGGTCGCGGTTTCGAGATCCAGGGATTCGAAATTTACCGTCTCTTTGCGCGCGCCCTCAATCATGCTGACGATGCGTGCCAACGCCTGGCTTTCAGACAGATCGCGCGTCCACGGCTCGTGCACGAAGGCGCGGAATGCGTTGTTGAGCTGCACGGCGTTGATGCGCACGTGGATGTGTGCGGTGCCGAGGCCGGTTGCTTCCATCAGGCCAGCGAGCACTGCGATGGAACGCTTTTGACTGCCATCGGGAAGTTGCTCCGCCAGACTGCGCAGCAGGCTGACGATCGGCTCCACCGTCGTGATGTTGTATCCATCCTGACGGGTGATGATGTTGGCGGCTTGGGCCAGCTCGCCATCGCCATTCATCACCTTGTCCAGCGCGGCGATCTGCTCGTCGACGGCGGCAATGGTCAGGTCGAGCTTGCCGGTAACCTGGCGGCAAAGGCGCTGTGCTTCGCCTTCGGTGGGAAGCTCGTCCCGGATGGCGAAGAAGCGCTCGCGGATATCGGCCAGCGATGCACGCTTTTCGGTGAGACGCAGAATGAACGACTTGCGCCAGCTGATGTCGGTGCGGCCGTCGAGGTCATAGCCAACCCAGCAGGCAAACGTCGCCAGCTTCGGGTGCAGCGTATAGGCTTTGTCGCCAAACCGATGCACGGCGGCGGTGAAAAAGCTGTCCAGCAGCTCGACGTAAGCGTTACGAAGGTTCTGGATGGCGTTCTGGGCGCGGCGATGCTCGTACGCCAGATCGATCGAGTCATCGGGCCGATGCGGCACGCCAATAGGCGTGTTGGGATCGAACTCATCGGCAACGGCGATCTCAACGATGCGCTTTGAGAGCTCGTCGGAAAGGCCAAACGTGGGATGCGCCGTCAGCACGATGCCCGTGCGCGCGCGTTCCCAGCGTTGTTTGAAGGTATCGAAGTCGGCTGCGGCTGCGGCGCCTTCGACGAAGTCGGCGAATTCCTGATAGGTGGTGCTGCGATCAACGAAGCCCACGCGCTCGCGCAGATGGCGTGCACGCTGCACGCAGGCGCGATCCATGAGGCGCGTAGCAATCGCCTTCAGATCGTCGAAGCTGATGTCGTTGTTTTCGAGCTGTCGTGACAGATCAAATGCAAGATTGACGATGGGGTTGAGCGCCGGCGTATCGGGAATGCGCTTGCGCAGTGCGCGCAACTCGTCACGCAGCTTGAATTCGTCGAGCTTGCCGGAGCCGGCAGTCGGCAACACTTCGTCTTGCATTCTGTTCTCCACGTTATCGCGCAAGGCCGCCAACGCGGCGGAACGCCCGTCCGTGAAGAATTCGGGGTCGCCGGAGGGGATGATTGGGCTCGTCCCTTGCAGGAGACGAGCCCGAAGCTCTTACGCTACTTTATTGAAAGAGTTTAGAACTTTGGCGACGGTTGCCCCCATCTCCGAAGGAGTTGGAGCAATGGTGACGCCGCAGCCCTTCAGGATCTCAACCTTCTCCGGCGCAGACTCGCCAAATGCCGAGATAATTGCACCGGCGTGGCCCATCTTGCGTCCCTTGGGCGCGGAAAGGCCGGCGATGTAGGCGATGACCGGCTTCGTCATGTGGTCGCGCGCGTACTGGCCGCCTTCAGCTTCCTGCGGACCACCGATCTCACCGATCATCAGCACGGCGTCGGTTTCCGGGTCACTCTCGAAATGCTCAAGAATATCGCGGAACGAGGAACCGTTGATCGGGTCGCCGCCGATGCCGACGGAAGTGGAGACGCCGATGCCAAGAGCCTTGAGCTGGGCAGCAGCTTCATAACCGAGCGTGCCCGAGCGTCCGATGATGCCAACGCGGCCGTGCAGATAGATGTGCCCTGGCATGATGCCCAGCATGGCCTTGCCCGGCGAGATGGTGCCGGCGCAGTTGGGGCCAGTGAGAACCATGCGGCCCTCTTTCTTGTAGCGGCGCATGTAGCGCTTCACCCGGATCATGTCCTGAGCCGGGATGCCATCGGTGATGCAGACGCAGTATTTGATGCCTGCATCGGCCGCTTCCATGATCGCGTCGGCAGCGAATGGCGGCGGCACGAACACGATGGATGCTTCCGCGCCGGTTTCCTGCACCGCGCCTTTAACGGTGTTGAACACGGGGCGGCCAAGGTGCGTGGAGCCACCTTTGCCGGGCGTAACGCCGCCTACGACATTTGTGCCGTAGTCGATCATTTCCTGCGCGTGAAAGGTTCCGATGCGCCCGGTGAAACCCTGGATGAGGACCGGGGTATTCTCATTAATGAAAATAGCCATTAGCTGATCCTCCTCACTGGGTCGCGCCGGGCTTGGCAGCGGCGACAGCCTTCTGGGCCGCCTCTGCCAGCGTCTCGGCGGTAATGACTGTCAGTCCGCTCTCGTCAAGGATGCGACGGCCTTCCTCGACGTTGGTGCCGGCAAGACGGACAACCACGGGCAGCTTGATGTCGAGGTCGTTGACGGCGTCAACGACACCCTTCGCAACCCAGTCGCAGCGGTTGATGCCGGCGAACACGTTCAGCAGCAGGGCTTTGACGTTCTTGTCCTTCAGCACCGCCTTGAACGACTTGGCCACGCGCTCCGGAGAAGCACCGCCGCCGATGTCGAGGAAGTTTGCGGGCTCGCCGCCAGCCAGCTTGATCATGTCCAGCGTGGCCATTGCGAGGCCAGCGCCGTTGACAACGCAGCCGATGTCGCCGTCGAGACCGACGTAGGCCAGACCGCGGTCGGATGCGTAGGTCTCGCGCGGATCTTCCTGGCTCTTGTCGCGCAGCTCCGCGATGTGCGGACGGCGGGAAAGAGCGTTGTCGTCGAAGCTCATCTTGGCATCGAGCGCCAGCAGCTGCTTGTCCTTGGTGACAACCAGCGGGTTGATTTCAACCATCGTGGCGTCGAGATCACGGCAAGCGCGGTAGCAGGCCATGATGGTCGGCACCAGCTTGTTGATGATCTCAGGGTCGACGCCCAGCCCGTACGCGACTTCGCGCGCCTGGAACTGCTGCATGCCGACGGCCGGATCAACCGAGACGCGGATGATGGTGTCCGGCTGCTTGGCGGAGATCTCTTCGATCTCCATGCCGCCGGCAGCCGAAGCAACCACCATGATGCGCTCGATCGAGCGGTCCAGGACAAACGCCAGGTAAATCTCCTCGGCGATGTCAGTGGCTTCTTCAATGTAGAGGCGAGACACCAGCTTGCCCGCAGGGCCTGTCTGGTGTGTCGCGAGTTTCTTGCCGGGCAACGCTTCGGCTGCCCGTTCGATTTCAGTATCGTTCGAGCAGACCTTGATGCCGCCGGCTTTGCCGCGGGCACCAGAGTGGATCTGCGCCTTCACTACCCACTTGCTTCCACCGATTTCCAGTAGCGCGGTAGGTCGCCTGTTCAGGGCTATACGCGAGGCCGCCCCGAGGGATCGGCACGCCGAACTTCGAGAGAAGTTCCTTGGCCTGATACTCGTGGATATCCATCTGATTTTCCCTAGGTCAAATAGAGAGGTTTATAGCGTCAGCTGCGAGCTGCCGCACCGGCCTTGATGGCAGCTGCGGTGGCGATCAGGTTGCGAGCCATCTTCTCCGACGCAGCGTCGATCATCTTGCCATCGAGAGAAGCAGCGCCCTTACCCTGGGCCTCGGCTTCCTTGAGGGCTTCAATGATACGCTCGGCGCGCGAAACTTCCTGAGCCGTCGGCGAGAACACTTCGTTGGCCAGCTCGATCTGCGAAGGATGGATTGCCCACTTGCCTTCGATACCGAGAGCTGCGGCGCGCTTTGCACCGGCAGTGTAACCGGCCGGATCGGAGAAATCACCGAACGGACCATCGATCGGACGCAGGCCATAGGCGCGGCAGGCAACCGTCATGCGCGACAGGGCGAAGTGCCACTGGTCACCCGGATAGTCAGGGTTCAGACCGCCGATGACAACTGTGCGGGCCTTGTTGAAGGCTGCATAGTCGGCAACGCCGAAGTGCATCGCTTCAAGGCGGCTCGGAGCAGCGGCGATGGCTTCAACGTTGGCCATGCCGAGCGGGGTCTCGATGAGCGCTTCGGTGCCGATCTTGTTGGTGAGGCCCTTGGCTTCTTCGATCTGGCTGACGAATGACTCGATGGCATAGACGACCGCAGGAACGCCAACCTTCGGAATGAGGATGGTGTCGAGCTTCGAACCGGCCTGCTCGACGATGTCGACGACGTCGCGATAGCAATAGTGCGTGTCGAGACCGTTGATGCGGACCGAAACCGTCTTGCCGGCGCCGCGCCAGTCAAGGTCGTTCAGGGCCTGAATGATGTTCTTGCGGGCCTGCTCCTTGTCCGGCGGTGCAACGGCATCTTCGCAGTCAAGGAAGACGTAGTCGGCGGCGCTGGTGAGGGCCTTTTCGATCATCGTCGGGTTGGAGCCGGGAACTGCGAGCTCCGAGCGCTGCAGACGGGACTTGCGAAGCGGATAGAGAGTGAAGCTCATCTTAGGGTTATCCTCCTGTGTGATGGCTTTTCGGTTGATGATGTGCGGTTTGACTTTGGCTTTCTTGCTTTGGGCAAACCGCGCTGCGGGAAAGTGCTGGAACAGCGAAAAAAACGACCGCTGCTCCGGGTGAAACTCAACTGGCCAACCTCGGCGTCGGTCGGCGCATGCTGCGCGTCGTCGACGATGAGATTGATGGAATTCGGTGAAGCGCATGCGCGGTCGCGCGCGCCGAAACAGCAATAGAAAACTCGCGCAGGAAATTGGCGTCTGCAGAAACGAATCCGCGAGCTGCGCGGTGTGCTGAATGCACACGCGTCAAAGCCAAAGAATGCGAAATCGTCGTTGCGCGCATCAACGTTTCCCCGGGGCGTGCCGTTTCTTATGATCGTTGCCGATCTTGCAGGTCATAACCGTGCGCCTTCCAGTGCAATGCGACGGCTGCTGAATTTGAAAGTCGCGCCGAAGCGCTGCCCCCAACTGCCGTTACAAAGCCCCTCGTGCGCCAAGCATGGCCCGTTGCTGTTTGCAAAAGAACGAGGCCGATAGCCATCTAATTGGCGATTGACCGAAAGCATCCCGTTGCCCACAAGCGCGCGCAACACCCTATCGGGCAGCTGCAATGCGCTGTCGGGTAGCTAACGTATCGTGCATGAGGGTAGGCGTTACTACCCGATGCACAGAGCGCAATTTGCAAAGCTGATGCTTGCGACGTGCGCCGTCCGTTTGCGTGCCCAACGGAGCAAAACCTTATCGAAGAGTTTACGGCGCGCAATGCGCAAATACGCACGCAGACATTGTGCAGTGCGTCATTTCGAGTGAAAAATAAGGGTGATTTAGCGCTGATCCAGCGTTGTCTGCATGTACAGCGCAACCGCCATGGCGCGATTTGAAACGCCGAGTTTGTCGTACAAATTCTTCAAGTGATATTTGACGGTATTGCGCGAAATGCCGATGCGCGATGCAATCTGCAGATTGGTCCAGCCGTTGGCGAGCGCCGTCAAAAGCTCGCGTTCGCGCGAGGTAAGTTCTCCGAACGGATCACTTGTTAGCGCCTGCAAATCGACATACGGCAACGACATGCGACCGCGCGAAACCGCAGTGATCGTATCAACAACCATTTCCGGTTCGTCGCTTTTGGAGATGAAACCCCAGGCGCCCAGGCGCACCGCCTGACGCAGAACATCCTTGCCGGGTTCGCCGGTGTAGATGATGAGCCGGGTGGTGATGTGGCGCCGCTTCAAAGCCGACAGCACTTCGCCGCCGGTCATATCGGTAAGCGACCAACCGATGACGCCAATGTCCGCCGGCTGCGCTTCAACGGCTTCGATGAAATCGCCGCCATTGGGGTGCACGCCCAACACCTCGAAGCGCCCGTCGCGCGCAATAAAATCGCGCAGCCCCGAGCGCACGACCGGACTTTTGTCGGCGATCATGACCGTGGGACGCGGCGGTCCCTTTTTTGATTGCGCAACCGAGTTAGGCATGGGGCCTTGTTAGCAGGGAACATAAATAAAAGCGTCAACGTCAGAGCGCGGCGCTCTTATGCCGCTTGTCGTCGCCACACTCATTGCAACTACACTTTGGCGCAGCTTTTGGCTCCGACGACATCGGCGCAATCGCTGTGCTCAATCTCGATGGTAGCATGAACAACCCCGAAGGCCTGTTTGAGGCGCTCACGGATTGCCGCTGAAATCTGCTCTGGTGGTACGCTAGCACAGGTCAGCGCATGCAGCGTCATCACATGGCGGTTTTCGCTCAGCGACCATGCGTGAACATGGTGAACGGACTGCACGTTCGGGACGTTGGCGACAAGATCCTGGCTGACTTCGCGCACGTCGATGCTGTCCGGGGCGCCTTGCAGCAGAATGTGGCCGGATTCCTTGGTAATCAGCCACGCGCTGCGGACAATGAGCAGCGTGATGACCACCGACAGAATGGGATCGATCGGCGTCCAGCCCGTATAGAGAATGATGATGGCGGCCAGGATCGCGGCGACCGAGCCCAGCAGGTCCGAAATGACGTGCAACAGCGCTGCCCGCACGTTCAGGTTGGCTCCGCCGCCTTGGTGCAGCACCAGAAACGTGATGGCGTTAACCGCGAGTCCGATGCCGGCGATGATCAGCATCGGCATGCCAAGCACCTCCACCGGCTCATACATGCGGTGCAGCGCTTCGTAAAAAATCATCGCCGAAATGAAGAACAGCGCCAGCCCGTTGCTGAACGCGGCCAGCACTTCAAAGCGCCCGAATCCGAAGGTGCGCTTCCAGTCGGCGGGTCGGCGCGCAAAGCGCATGGCCATCCACGCCAGAATAAGCGCCGCTGAATCGGTCAGCATATGACCTGCGTCAGCCAGCAGCGCGAGCGAGCCTGAAATAACGCCGCCGATGACTTCGGCGAGCATGGTGCACGTTGTCAGCGCAGCCGCGAACAGCAGCCGGCGCTCGTTGCGGGAGCCATCTTCCGGCGCAAGGTCGTGGTTGTGGCCGTGCTCGCCAGCGTGGCCGTGCGAGTGCCCGTGATGCTTACCCATGGCTTCACTCCTGTTCACCGCACTCTAATAACATGCTTCGCACGGGGCAATTTGTCAGGATGCGATAGGGTGTTAGCTGGTGCATGTCTGCGCTGTGGCGCAACAGGCGCAGGCGATGCGCGGCCGAAATTCCCACCAGTGCCGTTTTTGATCGGGAGCGCAGGTGTCCCCCAATTCGCGCGGCAAGCTCCGCGTTTTAGCAGATGCATTGAGGACGAGCGGCAAGGCCGGCGGTGGTGACCATCCGCTGGCAGCGCTGATCCTCATCACGGCTTCCATGGCCATGCTGGTCGGCATCGCGGCCGTGGTGCGTGGCGCGACCATGGCGGGCATGGACCCGCTGCAGATCATGTTTTTTCGCAACTTTTTCTGTGTTGTGTGGATGCTGCCGCTGCTTGCCTGGCGCGGTTTGTCGCTCGTTAGGACAAGCCAGCCCGGCCTTTACGGCTTTCGCGTCGCGCTCAGCTTTATCTCGATGCTCACCTATTTTCAGGCGCTGGCGGTTTTGCCGGTGGCCGAGGTGACTGCAATTGGCTTTCTGGCGCCGATTTTCGGCGCGCTGTGCGCGATTTTTCTGCTGGGCGAGCGGGTCGGCATTCATCGCTGGGCTGCGATCTTGGTCGGCTTTGCCGGGGCGATGATCATGCTGCGGCCGGGCGGAAGCGCCTTTGGCTACGGTCAGATCGTCGCGCTCGTATCGGCTCTCACACTGGGATTCATCGGCCCGCTCATCAAGCAGTTAACTGCGGCGGACGATGCCGACCGGATTGTTTTCATCACCAACCTGGTTTCGACGCCGATTTCGCTGGTGCCTGCACTGTTCGTCTGGGTCTGGCCGTCGTTCGAAATGTGGCTGCTGCTCATGCTGATGGGCCTGTTCGCGCTGCTCGGCCACGTCGCGCTGGTGCGTGGCTTCGCCGTCGCAGATGCATCGTTGGCGATGAGCTTTAATTTCAGCCGCTTACCGTTCGCGGCGATGGTCGGATACATCTTTTTCGGCGAAGTCATCGATGGCTGGACCTGGGTCGGCGCGACGGTGATTTTCGCCGCCGCGGTCTACATCACCCACCGTGAGGCCATGAAGGCGCGGCGGGCTTCGGCGCTGCAACTCAAGGCGTCCGGCTATGACGGATAAGTGCGCCGAAACGCATTCAGCAAATCTGGCGAGCGAAACTTCGCCAACATTAACAATGTTGCTTCCGTGGTGCGGCATTGGGGGCGAGGGGCAGTGCCCACTTGCGTCCGGCTCTTTAACAGACAATATCGGCGCCGGGAAATTGACGCCCGCCGTAGGCTGACAGTCTTGGCGGGCCAAAAGCAGTGGTTTTGGGAGGAGCGATACCGTGACCGTTAAGTCCGACATTGAAATTGCCCGCGCGGCGAAAATGAAGCCAATCGGTGAAGTGGCCGCGAAAGTGGGGATTCCTGCGGAAGCGCTCATTCCCTATGGCACCACCAAGGCGAAGGTCAGCTTCGATTACATCGACGCGCAGAAGGATGCCAAGGACGGCAAGCTCATCCTGGTGACGGCGATCAGTCCGACTCCGGCAGGTGAGGGCAAAACCACGACCACTGTCGGTCTCGGTGATGGCCTGAACCGCATCGGCAAGAAGGCGATCATGTGTCTGCGCGAGCCTTCGCTCGGGCCGTCGTTCGGCATGAAGGGCGGCGCTGCAGGCGGCGGTTATGCGCAGGTCGTGCCGATGGAGGACATCAACCTCCACTTCACCGGCGACTTCCATGCCATCACGTCGGCGCACAACCTGCTGTCGGCGATGATCGACAACCATATCTACTGGGGCAACAGCCTTGGCTTCGACACGCGCCGCGTTGCGTGGCGTCGTGTGCTGGATATGAACGACCGCGCCCTGCGCCAGATCACCAACTCGCTGGGCGGCGTTGCCAACGGCTTCCCGCGCACCGATGGTTTCGACATCACCGTCGCTTCCGAAGTGATGGCGATCCTGTGCCTTGCGCTCGACCTCAGGGATCTTGAGCGCCGCCTCGGCAACATCATCGTCGGCTATACGCGCGACAAGACGCCGATCCGCGCCCGTGAGCTGAAGGCTGACGGCGCGATGACTGTTCTGCTCAAGGACGCGCTGATGCCGAACCTGGTGCAGACGCTGGAGAACAACCCGGCGTTCATCCATGGCGGTCCGTTCGCCAACATCGCGCACGGCTGTAACTCGGTGCTCGCCACCAAGACCGCGCTGAAGTTGGCTGACTTCGTTGTGACCGAAGCAGGCTTCGGTGCCGACCTCGGCGCTGAGAAGTTCTTCGACATCAAGTGTCGCAAGGCTGGCCTGAAGCCGGATGCTGCCGTCGTGGTTGCAACTGTTCGTGCGCTGAAGATGCACGGCGGCGTCGGCAAGGATGGCCTGAAGGAAGAAAATCCGGCCGCTGTTGCCAAGGGCTGCGAGAACCTCAAGCGTCACCTTGAGAACATGGCCAAGTTCGGCGTGCCGGTCGCAGTTGCCATCAACCGCTTCATCACCGACACCGATGCCGAGGTGCAGGAAGTTGTGAAGGCCGCCGAAGCACTGGGCGCCCGCGCGTTCGTTTGCACCCACTGGGCCGATGGCGGCGCTGGCACGGAAGATCTTGCCCGTCACATCGTTGCGCTGACCGACGAAGGCAAGGCTGCGTTCCGTCCGCTGTATCCGGAAGACATGCCGCTGCGTGAGAAGGTGAAGACGATTGCGCAGCAGATCTATCGCGCATCCGACATCGCCTGCGATGCTTCGGTTGAGACCGCGTTCAAGGACCTGGAAGCTGGTGGCTTCGGCAACCTGCCGGTCTGCATGGCCAAGACGCAGTACTCGTTCTCGACCGATCCGAACAAGCGCGGTGCGCCGACCGATCACGTCGTGGGCATCCGCGAGCTGCGTCTTTCTGCTGGCGCCGAGTTCGTCGTCGTCATCACTGGCGAGATCATGACTATGCCTGGTCTGCCGCGCGTGCCTTCGGCTGAAAACATCCGTCTCAATGCTGACGGCGAGATCGAAGGTCTCTTCTAAGCTGAGGCGCAGCGCGGCGAAGCAGCGCGCTTGCAGTAAAAGGGGCAAAGCACGTTCAGTTTGCTGAGCCGATAGGCAGACGATCAGCTAATGGGCAGCAAATCCGGTGTGATTTGCTGCCCATTTTGCGTTTTTCGTGGGCATGATGCGACGTTGCTTAGCAATGGGGCGAACGTTGCATCAAGAGCAGACACAGGTCAGGGCCCAGCCAAAGCGCAAGGCTTTTGACGAAATGTACGGTAGCGGCGAGGGCGTACGGCCGCCCTATCACGCGGTTGCAGAATGGCTGGGCACGCAGGCGCTCGGCGATCTCCGGCAGAAGCTCGCCGACGCAGAAACGATGTTCCGCCGAACTGGCATCACCTTCGCTGTTTACGGCAGCGAGGACACATCGGAGCGGCTCATCCCGTTCGACATCATTCCCCGCATCATCTCCGCTGCCGAGTGGCGCAAGCTGGCGGCGGGCATCGAGCAGCGCGTGCGCGCGCTCAACGCCTTCATGTTCGATATCTATCACCGGCAGGAGATCATCCGCGCAGGCAAGGTGCCGGAAGAGCTGATCGTTTCGAACTCGGCGTTCGTGCCGGAGATGATGGGCGTGTCAGTTCCGCTCGGCATCTACAGCCACATCATCGGCATCGACATCGTGCGCACGGGCGAGAGCGATTTCTTCGTGCTGGAGGACAACACGCGCACGCCTTCTGGCGTCTCCTACATGCTCGAAAACCGCGAAACGATGATGCACATGTTTCCGGATCTGTTTGCGCGCAACCGCGTGGCGCCGGTCGAGAATTACCCGGAAAACCTGCTTAAAACGCTGGAAAGCGTCGCGCCAACCGGTCTGAAGGGCGAGCCGACGATTGCGCTGTTGACGCCCGGTCAGTTCAACAGTGCGTACTATGAGCATTCGTTCCTGGCCGATCAGATGGGCGTCGAGCTGGTCGAGGGACGTGATCTCGCGGTGATCGATGGCTATCTGCAAATGAAGACCACGCAGGGTCCGCGCCGCATTGATGTGCTGTATCGGCGGATCGACGACGACTTCCTCGATCCGCTGGTGTTTCGGTCGGATTCGGTGCTGGGCGTGCCGGGACTTTTCGATCTCTATCGTGCAGGTCGCGTTACGATTGTGAACGCACCCGGCGGTGGCATCGCGGATGACAAGGCGATCTACAGCTACATCCCGAAGATCATCAAGTTCTACACCGGCCGGGCGCCGATCCTGCAGAACGTGCCGACCTATAACTGCCGCAAGGCCGACGATCTCAAGTATGTGCTTGAGCACCTGCCGGAACTGGTGGTGAAAGAAGTGCATGGCTCGGGTGGCTACGGCATGCTTGTGGGCCCGACCGCGTCGAGCAGCGAGATCGAAGCGTTTCGCGCCAAGCTGACGGCAAACCCCTCAAACTACATCGCGCAGCCAACGCTGGCGCTTTCTACAAGCCCCACCATGGTAGAGACGGGCGTCGCGCCGCGACATCTCGATCTGCGTCCGTTCGTGCTGGTGGGCGATGAAGTGCGCATGACTGCCGGCGGGCTGACGCGCGTGGCGATGCGCGCCGGATCGCTGGTTGTGAACTCAAGTCAGGGCGGAGGCACCAAGGACACCTGGGTATTGCAGGACTGAGCAAACACGTTGCGCAAATACCAAAATGACAACGCGAAGCAACATTGAGGCGCGCGTATAAATGCTAGGACGAACGGCCAACGATCTTTACTGGCTCGCCCGTTATGTGGAGCGGGCTGAGAACATGGCTCGCTTGATCGAGGTGGGCTACCGCATTGTGCTGCTGCCGCGCGATGGCGAGGGCGCGCACGAAGAGTGGCGTTCGACGTTGGCCAGTGCGGGCTGCGCGCAGGGTTTCTTCGACAAGCACGAAACTCTCTCAACGCGCGATGTCATAAATTACCTGCTGTTCGATTGTTCCAATCCATCCAGCGTGAAGTCGTGTCTGGCTGCGGCGCGGCGCAATGGACGCGCGCAGCGCACATCGCTTACGCGCGACATGTGGGAGAGTCTCAACGCGGCGTGGATCGAGTTTTCCGCTATCAAGCCGGAGAGCGTAACCGCCGGCGAGTTGCCGCGTATTCTGGATTGGGTGCGCTCACGTTCGGCGCTGTATCGTGGTGCGATGCTGAACACTATCCTGCGCAACGACACATTCTTCTTCATGCAGCTCGGCACGTTTCTGGAGCGGGCCGACAACACATCGCGCATTCTTGACGTGAAGTACTACGTGCTGCTGCCGCATGTGGAAATGGTAGGCAGCGGCATCGATGCGGTGCAGTGGGCGGCGATATTGCGCTCTGTCTCGGCGCACCGCAGTTACCGCTGGGTTTACAAGGAAAACTACAAGCCCTGGCGCATCGCCGAGTACCTCATTCTCAACCAGGCGATGCCGCGTTCGTTGCGCTCGTGCTACGAGCAGATCGGCGTGACGCTGGATGATCTCGCCGAGTACTACGGCGATCAGCATGCGTGTCACGGCACGGCAACGGGCACGCGCCAGCGGCTGGCGAAGGGCAACATCGACAACATCTTCCAGTCCGGCCTGCACGAGTTCATCGAAGATTTCATCTCACGTAACAATCGGCTCGGCAATGAAGTGGCCGATGCCTATCATTTCAACGGCTGAAGGAAAGGGCGCCGGCGCATGCTTATATCCATCGGTCACGTCACCCGTTACACGTATGGCCTTCCCGCTTCCTGCAGCGTGCACACGCTGCGGCTTACTCCGCCTTCGTTCGAAGGTCAGAAGGTGCTGAGCTGGCGTGTCGAGATGCCGGAAATCGCTGGCGCGGTGCAGTATCGCGATGCGTTCGGAAATGTATCGCACCTCGTTTCAATTCCGCGTTCCTATGATGAGATCTCCATCATCGCGCGCGGTGTGGTTGAGACGAAGGACAAGTCCGGGCTGGTACGCGGGCTGATGGAGGCGGCACCGGTCCGCATATTCCTGCGCGAAACGCCAAAGACTGCACCGGATAGCAACATTCGCGCGCTGGTGGCCGATGTCGCGCAGGCCGATCCAATCGACCGGATGCATGATCTGATGCGCCTTGTGGGCGAGCGGGTGGAATATGCCGTGGGCACTACAACGGCTTCGACCAGCGCCGCGGAGGCGTTGCGCGTTGGCCGTGGTGTCTGCCAGGATCATGCGCACGTCTTCATTTCTGCCGCGCGGTTGATGGGGTTTCCGGCGCGCTATGTCAGCGGCTACTTCCTGACCGGCGACGTGCTGGGCTCGGAGGCGCAGCACGCCTGGGCCGAGGTTTATATCAATGGCCTCGGCTGGCTGGGCTTCGATCCGGCCAACCAGATCTGCCCGACGGAAAGCTATATCCGGCTGGGTTGCGGACTGGACTCGCTCTCGGCGGCGCCGATAACCGGCAATCGTACCGGGGGCGGTAACGAGAACCTTGACGTCTTCGTAGAAGTCCAGCAGCAAAGCAGTGCGCAACAGCAGTGACCGAGAATAATCTCAACGGGTCGCCGCGGCGGCCTGATGATGGGAACTGACTGATGACTTACTGCGTCGCAATGTGCCTCGACCGGGGCCTCGTTTTTGCGTCCGATACCCGCACGAATGCCGGTGTCGATAACATCAGCCAGTTCCGCAAACTGCATTACTGGTGCAAGCAGGACGACCGGGTCATCGTCATGCTGACGGCGGGTAATCTTTCGATTACTCAGTCGGTCATCAGCTTGCTGAACGAGCAGATATCGTCAGGCGATGGCAACCCGGATCATCAATCGCTCTACACGGTGCCGTCGATGTATCGGGCCGCGAGGCTGGTCGGGGATGCTGTGCGCAGCGTGCGCACGATCGACGGACCATCGCTGGAAGCGACGCGCGCAGGCTTCTCTGCGTCGATCATTCTGGGCGGTCAGATCGGTACGGAGAAGCCGCGGCTGTTTCAGATCTACTCGGAAGGTAACTTCATCGAAGCCAGCGAGGAGACGCCATACCTGCAGATTGGTGAGCACAAGTATGGCAAGCCGATACTGGATCGCGTAGCGCAGCCGGGCATGCGTCTGGGGCAGGCGGCAAAGCTGATGCTGCTGAGCTTTGATTCCACACTGCGCTCGAACCTGTCGGTCGGCATGCCGATCGACATTCTGCTGTACGAGCGCGACAGTCTTGAGATCCGCAGGGAGAAGCGCATCCATCAGGATGACGAATATTTCCGCAATCTTTCGGCTTCGTGGTCGGAGGCATTGCGGATGGCGTTCACGACGATTGACGAGTTCAACGTCTGATCTCAGCCTGGGCCGATGCATCGCCTCGCGACGACCTGACAGCGATTTTACCCTCCGCCGATGATGCCATTTTGCTGTTCATCGGAATGACAATCGGTTTCGTCACGCCGGACGGAGGCTGACCGCACGTCGCCTCGATGTGCTTTGCAATTGCGCGCACGGCGCCAAGCGCGTCGCGCTGTGCCAGCGTTGTTTCCAGCGGTCCGACAATACGTGGCAGCAGCATTGCGGCGACGAGAACAGCCATCGGATGACATGCGCCGGTCGCCGCAAGCCAGACTGCCAAGCCGAGCATGGTCGATTGCAGCGCTGGACGCAGTGATCGCAGTGTCACCCTCCACCATGGTCCCGGCTGCGTATCCTGATGGATGCGTAATCTGTGATGCACGATTTTCAATGCGCGGCTTGCTGCCATGCGCGATTGCGCGGTTCTTGGCGACGTGTCCGCAAGTTGGGCGGCCAGAGTTGCCCTTTGCTGCATCAATTCGAGCGCGTTTGCGGCGCCACTTGCGTGCTTGCGATTACCGGCAAGCCAGCACAGCGCGATGACCATCGCAGCAACGGTGCCGAATGCACCGAGCCACGGATGCAGCCAACAGAGTGCTGCGAGGTATAGCGGAAGGAACGGAAGATCACACATCGCTGCTGGCGCCGGTCCGCTCAGGAAGATGTGCAGGCGGTCCAGCTCGTGTAATGGCGGAAGCTGGGTTGCGGGCATGGCCATCACGCGGTCATCGATGGCGCGCGCACGGCGCAGGAGCACAAGCTGGCGTACGGCGTCGATGCAACCCGTGACGGCGTAGAGCGCCAGCATGGCAGCCGTGAGCTGAAGCAACAGAATTGGATCGCCGCCCGGCAGCGCGTGGCTGTACAGCAGCAGCATATAGGCGGGGCCGGTGAAGCTGAGCACGCCCACGGCCAGGGTGAGGCCCCAGATGGCCACCTGATCCAAGGGGGTTAGCAGTCTCAGCAGCAGAATGGACCGGATGTTCACGCGGGTGGAATTGAGTGGCTGAAAATGGATTGGTGGGTTGCGCAGTCCGGAAAAGAGGGTGCCGTCGGGATGGAGCTTCGCAACTAAATTCAATCATAGGTTGTGGCGCGCAGGTCAACTGTATAGTGCCTGGGCGTGCCGGCTGGCGGCCTGTTTCTGGCCCACTGTGTCCTGATCGCGCCCATCTGCAACGGCTGAAAATGCATCCCTGTTCGCTCATCGGTCCTCGCCCCTGCAGCTGTGGCGTGGCATAGAACCCGTGCCTGATATTCGTCCCCCAACGCGTTTTGCGTTGCGGCGCGGAGCTGGGAGGGGCGGCAAAGGGATGGAGCAGCCACTAACGCTTGCGGCTTATTTTAGCGGCTGGGCTGGTAACCGGCCGGCGCGGCTGGCGATTGCCGCAACCATGGAGGCCCTGGCGTCAGCGGCTGTGGAGCTGTCGGATCTGCTGGCGCTCGGCGCTTTGGCGGGCCCCATGGGCAGGCTCACCGGCCTGAAAGGCGACGTCGACGAGCAGAAAGAGATCGATCTCGTCGCCAACAACCTGCTGATCGACGTGCTGCGCAAGGCGCCGGTTGCTGCGCTGGCTTCTGAAGAGATGGAAGCGCCGTTGCTGCTGGATGCCAAGGCGCCCTTGCTGGTGGCGGTTGATCCGCTGGACGGTTCATCCAACATCGACGCCAACGCCTCCATCGGCACCATTTTCACCGTACTGCCCGCGTTGGAGCACAACGATGATCCGTCGGCGTTTTTGCAGCGCGGCGTAAATCAGCTGGCGGGCGGATTCTTTCTGTATGGGCCGCAGACGGTGCTGGTTTCCACGGCTGGCGCGGGCACGCAGATCTTCACTCTCGATCGCCGCTCCGGCACGTTTCTGCTGACGCATCCGAAAGTGGAATTACCGCTGCGGACGAGCGAATACGCGGTCAACGATTCCAATACGCGCCATTGGGATGATCCTGTCCGCACCTACATTGATGACTGTCGGCGCGGCAAGGAAGGCCCGCGTGGGCGCGACTTCAACATGCGCTGGACCGGTTCGCCGGTGGCGGATTTCTATCGCATCCTTTCGCGCGGCGGCATCTATCTCTATCCGGGCGACAAACGCCGTGAGTTCCGCAACGGCCGTCTACGGCTCATCTATGAAGCCAGTCCGCTGGCGTGGGTGGTCGAGCAGGCGGGTGGTGCCGCTTCGACCGGCAAGGAGCGCTTGCTGGAGGTATCGCCGAAATCTCTGCATCAGCGCATTCCCCTGATTGCGGGATCGCGCAAAGAGGTAGAGCATGCGGCACGGTTGCATGACGGTTTGCAGATCCGTGGAGAGCGCTCGCCATTGTTCAGTCGCAGGGGGCTTCTGCGGTTTTAACAAGTTAATCAATAAATATAAGGCAGTGTTGCCACCGCTATGTCAGCCAAGCATCCCATAATCTCGGTCACAGGCTCGTCGGGCGCAGGCACAACTTCTGTCCGCCAGACGTTCGAAAACATTTTTCGCCGGGAACACATCAGCGCCGCCTTCATCGAAGGCGATGCGTTCCATCGCTATGGCCGTGCGGAGATGGAGCAGAAAAGCGTCGAGGCGAGAGCGCAGGGCAATCTGCATTTCAGCCACTTCGGCGAGGAAGCCAATCTGCTGGCCGAACTGGAAGATGTGTTCCGCAACTACGCTGAGAACGGGCGCGGCCGCACCCGGCATTACATCCACGATGAGCACGATGCGGCGATCCACAACGCGCCCGTTGGAGCTTTCACCGAATGGGTGGATTTTCCGCGCGGCACTGATCTGCTGTTTTATGAAGGGCTGCACGGTGCCGCAGTGACGCCCAACGTCAATATCGCGCAGCATGCGGATTTGAAGATCGGCGTTGTGCCGGTCATCAATCTGGAGTGGATACAGAAGCTCATTCGCGACAAATCCATTCGCGGGCATTCTCACGAAGAGTCGGTCGAGGCGATCCTGACGCGCATTCCCGACTATGTGAATTATATCTGCCCGCAGTTCTCCGATACCGACATCAACTTCCAGCGCGTGCCGACGGTCGATACATCAAACCCGTTTGTCGCCCGCTGGATTCCCACGGCCGATGAATCGATGGTGGTGATCCGCTTCCGCGATCCGCGCGGTATCGATTTTCAATATCTGCTGTCGATGATCCCAGGCAGTTTCATGTCGCGCGCCAACTCCATCGTCATTCCCGGCGCGAAACTGGATCTCGGCATGCAGCTCATTCTGACGCCGCATATCCTTAAGCTGGTGGAACGGCGGCGCCGGGCCTCCTAGTGAGAGGCGCCCGGTGGGGGCTCTGGGGGTGCGGATTGGGGCGATCCGTCGCTAACGGTTTTTCCGCGCAGCGGGCCTTGGTGGCGAGACGAAGCCGTTCGACGCCGCTAAAAGGTGCGCAGCAGGATTTTGCTTATCGCTTCTGAAGGAATGCGCACATGGCCCGTTCGGTGACGATTGCTCCGTCTATCCTCTCGGCCGATTTCAGCCGCCTCAAGGAAGAGGTTGAAACCGTCGAGGCGGCCGGTGCGGACTGGATTCACCTTGATGTGATGGATGGCCATTTCGTGCCCAACATCACGTTTGGGCCGCCCGTCATCAAGGCATTGCGCCCGCATTCGCAGAAGGTGTTCGACGTCCACCTGATGATTGCGCCCGCTGATCCATATCTGGCGGCATTCGCCGATGCTGGCGCGGACATCATCACCGTTCACGCTGAAGCAGGGCCGCATCTCGACCGCTCGCTGCAGACCATCCGCGCGCTGGGCAAAAAGGCGGGCGTGTCGCTCAATCCGGCGACGCCGGAGGATGTCATTTCCTACGTGCTGGACCGTCTCGATCTCGTTCTGCTGATGACGGTGAACCCAGGCTTCGGCGGCCAGAGCTTCATTCCGGCGGTGGTCGAGAAGATCCGTCGCGTGAAGGCAATGATTGGCGATCGCCCGATCGACATCGAGATCGACGGCGGCGTGACGCCTGAAACCGCAGGTCTGGTTACGGCGGCGGGCGCCAATGTGCTGGTGGCCGGCTCAGCGGTGTTCAAGGGCGGCACGCGTGAATCCTACGCCGCTAACATCGATGCCATTCGTGCTGCGGGCGATGCCGCCATCAAGTGATGCGCGCCATTGAGCGTTGCGGATTTTTTACGGCGGGAGATGCAGGATCGACGTCCCGCCGCGCTCGCTGCGCGGCTCAAATCTTCCAGCCTGAGTGGATGGCAGCAACGCCACCGGTCAGATTGCGATAGCTGACGCGCGCAAAACCCGCATCGCGGATCATGCCGGCGAAGCGTTCCTGATTGGGGAACTTGCGGATGCTCTCCACCAGATAGCGATAGGAATCTCCGTCGCCCGCAACCGCCTGCCCCAGACGCGGAATGACCTCAAACGAATGGAAGTCATAGAGGCGATCGAGGATCGGCGTCTGCACCTCTGAAAATTCGAGACACAGAAAGCGTCCGCCGAACTTGAGCACGCGATAAGCTTCGGCCAGTGCATTGTCGATGTGCGTGACGTTGCGGATGCCGAACGCGATCGTGTAGGCGTCGAACGCGCCGCTTTCGAACGGCAGCACCTCAGCGTTGCCTTCCACCAGCTCGAT
The DNA here is from genome assembly GCF_029872155.1 of Hyphomicrobium sp. D-2. Lineage (GTDB taxonomy): Bacteria > Pseudomonadota > Alphaproteobacteria > Rhizobiales > Hyphomicrobiaceae > Hyphomicrobium_A. The sequence continues at coordinate 172,410 of NZ_JARXLA010000008.1, read as the reverse complement.
GCGGTTCTGCATGCCCGCTTCGGTGACGCGCCGTTGGCCGACAGCCAGCATCTCCGGGCTGATGTCGCACAGCACCGCGGTGGCGTTAGGGCCGCCTTTGGCTGCGTAGCGCAGGCTGATGTCGCCCGTGCCGCCAGCTACATCCAGCAGCCGGAATGGCGTTGCGCCGCGCGGCGGGTTCAGCTCATTGATGAAGTGGCTTTTCCAGAGCCGGTGCAGCCCGCCCGACATCAGGTCGTTCATCACGTCATAGCGATCCGCCACGGCGGCAAATACGCCGTTGACGAGACCCTGACGCTGCTCTGCCTCAACGTCGCGGAAGCCAAAGGTGGTGGATGTGTCGTTCGGAGATGCGTTGCTCATGGCGGCACCATAGCTAAGCCCGCGAGGCCGCGCTATGCTCCGTGCTGCCTCAGCCTCAAACCAGCCCTAACAAGTCGCTTATCCATGCCGGAATTGCCCGAAGTCGAAACCGTACGCCGTGGTCTGGTGCCTGCGATGGTGGGGCACGCCATCAAGCATGTGGAGCAGCGGCGGCCGGACCTGCGCTTTCCGTTGCCGGAGAACTTCGCCGGGCGGCTGGAAGGGCGGACCATCGAAAGCCTGGAGCGGCGCGGCAAGTATCTGCTGGCGCACCTTTCCGATGGCGCGCTGCTGCTGATGCATCTCGGCATGACCGGCAGCTTCCTCATCAGCCAAAGTGAGAAGGCGCGCGGCAAGAAAATCAGCCGCAGCGGCAAGCTGGTGGTGCCCACCAGCCGGGGGACGCACGACCACGTCGTGTTCCATATGAGCGATGGGGCGACCGTCACCTACAACGATCCACGGCGCTTCGGCTTTATGCTTCTGGTTGAGCCGGAGGAGCGCGACACCCATCCGATGTTGCGTCAACTCGGCATCGAACCGCTGGGCGAGGAACTGACCGCGGCGCATCTTGCCGCCAAGGCGCATGGCAAGCGCACCGACCTGAAGGCGTTTTTGCTCGATCAGCGCATCATCGCCGGGCTCGGCAATATCTATGTGTGCGAGGCGCTGTATCGCGCGCATCTGTTGCCAACGCGTGGCGCCGCTTCAATTGCGACGGCGACGGGTAAGCCAACCGCTAAGGCCGAGGCGCTGGTTACGGCGATCCGCGATGTGCTGAATGATGCCATTGGCGCGGGCGGATCGTCACTGCGCGATTACCGCCATACCGATGGCAAGCTGGGCTACTTCCAGCACCGGTTTGCCGTCTACAATCGGGCTGGCAAAAAATGTCCGCGCGAGGGTTGCGGCGGAACGATTGAGCGTCTGGTGCAGAGCGGTCGTTCGACGTTCTACTGCCCGCGTTGCCAGCGCTGATTGATTGCGGCGCGTTACGCTGCCGCTTGCCGGAGCAGGCGTCGATACGTCAGCCAGGAAAACAGCGATAGCAGCGCAATCGTGATGCCGCCGGCCAGAAATACATGATTGGCGGCCCAGTCGTCTTTGATGGTGTCGAGCGCACCGGTGCCGACGAGATATGCCAGCCCCGCGATCGCGGCGATTCCTTGCATCAGCGTCATGCCGGCAAGAGTTTGCAGGGCAGGTAGTGTCGGTTGTTTGTCATCGCGGCCCAGCAGAACATGCGCGCATCCGTATGCGATCACCGCCAGCAGCGCCATCGCTGCACCATACTGCCACCAGTGGCGCCAGTTGAGATCCGACAACCCGTAGATGCTGAACATCGCCGCCGCGCCCCAGCTGTAAGCTGTGATGGCGAGTAGCGAGTTGTTCCAGCCCCAGGTGCGTCCGGCGGAGGAGAGCGTTGCGCCGTTCCATAACGGCAGGTTGACGCGCAGCGCCGACATCAGCACCTGCGCCGAGAACAGTGCGACAGCGAGCCCCATCACAACGGATGAGTGCCGATTGGCCGCCGACACGCAGATGAGGATGCTGACGACGAAGGCAAGTAGCACGGCGGGCAACAGAAGCCGCTGGCGTGGTCCGGTGGGCATCTGTTGCTTCCGTTTTTGCGTCTGTGGTTGGAGCGGTGATGGTCAGCGAATGATGACGTGACGCGTCAGGCGCGGCGCGCCTGCGGTCCCCACAGCGCATAGCCGCTCAGTACGGCGAGGGCCGCAGCGCCAAAAAAGAAGACGGCGTTGGCGGCCCAGTCCGGCTCGCTCGGATCGCGCGGCATCTTGTTGTCGATATACATCCCGACCATGGCGATGATCATGCCGGCGAACTGGCCGATGGTGAGGTAGCGGGCGATCTTCAGCATCGGCTCATCGGTGCGGCCTGCCGCAGCATCCTTGCCCATCATGGCTGCAAAGCCGAGGCACAGCGCCGCAACACCAAGGCCAGCCAGCACGTATTGCCACCATTCATGCCAGCTCAGGACGAGCTGATAGGTGAACAGCATGCACAGGCCGGCCCAGGCCCAGACCAGTCCCATCGAGCTGGAGGTGCTGCCGGCCAGAGCGGCCTCGCCCGCGCCCGCGGCCACCAGACGGCGGCGCTGCCAGATGCCCAGAAGCGCGAAAACGAGGCAGGTCAAGGCGGTTACAAGCATATGGGCTTCCTGGCCCTGGAGGGTGCTCCACGTGACGGCGGCGGTGCCTACCAAAAGAGTTAAGATCCAAAGCCAAGCCGACATCGTGCCTCCTGCTGGGTTGTTAAGTATTCAGTAACCGTGGCTAGGAGAGCCTTGGGTTAAGCGTTCTGGCAAGTCCCATAAGATACTTGTCAGTGTGCGAGCGCCGTTGACCCTACACTTTGTCGCGTCTATACGAACGCTCATGATGCCGCTCGTAGCTCCGTGCTCCGGGCGGCCAGCGCGTTTGGGCCGAGCCGCCTTTGGGGGCGAGCGGCCCGGCTAACAACGCCCGCCGTCAGGAGATGGCAGGGTGATCTAGAGGAACGAAGGACTATGGCCAATACGAAGTCGGCACAGAAGGCGGCACGTCAGACGCTCCGCCGCACGGCAGTGAACAAATCCCGCACCTCGCGTGCGCGCACCGCTGTGCGCTCGATGGAAGAAGCTATCGCTTCCGGTAATCAGGCTGACGCCGCTGCCGCACTGCGCAGCACTTCGTCCGTGCTGGCACGCTCTGCTCAGAAGGGCGTTCTGAACAAGAAGACGGCGAGCCGGAAAATCTCTCGTCTCGCTGCCCGCGTGAAGGCAATGGCGAACTAAGAAATCGGCCCCCGAAAGAGGGCCTTTTCATTTCCAGAGCGCGCGATCCGGCGGCATCGGATCGCGCGCTTTAGTTTTTTTGATTGGCCGCATTTTCTTGCGACGGACTTGGTGTCACTGCGTCGCAAAATGCTCCGCGCTACCGGTCGCCAGACTCCCGATATCTGCGCCATGATCCCCCGGCGCGTGTCGACGTTTTAGCGGACTCGTAGAGAGCACCAGCGGAGTGTTCCGATCCGCACCATGCCCAAGGTGTGCGATCATCGTCGGTCTGTGCCGCATCGATCAGCTTGCATCGCGCTAGTCGTCGATCTCCGTACAATCTACTCGCAATGACCGGATCGCGCAGCGCTGCGAGAAGATCCGCGCGTCGGCTGTGGTGCGGTAACTGCGCAACAGCGATTACACGCCATCCACTTCTCACACACGAGTCGCGAACAGCCATAAGTGACGGATTCCACAGCAGTTGATCGTCGCGCACTCATGTGACGCTGCACATCGCGCCTTGAAAAGCGCGTCATCTGCTCAATCTAAAAATGATGTTTCGTGCATGTAGCGGAGGAGAAGTTTTGTCTGCGTCTGGACACGTGTTCGAGTGCTTTGCAAATCAGCAACTTGCTCAAATGACTATCCACAGAAGCTGCAGTAGATGCACAGGATATCCACCGCTTCACACTTCGTTGCACGCTGCTGCAACCGGCCATTTGCGCACCCGATGCGCTTGCTTAACGCACAGTTAAGGGCTACGGTTCTGAAGGTCGACGGGCGGAACTTATCCAGTAGTTCATGAGCCAGTCGCCGCCAGGTTTGTATAGTGCCGCGTCCTGGTTTTACCGAAGCTTAGTAGCGTTGCTTGCGTCGCTTTTCAGACTTTCGTCTGGAAGGTGAGGGAGCCGTTTTCTAGTCACGCTAGTTGTGTGAGCAGACTATACTGGGGGCGCTGTTCAAGCGCGGTCTGTGAGTTGGAGGACGAAAGTGCAGTCGTTCGAAAATGTCCACATTGAGGATGTGCCTGTGGAAGAGGCTTGGGCACGCCTCAGTAAGGACGAGAGCGCAGTACTGATCGACGTGCGGACACGTGCTGAGTGGACGTTCGTGGGCCTGCCCGACCTTTCGGGGATCGGGAAGCGGGTTCTCACGGTTGAATGGCAGACGTATCCCGAAAGCGACGTCAATGCGGGCTTTGCGGAACGTTTGACACAGGCGCTCGATGCGGCGGGCGCCACCAAAGACACAGAGTTGCTCTTCATTTGTCGATCCGGCGCACGCTCTCGCATGGCAGCGGAAGCCATGACGCGTGCCGGCTTTCGACAGTGCAGAAACGTGGCGGACGGCTTTGAGGGGCCTCTCGATGCTGACCGCCATAGAGGGCAAGTAGCCGGCTGGAAGGCTGCCGGTCTTGCTTGGGTGCAAGGTTAGCGCACCCGATACGGAAGACCCAGATTCAGATCCATTGCGCACCCGCGGCGGCGGAGGGCGACGGTAGATCTTTGTCTGGGAGGCTTGAGGCGCAAGTCGACACAGTTCGATTACACAAGTGCGGGGGTTACAACATGCATACGATTCATAAAGCGGATCATTCCGTAACGGGCAGCTATGCGGGCGCTGCTCAGGGCGGAATGGAAGAGCGCTCTGTTGCTGAACCTATTTCAGCCGGTTCTCTTTCGACGACGACAACAACCGCTTTGACCACAACCGGCACCGACGAGCCGCGCGGTCAAAAGGTGCGTGCGATGCTGCGCGCCCGTCTGGGTGACGACATCTTCACCAGCTGGTTCAATGCGCTTGAGTTTGAAAGCTTCGACGGCGGCACGGTGCGTTTCTCGGTGCCGGTGAAGTTCCTGCGGACGTGGATTCAGTCGCACTATTCCGAAGATCTGCTCGACTGCTGTCGCGCTGAGTTCAAGGGTGCGGAAAAGGTTGAGGTGGCGCTGCGTCAGCCGGGCAATCAGGCGGCTGCCCGTGTTGAGGCTGCGCCCGCTCCGAGCGAGCAGGCTGCTGCTCTGCGTAACAATGCACAGCCCGATGCTGCTCAGCGTAACACGACGTTTGTTGCCCCGGCTCCAGCAGGCCGCACCAGTGTAGGTGGCTTTGAAGGCTCGCCACTTGATCCGCGCTATACGTTCGAAAGCTTTGTGGTTGGGCCCTCCAACCGCATGGCCCACGCTGGCGCGACACAGGTAGCCGAAACGGCGCTGGGTGGCGTTCCGGGCTTCAACCCGCTGTATCTCCATTCGGCAGTTGGCCTTGGCAAAACGCATCTTCTCCACGCCATCGCCTGGGAAGTGAAGCGCCGTTCGCCGAATGCACAGGTGCTGTATCTCACGGCCGAGCGTTTCCGTTATCAGTTCGTCGAGGCACTGCGCAGTCAGGATCCGCTCGCGTTCAAAGAGAAGTTCCGCGACATCAACGTGCTGCTGATCGACGATCTCGAGTTCATGCACGGTGAGCGCACCGAGCAGGAGTTCGATCACATCATCAACTCGCTGCTGGATGGCGGCCGTCAGGTCGTTGTTGCGTCGGCACGCGCACCCAACCACGTTGAACGTCTCAACGAGCGTATGCGTTCGCGTCTGCAGCGCGGTCTCGTCACCGAGATTGCAACGCTCGACTATGAGCTGCGTCTCAAGGTGCTTGAGACGCGTCTGGCCGAGAAGCGCGCGCTCGATCCATCGTTCACGCTCGGCCGCGAGATCATCTCGCTGCTGGCAGAGCGCCTGACCGAAAGCGGCCGCGAGCTTGAGGGCGCCATCACACGCCTTTATGCAACGTGGCAGTACATGCGCACGGCGATTACGCCGGACGTTGCCGAGACGGTCATCCGCGATCTGGTGCAGGGCCTTGAGCCGCGTCGTATCAAAATCGAGGACATCCTGCGTATCGTGTCGCGTCACTTCGGCGTGTCGAAGGGCGATCTGCTTTCGCAGCGCCGTCATCGCTCGGTCGTGTGGCCGCGTCAGATCGGTATGTATCTGGCCAAGCAGCTCACGGCCCGGTCGTTGCCGGAAATCGGTCGCCGCTTCGGCAATCGCGACCACACTACGGTTTTGCATGCAATCCGTAAGATTGAAGGCGAGCTTTCAGGCAACCCCCGGCTCAAGGAAGAGCTGGAGGAACTGAAGCGTCTGCTCAGCCATTGATGGCTAAGGCCCGTCCGGAACGGGAGGACCGTGCCCCGAGGGGTGCGGTCAGGCCTAGCGGGGAGGGGCGGCGTCGGTCTGGCGCCGCTCCTTTGTTGCTCAAGGGCCGCAAACGGCCACCTTTCGTTATCGATGCGGCGAGCAGGCACCCCAGCCGGCTCTTGAAAACGACAGCCGCATCGGGGCATGCTGCCCTGGGGCGAATCCTACCGAAGACCGCCAATTTCTGGTCCTGCCAAGCTTCCCCTCGCCAATTGGCCGTCCTGCGACCTCGAACGGGGGGCGACCTCCGCCGAGGGTGTGCGGAACGGGACAGTCGGTTCCATGTGAACCCGCCGAGGATCGATCCATGCGGCTTGTGATTGAACGTGGTGAACTGTTGCGGGCGCTCGGCCATGTAACGAGCGTGGTCGAACGCAGAACCACGATCCCGATCCTTTCCAACGTGCTGCTGGTGGCGCGTGAGGGAACGCTTGAATTCAAGGCCACTGACCTTGAGCGCGAAGTTATCGAGAGCGTCGCTTCCGACGTTCAGCAGCCCGGCGCGGTCACTGTGCCAGCGCACATGCTGCATGACATCGTCCGCAAGCTGCCGGATGGCAGTCAGGTCGACATCCGTCGCGACGCCGAGAAGGAGCGTCTGACGCTCACCGCCGGGCAGGCGCGCTTCGCTCTGCAGACGTTGCCAGCGGAAGACTTCCCGGACATCGGCATCGGTGAGATGGGCCAGGAGTTTGAGCTCGCGGCCCATGATCTGAAGCGCCTGATCGACAAGACGCGCTTTGCGATCTCGACCGAAGAAACCCGCTACTATCTCAACGGCATTTATTTGCACACCGCGCAAAGCGAAGGCGAAACGCGCCTGCGTGCGGTGGCAACCGATGGTCACCGTCTGGCGCAGGTTGAGCTGCCGCTGCCGGGCGGCGCCGAAGGCATGCCGGGCGTCATCATCCCGCGCAAGACCGTGCACGAGCTGAACCGTCTTATCGAAGACAGCGCTGCCGGTGTGAAGGTTGCAGTCAGCCCCGCGAAGGTGCGGTTCGAGATCGGTTCCGTCACGCTCACCTCGAAGCTGATCGACGGCACGTTCCCGGACTATGGCCGCGTCATTCCGCAGGGCAACGACAAGGAAATGACGGTCTCCAACGCCGAGTTCATCTCGGCTGTTGACCGCGTCTCGACCATCGCTTCGGAGCGCGGCAAGGCGGTGAAGCTGAACATCCAGCCCGACAAGCTGGTGCTTTCGGTGAACAATCCGGAAGGCGGCAGCGCCACGGAAGAGATTGGCGTCGAATACGACGCGCAGCCGCTGGAAATCGGCTTCAACGCCAAGTATCTGCTCGATATCGCCAGCCAGCTTGAGGGTGAGCGCGCCTGTTTCAAGCTGGCCGATCCGGGCTCGCCGACGATGGTGAACGACCCGAGCGATGAAGCCGCGCTGTATGTTCTGATGCCGATGCGGGTTTAAATCAGCCGTTTCCTGGCCCGTCATCCGGCCTGCACGCTGGGTAATGGCGCGTGGATTGGACAACGGGTTGAGGCTCAGTAGAGTGCTTCGGGCAAGAAGCGCTGAAAAACGGCCAGAGTCTGTCCGCGATTCAACGAAGTGCTGAAAGGCTCTAGAGTGCGAGTACCCTTCGGCCCGGCCGGACGGGTCCAGAAGCAACCGGCGGCACCCGCGAAGCGAACCTGAATGTCCGCAGAAAAACTTTGGGTCGAGCGGCTCACGCTCTCCAACTCTCGCAATTATGCGCACGCGACGATTGAAGCCGGTCCGGAGCCGCAGGTGCTTATCGGCGCGAACGGTGCTGGCAAGACTAATCTGCTGGAAGCGATTTCGCTGCTGACGCCGGGGCAGGGGATGCGTCGCGTGTCCTATCCTGATCTGGCGCGCGGCAGTGGCGATGGCGGCTGGGCCGTTGCAGCGCATACGCATACGCATGTTGGCGCGGTTGATATCGGCACCGGGTTGCTGGCTGAAAATGCCGGCAGCGAGCGGGCTGGCCGCATCGTCCGCATCAACGGGGAAAGCGCCGGAGCGGGTGCGCTGGCCGATCTCGTCGAGGTGATGTGGGTGACGCCGGCAATGGACGGCCTGTTCACCGGGGCGGGCTCGGAGCGGCGCCGGTTTCTCGATCGGCTGATCCTGTGTTTCGATCCACATTACCGCACGGGCGCCGCGCGGTTTGAGCGGGCGATGCAGCAGCGCAACCGGCTGTTGGCCGACGGCGTGCGCGATCCTTCCCGCTTTGAAGGCCTTGAGCTGCTGATGGCGGAGACGGGCGTTGCGATTGCGGCTGCCCGTGCTGAAGCGGTGACGGGGCTGGCTGCAATTATGGCCGAGCGCGCGGCGCGCGATCCGTCGTCGCCGTTTCCACCTGCTAGCCTCGCTCTGGAGGGCGTGCTGGAGGCGGATCTGGAGCGCATGGCGGCGGTTGAGGTGGAAGATGTTTACATGCAGCGGCTGCGGGCCGGGCGCGAGCGCGACCGGGCGGCCGGGCGGACGCTGGATGGCCCGCACCGCTCCGATCTCATCGTGTCGCATGCGCCGAAAAGCATGCCCGCTCGCCTATGTTCTACGGGTGAGCAGAAGGCCTTGCTGATCGGCCTTGTGCTGGCCCACGCGGAGCTTGTGGCGCGTCGGCGCGATGCGGCGCCCATCCTGTTGCTCGACGAGGTTACAGCCCATCTGGATGCCGATCGGAGGGCCGCATTGTTCGCTGAAATACTGCGTCTTGGCGTTCAGGCATGGATGACCGGCACCGACGAGCAGGCGTTTTCATGGTTGACCGAGAGGGCCCGATTCCGCCGTGTGAGCGATGGCGTTTTGGAGACTTTTGCGCCACGGTATGAGCAAGGTGCCGCATCACCTTCTAACTAGCTGAAATAATACCTATTTTTGTTATGTATAGGGCGCCTGCGAGGGTGCTTTCTGTGGGGCCTTGTGCTATAGATGCATCAAGGCCGAATGACCCCTGGGACAATCCGGATTATGAGCGCTTCGCCCGCGAAAAATACTGCCGCGCCTGATGATTACGGCGCCGATTCCATCAAGATGCTGAAGGGCCTGGATGCCGTTCGCAAGCGTCCGGGTATGTATATCGGCGACACGGACGACGGTTCGGGTCTGCATCACATGATTTACGAGGTCGTCGACAACGCCGTCGACGAGGTTCTGGCAGGGCATGCGACGGCGTGCACAGTGACGCTGAACCCGGATGGCTCAGCGACTGTGCGCGATGACGGCCGCGGTATTCCAACCGGCATCAAGCAGGATGACGACAACGACCCGAAGCGGTCTGCGACCGAAATCGTCTTCACGGAGCTGCATGCTGGCGGCAAGTTCGACCAGAACGCCTACAAGGTTTCGGGCGGTCTGCACGGCGTCGGCGTGTCTGTGGTCAATGCGCTGTCAACTCGGCTTAAGGCGCGCGTCTGGCGTCAGGGCAAGGAGCACCTGATCGAGTTTCGCGATGGTGTGCCCGTCGCGCCGTTGCAGGTGGTGGGCGATGCCGGCGATGAGCGCGGCACGGAAGTCTCGTTCCTCCCGAGCCCGGAAACCTTCACGAAAATCGAATTCGACTTCGGCACACTGGAGCATCGCCTGCGCGAGCTGGCGTTCCTGAACTCCGGCGCCAAGATCGTGCTGACCGATGCACGCCACGCCGACGTGAGGCGCGAGGAAATGCTGTACGAGGGCGGCACAGCCGCGTTCGTGCGCTATCTCGACCGTTCGCGGCAGTCGCTGCTGCAGGAGCCGATCCTTCTCACCGGTGAGAAGGATCGCGTTGTCGTTGAAGCGGCATTGTGGTGGAACGACAGCTACCACGAGAACGTGCTGCTGTTCACAAACAACATCCCGCAGCGCGACGGCGGCACCCATCTGGCCGGTTTCCGCGCGGCGCTTACGCGTGTGATCAACAAGTACGCGGTCGATAGCGGCGTCGCCAAGAAGGAGAAGGTCGATATTTCCGGCGAGGATGCGCGCGAAGGTCTTACGTGCGTGCTGTCCGTGAAGGTGCCTGACCCGAAGTTCTCCAGCCAGACCAAGGACAAGCTGGTTTCCTCGGAAGTGAAGCCGGTTGTCGAAAACATCATCGGCGAGCAGCTCTCGCAGTGGTTTGAAGAGCACCCGAAGGAAGCCAAGGCTATCGTCGGCAAGATCGTCGAAGCGGCGTTGGCCCGCGAGGCTGCGCGGCGTGCACGCGAGTTGACGCGGCGCAAGGGCGCGCTCGACAGTCTGCGGCTGCCGGGCGGCCTGGCCGAATGTCAGGATCGCGATCCCACCAACACCGAAATGTTCATCGTTGAGGGTGACTCGGCAGGTGGCTCAGCAAAGCAGGGACGCAAGCGCGAGTTCCAGGCTGTGCTGCCGATCCGAGGTAAAATTCTCAACGTCGAGCGCGCACGCATCGACAAGATGTTGTCGTCCGAGCAGGTGACGAACATCATCGGTGCGCTTGGCACCGGCATTCGCGACGACTTCAACCTCGCCAAGCTGCGCTATCACAAGATCATCATCATGACGGACGCCGACGTCGACGGTGCGCACATCCGTACGCTGCTGTTGACGTTCTTCTATCGGCAGATGCCGGAACTGGTGGAGAAGGGGCACGTCTACATCGCGCAGCCGCCGCTGTACAAAGTGGCGCGTGGACGCTCGGAAGCATATCTGAAGGATCAGCACGCGCTTGAAGACTATCTGATCGAATCCGGTCTGGAAGATGCGGTGCTTGTGACCGGCAGTGGTGAACGTGCAGGCCGCGACCTGCGCGCCATCGTCGATCAGGCCCGCACCGTTTCGACGCTGATGGAAGGTCTGCATTCGCGCTATTCACGCACGGTTGTTGAGCAGGCAGCGATTGCTGGCGCATTCGATGTTGAGCTGCAGCACTCGGCTGCAAAGGCAACAGAGATCGCCGGCGCAGTTGCAGCCCGTCTCAACGCGATGGCCGACGAAACCGAGCAGGGCTGGGAAGGTCGCTTCGGCAACGATGGCTTCCATTTCAAGCGTGAAGTGCGCGGCGTAACCGAGGCCCATACGCTGGATCTTGCGTTGCTGGGTTCGCTTGACGCTCGTCGCCTGAACGAGCGGCAAGAGCAGCTTGCGGAAGCTTACGCTGTTCCGGCCAAGCTGCGTCGCAAGAGCGAAGCCATTGATGTGTTCGGCCCGCGCTCGCTGCTGGATGCGATTTATGAGGCTGGCCGCAAGGGGCTGTCGCTGCAGCGCTATAAAGGTCTGGGCGAGATGAATCCCGACCAGCTTTGGGAAACGACGCTCAATCCGGATGTACGCACGCTGTTGCAGGTGAAGATCGGCGAAAGCTCCGAGGCTGACGAGATCTTCTCGAAGCTGATGGGCGACGTGGTTGAGCCGCGCCGTGAGTTCATCCAGGACAACGCGCTGAGCGTCACCAACCTCGACGTCTGATATTGCGAGGCTACGTGTCGCCTGCTTCCGTCGTGGCATTCACGGCGGAAGGTAGCGCGGCATTAGCAATTTCGGCTGACTTCAGTTGTGCGCGCCGCACGCTTTACTAGCGTGACGCCATTGCGCTTATCGCACCAATAGCAGCGGGCATTCCAACTGGCGCGTGAGAGGGCGTAAGCTGGCTTCCGGTGCAATCAGTCGGCCGCCGTACTGCGCCAGCGCCAGCCCGGGCTTGTACACCCGCAGCATGTTTAGAAGCGGCGCAGGATCGTCGTTGGCGGCAAGCACGCTTTCAACGCTCACGCGGCTTTCAAACTCTGGATCGCCGCAAAGTATGCGCGCTTCCGCTTCCATCCATCCAAGTTCATCTGCAACGCTGCCGACAACGCAAAGCCGCACCTCATTGTCATTCGTTTCCGAGATGCGAAGTGCGGTTTTTAGCATTGGGCCTAGCCGATAGAACTCTTCGACCACGGCAACCACGGGCCCTTCCGAACGGCGTACCAGCGGTCCGGCAACGATGACGCCGGTGGTGTCGCGCACCTGCTCGAAGAGATTTGCCAGCCGCGTGTTGTCGCCGGCAGTTAATGGCTCGCACACAGCAATGACATTCCAGGGGCCGTTCATCGCGCACGCAAGCGAAAGCGCGCGCAACGGATCATCGCGCATCACGCGCGACTGACACGGCAGACCGGCGGTGCCGGCGGCTTCCGCCACCTGTTGATGCAGTGCTGCCGCGAGTGCACGCATCTTGCGCTCAAGCGTTTCCACCGGCAGCGGTTCCCAATCGCCTCCAGACATGCTGATCGTGCGCGCGAATGGAAATTCCGCGAGGTCGAAAAGCTGCTGATCCTCGACATAGAGGCTTTCAACTTCGGCCTGAAACGTCTTGCCCAGCACCATGGCCGCATCAATGGCGAAGCGGCTGACCGTGGGTGATCCGCCATGCCAAAGCACAACGCGTCCGCTGCGTTCTCCAGCGGCGGCAACATGCGCAATCATGGCATTGCCCGGCGCGTTTCGTGTTCAGTGGCGTCGTCACCGTAGAAGTGCTGCAAAGCGTGCGCCACATCATCCGCTGACACAGTTTTGCGATCTTCGTTGTCTGCCCAATGGTCAGCGGCGCGACACAAATCAACCAGGTCGGAGACCGGCAGCGCAAGCAAACCGGGATCGGCCGCCCGTTGCACCGCCTCGTTTATCAGCATGGCGACAGCTTCGGCGTTGAACGGCCGCAGATCGTGTTTCTCCACGATGTACGCCACGAGGCCCGCAAACTTCGCGATGCTTTCAGTCGACTTTGCAACGGTGGCTGCAAACGGCGCCCGTGATTTGAACGCGCGCATCAGGGCCGGATAGCTGGCCTTCAGCTGTTTTAAAGCGGCATCGCTGGCAATCAGCACCAGCTTCACATTGAGCGGCACAGGTTCCAGCGCCGGGATTTCGTCGCCGACGATGCCGACAGGATCGGTTGGTGGATCGAAGCGGATTTCCGATGTTTCAAGCGCGCGCAGCAACGAGGCCACCGCAGCGCCTGCGCTCAGCAGAGCATCGGCCTCAAGCAAAAGAAAGCCGCCATTGGCTTTATGCAGCGCACCGGGCCGAATACGCACGATGCGCTGCTGGCCATCGCTGTCATGGGCAAGCTCAACGCGTCCAAACAGGTTCGAATAGCTTGGGTTTGTCTCTTCAGCGATCGGGGCGCCACCGTTGCGCAGGGGCGCAGCCATGACATGCACGCCATAACGCGCAAAACGCGGATGTGCCGCTGCCGATTGCACCAGCCGAACGCTTCCATTTTCGCGCTGCGATGTCAGGCCTGCGCTGCCGGCATCACTTGCTTCCGCGTGCGCGACGAACAGACCGGCATTGCTAATCATGTCGCGGCCCGCAGCTTCGAGATAATCCGTAACAGCATCGATCTCGGCGAAGTCGGCGTGCACTTTTTCGAGCGCGGCTTGCACATGTCGTCCGGCGATCTCGGCCGTTAATGCATCGATCTGTGCGCTACGTTCTTCCTCCGCTTCAGGCTGCTCGCCGACGATTTTTGCCAGTTCTGCTTCAACGGTGGCGATCTTGGTCTCGACTTCGCGCTGCATCGCCTCCGGTATGGCGTTGAAGACGTCCGTCTTCACAACCTTGCCTTCGAGGATCGGTGCGACGGCAATGCCTGCTGGCGTGCGCAACAAAGCGATGTTCTGTGCTTCGGCTTCCTGCTGCAGGGCTTGCAGTGCATCCTCGCGGCGGAAGCGGTGCTCTTCCTCGATCATGCGGCGCTTGAGATCATAATCATCGGCGGCAAACGCGGCCGGCAGCGCCTCGGCAAGTTGATCAACCGCCAGCGCCATCTTCTGTGCGAGCAGCTTGGCTGTGCCAGTTGGCAGCTTCAGCGCGCGAAAACCACCTTCGGAATCGAAAGCGTTGACGTAGGCCCAGTCAGCCGGTCGCTCCAGATCGGCGGCCACGCTGCGCAGGATGGTGCGCGTTGCGGTGCGGCGGCCGCTGCCTTCCTCACCGGTGACAAGGATGTGGTAGCCGGAGCCCTTCATGCTGGCGGCGAAGGTCAGCGCTTCAAGCGCTTTTTCCTGCCCGACCGGAGCAGGCGATGGCGTCAGTTCAGCGGTGGTATTGAAGCCCAACTCTGCGGCATCGATTGCCCGGATCGGCATGCTGCTGACCTTGGTGGTCTTTCTGGCCCACAGCTTCGTGCTGGATTTTGTTGCGGCGGCAGATTCAGTTGTGCTTGCGCGATTGGCGGGCGTTGCTGACGAGCTGGAGACTGCCGGCGAATCCGTCACGGCCGATGCCGACGCGTCGCCGCTCTGCGCATCAGCGTCCGTTTCGGTCGCCTGCGCGACAGCCTTGCCCTTGCCTGGCATGAAGCGTTTGAAGAACATGCAGCCGGCGCCCGTCCCTCGATGAGTTGCCGAAATTCGTAGAGCACGACACGCGAAAACAATATCGACGAGGCCGATGGGTGCTGCGCACCCGCCACCGACTCGCGATGTTGGCTTCACCCCCGATGTCATGCCTGATTGCAGCGACGCATGGTGGTCAAATGACGGCAACGGCGGAAAATTCCGGGGAAACCGGCGACAATGTCGCGGCAGAGCATGGCGCGGATGGCCAAAATTGTGATCGCGCGGACACCATGGGCGGCGTAGCGGATACCTCTTTGCATCATGAAGTTGTGCCGCCGGATGCCATAAGCGGTGATGCGGATGTCGTTGCAAACGTTGCCGCCGCCTGTGCTGGCGCCGACGCGTTTTCCCGAGACGCAACTACGCGCGACGTATGCCGCGGCGTTGGCCGGTTGCTGCGTTCGATGTCATTCGCGGTTGTTCGCGAGCTGGTGCTGCCAAATGGAAGGCGCGCGGATGTTGTCGGCCTTTCCCCGTCCGGCGCCATCTGGATCGTCGAAGTGAAATCGTGCGTTGACGATTTTCGCGTCGATCAGAAATGGCCCGAATATATGGAGTTTGCCGACGCGCTGTTCTTCGCGGTGTCGCCGCAATTTCCGCAGGAGTTATTGCCGGTTGAAACCGGGCTCATGCTGGCGGATCGATATGGCGGAGAGATTGTGCGCGAGGCGCCGGAAGAACGCCTCGCTGCTGCCCGCCGCAAGGCAATGACACTGCGCTTTGCGCGCGCAGCAACCTTTAGCCTGCAGATGCTGGCGGACCCGGATATCGAGCGCGCCTAGCATGGCACCGAGAAAACCAGAGCGCGCGTACCATTCGCAAACAGCGATCGCGCTCCAGTCTGTCGAATTACTTCGGAGCGCGCTTGGCGAGGATGCGCTGCAGCGTACGCCGATGCATGTTCAAACGGCGAGCCGTTTCGGACACGTTGCGGTTGCACAGCTCATAAACGCGCTGAATATGCTCCCAACGGACGCGGTCGGCCGACATCGGGTTCTCCGGCGGCGGCGCCTTGTCGTCGGACGGAGCCAGCAGCGCGTCGGTCACATCGTCGGCGTCGGCCGGCTTGGCGAGATAATCGACCGCGCCCAGCTTAACGGCGGTGACGGCGGTTGCGATGTTGCCATAGCCGGTGAGCACGATCGCGCGCGCATCCGGGCGGGCCCGGGCAAGCTCGGCGATGACGTCAAGGCCGTTGCCATCCTCAAGACGCATGTCGACGACCGCGAAGGCCGGCGCACGTTCGCGTATGAGATCGATGCCTTCCGTTATCGAATGGGCACCGCGCACTTCAAAGCCGCGCAGCTCCATCGCACGCACGAGACGCTGCGCAAATGCGCGGTCGTCATCGACAACGATAAGCGAGCGATCTTCGGGCAGTTCGTCCTGTCGGAAGGAGAGATCTTCTGATTCGTCCATTTTTCCTCCGGCCAATCCGGAATCGGATGCAGCGTGTTTCGCCTCCACGAACGCCTCCTACGCATAACTCTAGGCAGATTCGATCGGGCCGCCTTGGCGATTTGGACGGCCCACGGGGAGTGTTACTCCAACTATAGCTTGTAAAGTCGCACCTTGTCGCAGGTCTGTCAGCCGGAAGATAGCTTTTTCGTCAACGCAGCATTATCTGCGACACTTTTTTTCCGGTTTCGGGTGCGCGCATTTCCTATTGGTTGAGGATAAACGAGCGCGGCCAACTCACGGTGACAACCGCGCCGGTCTCACCGCCGGAGCGGTTCGCGAGGCTGACGGTAGCGCCGGAGCGCTCCAGCAGCGTCTTGGCGATGAAGAAGCCCAGACCCAAGCCGGTTGAATCCTCATCCAGTAGCCCATCGGACATTTCCGCAGGCCGTGTCGTCACGTATGGCTCGCCGATGCTGTCCATGATCTCGGCGCGGAAACCCGGCCCGTCATCGGCGATGGTGACAATCAGCCCGGAATTGCTCCATTTGGCCGTGACATCCACCTTGGATTTCGCGAATTCTGTAGCGTTTTCTATGATGTTGCCCAGTCCGTAGATGACGCCGGGGCGGCGCTCAATCTCAGCCAGACGGTGGCTCAGCGGCGTACTTCCATCGGCTGGCCCGGCCTGCAGATTGATGGCGATGGCATCGGAAAAATAGGGCTCGGCCGCTTCCTCCAGCATGACCCGCACACCCACGCGCGCATACATCGGATCTTCTTCGCCGGGGTGACGCGTCAGCTTCTGCAGGATCTCGCGGCAACGCAGAGCCTGCTGCTTCAGAAGAGCGATGTCCTCGATCATCGGATCGTCCGGCTTGAACGAACGCTCCAGCTCCTTTGTCACAAGCACGATGGTGGATAGTGGAGTGCCAAGCTCATGCGCCGCCGCTGCGGCCAGACCATCGAGCGCGTGCAGCTTCTGCTCGCGCGCCAGCACGATGTCTGTCGCGGTGAGTGCCGCTGACATCTGTCGGCCCTCTTTGGTCAGCCGCCACGCATAGAACGCGATGAAGGTGGTTGAAACGCACAGCGCTGCGAATGAACCCAGCTTGTAAATGAGCGGCAGCTCAAGCTCGATGCCCGGATACCAGGGCAGCGGCTCATGCGCGACGACAAGAAACGCCGCCGACAAAAGCGCCATAATGCCAAGCGCGATGGTATTCCGCAGCGGCAAGGTGGCCGCCGAAACGGTAACCGGAGCAACCATCAGCATGGTGAACGGATTGTCCATGCCGCCGGTCAAAAACAGCAACGCGGCAAGCTGCAGGATGTCATACGCGAGCAGCGCGGTTGCGTAGCGAATGCTGAGGCGGTGGCGTGTCGGATACCACACCGCGAGAAACACGTTGAGCCACGCCGAAAGCGCGATAACCGTGAGGCAGGCACCGATCGGAACATAAAAACCCAGCCCAAATGCTACGAACGAAAGCGCGGCGAACTGGCCAAGCACGGCGATCCAGCGCAACCTTATGATGGTTTGCAGGCGCAGACGATTGTTGACCGGGTCCGCGAGAACGCGTTGGTTTTTCCGTTTTTTGGGACGGTCGAGAAGGTTCACGATCACCGGATGGCCTCGTATGCGCGGAACACTGGCTGCGTTCGGGGGCGCTAAGCTAGCATGGATTGGCGCTTTCCCGCGCTGCTGAGGCTGCGGAATGGTCGCCCAGATCCTCCCGATATACCGATGGCCTTAATGGAGCGCCAACTTTTATCAATCGCCGGCCATGCCCGCAGCTTCATCGCCCCGGTTTGGCAGGAGTGGCATCGGGCCCGGGGAGGCCAGCTGCCAACGGTCGCTTCGCGGCACACGTGCGGGCGGACCAGCCTTTTTATGGTCGAGGTGTTGCGTCATCGGGGGCTGCCCGCTACGTGGATATCGGGCACACCGCGCCTCGACGAAGCCGGGCCAGAGCTTGGCCCGTTCGGCTTCTTTGATGGTTCGCGCTGGCAGGCTCACGCCTGGGCGACGTGCGGTGGCTTGATTGTCGATATCACCGCGGATCAGTTTGGCGCTGACGATGTAATCGTCACGCCGCAAGATGACCCCCGCTACAGGGCCGGAACAGGTGATACGGCGTTGCCGCAGTTCGTGGCGGCGCGGCGCATTGCTGTCGATGCTATCTGGCCCCGATGGCTGAGCCATTGCACCAGCAGTCCTGGGCCGAGCGTGTAACGTGACGCGCCGCTCCATTGGCAATACGTTGCGCAGCGTTCGCTTACGGCTTAAGTGCCATGGTGCAGATGGGAGCTCTCGGAATGCGTGCAAAGCTTATCGGCAGTATCGCAGTCGGCCTGTTGTTGGGCGGTCTGGGTGCATTGGCGATCTTCAACAATGCCGGCGACAAGGCAGGCACGACCCAGAGCGGAGCGGCATTGATCGGCGGCCCGTTCCAGCTTTCCGACACAACGGGCAAGGTTGTTACGGACGAAGATTTTCGCGGCCGCTACATGCTGGTGTTCTTTGGCTTCACCAATTGTCCGGATATCTGCCCGGCAGGTTTGCAGCTCATCGGTGCAGCTCTCGATAAGCTTGGCGACAAGGCAGACAAGGTTGTGCCGATTTTCGTGAGCGTCGATCCAGAACGCGATACGCTGCAGAAACTGGCTATTTACGTGAAGAATTTTGATAACCGCGTTGTGGGATTGACCGGCACGCCGGAGCAGATCGACGCCATCGCGAAAGCCTACCGCGTGTTCTTCGAAAAGACTCCGAATGCATCCGCGCCGCACGAATACGGTATTAATCACACGTCGATTATCTATCTCATGGGGCCTGACGGAAAGTACGTCGACCACTTCACGCCGATGACCGGCATTGATGCGATGGTCGAGAAGCTTGACAAGCGGCTCGGATAACGGCCAGCTTCAAGCGTCGTCGAGGCCACACAATCACCACATCATCGGCGCGATCTGGTTTTGCTGCTGGCGGGACACTCAAATTTCGATTAGGTCAGATTCAGTCTGCAGCGAGCTGCTAACATTCGGCGGTTCTCGGCAGGTGTTCCGACCAGCCGTTACGTTGCACTAGGGGGAAGTCGGTGCGGAATTTCGTCAAGGGGGATTCGTTGAATCGTCCGCGCATCGAAGAACTCGATTGCCCGGTTGAAGTCAGGCGACACCCCGGTGCGCGCCGTTTGACCTTGCGTGTCAGTCGCACACGTCGCGCCGTCATCGTGACCATGCCGGTTCAATGCGATCTCGGTGAAGCCGGCACGTTTCTCAATCGCAACATTGAATGGGTGCGCGAGCGTTTAAGCTCTATTCCGCAGCCTGTTCCATTCGCACACGGCGCGCTTGTGCCGTTGCGTGGCGAATATCATTCACTCGTCTTCACAGGTCAGCGCGCAGCGGGCGGTGTCGTTCAGGTTGTGCAAGGCCCGACAATGCCGGAGCTACATGTTGCAGGTCAGGTTGAGCACGCGCCGCGGCGTCTGCGCGACTGGCTCTCCGGCGAAGCGCGTCGCGATCTCGATGAGCGTGTGCAGGTGCATACGCGTTCGCTTGGTCTGGTGGCGAAACGCATTGCCATTCGCGATCAGGCCACGCGCTGGGGATCATGCTCGACAACCGGTGTGCTGTCGTTTTCCTGGCGTCTCATTCTCGCTCCGGCGCGTGTGCTCGACTATGTCGCCGCCCACGAGGTTGCGCATCTGGCTGAGATGAATCACGGGCCGAAGTTCTGGGCGCTGGTTGAGCAGCTCATTCCGGCGATGAAGGAAGACAAGCGTTGGCTGCAGGTCTATGGCCTCGATCTGCATCGCTACGGCACCAGCGAGACCGACTGATCGCAGCGGCGCCGCGCGCCGCTCTCAGGCACACCGCCTTTCACGCATCCCCCTTCAGGTGCAAAGTGCAAAGCACCGCAGCGCATGCTCCGCTTGTCAGCGTGCGCTTAGCGCGCTCCATCACCAATGGAAGCTGTATCCGGCGTCGTGACGCCGTCTGTATCCAGTGCGCGCGCGATAAAATCTTCCGCGATGCGTTCGGATGGATAGTCGTCGCTGTCGGGCAGCGCTGAAGTTTGCGGCAATGCTGACGGCGTTGCCTGCGCCACCGGCTGCTGTGCGAGCGGCACTTGAATAGGAGCTGTCGGCCCCATCATGATGTGGCGCCAGATCTCTGCGGGAAGGCTGCCGCCAACAACGCGATTCATCGTGCTGCCGTCATCGTTGCCGGTCCACACGCCCGCGATGAGGCGATTGCTGTAGCCGATGAACCAGGCGTCACGGAAACCCTGCGACGTGCCCGTCTTGCCCGCCGCCGATCCATTGGGAAGCGTTGCGCGCCGCCCGGTGCCTTCGTTCAATGCCGTCGTCAGCATGTCGTCCATGTAGCGCGTATGTGCAGGCGCGATCACCGGCTGACGCGGCTGCGGCTGGTGCGAGAACAGCACCTTGCCCTTCAGGCTGCTGACGCGGCGGATGACATAAGGTTCGGTGACGTGACCGCCATTTGCAAACGGGTTGTAAGCATTGGTCAACTCAAGCAGCGACACTTCCGATGTGCCGAGAGAGATCGTTGCATCGCGCGCCAGCGGCGAAGAAATGCCAAGCCGCTTCGCCAGTCTTATGACGCGCGCGGGGCCAACCTCTGCGGTCAGCCGCGCGGAAACGGAATTGATCGATTTGGCCAGCGCGGTGCGCAATGGCATCTGGCCAAGGTATTCGCCGTTTTCGTTGCGCGGCGACCAGCTGCCAATCGTGATCGGGATGTCGTTGACGATCGTATCCGGGGTGTAGCCAGCTTCCAGAGCTGCAAGATACACGAACGGCTTGAACGCAGAGCCCGGCTGACGCATCGCGTTCACGGCGCGATTGAACTGCGTGTCGCTGTAGGAACGGCCACCGACAAGAGCGCGTACGGCGCCATCGCGATCAAGCACGACAACGGCGGCTTCGCTGGCCTGCAACTCCTGTCCGCGCACGGCCAGATGCTCTTCGACGACGTTTGAGGCATTGGCCTGCAACACCGGATCAAGCGTGGTTTCAACGACAAGGCCCGATGCTTCCGACGCCAGCCCCATCACGAATGCAGGTGCCAGCCGCTCCATCACATAATCTACGGCGTAGTCAGCGCCCATCGGGGCTGCATGCTGTGAGCGCTTGAATGCTTCGGCAACCTCTTCAAGCGCCTGCCGCTCCTGCTCCTCGGTGATGAAGCCAACTTCCTCCATCTGCGACAGTACCAGCCGCGCGCGGGCGCGCGCGATGCCGGGATTGGACAGCGGTGAATATCGCGACGGAGCTTTTAGCAGTCCGGCCAGCATCGCTGATTCAGCGAGCGTCAGATCGCGTGCGGATTTTCGGAAATAACGGCGAGCGGCAGCATCGACGCCATAGGCACCCGCGCCGAGGTAAACCCGGTTGAGGTAGAGCTCCATGATGTCTTGCTTCGACAGCCGGGATTCCAGCCAGAGCGCCAGCGTGAACTCTTCAAGCTTGCGGGAGAACGTACGATCGTGGCTGAGGTAAAGGTTCTTTGCCAACTGCTGGGTAAGCGTTGAGCCGCCCTGCACCGTGCGCCCCTTGCGCAGATTGATGACAACGGCGCGCGCCATGCCAATGGGGTCAACGCCGTGATGATCGTAAAAGCGCTGATCTTCGGTCGCGACCACCGCATCACTGACGTAGCGCGGAAGCAGATCCAGCGGAACGTAGTCATCGCCACCGCCGCGCTCACTGATGACTGTGCCATCGGCAGCCAGCACGCGCACGTAGGGTGTGTTCTTCTTGGGGCGCAGCGTCAGCGGATCGGGATAGATGACCGAATAGTAGATCATCAAGCCAGCGATGGAGGCGATTGCGAAAGCCAGACCATAGAGCGGCGCAACCAGCAGCACGCGCTTCATCGAGGAGCGCTTTGCTTTCGGTTTAGCCGATGACGAAAAAAGGCCCATTGTCAGGCCCTAGCCCCCGTTAACAAAATTTTGCTGAATGATGCAGATGCCGCGCATCTCCGGCCAACCTACTCCGATCACAACTAAGGTGCAGTAAACCTTGCCGTCGCACGGTCAAATAGACCTTGTTTCGATGCGATCGCACCGATTGCCTGCATAAGATGGGCGAAGATTCTACCGGCAACACGTCGCTGAACCGGCCCAACGGCTTGCTTGTCTGGACGGCCGGGGAATCAGTTGGGCCGCTTTCTGCCCGGCGCAAAGGTTTGCATGCGGCTGCTGCATCGGGTGCGCGCGCCAGCAATTTCCTGCGTAAAAATGCAAACGAATGAAAGCGTTGCCGCCAGTGGTGGCTCGCAAAGTCAGAATTTCTGCGCAGCAACGTTGGACCTCCACAAGGGACGGCGCGACCGCATCACGCCTAGACTAGCAGGCCCTGCGCCACGTTGAAACACATGCTTCCGATTACGCGGGTTTCCCCACATGAGGCCTGCTTTGATTTCTCTGCGGGCCTCAGGGGCTGTTGGCTGCGGTTATGTCAGGGCTGACAATAACAGTTAGGCCCGGACGCTTATGATTTTGGGATCGGGGGTGCCCACGGCTTTCGCGTCCTTGTCAGGATAGTCGGAGTGGAACAACACCCAGCGGATCGTTTCCAGCCGCGCGCGACGCTGATCGTTGGCGCGCACGATAATCCATGGCGCCACTTCGCTGCTGGTGCGCGCAAAGATTTCATTCTGAGCGCGGGTGTAATCGTCCCACTTGTCGATGGCGGCCAGATCGACGTCGGTGATCTTCCAGCGCTTGAAAGGATTGTGGCGGCGCTCATGGAAGCGCACCAGCTGCATCTCGCGCCCGATGATCAGGTAAAACTTGAAGAACGCGAAGCCGTCGCGCACGATCAGCGCCTCAAAGTCCGGCACGTCGCGCAGAAACTTTTCGGTCTGCTCCGGCGTGCAGAAGTTCATCACCCTTTCCACACCGGCGCGATTGTACCAGGAGCGGTCGAACAGAACCATGTCGCCCGCCGTCGGAAAATGCCGGACATAGCGCTGGAAGTACCATTGTCCGCGCTCTTCCTCGTTCGGCTTCGACAATGCGACGGAGCGAGCATGGCGAGAATTCAGCCGCTCCATGAAGCGGCGGATGCAACTTCCCTTGCCGGAAGCATCGCGGCCCTCAAACAGCGCAATGAACCGCTGCCCCTGCTGCTGGATGTGAGACTGCAGTTTCAGCAGCTCAAGCTGCAGCTCGGTCAGTTCGTCGCCGTAAGGCTTCTTCTTCAGTTCGCTGTCGTAGGGAAAGCCGCCCGATGTCAGGGCGTGATCGGCGATCGCGGGCGGTAACACCGGATTGTTGATATCGAAGCTGCGGGCCAATTCAGCGTCGGCGCCGGAAGGCTGGCTATTTGCTTCGTCCGAACCTTTGTTCTTGCCCTTGTTGCCGGTCTTAGCCATGGCGCCCTCCGTTTCAAATCCCTGTTGGCCGCCATGGTAAGCGATTTTGCACGAAGCGGCGCCTGTCATGATCAAGAGGTGTTATGATGCTATCGATAGCGTTTTGTTGGCATCAACAAACACCTCTGGACTGAAGATAAAAGCGATGTCGATAGGATCAGCCTTCACAAGCATTCGGTGGTCAGAGCGCCGCGTCGAGGCGGAAGCGTGGCTGCGAGAAAGATGGGCGACGGCGAAGCTTCGGCTTGCGCATCGCACGATGCCGGTCGCCGCCGCGGCTATCATCTTCATAATGTTGATGCTGACCGGATCGCTCAGCGGGCTGGCCGCGATTGGAGGGCTCTCCGGAATGTTGCTGGCGGCTGCCTTTTGGCCGCTGGACTGGACCGGCGGGGATGTTCCCGGAGTTGAAGTTCCTGCGGTCGCAGGTCGCCGCATTGGTGATGGTCAGCGTTCGGGCTGGCGTGCCGTAGTCGACGCAATTCCCACAGCGGCGCTCGCCCTCGACGCTAACGGCGATCTGCTGCATCACAACCGGCTTGCAGCGGAGATGTTTCCTAAAATTCGCGATGGCGCTCCGATGAGCAAGATATCGCGCAGTCCCGATCTGCTGGCCGCAATCGATCGGCTTCTTGCTGGCACTGAGGAACGCATCGATGTGGAGCTGGTCGACAGGGTGCCGGTTGAACGGCGCCTCGAAGCCACGGTTTCACGGCTTGCGCCGATAGATCGGGCTTCGCCGCCGCACGTGCTGGTTACATTCCACGACATGACGGAAGAAGACCGGCTCGGCCAGATGCGTTCGGATTTCATTGCCAACGCAAGTCACGAGCTGCGTACGCCGCTGGCGTCTTTGCGCGGCTTTGTGGAAACGTTGCAGGGTCCGGCTCGCGACGACGCAAATGCACGTGAGCGGTTTTTGAAGCTTATGGCCGATCAGGCCGAGCGCATGACGCGGTTGATCGATGATCTGCTTTCGCTGAGCCGCGTTGAGATGCGCGCGCATCTGCCGCCGCGTGGCATCGCGGAATTGAATGAAACCGCCTCATATGTCTGTCAGTCGCTCGAGCCGATTGCCGAGGCGCAGCGGGCGAAGGTTGTGCTGGTAAGCGATGTCGAAACCGCGCGCGTCCGCGGCGACCGCGAAGAGATCGTGCAGGTGCTGCAGAACCTCATCCAGAACGCAATCAAGTATGGCCGCTCTGGAGGCACGATCGAGGTGCGGATCGGACGGACAGCACCACCGGACTCGGCCGGTGCTCGCGTTTGGGTCAGCGTTACTGATGAAGGGCATGGCATTGCGGCCGAGCATCTGCCGCGCCTGACCGAACGGTTCTATCGGGTCAGCGCCATCTCCAGCCGGGAAAAGGGCGGCACGGGGCTGGGGCTTGCCATCGTCAAGCACATCCTCAATCGCCACCGGGCGGAGCTGCGTATCAGTTCCAAGATCGGCGTCGGGTCGACCTTCACCGCCAGCTTCGAGGAGCTGGGCGCAGCCGGCTAGAGCCTTTCCGCGTTTCGTTGAATCGGGGAACGGCTCTAGGTGGGTGTTGTCGTGCTTCTTGTCGGAGCTCTGGGAGAGGCGCGGTGCCTCTCCTGGTTCCTGCAGATGCTCGCTCGAGCGGGCGTTTCCTGTCCCATCTCGAACTGCGCAGGCTGCGGTCGGTCACTGGATGATGGCCCATGCAACTTTGTGGCGTCCCGGGAGCGCCAGCGGGGCAAAATCCGGGCTAACGACGGTCCCTTGCGCCTGCGACACATCCATAAAATTCATGTGAATCAATTTGTTGGTCTGTCATGAAAGTATTGTTGCGCTGGTTTACATAACCCTCACGGCGCAAGGCGTCGGACGGGGGACAGGTTCAAATATGTATGGGATTTATGGGCCCCGTTATCACCTCCAAGACCAGGAGATCAGTGTGAGCAATAAGATTCTCGCGAGCACGGCCGCCGTGGCCGTCCTTGGCTCGTTGGCGTTCGCAGCCCCGGCCGTCGCGCGCGACCAGATCCAGATTGCCGGTTCCTCTACGGTTCTGCCTTACGCCAACATTGTTGCCGAGCAGTTCGGCAAGACGTTCAA
The DNA here is from genome assembly GCF_029872155.1 of Hyphomicrobium sp. D-2. Classification (GTDB taxonomy): domain Bacteria; phylum Pseudomonadota; class Alphaproteobacteria; order Rhizobiales; family Hyphomicrobiaceae; genus Hyphomicrobium_A. Next base: position 146,864 of record NZ_JARXLA010000008.1, on the reverse strand, counting down.
CAATTTCAAGACGCCGATCGTTGAGTCGGGTGGCTCCTCGGCCGGTCTGAAGCAGTTCTGCCAGGGTCTTGGCGAAGGCACGATCGACATCGCCAACGCCTCGCGCAAGATCAAGGAAGGCGAGATCGCCGAGTGCGCCAAGAACGGCGTGAAGGAAATCGTCGAAGTTCAGTTCGGCTATGACGGCATCGTGTTCGCCGTTGACTCCAAGTCGGACGATTGGGCTATCGAGCCGAAGGACATCTACCTGGCTCTCGCCGCTGAAGTGCCGAAGGATGGCGCTCTCGTCGCCAACCCCTACAAGACCTGGAAGGAAGTAAACGACAAGCTTCCGGACTGGCCGATCGCCGCTTACATCCCTGGCGAGAAGCACGGCACGCGCGAAGTGTTCGAAGAGAAGGTAATGCACGGCGGCTGCAAGGCTGTTGGCGCTGACAAGCTTTTCGCTGCCAAGGCTGAAGGCGACGACGCTGCCAAGAAGAAGGCTGGCGACAAGGCTTGCGTGCAGGTTCGTAAGGACGGCGCTGCTGTCGACATCGACGGCGACTACACCGAGACGCTGGCTCGCATCACCTCCAACCCCAAGGGCGTTGGCGTGTTCGGTCTGTCGTTCTTCGAGAACAACACCGACAAGCTGAAGGTTGCCACGATCAGCGGCATTGCTCCGTCGGTCGAGACGATCTCTTCGGGTGAATATCCGGTTTCCCGTCCGCTTCAGTTCTACGTGAAGAAGGCGCACATCGGTGTTATCCCGGGCCTCAAGGAATTCGTCGAATTCTTCGCTTCTGACCGCATGATCGGTGCCGACGGCCCGCTGGCCGAGTATGGCCTCGTTCCTTCGCCGGATGCCGAGCGCACGAAGCTACAGGAAGACGTCAAGGCCGCCAAGTCAATGTAATTTGACGGCTGACTAAGTGCATCGCGAGGCGGTTCAGTCATTCAATCATGGCTGGACCGCCAAGCGGCGACCCGAATGCGTTCGGCATCGGGCCGTTTGCCTGAGGAGCGGCGTCTTCGCGACGCGCGCTGCAAACGAGGACCGCGAAGTTGTCGACGTCCGTCTTACTCTTAGGATTACTTGTTGCGGCGCTTTTAGCGTTTGGCCTCGGCCTTTCGCGCGCCAATGCCCTTGCAAAGAAGGGCGATGCTCATCTCCATTCCCGCGCCGGTTATTATGGAACCTATCTGGCGCTGTGGACCTTGCTGCCTGCTTTGATCGTTCTTGGCATCTGGTCGGCCGCTGAAGCGCCGATCATCCGTGGCGTCGTTTCCGCCGGCTTGCCTGAGAATGTCAAAGCTCTGACGCCAGCGGAACAGTCGCTGATCGTCGGCCGCATCAATTCCGTTGCGCGTGGTCTGCCCAGGCTGACGCCGGAGGAATTCGAGACCGTCCGCAAGGTGCGGTACGGCTTCACGACTCCAGCTGAAGCTCAGCGGGTGCTGCAGGAGCGCGGCACTGTGCTTGGCTCCGCGCCTGAGCCCTATGTCATCGCGGCAGCGTATGATCAGGTCGAGCTGCAGCAACGCAGCCGTACGATGCTGACTGCGCTGATTGCAGCGCTTGCCCTTGGCGGGTTTGCCTACGCCAACTGGCGCATGAGCCCGACGCTGAGAGCCCGCAACACGGTCGAAGCGATTGTCCTCACCGGGCTGTTTCTTGCCTCCACCGTCGCTATTCTCACCACGGTCGGCATCGTCTTCTCGATGCTGTTCGAAGCCATCCACTTCTTCCAGTCGGTCTCGCCGCTCAGCTTCTTCTTCGGCACCACCTGGGATCCGCGCTTCTCGGCCGCTGGTGGTGGAAGCAATACCTCGGGTCAGTTCGGCCTTATCCCGCTGCTGTGGGGCACGCTCTATATCTCGATCGTCGCGCTGCTGGTTGCAGTTCCGGTCGGGTTGTTCAGCGCCATCTACATGTCGGAATATGCCAGCCGCAGCATTCGCACCGTTGCCAAGCCGCTGCTGGAAATTCTGGCGGGTATCCCCACCATCGTCTACGGCCTGTTTGCGCTCATCACCTTCGGTCCGTTCCTGCGCGATATGGGTGCCCACATCGGGTTCGAGATTTCGGCAACGAGCGTGCTCACCGCCGGTCTCATCATGGGCGTGATGCTGATCCCGTTCGTTTCGTCACTCTCCGATGACATCATCAACGCGGTGCCGCAGTCGCTGCGCGAAGGCTCATACGGGCTCGGCGCAACGCAGTCGGAAACCATCCGCCGTGTTGTGTTGCCGGCTGCCTTGCCGGGCATTGTCGGCGCAATCCTGCTGGCGGCGTCCCGTGCCATCGGCGAAACGATGATCGTGGTGATGGCAGCCGGTATCGCCGCCAATCTCACGCTCAATCCCTTCGAGCCGGTCACCACGATCACAGTCAAGATCGTCAGCCAGCTCACGGGCGACCTTGAGTTCAACTCGCCGCAGACGCTCGTCGCATTCGCACTGGGCCTGACCCTGTTCGTCTTCACGCTGTGTCTCAACATCTACGCGCTCTACATCGTGCGCAAATACCGGGAGCAATACGAATAATGGCTGTCGATACCATTCCCGGCTCGCTTCCCGGCCCGGCATCGGGCAATGCGCGAGACAAGACGAACGCTGCGATCCAGAAGTCGATCCGTGGCCGTTACGCCGCCGAACGCCGCTTCAAGATGTACGGTGTCGCTGCGATCCTGTTCGGTCTGGCCTTCCTGGCCGTGCTGTTCTGGAGCATCATTTCAACCGGCTACACGTCGTTCGTGCAGTCATCATTCAAGCTGGATGTCTTCCTTGATCGTTCGGTGATCGATCCGAGCGGCCAGAAAGACCCCAACGCGTTGCGCTCAGCCGACTATACGCTGCTGGCGCGCAAGGCCCTTGCCACGGCGCTCGGTGCAGACACCGCCAACCGCCGCGATATGCGTGAGGTGGGTCAGCTTCTGTCGCGCGATGTCGACGTCGAGATCCGCAATGAAGTGCTCGCCAACCCGTCTTCAATCGGGAAGACCATTCCGGTCTGGGTGCTTGCAAGTGGCCGCGTGGACAACCTGCTCAAGGGGCAGCTTGACCGCGATCTTCCGGCTGCCGTGCGTAAGGTCTCCGATCAGCAGCTTGCATGGATCGATAAGGCAGAAGCCGCAGGCGTGCTGCAGAAGCGCTTCAACACCGGGCTTTTCACCAACGGCGCTTCCAGTAATCCGGAAACGGCTGGCATCGGTGTGGCGCTTGTCGGTTCGCTGTTCATGATGATGACGGTGCTGCTGCTGGCGGTTCCGCTGGGTGTTGCCGCTGCTGTCTACCTCGAAGAGTTCGCGCCCAAGAACTTCTGGACCGATCTCATCGAGGTGAACATCAACAACCTCGCTGCGGTGCCTTCCATCGTGTTCGGTCTGTTGGGTCTTGCGATCTTCATCAACTTTGCCGGTCTACCGCGCTCCGCTTCGATTGTCGGCGGCCTGGTGCTGACGTTGATGACGCTGCCCACGATCATCATTGCAACGCGCGCTGCCATCGGTGCCGTGCCGCCGTCGATCCGCGAAGCTGCGCTCGGCGTCGGTGCTTCCAAGATGCAGGCCATCTCGCATCACGTCGTGCCACTGGCGATGCCGGGCATTCTCACCGGCACCATCATCGGTCTGGCAAAGGCGCTGGGTGAAACCGCTCCGCTGCTGATGATCGGCATGGTCGCGTTCGTGGTCGAGTATCCGACTTCGCCGATGTCGCCTTCAACGGCTCTGCCTGTGCAGATCTACATGTGGGCAACCTCAGCGGAGCGCGGCTTCGTCGAGCGTACGGCGGGTGCAACCCTGATCCTGCTGGCGTTGCTGATCTGTATGAATCTTTTCGCCGTCATTCTGCGTCGCAAGTACGAACGGCGCTGGTAAAACAAAGTTCTTTAGGAGCTTAAGATGCTCAAGATGCCTAACCTCGAAATCCACCAGCCCGACGCAGTCAAGCACGACACGAAAGTGTCTGCGCAGGACGTAAACGTCTACTACGGCGAGAAGCACGCCCTGCAGAATGTGTCGGTGAACATCCCCGATCGCTCGGTGATGGCGTTCATCGGCCCGTCTGGCTGCGGTAAGTCAACGTTCCTGCGCTGTATCAACCGCATGAACGACACGATCCCGATCGCCAAGGTCACCGGCAAGATCATCATCGACAATCAGGACATCTACGATCCCAGTCTTGATGTCGTTCAGCTTCGTGCACGCGTCGGCATGGTGTTCCAGAAGCCGAACCCGTTCCCGAAGTCGATCTATGAAAACGTGGCCTATGGACCGCGCATTCACGGTCTCAGCCATTCGAAGGCGGATCTCGACGAGATCGTAAACGCCAGCCTGGAAAAGGCCGGCCTCTGGAAAGAAGTGAAGGATCGCCTCAACGATCCGGGTACTGGCCTTTCCGGTGGTCAGCAGCAGCGGCTTTGCATTGCGCGTGCTATCGCAGTCAATCCGGAAGTGATCCTGATGGACGAGCCGTGCTCGGCGCTGGATCCGATTGCGACCGCGAAGATTGAAGAGCTGATCGACGAACTGCGCCAGAACTACTGCATCATCATCGTTACGCACTCGATGCAGCAGGCGGCGCGCGTTTCTCAGCGTACGGCGTTCTTCCATCTCGGCACGCTTGTGGAGGAAGGTAACACCACCGATATCTTCACAAACCCGAAAGATCAGCGCACGCAGGACTACATTACCGGACGCTTCGGCTAATGTTGCGCCATCTCAATCCATTCGGTCGCTCTGCGACCTCCGCAACGGCACAGCCGAAAACTGCGGCAGGAGGGCTTTTAATGAACGAGCATATCGTAAAGTCGTATGAGGAAGAGCTGGCGCTGCTCGATAAGAAGATCGCCCAGATGGGCGGCCTTGCCGAACAGCTTCTGGGCCAGTCGCTGGTCGCTCTGGAACGACGCGACCCCAAGCTCGCCGAAGAAGTCGTTGTTTCGGACAAGGCGATCGACAACCTTGAGCGCGAGATCGAAGAGCAGGTCATCTCCATGATCGCGCGCCGTCAGCCGATGGCTAACGATCTGCGTCACATCATGGGCGCGTTGCGTATCACCACCGATCTTGAGCGCATTGGCGACCTGGCCAAAAACATCGCCAAGCGCGCGCTTGCGATCGCCGATGAATCCCATCCCAAGCCGCTGATGTCCGGCATCCGCCATATGGTGGAGCTGGCACTGCATCAGCTGAAGGAAGTGCTGGACGCGTATGCCGAGCGCGACGCCGACAAGGCACTTGCTGTCTGGCGCCACGATGCGGAAATCGATGCGATGTACAATTCGCTGTTCCGCGAACTGCTGACCTACATGATGGAAGATCCGCGCAATATCGGCATTTCCACGCACCTGCTGTTCGGTGCCAAGAACATCGAGCGCGTGGGTGACCACACGACCAACATCGCCGAGACGGTGCACTTCCTGGTGCGCGGTTTCAACATTGCCGACGATCGGCCGAAGGACGATCAGACGAGTTCGACACTGATCTCGTAATGATCGGGAGGTAGGACCATAGGTATGTCCGCTAAGGTTCTCATCGTTGAGGATGAAGCTCCGCTTGCCGAGATGCTGCGTTACAATCTCGAAGCGGAAGGGTTTCGCGTGGCCCATGCGGAAACGGGCGAAGAGGCACTCATCCTCCTTGAGGAAGAGTGCCCCGACCTCGTGCTACTGGACTGGATGCTGCCGGGCGTTTCGGGCATCGAGCTATGTCGCCGTCTGCGCGCCAAGTCGGATTCCCGCAACGTCTCCATCCTAATGCTCACCGCGCGTGGCGAGGAAAATGACCGCATTCGTGGTCTTTCCACCGGCGCTGACGACTATGTCGTCAAGCCGTTCTCGCTGCCGGAGCTGATGGCGCGGGTGAAGGCAATCCTGCGGCGCTCTTCACCCGGGCGCGTGGCTGAGGTTCTGAAGATCGGCGACATTGAGCTGGATCGGGCGGCCCATCGCGTAATGCGTGGGTTGCGCCAGGTTCGTCTCGGGCCGACGGAATTTCGTCTTCTTGAATTCCTGATGGAAAGCCCGGGCCGTGTGCTGTCGCGTGGCCAGCTTCTTGACGGCGTATGGGGACGCGACGCTTTCGTTGACGAGCGCACAGTGGATGTGCACATAGGTCGTCTGCGCAAGGCATTGATACGCGGCAATGAACGCGATCCGATCCGCACAGTCCGCTCGGCGGGCTATGTGTTCGGTGAAGCGTAGCGCGCCGCGCACCTTCCAACGCGCCATCCAGAATTCGCGTGTCGTCCGCGCCTGTTTGCGTGGTCGATGCCGTCCGGTCTGTTGGGCAGCTCCGGCTGTTCTGCAGCGGCCTCCGTGATCCCTGATCACCGCGGCCGTGCACTTTCCTAGACTGTAATTCCCTACGAAAACTTCGCCGCGGTGCCGGAAGCGCCGCGGCTCTTTTGTTTTTTGGGCCAACCGGCACAGCGCATTGCGGATGCAAGCAACCGGAGAAACGCGGCAAAAAAATAGCGCCGGGCGGCGGACCCGGCGCTACCGTATGTGTGGCACGACGTGCGGGTGCGTGCTTACACAGTTTCCTTGCGGGTCAGGTTTTCGATAGCTCCACCGACCATCGGCTCGACAACCTCACGCTCGCGGCGGCGGGTCTGCGGCGGCTGGAAGGCGCGGCGGGCGTGGAATTCGCAGTAGGGCAGGCCGGGAACCTTGTTCTTGCCGCAGAAGTGGAATTCTGCGGACTGCGGGTCACCGATCGGCCAGCGGCAGGAGCATTCAGTCAATGTCTGAATGGTCTTCCGTTCCGCCTTGGGGATGATCATCTCTTCGGCTGGCGGCGAATAGACTTCCTGCTCGACCTGATAGAGGCCTGCAGCGCCGGATTGCCAGTGGTAGCAGGCGTAAAGCGCTGCTTGTTGTTGGCGATGCGCTTGTTATTGGCAGCCAGCCGCGGACGCGGGCGATGGCTCTTCATGCGCGAGGTGGTTGCACGGCCGGAAAGACCAAGCCGATGAACCTTGCCGATCACGGCATTACGGGTGACGCTGCCAAGCCGGCCGGCGATCTGGCTTGCACTCAAGCCCTCGCCCCACAGCTTCTTCAACAGGTCCACACGCTCATCCGTCCAAGCCATAAAAATTCGCCCCTGAGCACCAGGGGCGCGCGCTAGCCTAGGCGCACACCGATTGACATTCTCGGGACAGGCACAGGACGCAGCGCGGAGCGTACGAGTACGCTACGACGCACGCGGCAAGCCGATGCCGGACCCGGTTTACGGGGACGCTTTACTGGGTGACGCTGAACTGAAAGACGCTTGACACGGCGCGTACATTAGACACACGGAGCAACTGCTCCGCCCATACGCAACCGGATACTGGCAAGCAAGCGAGATCCGCAAAACAAGCGCGAAATCTCGTGCTGTCATGGGCTGGAGACTACAACAGCCAGAATTGGGCCTACAAGATCGGACGACGTGGGATTCGGGGCATCCAGATGCGCCGGTGGCATATTCGCAACAGGCAACGGTCCTCCCCGTTGCGGATTTGCCGATGGAATCAGGCTCTGCCCGCCCGCATGGGCGTGTGGATCGTTTTCCATCCCCAGGTGTCTGGCTTTATGCCCAGCCTAAGTGTCGCCGTGAGCTTTTTTAGGTCTGCGCGGTGCTGGCCGGACCTCTCTTGCTGCAGGCTTCCCATCGGTTGCGAAAATGGTGCCGCCGGGCGCCCATTCCGTTGACAGATCAGCAGCTCACGCGTATCAACTGCGCTTCCAAGGCCGCCGCGGAAGGTGGCCTTTTTTGATTTTCAGCGCTGTTTCGCTGCGCAGGGTGGCTGGCCAATGTCCTCATCCTTGGCGACCTCGGCTTCATCAACCAAGGCCGCTGCTACAACGGGCCCCTCCACGGCCGTGATGGGCACCTACGCGCGCCAGAACCTGGTTTTTGAGCGCGGCGAGGGCGTGTGGCTGATCACCGCTGAAGGTGAGCGCTACCTTGATCTGGCTTCCGGCGTCGCAGTCAATGCTCTCGGGCATGCTCATCCGCGTCTGGTCGCGGCCCTGAATGAGCAGGCTGCCAAGCTGTGGCACACCTCTAACCTCTATCGTGTAGCGGGGCAGGAGCGGCTGGCCGAACGGCTGGTGGCCGAGACCTTCGCCGATAAGGTGTTTTTCTGTAATTCCGGCGCCGAAGCATGCGAGGCCGCGATCAAGGCCGCGCGCCGCTATCATTTCGCGGGCGGTGAGCCCGAGCGCTGGCGCATCATCACCTTCAGCGGCGCCTTCCATGGCCGCACGCTGGCAACGATCGCGGCCGGCGGCAATCCGCGTTATCTGGAAGGTTTCGGTGCGCCGGTTGCCGGGTTCGATCAGGTTCCGTTTGGCGATCTCGCTACGACGGAAAAGGCGATCAGCCCCGAAACCGCAGCCATCATGGTCGAGCCGGTGCAGGGCGAAGGCGGCGTCAATGTTGCCAGCGCCGAGTTCATGCAGGGCTTGCGGGCACTGTGCGATGCCAACGGACTGCTGCTCATTCTCGATGAGGTACAATCGGGCATCGGCCGCTCGGGACAGCTTTTCTCCCATGAGCTTGCCGGGATCACGCCGGACCTGATGGCTATCGCCAAGGGTATCGGTGGCGGCTTCCCGCTCGGCGCGTTGCTCGCAACGGAGAGTGCCGCTCGGGGCTTCGTGCCCGGCACGCACGGTTCTACGTTCGGCGGCAACCCGCTTGCCACGGCGGTTGGCTTTGAGGTGCTCAATGCGGTGCTGGAGGATGGGTTCTTGGAATTCGTCCGCCGCAAGTCGCTGCACCTCAAGCAGTCGCTTGCTGCCATCAGCGACAGCCACTCCGATATCGTTCAGGAAGTGCGCGGTCAGGGGCTTCTCGTCGGCCTGAAGCTCAATGTGCCGCCCGCAGATCTGGTCGCTGCCGCGCGTGAGGAGCATCTGCTGCTCGTCGCTGCCAGCGATAACGTGGTCCGACTTTTGCCGCCACTCAACATCACCGATGAGGAGATCGCCGAGGCGATGCAGCGCCTTGCGCGCGCGCTCGACCGCGTGGCGGCAGCCAGAACTTGAAGAAACCCCGATCCAAACCAGCCGGCCGGAGCGCCATGGCCTCAAAATCCAAAAGCACCCCGCAGACGAGACACTTCCTCGATCTCGACGTCCTCGATGCGCCTACTTCGCGTCGCATCATCGACATGGCGCACGCGATGAAGAAAGCGGGCAAGCGAACGCCGGCGAAATACCGCCCGGCCGGGATTGAGGAATCGACGCTGGCGATGATCTTCGAGAAGCCCTCGACGCGTACGCGGGTTTCGTTCGACGTTGCCATGCGCCAGCTCGGCGGCCAGACGCTGTCGCTCAACAACACCGATCTGCAGTTGGGGCGCGGTGAATCCATCAAGGATACCGCCCGTGTGCTGTCGCGTTATGTCGACGCCATCATGATCCGCGCCAATGCCCACGAGACGCTCCTCAGTCTTGCCGAGTTCGGCAGCGTGCCGGTCATCAACGGTCTCACCGACCGCAGCCATCCCTGTCAGGTGATGGCCGACATCCTCACCTACGAGGAGCACAAGGGGCCGATCAAGGGCAGCGTTGTGGCCTGGGTTGGCGACGGCAACAATGTTGCGGTGTCCTGGATGCACGCCGCTGTGCGCTTCGGTTTTGAGCTGCGCATTGCGTGCCCGGACAAGCTGCGGCCCGAGCAGTCGATCGTTGACTGGGTCGCGCGCGAGAAGGGCGCCGTCAGCTACGGCAGCGATGCGGAAGTTGCGGTGAAGGGCGCCGATTGCGTCGTCACCGACACTTGGGTTTCCATGGGGCAGACCGATGCAGCGCGGCGCAAGCGTATGCTGAAGCCCTATCGCGTCGATGCACGCCTGATGGCGAAGGCCGACAAGAACGCTATCTTCATGCACTGTCTGCCAGCCTATCTCGGCGATGAAGTTACCGAGGAAGTGCTCGAAGGCCCGCAGTCGGTTGTGTTCGATGAGGCCGAGAACCGCCTGCATGCGCAGAAGGCCATCCTCGCCTGGTGTCTGGGGGCCTGAGATATGGCGGACGACGTTGCGACGGCAGAACTGGCGGTGACAATTCCCGCCGATGACATCGTGCTGCCCTTCCGCACGGTGCGCTCTGGCGTGGTTGGCCGTCTTGTCCGTCTCGGTCCGGCGATTGACGCGGTCCTGGCTCCGCATGACATGCCCGATCCAATATCGCAGGCGCTGGGCGAAGCGGTGGCGTTGACCGCCATGCTGGGCTCTGCGCTCAAGATCGACGGCCGCCTGACACTGCAGACCAAAAGCGATGGCCTGCTCGATTTTCTTGTCGTCAGCTTTGAAGTGCCAGGCCGGGTCCGCGCCTACGCCCGTTATGACAAGGCGCGCGTAGGTAACGGGCAGGGCCTTGTCGCCAGCGAGCTGCTGGGCAGCGGTCATCTGGCCATCACCATCGATCCCGGCGAGGATATGGAGCGCTATCAGGGCATCGTTGAGCTGACCGGCGAAGGCATCGCCGACGCTGCTCTCACCTACTTCAGCCAGTCGGAGCAGATCCCCACGTTCCTGCGTCTGGCCGTGGCCCGACACTATACAGCCGGCGAGAACGGACAGCCGGGTCGCTGGCAGTGGCGCGCGGGCGGTCTGATGATCCAGAACCTTGCTCGGGAAGGCGGTACGGACGACGACGCGGCTGTCGCTGACGACAACGAAGGCATTTTCTTTGATGATGCCGAGTACGACGGCGAGGACATCGAAAACGACGACTGGGAGCGCACCCGTATTCTCGCCGCTACGGTTGAGGATCACGAGTTGCTCGATCCAACCCTGCCGCCCGACCGGCTGCTGTATCGGTTGTTCCACGAGGAAGGCGTCCGCGTATTCCCTGCCGCCGAGATTGAGGCACACTGCCGTTGCTCGAGGGAGGGCGTTGCAGCATTCCTCACCAGCTTTGGCGCGAGCGAGCTGGCAGATATGCGCGAGCCGGATGGCTCAATCGGCGTGACGTGCGAGTTCTGCACCACAACCTACCGCTTCGCACCGGACGAGTTCGCTTGAGCGAACTGCATTTCGCTGCGCTGATGTGGCGCAAAACCCAATAATTTCAGTTTGGAAGAAGAACAGCTCTAGCTGGTTGCCACCGCAAGTGGTGAGCGATGCGGCAAGTGCTGCTTCGTGACAGTGCAAATTGCCGGATTGTCTGTCTGCTCTGCTAATTCTGCATGACTGTCATAACCTCGGCTCGGTTGCCCATCGATCCGATTTCGCAGATGCACATCAGTCTCCATCCCTTTGAGAGCTGTGTGCATGGGCAAGCCCGAATTCATCGGAAAAAAATCGAAAGCGGCAGGCGGCTGGGGAGCGCTGAAAAGCTGCGGCAAGAAATTGCTCGCCAGCGGTGCGCCGCTTTCCGGCGCAGCGGCGATGCTGAAGGCCAACCAGCCGGACGGTTTCGATTGCCCCGGCTGCGCATGGGGCGATCCAGCCCACGGTTCCTCGTTCGAATTCTGCGAGAACGGCGTCAAGGCCGTCGCCTGGGAGGCGACGGACAAGCGCGTCGGGCCGAAGTTCTTCGCCAAGCACACGGTTTCGGAGCTGCGCTCATGGACCGACTACGAGCTTGAGAAGCAGGGCCGTCTTACGCATCCGATGCGCTATGACGCCGACACCGACCGCTATGTGGAAGTGTCGTGGGACGATGCATTCGCCGATATCGGCCGCATCCTCAACAGCCTCGACAGCCCGGACCGCGCCGAGTTCTACACCTCTGGCCGCGCCTCCAACGAAGCCGCCTATATCTATCAGCTGTTCGTGCGGCTTTACGGCACCAACAACTTCCCCGACTGCTCGAACATGCGCCACGAGGCCAGCGGCGTTGCGCTTGAGCAGGCCATCGGCATCGGCAAGGGCACGGTCACGCTCGAAGACTTCGAGAAGGCCGACGCGATCTTCGTGATCGGGCAGAACCCCGGCACCAACCATCCGCGCATGTTGGGCGACCTGCGCCGCGCCGCCATGCGCGGTGCGCGCGTTGCCGTGTTCAATCCCGTGCGTGAAAAGGGCTTGAGCGCTTCGCCGATCCGCAGGACAAGCTGGAGATGCTGACCGGCGGTTCAACCGCCATCGCCAGCGAATACTTCCAGGTGCGTCTGGGCGGCGATATGGCTGCCATCCGTGGCATGGCCAAGGCCGTGTTTGCGGCCGACGATGCAGCGCTTGCTGCCGGTCACCCGTCTGTGCTCGACCACGGCTTCCTGCGTCAGCATACGGCGGGCTTCGAAGCATATCGCGCCGCGGTTGAAGCGACGAGCTGGGATCACATCGAGCATCAGTCGGGCCTTGAGCGCGCGCAGCTTGAGCATCTGGCGCAGATCTACATCGAGTCCGAGCGCACCATCTGCACTTGGGCCATGGGCCTGACGCAGCATCGCCATTCCGTGGCAACGCTGCGCGAAGTTTCGAACTTCATGTTCCTGCGCGGCAACGTCGGCCGTCCGGGTGCTGGCCTGTGCCCCGTGCGCGGTCATTCGAATGTGCAGGGCGATCGCACTGTCGGCATCAACGAAAAGCCGCCGGTTGCGTTCCTCAATGCGCTTGAAGCCGAACTTGGCGTGCCGATGCCGCGCCACAACGGCCATAACGTTCTGGCCGCCATCGGCGCCATGCTGGATGGCACGGCGCAGGCCTTCATCGGCCTTGGTGGCAACTTCGCCCGCGCGACGCCGGATAGCAGCCTGATCGCCAAGGCGATGCGCCAGCAGAAGCTCACCGTCAACATCGCAACCAAGCTCAACCATTCGCACCTATTGCCGGGTGAGGTCAGCTACGTGCTGCCGTGTCTCGGCCGCACCGAAATTGACCGCAACGTGCGTGGCATTGCCCAGATCGTGACCGTCGAAGATTCCATGTGCATGGTGCACGGCTCCGGCGGCATCAACAAACCGGCCTCGAAGGAACTACGCTCCGAAGTTGGCATTATCGCCGGCATTGCGGCCGCGACGGTCGGGTCGGAAGTGGTCGAGTGGGCCAAGCTGGCGCAGGATCACAACCTCATTCGTGATCTCATCGCGCGCACCATTCCCGGGTTCCATAACTACAACGAGCGCGTGCGCCGTCCGCGCGGTTTCCGCCTTTATAACGCCGTGGATCATCGCGTCTGGAACACGCACACGCAGCGGGCGACGTTCTCCGATTGCGCGCTGCCGGAAGCAACTGAGCATCAGCAGGCGTTGAGCGAAGACGGCCTGTTCGTGCTGCAGACGTTCCGCTCGCACGACCAGTACAACACAACCGTCTATGGTCTCGATGACCGTTATCGCGGCATCTACGGCGAGCGCCGCGTTGTGTTCGTCAATCCGAAGGATCTGGCCGAGATCGGTGTCGAGGCGGGTGACCGCGTCGATATCGTCGGCCGCCACCGTGACGGCGTTTCGCGCATCGCAGAGGATTTCCGCGTCGTGCCTTACGATCTGCCGCGCGGTTCGGTGGCGGGCTATTACCCCGAGCTGAACGTGGTGGTGCCGTTCTCGGCGGCGGGCGATCAGAGCGATACGCCGCTGTCGAAGTCGGTGCTGGTTTCGTTCAAGCCCGTTGAACGACAGCTCAACGCCGCATGAGCATGACAGATACCAGCGGCGTTGCTGGCAACAGCAACGCCTCGGATGCAGCTGCCGGCGAGGAAGACATCTCCGAAGAGCGCTTCCTCGCACTGGTCGACGAACTGCGCGCTGCAACGCCATCGCTGACGCCGATCGGTGGCGGGGTGCTTGTCGCGCTTCGTCTGGGCATCAGCGACGACACGCGCACGTTTTCGCGGTTGCTGGGTATCGAGCATGCGCTGGTGCTGCGCGAGGTGACGGAGCTGGCGGAAACAGGCTTGCTGCGCATCGTCGATCGTAAGCAGCGCTCGCAGAAAGTTTCGTTCGCGCTGACGGATATCTCGACCGCGCTACTGGCGCGCACGTCGCTACAGCATGAACGCTGATCGCTTCGGACTCTAGGCGGACGTGCCCGACCGCACCAAGCGCAGAGGCGGAAGCTGGCGTAGTTCCCGACCTGCGTTGGGATGACGGTGTGCGGAGGCAAACGTTTCACCCAAAACGTGCCCGGCTGCCCGCAATCCGTCTTGCCGGCGAAGGCCGGCATCCACGCAAATTACATGAGCAGCCGCGGTTGCAAGCAAGTTTGCGGTTGTAGGGTGCTCAGTCTCTTTAAGTTGCTAGAGCGGCTTGTGCGTCAGCGCACCGCTGAGCCGTGCTCGGCCCATTCGCCCAGCCGGGTGAGGAACGCGCTGCACTTCTCAAGCTGCTCGATTGCGATCCATTCGTCGGCGGTATGCGCCTGCGCGATGTCGCCCGGCCCCACCACAACCGATGGTGAACCGCCGGTCTGGAACAGGCCCGCTTCCGTTGCGTACGAAACCGCGTGCGTCTCGTTCTGCTCCGCCAGACGCAGTGCCAGCGCCACCGCCTCAGAATGTTCACCCGCTGCGAACGGCGGCACCTGATTGGCAATGGCAATGTCGATCGCCGCCTCCGGTGCCACGCGCTTCATGTCCGGCAGGCAAACATCGGCTGCAAAGGCACGGATGCGCCGGTCGATGGCCGGAATGTCGACCCCCGGCAGCGCGCGGATGTCGAAGTCCATCGTGCATTGCACCGGCACAATGTTCGTCGCCGTACCGCCCGTGATTTTCGTCACCTGCATCGTCGCGTAGGGCGGATCGAACCGCGCGTCCTGCGGCGCTTCCTTCAGCTCCGCTTCGATGCGCGCAATCTCGCCCAGTAGTTTGCCCGCCACGGTGATGGTGTTAACGCCCAGCGGCGCCATGCTCGAATGCGCGGCGCGGCCCTTGATGGTCACGTGCCAGCGCACCGGGCCCTTGTGGCAATCGACAACCGTCATCAACGTCGGCTCGCCGACGAAAACCATGCGCGGCATCGTCAGCCGTTTGCCGAACTCGGCAATCATCGGCCGCACGCCGAGGCAGCCGATCTCCTCGTCATAGGAAAACGCGAGATGGATTGGCACCTGCAGCTTGCGGTTCACATAGTCGGGCACGGCGGCCAGCATGCAGGCAAGAAAGCCCTTCATGTCGGTTGTGCCGCGGCCATAAAGTTTGCCGTCCCGCTCAGTCAGCATGAATGGGTCCGACGTCCACTGCTGCCCGACCACCGGCACAACGTCGGTATGCCCGGACAGCGCAACGCCCGCGACATTCTCCGGCCCGATGGTGGCGTACAGGCTGACTTTGCTGCCGTCCGCGTTGGGCACAAGCTGGCTGACGACGCCGTGCTGCAGAAGGTAGTCCTCTACAAACCGGATCAGCGCCACGTTGGATTTATGGCTCGTGGTGTCGAAGCTGACGAGGCGGTCCAGAAGCTCGATCACCGAATACTCCGGACCCTTCATGTTCTGCTCGCTCGCTAGAGTGCTTCCGGAAAAGTGGGAACCGGTTTTCCGAGAGAAGCACGGGGGAGAACCAGTGCTTCCGGAAAAGTGGGAACCGGTTTTCCGATAAGAAGCACGACAAAACAAACATCTAGAGCCATTTTGCGATTCAACGAAACGCTGAACGGCTCTAGTTCACGCTGCGGGGGGCGAACGGACAGTCGAGCGAGAACGCCGGAATTGCAACGTCGAACAACTCGCCCTTCGTGTCCGTCATCTGGTAGCTGCCCACCATGATGCCTGACGGCGTGCGCAAAGGACAGCCTGACGTGTAGGTGTAGGTTGTTCCCGGCTCGATCATTGGCGTCTCGCCGACAACGCCGGGGCCGCGCACTTCTTCCGTCATGCCGACGCCGTCGGTAATCTGCCACATGCGCGAGCGGAGCTGCACCGTCTCGTCGCCTTCGTTGGCGATGTCGATGGTGTAGGCCCAGAAGAACTCGCTGTCCTCAGGCTGCGACTGGTCCTCAAGATATTGAGGGGTGACGCGGATGCGGATGCCGCGGGTCACGGCTTCGTACATGGCGGCAATTGCTCCTGATAATTCAGCCTTGAAATGAGGCGCAGGCCGTATGGCGTGTTGCGGCGCTGGTCTTATGCAGCTTTGCGCGCGGCGGCAAGCCCGGCATCCAGATCGGCGGCAAGATCCTCGAATGCTTCAAGGCCGATCGAAAGCCGCATCAGGCCATCGCCGATGCCAAGCTCCGCCCGTGCCTCCGGTCCGATGCGGAAGTGCGTTGTGGTGGCCGGATGGGTGATCAGCGATTTGGCATCGCCGAGATTGTTGGAAATCTTGATCAGGCCGAGCGCGTTCTGCAGCGCGAACGCAGCCGCCTTGCCGCCTTCCACTTCGAACGCGATCATCTGGCCGCCGCCGCTCATCTGGCGCTTGGCGATTTCCGCCTGCGGATGGTCGTCACGGCCGCAATACAGCACGCTCTTCACGCCCGGCTGCTTGGCCAGGTGATCGGCGATGCGTCCAGCGGTTTGCACCTGTGCGTTGACGCGAAGCGGCATCGTTTCCATGCCCTTCAGCATCACCCAGGCATTGAACGGACTCATCGTCGGGCCGGTCTGGCGCAGATATTCCTGCAGGCCGCCAGCCATGTAGTCGGAGCTGCACAGCACCGCGCCGCCAAGGCAGCGCCCCTGACCGTCGATGTGCTTCGTTGCCGAATAGACAACGACGTCGGCGCCAAGTGCCATCGGCCGCTGCAGCATCGGTGTCGCGAATACGTTGTCGACCACAACAATCGCACCGATGCTGTGTGCGATCTCGGAAACGGCGGCGATGTCCACCAGTTCCAGCGCCGGGTTCGACGGCGTCTCGAAGAAGAACAGCTTCGTGTTCGGCTGGATGGCCTTTTTCCAGGCGTTCAGATCGCGGCCATCTACCAGTGTGCAACCGATGCCGTAGCGCGGCGCCAGCGTATCGACGATGTAGCGGCAGGCGCCGAACAGCGCGCGCGCTGAAACGATGTGATCGCCAGCCTTGAGACACGACAGCACGGCGGCATTCACCGCGGCCATACCGCTGGCGGTGGCGCGAGCTTCCTCGGCGCCTTCCAGCAGCCGGATGCGCTCCTCGAACATGGCGACGGTCGGATTGCCGAAACGGCTGTACTGGAAGCCCGGATCTTCGTTCTTGAAGCGCGCTTCAGCCTGCTCGGCGTTGTCGTAGACGAAGCCCTGCGTCAGGAACATCGCCTCGGAGGTCTCACCGAATTCGGAGCGCAGCGTGCCGCCGTGCACCAGCCGAGTCTGCGGCGCCCAGTTGGCCGGGTCTGCTGTCGGTTTCTTCTCGCTCGCCATGCGCATATCCTCCAGGGCTGCCCAGCCCGGCATGAAAAAACCCGGCCAGCTCAAAGCGCTGCTCGCAAAAGACGGCCGCGCTCAATGCTCCGGGAGAATGCGCACGGCCCTTTTAGCGAGTTGTTTTACGTGGCTGCAAGCCGGCCGGCCAAATGACCACGAATTTCGTGGCAGGCACTTAGCGCCCGCGTGAGCTTGGCGTCAAGGCCCGCTTGCTTTAGAGACAGGCCATGTATCAGGTGTGGGGGCTTGAGAGAAATGGCGGGGGCCGAAAACGTGTCGGGCAACGGAGCAGGCGGCGCTGCGGCGCGGGATGGCATTCTGCCGTCCCAGGCCATACGCGCGCTGATCGAATCCGGCGCGGTTAAGCTGGCTGAACCGCAGCTCGACAATCAGCTGCAGCCGGCCAGCCTCGACCTGCGGCTGGGCGATGTCGCCTATCGCGTGCGCGCCAGCTTCCTGCCCGGCGCCAGCGAGAAGGTGCAAACCAAGCTCGACGACCTGCATCTCCACACCATCAATCTTGCGCAGGGCGCCGTGCTGGAAACCGGCTGCGTCTACGTGGTGCCGCTGCTGGAAAGCCTGGCGTTGCCCGCAGAGCTGTGCGCCGCCACCAACCCTAAAAGCTCGACCGGCCGCCTCGACGTTTTCACCCGCGTGATCGCCGATGGTGTCTCCGCGTTCGACCAGATCCCGGCCGGATACACCGGCCCGCTTTACGCCGAAATCTGTCCGCAGACGTTTCCGATCGTGGTGCGCAAAGGCTCGCGCCTGTCGCAGATCCGCTTCCGTGCCGGTGGCGCCGATGCAAAACCGGTGCAGGACATCGCGCTCTCCGTCGATCTTACCGGCGATGCCAACGGTCTCATCGGCTATCGCGCCAAGCGCCACACCGGCCTTGTCGATGTCGATGCGGTTGGCGCCCGCGCCATGCTCGACTACTGGGAGCCGATCCATGTGCGCGAGAGCAAGCGGCTGATCCTCGATCCCGATCAGTTCTATATTCTCGCCTCCAAGGAAGCCGTACACGTGCCGCCGGATCAGGCTGCTGAAATGGTGCCGTTCAATCCGCTGGTGGGCGAATTCCGCGTGCACTATGCGGGCTTTTTCGACCCCGGCTTCGGCCATGCGGAAGCGGGTGGCGCGGGATCGCGCGCGGTGCTCGAAGTGCGCTCGCACAAGGTGCCGTTCATTCTGGAGCATGGGCAGACCATCGGCCGCCTGATCTACGAACAGCTCACCGAAACGCCCGAACGGCTCTACGGCAGCGACCTCGCCTCGCATTATCAGGCGCAGGGCCTGAAGCTGTCGAAGCACTTCCGCTAAACCCGCACCAGCGGTGCGCATTTTAATTTGCGCTGGCGACTGCGCTCCGCGCAGCCGGCCGCCAGCGCGAAAGGACCATCACCGGCGGCCGGCTCCCCAGAGGGGATTCGCCGGTGAAAAAAGAAAACTCGTCCCATCATCCGTTCGTTAAACGCCGTCAGTTATGCTGATGCGATGGAACTCCTGGCGGGTATCGATCCGTGGCTGGCGTTGGGTGTCGTGGTCGCGACTGCGGCGACCGACGCCGTCTATGTTATGTTCACGTCATCGGTCATCGCGCGCAAACGGGTGGCCGCCGCCAACTGGAGCGCGCTCTGGTACACACTCTCCTCGTTCGCCGTCATCAGCTACACCAACAACTGGGTCTATGTGGTCTTCGCCGCTGTCGGGTCGTGGATCGGCGCCTATGTCACCATGACGTTCCTGCACGGCGGCACCGGCAAGCCGCCCGCGCCCATCACGCCCGAAGCAACCGACTAACCGCTCCCGTGCAGGCCCGGCCTGCCGTGCGTTGCCTTAGACCGCGTGCCCGTGTTCACAATCCGGTCAGTGCTCCAGCGCGGTAAGGTTCTGTTAGGCCTTTTTGGCGTTCATCCGGTCGCAGGCTTGCGGCGCGGAGCAGGTTCTTTGGGGCAATCCTGCACCTTCCCGCCGCCGCATTTGTACGCGTATTGTTGTCGCCTTCTGGAGACTCCATGCGCCGTTTTCCGCAAATTCATGCGTCCGGTTCTCCTGCTCGCGCTTGTCGCGGCGGCGCAGGCCGCGCTCGTGTTGGGGCAGAGCCATGCCCTTGTTCACGCGCAGCAGCACGCCGCCGGGCACATCCATCATTCGGCGGCGGAACATGCTAGCGGGCATCGTAAGCCGCAGGCGTTGGCGTGCCGCGCCATCGTGCAGCACAAGAGCTGTAACGACGTTCCGGCGCGTGACGAGCAGCATGACTGTTCGCTGTGCTGGACCACGGCCACCGCCAGTGGCGGCATGGTCCCCGCACTCAGCGTGTTGCAACCGCGTGCCGATCGCGTTGTCATAGCCGCCGCGCCGCTTTCCACGCCGCTTGCCGTCATCCACAATACGGCTGATTTCGATGCGCGCGGACCGCCGTCGGCATAGCTCCGTTGCTCCGCATGCGCGCAACAGTCGTTGCATGCCGCTGCTATCATTCCCTGCAACCCGAATTCCGCCCATGTCGCTGGCTGAAGCCGCGCGGGCCTAAGTGAGGAAAACAACATGCGCACGTCTCTTCGTTCCTCGATTGCGATCATTGCTGTGGCAGCGTTCCGCGGTAACCGTGCTACTGCCCACGATCACGACAAGGATCACAAGCACGACGGCCACGACCACAGCAGCCACGAACACCGCGAACTCGGAGCGCACGTGCACGGCCGCGGCACGTTCAACATCGCCATCGAGGGCAGTCGCGTGGCACTGGAGCTGAAAGCGCCGGGCATGGATATCGTCGGCTTCGAAAGCGCACCGACCAGCGATGCGCAGAAGGCTGCAGTGGAGAAGGCCAAGGCTACGCTCGCGAAGCCGCTGGAGCTGTTCCGCTCTGCCCGCCGCTGCCGGTTGTTCGGTCGCTGAAACCGACGTGCACCTGCATGGTGCAAGGGACGATGATCACGCTGGCGCTGATCACAAGCACGACGACGGTCACGATCACGGCAAACACGATCACGCCGATCATAAGCACGATGACCACGACCATGCAGACCACAAGCATGACCACGCGCACGACAGCGGCCACACCGAATTTCACGCCAAGTACACGCTTGAATGCACCACGCCTGCCGCGCTGACGTCGCTCGCGTTCGATTACTTCAAACAGCTTTGCCGGCGCGCAATCGCTCGGCGTCAACGCCATCAGCGAAAAAAGTCAAAGCACGTTCGAGGCTACGCGCGACAAGCCGAGCATCGATCCTGGGCGGGCTGATGTAATGTCGGCCGCTACGATTGCCAGTCCGGAAGGACAGGCGGGCCGCCGATAGCCAGCGCTGTGGTTCGCATGCGGGACGTGAAGTTCCGTTGGCCCGGTGCGCGCGGCTTCGGTCTGCATTGATTGACAGCTTCGCACCTGCCGGCACGCTGCTGCAAAGCGTCGGTCGGGCTTCGTCCGGCGCCGGCAAATCCACATTTCCTCAGTCTGCTGTGCGGCATCGTCGGTGCGCCGTCATCGGGCCACGCTAGAAGTGATGGGCACCGACCTCGCAAAGCTGTCGCACAGCGCGCGCGACCGCTTCCGCGTCGAGCATTTCGGCATCACTCGCCGGATGATGTTCAACCTGCTGCCCTATGGCTCGTGGCGTGCTCGACAGCACGTGATGCTGCCGCTCAGCTTCTACATCCGTGCGGACGCGGCGTGCATCGCAGGGCGGCACGGTGGAAGCTGAAGCGCGTCGCCTGCTGGATGTAGTCCTCGGCCTCGATGCACATCGAGTTCCGCCAATCACTCCACCGCGCGCGCTCAGCGTCGGTCAGCAGCAGCGTGCTGCTGCGGCGGCTCGAGGCGTTGATCGGCGCACCGGAGATCATCGTCGCCGACGAGCCGACCTCCGCGCTTGATCGCAATCGCCAGCTTGCATTTCCTCGATCTGCTCTTTGCCCGAAGCGGATAAGGCCGGCTCTGCTGTCATCATGGTGAGCCACGAGGAAGAGCTTTTTCGGCACGCGCTTCACCGAAGCCGGTTGTGCGTCCTCGACGAAATTTGTCGTGCGCCAGCGGGGAGTGCAGCTGAGCGCGAGCGACTCCCCGTCTGATCGTTCCCGCGCCTTGCGATGCAGTCGCTCAGCAATCGCGCGCTCACCGCGTTTCTTACCGTGCTTGCCATCGCGTTCTCGGTGATGTTGCTGCTCGGCGTCGAAAAGGTGCGCAGCAGTGCACGCCAAAAGCTTCGCCAACACCATATCCGGTACCGATCTCATCGTCGGCGCGCGTAGCGGCAATACGCCGCTTGCTGCTGATTCGCATTTTCCGCATCGGCAACGCCACCAACAATGTCACCTGGAAAGCTATCAGCGGATATCACCAAACGGCCGGAGGTTGCGTGGTCGGTGCCGCTGTCGTCTGGGTGACAGCCTATCACGGTTTCCGCGTGTCGGCACCACGCCCTGAATATTTCGAGCGCTACAAGTACCGTCGTGGTCGGGCCGGACGTTCGCCGAAGGCAAGCCGTTCGCTGATCTGTTCGATGCTGTTATCGGCGCGGATGTTGCAGGAGACGCCTGGGCTACCAAGGTCGGTGATCCGATCGTTGTCGCGCACGGGCTCGGCTCGGTGTCATTCATTGAGCACGAAGACAAGCCGTTCCGCGTCGTCGGCATTCTCGAAAAAACCGGAACGCCGGTTGATCGCACGGTGCACGTCGGCCTCGAAGGCATTGAGGCGATCCACGTCGATTGGCAAAGCGGCATGCCGATGCCGGGCGAAAACATCACCGCCGATGAAGTGCGGCAGATGGATCTGACGCCGAAGTCGATCACTGCAGCGCTTGTCGGCCTCAAGTCGAAGCTGGCAACCTTCCAGCTTCAGCGCGCCATCAACGAGTATCGGCAGGAGCCACTATCGGCCATCATGCCCGGAGCGGCGCTGCAGGAATTGTGGAGCCTCGTCGGCACAGCTGAAACTGCGCTCGCGGTCGTATCGATGATGGTGGTTGCCACCGCGTTGCTCGGCATGGTGACGATGATCCTGACGACGCTCAACGAACGGCGACGCGAAATGGCGATTCTGCGTTCGGTCGGTGCCCGGCCGACAACCGTGCTCGGCCTGCCGGCAACGGAAGCTGGCTTGCTGACGCTGGCGGGAGTCGCGCTCGGCGTCGCGATGCTCTATGGCGTGCTGTTGGTGCTGCGGCCATGGGTGGATGCAACATATGGCATCACGCTGGCCATTGATCCCCCCACTGCACGCGAGTGGCTGATGCTTGGCGGCATTGTCGTTGCGGGCTTTCTCGCCGGACTGTTGCCGGCGTTGCGCGCCTATCGCATGTCACTTGCCGATGGCATGACGGTGCGCACGTGATGGAGTGTGAGAGATGAAGCATCATTTAGCTGCAGCTGTGCTGGCATTCCTGGCACTGCCGGTTGTTTTTGCGCCGGGTGTGCGTGCGGATGCGCCGGTTGATCTTAAATGGTCGCAGTTGATGCCGCCGATCGACCCTGCGCAGCGCAAGCCCAAGACGTTCTTTTCCGGCGCTACGCCGCAGGCCGAGATGAACGCGCAGGGCGCCAATCAACCGCCAATGCCTGATCAGCCCGCAGGCGGTGAACATGAAGGTCCGCTGCCGCCGTCGAGCTATCAGGAGGGCGCCTTCATGTCGATGAAGCGCCGTCAGCCCGGCGCCAATCTGCCGCCGCGCGTCGTGAAGGAGCTGGATGGTAAGCGCGTGCGCATCGGCGGCTATGTCGTGCCGCTGGATTTTGAAGCGACGACCATCAAGGAGTTTCTGCTGGTGCCGTTCGTCGGCGCCTGCATCCACGTACCGCCGCCGCCCGCCAACCAGATCATCTATGTGAAGGCTGAGGAAGGGTTCGAAATCGCCGGTCAGTTTGATCCGGTATGGGTAACGGGCACGATAACGACCGAGCCCGCGATCACAGGACTTGCTGACACCGGTTACACCATCGCGGCCGAAGAGGTGGACCGGCGCAAGGAATAGCGCGGCAGCAAGTTCGTGCGATGCCGCAACGCGCCGGTGCCGCAGCCAGTATGCTTTCGGTGCCCGCAACTCAGTCGCGATGTGAAGCGGGCGCTCTGCTAATTACGCAGAGCCGTCGCGTACTCGCTCCGCGATGGCCTGCATGATCTGCAACGCTAGCTCCGGCTCGGTTGCTATCAGCTTCAGGAACATAGCCCTGTCGACAACAGCGACCTCAGTCGCCGTGCACGCCGTGGCGCTTTCCTGGCGGTGACTCTCTTCCATGAGGGCCAACTCGCCGAAAATTTCGCCCGGACCAATTTGAAACTGCCGAGTAGCACCGTCAGTTATTTCAACGGTTCCACTGCACACGATATACATTGCCGCGCTCGCGTCGTTTCTACAGAACACAGGCGAGTTGGCAGCAAACTGGCGCAACGGCATTTCACACCGTGTCAGCACGGATATATCAAAAATTATTCTGGACACGGATCTAATGTCCTGAAAAACGCAAGATAAAGAAATCAGCTTAAGCGAAATTCATGCCGCTGAGTAGGGGGATCTTGCCTCGTAAAGGGCTCGATCAGGAGCGCGAAAAATAAAGGGTGATGAAGCGCTCATAAATTCGGGTCAGTGTTTCCAGCTCGGCAACCGGTACGCGCTCGTCCACCTGATGGATGGTGGCGTTCGTCAGCCCCAGTTCGATGACCGGACAATGATCCTTGATGAAGCGCGCGTCCGATGTGCCGCCACCGGTCGACAGTCGCGGGGCAGCGCCGGTTATTTCACGCACTGCAAGTTGGGCCGTTTCCATCAGCGGTCCGGTCTGGGTCAGGAACACATCGCCGGTACCGGAAAATTTGATAGTATAGCGCGCGTCTACCTCCAGCGCCGCCGCGTCGCAGACATCGCGCAGTCGTGCCTCAAGGTCAGGGCGCGTGTGCGCATCGTTGTAGCGCACGTTAAAGCGCGCGCGCGCGAGTCCGGGGATCACGTTGGTTGCGGTGTTCGGAACCGAGATCACGGTGACGTTCAAGCGTGATGGTTCAAAGTGCGTCGTGCCTTCGTCCAGCACCAGCGCGGAAAGCCGGTCGATCATGCGCGCAATCTTCGGCACCGGATTGTCGGCCAGATGCGGATAGGCGGCGTGTCCCTGCTTGCCTTCTACGATCAGTTCGCAATTCAGCGAGCCGCGACGGCCGATCTTGATCTCGTCGCCCACCACATCCTTGCTGGAGGGTTCGCCGACGATGCAGTCGTGCAATATTTCGCCGCGCTCCTTCAACCAGCCAAGCAGCTTGGCGGTGCCGTTGATGCTGTCGCCTTCCTCATCGCCGGTTATCAGCAGCGATATCGAGCCCGGTATCTTGTCGCCGCGCGCCAGTATGCGATGCACCGCCGCGATGAAGCACGCGATCTCGCCCTTCATGTCGACAGCGCCGCGCCCGTAAAGAATGCCGTCGCGGATTTCGGCTGCGAACGGTGGCGAAGTCCACGCGTCCACATCGCCCGCTGGCACCACATCCGTATGGCCGGCGAAGCACAGGTTGGGACCGGACGTTCCGAACCGCGCATAGAGGTTCTCGACATCGGCAAAGCCCGGTTCCGAAAACGTCATGCGATGGCACTCAAAGCCCGCAGCGGAAAGGATGCCCTCCAGCAGTGTCAGCGCGCCGCCCTCAGCCGGGGTTACGCTTTCGCAGCGGATGAGTGCCTGCGCCAATGCTACCGGGTTAGCGGGGGTCGTCATGTGTCGGTCATTCCTTGCATGTGGCGGCTGGCGGATCGTTGCCAGAGCAATCACCATCACTAAAGCGTTTCGCTATTATTGCGGTTCCTGACATCCCGGCCGCAAGCCCGCATGGATACACCGGATCGGCTTGGCTGTGGGCATCCACCATGCCCGGAAGCATTTGGCGTCTGCTTCAGGCGTTTTCAAATGCGTTGGTCGGCGCGGCGGCAGCCGGCTCTCCGGTTGAAGTTCCGGCATGGGGTTGGGCAAGGCCCTCGATAATCGTAATCTTCTGCCAGATCTTGTTGGAAAGGTCGGATGTCAGCCGCTCTACATCGCCAACCGTATCGACGACCACCGGATCGCTCAGCTTCTCAGCATAAAGCGCTGCGCATTTCGCGGTCAGCGACAGCATCTCCGAACAATAGTCGAGATAGCGCATCAGCATGAATGGCGTCAGCGGGCGATCGGGCGACGACCGCGTGCTGATATGGCCCAGCATGCTTGGATCCTTGGTAAGCTGATGCATATCGATGACGTGGATGATCGAGCGCAGCTCATGCAGTGCCTTCAGCGCGCGATCCCGCTTCCAGCGCGTCTCCAACGAGGCCAGAAAATAAGCCGCGCCGCCCAGCACGATGACGAGGTTCACGCCCGCGTCCACGCCCTGCATCATCTCCGACAGTTCATCGGATGTTTTCAGCGACGATGCCTCGATCGCCAGCATGACTGCCGTCAGCACAACGGCAATCAGCAGGCCAAGCAGCGTCAGTCGCAGGCCCCAGATCGGCCGCGAAACAGCGATGATCCGCTTGGAGGTCTGGCGCGCGATCTGCTCCACCTCGGCGCATACGGTGGCCAGCCCTGAGTTGGGGAACCGATCGTCGATACGCGCCTGTAGCGTTTCGATGGTGCCAATGATCTTGTCGCTGGAAAGGCTGCGGTACATAGCCCGCTCCCGGGAATGTGTTTTTTGAAAATATGCCGCCAGCGCCTGTCCGCGCTGGGTGGCCGAATTTTAGAAGCCGGACATCGTCGCCTGCAAGGCATCAGCAGGGTTTGATTGTGACAGGCTGGCGCGATGGTTTACGGCGGGCCTGAGGTGTCGTCCCTGCCTCAGTTAAGGCTCAATCGGTCGGGCACTTCAAGATCGGCCGCGATCGGCGTTATTGTGGTCCTCCGTTTCATTGCTCAGGTTTTTTTCTTCGGCTTTTTTTGATGAGGTTTCTCGATGCGCGTGGCGACCCTGCCCTATGGCCGCTTGCTTGCGTTTTTGCCCCTGGCCGTGCTTTCGGTGCCCGCCGATGCGCAAACCCGCAACTTCCTGCAGCGCCCAACGACCATAACGGTGCAGTATGTCCTGCGCCTGCCGCTCAAAAGCGATGGCCTCGCGGAACAGCAGACGGCCATGGAGGAGGGGCGCAAGGCGCTCTACGCCATGAGCGCGCGCGAGTGCACGGCTTTGATGGCGACGCTGGCTTCGAGTTGCCGGCTTGCAAGCCTCAACATTCAGACCAACGTGGGGCGCCCACGTCCCGACGACCACACAATCACACTGAGCGCCAACGCGCAGTATCAGATCGAGCTGAAGGCACAGGACGGCGAACGCTCAAAGGATGAGCTGTAGTCGAAAGATCCGCTCCGCCAGCCGTTCAATCAGCTTCCAAAACAACAAACGCCGCAGCAACGGATGCCGCGGCGTTTGAGTTTGATTAGTGCAGCAGGCTTGCGGCTGCGGATCAGTCGCGCAGCAGTTCGTTGATCGAGGTCTTGGAACGCGTCTTGGCGTCCACCTTCTTCACGATCACGGCGCAATAGAGGTTCGGCCCCGGCGTGCCATCCGGCAGCGGCTTGCCCGCCATCGATCCCGATACCACCACCGAGTACGGCGGCACCTTGCCGAAGAACTTCTCACCGGTCGCGCGGTCGATGATGGTGGTCGAAGCACCGAGATAAACGCCCATCGACAGCACCGAGCCTTCGCCGACGATCACGCCCTCGGCCACCTCGGCGCGCGCGCCGATGAAGCAGTTGTCTTCGATGATGACCGGACCGGCCTGCAGCGGCTCAAGCACGCCGCCAATGCCAGCGCCGCCGGAGATGTGGCAGTTCTTGCCGATCTGAGCGCACGAGCCCACCGTCGCCCAGGTGTCGACCATCGTGCCTGCGTCAACATAGGCGCCGAGGTTCACGAACGACGGCATCAGCACAACCGTCGGCGCGATATAGGCCGAACGGCGCACAATGCTGCCGGGCACGGCCCGGAAGCCTGCACGGCGGAAATCGTCATCGGTCATGCCAGCAAACTTCGAGGGCACCTTGTCCCACCAGTTCGCGCCGCCCGGTGCGCCGGAGATTGCAGCCATGTCGTTGAGGCGGAACGACAGCAGCACGGCTTTCTTCAGCCACTGGTTGACCGTCCAGCCGTCGGCGCCCTTCTCGGCCACCCGCACTTCGCCCTTGTCCAGCAGGTTGAGGGCTGTCTCGACCGTGTCGCGGATCACGCCCGTGGTGCCGGCGCTGATCCCATCGCGCTCTTCCCACATGGCGTCGATGGCGGTGGCAAGTTCGGCGGTGTTTACATTGGCTGACATCGGGGGCCCTCGGTTCAGATTTCGTTAGCGGTCCGCGTTGTCGCCCGAGGGGGAAATACTGTCAATGCGAACGAATAGTTTCGTTTTTTGCATCAATTGGATACGCCCCATTAAATCTCACGCCGGATAATACCCCAATCGGTGCCGGGAAAAGAGACGTACCAAGGGGTTGGGTCGTGTTGCAGAGCGAGCGGATTGTATCGGTCACTGCTGCCCATACGGGTGGCAAGGCCAGTGGAAAGTGGATTGCGCACGAGGGCTTCGTCGCCGAAGCGGCCGTGCAGTTCGACCGGATCAATGGCACCGTTGCCCGGCTGGAGCGTGAGCTGGAGAAGGCGCGCGCGACCATTGCCGAGATGACCGAAGAGGTAAACCGCAGCCGCCGGTTCGCCGCCTTCGACCAGAGCCTTGAAAATTCGCGCAATTACAAGATTTCTGAGCTGCAGCGCTCTGGCCGCGACCTGAAAACGCGCATCGAGCGCATGGAAGGCGACCGCAAGGCCTATTCGAACGTCACCTACAAGTCGTTCGTCGACATGGACCGCAAGCTGGCGGAGCTGGGCGGCCTGAAGCTGCACATCGACCGCGTCGAGCACGCCGCCCGCCGCAACGAAGCGCTGTTCCTTGGCGCCCTCGCGCTCGCCGCGCTCGCGCTTTCATCGCGATTCTTTTTCTAAGGCGCTGGCACTTTAGCTTAGGCGCTGGCGACTCCGCTGCGCGGAGCCGGCCGCGGTGCTTGATTCCAGTGAAGTTGGTGCGAAGAACATAAAAGGCGGGCCACTCTCTTGGAGCAGCACCGCCCGTTTCTTTTATCGCCCCCGAGCATCAGGTCACTGCAATGGTGCTGCCGTCATGCTCGCGGTAATCACGCGCTCTTGCGATACTTGATCGACTCGTCAACGCCCTTCGTCGCATCGCCACCGCTGTAGGAATGCGCGCCCGTTCCAGCCAGTTTGCCCTTGTCGACGATCAGATACTCGGTCCGGATCGGTTTGCCAGCGAAGTAGTTCTCCAGGATTTCGCGTGTGCCGGCGGCATAACGTGCCTGTGCCGAAAGCGACGTGCCGGAGATGTGGGGCGTCATGCCGTGATGCGGCATCTTCCGCCACGGATGATCCTTCGGTGCCGGCTGCGGGAACCAGACATCGCCTGCGTATCCAGCGAGCTGTCCGCTTTCCAGCGCCTTCACCACCGCGTCACGGTCAACGATTTTCGCCCGTGCCGTGTTGATGAGGTATGCGCCATGCTTCATCTTCCCGATCATCTTGGCGTCGAACAGATGCTCGGTTTCCGAATGCAGCGGTGCGTTGATCGTCACCACATCGCAAACCTTCACCAGCGACTCGACGTCCTTGTGATAGATCAGGCCAAGTTCTTTCTCGACCTCCTTGGGCAGCCGATGTCGATCGGTATAGTGCAGCTTCACGTCAAACGGTTTCAGGCGGCGCAGCACCGCCAGCCCGATGCGTCCGGCACCAACCGTGCCGACGTTCATGCCTTCCAGATCGTATGAGCGTTCCACGCAGTCGGCGATATTCCAGCCGCCCTTCTTCACCCATTCATACGACGGAAGATAATTGCGTACGAGCGATAGGATCATCATCACCACATGCTCGGCGACGCTGATTGAGTTTGAATATGTCACCTCCGCAACGGTAACGCCGTTCTTCATCGCGGCATCTAAATCAACGTGATCCGATCCGATGCCTGCGGTGATCGCCAGCTTCAGCTTCTTCGCTTTCTTCAGCCGCTCCTCGGTGAGATACGCAGGCCAGAACGGTTGCGAGATCACGATGTCCGCGTCGGGCAGCTCCTTTTCAAAAACCGAATTGGGGCCGTCCTTGTCCGAAGTCACGATAAACGTGTGCCCCTGATCTTCCAGAAACTTGCGCAGGCCAAGTTCGCCCGAAACGCTGCCTAGCAACTCGCCAGGCTTGAAGTCGATATCCTTCGGCGTCGGCAAGGTCTGCCCGCCCGGATAGTGATCGAGCTTCGGAATGTCGTCGCGGGCATAGGATTTCGGCTGCCCGTCGACGGGATCAGGATAAAGAACGGTGAGTATCTTCGCCATGAGTGCCATCCTCCGAGTTCGGATCTGAGGAAGCGTCTCGTTGCTATGGCTGTGTTCGCCGCAACGCCTGCGGTCCGATGGATGCTGTGAGCGCTTCCAGTAATGCGTGGGTCAAGGCCGACCAGATCACAGGCAAGGGCAGCCGCCCCGCGCATCATTGGACGTATGCAGCCGCACGCGGGAGACAAGTGCTGAGCGTGGCAATTCTACGATGAAGTCGATGGCGATGATTTAATCTGAATGCAGATTATTTGCGGCCATGGCCCCCGGAGGGGAAGTCGCCGGCTCAAAAAGAGAACCAGTTCTCAATGTACGCCCGGCATCGGCTTGCGCACGCGCAGCAGGTTCACCGGTCGCGCCTTTGCGGGCTTTGCCGCAGCGGCTGCCTGTGCTGCGGCGGGGGCTGCAGGCTGCTGTGCACTTCGCCGACGCAGAGACCACCATTTGCGTGCGGCCGGTGTTTCCTTGCTGTTCGATTCAAGGAAGGCGAGCACGGCGCGCACGTGGCCCACGAACTCGTCGCGGCGCGCATCACCGGAGCCATCGCCTTTCAGCATCAGCTTGCGCCAGCGGCCGGTCCATGTGCCGGGAAGTTGCTTGATCCAGCGGTTGGCCGCTTCAACCTTCACAAACGGCTCTTCGCTTTCCTCGGCGGCGTCCAGCACCACGCGCAAAGCAGCGATAACTGCATCGATATTGCCCGCCATCCTGCCCCTCCTCGCCTGACGTTCCCCAGCGGCAGTTTAGCGGCTTTCCAGCGCCAGTACACCGCAAGATGGGTGGGAATCGACGTAACGCACTGCAAATCCGTGTGAAAGTGACTTTTGGGGCGCGCCGGGTTGTCGGCTCGGGCTGGGACAGATCACTGAAGCCATTCAGGCACTGCCGCCAGCCTGCACATGCCGGGCAGATTATTGCGGCGCTCGCGGGATCTCTATCATCGTTGTTGGTATGCGCAGATCGCATGCAGCGCATGTTGCAGCGCGCCGTAGTGGCCAAGCTCAGGTAGCAGATGGCGCTCTGCATTCGGCAGCAGCGTCGCCAGCCGCTCCGACATTATCGGCGGTGTCCAGCTGTCGTGGCCGCCCGGCCAGATTACTGTTGGCGTCTTGACCCGTGTCTGCAGGCTCGACCACGGTTCCACATAGGCCAGAATTTCGCGCCGATAGCCGGCGCTGCCGTTCGCAAAGCATTGATTCAGAATGCCTTCCATCGTGCGCAGAAGCGTTCGAAAAATCAGCCCGCAGGGCTCAGGTCGCAAGGCGACCCGGCGCTTAGCGCCGCCCATATGCGGAGCGCCTTCAGGCGCGTGAGCTATACCAAGAATTTGGTGGAGCCGAGGGGAATCGAACCCCTGACCTCTGCAGTGCGATTGCAGCGCTCTCCCATCTGAGCTACGGCCCCGTTCGTTGGCGGATTTAGGATGTCGCGCCGAATCTTGTCAAGAAAAGCCAAAGCGGCGCAGAGCACCCTCGGCACAGCAGATGACGCGATGCAGGTGCGCGCGTAGCGCTGTTGCATGTGGGAAGCCTCACGCGCTGGTCATGTCAGCATGCAAAAAAGTACGCTCAAGTCTGTGGGAGGGTTCGGCACTGCCCGCTGCGGAGACGCGACACATCTCACAATCACCGCGAGCGCCCGGCGCAGTCAGAACTCACGCGCAGGCCGGCAATCGCCGGGGTATCCCGTCGCGATTTAAACCAGCTTGTGCAGTGAGTTAATTGGAGCGGGCGATGAGATTCGAACTCACGACCCTTACCTTGGCAAGGTAATGCTCTACCCCTGAGCTACGCCCGCTTCCATTTGGGTATCAACGCCGCGAAGTGCAGCGGAGGCCGCGTTATGGCGCAACTCCGCGGGCTTTGCAAGCGTCTTCAACAACACCGGGTGCGACCGGATCGCCCGACGCAATTTTGGCCCATTTTCAGCCCTTTTGGCCGGTGGCGGCGCTGAAATAACCTTGCAGGCGGCACTGGCTATAGCCCGCATCGGCAAACAAACGCTTCACTTCATGCAGGGCTATCTGACGGGTTTCGCCTACGGTTGCCGCGCAGCCCCGTTCCGGCGCGGAGCAGCACATGAGGGCGAAGACATGCCCAAGCCCGTTGGTGTTGGCTGGCTTTGCGGCGCAAGTCGCGGATGAGGCACGGCAGGCGCTCGCCGCTTTTTCCTTGGCTTCATCCTGGGTTGCCCCCCAGACGACCTGCGCGGAATTTTCCAGGTTCGGTGCAAATGCCGCCCAACGCTCCTCAGTGCCCGCGAGTGGAGCTGATCCGAACGCGACAAAGCCCAGCGTGGCGGCAACGGTTATCGGGATGGAGAGAAGGGCACTTCGGCGCATCGGGTTTCCTGCATTCAGGGCAGGCGGATGCTAGGGCCGGCTCAGTCCCGTATCAAGACATCGCTCA
The DNA here is from genome assembly GCF_029872155.1 of Hyphomicrobium sp. D-2. Classification (GTDB taxonomy): domain Bacteria; phylum Pseudomonadota; class Alphaproteobacteria; order Rhizobiales; family Hyphomicrobiaceae; genus Hyphomicrobium_A. The sequence goes on along the minus strand of NZ_JARXLA010000008.1, from coordinate 114,882 downwards.
ACACTATGCTAACTGGATCGGCCAGAGCGTTGAGTTTGCAGGATGGTTTGGCGGTGGAAGGGCGAGCTCCGCGTTATCTGCGGGGCAACGGATGCGCTCTCTTCACCTCTAATATGCAAATGCTGGGCCTATATACTGCCGCATCGCTTTGCCAATCGCTTTCAGATCCTCGCCCTGGCCTCGACAATCCATGACCGATCCAGCAGCAATCACAACCATACAGCCCGCTTCCCGTCAGAAGTTGTTCGAGCGGCTGGCCGAACTCGGCATCGAGACCGTCACGGTTGAGCATCGGCCGCTGTTCACAGTGGCTGACAGCGCCGATCTGGAGCGCGAGCTGCCCGGAGCGCACACCAAGAATCTGTTCCTCAAGGACGATAAAGGTGCGCTGTTTCTGGTGGTCGCCCAATCGACGACAAAAGTCGATCTGAAGGGATTGTCACGGCAACTCGGAGCGGGGCGCTTCAGTTTTGGCAAGCCGGAGCTGCTGCTTGAAGTGCTGGGTGTCACGCCCGGCTCGGTGACGGCGTTCGCGGTGATGAACGATGTTGCGCTCAGGGTCCGCGTGGTGATCGATGCCGCTTTGATGGCGCATGACACCGTCAACTGTCATCCGCTGGAAAACACTGCCACCACCAGCATTGCCCGCGAGGATCTGCTGCGCTTCATGCGTGCGGGTGGGCACCAGTTGACGATTGAGACGTTGAGCCGGATGGAAGATCGCCCGCCGCCGTGAGATGGCTTGGCTGGACAGTATTGGGCAGCTGAGGGAAACGGTGCCGCTTGTAACAGAAGTGGTGCATGCCGATTTGGGGCTTAGTTCCGGCGCTGGCCGCCGTGTGGAATTGAGCCGCTGGTGAAGTTTTTGTATTGAGTTGCGCACTGGTGACAGGCTTACTGACGCGCCGCGAGGAGAAACAAAGTATGGAATTTGATCTGAAGGCGTCGTCCGCAGCTGGCGGCGGTGCCGACATCATCAAAGATTCAACGACGGCGACTTTTGCCAAGGACGTGCTTGAGGCATCGCGCAGCGTTCCTGTCATTGTCGACTTCTGGGCGTCCTGGTGCGGACCCTGCAAGCAGCTCACCCCGATCCTTGAGAAAGTGGTTCGCAGCTACAACGGCAAGGTGCGGCTGGTGAAGGTGAACGTTGATGAGCATCCCGGCATCGCCGGTCAGCTCCGCGTTCAGTCCCTGCCGACGGTCTATGCGTTCCGCGATGGCCGCCCGCTGGATGGGTTTATGGGCGCCCAGCCGGAAAGCGCCGTCAAAGCATTCGTTGAGCGCCTGCTCGGCGCCGACGAGGAAGCCGACATCGCCACCATTCTCGCCACGGCCGAGCAGACGCTTGAGGAAGGCGATGTGCAGGCGGCGGCTGAAATCTATGCGGCGGTGCTGCAGCAGCATAAGGACAACGCCGCTGCGCTGGCCGGTCTTGCGCGCTGCTACCTGCAGACAGGGGATATCGATCGCGCCGATCAGGTGATCGCTCTCGTGCCACAGGCCGAAGCTTCCATCCCCTCTGTGCAGCAGGTGAAGGCCGCGCTGGAGCTGGCTCGCAAGGCTGGCGATTCCGGTGAGCTCGATGCGCTTGTGCAGCGTGTCGAGGCCAATCCCGCTGATCATCAGGCGCGCTTCGATCTCGCGGTGGGGTTAGCCGCGCAGAACAAGAAGGCTGATGCCGTCGAGCATCTGCTTGAACTTGTGCGTCGGGACCGTAAATGGAACGATGAGGCCGCGCGCAAACAGCTCGTACAATTTTTCGAGGCCTGGGGTTTCAAAGACCCTGCGGCAATCGAAGGACGCCGGAGGCTTTCTTCGCTGCTTTTCGCCTGATTGATATTGTCGATGCAAAGCCTCATCGGAGGCGGAAGGATTATGACCTGTGTCACCGACCGATCGTTACCGGCGCCCTGCAGATCTTCCGCCCCGGATCCCTGTTTTCCCGCTGCGAGGTGCCATTCTGTTGCCGCGCGCAACGCTACCGCTGAACGTCTTTGAGCCGCGCTATCTGGAGATGCTGGAAGATGTGATGGCCGGTGATCGCCTGATCGGCATCGTCCAGCCGGCCGTGCCGGGCAGTGACGATGAGGAAAGCCCGCGCGAGATCGTACCGCTGCGTTCCGTTGGATGCGTCGGTCGCGTTACGTCCTATCAGGAGGTCGACAACGGCCGCCTGTCGATCACGCTTACCGGCGTCACGCGCTACGACATCATCGATGAAGCTCTGACCGGTCGGCCGTATCGCGTCATGAGCGTAAGTTATGATCGCTTCGCCAGCGATCTCACCGAAGGCCTGGGCGAGGAGTATGTCGATCGCCCCAATCTGCTGCGCGTGCTGCGGGCTTATCTTGACGCCAACAAGCTGGAGGCAGACTGGGCCGCTATTCAGCGCGCATCCAGCGAGTTTCTCATCAACGCGCTATGCGTCATGTCTCCCTATGGCATGGAAGAAAAGCAGGCGCTGCTTGAGGCTGCAGATTTGAAAAGCCGCGCTGAAGTGCTTGTGGCTCTGGCGGAGATGGAACTTGCCGGTGGCGGCAGCGGCACGACCTTGCAGTAAGGCAACGGCTCACGCCCATGGTGCCGTTGTTCTCCGAGTGAATCATATCAGTTGACGGAAGATAAGGTGCGGTTCCATGTCAGATATCGCCGACAGCTCTGACATCCCGGAGCACAAAGTTGACCGCAAGCTGCTTGAGCTGCTGGTCTGCCCGCTGACGAAGACCCGTCTCGAATATGATGCCGTTGGGCATGAACTGATAAGCCGTGCCGCAGGTCTCGCGTTTCCGATCCGCGATGGCATTCCGCGCATGCGGCTGGAGGATGCGCGCGAACTCGATCAGCCGCATCGCGATTGAGCGTCGTTCAATGTTGTGCTGCGTGCTGCTAGGTGCGCGTCGGCCTGCCAAAGCGGCCACCCTGCCCTCCGCGGGCCTGTTCACTGCGACAGTAGAGCCTTCGGTTAACCAAGCTGCTTCAGCGTTTTGAAACGCGCGCCGTCGGATGCTCGCGCTTGATTGTGGTGGGCGTTCGGGTGCGTTGGCGTGGGCAACAAAGGTTTGCATTCTTCTGGCGCGTCAGATGACCCGCTCGCGCAGAACCGCGTGGGCGAAGCAGCTGGATCGCCTGCGGCCGTCGATGGCGCCGACGCCGTACTGTCCGGGCGTCCGTATCGCGACATAGCTACCGCGCTCACGCCGTCGCAATCTGGCCGTGCCCTCGCATCCGTCTGCGCGCTGTTGATTGCGGGCCTTGGATGCATCGGGCTGATGCTCGCCCTGCTGCCCACTCCGCTCTCCCTGTTGCAAGTCATCGGCGTCCTGGGTGGCGTGCTGACCGGTTGCGGTATTTTCTTCGCCATGCGCTGGGTTGTCGACAAGCGAGCACAGAAGCGGCAGTCTGCGAGCGTCGAAATCAACAGCGATCTTGAATGCCTGCACGATGCGCGCTGGGAATTGAGCGAGAACGAGGCCCGCTACCGTGCGCTGCTCGATACGCAGGAGCAGGCCATCGTCAGGCGCGATGCAAGCGGCAACGTCACGTTTGCCAATCGCGCATTCCGCGAGATGTTTTCCAACGCTGGAGAAGTTGTCGAAGGCCAGCCATTCGCAATCGCCGTGAGTGCCGACGACAGCAGCGCGCCGCTGTTGGCTGCCGATGGCGTGCGCTCCAAGCGCTATCTGCAGCACGCAATCACAGCATCGGGCGCGCGCTGGATCGCATGGGAAGAGCAGGTCGTTACCTCGCCCGACGGCAATGGCGGCTATGAAGTGCAGGGCGTCGGGCGCGACGTCACTGAGCAGCGGCGCTGGGAGATGGATCTGGCGGAGGCGCGCGATCAGGCCGAAGCGGCAAGCCGCGCCAAGAGCCGGTTTCTGGCTGCCGTCAGCCACGAGATCCGCACGCCGATGAACGGCATCATCGGCATGTCGGGGCTGCTGCACGATACGCCGCACACGCCCGAGCAGGAAACTTACATCAAGGCCATCGATCATTCCGCGCGGAATCTGCTGGCGCTGATTGGCGATATCCTCGACTTCTCAAAGATCGAAGCTGGCAAGCTCGTCCTGCTCGAAGCCCCGTTCAACCTGTCCAATTGCGTGCAGGATGCGGTCGAGTTGCTGGCACCGAAGGCACATGAAAAAGGGCTGGAGATCGCCTGGTCCGTAAGCGGTCTTCTGCCGGAGGTGATTGTTGGCGACGAAACACGCGTGCGCCAGATATTGCTCAATCTGCTCTCCAACGCCGTGAAGTTCACCGACAAGGGCGGCGTCAGTGTGCGCGTCATGCCGGTGCCCGGTTCGTCGTTGACCAGCGCCGATATCCCCCTCATCGTTGAAGTGCAGGATACAGGCATCGGCCTCACCGCATCCGAAGCTGAAGCGGTATTTGCCGAGTTCGAGCAAACGGAAGCCGCAGTCCGGCACGGCAAGGGCGGAACAGGGCTCGGTCTGGCAATCTCGATGCAATTGGCCCAGGCGATGGGCGGTGATGTGAGCGTCAGAAGTGAGCCGGGCAATGGCTCGGTGTTCACCGCCAGCCTGCATGTCAAGCGCACGCCGGAGGTGGAGCACGCGCACGCGCTGCAGCCGTTGGATGCTGCCCGTCACCACGACGCGCGCGTGTTGCTGGCGTTCGATCGTTCTCTTGAGCGGCGCGCTCTGTCGGAAGCATTGGGGCAGGTTGGCGTTACCGCTGCGGAGTGCGAGTTTGACGGCGCCATCGCCGCGCTCGAAGCGGCAGCGCACGCGGACGCACCCTTCGATCGCATCATTATCGACGGCAGTGTCGGACCATCGGCCGCCGGCACTTTGTTGGCTGCTGCCCGGGGCTTCAATCGTCAGGGCAAGGTTCTGGGCGCCGTGCTGATCGACGTGCTTACCCGCTCCGACCTGGCCGATTTTCGCGCCCTTGGTTTTGATGCGTACCTCGTCCGGCCTGTGCGCCCGTCGTCCATGCTGATGCATCTCGGCTTGCGTCCGGTGGCCGCCGCGCAGGCCGCAACGCCGCAACTTCCTCTGGCCATTTCTCATGACCAGCATGGCAGCGCAGTGCGCCCGGCCTCGCCCCGGCGTGTGCTGCTGGTTGAGGACAACGAGATCAACGCGCTGCTGGCCAGCCGCGTGCTTGAAAAATGCGCCTGTGATTATGTTTGCGCGCGTAACGGGGCCGAAGCTATCGCTGCTGTGCGTGAAACGCTAAATGGCGAAACCAAAGCCTACGATCTCATTCTAATGGACGTCTTCATGCCGGAGGTTGACGGCATCGAGGCCACCCGCACCATCAAGGCGCTTTATGCCGATTGCCCGTTGCCGGTTGTTTCTCCGCCGGTGGTCGCGTTGACGGCAAACACCTTTGCTGAGGATCAGGCCTGTTATCGCGAGGCCGGGATGGATGATTATCTGGCCAAGCCATTCGATCGCCGCGATCTGGAAGCGTTGCTGGACCGCTGGTTCGGCCAGTTGTCCCTCGCCAGGGCTCAATAACCAGCTCCTGCCGTTTGCCCGCCGATCCATGACAACAATCACGCGCTGGCGGCCGGCTCTCCGAAGGAGAGTCGCCAGCGCTCACCAAAATGCGCCGGCTCCGCGTAGGGGAGTCACCGGTGCAAAAAATAGGTCGGCTGAGCTGGCTGCCATTCTGAAGAATGCGATCTCACCAGCGACTTTGCCGATTGCCCTGCATCCCGGCTATGTCACGGCAAACGCGCAGCAATTTTGGGTCCGGCCGTCATAGCTGCTCTTTTGTCACGGGCAAGCGGACCCTTAGCGCCGTAAGAAAGCCTAAAGTCTGTCATGGAAGCGTGATAGCCACCTGTCGCCATTGGGAAAAATCCATAATGGACTGGTGTGGGGGAAGCCGCGCTTGGCACTTCAAGGCATGCGGCGCGCATCCTATGATGGGGTGTGATTTGAGCGGAGAGACCGAGCATGAAGGATACGGCGCGGCGGATGGCCAGCCGGCTGGCACGTAGCCCCCGACTGCAAGCGGTTCCCGGTGGTCTTTTGGCTCTGCATACGCTGAACGGCGCCAGCGCTACGCCGTTCCGCCTGCGCAAGCAGGACAAGGTCTACGGCAAGATCGGCAATCTTGAGGTCAAGCTCACGCGTCGCTGGCGCGACATCAAGCTGGCGCAGCGTCTGCGCTACAGCGTTTTCTATGAAGAGATGTCCGCCATCCCCACCAAGCGGGCCGAGATGACGCGCCGGGATCAGGATCCCTACGATGCCGTCTGCGATCACCTGCTGGTGGTTGATGGTAACCTGCCGATTGCTAATGAGGCATGGGGCAGTGTTCGCCGGCAGAAGGTCGTCGGCACCTATCGCGTGCTGCGTCAGGAGGTGGCGGAGCGCACGCTGGGCTTCTACACGCAAAGCGAATACGACATCGCGCCGCTGATTGCCGCCCGGCCACATCATCGCTTTATGGAGCTCGGCCGTTCATGCGTGCTGGAGCCCTATCGCAACAAGCGCACGGTTGAACTGCTCTGGCATGGCCTGTGGACGTATGTGCGCGAGCATAAGGTCGATGTGATGATCGGTTGCGCAAGTCTGCCGGGCACCGATCCCGACCAGCACGCCATGGCGCTCAGCTTCCTGCATCAGAACGCGCTGGCCCCGGCTGAATGGCGCTGTGCAGCGCATCCGCATTTGCACGTTCCCATGAACCGGCTGCCTGCCGACCAGATCGACGCTAAGGCCGCGCTGAAGGCGTTGCCGCCGCTCGTAAAGGGTTATCTGCGCCTCGGTGCATTCGTCGGCGATGGCGCCGTTGTTGACCGTCAGTTCGGCACAACCGACGTGCTGATCATTCTCCCCGTTGAGAAAATCGATCCGCGTTATTTCGAGCATTTCGGGGCGCCGACCGAGGTCAAGAGCAGGGTGTCCGTCGACGCTTGACAACCATTCTGCCCGGAATGCCGTCGGAAAAGCAGCCAGTCAGTTTTTCCGGCAGCGCTCTAGGCGTAAATGCTTGGGATGTGCTGGCCATCCGTTGGTGCTGTTGCCGCCGAAAACCGCTGCGCGCACAGTCTCAGTGCGCGCTCCACACCGCTGGCGCGTACCGCTGGGCTGAAGTAAAAGCCCTGCGCCTCGCTGTATCCGGCGTTGCGCACCGTCGTAAGGCACGCGGCTGTCTCCACGCCCTCAGCCACAGAATGCATGTCCAGTTCGCGGGCAAGGTCGGCCACCGATTTCACGATGGTTACGCAGTCGCGATGCTGGGGGATGTCGCGCACGAAGCTTCGGTCCAGCTTGATCTTGCGGAACGGAAAGCTGCGCAGATAGCTCAGCGTTGCAAAGCAGGATCCGAAGTCATCGAGCGAAATCATCACGCCGAGATCGTGCAGTTTGCTCAGCACTTCCTGCGTCCGCGCCCGGTCACGCATCAGAACGGATTCGGTAATTTCAAGCTGTAGCCGCTCGGGCGGCAGGCCCGTCTGCATCAGCACATCGGTGACAATCTCATATATGTCGCCGCACTCAATCTGCACCGCTGAAAGGTTCACAGCCACCTTTGTCGAGGCTGGCCAGTCCAACGCGTCGGTGCATGCCTGCTGAAGTGCCCATTTACCCATGCTCACGATCAGCTTGGTTTCTTCTGCAATCGGGATGAAATCCGCAGGGGCAATCATGCCGCGACTGGGATGCTTCCAGCGCATCAAAGCCTCGCAACACGATACCTCGCCTTTCTGCAGATCAACTATGGGCTGATAGTGCAGCACGAGTTCGGATCGCTCGACGGCGTGTTCAAGCTCTGCGCGTAGCGGGCTTAGCACGGATGCGGGTGTTCCCATGGTCTGCTGGCAAAATACGGCATGCAGGCCGCGGCCGCGTGACTTCGCCTGATAGAGAGCAAGATCAGCGCTGGCGAGAAGCTGCTCTGGCGTCTGTCCGTGCATCGGGGCAAGGGCGATGCCAATGCTGACGTCCGTAAACAGCGAGTGTCCGGCAACCTCATGTGGCAGCCGGATGCGGTCCAGCACGCGCCTTGCCAGTGCTTCGGCCAGTTCGGGTCGGTCCGCACCACATTGCAGGATTGCGAACTCGTCGCCGCCAAGCCGGCCGACTATATCGCCAGCCCGCAGGCAGCTGCGAAGGCGGTCGGCAACGCTCTTCAGGAGCCCGTCACCGACAAGATGGCCAAGCTGGTCGTTGACATCCTTGAAGTGATCAAGATCGAGCCAGAGCAGCGCGAAGCCCTTGCTGGTGTCATAGGTTCTGAACTGCTTCGTCAGGTGTTCGCGAAAGTGAAACCGGTTCGGAATCTCCGTCAGCGTGTCGTGGCGCGCCAGCCATTCGATCTTTTCGTCAGAGCGGCGTTGTGCAGTGATGTCCTCCTGCATATCCACCCAGCCGCCACCGGCAAGCGGGCGATAGCTGACACGGATGACGCGTCCGTCAGCAAGGCGCTGCACCTCTTCGATGTGGCCTTCAATCTGCAGGCGCGCAATGTGATCCTGGATCCATTCCGCAGCGCCTTTTCCAGACGTGTCAGCGCCGGTCGTGCGTTTAAGGTGATAGCGCAGGATTTCGACGAAAGGCGTACCGGGTGCCGTAAGCTCGGGCGGCAGCATGTAAACATCGGCATAGGCCCTGTTGCACACAAGAAGCCGTTGTTCGCTGTCAAACATGGAGAGCCCGCGCCCCATATGATCGATGGCGGCTTCCATGGATGAGTTCAGTCGTTCAAGCTCGCTGTTGCGCTTCAGCAGCTCGGCGAGCTGAGCGTCAAAGCTGGCGCGAAGTCTCGCGATTTGCCGGGGCTCTGCGTTGGAATGGTCTGTATGCGGCCGTTTTTTCGCAGTATCGGCGGCGTTGCGGCGGGAAATGCTTGCCACGGCTCAAAATCCTGTAATGAACAATCTACTCTGATGTACATCAGAGATAGTCTCTACATTGCTAATTGCCCTTCAAAGTTTAGGGTTTTCATCGTCGGTTAGGAAAGATGTATGCGGAGGTAATATTATCGATTGGTAACGGGTGGCGCAGGTTGTTCGCGTCACGCAATTTTGCGCATGTCATCCAGAAAGCATGCGCCACCAACAGGTATCAGGCTGTGCATCCAGTGATTCTCGCCATGCAGATTGTCAGCGGGCCACGTATGTGCCTGCCATCGTGAATAATAGTCGGCGCTGTAGCGCCCGTCAGGCGTTGGAAACCACGATTGTGATTTGCCGCTCGATAGCTGATTGATCAGTTCGTCCGGTGCGCCGCGTGCGTCGGCAGCAGCGATCTGCGCGTCAATCTCGCTGCGATCTGAAATCAGCATGAATGCTTCGTTGCCGGCATCGTCGCGCATGACGACGCCCGGCGGTGTTGTCGAAAGGCAGTATTCTGCCATGTCGAGATCATCGACCGTATTCTGGATCAGATCGCGCGCTGCGGGATCGCTGAACCATGTGCTGCCGCAAAGCTCAAGCGCGTTTGAAATCGGGCGCGATACGTCGCTGAAATACAGCTGTTGCAGCTTTTGAATGGCGTTGCGCAGCGCTTGACTGGCGTTCTGGTCCTGCTTTTGCAGAAAGCAGTCGATAAGCCCGTCATTGAAGGCCTCGACGGCAACTTCCAGCCCGGCTTTGCCGGTCAGCAATATTTTCTTTACCGGCAGATCGCGGATGGCGCGGCAGAACTCCAGTCCATCCATGTCCGGCATGTCGTAGTCAACGATGGCCACCGATATGCGCAGTTGCCTACTCGGGTCGTCGATGATCGATCGCAAACCGGAAACATCAGCACACAGCAATGCATCGGATGGATTGCGCATGGCTGCGCGTAGGCCCGCAGATGGCAGCGCGACGAGATCATACATGCGCGAATAGCAGGGATGTTGTCCCGCCTGGTTAATCAAATGCTCAAGCGCTGCGTCAGTCCGGGAAAAAGTTTGGCACGAAATATCATCGCAGAACTGAAAGACCAGGCTTTCCAAAAACAGCGGATCGTCATCGAGAGCTAGAATTGATGTTGAATGAAAAAATGGCGTCATGGCTCAGGTGTCCAGACCGAATGAAGCACTTTCCGTAAGATGTTCGTACTATGCTTTCGTATCGGATCTGGTACATCCTCGGCTAAAAATTTAGATGCTTCAATTATCAGCACGTTTGTCGCTAATGCCGTTGGCCGGTGCAGCCGCAGTGCGCCGTTCGAAGGTCGCTGTCGAGCGCCATGCAAGTTCTATTGGGCGCGCACTGCTGCATAGCTTTGGCTGCAACTATTTGCGTACTGAGCGAAGCCTTCGTCTTGCGGCGGCCTTCGGGGTGATGGCGTTTCCAGTCGGTTACTTCCTGTACTCGTCTCTGACGCCGCTGCCTCAGCGATCTGTCGGCGTCTGGTTTGCAATGGGCTGGGGATTGAGCGTCATGATCGCAGCGAAAAACCATTGGCCGATTGATATGCGGCGGCATGTGTTGGCGGTGTCCTACGCGGCGCTGCTTTATTGTCTGCCGTTTTTCAGTACGCTCATGCTGCTGATGAATGCCGAGAGCTCTGTGTGGCCGGTCGTGGCCATAGCCAGCCTCATCGTTGCCGTGCAGCTTTATGATGTTCCCAATGGCATTGCCGCTGTTGTCATCGGCGTACTGGCGGCGATGGGTGTGTTTCTCATCGTAACGGATGGCGCGCCGCTTCCGGCTGCTTGGCTAGAGATGCTGCCGGTTTATGGCGCCGTGCTCGCTGCCGCGTTTGCGCTTCGTCACATGCAGGCATCGGAGGTTGCTGAGCGCGAGAATGAGGCGGCTGCGCTTGCCGATCAAGTCGCGCATGAATGCAGAACGCCGCTGGCCGGTATTCGTCTTGAGGCCGATGGCTGCGAGTGGCTTTTGAGCCGGCTACCGGAATCAGCGGCCCGTCAGAAAATTATCGGTTCGATCCGGCGGATGCAGCAGCACGTGACATCGGCCAATTCGGTCATCGACCTCATGCTTGGCAACGCCGGTGACGCGCATTCCGATGGAGACGCGGGTGATCTCCAGCGCATGTCGTCCATCGTGCTCACCGCCGTTGAGCGTTACAGCTTCCGGCCGGATGAGCGTGGCATCGTTCGGATGGAGCTTGAAGAAGATTTCAGCTTCAAGGGGTCGGACCTGTTGATGACGCACGTGCTGTTCAATCTGATGCAGAACGGCTTGCGCGCGATTCGTGAGCGCGCGTTGGAAGGCGAGGATGAGCGCGCGCCTGAACCAAATCTCACCATCGCTCTGAAGCGCGGCGAGAACCGCAACAGCATCATCGTCTCAGATACCGGTCTGGGCATCCCGCCGCAAATCATCGATAGCGTGTTCGCGCCCTATGTGACGACGCAGCGCATTGGCGTCGGAACAGGTCTTGGGCTGTCGTTCTGCCGCATGATCGTTGAGGGTATCGGCGGCACCATCACGTGCAGTTCGCGCGCTAATGGTGGCACGCGTTTCATCATCGACTTGCCGGTGATGAATCACGCGGCGCAATCGGGCGAAGCCTGAGAAGCATCGCCCGATGTCATAGTCTTGGTGCCGAACAGGTTTGCAGGTCAGCCTTTGCGGCCGGCATCATGTGCCGCGATGGCGGCCATGTTGACGATGTCATAGTCCTTGGCGCCAAACTCGCAGATCTGCACCGGGCGGGACAATCCAACCAGTATGGGCCCGATCACCGTTGCGCCACCCAGCTCCTTCAGCATGTTGGTCGAGATCGATGCGGCGTGGAACGCTGGCATCACCAGCACATTGGCCGTGTCCGACAAGCGGCAGAACGGATAATGCCGCATCAGATCGCGGTTCAGCGCAACATCGGCGGCCATGTCGCCATCGAACTCGAAATCAACCTGCCGTTCGCTGAGAATCGCCACGGCTTCGCGCACCTGATCGGAGCGTTCGCCCTTCGGCTGACCAAACGTGGAGTAGGCGAGAAACGCGACGCGCGGTTCCATGCCAAAGCTGCGGGCGGAGCGCGCGGCTTCGGTTGCGATGTTGGCAAGCTGCACCGCGTCCGGCATGTCGTGCACGCTGGTGTCGGCAATCAGTACGGCGCGGCCACGCAGCAGCGCCATCGATGCGCCGATCAGGTGGTGGCCAGGCTCTTCGTCCAGCACGCGGGTGATTTCGTCAAAAACGTTGGTCCAGCTACGCGTCACACCGGTAACGAGTGCGTCCGCCATCCCGTGCGCCACCATCAGCGCGCCGAACACGTTGCGTTCGTTGGTGGCAAGGCGCTGGCAATCACGCTTCAGATAGCCGCGCCGCTGCAGGCGCGCGTAAAGATAGTTGGTGAACTCTTCCACGTGCGTGCTTTTGCGCGTGTCGTAGATCTGGAATTCCGGCCGCAGTGGAATGCCCAGCTCCTTGAAGCGCCGGCGGACCACGGTTTCTGTGCCGATCAGGATCGGTACACCGAAGCCCTCGGTGAAATACGTGTGCGCTGCGCGGATCACCGCTGCTTCTTCGCCTTCGGCAAACACAACCCGCTTCGGATTTGCACGCACCGCGGCGTAGGTCGATTGCAGCCACCCGGCCAGCGGATCGAGGCGCCCGCGCAGTTGCGCAGTGTAAGCATCCATGTCGACGATGGGCCGCCGCGCCACGCCTGAATCCATCGCTGCCTTGGCAACAGCTGTGGCGACGGTAACGATCAGGCGCGGGTCAAACGGTGCCGGAATGATGTACTCCGGACCGAAGCTCGGTTGCCGGCCCGCGTAGGCTGCTGCAACCTGATCGGGAACTTCTGCACGTGCCAGCGCCGCCAGCGCTTCGGCTGCGGCAATCTTCATCGCTTCGTTGATGGTTGAGGCCTGCACGTCCAGAGCGCCACGGAAGATAAACGGGAAGCCCAGCACGTTGTTGATCTGGTTTGGATAGTCGGAGCGGCCCGTCGCTACGATGGCGTCGCTGCGCGCCGCCGCCACTTCTTCCGGCGTGATTTCCGGATCAGGATTGGCCATCGCGAAGATGATCGGCTTCTCCGCCATCGATCGCACCATGTCGGCGGTAACAGCGCCCTTGGCCGACAGGCCGAACAGCACGTCCGCGCCTTCCAGCGCTTCGGCCAATGTGCGCGCCTTGGTGTCCGCCGCGTAGGCGGACTTCCACTGGTTCATGCCTTCCTTGCGGCCCTGATAGACGACGCCCTTGGTGTCGCACAGGATCACGTTGCTCTTGGGGATGCCCATGGCAACGGCGAGTTCAAGGCATGCGATGCCAGCCGCGCCCGCGCCGTTCACCACCAGCTTGCAGTCCTTCAGCTCACGCCCCGTCAGTGCAGCTGCATTGATCAGTCCGGCTGCGCAGATGATGGCGGTGCCGTGCTGGTCGTCGTGGAACACCGGGATGTTCATCAGCTCTTTCAGGCGCTGCTCAATAATGAAGCAGTCCGGCGCCTTGATGTCCTCAAGGTTGATGCCGCCAAATGAGGGGCCAAGGAACCGCACCGAGTTGATGAACTCCTCGGTGTCCTGGGTGTCGACCAGCAGGTCGATGGCGTCGATGTCGGCGAAGCGCTTGAACAGCGCGCCCTTGCCCTCCATCACCGGCTTGGAGGCCAGCGCCCCCAGATTACCGAGACCCAGAATTGCCGTCCCGTTCGAAACCACAGCAACGAGATTGCCTTTGTTCGTGTAGTCATAGGCCGCGTGCGGGTTCTCGGCGATGGCGTGCACGGGTGCCGCAACGCCGGGCGAATAGGCCAGCGACAAGTCCCGCTGTGTCGCCAGCGGCTTTGTCGGTGTGATCTCCAGTTTTCCCGGCTTTCCCTGCGCGTGGAACTGTAGCGCTTCTTGATCGGTGAAATGAACGGCTTCGGCTTTCGGATTACGGGAAGAGCTCATTGGAGAAACTGTGCGTCCTCTGGGGATATTCTGTTGAAAAGCCCCGCACCATAGGCGTGCGGGTGCGCATAAACAATCAAGCCATTGGCTATACTAGGCACGCAGGTTGTGACGAAGCGTAAAGCCGCATCGCTTTGCATGTGAAAGAAACACCTGATTTCATTGCGCCCGGCCGCTTGGGCAGGTACGGCGAACCGTCATGTGGGCGGTCGTGGTCTCCGCCTAAAGACGTAAGGCGATGGATGTGGGGGATGGCCGCCAATGGCCGGTAAAGAAGCACAGGCGAAGCAGCGAACCGGCGCTTACGTGGCAGCCCCCGCCACTGACGACAATTCCGGCTTCGCTGACGATCAGGCTGGCATCGGCGCTGTAGCCGACGCGGCCGCCGGTGATGCTGCTTCCGCTGGGGCAACCGCCTCCGCTGCAACCGGCCAACCGCTCACCACGCCGTCAGCCATTGCCGACGCTTCGCCCTCGATGGCGCAGTTCCTGGAGATCAAGGCTGCGCATCCTGATTGCCTGCTCTGGTATCGCATGGGCGATTTCTACGAGCTGTTCTTTGAGGACGCCGCCATCGCCGCCGCGACGCTCGGCATCGTGCTCACCAAGCGCGGCAAGCATGCGGGGCAGGACATCCCCATGTGCGGCGTGCCCGTGCACCGCGCCGACGAATATCTGCAGCGTCTCATCCGCGCTGGCCATCGCGTCGCCGTGGCGGAGCAACTCGAAGATCCGGCCGAGGCGCGCAAGCGCGGTTCCAAGTCGGTCGTCCGCCGTGACGTCGTGCGGCTGGTCACGCCGGGCACGATCACGGAAGAAGCGCTGCTCGACGCCAAGGTCCGCAACTATCTCACGGCGCTGTTCAGGCCCCCCGTGCAGGCTGTAGCAGGCAGCGGCAGCGCGGGTTCCTACGCGCTTGCTTCCGTCGACATCTCAACCGGTGAGATGGAGGTCGGCGAGATCGCCGCTGCCGATCTGCCGGGCGAACTTGCGCGACTTGCCCCCGGCGAAGTCATCACATCCGACGCAGTGCTCGCCGATGCCGATGTACGCGGCTGGATCGTCCGGCTCGGCGCGGCTGCAACGCCGGTTCCGAACGCATACTTCGACAGCCTCGGCGGTGAAGCGAGCCTCAAAAAGCATCTCAAGGTGGCGGAACTGGGCGGCTTCGGCAGCTTCACCCGTGCTGAGTTGGCCGCGCTCGGCGCCATCTTGAAATACATCGAGCTGACGCAGATGGGCCAGCAGCCCGCGCTGCGCCCGCCGAAGCGTTCCGGTTCCGATTCCATTCTGCTCATCGATGCCGCCAGCCGTGCCAGTCTGGAGCTGGTGCGTTCGGCGTCGGGCGACCGGCAGGGCAGTCTGCTGTCGGCCATCGACCGCACAGTTACCGGCAGCGGCGCGCGTGAACTTGCCGCCCGTCTCGCCAGCCCGCTGCGCGATGTTGCGCGCATCAACGCGCGGCTCGATGCGGTCGGCTATCTCATCGGTCAGGAAACTCTGCGCTCCGATCTGCGTGCTGCGCTCAACGCCGCCCCCGACATCGCCCGTGCCACGTCGCGGCTCAGCTTCGGGCGTGGTTCGCCGCGCGATCTCGCCGCCGTGCGCGATGGCCTAGCCTGTGCCGCCCGCTGCGCCGATCTGCTTGAGAACGAGACTTCCGGCATCGGCTTGCCGGAGGAGCTGCAGCGCATCGCGAGCGAACAGCGCGCGGTGACGCCCGATCTCAGCGCCATGCTCACCGACGCGCTGGTCGAAGATCCACCGCACCTGAAACGCGACGGCAATTTCGTGCGGCCGGGATATCGCACCGAGCTGGACGATGTGCGCCGCCTGAAAGAAGATGGCCGCGGTGTCATAGCCGGTCTGGAAGCGAAATACGTCGAGCAGACCGGCGTTAAATCGCTCAAGGTGCGCCACAACAATATCCTGGGTTATTTCATCGAGGTCACGCAGGGCAACGCCAAGCCGCTGCTTGAAGAGCCGCTCTCATCCGAGTTTCGCCATCGCCAGACGATGGCCAGCGCTGTCCGCTTCACCACCATTGAGCTTAGCGAGATCGAAGGTCGCATCGCATCGGCAAGCGAGCGTGCGCTCAGTCTTGAGCAGGAAATATTTGCCGATCTGGCGCGCGCCATTGAGGCCAGTGTCGATGGCCTCGGACGCATCGCGGCAGCCTTGGCAGAGCTGGACGCCACAGCGGCGCTGGCGGAACTGGCGCGTGAGGAAGATTACGTCCGCCCCGTCGTCGACAATAGTCGCGTGTTCGATATTCGCGGCGGACGCCATCCCGTGGTGGAGCAGGCGCTTCGGGCTGCGAAGGCGGGAGCGTTCATCGAAAACGACTGCGTGTTGTCGGCTGGCGCATCAGCATCGGAAGACGATACAGCGGGGGTCGCGCACGCGCCCGCCACAAGCGAGCACGACGGCAACATCTGGCTCGTCACCGGCCCCAACATGGCGGGCAAATCAACCTTCCTGCGCCAGAACGCGCTCATCGCTGTGCTGGCGCAAATGGGCGCTTACGTTCCCGCCCGCTCCGCCACCATCGGTGCGCTGGACCGCCTGTTCAGCCGTGTCGGCGCCTCGGACGATCTGGCGCGCGGCCGCTCCACATTCATGGTCGAGATGGTCGAGACAGCGGCGATACTCAATCAGGCAAGTGATCGATCTTTAGTCATTCTGGATGAGATCGGGCGCGGCACGGCCACCTTCGATGGCCTGTCGATCGCGTGGGCAACGGTGGAATATCTGCACGATGTGCTGCGCGCACGCGCACTTTTCGCCACCCATTACCACGAGCTTACCGATCTGGCGCGCCGTCTCGCGGGCGTCGTCAATGTCACCATCGACGTGCGCGAATGGCAGGATGATATCGTCTTTCTGCACAAAGTTAAGTCAGGCGCGGCCGACCGCTCCTATGGTATTCAGGTCGCCAAGCTCGCCGGCTTGCCGGAGGGTGTCGTTGGCCGCGCGCGAGAAGTTCTGGCGCTGCTGGAAAAGTCGGAACGCGGGAAGGGCGCGCGCAATGGCGGTCTGGATGACCTGCCGCTGTTTGCAGCAAGCCAGCCCGCAGCGCCGCCGCCTCAGCCCGCCGGTCCCACAGCGTTGGAAATGGCGCTTGATGCCATGCAGCCCGATGAGTTGACGCCACGCGCGGCGCTGGATGCTATCTATCGGCTCAAGGCGCTACGAACGAAGCATTCGTAGAGTGCTTCCGAACTAAGTGAGACGTTAAACAGGCGGGGCGCACGGTAGGGCCGCTTGCAATTGAGAAGGGTCGCTGGCGAAACACGTATGGATACGGCCAACGAACAGACACCAGCGCCCTATTTCGATCCGGCGGCAATGCGCGCCGAGCTTGCCGCCATCCTGCGTGAACACGGCGGCGTCGCCGACAAGGCGCGTAACGCGGTGGTCGAACGGCTAAAGCGCCTCGTTGCCGATGCCCGCGCGCTGGCACGGGCGCAGCTTGAGGTCGGTCATCGCGGCCGCCAGTGCGCCGAGGGGTTGTCGCACTTTCAGGATGAGCTGATCCGTCTGCTCTACGATTACACGGTCGACAACATCTACCGGGCCACCAATCCTTCCGACGCGGAGCGGATGGCTATTGTTGCAACCGGCGGCTACGGGCGCGGTCTGCTGGCGCCGGGGTCGGACATCGATCTGCTGTTTTTGCTGCCCTACAAAAAAACGGCATGGGCTGAGAGCGTCGCCGAATACATTCTCTATGCGCTGTGGGATCTGGGATTCAAGGTCGGGCACGCCACGCGCACCATCGACCAGTGCATCAAGCTCAGCTCCGACATCACCATCCGCACTGCCTTGCTCGACGCCCGCCTGATTTACGGCGACGGTCAACTTTTCGGCGAGTTTGAGGACCGCTTCCACACCGAGGTTGTTGCGGGTACGGCGCGCGCCTTCATAGACGCGAAGATGGCCGAACACGATGCGCGACACCGCGTGGCGGGCGAGAGCCGCTACAAGGTGGAGCCCAACGTCAAGGACGGCAAAGGCGGCTTACGCGATCTGCATACGCTGCATTGGCTGTCGAAATACATTTACGGCCAGGGCGTCGGCGCGATGACCGTCGCGGCTGGAATTTTTCGCCCTTCTGAAGTTGCGACCTATCGGCGGTGCGAAGATTTTCTATGGACGGTGCGCTGCTTCATGCACTTCGGTTCAGGCCGCGCCGAAGAGTTGCTCTCGTTTGACGTGCAGCCATGGATGGCGCGACAACTCGGCTACAATGATCGCGGAGGCCTGCGCGGCGTCGAACGCTTCATGAAGCATTATTTTCTTGTCGCGAAAGATGTGGGCGATCTCACCACCATCCTGTGTTCGGCGCTGGAAATGCAGCAGCTCAAGGGCACGCCGGCAATTGGCAGCTATTTCCGGCCATCGAGCTGGAAGCAGCGCCGTCAGTTGCGCACGCGCACCGATTTCAGGGTTGAGAACGATCGCCTCAATGTATCGGACTCAGATGTATTTCGCCGCGATCCGGTAAATCTCGTACGCTTTTTTTCTGCGGCGCATCTGTCGAATTCATTTCTGCATCCCGATGCGATCCGCCTGCTACGGCAATCGAGGTTGCTGATCGACGACAACCTGCGCAACGACCCGGAAGCCAATCGCATCTTTCTTGAGTTGCTGAGCGGGCATGAAAATCCGGAGATGTCGCTGCGGCGCATGAACGAAGCGGGTGTGCTGGGGCGTTTCGTGCCGGAGTTCGGCCGCGTTGTCGGCATGACGCAGTTCAACATGTATCACAGCTATACGGTTGACGAGCATCTGCTGCGAACGGTCGGCATGCTCGCTGACATCGAACGCGGTGGTGCTGTCGACGAGCTTCCGCTTGCAACCAAGATCATCAGTTCAATCAAGAATCGGCGGGCGCTTTATGTTGCGGCTTTTCTGCACGACATCGGCAAAGGACGCGTTGAAGATCATTCCATCGTCGGCGCCCGCGTCGCGCGCAAGCTGGGGCCGCGCTTTGGTCTCACCGCGGCTGAAACGGAAACCGTTGCGTGGCTGATCGAGCAGCATCTCACCATGAGCAACATCGCGCACAGCCGCGATCTGTCGGATCCAAAAACCATCCGCGATTTTGCCGATGTGGTGCAAAGCCCGGAGCGCCTGAAGCTGCTGTTGCTGCTTACCGTTGCGGATATCCGTGCTGTCGGTCCGGGGGTGTGGAACGGCTGGAAGGGTCAGCTCCTGCGCACCCTCTATCACGAGACTGAACCGCTCGTGGCTGGCGGCCATACACAGATCAAGCGCAGCGAGCGTGTCGCCGAGGCGCAGGATGCGTTGCGGCGCGAATTGACCGACTGGGCGCCGGAGGAGATCGATCGTTACATCGATCAGCACTATCCCGATTACTGGTTGCGCACCGATGCTGAGCATCGCATCGAGCATGCGCGCCTGTTGCGCAAGGCGGAGCAGGAAGGACTGGCCGTCGCCACCGATACGCACACGGATGCGTTCACCGCCATCACCGAGTTGACCGTCGTCGCGCCCAATCATCCGCGATTGCTGGCACTACTGGCGGGTGCATGCGCCGCCACCGGCGCGAACATCGCTGGCGCGCACATCATGACCACGCGCGATGGCCGTGCGCTCGATACCTTCGTTCTCAATCGCGCATTTGAGACCGACGAGGACGAACTGCGCCGTGGTCAACGCATCGGCGCTCTCATCGAGCGGCTGTTGCGCGGCGATGCGTGGCTCGACACACTTTTAGCCGAGCGAGCTGCGCCGCCGCGGCGGGTGCTGGCCTTCACCGTTGAACCCGATGTCATCATCAATAATGCGTTATCTGATAATTACACGGTGGTCGAGGTGGCGGGGCGCGACCGTCCCGGCCTGCTGTATGAGCTGACGAGCACGCTGTCGGATCTGCTGCTCGACATCACATCCGCGCATGTAACTACGTTCGGCGAGAAGGCCGTCGACGTGTTCTACGTTACCGATCTCACCGGCAAGAAGATCGAGCGCGAGGCGAGGCAGGATGCCATCCGCGAACGGCTTATCGCGGTGCTCGACCGTGACGCTGGCGACAGCAAATAGCTTTTTTGTGCGCTCGACGACTGCGCTCCGCACAGCCGGGCGCGTAATTCTAACTACACCGCGTTACTGTTGTTGGAAACCACCAAGCCGTCATGCGAGGCTCCTGCCTCCTCACACCGTCATCCCGACGCAGGTCGGGATCCACGCCAGTGGCCGCATGTGCGTCTGATGCAGTTGGCTGCAACGAAGAAGCTCTAGCGCGAGATGACAAGCTCCACGCGCCGGTCAAGCTGCCATAGGTCGTCCTGGGCAAAGTCCCCGCGCACGACGCCGAGATACGGCTCCGTCTTGCCCTTCGGCACCAGTTCCAGCGACCCTTCATAACCGCCTTCGCGCAGGAACGTGGCCACAGCTTCCAGCCGATCGCGGGAAAGTCGCATGTTGAGTTCGTGCGAGCCCCGTTCGTCAGCATGGCCGGTCAGCGTCACATTCGGAAAGCGTTTGATCTGCAGGTATTCCAACAGCAACCCGGCAGCGCGTCGCCCCTCCGCCGTCAACGTCGACTGATTGTAGACGAAGGTCACCGGCACCGGCACGGAAAGGCTTGTGGCCGCCACGTTGGCGCTGGCCTCTCTGGCCGTTGCGGTGGGCGAAAGATCAGCAGCGGCCACTTCCGTCGCTGGCGCCAATTCGCTGGCGGTCGCGGCGTTCTGCGGCGGCTCGCTGGACAGCGCGGTGGCTGGTGGCAATGCCGCAGCGGAAGCGGCTGCTGCAGGCACCTGCTCCGCGATAGCCGTTGCAGCGCCGTTCGACACAACGGTATCCGGCTGTGATGTCGTCGGTTTCGTGTCGGCATGCTGACCACCAGCGTCCGCCGCCGATGGAGAGGCTTGCGCCGATGATTGCGCCGCGCCGCCACCTGCATCGGCATGATGATCGTGCGCGGCTTCCGCGTGTCTATCGTCGCTGGCCGCATTGCTATCCGATGCCGTCCCGGCCGGTGCATCGGCTTGTGCCTTGGCTGCTTCGTCGGAGCTGTCAGCCGTCTTCGGCATCAACGCCTGTTGCTGTCCCGGCGCGCCAGCAGCATCGGCCCCCGCATCTGCTGGTTCCGCTTGATGCACATGACCGGCATGCGTCTCAGCCTCGCCGTGTGCTTCCTTCGCCGCCTTCGCCTCCGCTTCAGCCTCTGCGCGGGCCTCCGCCACCATGCCTTCCAGGTTCTTCATCTGGTCGGCCTTGACGGCAGCCGCGGCGCCCGATGCGGGTGCGGCAGCGTCGCCCGCGTTTCCGGCTGGCGTAGTGGCGTCGGCAGCTGCCGCATGCTCCGCTGATCCCGCAGTAGCCTGCGCAACTGCCCCAGCATTGCCATTGCCGGCTATGTTCGGAGGCGAAAGCGGCAGTGGCCGCGCTGCCCTGGATGCTTGCGGGTGGTTTGAAGCATCCCCTGCTTCAGCCACCACAGCTCCGTGGTCGCGTTGTTCCGTACCGCCGTCCTGCCGCTCGCCCGCACGAGCCGCTACCCGATCCCGCTCGCTTCCATGCGCCGATCCGCTTTGCGCCGCCTTGAACAGCGCCAGTTTCGCATCGGGGTTGGAAATCGGCTTGTCGATCGTCAGCGCCCACTCGCCGTTCTCGTCAACGTCTGCTGTGCCGATTGCCTCCCCGTCGGCCGTGATCGTCACGCGGCTGTTCGGCTCTCCCGTACCAGCAAACACCGAGGCCCCTTCCGGATCGATGCGCGCGATATCGAATGCGGGCGCATCCCCTGGAGACTTCGCATCGCTTGGCGCCAGCGCCTCCTTCAGGGCTTCCAGATCACTCGCGGGATTCTCCGCTGCCGGTTTCGGCGCGGTTTCCTCGGCAGCCGCTTCCTTTTGCGTCGCCCCGCGCTCAGCCTGTTGCGGCAGCGGATTTACATCGAGCAGCCACACGGCGCCGCCAAACAGCGACAGCAACCCCAGCACCAAAGGAACAACGAACTTCAAAAGCATGGATACATTCCGGCACGGGCCCCCCGGCCCCAGCGGGGCGGAGTGTCCGGCATTTAGGGCCTGTATTCAAGGCCGTCCCATAGGATGCTCAGCCTGAAAGCGACCGCTGACATCGGTTCAGGAAGAGATCTGCCGGTCGCCGGCTCCCCGGAACAGAAACGCCATCAGGAAGCCGGCGAAAAAGCCGCCAACGTGCGCCATGTAGGCGACGCCGCCCATATCCTGAGTAGATTCATCAGTGTAGGCGATCGATCCGACGCCGCTGAAAAGCTGCAGCACGATCCAGAACCCAAGCACCACGATGGCCGGCATCGCCACCACATCGCGCCCGAACAAAACGTTTACCCTGGCGCGCGGGAACATCAGCAGATAGGCGCCCAGAACGCCCGCGATCGCACCCGAGGCGCCAACATTCGGAATGTTCGAGCCCGGCAGCACCAGATACTGGGCGAACGTCGCCGCCAGCCCTGCCACCAGATAGAAAATCAGATACTTGAGATGCCCGAATCGATCCTCGACGTTGTCGCCGAAGATCCACAGGTAAAGCATGTTGCCGCCCAGATGCATCCAGCCGCCGTGCATGAACATGGCGGTGAACAGCGTTGGAATGTTGCCATATGGGTCAGCGGAAAATCGGGCCGGGATAAACGCCCATTGCTGAATGAAGGCGTCGCCTTCTTGCAATTCAAGCAGGAACACCAGCACGTTGATGGCGATCAGGGCATAGGTGACATAGGGCGTCGTGCGCCGTGCAGAATTGTCATCGCCTAACGGGAACATGCAGCCTGCTCCTCCCTGGTTGCCGTCAGGTTGTGCGGTGTCGGGATCGTATGTCAACGGTCCGGCTCGCAAAACGGCGAGATAGCAAGGGCATCATGGCGTCTTTCGACCTAAAGAACGCGGCATCGGGCCTTAGAACAGCCTCGCCATAGCAATAGGCGTTGCGCAGCAGCCTGTTGCCCTGATAGGCCATCTGGCTGTTTGCCCATGGAAACCACGGTACAGCTCGGCGCCGATGAAACTATACCGCTCCTTTGCAACCGTCGGCGGCCTCACCATGGTCAGCCGCGTGTTTGGCTTCATGCGCGATATCGCATTCGCATGGGCCTTCGGTTCCGGCATGGTGGCCGACGCCTTCAACGTGGCGTTCCGCTTTCCCAACCTGTTCCGCCGCCTGTTCGGTGAGGGGGCGTTCAACTCCGCCTTCATTCCGCTGTTCGCCAAGGAGCTGGAGGGCAACGGCAAGGATGAGGCGCGCGCTTTCGCTGAAGAAGCGATGAGCGGTTTGTTCGCGGTGCTGATCGGGCTCACCATCGTCGCCATTCTGACGATGCCGTGGCTCATGTACATCCTGGCGCCGGGCTTCGCGGCAACGCCGGAAAAGTTCGATCTGGCCGTGCTGCTCACGCAGATCGCATTTCCTTATCTGTTGTGCATGTCGTTGGTGGCGCTGTTCTCCGGCGTGCTCAACACGTTCGGCAAGTTCGTTGAAAGCTCGTCGGTCTCGATCGTTCTCAATCTCACCTTGCTGGCGGCGATCTTTATCGGATTTGCGTTGGGATATCAGAACACGCCCGCAGGCGGCATTGTGCAGGCCATCGGTGTTTTCGTTGCGGGCGTGCTGCAGCTCTGGCTGCTGATCGATGGTTTGAGGCGCAACAATTTCACGCTCAAACTGCGCCGTCCGCGCATGACGCCGCGCATGTGGCGCCTCATCAAACTGGGCATTCCCGGCGTGATTGCCGGTGGCGTCACGCAGATCAACATTCTCATCGGCACCATCATCGCTTCGATGCAGGGCGGCGCCGTTTCGCAGCTTTATTATGCCGATCGGCTTTATGAGCTTCCACTCGCCATCGTGGGTATCGCTATCGGTGTGGTGCTGTTGCCGGATGTGTCGCGTCATTTGCGTGCGGGCAATCACGAGGCGGTGCACGATGCGCAGAACCGCTCGTTAGAATTTTCCATGCTGCTGACGTTCCCGGCTGCTGTCGCGTTGGCGGTGGTGCCGCAGCCAATTGTGTCAGCGCTGTTTGAGCGCGGCATGTTCCTCGCCAGCGATACCGCAGCCACATCAGCGCTGCTCGCTGTGTTCGCAATTGGTCTGCCCGGCTTCGTGCTGATCAAGGTGTTCTCGCCGTCATACTTCGCGCGTGAGGACACCAAGACGCCGATGTTCTATGCGATGATCAGCCTGACGGCGAACACGCTCGGCTCCATCGCGCTGTTCTTCCTGTTCCGCTCCTACGGCTGGATGCCCCATCTCGGCATCGCCGTCGCCACCACGCTGGGCGGGCTGCTCAATGCCGGACTACTCTATGCAACACTGGCGCGGCGCGGCGATTTTGTTCTGGATCGGCGCGTCAAGCGCACGCTGCCGCGGATCGTGCTGGCCAGCGTTCTGATGGGTGTCGTGCTGTGGCTGGTCGCCCGTGCGCTCAGCCATCATTTCGGGCCGGATGCCGCCGAATGGTCCCGCTTCCTGGCGCTGTTTGGTGTCGTTGGCGCGGGGCTCGTCACATACGCAGTGGCCGTTTTCCTGACCGGCGCACTCGATCGCCGGCAGCTCCGTAGCTTCATCAAGCGCTGATATCGCAGCCTTTGCTGATGCGGGAGCGCACACGCAGGGCGTCGGCTGCCAGTCCACATCGCGGCTTTCGCGGCCCAAAGCCTTGCGCCTTTGGCCCAGCCGCGCCATAAACCCGCGCGCCAACGCGGAAGGGGCTCTCATGGCATTTAAAGAACGCGTGTTTTCCGGCATGCAACCGACCGGAAGCCTGCGCTTGGGGAACTACCTCGGTGCGATGGTGCAATGGATCGAGATGCAGAAGACGCACGAGTGCATCTATTGCGTCGTGGATTTGCACGCGATCACCGTCAAGCAGGATCCGGCCGAGTTGCGCCAGTCGATCCGCCAGGTGACGGCGGCTTACATTGCGTCGGGCCTCGATCCGCAGAAGAGCATCGTGTTCAATCAGAGCCAGGTGGCCCAGCACGCCGAACTGGCGTGGATCTTCAATTGCGTCGCCCGCCTCGGCTGGCTCAACCGCATGACGCAGTTCAAGGAGAAGGCCGGCAAGGATCGCGAGAACGCGTCCGTCGGCCTCTATGCCTATCCCAATCTGATGGCCGCTGACATTCTCGCCTATCAGGCCACCCACGTGCCGGTGGGCGAGGATCAGAAGCAGCATCTGGAACTCGCGCGCGACATCGCGCAGAAGTTCAACAACGATTTCCGCGATGAGATCATCGCTGCCGGTTATGACGACGGCATCTTTTTCCCGCAGCCCGAGCCCGTCATCACCGGTCCGGCGACGCGCGTCATGAGCCTGCGCGATGGCACGCGCAAGATGTCGAAGTCCGAGCCCTCGGATATGTCGCGCCTCAATCTGATGGATGACGTTGACGTCATCGCCGACAAGATCAAGCGCGCCAAGACCGACATGGAGCCCGCGCCGCCCTCCAGTCTGGAGGAGCTGAAGGCGCGTCCGGAGATCGACAATCTGGTCGGCATCTATGCGGCGCTGGCGGGGATAACCAAGGAAAAGGGCCTCGAAACGCTCATCAGCACCTCGAATGAGGGGCCGAGCATCTTTACGGGCCTTAAACGCGCGTTGACGGAAGTTGCCGTTGAGAAGCTAGGGCCGATCCGCACTGAGGTTCAGCGCCTGATGGCTGACCCGGCCGAGATCGATCGCATCCTGGCCGATGGTTCGCAGCGCGCCCGCACCATCGCGGCTCCCGTCATGGACAAGGTGAAGGATATCGTCGGTTTTGTCCGTTCCTGACGGACAAAGCCGCGACGCTTCTCCACTTTTTGCGGCGTCTCACCTTGCGATTGGAAAAACGCTGCCCACTATTTGCGGTAGCCGCATCGGCATGGCGCTGTTGTGGGCCTCGGAGCAGCATGGCAGCATGCCGGTATGACAGTACAAAAGCGCCGATCCTTTGAGGCTGATCACTTCCGCAAGTTCCTTCTCGTCATCGACGGGAAGCCGGAAGTCGATAGCGCGTTGTATTACGCGGCCAACCGCATGCAGCGTTCGCAAGGCTCGTTGGTGATGCTGTACATCATTGTTCCGCAGGATTTTCAGCACTGGATCAACGTGCGCCAGCAACACGTCGAGGAGGAAACCGCGAAGGCCAAGGCGCTGTTTCGGCTCATGCGGCGCAAGCTCAATATCGCGGGCTATGAGAACATCGCGTGCGAAGAGGTCATCCGCGAGGGCACTGAGGTCGATGAGATCCGCAAGCTGATCGATGAGGACGAAGACATCGCCGTGCTGGTGCTCGGCGCAGCGTCCGAAGCCGCCGGACCTGGCCCGCTGGTATCGTCGCTGGCGACAAGTGGCGCCATGGGCAGCTTCCCGATCCCGATTACAATCGTGCCCGGTACGCTCGCGCTGGAGGATGTGCGCTCGCTGGATTAAAAGGTGGCTTGAGGGCCACTTTGAAATTCCGTGCGGAATAGCTACATTAGAGCAATTCTAAATAGAGGTTTCGTCTCACCAGTCCTGATTTTCGGCCACCAAACGGGGCGGTGAAGGCAAAATGCGGAAAGGCCAAGGCCATGTTCATACAGACCGAAGCGACCCCTAATCCTTCGACGTTGAAGTTCATTCCCGGCAAGGCCGTGCTCGCTGAAGGAACCGCCGATTTCACTGACAAGGGTGAAGCGCTGGCGTCTCCGCTTGCATCGCGCCTGTTCGACATCAAGGGCGTGCGCGGCGTGTTTCTCGGCTCCGATTTCATTTCGGTGACCAAGGGCGACGAGGAATGGCAGCACCTGAAGCCGATGATCCTTGGCGCCATCATGGAGCACTTCATGTCCGGCGCTCCGGTCGTGGCCGAAACGGCGAACGACGATACCGGCACTGCTGCCTACGATCCCGAAGATGAAGCGGTCGTAGCCACGATCAAGGAACTGCTGGAAACGCGTGTACGCCCCGCGGTTGCGCAGGACGGCGGTGACATCACGTTTTCATCGTTCCGCGATGGTGTCGTCTATCTGCATATGCGCGGTGCGTGCGCGGGCTGCCCCAGCTCTACCGCCACGCTGCGCCATGGCATTGAAAACCTGCTCCGGCATTTCTGCCCGGAAGTGCAGGAAGTTCAGGCGGTCTGACGATTTAATTCATCGGGGCCAATCCATCGGCCAGTCCCATGGGATGGATCGACCGACATCACGTGCTCCGCTCCCCCGGGCGGAGCATTCTTTTATGCACACGCAGGAGACTAACGAATGCAAGCGATAAACGATGCCGCGCTGGAGCAGCTCTTTTCGGGTGACGGCGCCCGTTCGCACAACGCCTGGCAGCAAAAAGATGTGCCAGACAGCGTGCTGCATAAGCTAGTCGAACTTGTGAACCTGGGCCCGACCAGCGTGAATTGCGAGCCGGCACGTTTCGTGTTCGTGAAATCGGCTGCTGAGAAAGAGCGTCTGCTGCCGATGCTAAGCTCGGGCAATCGCGTCAAGACACAGCAGGCACCTGTGTGCGCGATCATCGGTTACGATCTCAAGTTCTACGAGCAGTTGCCGCGCCTGTTCCCGCACAAGGACATGCGGCCGCTGTTCACCGGCGCGCCCGATAAGATCGAGGAGAGCGCCTTCCGTAACGGCACGCTGCAGGGCGGCTATTTTATTCTGGCGGCACGCCTGCTCGGGCTGGATGTCGGTCCAATGTCTGGCTTCGATCCTGCTGCCGTGGATGCGGCCTATTTCGCCGGCACCGATATCAAGGCGAATTTCCTCTGCAACCTCGGCTATGGTGAGCCTTCAGCGTTGATGCAGCGCCTGCCTCGCCTGCCGTTCGATGACTGTGCCAAGATAGTCTGACGCAGAGCAAAATCGGATGATGAATCTGTCGCGCTCAACGTATAGGGTGCGGCGTATGATTTTGTTGGCATTCGATACCTGCTTTGATGGCTGCTCGGTCTGCGTTGCCGAGCGGCAGGGCGATCATTTGCGTGTTCTGAGCTCCGCGATGGAGCGCTTCGAGACCGGCCATGCCGCGCGTCTTGTGCCGATGATCGGCGAAGCGGTGCAGCAGGCCGGGATCGATTTCAACGCGATCGGCCATATCGCTGTCACCACCGGCCCCGGCACGTTCACCGGCACCCGCATCGGCATTGCGGCCGCGCGGGCGATCGCGCTGGCTACGGGCGCGCGCACAACCGGCGTTTCCAGCTTGGCTGTGATGGCCGAAGTTGCGCGGCGCGAGATTGACGCTCGCACTCTGGCCGTTGTCGTCGATGCGCGGCGCGGCGAAGTTTATGCGCAACTCTTTGACGCCGAACACGGCGCAGAAAGCGCTTCGCCGCCGCAGTTGCTGTCTGTTGCAGACGCTGCGGAACTGGGCGGTTCCCATCCTGTTGTGTTTGTTGGTTCGGCCGCAGAGCAGCTTGCTGCGAAAGCTGTCGAGCATGGGCGTGATGCACGCGCTGCTTTGCCGGATCTGCTGCCGGATGCAGTGGCGCTGGCACATATTGCCGTTGGCGTTGAGCCTTCGGATGCACCACTTCTGCCCTTCTATCTGCGGCCGCCCGATGCGCGTCCGCAGGAGGGCAAGACGATCGCGAGGGTTTGACCGACATGGCCACGACCGCAACTCCGCTCGACCCAAGAAATCTGAGCCTGTTGTGGGCCAGTCCTGAACGCGCGGAAGAGATAGCAGCATTGCATGGCAAGCTGTTTTCGCCGGGCTGGGATGCCGAGAGCGTCGCAACTTCGATCGAGGATCCGACCTCAGCGTCGTTCATCGCTCAGTTGCGCGATCCGATGCAGATCGTTGGTTTTGTTATCGGTCGCATCACTGCGGATGAGGCGGAAATCATCTCGATCGGTGTCGCGCCGGAATGGCAGCGGCGGGGCATCGCCAAGCGCATGTTGGAGGGGTTGGCTCGAGCTGCGCGCCGCTCCGAGGCAAAGCGGTTGTTTCTGGAAGTTGCCGTCGATAACGAGGCAGCGCTGGAGCTGTATACGGGGCTTGGTTTCGTGTGCGTTGGCGGCCGCAAGGCCTATTATGAGCGTGCCGGCCAGCCGAATGTCGACGCCGCAATTCTGGCGTTGGATCTCTAAGGAGCCCATCGGCGTTGGCCTTGGCAAACAGCGGAACCGTCGCCTGATCTGTGCGGCTGGACGGTCCTGCGTCACTTTCCTATAAGCTTGTTCGAGAAGAAAATTCCCATCCGTGACCGGGTGACAGCGAGCAGGCGCCGTCCTATGGAGCAATCTTCAAGCCATATCGAAAGCGCCCTTGAGCGGCTGTGTGTGGAGCACGGCCTGCGCATGACCGGGCAGCGCCGTGTCATTGCCCGCGTGCTGTCGCAGGCGCACGATCATCCGGACGTCGAAGAAGTCTATCAGCGCGCCAATGCCGTGGATCAGCGGATTTCGCTGTCGACGGTTTATCGCACGTTAAAGCTGTTTGCCGAGCACGGCATTCTGGAACGGCACGACTTCGGGCTCGGGCGTGGACGCTATGAGGAAGCCTCACGCGATCATCATGATCATCTCATCGACATCAATACCGGCACCGTGATTGAGTTTCACAGCGAAGCGATCGAAGCGCTGCAGGAAAAAATTGCGGAGGAGCTGGGCTTCAAGCTGGTCGGACATCGGCTGGAGCTTTTCGGCGAGCGCATCAAGCCTGAGAAGAAGGGCTGATGGTATCATCATTGGTCATTGCAACCGGCGTGATCGGATGTAAGTGACGGCCGTTGACGGAGCGAACAATGGGTGCAATCCGCGGCGCTTCCGTTCTGGCGAGCTTCCTGGCGCTGACGCTGCCGTTGATGCCGGTGCAGGCTCTGCTTGTGCGCAGCGGTTCCAAGCGCGCCCGCACGTTTCCCCATTGGTATCATCGGCAGGTTTGCCGTCTGCTGGGCATACGGCTGCACATCGAGGGTGAGGTCGATCCGCAGCGCCCTGTGCTGCTGATCGCCAATCATTCCACCTGGCTCGACATCCCCGTGCTGTCGGCGGTGGCGCCGCTGTCATTCGTTGCCAAGCGCGAGGTCAGCACGTGGCCGTTTGTGTCGTCGCTGGCGCGGCTACAGCGAACTGTGTTCGTTGATCGCACCCGTCGCACAGCGGTTGGCCAGACGGCTGGCGAGATAACGCAGCGGCTTTCTGCGGGTGACACCATTGTGTTGTTTGCGGAAGGCACCTCCAGCGATGGCAATCGTGTGCTGCCGTTCATGACCTCGCTGTTCGCAGCCGCCAAGCCAGCCGCACGTGATGCGGCGGTCGCAGGCGATGCTGGTGGGGAGCAGGCGGAGCAGGCCGTCGTGCAGACTTTGTCAGCGGTCTACACGCATTTGCACGGCATCCCTGTTGGACGTGAGGGACGCCCGCGCATCGCCTGGTATGGCGACATGGAAATGCGCAGCCATGCCTGGGAGCTGCTGAAGGCGGGGCCGCTGGATGTAACAATTCGGGTCAGCGCTCCGGTGCCGTTAACAAGCTTTGCCGATCGCAAGGAGCTGGCGCGCCACAGTGAGGCCCAGGTAAGGGAAGGCGTGGTACGGATTCTGCGTGGCCGCCCGGCAGACGAGCCGGTGGCAGTGGTCGCGCCGGAAAGCGCTCAATCGGCGGTTCGGAGCCGATTGGCCGATCAG
Source organism: Hyphomicrobium sp. D-2 (assembly GCF_029872155.1). Taxonomy (GTDB): domain Bacteria; phylum Pseudomonadota; class Alphaproteobacteria; order Rhizobiales; family Hyphomicrobiaceae; genus Hyphomicrobium_A. The sequence continues at coordinate 84,463 of NZ_JARXLA010000008.1, read as the reverse complement.
GCCGGGCAAGACGGTCGCAAGTGGACGTGAAGGCCCACGCTTTGTAAGAAGCAGGCTGGCCTTAACGAGGCACAACCGGACACCGCAGCGGCGGTGGCAATGACGGGCGAGCGCGCAGAACGATGAGCAACCAATCGACTATGGCACAGCGCGGGGCGACGCAGGCGGTGAAAGCTACGGCGACACCTGCTGGCGCTGCGGACCCTGATGCCATGGGCAATGCGCGCAAAGTTTATGTGCGCACGTTCGGTTGCCAGATGAACGTCTACGATTCCGAGCGCATGACGGAGGCGCTTTCGGCGCAGGGTTACGCGGAAACGGAAACGCTGGATGATGCCGATCTCGTCATCCTCAATACCTGTCACATCCGCGAGAAGGCCGCCGAGAAGGTCTATTCCGATCTTGGCCGCATCCGGCAGGTGAAGGATGCGCGGGCCGAGGTTGGCAGCGACACGGTCATTGCAGTGGTCGGATGCGTTGCGCAGGCGGAAGGCGCCGAAATCGTGCGTCGCGCGCCGGCGGTCGATCTGGTGGTTGGCCCGCAAAGCTACCACCGTCTGGGCGAACTGATTGCGCGCACGCGGGCTGAAAACCGTGCGCTGGTTGAGACGCAGTTCCCCGAAGAGGAAAAGTTCAACCATCTGCCGCAGCGCGCGCCATCGCGTGGCGTGACGGCATTTCTGACCGTGCAGGAAGGCTGCGATAAGTTCTGCACATTCTGCGTCGTGCCCTACACGCGCGGCATGGAATATTCGCGCGCCGTCGTTGAGGTCGAGAAGGAAGCGCGGGCGCTGGTTGCAGGCGGTGTGCGCGAGGTGACGCTGCTGGGCCAGAACGTCAACGGCTATCATGGCGAAGGGCCGGACAGGCGCACGTATTCGCTGGCCGATCTGGTGCGGCATCTGTCCGGGATCGAGGGGTTGGAGCGGCTGCGCTACACCACTTCTCATCCGCGTGACATGGACGACGATCTGATCGCCGCGCATGGCAATGAGCCAAAGCTGATGCCGTATCTGCATCTGCCGTTCCAGTCCGGCGCCGATCGCATTCTGGCGGCGATGAATCGCAAGCATACGGCGGCCGAATATTCCTCGCTGGTGGCCCGCATCCGCGCCGCGCAACCGGATCTGGCGCTTTCGACTGACATCATCGTTGGATTTCCGGGTGAGACTGACGCGGAATTCCAGGCGACGCTGGATCTCTATTCGCAGATTGGTTTTGCGGCGGCCTATTCCTTCAAGTACAGCCCGCGTCCGGGCACCCCGGCCGAGAAGATGGACCAGCAGGTGCCTGAGGATGTGAAGGCGGAGCGGCTGGCGCGGCTGCAAAAGCTGGTCGAGCAGCAGCAGCAGGCATTCGCGGCCGGATGCGTCGGGCGCACGCTGCCGGTGCTGTTTGAACGCCCCGGACGCCGCCCCGGGCAGTTGATCGGCCGCTCGCCCTATTTGCAGTCGGTCTATGCGGAGGCGCCGGCGGAAATGCTGGGCCGAATCGTACCTGTTGAAATTTCTGGATTTGGCCCCAATAGTTTGAACGGTGTCATACGGCCGGAGTGATGTTCCGGCTACGGTTGGGTCTGTTATGCACTGGCGTCCGGTACGGGCTCCTGTGCTATCCTGATCAAACGATGTGACGATTCGTATTGAACGACGTCTGGAGCGCCTATTGGCAGCATTTCGCGGGAATCCGGTCGCTGGACCGGGGCGGTCACCTAAGGTTCAGGCACCCGCCAACAAGCGTCTTGTGGTCCCATTTGAGGACAACCGACATCTCACTCGATTGTTGGGCGAATTCGATGCCCATCTGGCACTGCTGGAGGACCGTCTCGGGATCGAGGCGCATGCCAACGGCAATCTCGTCACGCTGAGCGGCCCGGAGGCAGCTTGCGAAACCGCCCGTTCGGTTTTGGAGGCTCTCTACAAGCGCGCCGCCAGAGGCGAGCCGATCGGTCCGGGCGATTTCGATGGCCTGATCCGCCATGTGCGCGAGGCCGAGGTTCCGGGCGATGGGCAGGCGCAGATTGCGACGCGCAAGCGCGTCATCAAGGCGCGTACGACCACCCAGACTGAATATATGCGCGCCCTGAACCAATCCGATCTCGTGTTCGGTATCGGTCCTGCCGGCACCGGTAAAACCTATATCGCGGTGGCCTACGCCGCGCATTGCCTCGAACGGGGCATGGTGGAGCGCATTATTCTGTCGCGTCCTGCGGTTGAAGCGGGCGAGCGGCTGGGCTTTCTACCCGGCGATATGCGCGACAAGGTCGATCCCTACCTGCGGCCGCTGTACGACGCACTTTATGACGTGCTGCCGCCCGAAAAGGTGGAGCGCGATCTGGAAAGCGGCACCATCGAGATCGCACCGCTGGCGTTCATGCGCGGCCGTACGCTGACCAATGCCTGCGTCATTCTCGATGAGGCGCAGAACACCACCAGCATGCAGATGAAGATGTTTTTGACCCGTCTGGGCGAGAACTCGAAAATGGTGGTGACGGGTGATCCCAGCCAGATCGACCTGCCGTCCGGCATGAAATCCGGGCTTGAGGAGGCGGTCGGCCTGCTGGACGGTGTCCAGGGCATCGAGGCGGTGCGGTTTACCGGCAAGGACGTGGTTCGCCGCGACCTCGTTGCTCGCATCGTTGAAGCTTACGATCGGCCGAAGTAAAATCCGGCCATGCCAGCTTCAAACTCCAGTTCAACTACTCTGCCCGTTAACCATTCGGGTGAGCCTCAGGCCGAAGAGCCTCCGATAGGTCTTCAGATCGACGTCGTGCACGAAGACGGCGACTGGACCTGCGTGCCCGATGTCGAGGCGCTAGTCGCCCGCTCGGGCGCTGCGCTGGCCGAGCATATGGCCATCGAAAGCGGCGAGGTCTGCCTGGCGTTGTCGAATGATGCGCAGGTGGCAGGCCTCAACGCAGACTATCGCGGCAAGCCAACGCCAACGAACGTGCTGTCTTTCCCAGCTCCGCCGCCGCCTTCTATCGAGGGTGAAGATGCGGCCCCGTTTCTGGGCGACATCATCCTGGCCGTTGAAACTCTGCAGCGTGAGGCGGCCGATCTAAAGATTCCGCTAGAACATCACATGCAGCATCTGGTTGTGCACGGATTGCTGCATTTGCTGGGTTATGATCACCAAACCGACGAGGAAGCCGACGCGATGGAAAGCTTGGAAGTTGAAATTCTTGCGCGCCTTGGAATTGCCAACCCCTATGCTGCGGCAGAGGAACTGGCGGATTCCCGCGAGCAGGGGAGTTGATGCAAAAAGCCATGAGTAACTCCCACTCCCCCAGGGAAGTTTCTGAAAGCGCCACCGCTTCCAGCTCGACCACGGAACCGCAGAGTAGCAGCACGCAGAGCCTGCTGAACACGCTGCTCACCCGCATCGGCCTGCGCTCCCCCAGCCTCCGCGAAATGCTGGAGGCCGATCTCAAGGGCGAGGCAGAAGCTGAGGCCGCGGCGTTCTCCAATGAAGAACGCGAGATGCTGCGCAGGTTGCTGCGCTTCGGCGGTCAGCGCGTCGACGATATCATGGTGCCGCGCGCCGATATCATTGCCCTTGAAGAAAGCGATTCCCTTGCGGAACTGCTGCGCACGTTTGGCGAGGCAGGCGTCTCGCGCATCCCGCTGTTCAGTGAGACGCTGGATGATCCGCGCGGCATGATCCACGTGAAGGATCTGTTCCGCTGGCTTACGCAGGAGGCGGCCAACGACGCCGTCAACTCAGCGATAGCGATTGCTCCGTCAGCATCGGAATTGTCAGCCGAAGCCGCCAGTGCCGACGATAAGGCCCCTGCTCCGGCCAAAAAGAACGGCGACGACAGCAACGCGGAACCGCCGATGCTCGACTTCGGCAGCGTAGATCTCTCGCGGCCGATTACGTCAGCGAAAATCCGTCGCCCGGTGCTGTATGTGCCGCCTTCGATGCCGGCAACCAACCTGCTCATCCGCATGCAGGCGACGCGCATCCACATGGCGCTGGTCGTGGACGAATACGGCGGCACGGACGGCCTCGTCACCATCGAGGATCTGATCGAGCAGATCGTCGGAGAGATCGAGGACGAGCACGATGTGGACGAGGACGATTACATCGTCAGCGAGCCAAAGCTCGGACTTGTCGCCTCGGCGCGCACGCCGGTGAAGGAGCTGGAAAAGCACCTTGGCATCAAGTTGCTGACGCCGGACGAGGAAGAGGACATCGACACTCTGGGCGGCCTGATGTTCTCGCTGCTTGGCCGCGTTCCAGTGCGGGGCGAGCATGTCCGTCATCCCAGCGGCGTTGAGCTCGAGGTGCTGGATGCCGACGCGCGCCGTCTGAAAAAGGTGAAAATCCATCAGCCGCGGGCTTTGGCGGCGCCGCAGCCTAGCGCGGATAAAGGGTGAAGTTGGCAGGGGCGGCTTCAGGACAGGCCCGCCGCGGTTCGCGCGCAAGCGGATTTCCGGCGCGCATTGTCGGCGCGCTGGGGTGGGTGGCTGCCTCGGTCGCCGATCTGCGCGGCTGGCGTCGCGCCGCTTTGCTGCTGGTTGTCGGCGCTATCTCCGCCTTGGCGATGGCGCCGTTCCATGTCGCGGCCGTGCTTTTCATCACGCTGCCTATCCTGGTGTGGTCGGTGGATGGCGTTCAGCCGCCGCAGCCAGACGCATCGCGGTGGCGGCTGTTCCGATCGGCGGCAGCAGCCGGATGGTGGTTCGGGTTCGGTTATTTCCTGGTCGGGCTGTTCTGGATTGGCGAGGCATTCCTCGTCGAAGCTGAAAAATTCGCCTGGCTGCTGCCGTTTGCCGTCGTGATGCTGCCGGCTGGGCTGGCGCTGTTCATGGGCGCGGCCACCGGCTTTGCCCGCCTATTGTGGGGCGGTGGAATCGCCCGCGTGCTGATGCTTGCGGTGGCGCTGGGCGCAACGGAATGGCTGCGTGGCCACATCCTCACGGGCTTCCCCTGGAACGTCATTGGTTATGCGCTCACCTGGCCTGTGCCGTTGATGCAGTCGGCGTCGGTGCTCGGGATCTATGGCCTGACGCTGCTGGCTGTGGTGATTTTTGCCGCGCCGTTGGTGCTTATTGCGGATGCCGCCAAGGCCATTGAGCCATCGCCGTCGGCAACTGCGGCAAGCGCCGGCCGCAGCGCAAATCTGATATCGGCCCGCGCGATCCTTGCAGCTTTGGCAATCGCGGTTGGGCCTATTGCGGTGCTGCATGCGGTCGGTTCATGGCGCCTGGCCGACGCTCCCCCGGCGATGCTTGAGGGGGTGCGCGTGCGCATAGTGCAGGCCAGTGTTCCTCAGCGGGACAAGTGGCGACAGGACAAGCAGCGCGAAATTTTCGACGATCAGCTTTCGCTGTCGCTGACCGGGCCTACCGGCCGCGTCGACAATCTGGCGGGCATTACGCATCTGATCTGGCCCGAAGCGGCGATGCCGTTTCTGCCGCTGGAACACCCCGAGGCGCTGGAAGCTATCGGCTTCATGTTGCCGGATACGCTGCATCTTCTTTCGGGCGCCTTGCGGCTTGCGCGTCCTGAAGGCGGAGCGGAATTGCCGCGCCATGGTGCGGCGGCGCGTGAGGGCTACAACAGCCTGATGGTGTTTGACGGCCACGGAAGTTTACACGCGCTGTATGATAAAATTCATCTGGTACCGTTTGGCGAATACTTGCCAATGCAGCGGCTTTTGGAGAGTATTGGCCTTGAGCAATTGACCCGTTGGCGCGGTGGGTTCTCCGCTGGTCAACAGCCGAGGCCACTGCTGCAGGTTCCAGGGCTGCCGCCGGTTGGTGGGCTGATTTGCTACGAGGCAATCTTTCCTTCGGAGGTCGTGCAAGGGGCAACGCGGCCTGGTTTGCTGGTGAACGTGACCAACGATGGTTGGTTTGGTGACACCACGGGGCCATGGCAACACTTCCATCAAACCCGGGTGCGCGCAGTCGAAGAGGGGCTGCCAATCATCCGGGCGGCCAACAACGGGGTTTCTGCAGTCATCGACCCCCAGGGGCGTGTTGTCGCAATGCTTGGGCTGAATGTGCGCGGCGTTTTGGACAGTAACGTCCCGAAGGCGGCCGCATCCCCAATCTATGCTCGATACGGAGACGGCATATTCGCACTGTTGGCCGCACTCGGTTTTGGCGTTGCTCTTATGCTCAGATTTTCGAAACGTTGATGAGGACAATTTGCTTATTGTTCCGTGGGATGGCAGTAGTCATAAAGCCTTGGGACGTAGGCGGCGCATCTTTGGAATCCGCTGACGTTCGGCACGTCAATGCAGGTGGCCGCTGATCTGATGCGGCCTTGAAGGTAAATGGGAATGTCGAGAGAAAACGGATTGGGCGAGCTCGGGGTTGAGGAGCGCGGTTCGCGTCGTGCCAACCCTGTAGATGTCCACGTTGGTGCGCGGGTCCGCTTGCGCCGTATGCTGCTTGGGATGAGCCAGGAGAAGCTTGGCGAGCATCTGGGCCTGACGTTCCAGCAGATCCAGAAATACGAAAAGGGCATCAACCGGATAGGCGCGAGCCGACTGTTTGACCTTTCTCAGGTGCTGGGTGTTCCGGTGCAGTTCTTTTATGAAGAGCTGGCTGCCGGCGGTGCAGATGCGGTTGCAGGCTTTGGCGAACGTCCCGCCGAAAGCTACGCTGTGGAGTTTCTCGGAAGCCGTGAAGGGCTTGAGTTGAATAAGGCTTTTGCGCGCATCACTGACCCCCGCGTGCGCCGCTCCATCGTCGATCTGGTTCGCGCATTCGCTGGCGAAACCGTTCAGGCTGAATAAGCAAATCAATATCTTCTAGCTGGATGTTCAGTGTCCTGCTGGTTGGGGCATGGTTGCGCCACGTCCGCCCACGTCCCTTGACCCGTCTGGAAAAGCTTGAGACAAACCCAGCGTTTTAAGTAGACGCCGCCGAAGCACACGAGGGGCCCGGATTGTCACGCCAATCATATCTCTTCACCAGCAGATCTGTATCCGAGGGACATCCGGACAAGGTTTGTGATCGCATTTCCGACGAGATCGTTGATCTGTTCTTCCGGGAAGGGCCGAAGGCAGGCATCGATCCGTGGGCGATCCGCGCTGCGTGTGAAACGCTCGCGACCACGAACAAGGTTGTGATCGCTGGCGAAACCCGTGGCCCTGAGACGGTCACCAAGGATTGGATTGCGCACGTTGCGCGCATGGCGATCCGTGACATCGGCTATGAGCAGGACGGCTTCCACTGGGACAAGGCAGACATCGAAGTTCTGCTGCATCCCCAGTCAGCTGACATTGCCGCTGGCGTCGATGCGCTGCAGCCGGGCGACAACAAGGAAGAAGGCGCGGGCGATCAGGGCATCATGTTCGGTTATGCCTGCAACGAAACGCCGGAACTGATGCCGGCGCCGATCTACTACGCGCACAATATCCTGCGTGATCTTGCGGCCGCCCGTCACAAGAAGGAAGGTGACGCAGCGCTGCTCGGGCCTGACTCCAAGAGCCAGGTTACGGTGCGCTACGAGAACGGCAAGCCCGTCGGCGTAACGCAGATCGTGGTCTCGCATCAGCACATCAAGGAGGATCTTTCCTCCAGGCAGATCCGCGAGATTATTGAGCCTTACGTTCGCAAGGCGCTGCCGGCTGAGTGGATCTCGAAGGACACCGTCTGGCACATCAACCCGACCGGCAAGTTCTTCATCGGTGGTCCGGATGGCGACAGCGGCCTGACCGGGCGCAAGATCATCGTCGACACTTACGGCGGCGCTGCGCCCCATGGCGGCGGTGCGTTCTCGGGTAAGGATTCCACCAAGGTGGACCGTTCGGCGGCCTATGCAGCGCGCTATCTGGCCAAGAACGTGATTGCGGCAGGCCTTGCTGATCGCTGCACCATTCAGCTGTCGTATGCGATCGGCGTTGCCAAGCCACTGTCGATCTATGTCGACACGCACGGCACTGGCAAGGTCGATGAGGCTCAGCTCGAAAAGGTGCTTGGCGAGGTGATGGATCTGTCGCCGCGCGGTATTCGCACGCATCTGGATCTCAACAAGCCTATCTATGCGCGGACTTCTGCCTACGGTCACTTCGGCCGTGCGCCGGAAGCCGATGGTGGTTTCTCCTGGGAGAAGACCGACCTGGTTGATGCGATCAAGAAGGCGGTTGCCTGATCTTACGCTTGCAGACGGTGGCGGTCAGCCGCCGCCGTCTCTACTTGCTTTGCATTGATTTGCAGTGCTCTGGTTTGAAGAGCATGCGCGGCGGTACAGGATTGGCGCACTTCGCCCGGAGTGCTGCCGGAAAAGCGGGAACCGATTTTCCGACCAGCAGCACGACAAAACAACATCTGGAGCCGTTCCGCGATTCAACGAAACGCTGAAAGGCTCTAGGTTTCCGCTGCCGATTAACCCCACACTCTTCGGAGCAAAACGTTGACCCGTCCGGAGCACGAGTTGCGTTCGTTCGGCCGTCGACGCGGCCGTACACTCAGCGCGCGTCAGCAGCATCTGCTGGACGAAGTGCTGCCGAAACTGGCCCTTCCTTTGGCCGATGCCGCACCTGAACCGATCGGGCAACTGTTCCCGCACGCGCCTCAGGATGTGTGGCTTGAGATCGGATTTGGCGGCGGTGAGCATCTCATCTGGCAGGCTCAGGCGAATGCCGATGTGGGCCTGATCGGCTGCGAAGTGTTCGAGGAAGGCGTCGTCAAGGTTCTGTCGGCTGTCGATACGCTCGGCCTGCGCAATGTCCGGGTCAGCGACGAGGACGCGCGCGCGGTGTTGAGATGGCTGCCGCCCGCAAGCCTCGCACGTGCGTTCATCCTGTTTCCCGATCCGTGGCCGAAGCGCAAGCACGTGAAGCGTCGGCTGATCAATCCCGCGCTGCTGGACGAGCTGGCTCGTGCCATGCGTCCCGGTGCAGAGCTGCGCATCGCCACCGACATCGGTGATTATCTGCGCACCATCTTGATGGCGTTCCGAGGCCATGCCGGCTTCCGATGGCTGGCGGACACTCCCGACGACTGGCGGGTGCGTGGCGATGACTGGCCGCAGACGCGTTATGAGGCGAAAGCCGTGCGTGAGGGGCGCCGACGCTATTTCCTGCGTTTTCGGCGGGTGTGACAAGAGCGTCAGGCAACGACTGGCGCGTAAATCATTGTTTATTAAAGAGTAAGCACTATCTGGGGGTAGCTACCTGAGAAGTGAGGCGCGGGTTGCAGGCTGACGATTCGTCCCCACTTGCAAGCTAGCCTGTGATCCCGTAGTATCCGCACGCTCATGATCATCTTGACTGTCAGGAGTGGGCCCGCCGGGTCCGCTCTTTTTGTATTGCGCTGACGGTACAGCGAAGCTGCCCGGTTAACACATTGAAAACAAACGATAGTGACAAGGCCGTTGCAACGGATCGCTTCTTTTCGGAGAGCGGGTCTGCTGCGCGTATCGCCGAACTGATCGAACCGGCGCTTGAAGGCGCGGGTTTCCGGCTCGTGCGTGTCAGCATCACGGGGCAGGACGGCAATACAGTTCAGATCATGGCTGAGCGCCCGGACGGGTCGATGACGATCGATGACTGCGAGACAATCTCGAAGGAGGTCTCGCCGCTTCTTGACGTGCACGATCCGATCGATGGCGCGTATCGGCTGGAAGTTTCTTCGCCCGGCATTGATCGCCCACTCGTGCGCCCTTCCGACTTCGAGGACTGGGCCGGCCATGAGGCCAAGATCGAGCTGAAGGAGCTGATCGACGGGCGCAAGCGTTTCCGTGGCTTCCTCGAAGGGTTCGAGGACGGCGAGGTGCGCATCGAAGTGGATCTGGGCGCTGCCGGCAAGTTCGCTGAGCACACCGGCAAGGCTGTCATCGGTATTCCTGTCAACCTGATCGACGAAGCTCGACTGATGTTGACCGACGATTTGATCCGCGAGGCTCTGAGCCGCGCAAAAAAAGGTAAGGCACTCTCCGATGGCGCAGAAGCGCCGGTGACGGAGTCCGAGGAGGAATAAGACCATGTCTATGGCTGGTGTCAGCGCAAACAGGCTGGAGCTGCTGCAGATCGCCGAAGCGGTTGCGCGCGAGAAATCGATCGATCGCAAGATCGTTATCGAGGCGATGGAAGACGCCATCCAGAAGGCTGCCAAATCGCGTTACGGCGCTGAGAACGATATCCGTTGCGAGATCGATCCGAAGACCGGCGAAGCCCGCCTTTCGCGCGTGCTTGCAGTGGTTGAGGTTGTTGAGAACGACTCCACCGAGATCAACCTTGAGGATGCGCAGCGCCGCAACGGGGACGCCCAGATCGGCGACCTTATTGCTGAGCCGCTGCCGCCGCTGGATTTCGGCCGCGTTGCTGCACAGAACGCCAAGCAGGTGATCGTGCAGAAGGTGCGCGAAGCCGAGCGTGAGCGTCACTTCAATGAATACAAGGATCGCATTGGCGAGATCGTCAACGGCACGGTGAAGCGTGTCGAATACGGCAACGTCATCGTCGATCTTGGCCGCGCTGAAGGCATCATCCGGCGCGATGAGATGATCCCGCGCGAGAACGTGCGCTACGGCGACCGTATCCGCGCTTATATCTATGACGTGCGCCGCGAGCCGCGCGGCCCGCAGATCTTCCTGTCGCGCGCCCGGCCTGAGTTCATGTCCAAGCTGTTCGCGCAGGAAGTGCCGGAAATCTATGACGGCGTGGTGGAGATCAAGTCCGTCGCCCGCGATCCGGGTAGCCGCGCTAAGATCGCGGTTATCTCCAAGGACAGCTCTATCGATCCCGTCGGTGCGTGCGTCGGTATGCGCGGCAGCCGCGTGCAGGCCGTTGTGAACGAGCTGCAGGGCGAGAAGGTCGATATCATCCAGTGGAATCCGGAAGCGGCGAGCTTCATCGTGAACGCTCTTGCTCCGGCTGAAGTGACCAAGGTTGTTCTCGACGAAGACTCCAACCGCATTGAAGTGGTTGTGCCCGAGAGCCAGCTGTCGCTTGCGATTGGCCGCCGCGGCCAGAACGTGCGTCTGGCTTCGAACCTGACCGGCTGGGATATCGACATCCTGACCGAGCAGGAAGAGTCCGAGCGCCGCCAGAAGGAATTCGCCGAGCGGTCCAACATGCTGATGGACGCCCTCGACGTTGACGAGGTGATCGCACAGCTTCTCGTCACCGAAGGTTTCTCGTCGATTGAAGAGGTCGCATACGTCGACCTTGAAGAGATTGCTAATATCGAAGGCTTCGACGAGCATACGGCCAACGAGATCCAGACACGTGCGCGCGAGTTCCTGGAGAAGCAGGAAGCTGATCGTGATGCGCGCCGCCGTGAGCTTGGCGTCGACGACGAGATTGCCAAGGTCAGCGGTGTCACCACCGCCATGATGGTGGCGATGGGCGAGAATGGCATCAAGACCCTTGAGGATCTGGCCGACTGCGCAACCGATGATCTGATCGGATGGACGGAGCGCAAGAAGGACAAGGATTCCGAGCCGGTGCGTCACAAGGGCGTGCTCGACAGCTTCGATGTCGGCCGCAAGGAAGCGGAAGACATGATCATGTCGGCCCGCGTTCTGGCTGGTTGGATTTCGGCTGAGGATCTGCAGCCTGAAGTCGTTGATGAGCCGGTTGAGGGCGAAGAATTTGCTGAGGGCGAGGCTGACGCGGAAGACGCAGCCGAAGCCGTGGCCGATGGTTCCGGTGACACCACCGGCGCCGAAAGCTGATTTGAGATGCAGGCCGGGAAAGGAGCAGCGGATTGGGTTCGAAGGCGCTCAAAGATGCGGACGATGACGAGGTGCGGGGTTCGCTCCGCCGTTGTGTCGCCACGCGCCGTGAGCTTGCTCCGGACGATCTGATCCGCTTTGTTGCTGACCCGGCGGGTGAAATCGTACCCGACGTGGCCTGCAAGCTCCCCGGTCGCGGGGTATGGGTTGCCTGCGAACGCGACGCAGTTCGTTCTGCGGTCAAATCAAACGCGTTCGCCAAGGGCCTGAAGCGGCAGGTGAAAGCGGCAGAAGACCTGCCGGAGCGCATCGACGCGCTGTTTGAGGCGCGGCTGGTGAGTGCGTTGTCCCTTGCAAATAAGGCGGGGCTGGTTGTCACGGGGGCCGAAAAGGTCGAGAAGCTGTTGGATAGTGGGCGTGCCGTGGCGATTTTGCACGGTAGCGATGGCACCGCAGAAGGCCGGCGAAAGCTTGACCGCAAGTATTCGGCCATCCAACGGGATAAGGAAAAGCCTTCAACCATTGTTGATTGGCTCACCATCGAACAATTGAGCTTGGCCATGGGGCGGTCAAATGTGGTACATGCTGGCCTCATACAAGGCGGAGCCACGAAAACGTTTCTTGGCCAGGCTGAGCGCTTGAGGCGCTATCGGTCTGGCTTAAACGTATCCTGAAGGCAGGATGCGGATCTTCGGAGTCGAACGAGCACAGCATGACAGAAACCAAGGACACCTCCGACAAGACCCTCCAGGGAGGCGGGCGCAAGCCACTGTCCCTGCAGCGGACGGTCGAGAGCGGCCATGTCCGGCAGAATTTTAGCCACGGCCGTTCCAAGTCGGTTGTCGTCGAAAAGCGCAAGACGCGTAAGCTGGCTGGTCCGGCCGAGGCGGGGGGCACTTCGCCCGTACCAGCCTCTGAGACTACGCCTCCGCCGCGCAGGCCGGCCCGTGCTGAAAGTGCTCCGGCTGCTGATCGCTCCTCACAGGGACGTGGTCTCTCGAACGAGGAGCGCGATGCCCGGACTCGTGCCCTGGCCGCAGCCCGTGAGCGCGATGACCGTGAGCGTGAGGAAGCTGAGCATCGCGCCGAAGAAGAGCGCAAGGCAGCTGCCGCGCGTGCCGCTGCTGCAGCCGCAGCTCCGCCGCCGCCACCCGCCGCACCGGTAGAGCCGGAAGCGAAGGCGCCCGCTGCTGCGCCCGCACCGGCCCCAGCTCCCGCGCCCGCCCCAGCTCCGGCTGCAAGAGCAGAACCTGCCCGTGCGCCCGATCGCCGTGGTGGTGCGCCGTCATCTTCGTCTGGCACATCGCAGGGTTACGCAGGCCGCGGGCCTGCGGGATCTGGCGGTGGTCGTCCTCCGCGTCCGGCATCGGATCGCGGTGGCGACCGTGGGGATCGTGGTGACCGTGATCATTCGGCACCGCGTCAGCGCGCGTCGTATAACCCCGCGCTGCAACCGCGCGAGGGCGGACGTCCGCGTGAGCTCGATCTGCCGCTGCATTCGCGAGCGAAGCCGGCCGAGGTATCGCAGCCGGAAGTTACGAAGCCGCGCGTCAATCGCGTTGCACCGCCGCCGCAGAAGAATGACGATGACGAAAATCGTGGTGCCAAGGGCGGCAATCGCAATAGCAAGCCCGGTGTCCGCACGCCTGCCGTCAAGCCGGACGAGAAGCGCGAGCGCGTCAAGCTGACGATCAACAACGCCTTCGACGAGAAGCAGCGTGAGCGTTCGCTCGCCTCGCTGCGTCGTAAGCGCGAGCGCGAAAAGCTCAAGGCGATGGGCATTTCGCAGGCGCGCGAGAAGATCGTGCGTGAGGTTGTGATCCCGGAAGTGATCACAATTCAGGAACTCGCCAACCGCATGACCGAGCGTGCCGTCGACGTCATCAAGTATTTGATGAAAGAAGGCGCGATGCACAAAATCAACGATGTGATCGATGCCGATACGGCCGAGATCATCGTGCAGGAGTTTGGGCATACGCCGCGTCGCGTTTCGGAAGCTGACGTTGAAACCGGCTTTATCGGCGAAAAGGACGATGAAGGTGTAATGGAGTCGCGTGCTCCTGTTGTCACCATCATGGGCCACGTCGACCACGGGAAGACATCGCTGCTCGATGCTATTCGTCAGGCCAACGTCGTGTCCGGTGAAGCAGGTGGCATCACCCAGCACATCGGCGCCTATCAGGTGACGACGCCGTCCGGCGAGAAGGTGACCTTCATCGATACGCCGGGCCACGAGGCGTTCACCGCCATGCGTGCGCGTGGTGCGAAGGTGACCGACATCGTCGTGCTGGTGGTAGCTGCGGATGACGGCGTGATGCCGCAAACGGTGGAAGCCATCAACCATGCCAAGGCGGCGGGTGTGCCGATCATCGTGGCGGTCAACAAGATCGACAAGCCGCAGGCTGATCCGACCCGTGTGAAGACCGAGCTGCTGCAACACGAGATCGTCGTGGAAAGCCTCTCGGGTGACACGCTGGATGTTGAAGTTTCGGCGCTCAAGCGCACGAACCTCGACAAGCTGCTTGAGGCCATCCATCTGCAGGCGGAAATTCTCGACCTCAAGGCCAACCCCGATCGCTCGGCGGAAGGCATTGTCGTCGAAGCCAAGCTGGAACGCGGCCGTGGCCCTGTGGGCACCGTGCTAGTTCAGCGCGGCTCGCTGAAGGTTGGCGACATCGTTGTGGCCGGTACGGCTTGGGGGCGTGTGCGCGCGCTCATCAATGACCGTGGCGCCAATACGGTTGCGGCCGGTCCGTCGGTTCCGGTTGAGATCCTGGGCTTCGACTCCGCTCCGGAAGCTGGCGATCAGTTCGCTGTCGTCGAGAACGAAGGCCGCGCCCGCGAGATCACCGATTACCGTGTCCGCAAGCGCCGCGATGCGCTCGGCTCGGCTGGCTCTGCCCGCACGCTTGAGCAGATGATGCAGCAGCTTAAGGAAGCTGGCCGCAAGGACTTCACGCTGCTTGTAAAGGGTGACGTGCAGGGCTCGGTTGAAGCTATCGCCGGTTCGCTGCGCAAGCTCGGAACGGATGAAGTCGCTGCGCAGATCGTCCACTCCGGCGTCGGTGGTATCACCGAGTCCGACGTGGCGCTTGCCAGTGCCTCGAAGGCTGTCATCGTGGGCTTCAACGTCCGCGCCAATGCCCAGGCCAAGGCGCTCGCTGAGCGTGATGGCATTGAGATCCGCTATTACAACATCATCTACGACCTGATCGATGACGTGAAAGCGGCGATGTCCGGCCTGCTGGAGCCGACCATCCGCGAGATCTATCTGGGCAAGGCTCAGATCCTCGAAGTCTTCAACATCACGAAGACGGGCAAGGTTGCCGGTTGCCGCATCACCGAAGGTAAGGTGGAGCGCGGCGCGAAGGTGCGTCTCATCCGCGATGACGTGGTGATCCACGAGGGTACCCTCTCGACGCTGCGTCGTTTCAAGGACGAGGTGAAGGAAGTGCCGGCCGGTCAGGAATGCGGTATGGCGTTCTCCAGCTACCAGGATATGCGCGCTGGCGATCAGATCGAATGCTTCACCATCGAGAAGGTGCAGCGCACGCTCTGACGATAGATATTTCTTCCCGTCCGCTTTAGCGGGCGGGAAGAGTTTGAAAGGCTAGGCTGGCAACCGTCATCGGTGCCGAGCCGGCTTCGTGGCCTGTGCCCGTACAATGGGAGCACAGGCATTTTGTTCGATGCCAGTGGCGGTTCAACCCCGTCATGGCAATGGATTCTCTCAAGTGACAAGATCCAAGAAATCGGCGTCGTCCGCGGCGCCAACGCAACGTCAGCTTCGCGTGGGCGAACTCATTCGGCACAAGCTGGCGGAGATGCTTTCGCGCAGTGAAGTGCAGGACGACGTCATCGCCGGGCATGTGATCACCGTGCCGCAGGTGCGCTTGTCGCCGGATCTCAAGCTCGCGACCGTCTACATCGTGACGTTGGGTGACAGCGGCACCGATGAGGTCATCGCTGCGTTGAACCGGAACAAGAAATACATTCGCGGCGAAGTTGCCCGGTCGGTGAACCTGAAGTTCGCCCCTGACCTGCGTTTCCGCCGCGACGAAACCTTCGAGGAAGCGTGCCGCATTGATGCACTGCTTGCCAGCCAGAAGGTTCGACAGGACGTAGACAAGGACTGATCCCTCGCATGGCGCGACGTAAAAAAGGCAACCCGGTGCATGGCTGGGTGGTGCTGGACAAACCTATCGGCATGACGTCAACGCAGGCCGTTGGCGCGGTCCGCCGTCTGTTCGGTGCGCAGAAGGCTGGGCATGCGGGTACGCTCGATCCGCTGGCAACCGGCATTCTGCCGATCGCGCTTGGCGAAGCGACGAAGACCGTGCCGTTCGCTGTCGATGGCGAAAAATCGTATCGGTTTTCGGTACGTTTCGGCGCCGAGACTGATACCGACGACGCAGAAGGCAAGGTCGTCCGCACGTCTGACGTGCTGCCGACACCGGCCGAGATCGAAGACATCCTTGAAGACTTCATCGGCGAGATCAGCCAGGTGCCGCCGGCGTTCTCCGCTATCAAGATCAACGGCAACCGTGCCTACGATCTTGCGCGCAGCGGCGAGCAGGTGGTGCTGGAAGCGCGTACGATCGTGGTCGATGACCTGCGTCTGATTGCAATGGCGGATGAAGCAACCGCCGTGCTGGAAGCAGACTGCGGCAAGGGCACTTATGTTCGTGCGCTGGCTCGGGACATGGGCCGCATGCTGGGCAGTGCGGGGCATGTCGTGGCGTTGCGCCGGACCAGAGTCGGCGGCTTCGACGAAGAAATCGCAATCCCCCTGGTTGAGCTGGCTGAAGCTGCCGAGCAGGGCGATGTGATGAGCTATCTGCAACCCGTAGAGGCGGCGCTGGACGAGATCCTGGGGCTGAGCATGAGCCAGAACGATGCGGCAAATCTGTCGCGCGGGCAGGCTGTGCTGGTGCGCGGGCGTGACGCGCCGGTGATGACCGGAGCCGCCTGGGCTCACTTCAAAGGCCGCATTCTTGCCTTGGGCGAGTTGGAAAAGGGCGAGTTCCGTCCGACCCGCGTGTTCAACTTCGGCTGAGGCCGTGAAAGAAGATCCGGTGGGGACAGAATGCAACCACCGGTTAACGAGTAAGGCAACGTACGCGTCGGTTTTGTGCTCGCCCGAGCGCCCGGCTCGTGTATAAGACGCCCACCTAATTGCGACCCTGCTGGACGACATCCCGGCAGTGGCCGCAGCCCGAGGGTTTGGCCCTCATTTTTCACTTCCAACTGAAAGGATGCCCGATGTCGATTACTCCTGAGCGCAAGAGCGCGCTCATCCAGGAAAACGCTATCAAGGCCAACGATACCGGTTCGCCTGAGGTGCAGATTGCGATCCTCACGGCTCGCATCAATCACCTCACTGAGCACTTCAAGACGCACAAGAAAGACAACCATTCGCGTCGCGGTCTGCTCAAGATGGTCGGTCTGCGCCGTCAGCTTCTCGACTATGTGAAGCGCAAGAACGTGCAGCGCTACCAGAGCATCATCGAAAAGCACGGCATCCGCCGCTAACGACAGGCGCGCGGATAGCTGTGTTCCCCTAAAAATTCGGCTATCCGCCGCAACCCCTGGATCCCGCCGCATTCGTTACGGATGCCAAGCGGGTCTGGGGTTTTTGTTTGAAAGTTCTAATCAGAAATCGGCGCTTACGCTTTTCTGAGCCATGACGAAGAGGCAATGAGCCTCCCGACCGGCCTGATGCCGGAGCATAGCGCAGCCGTCAATCCGGTCGGTTGTGCAACGTCACGAGACGAGAGAAAGAAAGAACGATCATGTTCGATATCCATCGTGTAGAAATCGACTGGGGTGGCCGCAAGCTGACGCTTGAGACCGGGCGGATGGCGCGTCAGGCAGACGCTGCTGTGTATGCTCAGTATGGCGAAACCAGCGTTCTAGCGACCGTTGTTGCCGCCAAGTCGCCGAAGCCCGGCATCGACTTCTTCCCCCTTACCGTGAACTATCAGGAGAAGACCTACGCTGCGGGCAAGATCCCCGGCGGCTTCTTCAAGCGCGAAGGCCGTCCCTCCGAGAAGGAGACGCTGACCTCGCGCCTCATCGACCGTCCGATCCGTCCGCTCTTCGTTGAGGGCTTCAAGAACGAGACGCAGGTCGTCATCACCGTGCTTTCGCACGACATGGAGAACGATCCCGACATCCTGGGTCTGGTCGCGGCTTCCGCTGCGCTGACTCTGTCAGGTGTGCCGTTCCTCGGCCCGATTGGTGCCGCCCGTGTTGGCCTCATCGGCAACGAGTTCGTTCTGAACCCGATGCTTGACGAGATGTCTGAAAGCACACTGGATCTCGTCATCGCCGGCACCCATGACGCCGTGATGATGGTTGAATCGGAAGCCAAGGAGCTTTCCGAGAAGCAGATGCTTGAAGCGGTGATGTTCGGCCACAACCACTTCCAGCCGGTTATCCAGGCGATCATCAAGCTGGCCGAAAAGGCCGCGAAAGAGCCGTGGGATATCAAGCTTCCGGACTCGCAGAAGTATGCTGCGAAGGTGCGCGAGCTGGCCGAGGCCGATCTGCGCGCCGCGTTCTCCACCAAGGAGAAGCAGAAGCGTTACGAGCTGAAGGCTGAGGCTAAGGCCAAGGTCAAGGCTGGCATCGAGATCCCCGACGATCCGAATGAGCAGGTGCTGCTGTCCGACACGTTCAAGGCGCTGGAAAGCGAGATCGTGCGCGGCGACATCGTGAAGACCGGGCGCCGCATCGACGGCCGCGATCTGAAGACCGTGCGTCCGATCGTTTCGGATGTGCATGTTCTTCCGCGCACGCACGGTTCGGCGCTGTTCACGCGTGGTGAGACGCAGGCACTGGTTGTCGCCACCCTCGGCACCGGCGAAGACGAGCAGTTCATCGATGCGCTTGAAGGCACCCGCAAAGAGCGCTTCATGCTGCACTATAACTTCCCTCCCTACTCGGTGGGTGAGACCGGCCGCATGGGTTCGCCGGGCCGTCGCGAGATTGGTCACGGCAAGCTTGCCTGGCGCGCCATCCATCCGGCCATGCCGGAGCAGGAAGCATTCCCGTACACGATCCGCGTCGTTTCGGAGATCACCGAGTCTAACGGTTCGTCATCGATGGCCACGGTTTGCGGCACGTCGCTGGCTCTGATGGACGCGGGCGTTCCGATGAAGTCGCCGGTGGCTGGCATCGCCATGGGCCTCATCAAGGAAGGCGAGGACTTCGCGGTTCTGTCCGACATCCTTGGCGATGAGGATCACCTCGGCGACATGGACTTCAAGGTAGCCGGTACCGAAAACGGTATCACTGCGCTGCAGATGGACATCAAGATCACCGGCATCACCGAAGAGATCATGCGTGTTGCGCTCGATCAGGCGCGCGATGGCCGCATGCACATTCTTGGTGAGATGGGCAAGGCACTGGGCACCGCCCGCACCGAACTGGGCGAGCATGCTCCGCGCATCGAAACCATCAAGATCCCGACCGACAAGATCCGTGAAGTGATCGGTTCGGGCGGTTCTGTGATCCGCGAGATCGTTGCTGAATCCGGCGCCAAGATCGACATCGAAGACGACGGCACGGTGAAGGTGGCTGCGTCGAAGCGTGAATCGATCGAGGCAGCACTGAAGCGCATCAAGGAGATCGCTTCGGAGCCGGAAGTCGGCACGATCTACAAGGGCAAGGTCGTCAAGATCATGGACTTCGGCGCCTTCGTGAACTTCTTCGGCGCAAAGGACGGTCTGGTTCACATTTCGCAGCTGTCTCAGGGTCGTCCGGAGACTGTCGGCGAAGTGGTGAAGGAAGGCCAGGAAGTCTACGTGAAGCTGCTCGGCTTCGATGAGCGCGGCAAGACCCGCCTGTCGATGAAGATCATCGATCAGACCACGGGCCAGGAAATTCCGCGCGCTGAGGGCGAAGAGCCGGAGCCGGAGATGTCCGCTACGCGTCCGCCGCGCCGCGACCGTGAAGGCGGTGGTGGTCGCGACCGTCGTCCGCGTCGCGATAACGGCTAGAGTGCTTCCGGAAAAGTGGGAACCGGTTTTCCGGTAAGAAGCACGAAAAACAAACGGCTAGAGTCTTTCCGCGATTCAACAAAACGCTGAATGGCTCTAGTGCATGATTGCTTTTGCTGGTCAGTTTTGAAGATCTAACGGCTTCAGAACTGACCACGCAAAAAACAAAAAGCGGCGGGGGATTTTTGCCCGCGCTTTCTGAATTCGGCAAAGGCCTCGTCTCGTACGGGACCTTTCGCTTTTTTGTCTGTTGCTTCAGTTGGAAATTGGTTGGCGCGCGCTTGATATCTCAGGGCGTCGGCGCTGGTTCTCACATCTGTGTTGCTGGAGCCCCGGTCCGGTGACCGAGAAGGAGTATCAGCAGGCGGACATCAGTACGCGGTCGATGATCTCATCCTGCGAAACGATGTGCCAGAACGTCCGCATCCGAGCGGCATCGTGGTATTCGCGCATGTGGGCGATCTTGTTGCCCCGGTAGGTAACTTCCTGGCGGAAAGTGCCGGTCAGCGTGTGCCGCGTGACGCGGTGCTTGATGAAGCCCTGGATGGTGGCTCGTCCGATGTTGTCATCGCCAAAGCGGAAAAAATCGACGACGGACATGCTTTCGGCGGCTCCGCTGATCCGTTCGAGCATATGCCGGAAATTTTCGCGTCCATTGATGATCAAAGGGGTATCGCCGGTGCTGCTGGCGTTAGAATAGTAGATGAGGTCGTCGGTGTAGCAGTTGAGGACGCCTTCTATATCGCCCTCACTCCAGGCAGCGTGTGCCGCATACAATGTTAGCCTGGCCTGATAGGTATCCAGCATCGTGCCCTCCCTTCGCCAGCAGGCAAATATAAGCTGTTTGCGACCGTCAGCCCACACACACTGTTAAAGCCTGCACCCTAGCGTGCGCCGCGCTTGCTCTCTAAGGTTGTAGAATGTGCCCGTTTTGTTTCAAATGGCAAGTCTCGTATCAGCCGAACGTTGCAGGACAAACATATCGGGGTGCGGGGAGTTGATCCACATTTATATTGTTGCAATTCAATGCAAAATATCGATTAGCCGATGGTTAATCTGGCGCAGACAATTTGCGGCGTCAGCATTTTGTACCATTATGTCGCGCACAACCTATGGCTTCAAACCGCATCGATTTGTTCTACGGACGTAACCTGTTTTGGCATTGCGGCGCTGGTATCGCCATTGGGCCAAAGGGCAGTGGCGTTACGGACGGAGCCTTGCCCCTCTACGGTCACTTCGGAAAAGCCGGCAGCCTCCAGTTTCGAGGCGATCATGGCGTTGCTGGCGAGGCTTTCCAGCATCCCTAGGCTGAGGGTGGCACGGTAGCGGCAGCCTTGACGTACGGTAAAATTGGCCACGGTTGTATCCTTGTTGCGAACTGGGCTGGGCGGATTGTACGACGACTTGATAAACTGAGAGAAACTTGCAGGCGCCTGCGGCGGATGCTGCCGGCCTTGGCTGTAACGCATGACATTCCTGCTTGCAGTTTACCCAGGACTGAACAATCAATTTGTTCGCCTTAACTATGTGCCATGATGGCGCCCAGCCCGGGTGCTGGAAGAAAGCAACTTTAAGCAGCCGCGCGACACAGTGCGGGCTTCCCACCACACCCTCTCGCCCATTAGCCGTTGGCGCGCGAGCGTCCGTCAGAAGAAGTGCCATATGAAGATCGTCATTGCCCCGGATTCCTTCAAAGAAAGCCTTTCCTCGCTTGAAGTGGCGAGCGAGATCGAAGCCGGTCTCAAGAGGGTCTGGCCGGACGCAACCTATGTGAAGGTGCCGATGGCCGATGGCGGCGAAGGCACGGTTCAGTCGCTCGTCGATGCGACGGGCGGCGAGATCGTCAAGGTTGAGGTGTGCGGTCCGCTGGGGGCGCCGGTGCTGGCGTCCTATGGCTTGCTGGGCAACGGCAAGACGGCTGTCATCGAAATGGCAGAGGCTTCCGGTTTGCCGCTGGTGCCGCGCGACCAGCGCGACCCTCTGAAGGCCACGACGTTCGGCACCGGGCAGCTGATTGCGGATGCAATCGACCGCGGCGTGGACGAGATCATTCTCGGCATTGGCGGGTCGGCCACCAACGATGGTGGCGCGGGCCTCGCGCAGGCGCTGGGTGTTCGCTTCGTCAACTTCGGCGGCACAATCATTCCGGACCTGATCGCGGGCGGTGACCTCGACAAGATCCAGGCGGTGGACATGTCCACCATCAATCCGGGGCTGGCGAAGGTTCGCATCAACGTTGCGTGCGACGTCACCAATCCGCTGTGTGGCGAGACCGGGGCTTCGCGCGTTTACGGACCGCAGAAGGGTGCTACGCCGGAAATGGTGGAGCAGCTCGACGGCAATCTTCAGCACTTCGCCAATGTCATCAAGCGTTCCGTTGGTGTTGACGTGGCTGACCGCGCTGGCGCGGGTGCAGGCGGCGGCATCGGTGCGGGGCTGATGGCGTTCACCAACGCAACGCTGAAGCGCGGTGTAGAACTTGTAGTCGCGGCGACGCGTCTTGAGCAGCACATGAAAGGCGCTTCGCTGGCGTTCACGGGCGAAGGCCGCGTCGATTTCCAGACAGCGTTCGGCAAGACGCCATCGGGCGTTGCAAACGCAGCCGGCAAGCATGGCGTGCCCGTGATTGCCATCGGTGGTGGTCTGTCAGATGACGCGCGCGGAATTTTCGAGCATGGCATCGCCGGACTTGAAGCGGCGACGGCTAACGTGATGACGCTGGATACTGCGATCGAGAAGACGCGCCAGAATCTTCAGAATGCGGCTGAGCGTTCAGCGCGCCTCATCGCCATCGGTCAGCAGATGGCGAAGTGATGCTTTGTCTTCTGCCTTCCGTGCGGAAGTGGGCGGAGCACACACAGTATCGAACACAAAATTTCGGGCCCTGAATGGGCCCGATTTTTTTGGTGCTGACGTGTGAGTGCATCAGATCAGATGATGCTTTTTTCATAGAGCTCGGTGCGGCGATCACGGAAGAAGCCCCAATCGGCGCGATAGCTCTGGATCTCATCGAGGTCGAACGTGTGCACAAGCACGCCTTCGGTATCGCGCCCCAGCTCCGCAACGATCTCGCCGCGATGGTCGGCGATGAACGAATGGCCGTAGAAGCGCTGCTCCGCGCCCTCGTTCTCTTCCAGCCCGATGCGGTTGGCGGCCACAATGGGAATGGCATTCGAAACCGCATGGCCTTGCATCGCGCGCTGCCACTGCAGGTGCGTGTCGAGGCTGGTGTCGTAGGGCTCAGAGCCGATCGCGGTTGGGTAGAACAGCACTTCTGCGCCGGCCAGCGCCATCGCGCGCGCACATTCCGGGAACCACTGATCCCAGCAGATGCCGACGCCAATGTTGCCCGCACGCGTTTTCCAGGCCTTGAAGCCAGTGTCGCCGGGCCGGAAGTAATACTTCTCCTGATAGCCGGGGCCATCAGGAATGTGGCTCTTGCGATAGACGCCGAGGATGCTTCCGTCGGTGTCGGCAATGGCAATGCTGTTGTAATAGCGCGGGCCGTCCTTCTCGAAGAACGACACGGGGATCACGATGACGAGGTCAGCGGCCAGCTTGCGCATCGCGATCACGCACGGATGCTCTTCCGTTGCGAACGCGGTCTCGAACCATTTCGGGTTCTGCCGTGTGCAGAAGTAGATGCCCTGAAACAGTTCAGGCGGTAGCACGACCTGCGCGCCTTCAGCCGCTGCCGCACGCACGAACTTTTCCGTGCGCGCGATGTTGTCGGCGACATCGTTGCCGAAGTGAGTCTGGACGGCGGCGACGGTGATGGTGCGATTGGCCATTTTATCGTGGTTCCTGCTGAGTGATGCAGTGGAAGGAGCCGCCGCCTGCGGTGCCGCAACCGAGCAAGCCCTTCGAGGATACGCCGATTACCTTGTGGTCGGGGAACACGCCCCGCAAAGCTTCAAGCGCCGCTTCCTGCGTTGAGGTTCCATACACCGGCACGATGACAAGTCCGTTGGCGATGATGAAGTTCATGTGCGAAGCGGGCGAGATTTCGCCGAGCGCGTTACGATAGAGGCCGACGCCCGGAACGCGGGTAACTTCCAGCGTGCGGCCGCATGCATCCGTTGCAGCTTCCAGCGATGCAGCGATGGCATCCAGCGTTTCGCGGTTGGGATCGTCATCGCCGGCCGGCGCCTGACACACGACGCGGCCGGGGCCAACAAAGCGCGCGATGTTGTCGATGTGGCCGTCGGTGTGATCGTTGTGCAGGCCCTCGTCGATCCAGATCACCTTGCGGGCGTTGAAGGCTTGCGCCAACGCGGCCTCCGCCTGCTCCTTGGACCAGCCGTTGCGGTTCGGGTTCAGCAGTGTCTGCCGCGTGGTGAGGATTGTGCCCTCGCCATCATGATCGACGGCACCACCTTCAAGCACGAAGTCGAAGCGGCGCACCGGCGCTTCGGCGATGCGCGCGATGTCGTCGCCCACGGTAGCGTCATCGGGCAGGTCGTATTTGCCGCCCCAGCTGTTGGTGGCGAAGCGGAGTGCGACGGGGCCGATGTCGGAACGCGAAAAGATTGGTCCGGTATCGCGCAGCCAGATGTCGCCATACCGCGCCTGAATGATGTCGGCCGTGCCGCCCAGCACAGCTCGCGCCGATGCTTCGGCCTCGACGCCATTGACCAGCAGGCGCACGGTGTTTGTCTCAGCGAGCGCACGCACCAGCTCCGCAACGTCGCGACGGGGGGACTCAAGATCCCCGTTCCACTCATCGGCGTTGGCCGGCCAGGCGGTCCATACCGCTTTCAGAAGTGCCCACTCCGGCGGAACGGTGACGGTGGTGTTTAGGTCGTCTGGCTGCATCATAACTTCCTGTTGTCGGTCCGTAGTGCGTTGGCACGATCAATAACCGCCACGGCGCCCGATAGGGAGCGTCATATCGTGCCGCAGCGTCACCATTGCAAATGACGCTGTCACATACCCGGATAACTCGCTTCTCAATGCTTTATTTGCCGTCCTGCAACGTTCCTGCGGGCGTTGGGGGCCCATTACGAGTTGCTGTGTATCCATGCGTTATCGGGCGCTGGCCTGAAAATAGCTTATTTCCCGGAGGGAACTCATGGTTCGCGGCTCAATTATTGCGCTGGCGGCAAGCATTTCCGTGGGCGCGCTGGTAACGGCGACCGATTCACAGGCGCGCGGTTTCGGTGGCGGAGGCCATTTTGGTGGGTTTGGCGGTGGCGGCCATTTCGGCGGCCGGGCCGACTTTGGCCGCATGGGCGGCGGTTTCCGTCCCGAGTTTCATCCGGAGTTCCGGCCGGAAATGCACTCCGCTCCGCGCATGGAGCATCGCGACATCGACAGCGACCATGCACGGGATGATCGGCGCGATGTTCGCGACCGTGACCAGCACCGCGCGGACGACCATCGCCCGGACCATGACCATCATCGGCCGGATGACCATGCAGGCGATCACCGTCCGGCCGACCACATCGGTGACCATCGTCCCGATGACCACGCCGCAGACCGCGCCCTAGACCGGCACGATCTGAACCGCGATCTGGCGCACCGGGATGATCTGAACCATCACTGGAACAACTGGAACCGTCCGGTGAACTGGGGCCGCTGGGATCACAATGGCTTCTGGAACAACCATTGGAACGCGCGCAACTTCAACTGCTTCAACTGCCGTTGGGGGTGGGCTGGCCCGGTATTCTGGCCGTTTGCGCTGGGTGACATGTGGTCGTTCGCGTGGTGGCCATACGCTGCAACGGCGCCGTTCTGGAACTACAACGTCGACTACATCATGGGCGGTCTGTTCTGGCCGAATGGCGCCTATGCCTGGCCGAGCGGCGGTTATGGTGCAACGGCCTGGACCAACACCGATAGCAGCTACACCTATGCGCAATCTTCGCATCAGGACATCTACAGCGCCGGCCCGTCAAACAGTGCGGCGGCCGCGCCGAGCGATGCTTCGGATGCCTCGGGAGCGGGCTCATCGGTTGCAGCTGATGGCGGTGACAGCAACGACAACAGCAACGTAGCTCCAAGCCAGAGCGCTGATCTGTCGACGTGCAGCGGCTTTGCCCCGGGTGTATCGGGCCTGCCGATTGCGCAGATCAAGTCGAGCGTGAAGCCCACCGGTGCGCAGCTTGCAGACCTGAAGGCGCTGGAAGCGGCATCTGATCAGGCCGGCAACGTGCTGGGCAATTCATGCCCGAAGTCGCCACCGTTGACTCCGGTCGGCCGCCTTGATGCGCTGCAAAAGCGTCTCGATGCGATGGTGCAGGGCATCGATCTGGTGCGCGGTCCGTTGGCACGCTTCGATGCTTCGCTGACAGCCGAACAGCGTCAGGCGCTTGATGCTCTGGGCGGTGACAAGGCGGCCAGCCCGGCTGCGCTGTGCTCCAACCAGAACGAAGCGTTCGTGAACGTGCCGACGCAGGAGATCATCGCAACGGTTGATCCAAACGACGCGCAGAAGGCGGCGCTCGACAAGCTGGATGCGGTTTCGGCCAAGGCGGCAGCGATGCTTCAGGAGACTTGCCCGGCGCAGGTTCCAGCCACAACGGAAGCGCGTCTCGACGCGATGGGCAAGCGTCTCAAGGCAACCGTCACGGCGATGAACGAAGTGCGGCCCGCGCTGTCTGGCTTCTATGACTCGCTGAGCGACGAGCAGAAGGCCCGCTTCAACACCATGCCGGGCAATTGATCGGCGGCACGCTGTTGAATGGATGAAATGCAGCCGGTGGAGCGCACAGCTTCACTGGCTGTTTTCGTTTCTTTGGGCTGAGCGAAGCGATAGTCGGCAGCGCGCAACGCAGCGAACCGATCAGGCTTTCGTTTTCGAGCAGGTGAAGGCGGCGACTTCCGGCCAGAACACCTGCGCGCGCGCGCTGATCTCATCTGGGTTGCCGGAGGTGAGAAGCGTCAGGCGGCCACCGGGATCACCCGCAGTGAAACGCGTATGCCGCGCCAGATAATCCTCAAGGCTGTCAGCGACGACTTCCGGCTGCGAAAGAATGCGCGTGAACGGCGGCAGATGGCGGCGGAACAAGTGTTCCACCAGCGGAAAGTGTGTGCAACCCAGAATGGCGCGATGCGGAGGAATGCCATCGGTTTGGGCTAGCAGTCCGCGCACGCCTTCCTCGACCAGTTGCTCCAGCTCGGCCTCGGGCGCTTCGTGCTCGATGGCACCGGCAAGACGCGAGCACACCTGCTGCACCACCGTCACTTTCGGGCAGCGCTTGCGGATCTCCTCCGGGTAGACATCCGAGGAGATGGTGCGCGTGGTCCCGAATACGCCGATGACGTCAGTGTTGTATTTCTGGGGATATTGCGGCGCCGACACTGCCCACGGCGTCTGCGTGGCGGCTTCAACGGTTGGAGCGACGATGCCAAGCACGTTGTGTTCGCGCCATTGGCTGGTGGGCAGCCATGTCTGCTGCAGATGTCGGGCGGCCACCGCGGTTGCAGTATTGCAGCCCAATAACACCAGCTTGCAGCCTTCGGCGAACAGCGCTTCCACGCTGGCGCGCGTCAGATCGATGACTTCCGCCGATGAGCGGTCGCCATAGGGGACGTTGGCGTGGTCCCCGAGATATATGAAGGACTTATCCGGGAAGCGGCTGACGAGTGCCCGTAGCACCGTCAACCCGCCCAGACCTGAGTCGAAGACGCCGATCATGCGCGTGTGTGATCCGGCAATTGCACGGCGTCAAGAGACTGCTTATTCGGCAGCGTTGCGGCCACCGGATTCGGCATCGAAGTGCTTCAGCGCATCGAGGCTCGGCATCGACACGATGTGAGTATCCGCAGTCGACGTAGTGGATCTCGCCTGTGACCGCGCCGACGACAGGTCGGACAGCAGGTACAGCGCCGATCCGCCGACCTCGTTCGAGGCTGACGGCGTGCGACGCAGCGGCGAGTTGCTCTTTCTGGATAGTTGAAGATCTACGCGCGCATCGGAGACACCGGCGCCGGACAGCGTACGCATCGGACCAGCGGACAGGCCGTTGACGCGGATGCCCTGCGGACCGTAGGTCGGCTGGCGAGGTAGCGCACGCTGAAGCCTCGAGCGCCAGCCTTGGCGACGCCCATGACGTTGTAGTTCGGCACCGACGCGGATGGCGCCACCGTAGCGTCAGGCGTCAGCAGCGAGCCGCCGTCGTTCATCAATGGCAGCCGCGCGCTTGGCGACCTCGGTGAAGGAGAAGCACGAGATCACCATCGTGCTGCACGAAGTTCTCGCGCGTGGTGTCGGCGTAGCGGCCCTTGAAAGCTCGTTCGTGATCGGAGAAGCCGATGCGCGTGCACCACGAAGTCGATGCCGCCCCACTTTTCGGTGACGCGTCTCGAAGGCGACAGCGATCAAGCGCTGTCCAGATCGAGCACGTTGCACGGCTCAAGGATCTCAGCGCCGATGGACTGCGCGAGTGGCAGGGCGCGGCGGCCGAATGCGCCGTCCTGATAGGTGAATGCGAGCTCGGCGCCATGGCTCGGCGAGACTACGGTGCGATGCCCCAGGCGATCGAATGGTCGTTCGCGACGCCCATGATCAGTCCGCGCTTGCCTGCCATGATGGGGCCGGGATTGGCGAAGTCGATTGCGGTCATGGGGGTTCCTGTCGTTCCATTACATGCGGATCGGCGAATCCGTCCGCTACTTGGATCATGATCGTGCTTGCGCGCTTATCTGGCTCTTCCGGTTTGCGCGTCTCATATGGACTGCCGGAAGATTATAGCCGTTCTAGCTTGGCAGGCGGCGGAAAACGAGGGTGGCATTAGTACCGCCGAAGCCAAAACTGTTCGACATCACACAATTAAGGCTAACGTTATCCATGCGCTGACGCACGATTGGAACATCTGCCAGTGCCGGATCGATCTCTTCGATGTTGGCGCTTTCGCAGATGAAACCGTTGTTTAGCATCAGCAACGAGAAGATCGCCTCCTGCACGCCGACTGCTCCGAGCGAATGCCCGGTCAGCGATTTCGTCGCGGCGATGTAAGGGATCTCGTCCTTGAATACCTGACGGATGGCTTCTATCTCGCGCAGGTCGCCGATGGGCGTGCCGGTGCCGTGCGGATTGATGTAGTCGATCTTTTCCGCGATGCCCTTGCCGTCGAGACCCTTCAGCGCCGACTGCATGCAGCGCACCGCGCCTTCGCCGGATGGCGCAACCATGTCGAAGCCGTCCGATGTGGCGCCGTAGCCGATAACCTCACCGTAGATCCGCGCGCCGCGCGCTTTTGCGTGCTCAAGCTCTTCAAGCACGACAACACCGGCACCACCGGCAATCACGAAGCCGTCGCGGTCCTTGTCATAGGCGCGGCTGGCTTTGGCTGGCGTATCGTTGAAGCGGGAAGACATTGCGCCCATGCTGTCGAACAGCACTGACAGCGTCCAATCCAGTTCCTCGCAGCCGCCGGCAAACATCACATCCTGCTTGCCCCACTGAATGAGTTCAGCGGCATTGCCGATGCAGTGGGCGGATGTGGAACAGGCGGACGAGATGGAATAGTTCACGCCCTTGATCTGGAAGCTCGTTGCCAGCGCGGCCGAGGGACCCGAGCACATGGCTTTCGGCACTTCGAACGGGCCGACCTTCTTGGGATCTTTTTCGCGCGTTACGTCGGCTGCCTGCACGATGGCGCGCGTCGACGGACCACCCGAGCCCATGATGATGCCGGTGCGCTCGTTGATGACGTCGGCTTCTTCCAGCCCTGCGTCACGAATCGCCTGATCCATCGCGACATAGTTCCAGCCCACGCCATCGCTCATGAAGCGGCGCGGCTTGCGCGGCACCTGCGATTCCCAATCGATGTTGGGCGCGCCGTGCACCTGGCAACGGAAGCCCAGCTCGGCGTACTTGTCAGCGCGCACAATGCCGGATTTTCCTTCGCGCAGGGAGGCGAGCACCTCTTGGCTATTGTTTCCGATCGAGGAAACGATGCCCATTCCCGTGACGACGACACGTCTCATCCGCACATCCTCTTGCGCCCGGCGCTCATGACGCCCGCCGGCAATTTTCTTCGGCGGAAGCGAGCACGAAACGGCACCAAGATCAAGAACTGACCGGGGCTGTCGTTTCGCCGCTCTCAAACAGGCCGACGCGCAGATCGGTAGCTGTGTAAATCACTTGGCCATCGGCTTTCATGACACCATCGGCAATGGCGAGCTTCAGCTTGCGCAGGATCACGCGCTTCATGTCGATGACATATTCGATGCGGCCCGTGGTCGGCACCACCATGCCGGTGAACTTCACTTCGCCGACACCAAGCGCCCGGCCACGTCCCGGCGCGCCAAGCCATCCAAGGAAAAAGCCGGTCATCTGCCACAGGGCATCAAGGCCGAGGCAGCCGGGCATCACCGGATCGCCTTCGAAGTGGCAGCGGAAGAACCAGTCGAGGTTGGGATTTCCTGCAACCTGAAGTTCGGCAGCGATCTGGCCTTTGCCGTGCTGACCGCCGTTTTCCGAAACAAGGCTAATGCGGTCGAACATCAGCATTGGCGGCAAGGGTAGCTGGGCGTTGCCGGCCCCGAACAGTTCTCCGCGCCCGCAGGCAAGCAGATCCTCATATTCGAAGCTCGTGCGGCGTTCTGTCATGATTTCTTGGCCCAGTCTCTATTCTCAGCGAGCGCCCATAAGGGTGCTTAATCGAAGGCTGCCAGCAGGCACACGTTGTGCTCATCCGCAACCCGGTGGGGGTTCCTAACACAGTCATCTTGGCTTCAAAAGGGCGCCGGCAGCCCCGGTCAGGTTGGGAGAGGCGATGTGCGCACATATCTGACGTTCTGCCGTGTTGCAGGCTGGCGGTGGTCTGACTATACTACACCAGTAATGTTAGCTTGAGCCGACGTCGCCTGCGGTGAGACGCGGTCAGATCAAGCCCCATCAGACAGGCTGCGCATGTTTTCGTGGCCCATCAATTTGGCATCTGGCGCAAGCGAATGACCGATAGAATGACACACTCGCATAGTCACCCGGAGGGTAAGCCCTCCCGTGGTGGCGTTGCTCAGGTTCTCCGCAAGGCAGGACTGCGGCCGACGCGTCAGCGTATGGCACTTGGCAGTCTGCTGTTTGAGGGCGAGGACCGCCACGTAAGCGCAGAATCTCTGCACGCTGAAGCTACGGCTGCTGGACAGCACGTCTCGCTGGCCACCGTTTACAACACGCTGCATCAGTTCAAGCGTGCTGGCTTGGTGCGCGAACTGGCGATTAACGGCGCCAAGGCGTACTTTGACACCAACACCTCGAACCATAATCACTTTTTCCACGAGGAAGAGGGTGAGCTGCACGATATTCCGGGCCATGCGATCCGCGTGGACGGCGTGCCGGAGCCGCCCGAGGGTATGCGCATCACGCATATCGATGTGGTCATTCGCCTGAAGAAGGCCTGAGCCACTTCGACGTTGGTTTGAATTATTCGAATAAGAAAATGGCCGCATCAGCGGCCGTTTTTGTTTGTGGGGTTGCGAGAGCGCCGCGTGTCGGGAGGGCTAGCTTGCGCAGCTGAGCTGTAAAGCTGAGGCGCCCGTTTGCGGAAGTCTTCTGGCTGAATAGGGCGGCGCTTTATTTCAGCACTTCGCCTTCATAGACGCCCCAAAGCTTTTTCTGCTCGATATAGCCCTGATACTTATCGATATTCACTAAGCACCAGCGGCTGTCGCAGCTCACCAGGTTGGCAATCACCCCGGCTTCAATCATGGCGACGGCAGCGGAGCGCTCGCTATCGTTTCGGTGCAGCGCAATCTTGGGTGCCTTCTGTCCTTGCTTGATTTCCCACGGCAGCACCAGGGCGGTGCGGCGCCCGGACAGAAACGATTGCAGCACCCAGCCCGCTGAACCGTCGGCGTCGCGCACCTGGCGCCAACTTTCGAACTCGCGGACGACTTCTAGCGGCAAGCCAGCGCGGCGATAAACCCATGCGGTTGGGTAGTCCGTTCCCGGACCCTGCCGCATGTTGACCCGATCGGATTTCAGGCTGACGAAACGGGGCAATGGCAGGCCGCTGCCAGTTGAAAGGCTGGACCCTGCTGGCTGGGCCAGGGCGCCTGCTGCGGTCACGGCTAGCACACCGACCCCGGCCGCCGCCAAAAACAAGCAAACTCGCCATAGCGCAAAAAACGCCCGCATGCCTATTCCTTGCCTCTTTGGTGACAGCTTTTCCGCCTAGATCGCCCGGCACCGATATGA
Organism: Hyphomicrobium sp. D-2; assembly: GCF_029872155.1. GTDB lineage: Bacteria > Pseudomonadota > Alphaproteobacteria > Rhizobiales > Hyphomicrobiaceae > Hyphomicrobium_A. The sequence goes on along the minus strand of NZ_JARXLA010000008.1, from coordinate 52,669 downwards.
AACTGTGAAGGCAATGTGATGCGATTGCAGTAGAAAGAAAATCCCGCACTTTGTCATCGCAATGGCGTTCTGTTAGACCTGCCTGAGCAGGGGGCCATTCGGAGCTGGTTCCTAGCGTGCTTTCCCTGAACAATTCCCTGAATATTCAAGAGACAACAGCGATCCCCCAATGCCGAACAGCGCCCGAAAACCCATCGTCATTGTAACGCGCAAGCTACCGGATGTCGTCGAGACCCGCATGCGTGAGCTGTTCGATGCACGGCTCAACGTTGACGATCAGCCGATGAGCCAAGGCCAGATCACCGAGGCGCTCAAAATCGCCGATGTTCTGGTGCCGACTGTCACGGATCGGATAGACCGCGCGGTTATCTCGCAGGCCGGGCCGCAGTTGCGCCTGATCGCGAACTTCGGCACCGGCGTCGACAACATCGATCTCGACACCGCCCGCAACCGGGGCATCACCGTCACCAACACGCCAGGCGTGCTGACGGAAGATACCGCCGACATGACGATGGCGTTGATCTTGGCGGTGCCGCGTCGGCTGGCCGAGGGTGCGGCCTACCTCAAGGAGCACCACGCCGGTTGGACGGGCTGGTCGCCGACCTGGATGCTGGGCCACCGTATCTATGGCAAGCGTCTTGGCATCATCGGAATGGGCCGCATCGGTCAGGCCGTGGCGCGCCGCGCGAAGGCGTTCGGACTGCAGATCCATTATCACAATCGGCGCCGCGTTTCGCAGGATGTCGAGCGCGAGCTTGAGGCAACCTACTGGGAAAGCCTCGATCAGATGCTGACCCGCGTTGATATCGTTTCGGTCAACTGCCCGCATACGCCCGGCACCTACCACCTGCTGTCGGCGCGGCGGCTGCGTCTGTTGAAGCCGTCGGCTTATGTCGTTAACACCTCGCGCGGCGAAGTGATCGACGAGAACGAGCTGGCCCGGCTGATCGAAGCAGGCGCGATTGCAGGCGCGGGTTTGGACGTGTTCGAGAACGAACCGGCCGTCAATCCGAAGATCCTCAACTCGGATCGCGTCGTGGCGCTGCCGCATATGAGTTCGGCGACCGTTGAGGGTCGCATCGACATGGGCGAGAAGGTCATCATCAACATCAAGACCTTCCTTGATGGCCACGCGCCGCCGGACCGTGTGCATCCGGCCATGTTCTGAGCCACAGTTTCGGTTGAGATTATTTGGGGCGCTCCCGTGAGGGGCGCCCTTATTGCATCCGAGATCACATCAACTGCGCACGCGAGTTGTCGACGAGCGCTTGGCGCCATCTTGCAGGGCGGGTCTGCGGGCAGGGTAGCGGCATCGCATCGAGAGCCGCTGGCCGTTTTCGAGTGATCGCAAAACGCGCTGCGTTGGTGGCGTGACGCGCACCGTGCCGAGTTTCAGGGCGCCTTGGCGGTTGCTGAATCCAGCCGCCCATCGCCGCAAACAGTTGTCCGAAGCTGACAGGAACCGCGCGCGCGACGGTTTTTATTGCAGCGGTCGAGGGCCACACGTTCGGCTTCGCGCGGGGTCAAGCCGCCGCCGGAGTAGGTGACCTTGCGCTGCTTGGAAACGCGCCCGGACGCAATTGCGGCACACACTTCGCCACGGAAGCTGACGGCCTCGCAATTGCCGCGCCCCATGTCCGCGCATTCGGCACGCACTTTTTCTTCCGCTTCCAGTCGCGATCCGATCTTCCAAACTGCGAAAAAGGAGCCGTCGGGCGTAAACGCAATGGCGCCGTACTCGAGCGTGTCGTCGGAGGGCGCGGGAGCTACAGACATCTGCTGTTGCTCAGGCTGCGCGTGCGCCTCGCGATACTCGGGCAAGAGGAGAAGCAGGGCTGCGATAAGGGCAATATACACGGTACGCAATGTCCAAATGTGGAACATGAAAGCGGTATCCTGTCATGCCGCGCATGTCGAGTTGCGATTCGCCGCCGCTGCATGAATTGATAGATCGGTTATCGAAGGGTTGACGCCGCTGATGGCATTTTCCGGATCCCAGCCCACCGAAACGCTTTCGAAGCGTGCGGCAAGTGCATCATAGATTAGCAGCCGACCGGCGAGCGTGGTGCCCAATCCGAGGATTTCCTTAAGTACCTCTGTTGCCTGCAAAGTACCGATGACACCGACAACGGCGCCCAACACTCCTACGTCGGAGCAGTTCGGGCCTTCGTTCGCTGGCGGCGGCTCCGGAAACAGGCAGCGGTAGCTTGGGAAAGGTGTGTCGTCAGGGCCGCTCAGGTGTGGCTTGAAGGTCGACACGTATCCGTCGAACGGACCAACAGCGCCAAAAACGAGGGTGCGTTTGGCCAGATAGCAGGCATCTGACACAAGGTAACGTGTTGCGGCATTGTCAGACCCATCGGCGACAATGTCGTAGCGGGAGATGATGTCCAGCGCGTTGGTAGCATCGAGCCGCATGTTCAGCGGTTCAACTGTAATGTGCGGATTGATGGCCGCCATCGCTGCCGCTGCGCTGTTTACCTTGGGAGCGCCGACGCTGGCGGTGGTGTGGGCGATCTGGCGCTGCAGGTTATCGAGCGAGACGTGATCGTCATCGATAATGCCAATTGTGCCGACGCCCGCCGCGGCAAGGCAAAGCGCTAGCGGCGAGCCGAGGCCGCCTGCTCCGACCAGCAGAACACGGGCGCGCTTTCCAGCGCCTCGCTGTCCCTGGCCGCCAACTTCCTTGAGGACCAGATGTCTTTTGTATCGCTCGATCTCCGTTGCGGAGAGTGAAACGGAAGTCATGTTTTCTGTGCCGTGCCGTTTGAGTGCCAAGCCGAAGCACCATGGTGATGCTTCATGGCCGTTCGGTGCGCGTCTGATTTCACTGACGGGCAGCTTAGCCAAATTGGCCGCTTGCGCCACCGATGCCGACTAACAGCGGCACCGTGCAATAAACATGGTTATGGCGCGGGCGTTTTACGAACGTCGAAAAAGCGATGCTGCTGAAAATAAAAGAGCCCCGGATGCGGGTGCATCCGGGGCAAGTTTGGGTAGCTAGGGGAAAAGCGCTAGGGAAAGCCTGGGTAGAACTACTGTTTGCCGATAGTGATGGTGTCGTAGATGCCGCCGTCAGCGAAATGCTTCTTCTGCACCGCCTCCCAGCCGCCCAGCAGTTCCTCAACCGAGAAGGTTTCGATCGGCGGGAACTTGGCGGCGTTTGCCTTCAGAACACTCGGCATCGCGGGGCCGCAGATCGTGCTTGGCGATGATTTCCTGCCCAGCTGGCGAGTACAGGAAGTCGATGTAGGCCTTGGCCAGTTCGCGACTGCTGCGGCGATCGACAACCGAGTTCACGATTGCAACCGGAGGCTCGGCGATGATGCTAGCCTTGGGATAGACAACTTCAAATTTGTCGGCACCGATCTCACGGCCGATCAGCGCAGCCTCATTTTCAAATGTAACGAGCACGTCGCCCTTGTCGCGCTGGGTGAATGTCGTCGTTGCGCCACGTCCACCACCATCGAGAAACCGGCGCGCTGGCGAACAGTTTGGCGACGAAATCCTGCGCGCGCCTCTTCGCTGCCTGTCTTGCACCGAGCATCGCCCCATGCGGCGAGATATGTGAGCGGCCATTGCCCGATGTCTTCGGGTTGGGCAAGATCACTTCGATGCCGGGCTTGGCTAGATCATCCCAATCCTTGATCTGCTTGGGACTGCCCTTGCGAACCAGAAAACCGAGGTTGTCGCGAGGGCGAAGCGTTGTTAGCAAATCCCGGCGCGCCAGTCGGCATCGACAACGCCAGCCTTGGCCAGAATGTCGATATCGGGCGCCTGATTGAAGGTTACGACATCGGCCTCAAGGCCGTTGGCAACCGGCGTGAGCTGCCTGCTTGGTCGATCTCGCCGTGGGACTGGTTGACGGGCAACGTCTTTGCCGGGCGGCTTTTCTCCGCCGCGATGAATGCCGCGGCTGATGTCTTTGTAGAGCTCGCGCGAAACATCGTAGGAGGCGTTGAGCAGGGTTTTCTGGTCATCTGCGAAGACAGCACCCGCGCCTGCAATCAGCGCAACAGCAGCAATAACGGCGGTTCTGACAGGCTTGACGCGGTGGTCAGCCAAGATGGTTCGTGCAAGCATTTATCCCTCCAGCCCGATCTCGGATTGCTAGCTAGCCGAACGCAGGCGAAGGGCGGAACGAAGAAAAATAGCTGTGCTTATGACGGCGCCGGATGATGCGCCGAGGTTGAACGGTGAGGTTTCATTCTCCGGTCATCGACAGGCGAAATTCCAGAACCGCTGGCATGCTGGCAAGGGTTCGCACTAGGCGCTGGGGCGCATCAGCGTCCTCCGAATAGATCAACATGCGATATTCGAACATCGTTCCCGATGCGATCAGCCGATAGCTGATCTTGGAAATGGTAAAGCCGTGATGATCGAGCAAGCCCCGCAGCTCAGATTCGGGCAGGATGGAATCGCGCGCAAAGCGGATGACATTGTAGGCCGAGGTGCGCGTCGTCAGCCAGCCTTCGACGTATCGGAAGACTGCCAGTACGATCAGTGTCGCGATGGTGGCGAGCACCGCCGGGAAATAAAACCCGATGCCGAACATGATGCCGATGGCGGCGGTGATCCAGATCGAAGCCGCCGTCGTCAGTCCGCGAACGGTGAAGCGCTCCTTGAAGATCACGCCGGCGCCCAGAAAGCCGATGCCGGTCGCGATGCCCTGCGCAACGCGTGTCGGATCAGCGCGAACGGTTTCACGCGCGATCGTTTCCAGCCACTCGTCCTGATACAGCGTAATGAGCATCAGCAAGGCCGATGCAAGGCACACGAGCGCGTGCGTGCGGAAGCCCGCAGGGCGTCCGTGAATGGAGCGCTCCAAGCCAATCAGGCTGCCGGCGAGCAGGGCCGAGCCAAGATGCAGCATTATTTCCGGGTAGTGATCGGGCATGTCGCGCCCCGTACGGTGACAATCGATAGGTGCGACGCGCATGGAGATACGCCCGCACAGAACGCAATGCGTTTGCGGGGAAAACGCCAATGGGCGATGAAAGTTCAATTGGGGGATTAGTGGCGCGCGGTGCTCCGTCGCCGTGATCTGTCAAGCGGTGCGTGTGCAGTGGTTATGTTGAGGAAGGAACGGCGGGCGCATGCGTATCGCCCGCCGTTCGATGTTTTAGCGCCGGGCGCGGCTGGCCTGAAGGCGCTGCAGCACCGCGATCAACGCATCGACGTCGTCAGTGGTGTTGTAAAGCGCCAGCGAGGGACGCACGGTAGCTTCCAGTCCGAAGCGGCGCAGGATCGGCTGCGCGCAGTGGTGGCCAGCGCGCACAGCGATGCCCTCCTGCGCCAGCGCCTTGCCGACTTCTTCAACACGCCACCCATCCAGAACGAACGATGCGACGCCGGCCTTTTCCGTTGCGGTGCCGATGATGCGCAGCCCCGGAACGGTCAGCAGCCCGCGCGTCAGATACTCCAGCAGTTCGTGCTCATAAGCAGCGATGTTCGACATGCCGATGCGCGACAGATAATCGATCGCGGCGCCGAGGCCGACAGCGTCCGCAATGTTGCCGGTTCCAGCTTCAAAGCGCGCAGGAGCGCCATGGAACGTTGTCTTTTCGAACGTGACATCGCTGATCATGTTGCCGCCGCCCTGCCATGGCGGCATCGCCTCCAGTATGCTGGGACGACCGTAAACAGCGCCGATGCCGGTGGGTGCAAACATCTTGTGTCCCGAGAACACGAAGAAGTCCGCGTCCAGCGCCTGCACATCGATGGGCATGTGCGAGACCGACTGCGCACCGTCAACGATGGCAATGGCGCCGTGGCGATGGGCGATGGCGACCATGTCGGCAACGGGCGTCACCGTGCCCAGTGCATTCGATACCTGACTGAACGAAGCAACGCGCGTACGCGGCGTGAAGAGCTTTTCAAACTCCGCCAGGATGACCTGCCCGCTATCATCAACCGGCGCGACCTTGAGGATCGCTCCTTTCGCGGCGGCAAGTTGCTGCCATGGAACAATGTTGGCGTGGTGCTCGAGATGCGAGATGACTATCTCATCACCCTCGCTGACATTCCGTCCGCCCCACGCCTTGGCGATCAGATTGATGCCCTCGGTTGTGCCGCGGACAAAGATGATGCTGTCCGGCGATGGCGCGTTGATAAAGGTGCGCACCTTGGCGCGCGCATCTTCATAGGCATCGGTTGAGCGAGCAGCCAGCGTGTGCGCCGCGCGATGGATGTTGGAATTTTCGTGCGCGTAATAATAAGCCAGCCGGTCGATAACGCTCTGGGGCTTCTGCGTCGTCGCGCCGTTATCAAGCCAGACAAGCGGCTTGCCGTTGACCTGCTCGCGCAGGATCGGGAAGTCCCGGCGGATGGCCCGCGGATCGAATGGGCGCACGCCCGATATGGCCTGTGGTGATCCCGCAACGGCAGACTGATGCTGGTAGCCGAGTGCGTTCAGATCCAGCGCGCTGACATCAAGCGGAGAAGCGCTGTAAGCGTATGCGAACGGTGTGCCTGATGCGGGTGTAGACGCAGACTTTGCAGCAGGCGTTGCGCCATTGCCCGACTTCGGGGCGGGATCGAATGGCGCTGCCGTCGAGCGGTCAAGGAATGCAAAGCTGTTGTCGGGGGATGCAGCGCCATAAGCCGGTCCCGTCAGCGTGTCGTTGCCATATGAAAGATCGCCGTCATCAAATTCGGGCACGAGCGCGAGCGTGCCGCCAAGAGAAAGCGGCACGGCTGCGTAGTCGAGCTCGTTGGTCGCGGGCCGCGATGGTGCGGGAGCACCTGACGTTGGCCGTGCGGGCGCCGCTGCACCTGTGCCTGGTGTGTTCTGCGGTGATCGCGAAAATGACGGCAGCTCAAGCGTATCCAGGCCCGGGCCTGTTGGGCTGCCGCTGGCAAGCGCCGGTGCGGATTGAAGCTGCTGCGGATTACGCAACGCGGGCTCGGCGGCAAACACATGTGCTGATGGCTGCGCTGCTCCCGACTCCGGAATAGGCAGCGCTGGCCGCCCGGGGTTCTGGTTCGGCGTCAGCGGCGGATGCAGCGTTGGCGTGCCGGGAACGGAGTTATAGGCAGGCTCCGATGCAAACACGTGCGCCGATGGCAGCGCCGCGCCTGGTCCCGGATAGGGACTTGCTGGCGGCGTTGCATACAACGCGTTAGCCAGACGGGCAATCGCCGCCACGTCTGGCACGGCGGTGGGCGGTGCAGATTGCACCGCGTCACCTGCGACGGATGGCGTCGCGTTTTCTGCCGTATCGGCCACGGCGCTCACTTCACTTCGCTGCGGGGTAGTCATGGTACTTGCCCACCTCAACATCATCCAGAACGCCCAATGCATCTTCCGTGTGAACGGCAAGCGAGCAGTAGAGCGAGATCAGGTATGATGCGATTGCGCGCCGATCGATGCCCATGAAGCGGACCGAAAGGCTGGGAGCAACTTCGCCGGGAACGCCGGGCTGGAACAGGCCGACGACGCCCTGCTTCTTCTCACCGGTGCGCAGCAGCAGGAATTTGGACTTTCCTTCCGGCGTCAGCGGAACCTTATCCGACGGTACGAGCGGGATGCCGCGCCAGGTGAGGAATGGTGAGCCGAACAGATTGACGGTGGGCGGCGGTACGCCACGGCGGGTGCATTCGCGACCGAAGGCGGCGATGCCACGCGGATGCGCCAGGAAGAAAGACGGCTCTTTCCAGACCTTCGCGATAAGCTCGTCGAGATCGTCAGGCGTCGGAGCGCCGCTGCGCGCAGTAATACGCATTGACGGCGCGGTGTTGGCGAGCAGACCATATTCCTTGTTGTTGATCAGCTCGCTTTCCTGCCGCTCCTTCACCTTCTCGATCAGCAGGCGCAACTGCTCCTGAATCTGATCGAATGGATGGCTGTAAAGGTCGGATACGCGGGTTTGAACGTCGAGCACCGTGGTGACCGCATTCAGAAAATATTCGCGCGGCTGTTCTTCATAGTCGACGAATGTCTCTGGCAGGTCCGGGTCGCTGTCCCGTGGCGGACTGCACTGCACGTCCAGGGTGGAGCTTGCAGTTGCGCCGCGCGTTTCCTTCACCTTGTTGAGGCGGTAGATGCCGGCTTCGACCGGTGTCCAGGGCAGGAAGGGAATGAGCCAGCGCGGCGTAATTCCACCCCATTGCGCCCGCGTCTTGGTGGCGTTGGCTAATTGCCTTGCCGCCCCTTCTGCCAGTGTTCCGCGACCCGCGCCTTCCTCAGCCATGGAGAAACCTTTCTTGCACACGTTGGCTCGCACGCTGCCCTGCGGGCAGCGCGGCATATGCGGGCCTTTTGTTTTTGGTCCGCATTTGGATGTATGAAGTTTTGCGACTTAGCGTCTGAAGGCGGGTTTATATTCTAATATTGGGGCTCGCAATAGAAATAAGCATTCCCAAAATAGATTTGGTTCATTATCACGGAGTTTCGTTCGTTTAATCGAAATTCTATTTTTCAAAGGCTGTTATATTGTCGTTTTGTGTGGGGTTGTTCGTTTTCCTGAATGTAGTGTTGCCAGCAAAAAGGCGACCCCTTTTCGGAGCCGCCTTTTTTGAAGAGTAGCGCTGTTCAGACGATCGATCAGGCGGGCTTTGTCGGATCAAGGAACAGATCACTGGTGTAATACCGTTCGGCTGACGAAGGCGCGACGGTGACGATCGTCTTGCCGGCGAACTCGGGGCGTTCGGCGATCGACAGAGCAGCTGCCACATTGGCGCCCGTCGAAATGCCACCCGGAATACCCTCAACCTTCGCCACCAGGCGCGAAACCTCGAACGCCTGCTCACTCGATACGGTAACGATCTCGTCGATCAGACCGGTGTCGAGAATGGACGGAATGAAGCCTGCGCCGATGCCCTGAATCTTGTGCGGGCCGCGTGGCTGGCCGGAAAGAACCGGGCTGGTCGATGGTTCAACCGCGATGATCTTGAGGCCCGGCTTGCGTGGCTTCAGCGCGCGGCCGACGCCGGTAAGCGTGCCGCCAGTGCCGACGCCAAGCACGATCGCATCGACATTGCCGTTGGTGTCGTTCCAGATCTCTTCCGCAGTCGTCTTTTCGTGAACCAGCGGATTTGCCGGATTGTCGAACTGCCCGGGAATGATGGCGCCAGGGATGGTCTTGGCAAGCTCGGCAGCGCGTTCGACCGCTGCAGGCATGCCGCCAGCTCCCGGTGTCAGCTCAAGTTCGGCGCCAAGGTGCGAAAGGATCTTGCGGCGCTCAAGCGACATCGTCTCGGGCATCACGAGGATCAGTCGATAGCCGCGAGCCGCAGCAACGAACGCAAGGCCGATGCCTGTGTTGCCTGACGTCGGTTCGATCAACACGGTGCGACCGGGCGTGATGCGGCCTTCCGCTTCGAGCGCATCAATCATCGCCACGCCGATACGATCTTTCACGGACGAAAGCGGATTGAAGAATTCAAGCTTGAGCAGAATGTCCGCTTTCACCTTTGCGGCGTTCGCTATCTTGGATAGCCGCACGAGCGGCGTGTGGCCGATCGTTTCTGCGATTGAATCATAAACGCGCCCGCGTCCCCACGATTGCGTTGCAGCCAGTGTTTTGAACTCGGTGGTGTTGGTCATCGAGGAGCCTTCTGATTGAGCAGTATCGGCTGATCCGCAGGGTGCACGGATCAAATGCCTCAGCTTCATCTTCTCACGTTGAGTGATTGGCTCGGGCTGTCAAGTCGCGCATCCGATCACCGATTGCGGGTACGGGCTTTGCTTGAACCTGATTTTTTTGGCGCCGCAGCGAGAGGAGGGATAGCTTTCTTTTTATCGCGTGATTTGCGTAATGTTGCTTTTTGTTTTGCGATTGTCTTTCCGGTGGAGCCAAAACCACCATCGCCGCGCGCCGTATTTGAAATGGTTTTAACTTCGACCAGCGTCGCCTGCAGAACAGCTGCGATGACCATCTGCGCAATGCGATCGCCGCGCCGTATTTCGAACGGTGCCTGGCCAAGGTTGGCGAGAATGACGCCAACCTCACCGCGATAGTCGCTATCTACAGTGCCGGGGCTATTGAGAACCGTGACGCCGTTTTTAAGCGCCAACCCTGAGCGCGGGCGCACCTGCGCCTCGTAACCCAGCGGCAGCTCTATCGTCAGGCCAGTCGGCACCAAGGCACGCGCGCCCGGAGCCAGCGTCACAGGATGGGCGACATCGATGGCCGCGAGCAAATCCATGCCCGCTGCGCCGGAGGTTTGATACGCAGGCAGAGGCAGGCCTTTGCCATGTTCAAGTTGAACCACGCGCACATTCACCTTCGCCGCCCGTCTTGCAGCCAACGATTTCTTTCGCGTCGATTGCGCCGGTGTCGCTGCTGGAGTGGTTGCTCTCGTCAATTTGTCGGGCGCGGATACGCGTGCCGGCTTTGTGGTGCGGACGGCAGTCTTGCGCACGGCGGCAGCTTTGGATGCAGGCTTGTGCTTCGATGTCATTCCGCTACCGACGCCTTTGAATTGAAATGCTCTGCGATGTGCGCCATCAGCCGCGCGGCCACCTCGTCCTTGCTCAGTGTTGGCCAATCCTCGACGCTGTGTGCAGTAACAAGATGGACGGTATTGCCGTCACCGCCGAACACGCCGCGAGCAGGCGATACATCGTTGGCGACGATCCAGTCCGCCCCCTTGGTCTGACGTTTGCGCGTGGCTTCCGCAACAACGTTTTCCGTCTCGGCTGCAAAGCCGATGACCAGGGCCGGACGCCCTTCGGTGCGATTGCCAACACCTGCAAGGATGTCCGGATTTTCGGTGAGTTCGAGTTGAGGTTTGCCGCCGGATGACTTTTTGATCTTGGCGTCCTTTGGCGCGGCATTGCGCCAGTCAGCAACCGCAGCGGCGAAGATCGCGACATCGGCGGGCAGCGCGGAAGCAACGGCTTGCGCCATTTCCTGCGCCGTTTCGATATGCACCACATTGATGCCGGCGGGATCGGCCAGTGCAACAGGGCCGGTCACAAGCGTGACGTTAGCGCCAAGCGCGGCTGCGGCGCGTGCGATCGCGTGTCCCTGTTTGCCGGAGGAGCGATTGGCGATGTAGCGCACGGGGTCGATCGGTTCGTGCGTCGGGCCGCTGGTTACGAGCACATGCTTGCCAGCAAGCGGAGCGCCGAGCGCGCCTGGTGCGTTGTCGGCGTTCAGCAGGCGCGACGCTGCAGCAATGATCTCGGGCACCTCGGCGAGACGTCCAGACCCCGCTTCATTGCTCTCGGCCATCTCGCCAACATTGGGGCCGATAAAATGGATACCGTCATTGAGCAGCTGCGTGACGTTGCGTCGGGTCGCGGCGTGCATCCACATGCGCGGGTTCATGGCCGGTGCCACCAGCACGGGCTTGTCCGTGGCCATCAGAACAGTAGAGGCAAGATCGTCGGCATGACCGCCAGCCATCTTGGCCAGCAGATCGGCGGTAGCAGGCGCGACGATGATGAGGTCGGCCTCGCGCGACAGGCGGATGTGGCCGATCTCCTGTTCGGCGTTGAGATCGAACAGGCTGGTAAGCACCGGGCCATTGCTGAGCGCGCCAACGGAAAGCGGCGTGATGAATTCGGTGGCGGCTTTAGTCATCACCGCGCGCACACTGGCGCCCTCATCACGCAGACGGCGGATGAGTTCGAGGCATTTGTAAGCGGCAATGCCGCCGCCGATTATCAGTAGTATTCGCCGCTGTTTCACGTGGGACGCTCACCTTTGGGAAGGCGTTAAGGCTAACACGCTGCCGGCGGAAAATGGGTTAAGGGGCAGGCAGCGCGGCAGAGGTAATGCCTCATTAGCATGCGGAACGGTGAACCGCGATTGCTGGGCTGGAACATGCCGAAGGATGAGGGCGTTAGGGCCGCGGCCTGCAGTATTTTTTTGATGCCGCTCGGGATGAATTAGGCCAACCTTGCCGAACTGCTGCACGGAAAATATCGGCCCCCGGCGGTATTGCGATCGTGGGGCTGGTATGGCCTCAAGATTTTTGATGGGCCGGGGCTAGCGATGGTCCGCTCAGTGCCCAACATACGCTGGGGCTCAACATAAGCGTGGCCGTGTGTGGATCGATCCGGTGCGAATGGGGAGAGACTATGGTGCGCGTCAGTCGTGCTGCTGCGATGCTGCTGGCAAGCTTTGCCGTCGCGGTGACCGTGTCTGTAGCGGCCCCAGCGGGAGTAGCCGCTTCTAACGCGAAGGTTGACTGCCACAGCGAGGATAATGAGCGCCGCATTCAGGGCTGCTCGATCCTTATCGAAACGCCCGGCTTGCCCAGCGATGAGCTCAGCCTCGCCTATGCGATGCGTGCGCTGGCGTATTCGCTCGTCGGACATTTCGACAAAGGCCTGCAGGATTATGATGCGGCGCTTGCGATAACGCCGGATTTTCCGCTGGCGCTGAATAATCGCGCTTGGTCCTACTACAAGCTGGACCGGGCAGCGGAGGGTGTCGCTGATGTTGAGCGGGCGCTGAAGCTGGCGCCAGACAGCCCGTCCGCGCTCGATACTCGGGCGCACATTCGCCAGTCCCTCGGCCAGAGCGAGGCCGCCTACGAAGACTACAATCTCGCGATGCGGCTGGGCGGCAAGAGCATGGTAAAGATGTATCAGTGCGGGCTGAAGGCCCACGGGCTGTACTTCGGCGCGGTGGACGGTGAGCGGTCTGAAACGCTCCAAAAGGCCCTGCGTGCCTGCTCCGGCATGCGCCAATGTGATCCCCTGCCAGCCGACGCCGAGTGCCTGCCCGAGGTTTCCTGAGCCGGTTGACAAAGGCTCGAAATGTTCGCTGTACAAGCTCCTGCTTTACATCAGCGATTCATCCCCAACCCATGGCTTGACGCAGGTCGTTTGGTCGCACATGGTGCGGCCGCTGGCGAATCCTCGGACCATTCTGTCAGTCCTGAAAAAATAAAAGGTCCAAGTCTAGGGAGCTATCCCGAGGGGCGGGGGGATGCGGATACGTATCGCCCCGCCTTTTGCGTTTTTGCAGCCATCGATTGCGGGGCGATGCTGGGTGGGCCGCCGCAAATCGAGATTTCCATCCGCTGCTATAGACACGCGCCACGACGCTGTCGCAAACGGTGTTGAAGTTGCCACTAGCGGTGCGCGCACCGCGCGTTGTGCGGGGGATCGTGGTGCAGGACAAGCCGGTTTCCGAAAGCGATGCGCCCGGCAATGTCGGAGCGGTTGAATGCGTGCAGGGGCAATCAACTCCGGCGGAAAATTCCGCACGCGCCGCGCGCCTGCCGCTATTTGCGCTGTGTATGTGGGCAGCGCTCGCATTTCTGGTGCCCAGCTTTGTGCAAGCGCTGAATCTGGTCGACGTGCTGGCGTTTCCGCTGGGCTATTTCATGGCGGCGCAAGGCATCCTGCTTGGTCTCCTGCTCGTGGCGTGGGGATCGGCTCGCTGGCAAAATCGCCGTGCCACTAGACCATGATCGCTTCGGATCCTATCAGTTCGAAGCGTGAATCATCGGTCTTGAGAAACTTCTATGATCGCTTCGGATCCTATCAGTCCGAGGCGTGAAGCATCGGTCCCATCGAAGAGCTAGAGCCGCATCGCGATGCAAAGAAAAGCGATCGTGCACTAAGATACGGAGGCGCGCGCTGAGATGGTGTCTGGCCCGGTCGAAAAGCAAGCCGCTGTGTCTGGCCGCTGCGGCCTGCTTTTCGCGATCTTGCTGCTTGTCGCCATTGCAGGCGCTTCCGCGTGGAAGTGGGCCACCGGCTCGGGGCTGTTTCCGTCGGAGAGCGAGAGTGGCTATTGGGCGCTGGGCCTCGTGCTTGTTGCCCTGCTCGCCTGGTATGCCCGCTCGGCTTCAACCGCTGCGGTCGCTCCGTCCAATGCCGCTGCTGGGATGGCGATTGGCGCCACGGTAGTTTCTGGTGCGTTCTTTCTCGGTCTCACCGGCGCGGTGTTCGTGTCTGGTCACGACGGGCTCGCCTACTGCATCGGCCTGGCGGCGGGCATCCTTCTGTTGCAGCTCGTTATTGCGCCACGCTTCTCGCAGTCAGGGGCGACATCGCTGCCTGATCTGTTTGCCCGCAGGCTGCCGGGCCGCGGCGTGCAGATCGCCCTTACGCTCGCAACGGCGGTGGCCATGGTCGCGCTGCTGGCCGCCCAATTGATGGCGGCGGGTCTGGTTGGCTCGCGTCTGCTGGGGCTGGCGTATCTTCCAGCCACCGCGATCGCGGCGGTCTTCGTGCTGCTTTGCTTTATCGTCCGTGGCGCTGTTGGACAGCGCTGGTGCGACGGCGCGCTACTGGCGCTGATGATCTTTGCGCTGCTGGTGCCGCTGGTCGTCCTGTCGATGGTATGGTTCGGGCTTCCGGTGCCGCAGATCGCATATGCCAACGTGCTTTGGCAGGTGCAGGGCCTTGAGGAGATGCTGCTCGAGAGCGACCTTGCCGACCCTGCTTTTCTGCGGCCGATGATGTCGCCGTTTGTGGCGCTGACACCGACAAACTTTCTCGGGCTTGTGCTCGGGGTGGCGCTCGGCGTTGCGGTTCTGCCGGTGCTGTTCGGGTTGCTTCCGGCAAAGGACGCTTCTGGCACGCGGGCGCGATCCTCGGCGCTGTGGGCGTTAGCGTTCGCCGTACTGCTGCTGACCCTCATTCCCGCCGCAGCAGCGTTCGCCAGGTTTGCGCTGACCAACCTGATCGCCGAACGCACGCCTCTGGCTGATTTGCCGGACTGGATTTTCACTTATGGGCGCCTCGATCTGCTGCACATCTGCGGGCGGGCGGCAACCGATGCCGCAACCGTAGCCGCAGCATGTTCCGAGCTGCCGGATTTCACCGGCTCGCTCAGCTTGCAGGATGTGGTGATCGATGCCGATGCGGTGCTGCTTGCACTGCCGGAGATGACCGGCTTTGCGCCCGGCGCTCTTGGTGTGTTGGGCATGGTTGCCATGGCGGCCGCGCTTGTAAGCGCCAACGCCGCCCTGCGCGCAATCACGCGCGCATTTGTCGATGGCGCGGATGATGGCAGGGACGATGCAGGCGGCCCAGCCGCAGGTCAGCGGGCGCTGTCGCTGCTGGTTGCAATGGCTGCACTTGCGTTGGCGTTCGCGGTGGCGTCGGCCCGATCCGCAGCGGTTATCGAAGTTGCCGCCTGGGCTCTGGTGATGCTGGCGGCTGCGGTTTTTGTGCCGCTGCTGGCGCTGCTCTGGTGGCGGCGCACGACTGCATCAGGCGCAATCGCCGCCATCGTCGTCGGGCTGGCGGTTTCGGGTGGCTATCTCGTCGCCAACCAGCATTTTCCTGCGTACTTCTACGAGATGAGCGATGGCCTGTTGCGCGGTGGCGTGACAGCGGAGCGGGATGAGTATTTCGCTGAGCTGAAAGAGGCGTGGCAGGACGCAGAGCCGGGCGAAGCCAAAGACGTGGCGTGGGCAGAGCTGAACGCCCACGCGCGATCCGTCGTCGGGATATGGGGCATCAACAACCTTGGCTCGGCATTGCTTGCTGTGCCGGCGTCGCTGCTGGCATTGATTGTGGTGTCGCTGCTCACAGCGCCTTTCCGCCGCCGCGAAACAGCAGAAGTATAGCCGCTCACCGTGCTAAGCTCGGCCATGGTCTACGACATTGCGATTGCGGGTGGCGGTATCAACGGCGCGGGCATTGCAGCCGACGCAGCCGGCCGCGGTCTGTCGGTGCTGCTGGTCGAGAAAGACGATCTGGCCAGCGCAACATCATCGGCAAGCTCAAAACTGATCCACGGCGGCTTGCGCTATCTGGAACACTATGAGTTTCGGCTGGTGCGCGAGGCGCTGCAGGAGCGCGAGGTGCTGCTGGCGAACGCCGGACACATCGTCTGGCCGCAGCGGTTCGTGCTGCCCCGGGTGCAAGGTGGCAGGTCCGGACTGATGCTGCGCGCTGGGCTGTTCCTGTATGACAATCTGGGCGCGCGCCAGCGCATCCCGGGATCGGCGTCGCTTGATCTGCGGCATGACGCGGCCGGCCATCCGTTGCGCAAGGACATTGAACGCGGCTTTGCCTGTTGGGATTGCCGGATGGACGATGCGCGCCTTGTGGTTTTCAACGCGATGGCCGCTCAGCAGCGCGGTGCTGTTATCGCGACGCGCACCGCGCTGCAGTCGGCCCGCGCAGAGAACGGCATCTGGCGGCTTGATCTCAAAGGTTCCGGCGCTGTGCAGGAGGCTTCGGCGCGTGTTCTGGTCAACGCGGCAGGGCCGTGGGTCGATGGCGTCGACGGTTTAGTGCATGCAGCGGGTGAGACATCGCATCCCAAGATGAATGCGTTGCGTCTGGTAAAGGGCAGCCACATCGTCGTGCCGCGCATTCCGGGCGCCGACGACGCGTATCTGTTTCAGAACAGCGACGGGCGTGTTGTTTTCACTATTCCGTACGAGGAGCGCTTCACGCTGATCGGCACAACGGATGTCGACTACAGCGGCGATCCGCGCACCGTCGTCATCAGCGACGCAGAGATCGATTATTTGCTGGAACTGGTGCGGCGCTATTTTTCACGGCCGCCTGAACGCAGCGATATTGTCTGGAGTTTTGCGGGCGTGCGACCGCTATATGGCGAACATGCTGGCGGCAGCGCTTCCGCTGTTACGCGCGACTATCACCTTGAGGTCAGTCAGTCTCGCGGCGCGCCTTTGCTTACGGTGCTCGGCGGCAAGCTGACCACGTATCGCCGGCTGGCAGAAGCGGCGATGGATATGCTGGGCCCGCACTTTCCGGGAATGGGTCCGAAATGGACGGCTTCCACGCCATTGCCCGGCGGCGCGCTCGGCGCAGATGGTCTTGCGGGTTTTGTGCTGGACCTTGGCCGCCGGTATCCCGGTTTTGATGCAGCGTTTCTTGGCCGTCTGGCGCGGCGCTATGGCAGTCTGACGGATACTGTTCTCGCCGGGGCAAAGGACAAGGCCGATCTTGGCGCCGATTTCGGTGCGGGTCTGACTGAGCGCGAAGTTGTCTATCTGCGCGATCACGAATGGGCTCAAACGCCCGAGGATGTGCTCTGGCGGCGTACCAAGTGCGGGCTGCACATGAACGATGTGGACCGTACGGCAGCGGCGGATGCGATTGCGCGCATCCTGTGATGTGTTGTGATGTGACGTGTTGGTTGGTGATGGCGCTGTTGCTGCAAGTACCGCTGTAACGCATGGGCCGAATGTTAGCCGGGCGGGATCGCTTGCGTTGCCGGTGCTTTTGTATCGCTCTCGCCTGAGCCCTGCGGCTGTGCGGGCGATGGCGAAGCGGGCGTGACATGTGCTTCCACCACCGGCGTGGACCAGGGGCCTTTCACCGTCACGATGTTGGTTGGCGCAGGCGCGCGCGTTTCCACCGATCCTGTAACGGCGGTGGCCTGCGATGCATCTTGCACGGGTGCATCACTGACGGCGAATTTGAGAGCGACGGTGCCGTTCAGAACATCGATTGCGCCTTCGGTGTTCAGCGCCCTCGGGCCGGAAACCGCATTGGCCGATTGCGTGCGAATTACGCCGCCGGAAACGGTGAAGCGTGCATCGAGCCTGTCGACCGCGATCGCACGTGCGTAGATTTCCTTCCAGGCGTCGTCCGGCAGCGGGTTATCAGCCGTGGTGGCGGTCAGCCTGTTGACGTCAATACCAACGCGACCACCTTCGATCAGCACGACGTTGAACTTGCCATCCAGCGAGTGCAGCAACGCTTCGCCGGTGTTGCCGCTGGTCGTGATGTCAGCATCGAGAATGCCACGCCCTTGAATTGAGGGGTGTCCAAAGATCGCCAGCAGCGGGCGCCCGAGATCGACGGTGTCGAACTTTGCCTGCACCGCGTATCGCGGATTAGCTCCTTCAAGGTCGATCCGCACCTGTCCGCTGGCGCGTGTGCCGTCGGCGAATTCCAGCTCGGCGATGTCAGCGAGGACTTTGCTGTCACGCACCGAAAGCGTTACGGCGCTGCGCCCGATGGTCAGCGATGCCAGAGACTGTGCAAGGCTGTCGGCTGAGATGCGCAAATCGGCGTCGACATCCGGGATGTGCGGGAAATCCAGATTGTCGGCGCTGCGCAGTGCCTCCAGCAGGCTTTCATCGCTGGTGAATGGCTTGATGTCCTTGAAATAAGGATTGAGGTCGAGCGTCTTGAAACCCAACGTGCCTTCAACAAGCGGTTGCGCTGTTGTGAAGTTGAGGCCGAGCGTACCTACGGCGCTGTTGCCGTCGAGGTCGATGCTGGCATTTTGAAACGCAATGTTGCGGCCGGACCATTCCATCTGGCCTTTGGCGCGGAACGGACCAAAGCCGTTGCCTTCATTCCATTCGATGCCGAGCCAGCTTGTCAGCGCACGCAGGTTGGTAACCTGCACGGCAGTTTGCGGGGCGGTCAATCTGGGGTTTTCGCCCAGGAGCAGATTGCCTTCCACCGACGCGGTGATCGGTGCGGAATTGATGGCTGCGCGCAGCGGCCTTGAAATGCCCTGCGCGTCAAGCGCTGCACCCAAGGTGGTATCAAACTCTAACCGTTCGCCACGCAGGTCGAAGCTGCCCTTGGCATGGATGGTGCCGTTGGCATCGCGCGATACGATAGCGGTGAAATCCTTGAGGTCGATCTGCGGGCTGTTTTCCATCCGGATCTGGATGACGCTCTTGCGTACGACCAGCCCGTCAAACTGCATGCCCTGCAGCGCCTGCACAAGTGGCGCGACGACGTCTCCTGCATTGTCTGTTGTGTGATGCTGCTGAAGGGTCGGGCTGCGCGGAACGAAATCGACAGTGAACGTCGCGTATTCCAGCGTGAGCTGCGGGCCGCTGCCGGTTAGCAGCATCGCAATGACCTGACCGCCGCGTGCAAGTCCGGTGCGCGTAGGCGGAATGGACAACGTGCCTTCAGCGACATCGATAACCGGCGCCGACAGAAGGCGCACAGGCGCGCTCAGGCTGTAGGTATTCGGCGACGCGGCCAAAACGGCTCCGCTCTGCAGCGTGATGCGATGGTAGCGATCAATGGCGATCAGTGGAGCAGCAATCAGTACGATGAGGAGCGAGAACAGCGCGATGATCCGCGTATAGCCTCGCATCCTTTGCGTCGGGCGCTCCATGTACTTTTGCCGCCTCAGCACGCGTCAACCACCGTGAACAAGGGAAAATACGACGAAGGCTCCAGCTTTGGGCTGTGAACCTCGATACCTAAGCGGGTGCCAACAGTCTTAAAGAAGCGACCTGAGGCGTGCAAGACGCCATGGACGATATAGTGCGACCGGCACCGCTATTTGCTTAATTCCAGAGGCGTCTTTCTATACCCGCAATGCTGCTAAGGCGAGCAGTGCCGCCTCGCTTCCCACGCTTTTCAACCTTGTGCGTGAAGAATGTGGATGAGTTATAAAACACTTGGTTTTGCTGTTGCATCGTAGCTGGCACTTGGCTCCGCATGGTTGCGTGCGGATGTTCGCTCGTGCACCTTGCGCCTGAATTTTGCGCAATTGATTGAACGGGAGCATGCCGGTGAGGCAGCCATTTGTTATGGGCGGCGTGGCTGTTCTGCCGGGTGAGCGGCGGCTCGTGGATCTGCCGCTTTCGAAGCTTTCTAATCATGCGCCTGTCACATTGCCGGTGCAGGTTCTGCACGGCGCGCAGCCTGGCCCCACGGTATTTGTATCGGCTGCCATACACGGCGATGAGCTCAACGGTGTTGAGATCATTCGTCGGCTTTTACGCACGCTTGATCCGCGCAGCATCAACGGAACGCTGCTTTGCGTGCCGGTGGTGAACGTGTTCGGGTTTATCAGCCGGTCGCGCTATCTGCCGGATCGGCGTGATCTCAATCGCTCGTTTCCTGGCTCTGCGAACGGCTCGTTAGCCGCACGGCTGGCGCATCTGTTTCTCACCGAAATTGTCAAGCGTTCGCAGGTGGGCATTGATCTGCACACGGCATCCAGCCATCGCGTCAACCTGCCCCAGATCCGCTGCGTGTTTCGCAAGCGTCCACGGGTGTTGGAGCTTGCGCACGCGTTCGGTGCCGAAGTGATGGTGGAAAGTCCGGAGCGTCCCGGATCGCTGCGTGAAGCCGCACGCGCTGTTGGCGTCGACGTGCTGACCTATGAGGGTGGCGAGGGCTTGCGCTTTGATGAGTTCGCTATCCGCGCAGGGGTCGAAGGGATCACCGGCGTGATGCAGCAGATGGAAATGCTGCATGCGTCCGATGAGGCTGAAGCATGCGCGTCTACAGCGCGGCATGTGCCGGTGCACATCAATACATCGAGCTGGCTACGCGCGCCGGAGGGTGGTGTTTTCCGCACCACAAAGCGCATCGGTGACGGGGTTAGTCTGGGTGAACTCGTGGGCCACGTTGCAAATCCCTACGAAGATGCTGCGGTTGAAGTGCGCTCATCCCATCGTGGCATCATCATTGGCCGAACCACGTTGCCCATCGTCAACATGGGCGATGCGCTGATGAACATAGGTTGGTCAGAGGATGTTGGAGAGCGTGCCTCGCCGGAGCGTTTGGCCGAGCCGATCTGGATTGAAGATGAAGATCTGCAGGACTGATTTACGATCGTCCTGCGGCTGCAATCTTCGCGCGGCTTCACTGCAGCCGATAGCGCCTCAACGGCTTGAGCCAGCGCGACCGCCAGCAATCGCCTCATGCAGCAACAGCACCGGAATGAGCCCCACAAGCACGATCGTGAGTGAGCCGACCGAAGCCAGCTCCAATTGCTCCAGCGAAGCAAGATTATAGACGTGCGTCGCCAGCGTTTCGAAATTGAACGGCCGCAGCAGCAGCGTTGCGGGCAGTTCTTTCATGCCGTCGACGAACACCAGCAACGCAGCGGCGCCAATGGGCGGAATGAGCAGCGGCAGGTGGATGCGCCAGAGCACGGAGAACGAGTTCTGGCCCAGCGTGCGCGCCGCCGCATCGAGGTTGGTGGAGATGCGTCCCAGCCCGGCATCGATCGGGGCGAGTCCGACCGCCAGAAAGCGAATGACATAGGCCAGCGTCAGCGCGAACAGCGAGCCCGACAGCAGCAGGCCGGTTGAGACGCCGAACGTCGCGCGCATGAAATCATCGACACGGTTATCGAACGCCGCCAGCGGTATCAGCAGTCCAATAGCTAGCACCGTACCGGGAATGGCATAACCGAGCGCTGCGACGCGTCCGGCTGTACGCACGAAACCGCTGCCGACGATACGCGTGGCGTAAGCCAGAGTCAGTGCAACGATGACAGCAATCGCAGCAGCCATCGCGGATAAAAACAGGCTGTTGAGAGCAGCGTCCAGAAACCCGCTCGAAATGGCTTCTGAGGTGTGTTTGATGGCGTCGGGCGCGATCACCGCCACCGGCACGACGAAGCCCAGCACGAACGGAATTGCGGTGAACAGCGCCGCGCACCAGCCTTTGGCTCCGGTGAGTTCGTGGAACGGAATGGCGCGGTAACGGCCGGTGGTGTTGTGGCTGCGTGCGCCGCGACGGCTGGCGCGTTCGATGGCGAACAGCATCACGACCAGCATCAGCATCACGGTGGCAAGCTGCGCCGCGCCGCCAATGTTGGAGCGGTGCAGCCATGTTGCGTAGATGGTGGCGGACAGCGAGTCGATGCCAAGATACTGCACCGCGCCGAGGTCGTTTAGGCATTCCATGATGACGAGTGCAACGCCCGCAGCGATGGCAGGTCGGGCAATCGGCAGGGCGACGGAAAAGAACGTGGCGATTGGTGAGCGCCCGAGTGTGCGGGCAACTTCGAGCACGCATACCGATTGCTGCGCAAAGCTGGAGCGCGCGGTGAGATAGACATAGGGATACAGCACCGACGCCATCACCAGCACGCCACCGCCAAGCGAGCGGATTTGCGGAAACCAGTAATCGTGCACGGTGGCGAAGCCAAATGTCGTGCGCAGGTATGTCTGCACCGGACCGGCATAATCGAGCAGCTCAGCGTAACAGTAGGCCGCGATGTAGGTGGGCACGGCGAGTGGCAGCACCAGCAGTCGGTCCAGCATCTCGCGGCCGGGAAAGCGGTACATCGTTATCAGCCATGCAGCGCCTGTTCCGGCGATCAAGCATGCGGTGGCCACGCCTCCGGCAAGTACTGCCGTGCTCATCAGCGAGTGTGGCAGCACCGTTGAAACCAGATGCGGCCAGATGTTCTCGGTGGGTGTCAGCGCCAGCACGATGATGGTGACGATGGGCAGGCTGATCAGGGCCAGAATGAGCGCGGTGATGAGCGTCCACGCTGGCGCAGCGGTGCGGGTACCACGCCTGTTTCGCACGGCCGAAAGCCACGCGCCCATCGCACCGCTAAGCGGCGACAGGCGCTGCACCGAAATTGCCGGATCTGTTGGCTGAGAATTGTGCGCGCTCATTGCCAGCACCATAGGCCGGATTGCGTGATTTGTCCGGGGCCGGTCGGAAGCAGCTGCATCGATCTCATTAAAGGAAAAACGCGGAGCAAAGAAAAAGCCGGAGCGAGTTTCGAGGTGATCGAACCGGCTCCGGCTTTTTATATCGTCACTGGTCGTTGGCGGCCATCAGCAGAGGCTGCGCGGGCTCGGCACTACGAGGCCAGCGCCCATGAAGGCTGTGCCCGGAGATAGCAGCTGGCCGGCATCGCGCAGGCAGCGTGCGAAGCTGTCGGCGCCTTCGATGGCTTCCTCGACGTCGTCGCTGCCCAGCAAGGCAATCGCGCAGGCCTTGAAGGCCGGGCAGGTGCTGTGCTGGCAGGCAGCAACCATCGAAATAGCCAGACACTCGTCGCGGCAGAAACGGGCGCATTGCGCGGGGAAGACCTCGATGCGGCGCTCGGCAGTGTCCTGCACGGCGCGCACCCAGCATGCCAGCTCCGTCATCAGCGGCTTTGCAGCGCGAGGTCCCACGGCTTTGGAGAACTCGTGCCAGGCAACTTCCCAGCAGCCGATGTCGCTGGTCTGAAAGCCCTGCAGCCAACAGCGGAAGCCGACGCCGACAAGGCGCTCGGCGGCGGGAAACATGGCTGCGGCGGGGATGGCAGTATCCCGGCCCAGCTTGAAGGTATCGATCTCAGACATCAGTTGGTCCCCTGATCGAACTGTACGCGGTCGACAAGTTCAGATGCTTTCTTGCGCAGCTTCGCGATATCGGAGAGCGGCAGCGGATCGGCCTTCAAGGGCCCCCAGCTCTGCACGAGCTCCGAAGCCGGAATGCCTTCCACCACCGGATATTCTCCGTTGGCTTCGGCATAGATCTTCTGGGCTTCCGGCGAAACGAAAAATTCCATCAGCTTCTGCGCATTGTCCTTGTTGGGAGCGTGCGCTGCCATAGCAACGCCCGAGACGTTGACATGGGTTCCACGGTCGTCGGCATTTGGAAACACAATGCGCACTGCCTCGGCCCACTCGCGGGTCTCCGGCTTGTTCATCATCGCGCGCATGTAATAGGTGTTGCCGATCGCGATATCGCACAGCCCGGCTTTCACATCGCGTACGGCTTCGCGATCACCACCGGCGGGCTTGCGGCCAAGATTGTCCTTGAGGCCACGCAGCCACTTCTCGGCTTCTGCTTCGCCGTGATGAGCGATCATCGAAGCGATGAGGGCGATATTATATGTGTGCTGGCCGGAGCGGATGCAGACCTTGCCGCGCCATTTCGGATCAGCCAGTTCCTCATAGGTGAACTTGTCCTGCTTCACGCGATCCTTGGACGCGTAAACAACGCGCGCGCGCCGCGTCAGACCGAACCACTGGTTCTGGTCGTCGCGCCATGCGGCGGGGATGGACTTGTTCAGAATCTCGGAGTTGACCGGCTGCGTAACGCCTGCCTCAACAGCCTGAACGAGCAGGCCGGAGTCATTACTTAGGATAAGATCGGCGGGGCTGTTTTTGCCCTCGGCCTGAATGCGCTCGATAAGGCCTTTCGGCGTGAAAACGGCATTGACCTTGATGCCGGTTTCCTTGGTGAACTGGTCGAGCAGCGGTTTGATGAGACCGGGCTCGCGGAAGGAATAGATATTGACCTCGCCATCGGCATGGCCGGTGGCGGCAAATGCGAAGCTCGAAACGGCGACGGCTGTGGCGCACACAGCGTGACGCAGGAAAGCCTTGGTGGACCGCATGAGAAACTCCAATAAGCGGGGTTCAAGGCCCCGGTATCGGTGGATACGACGGGCGAGTGGCGATGCCCGCTAAGCGATCATCCCTAACGTGGCGCGAAGTGTGCCGTCAACAAAAGTGCTTGAAATGCCAATAGATTAGAAATCGTCTAATTCGAAGTAGTGGCGGGCGGCACGATGCGGTCGCGTGGAAAAACCAGAGCGACTGCCGTGCCTTCGCCGGTTGCACTGTCGATTTCGAGCCTGGCGCCGTTGGCTTCGGCGAGACTGCGTGCCAGCGGCAATCCGATGCCGAGCCCGCCTGTGGTGCTGGGCTTGGGCTCCTGAGGCACGCTGGCTTTCAATACGGCTTCGATCTGCTCCGATGTCATCCCGGAGCCGGTGTCCTGCACGGCAATAAAGATGGAGCGGTTGAAGCCGAGGCCGGTGACGACGCGGACGTCGCCGTCGCGCGGTGTAAACTTGATCGCATTCGACAGCAGGTTGAAAAGCACCTGCTTGATCGCGGTAGCATCGCCCCGCACCAGCGGAAGCTGATTGTGGAACTCGACCGACAGCTTCAGCCCGGCTTCTTCAGCCAGCGGGCGAACAGCAGAAACCGAGCTGTTGGCCATTGCGTTGAGATCGATCTCCGTCATTTCCGGCGCGGCGGACGACTGATCGGCGATATCGCCTCCCAGCAGACGGCTTATCAGCGCCAGGGCGTGGCGGGCGTTGTCGTGGATGTCCGAGCTGTAATCGCGGTAGCGCTCGTTCTCCAGCGCGCCGAAGCGCTCATCGCGCATGATTTCGGCGGCCGCAGCTATGGCGCTCAAGGGGGTGCGCAGCTCGTGGGCGAGTTTTGAAACCCGCGCCTTGCGTTCGATCTCGGCAGCGGATGCACTGGCCGCATTTTCATCATCTGCGTCGGCCGGCAGGGGCTCCGATCGTGCCCCTGCAAAGCCATTCCGGATCGCGTTGGCGATTTTCGATAGCGTTGCGGCATCGTCCGGGTTTGGGGCTGAGGCTGAGGGCAGGGGGCTCAGAGGCGCGGTGAGGGCCGCTTCGCCGTCTTCATCTCCATCCGCGCCGAGGGCTTCTTGCTTTCGGGCCGGTGTCGCCGTCTTGTTTGAGCTGCCCGAGGTGGCGATGCTCACCAGCACGAGTTCTGGCGGCGTTGATGTGTCGAGGTTTTCAGGTAAGGCTGCGACGTCGCACAGCAGGCTTTCCGCGCCATAGGCGGTCCAGAACACGAGCGGTTCACGGCGGCCACCATCGAGTGTTTCGCGGATCATGGCGCGCAGGCGCACAAGTCCGGGCATGGCGGCGTCGAGTGTTCCGGAAGCTGCGTCGGGACGCAGGCCAAGGCGAGCGGCGCCAGCGGCGTTGGCGGCAAGAACGCGGCCGCGTGCAGGGTCGATGATCCATGCCGGATCCAATCGGCCTGCCAGTGCTCTGGCCGGGTCTGCTGCTAGGTTAGGTCTCAGAGCGTGCTCGCCATCTGTGGACATCGAAAATACCAAATGCTTCAAATCTGTTAGCGCGCCGCGCCGCTTGCGTCCATCTGCATGCAGCTACACCGACGCGTATCCCACACGCATTTCGCGATCATGCAATAAAAGAACGCGCTATATTCGTGTTTGGCCGGGATCATGTGTCCGGCCCTATAACCATACCGGCCAGGGAGAAGCCCCCAATGTCCGACAAGCCGCAATTTGAGTTTCCTGAGGCGGTTCGAGAGCTTGCCGAGCGCAACGTCGAGCAGGCCCGCACTGCCTATAACCAATTCATTGATATGGCGCGCAAGGTTCAGGACACACTGGCGACATCGCAGGGCGCCGTGACTTCCAGTGCGGCAGAAATGCAGTCTCAGATTGCGAAATTTGCCGAGCAGAATATCCAGGCCAGTTTTTCCTTCGCCACGGATCTGTCGCGGGCCCGCGATCTTAAGGAATACATGGAAATTCAACAGCGTTACGCGCAAAAGCAGATGCAGACCTTCGCCCATCAGGCCCATGTTCTTGGCCGGCTGGTCAGTGAAGCGGCGCAAAAAGCGCAAGGTCGCTGAGGCAGCACCAGATTGGTGCCGGGCGGGGCGAGAGGCCCTTCGTCTGCGCCGTTTCGATGCAATTTCATCGCGGATCTTGCTTCCGGGCGCCGGTCGCTGTATTGCACGGCCTCCTTACGTCAAAGTGCTCAGCCTGCTAGGGTCACATTGCGGCCCCGATGGGCAGTCTCGATGGATTGACTTTCAGGCTCGTGCTGACGTAAGTCCCTGATGTTAAATGTGTGCCGCCTTAGCTCAGTTGGTTAGAGCGCTAGATTGTGGATCTAGAGGTCCCCGGTTCGAGCCCGGGAGGTGGTACCATCAACACAATGACCTCCCTTCAGATTGTTTCGCGCTGAATAGCGCTTTGGCGTTTGCCCCCACAGTCGCGATGCGGCTGTCAGTCTGGTGGTTCGCGCGCGATATCCCCTTTTCAGCTTTGGTTTTGTTGAAGGTTCCGGCGGCATCCGAATGCTTTGCCGCGCTTCCGGTTGGACGAGATGATCGTCTGGCGGCAACCTACTCTTGCGTGATTCGCGTTGCTCTTCAGTAACACTCCAGAGTCGCGCAAGCCGCGACATGGGCTTTCGCGTTGACTTTGTGGCGACGTTGAGGCGCTCTAAAGAGGTGACGGTTTCGCTGTACGCGCCTTGTGTGCGGCGATGAAAAGGGAACACGGTGAGGCTCGTCCGATGCCGTGGCTGCTCCCGCAACTGTAAGCGGTTAGTTCTTTTCGCAAATGCCACTGCCGGCTCGCGTTGAGCCAGTGGGAAGGCCGGAAAGAATGTCTGAGCCGTGAGCCAGGAGACCTGCCGCCACAAGTCGCCCATCCTCCATGCGGGACGCTTGGTGGAACGGTCAACCGTAGTGGCGACTGATGTGTAACCGAAGGGGCCCACGTCAGCATGTCTAGCTACGGTGTCATCATCCGACACTGATGAATTGAGACGGTTCCGGCCGCAGTGGGCCGCAGCTTGTGCTGCGGCTGCAGGAGGCTGTTGTTTCAGTGCGTCGTAGTTTGCGTGTGTGATGTTGAGCTCCCCGAGGCTCAGTTCTGCGTAACGGGGGCTATTATGTATTTGCGTTGGTCACGGCGGCATTCCGCCCAGTCTATTCATGCGCGGTTGCTCGCGCTTACGGTTTCTGTCGTCGCCGTCGCTGGAGCGACTGGGGCAAACGCTCAGTCGGCGGATGACTTTGCGGCTAGCGAGCTGCCGCCGCTTGAGGTCGAAACCTCTCAGAAAAAGAAGGTCGTCAAGAAGCGGCCGAATGCTGAGCCGCAGGTTCCGGTGGCGCAGGCGAGCGGTTCGAGCGCGGGCACGACCGATGCTACGGTATCGCATACCGCAAACAACACGCCGACCGACGCCGCCAAGGTCGGCTCGTCCGTGGTGGTGTTGACGGAGAAGGATCTCAACGCCCAGTCCAAAATCTACCTGAAGGATTACCTCCAGCAGGTGACGGGTGTGAACTTCAGCCAGAATGGCCCGCCCGGCACGATGACCCGTATCAGCGTGCGCGGTGTTTCGATGAAGTACGTGAAGATGCTGGTAGACGGCATCGACGTCAGCGATCCTTCCGGTACGACTACGGTCACACACTTCGAGCATCTGATGGTCGGAGACGTTTCGCGGATCGAGGTGCTGAAGGGCTCGCAGAGCACGCTTTACGGCGGGGATGCCATCGGCGGCGTTATCAGCATACAGACCAAGGCAGCGACGAAGCCTGGCTTCTTCCAGAGCGGCAGTGCGGAATACGGCACTTACAACACCTATAACGGCAATTACACCGCCGGATACGCCACTACTGACGGCAGTAATATTGCGCTTTCGGTGCAGGGCGTGAACACCGACGGCTTCTCGGCGTATGCGCGCGGCACGGAAGACGATGGCTATCGCAACCTTACGCTCTCGGGCCGTGGAACATACCGCGTTTCCGATGCTGTCTCGCTGTTCTTTGCCGGCCGCACCACCGATGCCCGGTACCATTATGATGGTGGCTTCCCGCTGCAGGACGCAGACAACTACGGCGATTTCGCGCAGCATGCCGGTCGCGCTGGAATGGAAGTGTCACTGTTGGGTGGAGCGTTCGTCAACACCTTCGCCATTCAGGGCATGACCGTCACGCGAGATCTTTATGAAGGTGGAACAGACTCGTTCTACGACGGCGACCGCATCAAAGGTGAATACAAGGGCGTGCTTTCAATCAACGAGCGGCTGGCGTTTCTCGCTGGCGCAGATTGGGAGCGCACCAGCATCAGCAACAGCAACATCACCTACAGCCCGTCGGCCGACATTGCCGGTGTCTATGCTCAGTTGATGATGGAGCCGATTGACGGCCTACTGCTGACCGGTGGCGGTCGCGTTGATGAGCACAGCGAATTCGGGCGCTTTAACACTTACCGTCTCACCGGCGCCTATCAGCTTCCGGGCACCGAAACCAAGTTCCGCGGCTCTCTCGCCACCGGCTTCCGCGCTCCGGCGTTGGATGAAATGTTCGGCCTGTATCCAGGGATACCTTATTACGGCAACACTGCGCTGACGCCTGAAGAAAGCAAGAGCTGGGATGTCGGAATCGATCAGGGCTTCCAGCGGGGGCGTTACCTGCTGAGCGCAACGTACTTCGAGATCGATACCGAGAACGCGATCATTTATGATTGGACGGGCTGCACTGCCGCTGTGCCGTGCATGGTCAACGTTCCGGGCATTACCAACCGTCGTGGCGTCGAGTTGAGTGCAGCAGCGCAGGTAACCGATTATCTGGCGGTCTCAGCGGGCTACACATACACCGATACGGAAATTCCATCAGGTGCGCGCCTGCCATTCGTGCCCAAGCACAGCCTCGTGCTCGGTCTGGATGTGAAGCCGATCGATAAGGTCGAGCTAAATGTCGTTGGTCAGTACGTCGCTAACACGTTCCAGAGCGCGACAGTGAATCTCGACGATTATTTTCTGCTTAGTGCGAAGGCTTCGTACGAGTTCACGCCCGGCTGGAAGGCCTACGTGCGCGGCGAGAACCTGCTCGACGAGAAGTATCAAACTATCGCCAACTACGGCACCGCCGGCCTGACCGTTTTCGGTGGTATCCAGATGGCGATGCCAGCCAACTGATCTGCGCGTCGTTCAGCCGGCGCTGCGACGTTAGTGGCGCTGGTATCGCCTTGCGATAGATCGCCAAGCGATCCGCTACCCCTACCCACTTCGAGGATCCCGCCCTCGAAACCCCCGGAGCGCGTTGCCCAGATTTGGGTGGCGCGCTCCAACGCTTTTGGGCCTGCCTGATTGGCGGCGCGTGTGGTTCTGTTGATGCATGCCACTGCATGCGCCGACGACAGGACGCGATCCGCCGCTGCCGTTTCAGGGTAGAAGTACGTTTGACCTGTGCCGCGGCAGGGTCTCCGCGTGCAGTTGGCTCTTGTTGCGCTTCAAGCGATCTCGTGCCGCAGGAGCATGCCAAGCTCATCCTACGGCCGAAGCTATGGTGAACAGTCCTGCGTCATGCAGGATGCGCCGGCTTCTTTAGTGCACCCGCTCCGCCGTTCCCATCATCGTCGCCTTGGAGACTAGGCATAAGCCTGCTCCGCGCCGCCTCTCCCGTCACGCTCTGTTAAGCCAGCGTCGAACTGCGGTATCGACCGCAGCAGCAGGCTGGAATATAGGAACGCAGCCCGCCGACCGTTCCGGCCGCGCGGCGCGGAGGTCCGCGTCGAACGCCCATGCGTGCACTCACAGAAAATCCGCTGCTGCGGTATCCGAATTTTGCGCTGCTGTTGTTAGGCCGCTTCCTGTCGTCCGTGGCCATGCTGACGCAAAGCGTCACGCTGGGGTGGCAGGTTTATTCCATCGCGCGCCTCGAACATACGGTCGCCTACTCATCATTTCTCGTCGGCATGATCGGGCTGGTACAATTCGTACCGATGTTCGCGTTTGTGCTGCTCGCGGGAGAAACAGCAGACCGGTATGATCGCCGCAAGATCCTCATCGCGTGCTGTCTTCTGCAGGTGTTCTGCTCGGCCAGCCTGGCATTCATCGCGACATCATCCGAGCCAAGCCTGATCGCAATCTTCGCGGTCGCTGCGCTGTTCGGGGTGGCGCGCGCCTTCACCATGCCGGCCGGCGCATCGCTAGGGCCCATGCTGGTGCCGCGCGAGATCCTGCCACGTGCGATCGGCTGGAACACGCTGGGCATGCAGATGGGAATGGTGCTTGGCCCATGGCTTGGCGGTGTACTGTCTGCAATCTCGGTGCCGCTGTCCTATGCCACCGCTGCCACGCTGTATGCCTGCGCCACGGTTGCCATCACATGCATCCGGGGCAACACAAAGCCGGATCATCAGGGTGGCAAGCGCCTCAAGCTGATACTCGAAGGCATTTCGTACGTGTGGTCGAACAAGATTGTGTTCGGTGCCATTTCGCTGGACCTGTTCGCGGTGCTGCTGGGCGGAGTCACCGCGCTGCTGCCGGTGTTCGCACGTGATGTTCTGCATATCGGCGCGGATGGTTTCGGCATGTTGCGTTCAGCCCCGGCGATCGGTGGCGGATTGATGGCGCTGACGCTGAGCACGCGACCGGTCCAGCGCAACGCTGGCTTCTGGATGTTGGTCGCCGTTGCGGTTTATGGCGCGGCGACGATCGTGTTCGCGCTGTCGTCCTGGCTGTGGCTGTCGATGGTGGCGCTGGCAATTCTGGGCGCGGCCGATGCGGTTTCGGTGTTCGTGCGTCAAACGCTTATTCAGATTGTGACGCCGGATCCGATGCGCGGGCGCGTCACCGCAGTTTCAAGTCTGTTCATCAGCGCCTCAAATGAGTTGGGCGAGTTTGAAAGCGGCGTTGCGGCGCGTTTCCTGGGGCCAGTCGGCGCGGCGATATTCGGTGGCGTAGGGTCGATTGCGCTGACCGGCATATGGGGCAGATGGTTTCCTGCGCTGCGCAATGCGCATCTCGACACCGCCCGGACGGAAATGCCTGCCCGGAAGTGAACCGGACAGGCATGTTTGTAAATCGTCAGCTTGGTGCTCTTGTGCTGTGCCGCGTTTATGCCGGTGCCGCGTTTGGCAGCCACTGATAGAGCCACGTCTCCGAAAGCGTCTCATCGCCCAGTCGGAGGAAGCAACGCAGGTCGACAGGCTCGTCGCCCTCGGCCGTAAGGTCGAACAGCGCGCGCCAACGGTCGGTGCCGACAACCTTGATGACATAGGCGTTATCTACGGAGCCGCGCGAGGGCGTAACCACGGGCGTGATGTCAAAGCGCTGCTCCATGTTGGAGAGCGGGCCGCCGACGAAATCGATGACGAACTTGCGCTTGTGCTGATCTTCCGCGCGGCGCTGACCGGGAACGCCGCCAGCGCCGTTATACGTGGCGACAACGCGACCGATGTTTACCGGCGGATTGGGTTCGTCGTTCGCCCAATGCAGCTTGTATTCGTAGCGCAGTTCGGTGCCCGTTCGCACGGGCTCCCTCGGTACCCAGTAAGCGACGATGTTATCGTGGATCTCATCGTCGGTCGGAATCTCGACAAGCTGCACCGCGCCTTCACCCCACGGGCCGACAGGCTCGACCCAGATGCCGGGGCGCTTGTTGTAGAATGCGCCGTCGTCCTGATAGCGCTCAAAGTCGCGGTCGCGCTGCATAAGGCCGAAGCCTTTGGGCGAATTATCGAGGAACGAATTGGTCCGCACCTGCCTTGTATTGATAAGGGGGCGCCAGATGTGTTCGCCAGTGCCGGTCCAGATCGCGAGGCCGTCGCTGTCATGAATTTCGGGCCGCCAGTCGGTGGCAAAGCGCAGCTCGTTTTCGCCGTACCAGTACATGCTGGTAAGCGGTGCAATGCCGACGCGGTCGATGTCGGTGCGTGCAAAAAGGTCGGCGGTTACCGTGACCACTGGCACGCG
The DNA here is from genome assembly GCF_029872155.1 of Hyphomicrobium sp. D-2. Lineage (GTDB taxonomy): Bacteria > Pseudomonadota > Alphaproteobacteria > Rhizobiales > Hyphomicrobiaceae > Hyphomicrobium_A. The sequence goes on along the minus strand of NZ_JARXLA010000008.1, from coordinate 20,783 downwards.
GCCCTTGGTGGCTTCGAAGCGGTAGGCGCCGGCAATGCTGGGGCCGTCAAGCAGCGCGTAAACGACGAATGGCGATGCTTCGTCCTTCGCTTCCTCCAGCCAGAATTCGGTGAAGCGTGGAAACTCTTCCGCCTGCGGCATGGCGGTGTTGATGGCGATGCCGCGTGCAGAAGCACCGTACTGATCGTCTTCGCCCGATGAGCGGAAGTAGCTTGCGCCCTGGAACGCCAGCCAGTCAGTTTCCTGGCCGCGGCCGTTCATGACGCGAAAGCCTGAAAAGCCAAGATCGGCGGGCAGCTTTTCAGCGAACTTCGGATCTTTGTAATCGAAGCTGTCGGCGGAAAAGATGATTTCGCGAGACTGACTGTCGCTGAGCTGGTTAAGCCGCACAGGCAGGGAATTGTACATGTCGACATGAAACAGCCGCACCGGGAAAGATCCGGGGCCGGTCGGCCACAGCTCGCGATCGCCGCGGAAGCGGATTTTCTGCGCGGCGTCGAAATCGATGCTGGCGACGATCTCAGCGGCGGCGGGTGGCGCTACGTATGGCTTTGCAGCCAGTTCCTTTGCGCGTGAGCGGAGTGCTTCGAAGCTGAAGGGCTCGGCATCGCCCAGTCGTGAAATAGGCGGCGGCTCGGCATAGGCAGGGCTCAAACCGGCAATCGCCAGCGTCAGGGCCCAGGGCCCTCCCGTGGCAAGCAGTTCCCGGCGGCTTACGGTCGGCATTGCGTCACCTGTTGCTTTTGTTGAATTCGTTCTGAAGCAGCGCGTGTAGGGAGTGCGAGCGACTTAGGCGCTATCTCGATGGCAGGACATGAGATGGGTGTCGTGGCGGATTGTTGTCAACGCGAGGCTCCATTCTTCACCACCCGGCTATTCGCAGAATGCGGATAATTCGCGTTAACCCGTTGGCGTTCCCAAGGCAGCCTACTGACCTGCCATTTTAACGCCACTGCCCGCCGGAAACCGGATGCAACCGCTGGGCGTTATGCCGTGGTGGCTGTGCCGCTCTCAGTCGGGCGGCAGCTCAATGCAGGAGTTTTGTCAGTATGGCAACGAAAGTTCAGCGGACCTCTAAAGATGGCGGTAAAGCCATGCCTGATCATGCCCCGGATGGCTCCAAGCACGCGGTGGATCGCAAGCAGGATCGCGGTTCCGCGCGGCGCCTCATCAAGGGCAACGACGGCGATGCCCGAATGCTGGCGGGCACCAAAAAGCCGACGGGCCAGAAATCGGCCTCGGCGCGTGAAACAGACAGGGATCTTGACGAGGCTTTGGAGCAGACTTTCCCGGCCAGCGATCCGGTCTCGTTCGAAAGTACGCTGGTTCCTGGCAGCCGGCGGTGAAAGTGTTTTTTATGGCGCTCGGCGATTCCGCTGCGTGGAGCCGGGTGCCGAGCGCGCAGAAATCCTTCGCCAGACGCGAGATGCGCTCACACAGCCTTGCAGGCAGATTTCTCGGGCTTTAGCGGGGCTCTTCTTCAGCGCCGATTTGCGTGTAGGCCTTGCCGGTGACCGGGTCACGCCCGCCGCGATATTCGTAATCGCGTCCGCCAGAGGCGGTCGAAGCAGGCGCGCGCGGACTTACCGGAGCAGGACGATAGGCTCCTCCAGCCGGTTGCGAACTCGCATCCCATTCGTTTTCAGCGCCGACCTGATGCGGTGCCTCGTAGCTCTGGGCTGGACGCGGCGGCGCTACGCTTTGCGTCGTCAGTGATGGCGCTGTAGCCGAGCTACAACCAACGAGGCCGAGAGCGAGCGCACACAGCGACGCGCACGCCGCAAGCGTCAATGAAAATTTATGTTGGTCAGTGCTTTGCAATGCGAGGCTCGCACTTTGATTTAGCATCATGCGAAGCGGATGCAGATGAATCGGGTTCCGCAGTCAGAAGCGCGGATCGAATGGGAGCTTGCAGGTCATCCCGTTGCTTGAGCTAGGGAATATGCTGATTCTTAGCCGCCGAGTCAGCCCCGAGGCTTCGACGAAGCTGCAATGTAGTTGACGTCGGTGTCGTTTCCGAGACGCCAAGTGTCTGACATCACATCATAGATAATGCCGGAACAGTCCGGATCGTTGCATCCCGCCTGGGTAAGAAATTGTCCCAGTTCGCCGGTCGTTACGAAGCGGTTCCAGTCGTGGGTGCCCCGTGGCAGCCAGCCGAGCACATATTCCGCGGCGACGATCGCCAGCGCATACGACTTCCAGTTGCGGTTCAGCGTTGAGAAAATGAGCATACCGCCCGGGCGCACGGTTTCGGCGATGCTGCGCACGAATGCGGCCGGGTCCGGAACGTGCTCAATGACTTCCATACAAACTGCTGCGTCGAACTGCGCCCCCGAAGCTGCCAGCTCTTCTATCGAGGTGGTACGATAGTCGATATCGAGGCCCTGAGAGGCGGAGTGAGCGCGCGCCACGGCGATGGAATCGGTCGTTGGGTCGATGGCTGTGACAGTGGCGCCAAGGCGGGAAAGCGGCTCCGATACCAGCCCGCCACCGCATCCTACATCCACGATGCGCAAGCCCACCAAAGGCTTAAGGCCCTTATCCGTAACGAAAAAATGGCGCAGCAGGTGGTCGCGAATGAAGCCAAGCCGGGCCGGCCCCTGATCGTGCAGGGGCTTTAGACGGCCCTTGGTGTCCCACCATTCGGCCGCCAGCCTACCGAACCGTTCGACCTCGACGGGGTCGAGATTGGGGGCGGCGTTGGGGGGCTCAGGTGTGTTCGTGGCGCTCTGCATGGGCCGATACCGTAGGGTGCGCAACAGAAAGTCAAGCCGCTGCGTATTGCGGTTGCGGCGCGATGTCGTTAAGAGAACGCCCGTAAACGGGATTCCTGCTCACCGCAGGCTGTTTGCGCCGAATTCTGGACCGGCCGTGCATTCGTGCGTCCGGCACCTCGTCACCCTAATCCTGGCAACTTTAGCGAAGGCCGCACAGCGGGAAGCGCATGGCTGTTGTTGTGATGAAGTTTGGCGGCACGTCGGTTGCCAACGTCGAGCGCATCCGCAATGTCGCGCGCCACGTGAAGCGCGAGGTGGACGCCGGCAACAAGGTTTGCGTGGTGGTTTCCGCCATGTCCGGCGTAACGAATCAGCTCGTTGCCTACGTGCGCGAAGCCTCCCTGTTGCACGATGCGCGCGAATACGATGCCGTCGTCGCCACGGGTGAGCAGGTCACCGCCGGACTTCTCGCCATTGTGCTGCAGTCGATGGGGCTACAGGCGCGCTCGTGGCAGGGTTGGCAGGTGCCGATCACGGCCAGTGCCGCGCACGGTTCCGCCCGCATCACTGGCATTGATGGCGCCGAGATTCTCCGTCGTTTTGAGAACGATGAAGTGGCAGTCGTCACCGGCTTCCAAGGCATCGAGCCAGAGCGTCAGCGCGTTGCAACGCTTGGCCGAGGCGGCTCGGACACCAGCGCCGTGGCCATGGCCGTCGCGCTGAAGGCTGACGTCTGCGACATCTATACCGACGTCGATGGCGTCTACACCACCGATCCGCGCATCGTCGCCAAGGCCAAGCGCCTGCCCAAGATTTCCTATGAGGAGATGCTGGAAATGGCGTCCCTCGGTTCGAAGGTTCTACAGACGCGCTCGGTCGAACTTGCGATGAACCATCGGATGCGCGTGCGTGTCCTTTCCAGCTTCGTAGCGCCGGAAGCGATGGCCCCGGTGCGTCTGGGCCAACTTGAAGACATCGGCACTGTTGTTTGCGATGAGGATGAGATCGTGGAAAGCCAGGTCGTCAGCGGCATTGCCTACGTCAAGGACGAGGCCAAGGTGACGCTCATCAAGGTCGAGGATAAGCCCGGCATCGCCGCGCGCATCTTTGGTCCGCTCGCGGATGCGAACATCAACGTCGATATGATTGTGCAGAGCGTCACGCCTGACGGCAAGCACACCGACATGACCTTTACAGTGCAGGCGACCGAGCTGCCGCGCACTCTCGAAACGCTAAAAGCGGCGAAATCCGAGATTGGCGAGTTCGAAATCCAGAGCTCGGCCGATGTTGCCAAAATTTCGGTCATCGGCATTGGTATGCGCAGCCATGCTGGCGTTGCCGCCCTGATGTTTAAGGCCCTTTCAGACAAGGGTATCAATATTTTGGCGATTACGACCTCAGAGATCAAAATCAGCGTTCTTATCGACGCGGCATACGCCGAGCTTGCCGTTAGGACGCTTCACTCTATTTATGGTCTCGACGCAGACTGAACGCGGACACTACCCCCCGCGTAAGGTCGAGCATTCGGCCGCCCCACGTGGCGGTCCCATCCGGGTGGCACGACCATGCAAAGGCGAGGCGACGAGCCACGAGCACTGACATCCGAGCCGGCACTGCGTGTGATCATGCGGCGCCTGCGCGAGATCATGTCTCAGCCGGGTGATGGTCAGGAACGTCTCAACAAGATCGTGAAGCAGATTGCCGGCGTCATGGTCGCCGAGGTCTGCTCGATTTATCTCAAGCGTCAGGACGGTTCTCTGGAACTGTTCGCGAGTGAGGGCCTCAATCCCGACGCTGTGCACGTTGTGCGCATGAAGCGTGGCGAGGGTCTCGTTGGCCGTTGCGCTGAGCTGAACATCACGGTCAACGAGCCGGAGGCTTCGAGCCATCCGTCATTCTCGTATCGACCGGAAACCGGCGAAGAGATCTATCACTCGCTGCTGGCGGTGCCGATCGCGCGCTCCGGCCAGGTGCTCGGCGTTCTCGTCGTGCAGAACCGCACCCAGAAGGAATACTCCGACGAGGATGTCGAGGTGCTGCAGGCCACCGCGATGGTGGTTGCCGAGCACCTGGTGTCCGGTGCTGTAGCCGGTGCGGGCACCGCGATTGAGATTGAGCGCTCACTGTCGACCGTGATCCAGGGCGAGCGCATGGCGGAGGGCATCGCCCTTGGCCACGTTGTGCTGCACGAGCCGCGCATCGTCGTCACGCACCTGATGGCGGAAGATCCAGAGGCTGAGTTGCTGCGTCTGGAAACAGCCATCGCATCGCTGCGCGCATCGCTGGACGAGATGTTCGATCATGAACACTTGTCGGCTGCGGGCGAGCATCGCGACGTGCTGGAAGCCTACCGCATGTTTGCGCATGACAAGGGCTGGGAGCGGCGCCTGCGTGAGGCGGTTGATGGTGGCCTGACGGCTGAGGCGGCAGTCGAGCGCGTGCAGAATTCAATTCGCGCGCGCATGCTGCGGCAGAACGATGCCTATTGGCGCGAGCGCCAGCGCGATCTGGATGATCTGTCGGACAGGCTGCTGCGCATTCTTGCTGGCCGCATCACAAGCGCGGACGAACCTTCGGCGTTGCCACCCGATACCATCCTGGTGGCGCGCACGATGGGGCCGGCGGAACTGCTGGATTATGATCGGCGGCGCTTGCGCGGTCTGATCGTAGAAGACGGCAGCGGGCAGAGCCATGTGGCTATTGTCGCCAAGGCGCTCGGTATTGCGGCGGTCGGTCAGGCGCGTGGCATAGTCGAGCGTGTAAGCGCGGGCGATGCTGCAATCGTCGATGCGATGAGTGGCCAGGTGCATCTGCGTCCGTCGAGCGACGTGATTGCAGCTTACTCGGACAAGGTGCGCTTTCTGGCACGGCGGCAGCGGCAGTATCGCGCGCTGCGTGATGTTCCGGCGGTGACGAGGGATGGCGTCAAGGTCAACCTGAACATCAATGCCGGTCTGCTGGTGGACATGCCGCATCTGAAGGATGCAGGCGCCGACGGCGTGGGGCTGTTCCGCACCGAGCTGCTGTTCATGCTGTCCAACAGCTTGCCAAAGGTTGAGCGGCAGGCCGATTCCTATCGGGCGATCCTAGCCCGCGCGGATGGCAGGCCAGTGGTGTTCCGCACGCTCGATATCGGCGGCGACAAGGTGCTGCACTATCTGCGGCAGCCGAAGGAAGAAAACCCCGCGATGGGCTGGCGCGCGGTGCGCATGGGGCTCGATCGCCCGGCGCTGCTGCGAACCCAGGTGCGTGCATTGCTACGTGCTGCGGCCGGGCAAGAGCTGCGCATCATGATCCCGATGGTGTCATCGGCCGCGGAAATGGACGCGGTTCATGCGCTCATCAGCAAGGAACGCGAGATACTGATGCAGCGCGGCCACGAGCTGCCGGAAAAACTGCTGGTGGGCGCAATGATCGAAGTGCCCTGCCTGTTGTTTGAGCTCGACGAGTTGATGCCGCGCGTCGACTTCGTCTCCGTCGGCAGCAACGACATGATGCAGTTTCTGTTTGCGGCCGATCGCACCAACGCGCGTGTTGGCAGTCGCTTCGATCCGCTGACGCCGGCACCGCTGCGCGCATTGAAGATGCTTGCGCAGACGACGCAAAAGCACGGTGTTCCGCTGACATTGTGCGGAGAAATGGCGGGCCGTCCGATTGAAGCAATGGCTTTGATTGCGCTTGGCTTCCGTTCGCTGTCGATGGCGCCTGCGTCTATCGGTCCCGTCAAGTCGATGATCCTTAGCCTCGACACCACGCGCGTGTCGAAACTTGTGGATGAACTTGTCGTGGCGGGCGTGCAAAACATACGCGAACACCTTGATACTTTCGCGAAATCCGAAGGCGTTGATGTCTAATTTTTAGACGCGCTCTACCTTTGACAACGGCGCGCTTTTCCCGGACGATGGCTGCCGGGGTAAGCTTCAGTTTTTGATTGGTAGTGCGTTGGTCATGCGTGAGGGCAACAGGCCGGCTCGACACTATTCCGCTGCGCATCAGCATACGCATTCGTATGCAGCGCAAGTGTCGCCACAGGTGCAGCCTGCACCGCAATTTCAAATCCATCAGGTGGCCGCAGAGGTCGCGCACTTCTTTCAGGATCTGCGCGCGGCATTGCGTATGACACCAGCACAAGCTGCGCAGGCGCTGTCGACGCGTGTCGATATCGTTGTGGCGTTCGAGGTTGCAAAGGTTGCGGCGCTGCCGCCGTGGCCGGAGACGTGCCGCATCGTGCGCACGTACGCCAGCTATGCTGGCCTCGATCCTCGGCCGGTGTTGCATTCGCTTGAGCAGCTGTTCCACGCGATGCCGCGCACGCCCGCGCCTGAGAAGCGCGGCGGGGCCGGATTTTCAAAAATGGCAAACGGTGGTGGTCAGGGCACGTCGATGCTCAGGGCTATCTCCAGCACTTTGAACGGCGGTTCGCTCAAGCCTTCGAACCTGCTGAAGCCGTTCAAGGCTGTCAGTTCCGGGCGCGCCGCTCGCACAGTGCGATCCGCCGGGCATATGGTCGATCGCCAGGCGGGGCGCCCTGGCATGGCGCTGTTTGTGGTGACGAGCGTTGTCGCGTCGGTGGCACTTGTGACGCAGACGTCGGTTCTGGAAGCTGCCGTGGCGCAGCTGCCTTCGCCGGTGAAGCGGATGGTCCAGGGTGCGCAGAACTACATGATTGTGCAGTTTTCGCCGGTCCGAGATGGCCTGCGCTGGATAGACGTGCCAGATCCGCGCACCCGCCGGGGTGACAAATTGCAGACAGCCGAGCGGCAATCGGATTAGATGCGCCGCGCCGTTGGCGCGGGCCGGGTTCGGTCATAGACTTCCCAGCCAATACATTCGCCAGCGCGCTCGATTGGGCGTCCGCTGGCTTCGTTGCTGGCGCAACGCTGTTGTCGTGCTGACGACGTCGCTGCATTTTCAAAAACGATCGAGAGCATGGCAGGCATCGCACAAGACAAGCTTGAGAGGATGATCGGGCGCTGGGCCGCGATACAGGCGGAGCTGAACGCGGGCGTCAATCAGGCGACCTATGCGAAGCTGACGAAGGAGTTCGCCGCGCTCAATCCTGTCGTTGCGATCATCGAGCAACTTCGCGCCGCAGAGAAAGAGCGCGCTGATCTTGAAGCGCTGATCAAGGATGCGGGTTCGGATCGCGAGATGGCGGCGATGGCCCGTGACGATCTTGAAGCGCTGGGGCCGCGCATTGAAGAGCTGGAGCAGAAGCTCAAGATTGAGTTGCTGCCGAAGGATGCCGCCGACGAGCGGAGCGCCATTCTTGAAGTGCGCGCCGGAACCGGTGGCGATGAAGCGGCGCTGTTCGCTGCGGATCTTTTCCGCATGTACAACCGATTTGCTGAAATCCACGGCTGGAAGGTGGAGATCATCTCCATCTCCGAGAACGATCTTGGCGGCTACAAGGAAATCATCGCCTCGGTTGCAGGCGAGGGCGTTTTTGCGCGGATGAAGTTTGAATCCGGCGTGCATCGCGTGCAGCGCATTCCGGAGACGGAAACCGGTGGGCGCATCCACACCTCCGCGGCGACGGTTGCGGTACTGCCGGAGGTTGAAGAGGTCGACATCGATATCCGGCCGGAAGACATCCGCATCGATACGATGCGCGCGGGTGGTGCCGGTGGTCAGCACGTCAACAAGACGGATTCGGCCGTCCGCATGACCCATTTGCCGACCGGTATCATGGTGGTTTCCGCCGAGAAGTCGCAGCATCAGAACCGGCGTCTGGCGATGCAGGTGCTGCGCTCGCGGATTTATGAGCTTGAACGCGAGAAGGTCGACAGCGCGCGTGCTGAAGCCCGCAAGGGACAGGTCGGCTCGGGTGATCGCTCGCAGCGCATCCGCACCTACAACTTTCCGCAGGGGCGGGTTACTGACCATCGCATCAACCTGACCCTGCACAAGTTGGATGCTGTTCTGGAGGGGCCGGGGCTGAATGAGCTGGTCGATGCCTTGATCACCGACTTCCAGGCCAGCCAGCTTGCGGATCTGGAGCGAAATGCCTCCTGACCGTCCATCCGCCATTACATTGGGTGATGCCGTACGCGAGACGCAGCGTCAGCTGAAGGCGGCCGGGATTGAGGAGGCTGGACGCGAGGCGCGGTTGATCGTGGCCAGCGTGTGTGGGCTGCCGACATCCGAAATCATCGTGCGGCCGGAGCGGTCTCTGAGTGCTAACGAGCAGCAGCGGCTTGCCGACATGGTTGCGCGGCGCAGTGCGCGGGAGCCCATATCGCGCATTCTGGGTGAGCGCGAATTCTACGGTCGGCCGTTCAAGCTGTCGGCGGCGACGCTGGATCCGAGGCCCGATAGCGAGACGCTGATCGATGCCGCGTTGGAATTGGTCAGTCGCGAGCATTGGGCCGGGCGGCAGATTCGTATTCTCGATATCGGAACCGGCACCGGATGCCTGCTGCTGACTTTGCTGGCTGAACTGCCGAACGCGACCGGCCTGGGGACGGATATCAGCGCCGAGGCTCTCAAAACCGCTGCGGCTAATGCCGAGGCGCTGGGGCTGGGCGAGCGGGCGAGCTTTGCGCAGCACGATGTGCTGGAAGGCGTGAACGGGCCTTTCGACCTCGTTATCAGTAACCCTCCATATATTGAGACGGGGGTGATTGCGGGGCTGGACCCTGAAGTGCAGCGGTTCGATCCCATGGCCGCGCTTGATGGCGGGCCTGATGGCCTTGAGATTTATCGGCGCATTGCCAGCGAATTGGGGCGGATACTGACCGGTCGGGTCATTCTGGAGGTAGGGGCGGGGCAAGCGGACGCTGTGGCTTCAGTGTTTCAGCAAGCGTTCGTTAAGACACGCCAGGCAGAAGTACGCCGGTATGACGACCTTGGAGGGCACACACGCTGTGTGGCCATCAGGCTACAGACATAAAAGTCGCAAAAGAAAAAGGTTTGAAACGGCCGGGTTCCGCGCTAGTCTTCAATTACAGCCGATTGATATCGTGCATCTCGCTTCTTTTATCGAAGTCAGATTGATTGCACGAACTGGGATTTGCGAAGCACGGGGATCCGCAAAAGAAGCGCGGCACCTATTGCTCCCGCTGAAACGGCAATCGCTAGCCGCTTGGCGTGAAACGCCCCCTTGATCGGAAGTAGCGACTGCCAAGTTTTGAGCGTCACGGGATAGAGTCACACGCGCGCGCATGAGCGCCCGTTAGAAACTGGCCAAAGATTGCGTGTCAGCGCCTGCTTTACAGCGATAGATCCACGAGAACGCTGTCAGCAGGGCGTGCACGGTTTTTCGTTGCATCACGACCGAGAACGGAGCCAATGAGGCAAGGACAGCAGAATCGCAGGGGCCGCGGGCGTAGTAACCGTAAGGGCGGGCAAAGCCCACTCACACGCAGCTTCGAGAGCACGGGTCCGGACGTAAAAATCCGTGGCACCCCATCCCACATCGCCGAAAAGTATATGTCACTGGCGCGCGATGCGACGTCCTCCGGCGATCCGGTTTTAGCCGAGAATTATCTGCAACACGCAGAGCACTATAATCGCATCATCATGGCCGTCCGCGAACAGCAGATCAGCCAGGGTGGTGGCGATCTCAATGGCGGCATCGCTCAGCATCGTCCCTTCAATGATATCGAGGGCGATGACTACGGTGACGACGATGGCGACGATGATTTCGCGCCAGTGCACCAGAGCCAGCACCAGCATCAAAGCCAGCCCCGTCATAATGATCAGCCGCGTATGGATGGGCCCCGTCACGATGGCGGCCAGCGGCATGACCGTTTCCGTGCTCGCAATAATAATGGCGAGCACCGCAACAACGGCCGTGGGCACGATCGGGGGGATCGCGGTGATCGCATGGATCGCTCCGACCGTGGTGATCGCGGAGACCGTGGCGATCGTCATGATCGGGGGGATCGCGTAGAGCGGTCCGACCGCATGGATCGTGGTGACCGGCCAGATCGTGGCGATCGGATGGACCGGCCGGAGCGTATCGAGCGTGCCGAACGTCCTCAGCCGCGTATGCGCCCGATGGAGCCGCGCCCGGTAGAGCAGGTTGAAGGCATGGGGCAGCAGCCCCCGGCTGAGGTGCAGCCGCCGCAACCGGCTTCGCGTCGCGGGTTCTCTTCGCAGGAGCATGAGCAGCCGGAATTTCTGCGCCGTCCGGTGCGCCGTCCGCGCCGTGAGGCAGCCGCTGCTGCGCCGGAAGCTGTCGCTCCGGCAGTGGATGAAGCCGCCGACCAGGACTGATCTCAGTCAGACGATTTTCAATGAAGCCGCTCTGCGAAAGCAGGGCGGCTTTTTTGTTTTACGTTTGGGCGGTCATTGGTCGGCTTCCCCATGACGCTCTCGGCGTTCACAGGATGAGCGGGTCACCCGCTTTGATCGTGCCGTCGGCTGTGACGCGGGCATAGATGCCGAAGTCCGTGTGGCCGAAGGAGCGTTGAAGCGTAGCGGGAATCGCCATGTCCCGCTGTCCGCTGCCTGGATCGACATCCGTCGCCGCGCAACGTTGCGTGCGCTTGAATGGCTCCAGCCGTACATCGCCAATGACAAGCGGCTTTCCGATCCAGCCGAATTCAGACCAGGGCTCCGCGCCATCGACGATGACGTTGGGGCGGAAGCGCAATGGATCGACTGGCCGGCCGATGATGCGCTCCAGTTCCCGTACGGATGCCAGGTTGACGATGTGCAGGCATTTGGCGGCAACGTCTGAAAAGCTGTGGCCGGGTGCAGAGACAATGCGGGGCGGGCCGCGCAGATCGGCCTGCATGTAGGCGGCAAAGAACTGCTCGATCATGCGGCGGCCCAGCGGCGTTGCGAGGTTGCCGCGCGCCACCTGCTTGCCGGCACGGAAGACGGTGAGGCTGTGATCGGTTTCGTCGAAGCGCGTTGTGAGAGTAGCCAGCCGCTCATTGCGCATCAGCATGAGGAAGTTTGTCTTCGGCACATGGGCGGGCTGCTCGGGATCAAAGCGGCCGGGACCATTCTCGATAGCGTAGGCGCGATCGAAGGGCGCTGTGCCGCCCGCTTGCAAGGGCACCTCGGCAAGCGCTTCCGGGGACAGCCCTTTGATGGGGTAGCGATAAAGACCGACGACCGCAGGTGTGTTCGGAATGTCCATAACAATCCAATCGCCGATGCAACTTTTGTTGGCGGTGTCTGAAGTGCACGAAGCGAGGCTTTCACCTCTTTTGTGCAGTTTCGACCACCCTATATCACGTGTTGGAAAGGATTACGGACGATCCTGCCGCATGCCGGAGGCCCGTCCGCGTTCCTGAGTTTCCTGACGTTGAAGGTTCCGGCTCCGCGCCATATCGGGCGGATCGGTACGCCGAGGAGGGACTATGAATTTCGAAATGTTCACCGATCGCGCCCGCGGCTTCGTGCAGGCTGCGCAAAATCTTGCCCTGCGCGAGGGGCACCAGCAGTTTTCACCCGATCATCTGTTGAAGGTTCTGCTGGATGACAATGAAGGCCTTGCTGCGGGGCTGATCCGCAAGGCGGGTGGCGATCCGAAGGCGGCGCTGAACGCGGTCGAGGCACAGCTTGCAAAGCGGCCGAAGGTTTCCGGCGGTGGTTCGGGCCAGCTGTATATGGCGTCCGAACTGGCACGCGTGTTCGACGCGGCTGAGAAGATCGCTGAGAAGGCGGGCGACAAGTATGTGACCGCCGAGCGTCTGCTGCTGGCTCTCGCGCTGGAGAAGGATACCGACGCGGCGAAGATCCTCGCCGATGCAGGCGTCACGGCGCAGGGCCTCAACACCGCCATCAACGATCTGCGCAAGGGCCGCACTGCTGATACCGCATCGGCCGAGCAGGGCTATGACGCGCTGAAGCGTTATGCGCGCGATCTGACGGAAGCGGCCGCTGCGGGCAAGATCGATCCGGTCATCGGCCGCGACGAAGAAATCCGCCGCACGATTCAGGTGCTGTCGCGTCGCTCCAAGAACAATCCGGTGCTGATCGGTGAGCCGGGCGTGGGCAAGACGGCGATCGCCGAAGGCCTCGCGCAGCGCATCGTTAAGGGCGATGTGCCCGACAGCCTGAAGGACAAGAAGCTGCTGGCGCTGGACATGGGTTCGCTCATTGCCGGTGCGAAGTATCGTGGCGAGTTCGAAGAGCGGCTGAAGGCCGTGCTGGGCGAAGTGGAAGCCGACGGCGGGCGCATCATCCTGTTCATCGATGAGCTGCACACCATTGTCGGCGCCGGCAAGACTGAAGGCTCGATGGATGCCGGCAACCTGCTGAAGCCAGCGCTGGCGCGCGGTGAGCTGCACTGCGTTGGTGCAACGACGCTGGATGAATATCGCAAGCACATCGAGAAGGACGCTGCGCTGGCGCGGCGTTTCCAGCCGGTGTTCGTTTCCGAGCCGACGGTGGAAGACACCATCTCGATTCTGCGCGGCATCAAGGAGAAGTACGAACTGCATCACGGCGTGCGCATCACCGACAGCGCGCTGGTGGCTGCGGCTACGCTTTCCAATCGATATATCACCGACCGCTTCCTGCCGGACAAGGCGATCGACCTCGTCGACGAGGCTGCCTCGCGCCTCAAGATGCAGATCGATTCAAAGCCGGAAGAGCTGGACCGCATCGATCGCGAGCTGATGCAGCTCAAGATCGAGCGCGAAGCCTTGAAGAAGGAGAGCGATGCGGCGTCGAAGGATCGGCTTGCCAATCTGGAGAAGGAGATTGCCGACCTCGAAGAGGAGAGCAAGCTGCTGACCCAGAACTGGGAGGCCGAGCGCGAAAAGCTTGGCAGCGCCCAGAAGCTGAAGGAAGAGCTGGATCAGGCGCGCACCGAACTTGAGAAGGCGCAGCGTCGCGGCGATCTGCAGCGCGCGGGCGAGCTTGCCTATGGCACGATCCCCGAGCTGGAGAAGAAGCTGCTGAAGATGGAAGACGAGGAAGCGAAGGGTGGCATGGTCGAAGAGGCGGTGACGCCGGACCAGATCGCCAGCATCGTTTCCCGTTGGACCGGCATTCCTGTCGACCGCATGCTGGAAGGCGAGCGCGAGAAGCTGCTGAAGATGGAAGATGCGCTGGCAAAGCGTGTCGTCGGTCAGCGCGAAGCCGTGGATGCGGTTTCAACCGCGGTGCGCCGTGCGCGCGCTGGGCTGCAGGATCCGAACCGTCCGATTGGTTCGTTCATGTTCCTCGGGCCCACGGGTGTCGGCAAGACGGAGCTTTCCAAGGCGCTGGCTGCGTTCCTGTTCGACGACGACAACGCGATCATCCGCATCGACATGTCGGAGTTCATGGAGAAGCACTCGGTTGCTCGTCTCATCGGCGCGCCTCCGGGATATGTCGGCTATGAGGAAGGCGGCTCGCTGACGGAAGCGGTGCGGCGTCGGCCCTATCAGGTGATCCTGTTCGACGAGATCGAAAAGGCGCACCCCGATGTGTTCAACGTGCTGCTGCAGGTGCTGGACGATGGCCGTCTGACCGATGGCCAGGGCCGCACGGTGGACTTCCGCAACACGATCATCATCCTGACGTCGAACCTTGGTGCGGAATTCCTCGTCAACCAGAAGGAAGGCGAGGATACCGATCTGGTCCGCGATCTAGTGATGGGCGAAGTGCGGCAGAAGTTCCGGCCGGAGTTCCTGAACCGGTTGGATGACATCATCCTGTTCCATCGCCTGCAGCGTTCGGAGATGGGGCGGATCGTGGATATCCAGATGGAGCGTCTGCGCAAGCTGCTGGCCGATCGCAAGATCACCATCGACATGGACGACGCGGCACGCACCTGGCTTGCGAACCGCGGTTACGATCCGGCCTATGGTGCGCGTCCGCTGAAGCGCGTCATCCAGCGTCATGTGCAGAATCCGCTCGCCGAGCAGATTCTCGCCGGACGCATCAAGGATGGCGAGGCGGTACACCTGACGGTGCGCGATGGTGAGCTGGAAATGAACGGCGAGCCTGCCAGGGCTGCGGCCTGACATATATAAATTCTCTCGGGCTGAACTGAGAGACGGGCGGCGCTGGGTCAATGATCCGGCGCCGCTTGCGTTTGTGCAGCGGCTATGAGGAGCAGCGGGCGACGATTTTTACTCGACGTAGCGTTGCTGTTAGTCGTCAGTCGTCGAGGGTGCTTGCGAGAAAGCCCTCGGGGTCTTCGCAGAACGAAGCGAGCAGACGGAAGTGATCCGTATCCTCAAGGCGTGTTGGTGCGATTCCATATTTTGTAATTTGCATTAGGCGCGCACCGGGGCAGGCCATCAGCAGCGGCGAGTGCGTTGCCATTATCACCTGAATGTTGGTGGCGTCCTGCATCCGCCGCAGCAGTTTTAGAAACTCAAGCTGCCGCGCTGGCGACAGTGCTGACTCTGGCTCGTCGAAAAAGTAGATGCCCTGATAACTGCAGCGCTCTTTGAAGAAGCGCAAAAATCCTTCGCCGTGTGAGTGCGAGAGGAAATCCGGTGGTAGCGCATTGGCGTCGAGCGCAGCCTCATCGAGATAACGGGCGACAGAAAAGAAGCTCTCGGCTTTGAAGAACCAGCCGTTGGTTATCTTCGGACGCCACGCTGCACGGAGCGCTGCCGCAAGTTCACCGCCACTCGCTTCCACAGCGCCGCTGTGATCGACAGGGCGATAGCCTTTGCCACCACCGGCGTCATCGTATCCGGCGAGAGCTGCTATGCCTTCGATAAGGGTTGATTTGCCGACACCGTTCTCGCCGACAAAAATGGTGACGGGCGCAGTGAACTCAAGCTCAAGGCCGTCGCGCAGCAACGGTATGCAGTAGGGATAGGATTTGGGATCGGGCACGCGATCCTCGTCGAGCCATATGCGCAGAAGATATGGCGCGGGCATGTTAACGCCGCTGTTACGAGCTCGTTTTGCCATCTGGCTGCAACTCTCCCGGCTTCGCTTCATCGAAGCATAGCCAAACATTGCCGCCGGGCGTGCGCGAAAAGTACTTGGAGTAAATTGATGAGCTCGGGCGCTCGCACGTTGACGCCGCTGTTACCAGCTCGGCGGCAGGCTCTCCGTAGAAGAGTAGTCGCCGAGCGCTATAAAAGTTGTTGTTCGCTCGGCGGCCGGCTCCCCGCAGGGGAGTCGCCGAGCGCTATAAAAATTTTTTATTTGCTGGCGGTCATGACCGGAGCGAGATGGCGCAGTTCGTCGATGCGCTGGCGCTCTTTCTGATATTCGGCCAGCACGCGGCCGGAAAGCTCGCGTTCGCGCGGCACCTGAATGGCCAGCGGATCGACAAAGCGCGAATTGATCAGCACTTCGTAATGAAGGTGCGGACCGGAGGCGAGACCGGTGGCGCCAACATAGCCGATGATCTCGCCCTGGCGCACCTTGTCGCCGGCTTTGATGCCTTTGCGGAAGCGCAGCATATGACCGTAGGCGGTGTGATAACCGTTGGGATGGCGAATGCGCACATAGTTGCCGTACTGGCCCTTGCGTCCGGCCTCTTCGATCACGCCACCGCCCGCGGCCAGAATTGGCGTTCCCGGAGAAGTCGCCCAGTCTACGCCGGTGTGCATCCGCCGCTCATTGAGAAGCGGATGGAAGCGCATACCGAAACCCGAAGCAAGGCGAACGTCGCCGCGTACCGGGCGCCGCATAAGGAACTGCCGAGAGTTGTTTCCGTTCTCGTCGTAATAGTCGACGACGCCATCCGGCGTCCTGAAGCGGTAATAGCGGTTGGTCTCACCGCCGCTGGTGATTGCGGTGTAAAGCAGCTCACCGGGCGGACTGTCAGCCTTCGCATTGTCCTTCATGTCAAAGAAGAACTCGATCGTGTCGCCGGGGCGCAGTCGGCGGCGGAAATCCGTTTGCGAAGCGTGCACCTTCATCAGCTTCATGATCGTGTCGTCAGGCACTTCCTGCAGCAGGCCGGCATAATAGACCGAAGCATAGACGCTGGAGGTGGAGGCGCGGTCGTTATTGTCGAGCGCGGCGTTGGCGATTTCCTGATCGATCGTGGACGATTTGCTGGCGACGAACTCACCGGCGGAGTTGCGTGTGACGGTGACGAGGTGATCGTGGCCGCCAGAGAATATGCTGAAGCGCGCAGGCTCCTTGCGATCCGGTTTCGTGAGAGATGGGATTAGCGTGATCCGCACTTCCTGGCCGGGTTCGAGATTGGACTGCGGAAAGATGTTGCGGGCGGCCTCGATCATGCCGCGCGCCTGCCAGTTGTCTGCGCCGGCATTTTTCAAAATCGAACGCAGGCTGTCGTTGGTGCCGACGCGAACGACCTGCGTCTCCCGGCCTTCAAGATCCGCGAGCGGGTCTTCATCAGGCTGGGCCGGCTTGACCAGTACAGTGGTGTTGGGCAGCGAGGCATAGGAGCCGTCTGAATCCATCGGCATGCCGTCCTGGCCGTTGCCGCGCCTGGTCTCCGCCTCCGCTCCTGCGCGGATCATCTCAGCTTCAACTTCGGCAGCGAGCGCGGTCTCCACGTGCTCGGCGATTTCGGTCTCGTCGAGCTCCTGCCCGTCATCATCGGGAAGGATGCCGCCGAGCAGCTCGATGACACGGACGTTGACGTTGCCGAGATTTGCCGTCTCGGTCTCGTCGTCCTCACCGGGGTTGACGGTCTGGGTGGCGTAAAGCTTCAGCGGATTAAACGGCGGAATTTTATCCTGGTAGTCCGACGGGACAGCGGCCAGGCGCGCAACGATGCGGGCGTATGGCTTGGCATGGATGTACTCGCGGCCGAGGCGGCGCTGCTTGACGGATTCATTGACGAGATAGCGGACGGTGACGGCGCCGCTGGTCACATTGAGCTTGTCGCCCTTGGGTGCCGCCCACTTCAAACCATCGCTGGTGCGCACAAACGGCATCTCGCGATCGATCAGATTGGCTTCGCCTACCTCGGTCAGGCCGGGGAGGAAACCGCCGCGCGCGTCGCGCTTGTCTATGGAGCCGTAGATAACGACCAGAATGGAGACCGCGCCCACTGTTCCGGCAAGGCACGTGCTTATCAGCCAGCGGAAGCGGCCGGCGCGGCGCCCGTCGGCGTGGTCGGTCTCGTAGAGATCCTTAAAGGAGCTAGCGGCCCGCCCCCTATAGAGTTGGGGTAGACCGTTCTCCCGCTTGTTGGCGGCGAGAGCTCCAAACCGTCCCTGAGGTGAGTAGCGGCGGCGGTCAACCACTGTCCGTGCAACCTTCCCAATGCAGATAACTGCGGGAATGGATCCCCACAGCCGGTCAGATCATGCGCTCGGCCCGCTGATTTGGCGAGCCAGGCACCTCCCGGAAGCCCTCATTGAACAGGGAGAGCAGGGTGACAAGACGGAATTTACCATGTGCCCCCCGGAAGATCACCCATAAGCCCAATGAAACCGGGCTTCCTGATGGCGCGAGCACATGGCAAAACTGAACAACCAAAACTTTTTTCGACAGACCCTGTGGTTTTGTCAAAAAAAGGTCTTGCGTCCCGCGTTCATTGCCCCTAGATATCGCCTCGTCAGCGACACACACCGGCCCGCCGGTCACGAGGCGCTCGTCGTCTTGGGGATCAGGAAGGTTGGCATTGCGTTGTTGAGAAAATTTCGGGCTGGGGGTTGACAACGGTTACCGTTGTTATTAAATCAACAGTCTTGGCGATGCGGTTTCACGCTTCGCCG
>NZ_JARXLA010000007.1 GCF_029872155.1 Hyphomicrobium sp. D-2 | reverse complement strand
GACGAAACACGGGCCGCGCAAAATCCATCCGCTGCACCTGCCGCCGTTGCGGCACCGGCCGGCAGCGGTCCAAGCGCGGCAGAGGCCGCGCGCGCCGTGAAAGCCCAGACCTCGCTGAAGGCTGACCGCCACGTGGAATTCGCCACCCCGCCCACTACGCGCGTTGTGCGTGGCGGCGCCCCCAAAGTTGACGAAGCCGAAGCCACGCAGCCGCCCCGCACCCAGCTTGTACGCGGCAAGGCCCAGGTGCAGCGCGGCGAGTTCGAGCAGGATCCCGTCGTTGGCTGGCTGGTCGTTGTCGGCGGCGCTGGCATGGGCGCGTTCCGGCCGATCTTCGAGGGCAACAACACCATGGGCCGCGCGCGTAACCAGCGCATTCCGCTGGATTTCGGCGATGATGCAATTTCGTCGGAAGAGCAGGCCTATATCCGTTATGATTCCTCGTCACGATCATTTCGTTCGTGCCGAACACTGGCCAAGACCAATATCGTTTCGATCAATGAGCAACGCCCGACCGGCGCAGTAGAGCTTAACCAGATGGACGTCATCACGATCGGGCGCACGCAGCTCGTTTTCGTGCCGTTCTGTGGCGCTGAGTTTGACTGGGCCGATCTCAATGATACCAAGGACTGATGCAGGCCTACGATCACGCCGCTCGCGCACCAAGGGTGCGCGCGACTATCAGGAAGACTCAAGCGCCTTCTGGCCCGCCGAGAAACGCGGCGCCGGGAGCGCGGAGCTGCCGCTGACCGCCAGCGCAACGCGTCTCATCGCGGTGCTGGCTGATGGCATGGGCGGGCACACGGCTGGCGCTCTGGCCAGCCGCATGGCGTGCAAGAATTTCATCTCCGCCTACGCCGATCTCAACGGATCGCGCTCCGACCGGCTGATAAAATCGCTGCAGTCTGCAAATGATTCAATAGCCGCTGAGGTGCACGCTAATCCGGTGCTTTCGGGCATGGGCACTACTCTGGTGGCAGCGGTTTTCACCCACGAGGGTGTCGAGTGGATCAGCGTCGGTGACAGCCCGCTGCTGCTTTATCGCCGTGGCGAGATTGCGCTGCTGAATGAAGATCATTCGCTCGCGCCGGAGCTGGATCGCATGGCCGCCGAAGGCCAGATGACACCGGAGCAGGCAAAAACGACCCGCGACGGCACATGCTGCGGCTCAGCCGTAACCGGCGACGAACTTGACTTGGTCGATGTATCGCGCAAACCGTTGATGCTGGAAGAGGGCGACTACGTCATCCTGGCGTCCGATGGGCTGCACACGCTGGAAATCGCCGAGATCGAACGGATCGTTTCCGCCTATGCGAATGACGGCGCCGAGGCTGTTGCCAATGCACTGATCCGTGCCGTGGAAGCCATTCGAGATCCGCATCAGGACAATACGACCGTGATGGCCGTGCGGCCGCTGGTGGTGGTTTAGTGGACGGTGAGACGATGCGGCCGGCAAAGAAGGCAAGGCGCTCTCCGCAACGGAATGAATATCTCGCCGGCGTGGCGAAAGACCGATGCGGCCCGCCAACCCCGACCGCCAGCATCCGGTGATTTGTTCTCATATTGTTCTTTACGCCCCGCATCCCCACGCTAAGGTTGCATCGGCTTGACACTTCGTGGAGCGACGTTGATCGCCCGGCGGAATTGGGTCGGCACCGGGGGCAGCATGTACGGGCATATTTCCACGCTGGCATTCGTTGGTATCGAGGCGCGCGCCGTTGAAGTGCAGGTGCGCATCACGCCCGGTCGCGCCGCGCTGGTCATCGTCGGCCTGCCCGGACAAGGCGGTGGCTGAAAGTTCCGAGCGGGTGCGCAACGCACTGCATGCCGTTGGGCTTGGCCTGCCGTTCAAACACGTCACGGTGAACCTTGCTCCCGCCGATCTTCCCGAGGAAGGCAGCCAGTTCGATCTGCCGATCCTGCTGGCGATGATGGTGGCCATGGGTGCCCTGTCACCTGAGGTGATTGCCGGCTTCACCGCCATTGGCGAACTCGCGCTTGATGGCTCCATCCGGGCGGTGCCCGGCGCTTTACCTGCCGCGATCGGCGCCAATGCAATGCGCAAAGGCCTCATCTGTCCGGCCGAATGTGGGCCTGAGGCCGCGTGGGCCGGAGAAGATATCGACATCATCGCCGCCCCTCACCTGCTCTCACTGGTCAATCATTTCAAAGGCCAACAGGTGCTGGCACGCCCCAAGCCAGCACTTAGTTCGCCCACGACATTGCAACCTGACCTCGCCGACGTGCGGGGACAGGAGAGTGCTAAGCGGGCGCTGGAGGTCGCGGCCGCAGGCGGCCACAACCTGCTGATGACCGGCCCGCCAGGGTCTGGCAAATCGATGCTGGCCGCACGGCTACCCTCCATCCTGCCGCCGCTGTCGCCGGAGGAAATGCTGGAAGTATCGATGGTGCACAGTCTCGCCGGCGAGTTGATGGGCGGCAAGCTCGCAACACAACGACCTTTCAGGGCTCCGCACCATTCCGCCAGCATGGCCGCGCTCGTCGGCGGCGGCTCGCGTCCGAGACCTGGCGAGGTCAGTCTCGCGCATCTTGGCGTACTGTTTCTGGATGAACTGCCGGAGTTTCAACCCGGTGTGCTGGATGCCCTGCGGCAACCGCTGGAAACCGGCGAAACGATCATTGCTCGCGCCAACCATCGCATCCACTATCCGTCCCGCATCCAGCTTATAGCTGCGATGAACCCTTGCCGATGCGGTGGCGGAACCGGCAGCACCTGCAAACGCGGCGCACGTTGTGCCGCCGAGTATCAGGCCCGCATCTCTGGCCCCTTGCTCGACCGCATCGATCTGCAGATCGAAGTACCGGCCGTGAGTGCCGCTGATCTGCTGTTGCCACCACCATCGGAAGGCAGCGCCGAAGTTGGTGCCTGGGTTGCGCGCGCCCGCGCTCTGCAACAGGCGCGCTTTGAGGCGCTTGGCGCCAAAGGCTTGCGCACAAACGCCGATTGCACCGGCCGGCTGCTGGAAGATATTGCGCGCCCCGACGCCGAGGGGGCGGAGCTGCTGCGCCGGGCTGCGGAATCCTTGCAGCTCACTGCACGCGGTTTCCACCGCACGATGCGCGTTGCACGCACGCTGGCCGATCTCGATGGCTCCGAGGCCGTCGCACGCGTGCACATTGCCGAAGCGCTGAGCTATCGTGGCGAAACCTTGCGCCAGCAGCACGCTCACGCGGCTTGATTGGCCGCTTTAGACACGGGGGAAACGAACCGAAGCAACCATTTTCAAGCATGGGCCGCAACGAAGCTTCTGCATACGCGTAACCGCTGCGGATCGTGTGGCACGTTTAAGCTGGTCAGGCGCCGTGCAGTGGCACTGGCATCGACCCCGCCGCGGGTGCTCCGATGACCGCGCCCGCGGCGCTCGGCAAGAGCCCGCCTGTCCGGCTCAAGAGGAACGCCACCTGCCGCACAACTCGAGGCCGCATACGAAAAAAGCGGCGGACTCTGCAGCCCGCCGCTTCGCATTACTTCATCGGCGATCACAGTGCAGGGCGGTATTCATGCCCCTAACCGGATCACCTTGGCGCTATCAGGCGCGCATCAGACCGCGCTGCATCAGCGCCGCCTCTACCGTGTTCTTCAGCAGGCACGCGATGGTCATCGGACCGACGCCGCCGGGAACCGGGGTGATCGCGCCAGCGACCTGCGCAGCCGTGGCATACTCGACGTCGCCGACGATCTTGCCCTTGCCGTCTTCCTTCAGCACGCGGTTGATACCGACGTCGATCACGATGGCGCCCGGCTTGATCCAGTCGCCCTTCACGAACTCCGGCTTGCCGATCGCGGCCACAACCAGATCGGCTTCACGCACGACGTCTGGCAGGTCCTTGGTGCGCGAGTGTGCAATGGTGACGGTGCAGTTCTCACGCAGCAGGAGCTGCGCCATTGGCTTGCCGACGATGTTCGAACGGCCAACGACGACAGCGTTGAGACCGGACAGATCGTCCTTGAAGCTGCGAGCCAGAATCACCGAACCGACCGGCGTGCAGGGCGCCAGCGCGCGCTCGCCGATCGACAGGCGGCCAACGTTCATCGGATGGAAGCCATCGACGTCCTTCAGCGGATCGATCAGTTCCAGAACCTTGTTTGAATCCATGTGCTTGGGCAGCGGCATCTGTACCAGGATGCCGTTGACGGCCGGATCGGCGTTGAGCTTGCGAACCAGCTCCAGCACCTCTTCCTCGGGCGTATCCTCGGCCAGCTTGAACTCGAACGACTGCATGCCGCACTCGACGGTCTGCTGTGCCTTGTTGCGCACATAGACCTTGCTGGCCGGGTCTTCGCCTACCAGAACCACCGCCAGGCCCGGCACGAAACCGTGCTGCTCCTTGAGGCGCGCCACGTCGGCGGCGACATCAGCGCGAACCTTGGCGGCAATGACCTTGCCGTCGATAACGAATGCAGCCATGAAAAAATCCTCCCTCGGATTGGTGATTGGCCCCGCGCTAAGGCGCGTCCTCAGCGGCTGGGCGCGAGTTTTGCCCTAAGCCGCTGCTCCAGGCGATCCGTTTCCCCGCTGATGGTGAGCGACTTGATGCGGGATTTTGCCCCGCCAGTCACGCGCACAGTGCTTTTGGGCACTTCCAGCCAGCGGGCAATGAGTTTTTCAACCGCCGCGTTGGCTTCCCCCTCGGCGGGAACCGCACGCACGCGCGCGGCAAACGCCACCCCTTCCGCGCTTGGAATGACGCCGTCGACGCTTTCTATCGAGGATTTAGGGGTCAGGCGCACGCGCACGATGACGCACCCATCCCCTGCCCGCCATGGTTGTTCGGCCGAGCTCATCCGCTCGCGATAACCAGATCCCGCAGCGTGCCAAGCACCACGCTCTGCACGAAGAAGCAGCCCAGCAGCAGAACCACCGGCGAAAGATCCAGGCCACCCAGGTTGGGCAGCAAATTGCGGATCGGACGCAGCAGCGGCTCAGTGACCGCGTTGAGGCCCTGCCAGATGGCGCGAACGGTATTGTTGTATGGGTTGACGACGCCAAAAGCCATCAGCCAGCTCATGATAACGCTGGCGATCACGACATAGACGTAAAGCTGGACGAGGTAGCCGGCAAAATCGATCAGGCGGAGAAGTAACATCGTGCTGCGCTCCCGTGCTGCAGCGCCACGTTTAACCTTGGTCGGGGCCAACGGGCAAGCGACATGGACTGCATGCGGTGAGCGGACGCTGAAGGTGGCTCATGCAAAACGCAAACATCGGCAGCTTGCAAGCGGTAGGACGCTACCCTGTTGCAGGGGCGACTAGCTGCAACTGACGCAGCTTCAGTCCCGTCGCCCCGGCCCGGAAACCTCTATCAAGCGTTGGCGACGTTGGCCTGCTGTGGCGGAGGTGGTGGCGATGCACTGGTTGCTCCGGTGCGCTGCGCCAGACGTGCAAGCACCTCTTCTGTCAGAGCGCGCACTGCCGAACCCACCTGCCCCGGATACTTCGCGAAGTAGCTGCGCTCATAACTCTGGAAGTTCGCAGCATCCTGCAGCGCTGACATGCGCGGAATGGCCTGCGCGAAACACGCGTTGTCCGGATTGGATTCCAGCCAGCGGTGATATTCCTCATCGGAAGACGACGTCGCTTCCTTGAGGTTGACGATAACGCCAAGATTTTCGGCGAAGCCCATTTCCGGATTCAGCGCCTTGAAGCGCCTGAAAACCTCAAGCCCACACACCGACACGTAATCGGCCTTGGTGGGCGAAACATGGAAATCCGCTTCGCGCAGCCAGCACTCCGTCAGAACGGAAAGCCCCGGCGGGCAATCGATCAACACGATGTCGAACACGCGGCGCACGCCATTCAGCAATTCGCCGATGACCTCGCGCAGCCGCCCGTGCAGATTTTCCTTCGAGACCTCGCGCTCAAGCAACGTGAGTTGCATATCGCTTGGCAGCAGGAACAGCGACCGCGCATCATCGACATCCGATACATTGCGCACGATGTACTTCGGCCAATCGATCACCTGCCCCTTCAGCACGCGGGCGTGCAGGTAGTCGACGATCGTCGCACCGTCGCTTTGCAGCTTGTAGAGGCTCGACACCGACATCAGCATGCTCGACACGCTGGCCTGCGCGTCACTGTCGATCACCAGCACGTTCTTGCCGTGATAGGCCGAGATTGTCTCGGCCAGCGCCAGAACCAGCGTCGACTTGCCGACGCCGCCCTTGGTGTTCATCACTGCAATGGAATTGCGCATACCAGACGGACTTCCTCAAAATGCGCCACGCGGGATAGCCCCCGACTGGGAGCCGTGGCCGACGTTATCAATGGCCGCTGAATATGGCAGCCATGGGAACGGGCCACAACGCACACAAATTGCCCGTCAGAAATAGCGGCCGATAAACCTTGCAACCAGAGCATCTGTCACCTTTCTGTCGCCTTTAACGGTTGAAAGGTGAGACTGACCGCCCCGGATACCTCCAAAGAGGCCCAAGCCATGGCTCACGCGCCGACGCTTTCACTGCCCCGCCCCCTCACCGCCATTCTCGTCGCCACCGTGACTTTCATGCTGGCCGGGTGCGGCATCAACACCATCCCCACCTACGAACAGGACGCCAAGGCGGCGTGGTCGGAGGTGCTCAATCAGTACAAGCGGCGCGCCGATCTGATCCCGAACCTGGTTGAAACCGTGAAGGGCTTCGCCGATCAGGAGCGCACGGTTCTGACGGATGTTGTCGAGGCCCGTGCCAAAGCCACGCAGGCCCAGATCAACATCCCGGCTGACATCCTCACCAATCCGGAAGCGATGCAGAAATTCCAGGATGCGCAGAACCAGCTCGGCGGTGCGCTTGGGCGCCTGATGGCTGTCGTTGAGCGCTATCCGGATATCAAGTCGGGCCAGAACTTCCTGGCGCTGCAAAGCCAGATCGAAGGCACTGAAAACCGCATCGCCATCGCGCGGCGCGACTACATCCAGTCTGTCCGGGCCTACAACACCGAGATCACCACCTTCCCGGGCCGCATCTGGCGCGCTGTGATGTATCCGTCGGCCAAGGAAATGGCGACGTTCGACATCCCGGCTGAAGAGATGAAAGCTCCGAAGGTCGATTTCGGCCCGAAGCAGTAACCGCCGCCCTTGAGGAGACGCGCAATGCACGCGGCCGCAAGCGCTTCGCCGTTGAGCCGGGCGGCGCAACGCCCGGTCGCGGTGGCATGGCTGGCGTTAGTGTGCGCCGTCGCGAGCGTGCTGTTGCTGGCCAGCATGACCGCGGCATGGACGGCGCCGACCTTCCCCGCTCTCACCGGTCGCATCGTCGATGAAGCGAACTTGCTGACGCCGCAACAGCGCGCCGAACTCAGCGCCCAACTTGCCGAGCTTGAGGAGATTTCCACCGATCAGGTGGCGGTTGTTACGCTCAACTCGCTGCAGGGTTACGCGATCGAAGACTACGGCTACCAGCTTGGCCGCAACTGGGGCATCGGCCAGAAAGACAAAGACAACGGCGTGCTGCTGATCATTGCGCCCAACGAGCGCAAGGTGCGCATTGAAGTTGGTCGCGGCCTTGAGCCGATCATGACGGACGCCATGTCCAGCCTGATCGTACACAACGCCATCCTACCGCAATTCCGTCAAGGCAACTTTGCGGGCGGCGTCGAAGCCGGCGTGCGCGATATTAAAGATGTGCTGCTGGGCGACGCCGAAGCAGTGAAGGAACGCGCACGCGCAGCTCGCACCGCCGACGACCTCGACATGTGGTCAGTCATTCTGATCATGTTCTGGCTAGGCATAACGCTGTTCGTTGTTTTCGCGGTCGTGCAATCTATCAATACGTCACCACAGGCTGTGGCCGGCCAACGGCGGAGATCAGCGCGCGGCCCAATCGTGATCCCCGGCAACTACGGTGGTTGGGGTGGTGGTTGGCCCGGCGGCGGTGGAGGCGGATGGTCCGGCGGCGGTGGCGGCTTCGGCGGCGGCGGCTCGTCGGGAAGCTGGTGATGGACAACGGCAACGCCATGGCAGCGGAAGCATCAACGCGGGAGACATCGGCATGAGCATGTTTTCGGCCGCCGACAAGGAACGCATCTCCGCCGCTATCAGCGAGGCGGAGCGGAACACCTCGGGCGAGGTTGTCGTCGTCGTCGCAATGCAAAGCGATGGTTATCACTATGTGCCGCCGCTGGTTGCGGCGATCATCGCCCTGCTGGTGCCGTGGGTGCTGATCTATTTCACGCACCTCGGCCTCGTGCAGATCTATCTGATCCAGCTTGCCGTGTTCGCGCTTATCACGGCGCTGCTGATGCCGCTGAAGATGCGCACTGCCCTGGTGCCAGCCAGCATCAAACATCTGCACGCACGCCGCCGGGCGATGGAGCAGTTTCTGGTTCAGAATCTCGACACCACCGCAGGGCGCACCGGCGTGCTGCTGTTCATTTCATGCGCTGAGCATCATGCCGAGATCATCGCCGACCGCGCCATCAACAACCACGTACCCGACGGAGTCTGGCAGCAGATCATCGACGAACTGACCGACCATATCGGTGAGGGCCGCGCAACGGATGGCTTCATCATTGCGATTGGCGCCATCGGCGATGAACTGGCGCGGCATTTTCCGCCGGGCGATGACGATGCCGACGACCTGCCGGACCATCTGATCATCCTGCCCTGAACGGGGTCAGCGAGGGATCAGGTCGCCAGCGCTCGCGCCCAGCCAGGACGGTGAATTGCCGGGTTGCCGCGCCTGCGCCCTCCAATGCCGGCGCGCCCGGTCCGCGTCGAAATTGATGACGAACTGCCCCAAGCACCGCCATCTTTCATGCTATAGGCTCCCCGCAGAATTGAACGGGGAAGACGATCGTGGATATGGCTACGCCTCAAACCGGCGCAACAGCGACGGCCCGCGCGCCGCTCAGGGCGCGCATTTCGTGGATGCTGTTCGACTGGTCTGTGCAGCCGTTTTACACGCTGATCCTCACCTTCCTGTTCGCGCCCTACTTTGCCAACGTGGTGGTGGGCGATGGCCCGCAAGGCCAATCGATGTGGGGCTTCGGCGCCGCCATTGCGGGCATTTTCATCGCCCTCGGCAGCCCATTCCTCGGCGCTTTCGCCGATGGACGCGGCCAGCGCAAACCATGGATCGCGCTGTTTTCCGTCATCCTCGCCATTGCGATGGCCTCGCTCTGGATCGCAACACCCGCAGCGCCATCATCCACGATCTATCTGGTGCTGCTCGCCTTCATCATCGCCACGGTATGCGCTGAATACACAGCCGTGTTCACCAACGCGATCATGCCCAGCCTTGTGCCGCAAAGCGAACTGGGCCGGCTCTCCGGCTCAGGATGGGCCTGCGGTTATTTCGGCGGCCTCGCCAGCCTGTTCCTCGTTGCCGGGCTGATCGTGCCGATGGGCGACAGCGGCATGACAATGTTCGGCCTCGATCCGCTGCTGCCGCTCGACACCACCACACGCGAGGGCGACCGCATCGTCGGTCCGCTATCGGCCGTCTGGTATCTGGTGTTCATGGTCCCGTTCTTCCTGTTCGTACCGGACATCAAACAGAAGCGGGTGCACGATGGCCGCCCCGCCACGGCGGAACTGTGGGACACGGTGCGCGCGCTGCCGCAGAACCGCGACATGCTTTTCTTCCTGGCCGCACGCATGATCTACACGGACGGCCTCACCGCCATCTTCACCTTCGGCGGCATCTATGGTGCGTCAGTGTTCGGCTGGGGACCGCTGGAACTGGGCATCTTCGGCATCATCCTGACGCTGATCGGCGCATTCGGTGCGCTCATCGGCGGCGTGCTCGATGACCGCATCAGCGCCAAGTTCGTGATCGTAACGGCGCTGTTCCTGCTGCTGCTCGGTGCCATCGGCATCCTGTCCGTCGACAAGAACCACGTGCTGTTCTTCCTTGATGTCGCGCCGAAAGAAGCTGGCTCGGGGCCATTCTCATCCGCGGGTGAGCAGGTGTTCCTGGCGTTCGCGATCGTCGTCGGCCTCGTTGCGGCGCCCGTGCAATCGTCCAGCCGCTCGCTGCTGGCGCGACTGGCGCCGCCCGACAAGATCACCCAGTATTTTGGTCTGTTCGCCTTTTCCGGCAAGGTGACCGCATTCCTGGCGCCGCTGCTGGTGGCACTGGTTACGGCGATCACCCAGAGTCAGCGCATCGGCATGGCTGCGATCACGCTGTTCCTCATCGTCGGCATGGCCCTCATGACCAAGGTGAGAATGCCCGCAAGACGGGATTAATAACGGCGGATCTTTCAGCCTTGCGCTTATCGGGGCGCCTCTGGTCGCGGGATCGGGGGCGCCTTATCTTTGCTTGGTGGCCGATGCTGATGGCCCATCTGCGGCACGTGTTGGCATGGATCAATACGCCGGACACACTTCGGCGCCATGATCCTCCGGCCCTTTTATCGAAGCGGCAATGAGGAGTTCGTTCCATGCACCGCGCTTTACCGTTGCTTGCCGCCCTGATGCTGCCACTCGCTGCCGTCGCTGAACCCACAACCGACAAGGCCCAGACGGATACGCCGCCGCCAGCAGCAACCGAAGCCGACCCAGCTCCGCCGCAGCGCTCGGCGTCAGAGGTGATCGACGACGCCAAGAGCGCCACCAACGCTGCCATCGATGCCGCCAAGGAAGCGCTTCTGAAGGCGATCGATCAGGCCAAGGAAAATGCCGCGACCAGCATCGACGAAGGCAAGAAGGCCAGCGAAGATGCTCTCGACGATGCCCGCGAGGCAACGACGCTGATGGACAAGGCGGCCGAAGCCGTGCGCGAAGTGCTGGACAAGGCCAAGCAGGCCACTTCCGAGGTACTCGACAAGGCGAAAGAGGCGGCGAAGGAATTCAATGCGCCGAAGGATGAGGCAGCGAAGGATAAGCCGGAAACGCTGTCGCCACCGAACGTTGGTCAGGGCGACAAGCAGCCCTCCGATAAAGGAAGCGACAGCACCGTCGATCCCGAAACGCAGAAGTGGCACTAACGGCTCTTCTCAGATCCCGGCGTCTGCCATCCGCCATGTCGCATTCAATGCGCGCAGAGATCCTCACGCCGTAATCCGCTGGATCGCGTGATCGCACGCCTTGCGCGTCCCGATCCGTACCGCACAGCGCACAAAGAAAACCGCGGCCGCACCAACCGTGATGAACACGGAAGGCGGGCCGCGGCTATCATTAGTAGGCCTTGATGCCTATGCCGATTATGGCTGTGCAGGCGTCTCGGTGGCCGGAGGCGTTGCTTCCTCAGCGTTCGGCTCAGGAGCAGCCGGAGCAGCTTCAGCCGGGGCTTCAGCAGCAGGCTCGTGAGCCGGCTCAGCCATCGGCTCAGGGGCAGCAGGTGCTTCAGCAGCCGGAGCAACTTCAGCAGCGGGCTCCTCGGCAGGCGCAGCCAGCGGCTCAGACGCTGCAGGTGCGTCAGCGGCAGGCGTCGTTGCGGTCGGCAGCGGCGAATACATGTAGATCACGCCAGCCGCGATGGCGGCCAGAATGACGGCATAGATGATTGCGCGGGCAAAAGTGTTCACGGTGAAAGTCCCCGATTGAGAATGATACATCCACCTTAGGGCTTTCAGCGAATAACGACAATAAAACGTCATTGATCGAAAGTGCGGTGTCGCGACGCTATCGGGCTGGCAGTTCTGCAACACTTCGACTTGCATCAGCATGCGCAAAGTTGGCGGCAAGCGACTGTTCGAAGCGGAAGTTAGAACGGATCAAGCGGGTGCTCACCGGGTACGTATTCGCACCTCATGCGCGATTGAACATCGTCAGCGCTTCGGTCGCTCCGCCAGCATGAACCATGACAGCCCCATGTGCGGATCATCCCAGATCTCGCTGCCAGCGAAACCCCGCCTTCTCATAGGCCCGGACGGCGCGCTCGTTTCGGATTGACGGAAACACGCACACCGCCGTTGCCAGTGTGGTGCTGAAAACCTCGTCCTTCAGCATTGCCAGCGCGGTCTGCCCCGCGCCTTTGCCGCGATGATTTTCTGACGCGATGAACAGATCGAGATCCCAGGTTCCCGCGGGCAAATCCTGCGGTAGCTGATCGCCCCACGCGGTGGCATCAATCGCATGCGCATAGCCGATCGGCGTACCATCGGCCTCGATCACCCGACACAGCGCGTGGCGCGAGCCCATGGCGATGTTGACCTCGGCCTCCGTTGCCGAGCGCGGCCCCCACCAGGCTTCGATGTCGGCACGCCCCAGCCAACCACGTATCAGATCCCAGTCGGCGCGGGTGGCCGGTCGCAGGCGGACACCTTCCGCTCCACCCGCCATCGTCGTCAGTGCCGGAAGTGGCGCACGCCCGTGAACACCATGGCGAGGCCCTTTTCATCTGCGGCGGCGATCACTTCATCGTCACGCATCGAGCCACCGGGCTGGATCACCGCCGTGGCCCCGGCCTCCGCCGCCGTCAACAAACCATCGGCGAACGGGAAAAATGCATCCGACGCCACCACAGATCCCGCGCGTCAGCGGCTCGGTGGCGCCAATGGCAGCGGCCGCATCGGCGGACTTCTGCGCGGCGATACGGGTGGAATCGACGCGGCTCATCTGCCCTGCGCCAATGCCGACCGTGGCGCCGTCCTTAGCGTAGACAATAGCGTTCGACTTCACGTGCTTGGCCACACGGAAAGCAAACAGCAGGTCGGCAAGCTCCTCCGCCGTCGGCGCGCGCTTCGTCACCACCTTCAGATCGGAGGCGCGGATCACGCCACTATCGCGCGACTGCACCAGCAGCCCGCCTGCAAGCGAACGCACCGTGATGCCCGGCGCGCCGGGATCAGGCAGGCCGCCGGTTGTCAGCAGCCGGAGGTTTTTCTTCGCAGCAAAGATCGCCGCTGCTTCCTCGGTCACGCGCGGAGCGATAACAACCTCGGTGAACACTTTCACGATTTCTTCCGCAGCTTCCGCATCAAGCGTTCACATTCAGCGCCACGATGCCACCGAATGCACTCACCGGATCGCAACGCAGCGCCTTGCGATAGGCATCAACAAGGCTTTCACCGCACGCGACACCGCTGGGATTTGCGTGCTTGATGATCGCGACAGCGGGGCGCTCAACGCCAAGCTCGGCAACCAGCTCAAACGCGGCGTCGGTGTCGTTCAGGTTGTTATAGGAGAGCTCCTTGCCCTGATGCTGCACGGCGTTGGCAACACCGGGGCGCGCTTCACCCGTGGCATAGAATGCTGCGTGCTGATGCGGGTTCTCTCCGTAGCGCAGTGGCGAGCGCAAACGGCCGCCCACGGTGCGATAGGCCGGTGTTTCTTCACCCAGCACGCCAGCAAACCAGTTGCTGATCGCAGCATCATAGGCGGCTGTGCGGGCATACGCCTTCGCGGCCAGATGGCGACGCAGTTCCGGCGTCGTTGCTCCGTTATTGGCGCGCATCGCATCCAGCACGGCGGCATAGTCATCGGGTTCGATGACAACTGTCACGCCGGCATGGTTCTTCGCTGCGCCACGGATCAGCGCCGGACCGCCGATGTCGATATTCTCGATGCAGTCGTCGAAATCCGCGCCCTTCGCCACCGTTGCTTCAAACGGATAGAGGTTCACCACCAGCAGATCGATCGGCGCGATGCCATGCTCCGCCACCTGAGCATCGTGGCTGGCGTCACCGCGAATGGCCAGCAAACCGCCGTGCACCATCGGATGCAGCGTCTTCACCCGACCATCCAGCATCTCCGGAAAGCCCGTCACTTCCGAGACGTCCTTCACCGCGAGACCTTCCGCGCGCAGCGCAGAAGCGGTGCCGCCGGTAGAAAGGAGCTCCACGCCCATGCCCGCAAGGGCGCGCGCAAATTCAATCAGGCCACTCTTGTCGGAAACGGAAAGCAGCGCGCGGCGAATAGGCAGGTTTTCAGTCATTCCAGGTCTCTGTTGCTTCGGGCAATCTTTCGACCACCCAACTCACTTCGGTTTCGCCGAACGTCGCGCCGCGCAGAACGATCTGCATTGAAGGGCGCGGAACCGGACTGCCCGCAAAGTGCGAGCTCTCTTCGATACACAGCGTTGCGCCCCGCGCACTGAGGCGCCATAGCTGGCCGTCCGGCAGAGTCACTACGGCCTCGCGCGGTGTTTCACCCAGCTCCAGGCGCACGCCCGGCATCAGGTGGAAGTGGATCGCGAACGGCAGGTCATCCCGCAGCCGCAACTGCCCCTGCACGCCGCTCAAACGATCTACCCCCGTCAGCCGCAAGCCGTCAGTGTCCAAACGCAGCGTCCGCGTATGGACAAGCTCGTGCCGGCGGCAATAGCCATCATGGCTGGCCTGCAGCACGGTCTCGCCTTCGAACTCCTCAACGCGCCAGTCAACCCGGTCGGGATACCGGATCGGCGGCGAGCCCAACAGAGCCTCCAGCTTGCGGTGGGCGATAAGCCGCGCCGACGATCTGTCCGCCAGCGTCAACGTATTATGGCTGGCGGTTGCCCGCGCGGCCGGGCCCCATTCGGCGCCGGAAAGGCAGGGCGCGCCGCTGTTAACGAACAACGGCACGGCGCCCGCACTCATTTCGAAGGAAAGACATCCCGCATGCGCGCTGGACGAAAGCGCCAACTGCGGCGGACCGCCGACATCGGCAAGGATCACCGTGCTGCCCCGCCGCAGACGTGCGTAGCCGGAAGCCCGCGCCTCAATCAGCGGTGGACGCGAGTTGTCGTCATAGGCGGCAACGGTCGCAACAGCGGCAGCAGAAACGCCCGGCGCGCCGTTGAAACGCGCCAACATGCCGTCGCCGAGCCGCAGATAGTGCAGCATCGGCACCATCACATTCAGCGCGCGCTGCAATTGATCCGGCAGCGGACGTTCACGGGCAGTGAAACACTGGCTCAGCGGTAGCAGGTCGAGCAGCAGATCCGCCAACACTGCCGGATTGCGGGTCACATGCCCGCCATCGGCCAATATCTGCCACGCTAATTCAGCGTTGAGATTTGCTTCAACATCACGCGCGTGCCGATCGAAACCGGCGATGGACAGCACCGCGAACGACAACGCGATATCCACCAGCAGGCGCGGATAGCCCATCGGGGCGTCCTTGCGCACTGACGCAAGTGAAGCGAACTGCCTGCGCAGACTTCCGGTTATCGCCGTATAAGTTGAGCGATCGGCATCTTCCAGCAGCAAGTTGGCGTGTGAAAGCCACGAGATGAGCCTGCGCGCGGCCACCTGCGGGTCGGCTGCAACGCCGCGCCGATCGTCGTCAAACCCGTCAATCCATTCCAGCGCGAGACGCCGCGCGGTTGCGCTGGCACCCTCAACGTCGATTGCAGAGAGATTGCGCAACCACCCGAAGCCATGCAGCTCCTGCGCCCAGGCCACGCTCGGCACCGGATCGACCTCAAACGGCGAACGCCCGTTCAACACCGCCACCGAACCGGCCAGCCCAAACTGGCCATAGCCGATCTCGTCCCAGAAACTTGGATCGGCGGTGCGCAGATCCTGCGGAACGATGAGCAGGTGCTCCAGCTCCGGCGTCGGCTCAACCAGCCGGCGCAACGGCATGGTCAGCACGCCAGCCAAGCCAGTACGATGCGCGCCGTGCGCATGCAGCGCCGTTCTGCGCAAACGATCCTTGAGCGTCAGTTCCGCCATGTGAGCCCCGTACCGCCCGCCTGTGACCGGGGGCCACGACGCAGAACTCCTGATTGCCCCTTCGTTCCGACTAACCCGTCGCGGGGCTAATACAAGGCTGGGAGGCCGCTAGCCTGTGCGCAGCCGCGTCGTCCTGTAACAGATCAGCTCTGGCGCACCAGTCGGGCGGCGTAAAACCCGTCCATTCCGACGAGTTTGTCCTGCTCGCCCGTCGGCAGCTCTGTCGCGTGGCCCGGCGTGAGGCTAGGGGTGTGGAAAGGCAGCGTGCGCAGTTCGCCACGGGCTGTCAGCCATTCGGCCGCAACACCTGATCTCGCCCGCCTTGATGGGGGCCAGCCGGAATTGAGCGTTCCGCTCCCGGAAGCGGGCAACCTGACGCTCGCCTTCCTCAGCATCCAGCGAACAGGTGCAATAGAGCAGCATGCCGCCCGGCGCGACCAGCTTGGCCGCCTGATCGAGCAGGCGAGACTGGATCTCGGCCAAGGCCGCAATGTCCTCCAGCCGCTTCAGGCGCAGAATGTCGGGATGGCGCCGGATGGTGCCGGTCGCGGTGCAGGGCACATCAAGCAGCACACCGTCGAAGGTGCGCTCCGGCGCCCACTCGCCAGCATCCGCCGCAACCGTCTCGGCCGACAATCCGAGCCGCGCGAGGTTCTGCTGCAGGCGTTCAATCCGCTGCGGCGACAGATCGAGCGCGGTCACTTCAGCACCGGCGGACACAAGCTGGGCCGTCTTGCCACCCGGGGCGGCGCACAGATCAACGATGCTCTTGCCGCGCACATCGCCCATCAGCTTCGCGGGCAGCGCGGCAGCGGCGTCCTGAACCCACCATGCGCCTTCCGAAAAGCCCGGCATGTCCTCGATGCGTCCACCGGCTGCGAGACGCACCGAACCGGTGGCCAGCACCGTGCCACCGAGCTTTTCGGCCCATGCCTGCGGGTCTGATTTCACGGAAATATCGAGCGGAGCTTCGGCAAGCGAAGCCGCGCCGATCTTACGCGCAGTGTCGGCCCCGTAATTCTCGCGCCACCGCGTCATCAGCCACTGCGGAATATTGAGTGCCACGCCATCAAGCGCGGGCAACGCCTCGGCGCCTTCGCGGCTTACGCGGCGCAACAATGCATTGACCAGCTTGTTAAAATGCGCCGCCTGGCGATCGCGTCGCGCCTGATCAACCGCCAGACCAACGGCCGCGTGCGGCGGCATCTGCAGGAAAAGAAGCTGCGCGGCACCGGCCAGCAATATTGGCCACAGCAGGCTTTTTTGTTTCTGCAACGGCTTTTGCAGATAGCTGTCGAGGATCGCTTCAAGCTCGCCCTGCCGACGCAGAACTGTTGCCGCGATCAAACGCGCCAGGCCGCGGTCGCGCCCCTCCAGCCCATAGTCTTCAAACTGTTTGGCAGCGGCGGCTTCGAACGAGCGCCCCTCATTCAATACCGCAGCGATCACGCGCACCGCCGCTTCACGCGCCGCAAGCCCTGGCGGCAATGGCGCATCCGACTTGTTCGACTTCTGACCCTGCGATGGCTTGCCAGAGCCCTGGCCAGCACCCGGGCCTTTAACGCGAGCAGGCCCTTTCGCAAAACCTTGCGAGCGGGAAGCGGGCCGCGATTTGGATTGAGATCGAGATCCTGACGCGGCCTCTTTAGTCACGTGCGCCTGCCTTGCTGGTTAAATGCTGCGGAATCGCGGGGCCGTTGTCCGACAGGATGCCGGTCGGGACAAGTCGCTAAACCGCAACGGCCAAGATGGCGCAGTTAGCCCCACGGACCGCTATTGCCGCTGCGCCCAGCCTGACGCTGCTGCGAGCCCTGCCGCTGCTGCGACCATGGCCCAGCGTTGTCATCCGCATAACCCTGACGCCCATCATCGGCATAACGTGGCGCTGAGCCTCCGCCCATACGGCTTGCCTGCTGCTCCAGCGCCGCAATGCGGTTGCCCGTATTGGGATGGGTGGAGAACAGGTTGTCCATACCCCAGCCCTGCAGCGGATTGATGATGAACAGCGACGCCGTTGCCGGGACAGCCTCCGCCTCCTCGTTCGGAATGCGGTGCGCATAGTTCTCGATCTTGCCGAGCGCCGACGCGAGCCACAGCGGCTGACCGCAGATCTCGCCGCCCATACGGTCGGCCACATATTCGCGCGAACGGCTGATCGCCATCTGCACCAGCATTGCCGCCAGCGGCGCAACGATGATCGCCATCAGCGTTCCGACCACGCCCATGATGCCGCCACCGCCTTCACGGTTGCCGCCGCCGAACATGGCGCCGAATTGCATGTACTGGGCCAGCATCGACACCGCGCCGCCAATCGCGGCCGCGATGGTCATCGTCAGCGTGTCGTAATTCTTGATGTGCGCCAGTTCGTGCGCCATCACGCCGGGCGATTTCTTCGCGGCTCATCGCCTGCAGCAAACCGGTCGAAGCACAAACGGCCGCGTTCTGCGGATTGCGACCGGTCGCGAACGCGTTCGGCTGCGCGCTCTCCATGATGTAGACGGCCGGCATCGGCAGTTCGGCCCGACGCGCCAGCTCGCGCACCAGATTGTAGTAATCCGGCGCCGTGCGCTCATCCACCTGGCGCGCGCCATACATGCGCAGCACCATCTTGTCCGAGTTCCAGTAGGTATAAAAGTTCATGCCAAGCGCAAAGATGAAGGCAATGAGCATACCGCCCGTGCCACCGATCAAAGCGCCCATCGCCACAAATATAGCGGTCAGAGCCGCTAGCAGCATGGCCGTCTTGATATGATTCATTCTTGTCGCAGCTCCGCCATAAACACTCGTCGAGATGGTATATGGATAGACAGTTAAGCAACAACCAGTGCTCATGACCGACATGCAATCAAAAACCCGACAGATGGGGCGCAACAGACCGCGCCCGCAAACCGCGTGCTGAGCCCCGCAGCCAAGCGCGCGCTTGCCGAAGCGGAGGAGCGCCGCCGGGCCGCCGACGCCGCCGCCCAGGAGCGCGCCAAGGAAATTGGCGGGCGCGAAGGGCCCGATCCGGCCCGCTATGGCGATTGGGAAAAAGGCGGCATTGCTTCGGACTTCTGATCCGACGACTGACTGCCATTCTATTCCGCGCCGTCCCCATGACGGTTCTCGCCGCACGCGCGCGGCGCTCGCTGTGCGCCCGAAACACCGCGCTGCCGTGCTTCAAAGCGGAACGGGCTTTCACCTTTTCTTAAGAGTTGAATAGCCCCATAAAAGCCGATCGCCTGCGCGTCGCCCGATGCGCATCCGGCATTCGCCACTGCAGCGGCACCACCTAAGGACACACATGCGCCGAACGGGCCGAAACATTCTGCGCGCAATCCTGCTGTTGCTGCTGATACTCGCGGGCGCCGCTGTTTTCCGCTTCGGCCTCATCCCGGAGCGCTTTCTGCCGTTCCCCGCCATTACGCTGGATGATCCGCCCTTGATCTTCGTCGACACGCGCATCGCCGCCCTGCGCAGCGATCCCGACATGTGCCGCGCCATCCTGCAGCCGCCGCAGATCAACGCGCAGGCCATCGCGGACAACGTGCGGGCCAACGGCTGCGGCTGGACCGATGCGGTGCGCGTTTCCAAAGTGAGCGGCGCCGAAATCGGCCTTAGCGCGTTGACCTGCGAAACCGCCGTCGCGCTGGCGCTGTGGATGGAGCATAGCGTGCAGCCGTTGGCGATGGAGATGTTCGGCAGCCGTGTCGTCTGGGTGCAGGACATGGGCACTTATAACTGCCGCAACATCATCGGCAACAAACGCTGGCTGAAAATGCGCAGCCAGCATTCCTATGCCAACGCCGTCGATATCGGCGCGTTCCGGCTGGAGAACGGCAAGCAGATGAGCATCACGCGCGACTACCGCGCCAACACGCCGGAGGGCCGCTTCCTGCGCGAAGCGCACATGCGCGCATGCCCGTATTTCCGCGTCGCCATCGGGCCTGAGTTCAACGAAGCGCATCATGATCATCTGCATCTCGATCGCGGCCTGCTGCGCAGCTGCAAATAGCATCGCGCTCGGCGGCCGGCGGCGCGAAGCGCAGTCGCCAGCCCTCACTAAAATGCACCGGCGGCCGGCGCCCCGGAGGGGTGTCGCCGGCGCCAAACAAAAAGGGCGCCCACATGGAGCGCCCTTTTCAATTCATGCAGCAACAAAGGCCTCGCAGAACTCAGCTCGCAGCGTCGCGGCGGTTCTTGCGGTTGTCGATCAAATCCTGCACCACGGCCGGATCGGCCAGCGTTGAAATATCGCCAAGGTTCGAGAACTCGTCCTCCGCGATCTTGCGCAGGATGCGGCGCATGATCTTGCCCGAACGGGTCTTCGGCAGGCCCGGCGCGAACTGGATCAGATCCGGCGACGCGATCGGGCCGATCTCCGTACGCACGTGCTTGATGAGATCCTTCGACAGCGCATCGCTCCACTCTTCACCCGCGATCAGCGTGATGTAGCAGTAGATGCCCTGGCCCTTCACGTTGTGCGGATAGCCGACAACCGCGGCCTCAGCCACCAGAGGATGCGAGACCAGCGCACTTTCCACTTCCGCCGTACCCAGACGATGGCCGGACACGTTGATCACGTCATCGACGCGGCCAGTGATCCAGTAATATCCGTCTTCGTCGCGACGGCAGCCATCTCCGGTGAAGTAGGTGCCGGGGTAGGTCGAGAAATAGGTCTGCACGAAGCGCTCGTGATCGCCGTAGATCGTGCGCGCCTGCGACGGCCAGCTATCCAGAATAACGAGGTTGCCGCTGGTCGCGCCTTCCAGGATCACGCCCTTCTCATCAACCAGCGCCGGCTGCACGCCGAACAGCGGCCGCGTGGCCGAGCCCGGCTTCAGATCCGTTGCACCCGGCAACGGCGAAATGAGAATGCCGCCGGTTTCGGTCTGCCACCACGTATCAACAATCGGGCAACGCTGCTCCCCGACAACGTTATAATACCATTCCCATGCTTCCGGATTGATCGGCTCGCCGACGCTGCCAAGCAGCCGCAGCGATGAGCGATCGCTACCTTTCACGAAGTCGTCGCCAGCGCCCATCAGCGCACGGATTGCCGTCGGCGCGGTGTAGAAGATGTTGACCTTCCACTTGTCCACGACATCCCAGAAGCGCGACATGGTCGGATAGTTCGGCACGCCTTCGAACATCACCGACGTGGCGCCGTTCGCGAGCGGTCCATAAACGATGTAGCTGTGGCCAGTGACCCAGCCCACGTCGGCCGTGCACCAGTAGACATCACCGTCGTGATAATCGAACACGTACTGGTGCGACATCGACGCGAACACCAGATAGCCGCCGGTCGTATGCACCACGCCTTTCGGCTTGCCGGTTGAACCAGACGTATAAAGAATGAACAGCGGATCTTCCGCGCGCATTTCCTCCGGCGGACACTCAGCCGAAACCTTGCTCTGTTCCTCATGCAGCCACAGATCACGGCCTGCATTCCAGGCAACAGGGCGGCCGGTGCGGCGAACAACCAGCACCTTCTCATCACCCTTGCCGCACTTGGCCAACGCGTCGTCGGTGTTCTTCTTCAGCGGCACATACTTGCCGCCACGCACGCCTTCGTCGGCGGTGATGATGAACTTGGACTCTGCGTCCTCGATGCGTCCGGCGAGGCTGTCCGGAGAAAAGCCACCGAACACGATCGAATGCACCGCGCCGATACGCGCGCACGCTAGCATCGCATAGGCCGCTTCCGGGATCATCGGCAGGTAGATCGTAACCCGATCCCCCTTCTTGACGCCGTGCGACTTCATCACGTTGGCGAGCTTGCACACGCGCTCGTGCAGCTGGCGATAGGTGATCTCTTCGTCGTCGGTGGGCTCATCGCCCTCCCAGATGATCGCGACCTGATCGCCGCGAGTTTCGAGGTGGCGGTCGGTACAGTTGGCGGACACGTTCAGCGTGCCGTCCTCAAACCACTTGATCGAAACATTCTGCAGATCGAACGAGGTGTTCTTCACCTTCGTATAGGGCTTGATCCAGTCGATACGGCGTCCGACCTCGCCCCAGAACCCGTCGGGGTCGGAGACGGAGCGGGCGTAAAGCTCGTGATAGGCTTTCTCGTCAATGAAGGCGCCCTCGCGCCATTCACCCGGTACTGGGTAAAGGTTCCCCGACATCGGCATTTCTCCCGCGAAAGTATTCGTAATTGGACGCATTATGACGGCGGCGAGCATGGTCCGCAAATTGGCACTTCGGCGAAGCTGTCTGGTCGCATCTGGCCAATATCAGGGACCGAATGCGCCAAGAATAGCACCCTGCAGCAGTAAAACGCCCAGCCAATGACCTCCGTCAATGACAGTCAGGGCCGTTTTTGCATCGCGGAATCTGTTGTTGGTGCCAATCGTTGTGATCACAAAGCCCAGCCACAGAAACGCGCCGGTGATCAGGCCGTTGGCAACGGTCAGCTCTATTTTGGTGTGGCGCAGCACGCCGGAAAACACGCACGCCATCACCAGTAGGCTGATGAAACTGATGACAAAAGGCATGGGGCTGGGGCTTTGCGACTGCACTTCCGTGCGCTTCCAGCCGATGGCCCGCCGCCATGCCTCGCCGAACAGAAGCCCATACCAGACCCAGCCGAACATGAAGGCCGCAACCGCCGCCGAAACGATCGCGATGAGGTTCATTCCCGCAAAAGTCATGGCAGCTCCCCTGGAAATCAGAACTTGAAGGTAGCAGACCGCCTGCGCCCCGTCGCCCGATCCCCGGTTAGCCAAGCCGCCAAACAGCAGAATTCTTTATTTCTGCGTCTTCAAGCTCGCGCGTCACCGGCACCCGATAGTCCGCCGCGCACTCAAAGCGGCCTTTGGGGAAATAGTTGCGCTGCGGATCACCGATAAGCACCAGCGCACCATTGGCAACCGCCGCCTCGATGTAGCGCGTCACGCGTTCCGCCAGCGCGCGCTCATAGAACAGGTCGCCCACCAGGATCAGATCGAAACCCTGCGGAGCTCCGGCAAGCAGATCCTCGGCGGTTGTGCTCACCTTCACATCATTAAGGGCCGCGTTCAGCTCCGTCGCCGCCAGCGCAAACCGGTCGATGTCGGCGGCCAGTACGCTTATCGCGCCAGCCTTCATCGCCGCTATCGCAGTCAAACCGGAACCAGCCCCCAGATCCAGCACATGCCGACCGGCCACCAGATGCGGATTATCCAGCATGTAGCGCGCCAGCGCCTGCCCGCCCGCCCAGGCAAATGCCCAGTACGGCGGCGGCACGTTCATCTCGCCCAGTTCTTCTTCGGTTTTCTGCCAGATCGGCACCGACTCTTCGGCCAGGTGCAGCAGGATTTCAGGCACCAGAGGCGGCGCCAGGCATCGCGTATTCTCCGCGATGAAAGCCCTGACGGCTTCACCATTGTTGGGATCAAGCCGTCCGGACACCTTCGTCATTTATTTTGCTTTCCTGGCAGGTCGCTTTGCAGCGCCGCTCTTTGCGACTTCCTTGGCGGAGCCAGCAGGCTTCTGACCGCCGCCGCCGGACGCCTTGATTTCCGCCGGCTTCAAGCCGCCCATACGGCAGACTTCCGCCCATTCCGCCGCCGAAACCGGCTGCACAGAAAGGCGCGAATTGTTCACCAGCACCATTTCAGCAAGCTTGGAGTTGTCCTTTATGGCGGCCAGCGGCACCGGATTGGGCATGTCCGCAACGGCGCGCACATCCACGCATTCCCACTTGCCGGTGTCGTCAGAAGCGTCGGGATGGGCGAGCGCCGCAATCTCCATCACGCCTACAACGGCCTTGCCGATGTTGGAGTGATAGAAGAACGCCAGATCGCCTATCTGCATCGCCTTCATGAAGTTGCGCGCCTGAAAGCTGCGTACGCCATCCCAGGCTTCACCGCCTTTGCCGCGCGATTTCAGATCGTCCCACGAGAAGCAATCCGGCTCGGACTTCATAAGCCAGTAGGAAGGCATAAGCCGCACCTCCGCTAAATTATTCTGTCATCGGGGCGTCGCCCAAGGGCGCGGCACTGTCAAGCGCCGAGGCTGCGGGCTGGCCGTTTCATCAACACACAGAATCGCTTGCAGCCTCGGCGCACAGCGCCGCGATAGCGCTCAGTCCTCGGCCTTCAACGGCCGCTGCATAAGCTGGCCGATCACATCGCGCACGCTCGCACGCCCTTCAACCACATCGCAAACGGCGGCGCAGATCGGCATATCGACGTCATTCGCTTCAGCCAGCCCGCGCACGGCCGTAGCGGTGTAGACGCCCTCGGTCACCGCAAGCCTGCCCGCTAGCACCTTGTCGATCGCCTCCCCTGGCCCAGCGCCCGCCCTAACGACATGTTGCGCGACTGCGGACTGCCGCACGTGAGGATCAGATCGCCCAGACCGGAAAGCCCGTTCAGGGTTTCAGTCCGCGCACCCAGCGCTTTGCCGAGGCGGCGCATTTCAGCAAAACCGCGCGTCACCAGCGCCGCGTGCGCGCTGGCACCAAGCCCCTGACCGTCCACGATGCCCGCGGCAATCGCCAGCACGTTTTTCAGCGCGCCGCCTAACTCGACGCCCACCATGTCGCTCGACCAGTAGAGACGGAATTTCGCGCTGCCCAGCCGCTCCGCCACCTCCTGCCCGATAGCCTCGTCGGCGCACGCCAGTGTCAGCGCGGCGGGCAACCCGCGCGCTACGTCGGCCGCGAAGCTCGGACCGGAAAGCACCAACGGCGTTACGTGCGGCAGCTCCTCCGCCAGCACATCGCCCATCATCTTGCCGCTGGCCTGCTCGATGCCCTTGGAGCACATTACGACGGGCTGAGCATTCCGCAGCAACGGTCGCAGGTCGCGCGCAACGCGGCGCACATGCTGAGCAGGCACCACCAGCAAAACCGCATCACATGCGGCGGCCGCACCCAGATCACCGGTTGCAACAATGCCGGCATCAAGCGTAACGCCCGGCAAAAGGTCTCGTTTTCGTGGCGCCGTTGATAGCGGCAACGACATCGTCTTCCCGTGCCCACAGCGTGACCTTGCGCCCTGCGAACGCCATCGCCTGCGCCAGAGCCGTGCCCCAGGCGCCACCGCCGATAATGCCGACGCTATCGATCTTCACCGCAAGCTCCTGAAGCAGGTCCGCACACGCAACTGCGAGGCCACTATAGCCTGCGAACACGACGCCTTCACCCGTTCACGCCTTTACCCCAGCACCGATAGCAGGCGCAGCGTTGGCATCAAGTGGCCAGCGCGGACGCACTGGTGCGTCGAGCGGATCAACCATCCCGCGCGCCAG
Source organism: Hyphomicrobium sp. D-2 (assembly GCF_029872155.1). Taxonomy (GTDB): domain Bacteria; phylum Pseudomonadota; class Alphaproteobacteria; order Rhizobiales; family Hyphomicrobiaceae; genus Hyphomicrobium_A. The sequence goes on along the minus strand of NZ_JARXLA010000007.1, from coordinate 5,725 downwards.
ACGCTCCGCCCCGGCCCACGCGATCATGGCCGCGTTGTCACCGCACAGATTGGCGGGCGGAACATGGAACGAAAACCCGCGCGCTTGCGCCAGTTCAGCAAGCGAAGCACGCAGGCGCTGATTGGCAGCCACACCGCCCGCAACCACAAACCGCAACGGCACATCAGAGCCCAACCGCGCCGCCGCGATTTCCACCGCCCGCGCACACCGATCCGATACCGATTCCACCACCGCCTGCTCGAACGCAGCGGAGATATCGGCGACGTCCTGATCCGACAGCGGCGCAAGTTTTTCAGCCGCGCGGCGCACCGCCGTTTTCAAGCCGGCGAATGAAAAGTGCGGCTCCGGCCGCCCGGCCATCGGGCGCGGCAGCTTGAACCGGCTGCCATCGCCTTTAAGCGCCATCCGCTCCACCGCCGGACCGCCCGGCAGGCCGAGACCGAGCAGCTTGGCCGTCTTGTCGAAGGCTTCGCCCAGCGCGTCGTCAATCGTCGTGCCGAGGCGTTCGTAATCGCCGACGCCGCGCACGATCAAGGTTGCGTATGCCCACCGGAAACCAGCAGCAGCAGATACGGCGGCGCAATGCCTTCGGTCAGCCCCACCGTCAGTGCGTGCGCTTCCAGATGGTGCACCGAGATGAATGGAATGCCCCGCGCCATAGCAATCGCCTTGCCGGTGATTGCACCCACGATCAGGCCACCGATCAGCCCCGGACCGGTTGTGGCTGCCACGGCGGAAAGATCGTCCAGTCCAACATTCGCCCCGTTGAGCGCTTCCCGCACCAGCACATCGAGACATTCAACATGCGCGCGGGCAGCGATTTCCGGCACCACGCCGCCGAACGGACGGTGCTGCTCCCACTGGCTGCGCACGATGCTGGAAAGAATGCGCCCTCGCCCGAGGGCTCGCGCACGACGACAGCCGCCGCTGTCTCATCGCAGCTTGTTTCCAGACCCAGAACGATGCTGGGCCGATTTCCTGGTGCTGTTCGTTCGCCATGGCGGCTGGGGCAATCCCGCGTTTGCGTTCCCCGGTTCCGGGGGCATAGATGGCGGCACATCGGCGCCGCTTCTGTCGCCCGTCGCCTACCATCCGGAGAGAACGGCTTGCAAGTTAGCAAAATCCGCATCGGAACCCGAGGCTCGCCGCTGGCGCTCGCGCAGGCCCATGAAGTGGCGCGCAAACTCGGCGCCGCCCATGGCCTGAAGCCGGATCAGTGCGAAATCGTCGTCATCAAGACAACGGGCGACCGCGTGACGGATCGTCCGCTGATCGAGGTCGGCGGCAAGGGTTTGTTCACCAAGGAGCTTGAAGAGGCGCTGTTCGCTAAGGAGATCGATCTGGCCGTCCATTCGATGAAGGATATGCCGGCGGTGCTGCCCGAAGGCCTCGTCATCTCGACCATCCTGGAGCGCGAAGACCCGCGCGATGCCTTCGTCAGCCTGAAATTCAACTCGCTCGATGACCTGCCGGAAGGTGGGCTTATCGGCACCTCATCGCCACGCCGTGCGGCCCAGGCACTGCGCGCGCGACCCGACCTGAAAGTGGTCGATTTTCGCGGCAACGTGCAGACGCGCCTGCGCAAACTGGAAGAAGGCGTGGCCGACGCCACTTTCCTCGCCTGCGCTGGCCTCAATCGCCTCGGGCTTTCGCAGCATATAACCGCCGCCATGGAAGCCGACGTGATGCTGCCCGCGGTCGCGCAGGGCGCTATCGGCATCGAGATCCGCGCCGATGATGACGCGACGGCCCGCCTGCTCGCGCCGCTGAACCACGAGCCCACCGCAACCTGTGTTGCCGCCGAGCGCGCCTACCTGACCCAGCTCGAAGGCTCATGCCGCACGCCGATCGCCGGACATGCCGATTTCATCGCCGATGGCATGATACGCCTGCGCGCCGAGATCCTTTCCACCGATGGCAAGCGCATCAGCGCCGTCGATCATATGGGTGGGGCCGCGCTGGCTGAATCCATCGGCCGCGATGCCGCCGCCCAGGTGCTCGATCAGGCCGGGCCGGATTTCTTCACGGTCGCCTGATGCACATTCTGGTGACACGCCCCAAACCCGACGCGGCGGCACTCACGGCGCAGCTTGAGGCGCTCGGGCATCGGGTGTCGGCCGATCCGTTGTTGCAGATCACGCCGTTGCCGATCGCCGCCGATGCGCTGGACGGTGCCAAAGGCCTTGTCGTCACCAGCCGCAATGGTCTGCGGGCGCTGGCGCAAAGCCCGGCCTTATCAGCAGCGCTTTCCCTGCCGCTGATCGCGGTCGGCCCTGCAACGGCCCGCCATGCCGAGGAAATCGGCTTTAAAAACATAACGGTAGGTGAAGGCACCGCGCTCAGCATCCTGCCCCTCATCGAGCAGATGGCCCGCACAACAGGTGGACCGCTGACCCACGTTCGCGGAGAGGTGGTCGCCTTCGATCTGGCCGGAGCGCTGGCCGCACGCGGCGTCGAGCTATCGCCCGTCATCGCCTATCGCTCTGATCCGGCAAAGGAATTGCTTCCGACCACGCGGGATTTGCTATCCGCCGGCGCAATCGATGCCGTGATCTTGATGTCGCCGCGAACCGGAGCGACCTTTGCGCGGTTAGCTAAGGATGGTGGCGTCGAGGAAGGCACGCGCAGGGCCGTTATGGCCTGCATTTCGTCGGCCGTCGCCGCCGCGCTGGAGCCGCTGGCTCCCCTGCGGGTTGAAGTTGCTCAAACACCTGATGTTCCCGCCCTGCTGACAGTCATTAGCCGGGTGGAAACGCTCTAGTCAGGACTGTAGGGTAGCGTCTCGACCCGCGTGCTACAGCTCCACCCCAAAATCGGGCGTGCGCTTGATCGGTCCGCTGCGAGGTACTTGCACACATGACTGCGAACAAAAACGGGCCCGGCAAGCAGCCGGCAGGTTCAGCGTCTCAGCAGGGCAACCGCCCTCACGCTACGCTTGATCTCAAGGCGCAGGACGTCACGCCGCCCGAGACGGCGAAGGACAAGGACGCGCCGAAGGACGCTGCGGCTGCATCAGCCAAGCCCGGCGAAACCGCCGCGACCGGTAAAACGGAAGCTGGCGCCGCTGCCGCTTCCGCCGCAACATCCGCATCGGGCGCAGCCGCAAAGACTGACGCCAGTTCTGCCGACAAGGCCGCCAAGACAGGCGATGCTTCCAAGGCAACAGCCGCGGCGGGCAACGGCCCCAAGGATGCGCCAGCTCCACGCGCCCGCCGCGGTGGCATTGGCAGCTTCATTTCCCACATCGCCGCTGGCGTTGCGGGCGGCGCCGTCGCGCTGTTCGCCAGGCGACCAGATCGCCAATCACCTCGGCGTCGATCTCAACCGGCAGCAATCGCAGGCTTTGAGCGCGCTTGAACAGCGCCTTGGTGCGGTTGAGACAAGCCAGTCGCAGAACGCCGTCAATCCGGAACTCGCCACGCGCCTCGCCGCCGCTGAGGCCAAGCTCGGCCAGGTTGAACAACTCAACGCCAACATCGAAGGCGTAACGCGCAAGCAGGCTGATCTGAGCACCGCTGTCGGCAACATCAGCGACAAGGTACTGGCACAGGGATCGGATTCGGATGCTGGCAAGCGCATCGGCAAGCTGGAAGACCAGCTTGCACTGATGTCCACCGCCGCCGCCAACGATCCGAACGCTGGCCAGCTTCCGCAGCTCGCCGCGCTGACCGGCAAGCTTGCTGATCTGGAAGCTACGCTCGGCAATCAGCTCGACGCGCTGCGCAAGAACCTGACCCAGCAGATCGACACGCGCCTCACCGCCGCCGCCGAGGTTGCCGAAGCCGCACGCTCCGGCACCCAGCGCATCGATCGCGAACTTTCGACCATCAAGGCCGAGAACGCCGAGATCGTCACCGGCGTGTCGTCGCTGAAATCGGAAGACGACCGCGTTGCGGCCGCTATCCGCTCGACCCAGGAAGAGATCAAGCGCCTTAAGACCGAGATCGACACGCGCCTCACCGACTTTGCCAAGTCGGATGAAGTCTCGACCGCCGTGAACCCGATCACGAGCCGCCTCGCAGCACTGCACAAGGACGTGCAAACCGTTCTGCAGAGCGAAGGCGCGCGTAAATCGACCGCCGAACGCATCGTGCTGTCGTTGGAGCTCGCCAACCTGAAGCGCGCCATCTACTCCGGCAACTCGTTCGCGCCTGAGCTGGAAGAAACCTCCAAGATCGCAGGCAACATCGTTGATCTGTCACCGCTGAAACCGTTCGCACTGGATGGCGTTGAAACCACCGCTGAGCTGCGCGACGCCTTCAAGCCGGTGGCCTACAAGATCATCGACGCTGAGGATCACAACGCCGAAGCCTCGATCGTCGATCGCTTGCTTGCTGGCGCCAAATCCGTCGTGCGCGTGCGCCGCACCGACCACGCACCGGAAGACAAGAGCATCGAGGCAATCGTTGCCCGCATGGAAGTTGCGCTTGAGGAAGACCGCCTCGCCGACGTTCTGAAGGAAGCCAAGACGCTGCCCGCTCCAGCGCAGGATGCTGCGGCCGACTTCCTCAAGAAGGTGGAAGCCCGCAACACCGTCGAGCACGCTCTTGCGTCCGTTGAAACCCAGCTCAAGTCATCGCTGGCTGCCGCTCCGGCACCGGCCGACGACAATACCGCTCAGTAAAAGTCAGGTCTCGGCATGCTGCGTCTCATAGCATTCCTCATCGGAATTGCACTCATCGCAACCGGGCTTGCATGGCTCGCCGATCGCCCTGGAGAGCTGGTGCTCTACTGGCAGGGCTATCGCGTTGAAACCAGCGTCTTCCGGGCGGCGGTGATCTTCGTGGCGCTCGTTGCGTCCGCGCTGTTCATCTGGTCGATCCTGCGCAACGTCTGGCACAGCCCGGCAACCGTCGGTAACGTGCTCAACAAGCGCCGCCAGAAGCTGGGCATCGATGCGTTGTCCAGCGGCATGATCGCACTCGGTGCTGGCGATAAAGCCGCTGCCATGCGTTCCGCCATTCAGGCACGTAAATCGCTGCCCAACGAACCGCTGACGCATCTGTTGCGTGCACAGGCGGCGCAGCTTTCCGGCGACCGCACCACAGCGCGACGCATCTTTGAAGCCATGCTCGCCGCTCCCGATACCGAGCAGCTTGGCCTGCGCGGACTGTTCCTTGAAGCCTCAGCGCGAAGGCGAACGCGAAGCCGCGCTGCATTTCGCCGAACGCGCCGTGGCGCTGAACCCCAAACTTGCCTGGGCGGTGGACGCGCTGTTTGACATCCAGTGCCGCGATGGCGATTGGGATGGTGTCTCGAAACGCTGGCCATTGCCCGCAAGAACGGTCACGTCGACCGTGCGCAGGCCTGATCGGCATCGCCGCCGGGCGTGCTGCTGACAGCGGCACGGGCCCAGGCCGCCGAAACCGGCGATCCCGGAACGCTCGCTCAATCCCCCGGCAACCGAGGGCCCACACCCTGGCACCCGATCTCGTACCTGCCGCCGCAATCGCCGGGCGCCTGCTCCTGCGCAATACCGGTCGCGCTGCCAGATTATCCAGCATGGTCGCGCGCACTTCATCGACCTTGCCATCGGTTTTGTTTGTCTGCATCGGCGATGGCCTGCGCGACCGGCTGGAGCGTATGCGCCAGCTTGCAGCGCTCAGCCCTAACTCTGTAAAGCCTGATTGGTTGCGACTGCATATCGAGGCGCGCCAGTTTGACACCGTTCTGAGCCGTTGATCCCTGAGCGCATGACACAGCGCGTCGCCACGCTGATGGCGCG
>NZ_JARXLA010000006.1 GCF_029872155.1 Hyphomicrobium sp. D-2 | reverse complement strand
CAGACTGCTGACAAACCCCTGGCGAGAGTTGGGGGTTTGTGATTCAGTGGGTGATGTTGAAGCGAGCCGGCCCTGAACAAACCGCACTTGAGATCGTCACGCTCGATCAACTGGTTCCAGTTGATCACCTTCTGCGCAAGATCGATGGTGTTATCGATTTCTCGTTCATCCACGATCTGACAGCGCCGCTTTACTGCGCCGACAATGGTCGCCCGCCACTTGATCCGACTTTGATGTTCAAGGCGCTGTTCATCGGCTACCTGTTCGGGGTGCGCTCGGAGCGGCAATTGGTGCGAGAGATCGAGGTCAATGTCGCCTACCGGTGGTTCCTGCGGCTGAAGCTGACGGACAAGGTGTTCGACGCCTCGACATTGTCGCAGAACCGACGCCGGCGCTACCAGGACGAGACGATCGCGCAGGCGATCTTCGACCGCATTGTCGAGCAGGCGATCGGGGCAGGCTTGGTCGACGGCACGGTGCTCTACACCGACAGCACGCACCTGAAGGCCAATGCCAACAAGGGCAAGTACGACCTTGCCATGGTCGCCAAGTCGCGTGCCGACTACTGGGGCGAACTCGACCGGGCGATCGACGCCGAACGGGCGTTGCACGGCCAGAAGGCGCTGAAGGAGCAGGAGCGGCAGCCTGCGGTGAAAGAGACGAAGGTCTCGCGCACCGATCCTGAGGCTGGCTATATGGTGCGCGAGGGCAAGCCGAAGGGCTTCTTTATCTCGATCACCGCACGGTGGATGGCGGCTTCGGCATCATCACCGACACGTTTGCCACGCCGGCCAACGTGCATGACTCGATCGTCTATCTCGACCGGCTCGACCGCCAGGTGGAGCGTTTCGGCTTCGACGTCACGGCGGCGGGGCTGGATGCCGGCTATGCCACGCCAGGCATCGCCAAGGGCCTGGAGGACAGGAACATCCAGGGTGTCGTCGGCTATCGCAACCCGACCCGGCCAAAGCCTGGCAAGATGAGGAAGGGCGCTTTCGTCCATGAGCCGGACCTTGACGGCTATCGTTGCCCGCAGGGCCAGTTGCTCACTTACGCCACCACCGATCGCGGCGGTTATCGCCACTACAGGAGCAACCCGACGATCTGCCGCAACTGTCCGCTGCTGGCGTCTTGCACATCAAACGCCAAGGCCGAGCGCACCATCACGCGCCATGTCTGGCAGGATGTCCGCGAGCGGGTCGATGCCAACCGCTTAAGCGCATGGGGCAAGGCGATCTATCGACGCCGCAAGGAGACGGTCGAGCGATCCTTCGCCGATGCCAAGCAGCTCTTCGGCCATCGCTATGCCCGCTTCCGAGGGCGAACACGCGTGGCCTGCCAGTGCCTGATCGCAGCCGCCGCCCAGAACATGAAAAAGATCGCAATCAGCCTCTGGCCAAAGCCAAAACCAAGCCTCGCATGAGGCCAAAGCCGGCTCGCAACGGCCTTGGCATCTGCTCCCCGAAATCAATCCAAAAGCTCAATCAACCCACAAAACAAAACCCCGCCGAAATTCGACGGGGTTCGTCAGCAGTCTGAGGGCGGAACCTCGTGTTCCGCCCTTTTTTGCAGCGCGGCTTGGGCGCTACTTCACGATCTTGACGGACTCAGCCACCTTGTTTGTGCCGCTCATGTCCCAGGTGATCGAAACCTTTTCGCCTGCCTTCAGGCCGGGATCCTTGAACTTCTTCGACAGCAAGAAGGATGTGCCGTCGGCGAGCGTCAGGCTCATCGCCTTGGCGTCGAAGGTCTTGATCGTCCCATCCGTATGCTGGACGGCGGCGAAGGATACGGCAGAGGTTGCAAAAATGGCAGCTGCGGCTGCCGGAACAAGAAGCTTGCGCATGGCATGCTCTCCGACGAATGCGGGCGCCCGAATGGACCGACCCGCCTTATGAAGGGCCGTCCAGTCACGTCGCGTCGCGGCCCAAGAGATCGAGCCGCCGGCGTTTCCCGGCCCCGGCGATAGAAATAGCCGTGCTTTGCCAGGGGCATATTAGACGAAAAACATATTTTCAAACGGTGACTTAGCCGCATTCCGCGCCCAAATCTCTGTTTGTGGCGCCGAATGTGGCAACTGCGAACCTTACGAAAAAGTAAGACCCCGTGAGAGCTTGGCGATTACTCGCCGAACCTCTTCTTTGGCTTGTACTTCTTGGCCGCGCCAGCACCCGCCGGCTTGTCGTAGGCCGGCTTGTCACCAGCACGCTTTTCGAACGGCTTCTTCTCGTAAGGCTTCTTTTCAAAAGCCTTCTTCTTGAAGGGTGGCTTGTCGGCGGGATCGTATTGGCCCTTGCGGTGCTGCTTCTTCGGCTTGGCGCCGTGGTCGGATGCAGGCGCGGCACCAGTACGGGTGATGGTCACGCCCTTTTCGCCGGTGCCTTGTTCCTCGACGGCCGCAGCAAAGGCGTCGGCACGCTCGGAGATGATCTCGAAATGCGAGATCGTTCTCGAAGATGCGGATCGAGCCGATCTCGCGCTTGGTGACGCGGCCTGCCTTGCAGATCAGCGGCAACAGCCAGCGTGGTTCGGCGCGGTGCTTGCGGCCGACCGAGACGGCGAACCAGACGCCGCTTTCGAAGCGGTTGTCGGGACGTTCCGCCTTGGCGGCGTCGAACACTGGCACAGGGCGGTCCGAGAGCTCTTCGGCGGCGGGACGCGAGGCCATCTGCTGTCGCAGCCAGGCCAGCGCGATCGTCTCAGGCGAGTGGGCGGCGAGGATTTCGGCGACCTGCGTTGCCTCGTCCTCGGCGGCAGCCTCGATGTCGGTGAGTTCCGCCAGCATGCGCTCGCGGTTGCGGGCATCGATCTCTGCCGGGCCGGGTGCTGCCTGCGTCGTTGCCTCGAGCTTTGCCAGCTTGAGCAGGCGGGCAGCGCTGCCACGACGGTGGAACGGCACGATCAGCACGCACACGCCCTTGCGACCGGCACGGCCGGTACGGCCCGAGCGGTGCAACAACGTATCAGGGTTGGTCGGCAGGTCGGCGTGGATGACGAGGTCGAGGTTCGGCAGGTCGATGCCGCGGGCGGCGACGTCGGTCGCCACGCAGACACGGGCGCGGCCGTCTCGCATTGCCTGCAGCGCGTTGTTGCGTTCGGCCTGGCTCAGCTCGCCCGACAGCGCCACAACGGCGAAGCCGCGATTGGCAAGGCGCGCCGAGAAGTGCTTGACCGCTTCGCGCGTCGCGCAGAACACCATTGTGCTCTGGGCATCGAAGTAAAGCAGCGTGTTGATGATGGCGTTCTCGCGCTCGGACGGAGCGACCAGCACGGAGCGGTATTCGATGTCGTCGTGCTGGCGGCTTTCGCCTGCTGCGGTGATGCGCAGCGCGTTGCGCTGGAAGCGCTTGGCCATCTGGGCGATCTGCGGCGGCACTGTTGCCGAGAACAGAAGCGTGCGGCGTTCCTGCGGTGCTGCCGCCAGGATGAACTCCAAGTCTTCGCGGAAGCCGAGGTCGAGCATCTCGTCGGCTTCGTCGAGAACCACGGCGCGCAGACCGGAAATGTCCAGGGAACCGCGGGTGATGTGGTCGCGCAGGCGGCCCGGCGTGCCGACGACGATGTCGGCGCCTTCGTCGAGTGCGCGGCGTTCCTTGCGCATGTCCATGCCGCCGACGCAGGAGGCGATGCGGGCGCCGGTCGCGGCATAGAGCCATTCGAACTCGCGGCGCACCTGAATGGCGAGCTCGCGCGTCGGCGCGATGATCACTGCCGAAGGTGCTGCGCCCGGCGTGAAGCGCTCGCGGCCGTCAAGCAGGGTCGGCGCGATGGCTATGCCGAAGGCCACCGTCTTGCCCGAGCCGGTCTGGGCCGAGACCAAGAGGTCGACGCCGCTGGCCTCGGGAGCCAGCACCGAGGTTTGCACCGGGGTCAGCGTTTCGTAGCCACGCGCGGCGAGCGCTCCGGCCAGCGCCGGAACCATGTTGTCGAAAATCGTCACGAAAATCTTCCAATGAGAGCAAGGCCCGTCACCAAAGGACGAGGGCCAAGGAAAGCGCGCTCTCTAAAGCTTTGCTGCCCGCACGTCAATGCGACGGCGGGCAGGGCAGCCATGCGTCCGGCTCAGGGCCACCTGACCTCAGGTGG
>NZ_JARXLA010000005.1 GCF_029872155.1 Hyphomicrobium sp. D-2 | reverse complement strand
TAATACGCGATGCACCGCCAGCAGCCGATGTAGCCATGAGCGTACACACGTCCAGCGGCCGTCACCTGATATGCCGCCGGCGCTACCGGAAACCGGGCTGGAGTGACGATGCCGCTTAGGCGCGGCTGCATTGCCGCAATATAGCGGCGACGTTCAGTGATGACAGTGCGGCAACGCGCGCTGGCGCGGAGCACGTTCATTATGCCGATAAGGCCGGCGGGTGAATGCGCCCTGCGGCGATCGCCGGTTCGCCATCAGAACCATACGCCGGGAAAAGGCGTTCCGGCAGAGAAATGCGGCATGGACGGCAGCGGCATCGGCGGCGTTGCGTCGTCGAGTGGCGAGCCGGTTTCAGCGCGCCAGCTCATCGCCTGCGTGAATGGCGAACTGCGGCAAAGGGGATTGGTGCGTTCGCCTGACCGGCGACACAGCCTGTTCTTCGCCGCTGATGGCGAAATCATTGAGGCCAGCGTCACAGTCCGCGCATCGCCGGAGAACACGCGCGATGGTTGTTGACGCGCTGGGCGGCGGCGGTCACAGTGCAGCAGTCAGGCATTGACGGCCCATGTTCGAGCTGGGCACCATGATGCGGCGTCGCGGTAGACCTGCTTCGGCATTAAAGACGTTGCCGCGCAGCGATGTATGAGATAGATTTCTCGAATGCGGTGAAGGTAGCGTTCGTGGCGAAATTGCACGCTGATTGATGGTCATTGCCAGTGCTCTGCCAACGTTATCAACGTTAACGCGGGTGAGCCAAGGGGAAACGAAGGTCATTGTCGTTGCTTAACAGTGCGTTCCGCTTAATCTGGCGATGGGCGTTATCGGTGACATCAGCTGACGATGCTGTATGTATTCGCTGCGGTGGCGTTGCTCCGCCATTAATAAATCGAGTTGCCGCTTCGTTCTAGGGCGTAACAGATACGTTTCACATTATTAAGATAAGCGGAATACGGTCCGGTTTAAAGGCGTATACAGCGTTATAGCGTGATGGTTTGGCATCGCGCAAGGTTGTTATCGATGAGTTGCATAAAAGTTTTCGCGTCTGTTGCAGTTGCCAGATGGCCGTAGCCGATTATCCGCTTCGTTCATGCGCTGGTGTTGTTCGCTGCTGTAGGCTGCTACATCGCCCAGCGATACGGCTTCGGCTCGCTTTCATGTTTATCCGATGAAAGCCGATGCAAGCATCTTCGATGTACTGATGGGTGGCCAGCAGAGCTGACCGTGCGTCACTTGAGCCTGGCAATCCGGCAGATTACGCCGCTACAGGTAACGTCTGCGCTATTACGCTATCCGGTAATTATCGCTGTGGTGCCATGTAAATTTCGAGCATGGCAATTTGCCTGGCTGGTTCGCCGACAGTAATCGGCCCGATGGCGTCAGTATCGTTGTTGAGGAATGGCGTTCAGAAGGTGATGTTACATCTTTGCTGGCCGAAAGCCCGCCCACCAGCGCCTCAGCGTACCACCGGGCAGGAAGTAACAACGGCTGAGTGATCGAACATGAATGTTGCCGCCGATATCGGTGACGATCATGCCGGTGGCTGCGGGTTCGTTGTCTCATCAGCTGGGATTGAGCAAAGGCTGATGCCGTTTGGCGGCGAGGGTTGCACTGGCGCGCTGCGGGTTACGCTGTTGCGTAGTTTGCGAAAGGTTTCGTTGATTTCGTGCTCATAGTCTACAGCATCGCCATTATCCGATTTTTGATGACGGTTTGTTTCGCCCGTCTTTAATGATTGAAACGTCTGCGCGCGCTGCGTTCGTGCCAGTCTGGTATTTGCGATATGCCAGCAAGACGGAATAAGGCCGAGGATTCGAGCTCGCCGATGGTAAACGCCTGCCACCGCTGCGAGTCACGATTCAGCGGCGCCTGAACGGTAACGGTATTTCGCGGTATTCACACGGCTGGGGTGAGCACAGTGATGGGATATGCCAAATCGCAGTCGCACAGCCAGGCTACCGAGGCCGAGAGTGTTGCGCAGCGCCGCCGGTGCACAAGATGCCACGGCACATACGCGCTGCGTTGCCGAAGGAACTGGTGGTGCCGAGAGCGCAAGGTCAGCGCCGCAACGGTCGCTGGCGGCAGACTAACTGACGGCAGTGTTCGGCGGCAGTAATGGCGGCGGAAGAGCAGTTCGTTCGTGTCGCCGCCGCGCAGCAGTACGCGCATTGCCTGCTGAAGGTACGCGCTGTCGACAACGAAGACTCAGGCTATTCGCGGCATGGCGCAGTCGCTGAGACGCACAGCGTCTGCTGACCGCCGCAGCGGAGATCGCCAGCGCGAAGACGGCAGATTACCAAGGCTGAAGAGCAGGTGCGCACTTCGAAGGTCGCGCTGATGTTGCCGCTGCGAAGGTTGCGTCGCGCAGCGGCCGAAAAGCGCCCGGCGAGGCGGAGTTGCAGCAGGTTGTCGAGTGCCGCAAGCCGAGCAACTGCGCGCGGCGGAAGATTCAACGGCAGGTTGATGTCGATCGCGAACAGCGTTGTAGAGTTAGTATATGGCTGCTGAGCAACGACAGCGCACCCGCAGTGGTGCTCACCGGCAGGTCGACGGCGCTGATAGCCGACGAGACGATCGGTGCTCATCGCCAAAGACAACATCGAAGGGCGATTGCCCGCCGGTGAGGTCGCCGGAGCACTCGACAGACCGCACCGAAGGGTGGGGACTCCGCGCCCTGTGATGACGTCCCGCGCTCTCGCAGACGCGCCAACAGGATCGGCAGACAACGGCGCGAGGATCGCGATCATGCCGAAAGAAAACGCCGTAGTCACCCGAGCAGGTTCACACGCGCGCAATCTATGTCGAAGTATCGAGGCCCCGGCAGCGGCCAGGCCAAAGAAAGGCAAGACGGCATTGCCGGAGGCGCAGCACCGGTACGGGGGCGTCGGCGGCTTCGGCGTCTGTTGCCGGTCGGAAGGGATAACGGCTGAGGTGAGCAAACAGAAGGAGCAAAGAGCGCCAGTGCGTTCCGCAGTGCATGTAGAGTCAGGCCATGTCTACGCCCTCGGTAGGCTTTGAGTTAGCCGCTATTGCGGTGCAACATGCCGCTGCGTATGGTGAAGGTTACGTCGCCAGCAGCCGGGTTTCAGCCGTCTTCGCCGTGGCGTGAACTGGCGTGCCGCGCTGCGCATGCCGCAATTCGGTCGCAGCTCTTCGGACAACAAAACCGGCGAATACCGCATTGCTGCGCCGAAAATATGGGCGGTATTGCCGCCATCAGCAGCTCATAGCTCTTACATCGGGCATCTTCGCATGCGCCCAACACGACGATGCTGGCGCGGTAGCACGGGAGCGGCATAAGCTGCTGCCGTTACTGCGATGTAGAGCGACGCTGATGATGATAGGCGCGATCTTCACCGAGGTAATAACGCGTGCGCACTTACACCGCAACGGCATAGACAGGCCGTCGCCAGGGTTGAGCGGCGTGTTTGAGTACAGGCCAAAGGGCATTCGCGGAGCGCAGGCGTCGCTGGCAGCATCATAATGGACGGTGATGTCTTCGCCGTTGCTTTCAGCGAGCGGTGCAGGGAATAACGACAGCGAGGAGCCAATTTCGAGTCGTCGTTCCGGTAATGAGAACTGGAGTAAGCTGATGATCCAATGGCGTGAGGGGAGAGCGTAATATTGCCAGCTTCACGTTACCAAAGGCATGCTGATAGCGTGGTGATGGGAGTTTGTGATACCGCTCAATTTTCTCGACAATCGCGAGATCAGCAGGCCTGCCGATCTGGAACAGATGTTGCTGCTCGGCGAGGCACCGGAAATCGAGGATCGCCCGGCCAAGAAGAAACAGCTGGGGTGAGATTCAGATGCAGATAGGTTGGGTGCAGGGAGTAATGCGCAAGACTGTTTTAGATGCGATTTATTGACGATTGCGACGCAGGAAAGTCTGCGCGCGGTGGCGACGACATCTTACAACATCAGCAGGCACGCGATGCCGCGCGCAGATCGATCTGTTCATCGGAGGGCTATCAGGCAGCGTGATGTTGGTTGCTGTACACTCTTCGATTGACAGCCATAATGAGCGGGATATTCACGCTAAAGAGCAAATGCTGTGACAGACAAGTTGCCGACGATCAATGCCGATCGCGTTGGTGATGCGCGTTGCGGCATCGCCATGGCATGTTCAGAGTTCATGTTTACTGAAGATGGCATTGATGCGCAGGAAAAGACGAAGATGTGCTTCGAGAAAGCGTCAGATTGCCGATTAGATCGTCGCCGCTTGCCGTTGGCGGGTACGTCGAAAATTATTTTCAGGTTACAGGGCACATTGCCTGATTGTCGGCCGCCGTCATGCCCATTGCCGGGGAAGGCACTTGATGCCGTAAAAATTCGATCAATGAACAGTCCTGATCCTCAAACTTGAGCATTCGACGCCACCTGAGGAATGGTTGTGCGTTGTGGATCTTTATCGACGACGGTTTAATGACGGTAGTCATCGGGCCAGAGCCGGGCCAAACACATGAACTTGCTCTGCTGCCCAAAGCGACTGTGAATCGCCAGGTGCCGTTGTTCATTGCGCTCCTCGTGGTCGTAGGCCATTGCTTATTGTTGACCATAGGGAGAATACGCGCGTTCGTGCGTCGGCTGTTGCATTTGCCGCCTGAGCGGAGAAGCTGCAACAGGGCTTCCTTCGCCAGTCACGCCGTCGGGTCCGCTTGCAGGCGCCTCCATTGCCATCACAATCACTTCGGGTTGGATTCGCTTGCCTTTCGCGCCCGCCGCCGTTCGCGCTCATACGTGCTGTTCAGTTCCAGCGGCGTGGAGGCCGCGTTACTGCCCTATGATGTAATCGGTTTGCCCATAAACAAATTACAGCGCAGGTCGCGATCAGCGTGACGATGTCGTTGCCAGATGGAGCGCGCAACACATGTATGGTGCGGTTCTGGCTGAGAGTTAACTGCAAAGTGTCCGGGTTTCCAGACGATAGCTGCCAGCGCCAGACGTTGACGGGCTCTTCTACCGTGGCCAATGTCTGGAATTGATCCACGGTTGAGGATGTGAGGTGCCGGTTGAGATCGCATTTCAGTTAGCCGTGAGAGCGCGAATCGATATCGCGCCGATGTTGCAGAGAGCGAGCGCGCGGTATCCTTGCCTCCGATCAGATTGCCGCCAACGAAGGTGAGAGCAGCATCGCATCTCCGCTCACAATAATAACGACGACAGTCGCGCCATAGACGCCTTTCCGCGGCGTGAATAACGTGGTGCGACGGAGCGAGGTCACAAGATCGGCAATGGCCGTTATCGACGTCGCGCAGATCAAGCACAATGCCGTAGCGGTGTTGCAGCTCGGACTTGAACTCGCGAGCCGCTTCGCGACCGTCGCGCTGACCGGCAACTGCGGTGGCCGCTGCGCCTACAGCGCTCGCCCTGTCATCGATGCGCGCGCTGAGCCTACGATATGGCTACGCAGGGCCAACAGCGCGCCGATATTGATTGCCCGTTGCGCGGAAGATTCGACGTTACCGTGATAGAGAGGCGCTGCTTCAACCAACACGGGGATGGCGGCTACGCCTTGTCAGCAACAGCAACAGAATGACGCATACGTGGCACTGCACAGCTACGACGCGATTGAGTGGCCGAGGTCGCTGAACGCGGCTGCAACAACTGCGCGCAACTTGAGTGATGGATGGCGTCTGACGGTGCCGGTCAGTAATGATCACATTTATAGGCCGCGCTGAGCTGTTGTTACCTTCCATATCGCATTGAAGAGGCCTGTAATGACCAACGAGCCGACCCGATAACGGCATCGGGCCGTGCGCGCTGGCGGTCAGCAGATTGATGTGGGCTGGTAATCCAGCCATGTCGGCGATGTAGCCAGTCGTAATACGGTCGCGTTGCAGGCGATATTTATGGTTACCAGCGTAATTACTTGCTGGTCAGCATTGCCGAAGCAGGCAAGAAGCAGCGTCGGGCGAGGAGGCAACTGCGGCGGTGCAGATTTTGCGCGCTGATGCGCTTTGCGTAGAGATACTTGAGTTGTTCTACCACGGCTGCCTGATGCACCAATTATTGTCGTGCATCAGGCAGCCGTCACAGCCCCATTGGGGTAGGTGCCACACGCCCGGCTCCGGGCAACTCCGGCGTCAGAAAGCCCCTGGGCCACGCCTAAAGCTGGCGCATCAGCGCCGTTCGATCGTTCAGCGCCTCGGCGATGATGTCGTGATACCCAGGCCAGGCTTTCGTCGTAGTTGCGCCGCCGCAGTTGCGCGCTCTCGCCCGGCAGCGAAACAAACGCATCCCGCGCTTGCAGATACGGCTTTCCGTCCCGCTGGCCGGGCTCGTAGTCGGCGCCGATCTTGATCGTGTCGGCTTCGGCAATCAGCGACCAGCAGGTGTTGCGATAGCGGGCCGGAACTGCACGGTCGCCGTTGATCGCCGCCAGAATATCGCCTGCCACGACGCGGCCGTGGCTGTTGGCCGAATAGGCCGACTTTGGCATGTCGTTGGCAATCGTCGCATCGCCGATGACGTAAATGCCCTCCGCCTGCGCCGACATGAAATTCTGCGGCTGGATCGGACACCAGCCCGAAGCATCCGCACACCCCGCATCAATCGCAACCTGCCCCGCGGTTTGCGGAGGAATGACATTCACCACCGCGCCGCGCACCTTCAGGCCCGATGCCGTTTCAACCGTCATTTCCCTCGGGTCGACGCGCACGACGTTGTTGTCATCGATCTCGTTGGTGAGGCTGAGATCGATGATGCCGTCGTAATATTTACGGAACGCCTCTTCGAATGCGGCCTGCTTGGAAAAGTACGGCTTGGCATCGAACAGCAACAGCTTCGAGCGCGGCTTATGCGTCTTCAGATAATGCGCGATCATGCACGCGCGTTCATAAGGCCCCGGCGGACAGCGATAGGGGTTTTTCGGCACCGTCATCACCACGACGCCGCCATCGTCCATCGCTTCAAGTTGCGCCATCAGCAGTTGCGTTTGCGGCCCGGCCGTCCACGCGTGCGGCATCACCGTTTCAGCGACCTCGGCGGAGTACCCTTCAATCGCGTCGTAGCGATACGAGATGCCGGGCGACAGCACGAGATAATCGTATGCGATGGTGCTGCCATCGCTGAGGCGCACGCGCTTTTGCGCCCGATCGATCGCGTCGGCCTCTCCGGTAACGACATCGATGCCAATCTTGCGCAGACCATCGTAACCGTGTTGTAGCGACTGGAACGTACGAAAGCCGCCGAAGACGTGATTTGAGTTGAAGCATGACGTATAGACGGCGCGCCTCTCTATCACGGTGACGTTTGTATCGGGCGCCTGCCGTTTGATGATATGGGCCACCGTGCCGCCACCTGCTCCGCCGCCGACCACCACGATCCGCGGCTTGGCGCGCACAACAACGGGGGCGGCCAGCGCCTCCGCCGCCTGGCTGCCAAACGCGGCGCCTGCAATCAATTGCCCGAATTGCCTGCGATTTATCATCTGGTGGCGCCTTGTTCCCGGCCCTGCGTAGCCATATCGTAGGCTCAGCGCGCGCGCATCGGCAACTGACCTGTTGTAGGAGCGAGCGCTGCACGGCACTGGAGCCGACATGCTGGATCGACGCACATTTCTGCTTTCAGCAGGCGCAGCGGCCGCCACGGTTGCCCTTGTCGAAAGCGCGACGGCACAAAACACGCAATCGCTGGCAGCTGAGTATTCCGCTGAGTTCAAGTCCGAGCTTGCCAAAGTATTGCAACAGGCAACACCGCTTGAAGACGGCATTGTGCTTGATCTGCCCGAGAGCGTCGATAACGGCGAATACGTGCCGATCGCGATTGACGTTCCAAGCCCGATGACCCCGGACGATCACGTCAAATCCGTGCATCTGCTTTCGACCGCAAATCCGCGCGCTCAGGTCGCCACGTTCCATTTCACGCCGCTATCCGGAAAGGCGCGCGTCACTAGCCGTATGCGGCTGGCACAAACACAGGATGTCGTCGTTGTGGCAATGCTGAGCGGAGATCGCGTGCTGCTCTCGCAACGTCTCGTCGATGTCGGCGTTGGCGGCTGTGGCATCTGATCGGAAGGCAAGGATGCGAAAGCCACCGCGTATAAAGCTTCCCTCGCCGATCCATGCCGGCGCGATCATCGAGATCCGCACGCTGGCAACGCACGTGATGGAAACCGGAAATCGCAAGGATGGCGCCGGTAACATCATCCCGCGCGATATCATTCATACCTTCACGGCCCGCTTCGACGATAACGAAGTATTCTCTGCCGATCTCAATTCCGGCATTTCGCCCAATCCCTACATCGCGTTTTTCATGCAGGTGCCAGGATCAGGCACACTTACGCTGACATGGCAGGACGACAGCGGCACCACGACGGTCGAGAAGATTGCGATCAACGTCACCTGAAGGCGCAGCGCAGCTATATTTGGGTTTTCGGCGGCGCTAACTGTTTCGGGGCGGCAGCCCCAGAGCGCGACGGAAAGAACCTCTGAAGCCCGAGACGCGCAGTTAAAGCGCGTGCTCTTTCAGCCAGAGACTTCGCACTATCACGCATGAGTTGCTTCATACCGTCAAATGACGCGCGCAGCGTCGGCTTCCATCGCTGCCAACCGGCCCGCAGCGACCGCATCGTCCGCCACTTGATCACGCGGCCCACGCGCCAGACCCACGACGCGCGCAACCATGCGAACACACGATCCTTCCACGGTATGAATTTGTTGTACGCATAGGCAAACCAGCCGATCTGCATCAGTGCCGGCTGCGTCAGCTCAAAAATGCGGGCGATCAGCGCCGTCGAAATGATCTTGGCCAGAAAGATGACGATCAGCGCGACGATGAAATGCCCGGTGGCGAACATATAGACGCCGATCAGCTTGGCCGGGATCAGCACCACACTTGGCACGGTGAACACCAGCAGCGCGCCATAGGGCGGCAACGCGGCGATGGAGCGCTCCATGTGCGCCCACAGCGGAAAGCGCGCAAGCTTTGCCAGCGCCGCGCTAAGCGGACGCCAGCCCCACTCCTCGAACAGCACAATCAGCGCGGCGAGAACATTGAGCGCGAACAGCAGCGGCGGGCGCAGCAAAAGCCACACCTGACGGACACCGGAGGCAAGCAGATCCAACACGCGGGTCAGTGCGCGTGCCGACTGGCCGAGCATTCCCGTCAACATTCTGTTAACCGATGAACCCATGGAGCTGACATCCGACCAGGCCGCCTACTGAGCCAAAGCCGGACCATAACAGCCAGTGACTGAGCGGAAGCTAACGGCGGCTTGGCCCGGAACGTTTTGCCTTGTGGCCGGCGCACCCGGCGCTTCAGCTTCCTCAGGCGGCGCAAATGCAACCCAGCAATTCCACCGACGCATAGCTCATTTGCACAGCATCATAACGGAAGGCATTGACGGACGCCTGCTAGTTCTATACTCCTATGGTCAACAATAAACACAACAACACTACGACCACGAGGAACGCCCCAATGAGACTAGCAACTTTCGCAACGTTCGCCGCAGTCATCATCGGCTTGAGCGGTGCAGCACTGGCAGCAGAGCACGAGATTAAGGTCAAGAACGCAGACGGCAAGGGCAAGTTCATGGTGTTTGAGCCCGACTTCCTGCGTGTTGAGCCCGGTGACACCGTCAAGTTCGTCATCGTCGACAAGAATCACAACGCTGAAGCCATTCCTCAGGTCTGGCCGGAAGGCGTCGAGAAGCTCAAGGGCGAGTTCAATCAGGACGCTGAGTTCGTGGTCGAGAAGCCAGGTTACTACGGCATCAAGTGCCTTCCCCATTACGGCATGGGCATGACGGCGCTGATCGTAGCCGGTGAGCCGACCAATCAGGCTCAGCTCGATGCCTACAAGCCTGCAGGTGGCGCCAAGAAGCGTTGGGACGCAATCCTGGAAAACCTGAAGAAATAATTTCGGGCGGTAACCCGCTTCCCCCGAACGGTGCTGGCGACGATCCCTGGATGGCACCCGTGTCGTTGCCGCGCCCGTGCCGACCGCTCCCCAGGCGGTCGGCATCTCTTTTTCCGGTCAGCATCGCTTGATCCATTCAGCGGCGCTGACCGGAATTTTAGCTTTTCATCAAGCGCACATCTTCACTGGTCAGAGCTCCTGCGCGCTCGGCGTCTTCCAGTGCGTGGGCCAGTTCCTCGCGGGCCTTTTCCGCCTCCCGCTGATGTGCCCACAAATCCGCATATAGACCACCGCTGGCGATAAGCTCCGTGTGGGTGCCCTGCTCCACCACGCGGCCTTTTTCCATCACCAGAATGCGATCGGCATTGATGATCGTCGACAGCCGATGCGCAATCACCAGCGACGTACGCTCGCGCGATACTTCATCCAGAGCGGCCTGAATATCCCGCTCGGTATGGCTGTCGAGCGCACTCGTCGCTTCGTCGAGGATGAGAATCGGCGGCCCCTTGAGTATCGTCCGCGCAATCGCCACGCGCTGCTTTTCGCCGCCCGACAGCTTCAACCCGCGCTCACCCACCTTGGTGTCATAGCCCTCCGGCAGCGAACGGATGAACGAATCGATCTGCGCCAGCCGGGCGGCGCGATAGATCTCCTCGTCCGGGGCATCGGGGCGGCCATACTTGATGTTGTAAAAGATGGTGTCGTTGAACAGCACACTGTCCTGCGGCACCACCCCGATCGCCGCGCGCAGACTTTTCTGCGTCACGTCGCGGATGTTCTGATCGTCAATTGTGATTGCTCCGGACGTCACGTCATAAAACCGGAACATGAGACGCGCGAGCGTAGACTTCCCTGCGCCCGACGGCCCCACGATGGCCACCATCTTGCCGGCCGGCACCGTGAAAGTGATGTCGTGCAGCACCTGCCGTTTGCCCGCGTCATAAAAGAAATCGACGTGGTCGAGGCGAATCTCACCCCGACTGACAACAAGCGGCTTTGCTCCGGGGCGGTCCTCGATTTCCGGTGCCTCGCCGAGCAGCGAGAACATCTGTTCCAGATCGACGAGGCCCTGCTTGATCTCGCGATAGACCATGCCGAGAAAATTGAGCGGCATGTAAAGTTGAATCAACATCGCGTTGATCATCACAAACTCGCCGATGGTGTGCGTTCCCATCACCACGCCGCGTCCGGCCATCAGCATGCAGGCAGTCATACCCAGCGTGAAGATCAGCGTCTGGCCGGTATTCAGAATGGCGAGCCAGCGGAAGGTCTTGATCGCCGCGCTCTCATAACGCGCCATTGAATCGTCGAAGCGGCGCGCCTCCAGTTCCTCATTGCCGAAGTGCTTGACGGTTTCGAAGTTGAGCAGGCTATCGACAGCCTTGGTGTTGGCTTCGGTATCGCTGTCGTTCATTTCCCGGCGCACCGCAATGCGCCGCTCGCTGGCCGCGAACGTGAACCACATATATGCGGCCACCGTCACGTACATGATCGCCACATAACGCCAGTCGAAATAATAGAGCAGCATGCCGGAGACGAGCAGCAGTTCCACCACCGTCGGCACCACGTTGAGAATGCCCATACGGATGATGAGTTCAACGCCGCGCGTCGCCCGCTCGATCACGCGCGAGAGGCCACCCGTACGCCGCTCCAGATGGAACCGCAGCGACAGCCTGTGCAGATGCGCAAAGGTGCGGTTGTTAAGTGCGCGCACTGCGTTCTGGCCCACCTCGGTGAAGATCAGATCGCGCACCTGATTGAGCGCCATCATCAGCACACGGCCGGTCCCGTAGGCCAGGATCAGCATCGCGATGGCAACAGCGGCGGAATACATGCCGGAGCTGCCCGTGCCCGCCGCTTCCGCAAGCCGGTCGGTAGCGTCCTTGAAGAACACCGGCACCGATACGGTGACGATCTTGGCCAGCAGCAGCACGCCAAACGCCAGCACCACGCGCACGCGCAAATCGCGCCGGTCGGCGGGCCAGACCAGAGGCAGCAACCCGCGCAAGGCATCCCAGTGGTTGGGGCGCCGCGTGAGATAGTCCTGTCCGTTGCGGGTATCGCTGGAGGCGGCGCCAGGCGCCGATGGAGATGACATTAGGGCTTATGAACCTTGATGTAGAAGCGGCGCGAAAGGCGCGCGTATGCCGCCGCAACGGCGAGCCCGCCAGTCATCGGCGCAGCTCGGGGGTGCGGGTGATTGCGCTAACATAGCCGGTTTTTAGCCGGTGTCCGAGAGAGCACGCGAATTGCGACCAGATGCGACGGGACGGAGCCCCCGTCCCGGCATGCGCTGAAGCATCCGGTCGCGGCGCGCCAGTTCACGCCGCAACGAGGCGACTGCCGTACGGGTCAGCCCCGATTGTGCCGCCGGATCACGCGAGAGCTCTTATACTTCGCCCCGACCTTGCGATACTGGCGACGCTCAACCTTCACCATACGCGGCCCGGCATGGGTTGCACCCGCAGCCAGCCGCTGTTTGCGCGGCGTAGCTTTGGCGCAAAGGCAGGCGCACTGGCGCACACGGTAGCCGCGCTTAAGCACAGGGGCGACACGCACTGCCGAGGGCGCCTGGGCTGAACGGTGCTGGCGCTGGCGATACGCATGCTTTGCGGTTTTGCCATGGTGCGAGCGCGCGATCTTCCGCCCCGAGGAGCGAACCGCATAGGCCTTTTTACCGCTGCTGCCACCGGCATGGACGGGCACGCGTTTGCGGGATTTCTTCTTGGCGACGGGCGGGCTCACCTCAGCCGTCAACACTTCCTTCCGTGCCTTGGGCACGCCAGCCGCCGTTGAAGGCACGGCCGGCTTGCGTACCGGAGCTTGCTGCGCCGCCGGCTTGCGCTCCGGCGCAGTTGCCGTCTTGCGCTCAGGTTTCTCAGGCTTTGGCGCTGTGGCTGCCGCTGCTGGCTTCTGCGCCGGGGCCTCGACCTGCTTCGACGCCGTTGCACGCGTGGCTGGTTTCTTCTCCGGGGTGACCGGCGTTTTCTTTTCCGGCACCGTCACGTCCGCGGATTTCGCCGATGTCTGCGCCTTCGCACCGTTTGATGCCGCCACATCCTTGGACGCGGGGCGAGCATTGTTGGAAGCACCGGACGCGTCTTTAGAAGCGCGGGACGTATCTTTAGAGGCGCGGGACGCGACATCCCCACCCTTCGAGTTGGCGGCAACCTTCGGTGCAGTCGCAATCGAGGAGTGCTCCATCACGACCGCCTCACCGGCGGGCACGCCAGAACGGGCCAGCTCTGACGCGGGCGGCACCGGCGAAAGATCCACGCCGCCCTTCGATGTTGTCGGCAACGGCGATGGCACCGGCGCAGTGTATGACCTGATCGTCTCGTCGGCTATCGAAGCGCCGTCGTTCTGCGCTGCCGGTGGCACCACTGCGGGTGCGCTCGGCGTCGTCCGGCCAGCAGCCGGTGCCGCTGGCTCTTTCGCCTCGGCCAGCGCAACTTGCTGTTCGCGATCGGCCTTCGCGCGGGCTGCCGCAATCCGGCGCTCGGCTTCAGCTTCGATCTCAGCCTGCCGTTTGGCTTCCGCCTCGGCTTCGGCCACCGCAGCGCGTTCAGCAGCCTCTTCCGCCGCGCGCCGGGATTTGGCTTCGGCTTCTACAGCGGCCTTGCGGCGCGCTTCCGCTTCGGCTGCAAACCGCTGCTCTTCAGCCTGCCGCTTGGCTTCCGCCTCTTTACGGGCGCGCTCGGCCGCTTCAGCCGCAAGACGCTGCTGCTCCTCGACCAGGCGCTTTGCTTCGGCTTCCTGCGCGGCCTTGGCCTTCGCAGCAACATCAGCCAGACGCTGGGCTTCGGATGCGCGCGCCTGCTCGGCAGCCTTGGCAATCTGCCGTGCTTCCTCTTCGCGCTTGGCCCGCGCCTCTTCCGCCGCTGCGGCGGTCAGCAGACGACGCGCCTCTGCCTCTGTGCGTGCAATCTCAGCGGCCCGCTCGGCCTCGGCCTGTTCCGCCCTGCGCTGCTCATCTGCCGCACGGATAGCCTGAGTCTTCGTTTCAAGCTCGGCCAGACGGCGCGCTTCCGATGCCTTCGCCAGATTGGTGGCGCGGGCAATGCGCTGTGCTTCCTGCTGGCGCTTCGCGGTGGCATCTGCCTCAGCGGCCTGACGCTGCTTTGCCTCTTCCGCCGCCAGCTGCGCTTTTTCAGCCGCTGCACGCTGGGCTTCGGCTGCCGCATCCGCTGCGAGGCGTTGCGCCTCCGCTTCCCGCGCAATCTTGTTTTTCGCCGTTACATCCGCCAGACGCTTTGCCTCGGATTCCTTGGCCGTGCTCGTCTGCTCCGCCAGCGCAACCGTTGCGGCTTCGCGCTTGGCCTTGCGCTCAGCCTCAGCACGCCGCTTGCTGGCGCGATCGGCCACCAGTTCCTTCGGCATAGCGACAGCAGCGGGAGCAGCGGCAGTGGCAGGAGCGCCACCGGCCGTATCGGCACGGCTGACCTTTACCGGCGGCGCCTTCTTCTCTTCCGGCTGCGCAAATTCGCTCGGCTCACCCGGCAGCAGTTCGCGCAGCGGCTTGACGATCTCATTGCGATAGCTGCGGCTGGCACGCGCCAGCCAGTCCCTCACCGATTCCACAAAGCCACCCCAGCCGTGTGGCTCAGGGCTCTCACCGCCCGCAGACGCGTTTGCGTTCGAAGCGGCGCCCGTTGCGGCGGCTATGATCGTACCGGTTGAAATGCCGTTGCGTTCAAACGCGGCGGCCCAGTTCTCGCCGCTGCGCAACTGGGCAACGACAACGCCGTCATAGGTTTTGGCCGAACGGGCCAGCCAGTCCCAGACCGGAGCCAGCGCAGTATCAATGGTGGCGCCGGGTGTACTGCTAGCATCGCCCTTGGGGTTCGCATCGGCGGCCACGGTTTCAGCGGTGGCAGGCGCAGCAACGGCGTTTTTCTTTTGGTCCGGCGCCAGAATATCGGAAAACTCTTCCGAGGCAGCCTTGGCCAGATCCTCGGCCTGCTGACGGACACCGTTCGGCGTCGCTGGCTGGCGCTCTTCCGCCCAAGCTGCAACCGGGGCCCAAACCGGGGCAATGACGGAGCTGGCCACACCGAAGACGGCCAACGCGAAAACGATACGCTTACTCGACATGGAACGCCCGCACCCTACCCGCATAACCCCAGCGGGACCGCTATTTGTGGCGGTTCTCTGACGGCCGCCAAGTTTATCCAAATCATTAAGCACATGACGGGCGGTGAGCCAAACCGTCATCAAAAAATCGGATAATGGGTTGATGCTGTGCAACACGTCGGCACTGCGAAAACGGCCAGCCAATCACCATATGGGTCTATGTCGCCGGATCATCCGGCCCCAAAACGGACCTTTGAATGAGCACGAAGAATATCAACGGAAACAACGATTTCGCCGCAACCCCGCGCAACGTCTGCGTCTATTGCGGCTCCGGCCCCGGCATCAACCCCGCCTATGTTGAAGCAGCGCGCACGCTAGGCGCAGCCCTCGCCGCCAACGGCATCGGCCTTGTATACGGTGGCGGCAGTCTTGGCCTGATGGGCGAAGTTGCTGAGGCCACACTGAAGCATGGCGGCCGCGTCACCGGCATCATCCCCGGCTTCCCGATCGAGCGCGAAGCCATGATGGACGACGTCGACGAACTGATCGTCACCGACAACATGCATCAGCGCAAACAGCTCATGTTCGATCACTCGGACGCGTTCGTCGCCCTGCCCGGTGGCATCGGCACGCTTGAAGAACTGGTGGAGCAGCTGACGTGGGCGCAGCTCGGCCAGCACAAGAAGCCGATCATCGTCGCCAACATCGCGGGCTTCTGGACGCCATTCCTCAACCTGCTGTCGCACATGAAGTCCGACGCCTTCATTCGGGCCGGTCTCGACGTGCGCTTTACGGTTGTCGGCGAGGCCAGCCAGATCGTGCCAGCAGTGCTCGGGGCATGGGCGCCACAGCGTGAAGCCACGGACGAAGCGATTCTGGCCAAGTTCTAGACGCGGATTGCGGACGGTCGGTTCGAATGCCAGCCGCCGCGCGGCACTGTTACTGTAGCAGCTCGTAATGCACCGGATTGCCGGGGCAGGATGCGAAACCGCACTCAAGCAACACGCTGGCCGCATTGAGCACGGTCAGCGCCATGACAAGCGCAACCGCGCCCATCTCGAACTGGCCACGTCGAGGTGCTGCATCGGCTTCATCGGATCGCGAGAACTGGCCGCCGAAACACAGCATCACGGCAGCCGCAAAGATCCCCGCAACGAAGACGATGAACGCCCACGTATAAAA
The DNA here is from genome assembly GCF_029872155.1 of Hyphomicrobium sp. D-2. Lineage (GTDB taxonomy): Bacteria > Pseudomonadota > Alphaproteobacteria > Rhizobiales > Hyphomicrobiaceae > Hyphomicrobium_A. The sequence continues at coordinate 467,157 of NZ_JARXLA010000005.1, read as the reverse complement.
ATGATAGCCCATGAAGGCTGAGCCGAAGCCGGTATCGCCGGGCAAGATGTGCAGCAATATCTGACGCGCAGCCACCGCGGCGCCCAGCAGCGCAGCGAACAGCACCAGCGCATAATGCAACGGCTTGGGCCCGAAGCGGATGGTAAGGATCGGCCCCACGGCCATCGCAACGAATGCCACGCGCTGCAACAGACATAGCGGGCACGGCAGCTCATCGTAGGCAAGCTGCCAGTAAAACGCGACCAGCAAAACCGCCGAAATCGCATAAAGCGCTAACGCGTTCAGCCTCACAGCCTGTTGCGCGCTGATGTCCATCGATCGTCTCCCGGACCGTGACCGCGTCGGTCCACATCAACCTGAAGCATCAATCATCGGTCTTATGAAATGGCTGAAGCGGCATCGTGATTTGCAGCACAGCGATTACGCCCTAGAACGAAAGCGGCAACTCGGTTGTGGCATGGCGCATGAACAGCGCCACCGCGAAGATGAGCCCGGCAAAGAATACATACAGCGCCGTCGTCGGCTGATGTCGCCAGGCAAGCCACATCGCCAGACCGAAGTTCAGGAACGCGATAAAAAATTCCACGATACCGCTCTCCTGCTACAGTGGTTGCCTGTTAGCGCCGCTCCGGCCGGAAACCGGCAACCGGGGCAATGCGTTTCCCCTGCTGGCTCACCAAACGCCGTCGCGACAAGATCACGTTTCAACCCAACACCTGAACCGTCGCCGGATTCTGGCAAACAACGATGACTATCGGCATCGAACATAGCGCGAGTCGTGCGGCAGATCGCAGTGCAACCGCCACGAACATTGCGCAGGCGGCGGCACTGTTGCTCGCATTCGGTGCGTTGGTGGCGCTTGTGTTGTGGACCTATCTCGACATCGGCGCGCTGGTCGTCGGTGCGCTCGCCGCAGCCGGCATCGCTATCGCAGCTTTCTATGTGCCGCCGGAACTCATGATGCGCCTTTACGGAGCGCAGCCGTACCAGGCCGGCGATCTTGCCCAGCTGGATCGTATCGCTGCCGAGCTTGCCCGGCGCGGAGGTCTGCCGCAGGCGCCGCGTCTATACATGGTGCCCAGCCTGCAGCTCAGCATCTTCTCGATGGGCCGTCCTGCCCACAGCGCGACCGCCTTCAGTGAAGGGCTGCTGCGCCAACTGACCCTGCGTGAGATCACCGCCATGCTCGCCCGGGAAGTTGCGCATACCCGTCGCGGCGATCCGGTGCTGTTCGGCATCGCCGACAACATCTCGCGCGTTGCTCAGGCATTCTATTACGCCGGACTGGTATTTGCTGGCCTCAACCTGTTTCGCGCCATCAGCGGCGAGGAACCTGTGCCGTGGTCGACGGTGCTGTTGCTGATCGCCAGTCCGTTGCTGATGACGCTGGTGCAGCTTGCCCTGTCCCGCAGCCGCGAGTTCGCCATTGATCGGGCCGCCACGCTACTCACGGGCGATCCTATGGGGCTGGCGTCCGCCATCGCGCGCTTTGACATTGCAGCCGGCTCACCACTCGACGACCTGCTGCCACCGGTCCCGGCGCGCAAGGTGCCGCTGCCGTCCATGCTGCGCCTGCCACCCCCGGCCACACAGCGCATTGCGTTGGTCAGCTCGTTTCAGCCGCCGCCGATACCGCCACTCGACACCGCTGAAACGCCTCGTATTTCTCTGGTCGGGGCCGGGCCGATAAAATTGCGGCCGCGTTACCGCTTTCCCGGCGTATGGTTCTGATGAAAAGCTGAAGGTTTCAGGCCCGATGACAGCGCCATATCCGCCACAGAAGCCATTGAGGCGCTTGGCCACGCTTGCCTCACCCGCCGATTTACGCTTATCAGCCGAGCATGGCTGAGATGATGACAAACCGGGCGCGCCAGCGCATCGAGACAGATACCGAAGCCGCCGCGCTGATCGAGAGCATGCGTTCCGGCCAGCGGCGCGCCACTGCACTGGTCATCACGGAGCTGGAACGGCTGTCCGCCGCCGCTCCGTTGCTGTTGCGGGCAATGCAGCCGCACCTCGGCCGCGCCCTCGTCGTCGGCTTCACCGGCCCGCCCGGCGCCGGCAAGTCGACGCTGGTGAACGCGGTGATCGCCGAGCTGCGCAAGGCTGGCAAAACCGTTGGCGTCATCGCCGTCGATCCCTCCAGCCCGGTTTCCGGTGGCGCCATCCTCGGCGACCGCATCCGAATGACGGCCGCGCTGGACGATGACGGCGTGTTCGTGCGCTCACTCGCCAGCCGCGGCTATCTGGGCGGCCTTTCACCGGCGGCGGTGCGCATCATCGACGCGCTCGACGCAGCCGGCCGCGATGTCATCCTGCTTGAGACCGTCGGCACCGGCCAGAACGAGATCGACGTCGCCGAAGTGGCCGACGTGCGCATCGTCATTTCCGCACCGGGCCTTGGCGATGACATTCAGGCGATGAAATCGGGCCTGCTGGAAATCGCCGACATCATGGTCGTCAACAAGGGCGACCGGCCGGGCGCTGAAGAAACCATGCAGCAGTTGCTGGGCGCGCTTTCCATCCGCGCCTTGCGCAACACAAAAATCCCGGTGCTGAAAACCACCGCGACCAGCGGCGAAGGCGTCGCCGAACTCGTGGAAGCGATGAGCGCCGATGGTGCGGGCCAGAACGCCAGCGAGCCGTTGGCGCGGCGGCGGCGGCGTGCGCGCTATCTCATTGCCCGCGCGGCGGCCGATCTTGTCGCCGAGCGTATCCGCGCAGGCGGCGCAGCAAAGCTGGATACATTCGCCGATCAGGTGCTGGGTGGATCGATGCCGCCTGAGGAAGCCGCCCGTCAGCTTCTCAAAGCGCTCTGACGTTCACCGCTATCCTTGAGCGATTATGAAAAGGGCGCCCATCGCAGGCGCCCTTTCCGTTTCCACTGCATCGGTGGCAGTGCCCGGTGATCAATTGTCCACCTGGTCTTCCTCAAGCTCCACGATCCCTTGCGGCGTGCCCACAATCACACCTTCAGCCTGATAGCCGACACCATTGTCACGCGCGGTCGGAACACGCGCCATTGGATTGTCGCCCGCCGCCGGATCGGTCGGCGTGCCGGTCTGCGGAGCGGGGAACGTGTTGGCCGTTGAATTGGGATCAGGGAATCCATCCTGTGCCAAAGCCGCTCCACCTGCGGCAGCCGCCGCAAGCATTGCGAACACAGACGTCGCGATAACGGATGATATGTTCAGGCGTCTTTGCATTGCAGACTTCCTCTTTCAACGATGCATATCGCCCCTCGCTCAACCGTCACTGCTCAACAGCAACCGACGCCCTACGATTGAGCACGCCAAGTCTGTCGCCCCGACTTGACACGACCAAGCGCAATCAGCACCGTTGGTTTGTGCGGTGTAAAACTGCAGCGTGTTTTTGATTGGCGGCTCGAAACGTTTTCGCCGCGACATCAGGGGGAGCATAAGCGCCGGCATGGCGAAGAATGGCGCATCCACTAGCCGCGGGCTTTTCGGCGGACAGCCGCAAGGGTTATCGACGCTGTTTTTTACCGAACTGTGGGAACGATTTTCATATTACGGAATGCGCGCGCTGCTGACGCTGTTCATCGTCGCGCCCATCGCTGCTGGCGGTCTGGGGCTCTCAACCGTCGAAGCCGCGCGCATTTATGGCAATTACACCATGGCCGTTTATCTGTTGGCCATTCCCGGCGGTTTCATCGCCGACCGTTATCTCGGCGCGCACCGCTCCGTGCTTATCGGCGGCAGCACCATCGCCCTCGGTCATTTCGCGCTAGCTGTACCAACGCTGTGGGGCTTCTATCTCGGGCTCTGTCTCGTTGCCCTGGGCACCGGTCTCTTCAAGCCTAACATCAGCGCGCTCGTCGGCCGACTTTATGCACCGGGCGATGATCGGCGCGACGCAGGCTTTTCGATTTTCTACATGGGCATCAACATCGGCGGCTTGCTTGCGCCGCTGATTACCGGATTTCTGGCGCAGAGCGCATGGTTCAAGCAATGGCTCGCAGCCAACGGCTTTGACCCCGCCAGCAGTTGGCACTGGGGCTTCGCCGCTGCGGGCATTGGCATGACTATCGGCCTACTACTTTACATGCGGCGCATGTCAACGCTGGATCCGCGGCTCACAGCGGCGCCATCTACGTCGCGCGAAATATCATCGCCAGATACATCGTCTCACGATCCTTCATCGCTACGGTCTGCGTTGCTGGTAGCGGGCGGCACTCTCGCCATTCTGGTGCTGACGCTGCTGTCTGACCGGCCGGAACTGCAATGGTTGCGCGGACTGTTCCTGCTGCTTCCGGCTGGCGCCTGCATCTTCTTTGCCATGCACGGCACGCTGGCGGCCAAACATCTGGCGGCGATGTTCGTGCTGTTCATCGCCTCCATGATCTTCTGGGGCATTTTCGAACAGGCCGGCATCACCATCGCGCTGTTCGCGCAGGAGCTGACCCGCAACGAAGTGTTGGGCTGGAGCTTTCCCGCCGCCTGGTATCAGTCGCTCAACCCGCTGTTCGTCATTCTGCTGGCGCCGCTATTCGCAACGCTGTGGCTGCGCCTCGGCTCGCGCCAGCCATCCAGCCCCGTCAAATTCGTGTTGGGACTCTCGTTTCTTGCCGCATCGTTTCTGCTGATGGTGCCAGCCGCCATGCTCACCGCCGAGGGCCGCATCAGTCCGTTGTGGCTCGTCGGGCTGTTCTTCCTGCAAACCACGGGCGAACTGCTGCTCAGCCCGGTCGGCCTTTCCACCATGACCAAGCTTGCGCCGCCGCATCTCGTCGGGCTGGTGCTGGGCGTATGGTTCCTGTCGATGGCGTGGGGCAACAAGATCGCCGGCATCCTCGGCGCGGGCTACGACTCGGCTGATCCATCTGCGCTTGCGGGCTTCTTCCTGCAACAGGCGCTGATGGTCGGCGTTGCAACGGCGCTGCTGATTGCGCTGGTGCCATGGCTCAAATCGCTGATGCGTGATCTGCGTTAGTCACCGCCGTAACGAAGGCAAAAACGCGACCGCTCTAAACCGCGCGCCCTACAGCTTGCTCGACCACGCGCGCGGCATCCTTCATCAGCTTGTAGTTGATAGCGTCCAGCAGCGCTTCAAAGCTGGCGTCGATGATGTTGGGCGAAACGCCGACGGTAAACCAGCGCTCGCCCGTCACCGTATCGAGGCTTTCAACCAGCACCCGCGTCACAGCTTCGGTGCCACCGGTCAGAATGCGCACCTTGTAATCAACCAGCTCGACATTCTCGATATGCTTCTGGAAGCGGCCGAGATCCTTGCGCAGCGCGCGATCCAGCGCATTCACCGGGCCGTTGCCTTCGCCCACCGACCAGATCGGCTCATCCGCACCGTCGATCGAAACCTTCACGATCGCTTCCGCCACCGTCACCAGATCGCCCTGCGCATTGTGGCGGCGCTCCACCATCACGCGGAAGCTGTCGACGGAGAAATAGCGCGGCACCTCGCCAAGCATGCGGCGCGCCAGCAGCTCGAACGATGCTTCGGCGGCTTCATAGGAATAGCCCGCCGCTTCGCGCGATTTCACCTCGTCCAGCACGCGCGCCAGCACAGCCTCATCGTGATCGACGGCAATGCCGAGCTTTTCCATCGCCGCCAGAATGCTGGACTTCCCACCCTGCTTCGAAACCAGCAGACGACGCCGATTGCCGACGCTTTCGGGCGCGACATGCTCATACGTCTGCGGATCCTTCAGGATCGCGGAAGCATGAATGCCGGCCTTGGTCGCGAACGCGCTCTCGCCGACATACGGCGCGTGGCGGTCAGGATTGCGGTTCAGGATCTCGTCCAGAATGCGGCTCGCATGCGTGAGATGACGCAGACGCGCGGGCGTCACGCCAGTGTCAAAACGATCCGCAAACTCGCTCTTCAGCAGCAGTGTCGGAATGATGGATGTGAGATTGGCGTTGCCGCAGCGTTCGCCGATGCCATTCAACGTACCTTGAATCTGGCGCACACCCGCGCGCACCGCCATCAGCGAATTGGCGACTGCATTTTCGGTGTCGTTGTGCGTGTGAATGCCCAGATGGCTGCCCGGCACCACCTTGGTAACGTCGGCAATGATGTGCTCGAACTCGTGCGGAAGCGTGCCGCCGTTGGTGTCGCACAAAACCACCCAGCGCGCGCCGGCATCATAGGCGGTGCGCGCGACGGCAAGCGCGTAGGCCGCGTTGCCCTTGTAGCCGTCAAAGAAATGCTCGCAGTCGATCATGGCTTCGCGGCCGCTGGCGACAATCGCTTCAACCGACTGCGCAATCGCTGCAAGGTTTTCATCGTTGCTGATGCCGAGCGCCACGCGGACGTGATAGTCCCACGCCTTCGCAACAAGGCAGATCGCCGGGGACTTCGCGGCCATCACGGCCTGAAAGCCGCTGTCGTTCGAGACCGAGCGCCCTGCACGCTTCACCATGCCGAAAGCGGTCAGCCGCGCGGTTTCCAATGTTGGTGGATTTTCAAACAGGCGCGTGTCGGTAGCATTTGCCCCCGGAAAGCCGCCTTCAACGTAATCAACGCCAAGGTCATCCAGCACCGCAGCGATGCGGCGCTTCTCCTCGACGGAAAAGTCGATGCCCGTCGTCTGCGCGCCATCGCGCAGCGTTGTATCGAACAGATAGAGCCGTTCCCTCGTCATGCGTTACGCACGCCCCCTACGCGATACTTAACTGGCCGAACCGTAACGCCGGCCTAACAACGGCCGACGATCCCTGACCGCAGTGCACCCATTTGCCTCACCCGCCGATCCCTCCCGGCGGATGCCTGTCCTGAAAAGGTGCGTCCCTAAAGAAGATATCCGAATGCCTGCGCGGCCAACCAGAATGCCAGCAGCGCGATGCCGATCTTCACCAGCATGTAAACCAGCCAATGGCGTGGCTCGGGCGTATCCTTGTGCCAGTCGTCGCTCATCGTGCCAGCTCCCAGGTTGTTACGATTTCGCCCGTTGCCGTGTCCTTGGCGTCTTTCAGGATAACACCGGATGCCGCCAGCTCATCGCGAATACGGTCGGCTTCCTTGAAGTTTTTCGCTTTGCGCGCCTCGCCGCGTTGCGCCACCAAAGTGTTAACGCGCACGGCGAGATCGGGATCGGTCACCTCAACCAGGTCGGCGCTCTGCACCGGCGCATGCCAGCGCGCAACATCGAAGCCCATCAATGCGGCAGAAGCCAGCCACTTCTCGCCGCTTGCATTATCACCGCTGCGCGCATCCTTCGCCAGCTCGTGCAGGCGGGCGATGGCCAGAGGTGTGTTAAGATCATCCTTCAGCGCATCGATAACGGCGCCGTCGGGCAGGGCGTGCTCCAGCAGCGCGCCGCCGATGCGATCACTGATCTCACCCCAGCGATCCAGCGTCGCCTTCGATTCTTCCAGCGCCTTGCGCGTCCAGTCGATCGGCTGACGATAGTGCGTGCGCAGCATGTTGAAGCGCACCACCTCGCCAGACCACTCCTGCAGCAGATCGTGAATGGTGATGAAGTTGCCGAGCGACTTCGACATCTTCTCGCCTTCCACCTGCAGAAAGCCGTTGTGCAGCCAGTAGCGCGCCATCACTTGCGAGCCATGCGCGCAGCGCGACTGCGCGATCTCGTTCTCGTGGTGCGGAAACACCAGATCGATGCCACCGCCGTGGATGTCGAACACATCGCCCAGATGCTTGCCCGCCATCGCGGAGCACTCGATATGCCAGCCCGGCCGTCCCGGTTCGGTGATGCCTGCGGGCGATGGCCATGACGGCTCGCCGGGCTTCGATGGCTTCCACAGCACAAAGTCCATCGGGTCTTTTTTATAAGGCGCCACCTCAACGCGGGCGCCGGCCGCCATCTCATCCAGCGTGCGGTTGGAGAGCTTGCCGTAGTCGGGCATCGAAGGCACATCGAACAGCACATGCCCTTCGGCCGCATAGGCGTGACCGTTGGCGATCAGCGCCTCGATCAGCGTCTTCATTTCATCAATGTGTTCAGTCGCGCGCGGCTCCACCGTCGGCGGCAGCACGCCCAGCGCGGCGATGTCGTCGTGGAACTGCTTCGCCGTCCGCTCCGTCAGCTCACGGATCGAGATGCCTTCATCCGCCGCCCGCGCGTTGATCTTGTCGTCGACGTCCGTGATGTTGCGCACATACTTGACGTGATCGGCGCCATAGACGTGACGCAGCAGCCGGAACAGCACATCAAACACGATCACCGGACGCGCGTTGCCGATGTGGGCATAGTCATAGACGGTCGGCCCGCACACATACATGCGCACGTTCTGCGCATCGAGCGGAACGAACTCCTCCTTGCGGCGGGTCAGCGTGTTGTACAGTCTCAGTGATTGCAGCTCGGCCATAGTGGTCCCTGATCTCGTCGGGAGCCGCTGACGGGGACGATTTCTCTGTCAGAATTTGGCCAAAGAAGCGCGCCGCGCGCCAGCGGGGATGTGCTAGCTCAGAATAAAAATCGGTGCCGCACAACAGGCCGGCGGCGTTTGACGCAGCATGCGCTTCATGCCCGCCGTTATGCGCAAACTCGCGTTCCTTCGTCAAGCCAAGCCATGGTTAGGTCGGCTCAGCGCCAAGGTAATGTATCGATCGGCCGCTGTTTTCCCCAGTCGGTAAGCCGCGGGCCGCCCAAATTGCTCCGCATTGACCCCCTAGCCCGTGGTGGTCATAGTCGCCCCGATTGGCGCACAGCGGGCCGCAAGCTTCGCTGAGCCACGGCAGGACAGAAATCACGATGGTTAAGGCAAATGCTCGGCGTAAGGCCTTTGGTGCTGCGATCCTGTCGGCAGCGCTCCTGACGGCTTGGTCGGCTGTTGTGGCGCCCGCCACGGCGCAGGACTGGTGGCCTTGGTCAAGCTCCGAGCCGGAACGGCCGCCGATTCCTGACGAACCTGTTTACCGCGAACCGCCGCCTCCGCGCGGCGGCCCATCGCCGGATTATTACGACGCGCAGCCCCCGCCTGATCGGCAGCCGCCACCGTCTGCCCCTGCCGTCAACTGGTCGACCAAGAACCCGATCTGCCTGCAGCTAGAACAGCGGCTGGTGCAGGACGGCCAGTCCTCCAGCGGCATGCGCTCCCGCCTGCCCGCCATCGAGGCTGAAATCGACCAGATGGACCGCACTTACCGGCAGGCGGAATCCGATCTGGAGCGCGGCAAGTGCTACGAGTACTTCCTGTTCTCCAAATCCATCCGCCGCACCCGCGCTTGCATCGACCTCGCCCAGCAGCGCCAGCAGGCGGAGCAGCGACTGTCGGAGCTGGAGGCCCAGCGCCAGCAGATCGCCAATTCCGGCGTGCGCTCTTATCGCGAGGAAATCGTGCGCGAGCTGGCGCGGAACAATTGCGGCAACAACTACGTGCAGGAAGCCCGGCGTTACGATCAGGGCTCTTCGTCGGTCTGGCAGGACGAGGACGTCGGCAATTTCGGCAATCGCTGGGGAAGCTATGGCGGCCAGTCCGGCGCCACCTACCGCACGGTATGCGTGCGCCTGTGCGACGGCTATTACTTCCCGGTGAGCTTCTCAACCCTGCCGAGCCATTTCGATCAGGATGCCGAGGCCTGCCAATCACGCTGCGCTGCGCCGGCCGAGCTGTATTATTATCAGAACCCCGGTTCCAGCATGGACCAGTCGGTGTCGTTCAGCTCTCAGGAACCATACACACGATTAAGGACCGCATTCCGCTACCGCAAGGAGTTGGTAAAGGGCTGCTCATGTAAGGAAGCGGAATACGTGCCGCCCGAAGGGAAGGCCAGCCCAGGAAAAAGCGCCGGTGCTGCCGGTAGCCTCGCCACCGGCTGGGAAGCCCGCTCGGAAGCGGAAGCGCAAAGGCAACAATAGCAGAGAGCGTCCGGGCTTTATTTACTCCCAGACGCTCCGGTCTTCCTTCACCTGCCTGTGACGGAAACCGCCACGAAAGCCGGATCATGCATCCTTCTGCGCCAGCCGCACAGCTTGTCGACATGCTGGAGATCAGACCTCTCAGCGTCGACTGCCTTGCCACCGCCCGCTATGTCATCGCCAGCGCCGTCAAACGGCACGCGGCCGCCGCATACACACAGGCGCAACTGCACGCGCTCATGGATTTCGTCCAAAGCCCGCACTACAGCGATCTTCTGTATGCCGGACGCAGCTATGGCGCTTTCATCGGCGCCGAGATGGTTGCCGTTGCAGCCTGGAGTTCCAGCGCAGCCCCCAGCCCAACCGCCCGCCTGATCGGCGTATTCGTCCAGCCGCTATTCGGCGCCAGCGGCATCGGCGCCCGACTCCTCGCCCACATCGAGGAAGAAGCCCGCGCCGCCGGATTCCGCGCCCTCGATATTGGCGCCCTGCCCGGCGCCGTCGGGTTTCTGGAAGCTTCGGGCTATCAGCAGATCGGACCGCGCCCACTAGGCCTGCCCTCCGGCCAGCAGATCCCCGTTATCGAGATGCGCAAGCTCGGGTTGGCCCGCCACACGGTAATGCACTGACGCATTTCGCCTGCGACTCCGGCGCGCCATTGCTGGCGTTTCGGATAGCGCGCAACCCGCATTTGATTTGACCGCAAGAAACGGAGTGTGCCCTCCTCCGCGATGCACTAGCCTGCTCGCGACGCAGGAAAGCGCTCACTTGGCCTCGCAAGATGCAGGACGATGCAGACCGCCGCACAAACCGCTGACTACTGGCACGCAGTTGAAACCCGCGACCGCTCCTTCGACGGCAAATTCTATTATTCCGTCGCAACCACGGGCATCTATTGCCGTCCCTCATGTCCGGCCCGGCGCCCTAATCGCGGCAACATCGCATTCCACGCCACCTGCGCAGCGGCCGAAAAAGCCGGTTACCGCCCGTGCAAGCGGTGCAAGCCTGACGAACTGGCCCCGCATGATCGCCACGCAGCACAGATGGCCGACATCTGCCGTCTGATTGAAACCGCCGAGCAGCAGCCTTCACTGACATCACTTGCGCGCGCCGCAGGCCTCAGCGCACACCACTTTCATCGCGTGTTCAAAGCCACCGTTGGCGTCACGCCGAAAGCCTATGCCGTTGCTGTCCGTCAGCAGCGCGTGCGCAAAACGCTGCTGCAGGGCACATCCGTAACGGAAGCTGTTCACGCTGCGGGCTTTGAATCCAGCGGCCGTTTCTATGCCAACTCCGGAGCCATCATCGGCATGAAACCGAATGACTACCGCGCCGGCGGAACAGACGTTGATATGCGTTTCGCCGTTGGAGAATGCTGGCTGGGGTCGATCCTCGTTGCCGCCAGCGACAAGGGCATCACCGCAATCCTTTTGGGCGATGATCCCGAAGCGCTGATTCATGATCTGGAACGCCGGTTTCCCAGCGCCAATCTCATCGGCGGCGATGCAAACTTTGAAGACGTGATGGCGAAGGTTGTCGGACTGGTGGAAGCACCGCAATCGGGCATCGATCTGCCGCTCGATGTACGCGGCACCGCGTTCCAGCATCTGGTGTGGCAGGCGCTGCGCGAAATCCCGCCTGGCTCAACCGCAACCTATAGCGAGATTGCAGCAACGATCGGCATGCCCAAGGCCGTGCGCGCTGTCGCCACCGCGTGCGCGGCCAACAGTGTCGCGATAGCTATTCCCTGTCACCGCGTGATCCGCACCGATGGCGCGCTGTCGGGTTATCGTTGGGGCATCGATCGCAAGCGCAAACTTCTGGATCGCGAGCGCAAAACCTGAAGCGTGCCCCGGCTCCATTGTCGCCTGCATTTACCGCCTGCGTTTTCTACTTGCCCACGTTCGCCTTCGCTTCCTTGGTGCTGCTGCCCTGATCGCGCACAACCGTTCTGAAGCCGACATGCGATGTCCCCAGATCCGCTTCCTGCGGCTGCCGTGATGTGGTGCGATAACGCGCGCAATAGTTGGCTGCGCAAAGGTGCGAGCCGCCCTTGATAACGCGGCTGGGCGCACTGCCCGGTGCCAGCGGTGCAAGCCCCGGTGGACCTTTTGGATTCACCGCCGCGACATTTACATGGCCGCGACGATACCAATCGCTCGTCCATTCCCAGACGTTGCCAATCATGTCGTACAGGCCATATCCGTTGGGCGAAAAGCAGCCGACCGGAGCCGTGCCGACAAATCCATCCTCGGCGGTGTTCAGCACCGGGAAAACACCCTGCCAGGTGTTGGCGATCGGCTTTTCACCGTCATAGGCCGTGCGCGCTCCAATCTCTTCACGGTCGCCACCGCGCGCAGCGTATTCCCACTCAGCTTCGGTTGGCAGATCGTGGCCGCGCCAGTTGGCATACGCCAGCGCATCCTCATACGTCACATGCACCACGGGATGGCGCTCGCGTCCTTCGATAGAACTGCCCTCGCCTTCCGGCTGGCGCCAGTTGGCGCTCTCAATATATTTCCACCATTGCGAGGTTCTGGCCCCCTGCGGCAGTTCAGAAGGTGCAACAAACACCGCCGAACCGGGATTATTGGCGCGCTCGGCGTGCGTAATATATCCGGTTGCCCGCACAAACTCGGCGAACTGTGCGTTCGTTACCTCGCGGCTGTCGATCCAGAAGCCGCTCACCTCCACAGTATGGGCAGAGCGTTCTTCCGGCAGCTGCCGATCCGAGCCCATGATAAACGCGCCACCGGGCACATACACCATCCCTGTTTTGTCGCCCGCCGCAGTGACGGATTTCCGGGTGGCGAGGCGCATGGGTGAGCGACAGTCAGCGGCAGGCTGGGCTACTTTTCCCTGTGCGGACGTTTGCGCCGATGCGCTAGCGCCGGTGAGCACAAAACCGGCAGCCAATAGCGCCGCACACAACGCTGTTTGAGCAGCATGCGCACCGCCCGACAATTGGCGATGAAGCACTGACTTCAGTTGTTCCGCTGTGATCTGCACGCCGCCCTCGTTAGACCAACTCTATTGGGCCTATCCGGGAGCATGGCGCAGCAGACGTAATTTTTCACTCATGCCGAATGCTTTAAATCCGCATTGTTTTGCACGAACAGCAACTCAAATTGGCCACTTAAGCTCTCCGACACCAACACAATCGAAGTGCATCTCGAAGGCGGTTTCCCTTCTTCCTATCGCAATCACCGTGTGTGCCAATGCTGTGAGTCCAGCTTGGAATGGAGTTTGTGATGTCTGACTTGCTAGGGGCGAAGCAGCCAGGAAGAATATCGGCGATCGCCATATCCGTGGCTGTATCCGTGTGCATGGCAATGCCGATGTCCGCTACAGCGCAGGAAACAACCACACCAACGGCAACGCAGGAAACGACGGCGCAAACAGCACCATCCGCTGCAGGCAGCAAACCCAACATCCTGCTGATCGTTTCCGACGATACCGGCTGGGGCGATCTGGGCCCGTTTCTGGGTGGTGACGCCAGAGGCATGCCAACACCGAATTTCGATCGCCTCGCGCGCGAAGGCATGTTCTTCACAAACTACTACGGCCAACCGAGCTGCACGCCCGGCCGCGCTGCCATCCAGACCGGACGCATTCCGAACCGCAGCGGCATGACGACAGTGGCGTTCCAGGGTCAGGGCGGCGGCCTGCCGGCAGCCGAATGGACGCTGGCGTCAGTGCTCAAGAACGCGGGCTACAAAACCTACTTCACCGGCAAGTGGCACCTTGGCGAAAGCGATTACGCGCTGCCGAACGCCCAGGGCTACGACGTGATGCAGTACGCGTTCCTGTATCATCTTAACGCCTACACCTATGGCGATCCGAAGTGGTTTCCGAACATGAGCCCGAAGCTGCGGGAAATGTTTCAGAAGGTCACGAAGGGCGCGCTCTCCGGCAACGCTGGCGAAGAGGCGAAGCAGGTGTTTGAGGTCAACGGTGAATACGTCGATACGCCGGAAAAGGGCATCGTCGGCATCCCGTTCCTTGATGCATATGTCGAGAAGGCCGCGACGGAGTTCCTCACCGACGCTGCGAAGACTCCCGACACACCGTTCTTCATCAACGTCAACTTCATGAAGAACCATCAGCCCAACCTTCCGCACCCGGACTTCATTCACAAGTCGATCTCGAAGTCGAAGTATGCCGACTCCGTTGTCGAGCTCGACACTCGCATCGGCGCCATTCTTACAAAGCTGGACGAGCTTGGTCTGGCCGATAACACGCTGGTCTTCTACACCGTCGACAACGGCGCCTGGCAGGATGTGTACCCCGACGCCGGCTACACGCCTTTCCGCGGCACCAAAGGCACGGTACGTGAAGGCGGCAATCGCGTGCCCACCATGGCGCGCTGGCCCGGCAAGGTGAAACCCGGCACGGTCAATAACGACATCCTCGGCGGTCTTGATCTGATGGCAACGTTCGCAGCGCTCGGTGGCGTGCCCCTGCCGGAAAACGATCGCGAAGGTAAGCCGATCATCTTCGACAGCTTTGACATGACACCGGCGTTGCTCGGCACCGGCAAATCTAAGCGCGATAGCTGGTTCTTCTTCACAGAGGACGAGCTTTCTCCCGGTGCGGTGCGCGTCGACAACTTCAAGTACGTGTTCAATCTGCGCGGCGACGACGGCGCCAAGACTGGCGGCCTTGCCGTCGACACCAACCTCGGCTGGAAGGGCCCATCGAGCTACGTCGCAACCGTTCCGCAGGTGTTCGACATACTGGCCGATCCGCAGGAGCGCTACGACGTGTTCATGACCAACTTCACCGAGAACACGTGGGCGATGGTTCCTGCCAACGACGCCGTCGCCGGCCTCATGGATACGTACAAGAAGTTTCCGCCGCGCAAGATTCAGAGCGAAACTTACACTGGTCCGATCACGATCAGCCGCTATGAGAAGTTCAAATACATTCAGGAGGAGCTGGCGAAGGATGGCTTCACCATCGGCCTGCCTACGGGCAACTGATGTGACTGCCGCCCGCGTAGGCTCACGCCACGCATAGCGATCGCAAAACAAAAAACGAGGCGCTTCGGCATCCACCGCAGCGCCTCGTTCCAATTTATCCGCTATCGACCGATGGCCGCTCTATCGCCAACCCTAGGCCAGCAGCCAGCCATCGCCGCGATTTTCCGATCAGTCTTCGCGGTAGACCTTCTCGCGGCGTTCATGCCGCTCCTGCGCTTCAACCGACAGCGTCGCAATCGGCCGTGCATCCAGACGCTTCAGGCCGATGGGCTCGCCTGTGTCTTCGCAATACCCGTACGAGCCGTCATCAATCCGCGCGATTGCTGCGTCGATCTTAGCGACCAGCTTGCGTTGACGATCACGGGCGCGCAGCTCAAGCGCGCGGTCCGTTTCCGATGTGGCCCGGTCGGCCAGATCCGCATGCTGGGTCGATTCCTCGTGCAATCCCACCAGCGTCTCGCGGGTCTGACGGATGATCTCATCCTTCCAATTGAGCAGCTTCTGGCGGAAGTACGCCCGATGTTGCTCATTCATGAACGGCTCGTCCTCCGAAGGCTTGTAATCCGGAGGCAGCACAATCGACGTTGTCTTGGCGCGTGCCGTCATTTTTCTCCCCGCAACATTCTGCTCAACCATCACCGGCTCAGTACTGCCGGAACTGCCGCCGATCATCGGCGCTTTGTCGGACGTCCTCCCCTTGGCCGTAACCTTGGACGTAGTGTTCTGATCGGGCTTGGCCTTCTTTGTCGCTGCTTTTTTTGCGCCCGATTGTTTTCCTGAAGCACCCGGCTGAAGTTCTGTCCCGCCGGGATTTGCGCGCCCTCTTTTTGGGGCACCCTTCTTGACGCTATCGGCGCCGCTGGCTGCCGCCCTCACGTTGGCAACGGCAGCACTTTCTCGCTTCGCGGCAGTTTTCGAAGCCGCACTGCCGGCCGCAGCCTCGCCAGGCCGACCCTTAGCCTTCTTCAGCTCTTTTGCGCCTTGCTTGCTCATCAGGCCTCCGGGAGGCTGGTAGAGACGGCCGATCTAGCATCGGACCGACAACAAGCTGCATTTCGGCGCCTCTATTGGCGGCAGTGCGGCGATCTGTCAAGACGTTCTGCCATCGCACCTAAGCTTAAGTGGTCTCAATAAAAATGGCGGCCTTATTATACCGCCGATTCTCAATGGGCTAAGGGCCATAAGCCACCTGGGAGCCTGCCTCCTTTCCGGTCCAAACCCACCAGACACGCAGCCGGCGTATCGACGCCGCCCCACCAGAAGGGCAATATTCCGCGATGAAGTTCGAAGGCACGCGCCGCTATGTCGCCACCGACGACCTCAAGGTAGCCGTCAATGCCGCCATCACCCTGGGGCGCCCGCTGCTCATCAAGGGCGAACCGGGAACCGGCAAGACCGCGCTGGCCATCGAGGTCGCCGAGGCCCTCGGCGTGCCGATCATCGAATGGCACATCAAATCCACCACCAAGGCGCAGCAGGGCCTTTACGAGTACGACGCCGTTTCGCGCCTGCGCGACAGCCAGCTCGGCGATGAGCGCGTCAAGAACATCGGCAACTACATCAAGCGCGGCAAGCTGTGGGAAGCGTTCGTGCACGACGGGCGCCCCGTGCTGCTGATCGACGAGATCGACAAGGCCGACATCGAATTCCCCAACGACCTGTTGCAGGAACTCGATCGCATGGAGTTCTTCGTCTACGAGACCGGCGAAACGGTGAAGGCGCACAACCGCCCCATCGTCATCATCACGTCCAACAACGAGAAAGAGCTGCCGGACGCATTCCTGCGCCGTTGCTTCTTCCACTACATCAAGTTCCCCGACGCCGACACGATGCAGCAAATCGTTGACGTGCACTTCCCCGGCCTCAAGGGCCGGCTGGTGTCGGAAGCGATGCGCATCTTCTATGACATCCGCGACATGGCGGGCATCAAGAAGAAGCCATCGACGTCGGAGCTGCTCGACTGGCTGAAGCTGCTGCTGAACGAGGATGTCTCGCCTGAAACGCTGCGCGAGCATGAAGCGCGCAAGGTCATTCCGCCACTGGCTGGCGCGCTGCTCAAGAACGAGCAGGATCTGCACCTGTTCGAGCGCATCGCCTTCATGGCGCGGCGGCGCGGAGAGTAGCCTCCACTCACCTGGCGCGAAGACACAGACGGGCGATGCACACCGGCGCCACCGCGAGCCCTATTCAACTGGCTGTTGCGCTGAGGTCATAGTGACACCACCGCCAATTGAATAACGTTCGGTGCGATATTTCTTGCCGATTCGCACCGGAGAACGACATTGCCTGCCACCAGCCCATTTCGCGCCATCGGATTGATCGCCTGCTCCGCTGGAGCGCTCGCCGCTTTTTCGGTCGCTGCAATGGCGCAGGAACCGGCCGGATCGGCATGGCAGGGTGCTTATGCCGGTCTCGTCGTCGGCGGCACCTGGAACAGCCACGACACCACCGACATCTCGACCACAACGTCCGCGCTCAACCCGCTTGAACCGTTCGCCAACGTGTTTGCCGACATCTATGCCAGCCAGACATCGGGCAAGTATGTGAGCGGCAAGGGAACGAACTTCTTTGCCGGCGGCAAGCTGGGTTACAACTGGCAGCTAGGTGGTTTCGTCACTGGCTTCGAAACTGACCTGCAGGGACCGGGCGCCGATCCAGGCCGTCCGTATCAAAGCACTTTCACCCCCGCCTGGACCTATACCACCACCACAACCATATCCCATTCAGTCGACTACTTGGGCACGCTGCGCGGCCGGCTCGGAATGCTGCTCAGCCCGTCGCTGCTCATGTACGGAACCGGCGGTCTGGCCTATGCCGGCACCACCAGCCGCGTCGACGTAAGCCAGACAATCAATCTGTCGACCATCGACAATGGGGTGAGTTCCGCTAAGTCAACCTCGACACGCGTCGGCTGGACCCTCGGCGGCGGCATTGAATGGCTGCTGGGCGCAAACTGGAGCCTCGGCGGCGATTATCTCTATTACGACCTCGGCAAGGAGCGGTTTTCCGCCGGCAGCGTCGCCCCGATGGTGCTACCGAACGCAGCGGGCCAGGGCGCACCCTTGTTTGTGAACGATCTGACCGGATCGACACGTTTCAACGGCCAAATCCTGCGCGTTGGCGTGAACTATCATTTCAATTGAGCAGTCTGGTTACCGCAGGCAAACGGTTCGATCCGCCGTTCGCAATTGTCAGATGTCATCCACGACCGTCAGCGCGCGGAAGGCATGCCACGTCGCGTGCCCCAGCAACGGCAGGATGATTGCAAGCCCCAGAAATAGCGTCAGCAGACCGATCATCATGTGACCGGCGATCAGCGCCGCCCACAGCAACATCGGGCCGATGTTAGCCGCCGCCGCCCGCACGCTGGTCGCCATCGCAGTGACGGTATCAACGTCCTCGGCCAGCAGCAGCGGTGCACCGATACTTGAAATGCTGAACACCATCGCCGCCAGAGCCGCACCCAGAATGGTGCCCGCGAACAGCAGCGCCAAACCGGCGTTGGTGAACAGCGCCGTATGAACAAACTGGCTCGGGTCCGGCACCGCCACCTCGCCCAGAAACAGGCCGAGCAGCAAAAACGCCAACTGAACCCAAGCGAAAAAGGCCAGAAACAGCGCGACACCGAACAGCGCCAGCCGGCCAATCGCCGAGCGCATTCCCGCCACCACCGCGCCCAGCGTGACACGCTGCCCCTTCTCTCGCAGGCGGCTCATCTCATAGAGGCCCGCCGCCAGCACCGGCGAGATCAGCACGAAGCCAGCCCCCAGAACCGGCACCAGTGACACCAGCTCCTGGCGCTCAAGCAGCCAATAGAGCAGCCATCCTCCCGCAGTGAAAATGATGCCCAAGCCGATGCTCAGCACGGGATTGGCGCACAGGTCGCGCCAGCCGGCCGCCAGCCAGGCCCAGGGGGCATCAAGCGCAACACGGCGCACCGGAAAGCCAAGCGGATGCGTCGCCGCGTTGGGTCGGGAAAGGTCTTCGCCTGCCATGGAAAACGTGCTCCTTCCGCTCATTCTCCTAACGGCAGCGCTCGGGCTGCAACTCTGTTACATAGCGTGATCCTGGCCGCCACGCAGCCGCCGAATTTCGTGCGCGTGGATAACCGCCATCAAAGAGGGCGCTCCGCCCGGTGGGGAAACAAACTATGACGACGACTGACCGTGCGGCGCAGCGCGATGAGCAATCCCGCGCAAATCTCACCGCAGCAATGGGTTATGGCGGCTGGCAGGCGACAATTCTTTCAGCCTTCGCACTCGCACTGTCCGCCTACTCGCTATACGAGACAAGCTTCAAGACAGCCGAGATCGAGGTCTTCATTCCACCGGTCATTCAGTATGCGCGCGATGGCAGCGGCGACACCGAGCTGTTTTCCATTCCCATCACGGTGACGAACTCCGGCGCGCGCACCGGCACGATCCTGTCGCTGCAGCTCACCGCCGAGAACCTCAAGACCAATCAGAAAAAGCAGTTCTACAGCGCCTTCCTCGGCGAGCATCAAGTCAACGCCGATGCGCCCAACCGCTCATTTGCGCCGCTGTCGATCGCGGGCCGCGAAACCTTCAGCGACACGATCCGCTTCTATCCCGATGGCGATGTGTTCCCGAAGCTGATCGACGACGCGGGCGACTTCCGCTTCACGCTGAACCTTGTCACCGCACAGGCCCGCCGTCCGGACTTCATCGACAAGCTGTTCACCAATGCGGTCGAGCCCGTCGTCTTCGAGCGCACGCTGCCTTGGTATTCCGATCAGATGCTCAGCATGCGGCGTCAAGCCGTCTCCATGCCCGAGCGCAAGCGCGCCGATAGCCAGTCAAGCCCCGCGGCCACACCAGCATCCGAACCCGCTCCGGTCGTCCAGGATGCTGTGGATGGGGCGGCGCCATCGCCATAGAGCGCCATTGCAGATCGCCAAGGTGCATTGCACGCGCCAAAGGTCTCCAATGCAGCTATGGGATCAGCCGTCGCTCTTCATGAACAGCGGCTGCAAGCGCCACTTCAGAGGGCATTCAGCGAACCGGCTCCACAGTCACCGGATCAGGTTCACCCGCAAGTCACGCATCACGGAGGCGCCCATGGCAGAGTTCATTCGCAGCGGCCTTATCATCCTCATGGGGTTGACGGTTATGGCCGCCGGTGTGCTCGTCATATTCTACGGCTGATTTTTACGGCTCGGCGTTCAGCACTTCATTGCAAAGCCCGCGCAAACTTTAACGCTTCGCTTGCGCGCACCTCAGGTTGCAGCGGCGCTCTTTTGTTGAAAACCTTGTCGGCATGGCAACTTCGCACTAGATCTGATCGCTTCTGGCCTATCTGCCCGAAGCGTGAATCATCGGCCGCACCAACAGGCTGGAAACCGCAGCCCGACGATCAGGTGTCGCGGTTCGCAGCCGGGTGATCGAGCACTGGTCGATGGTGCTTCCGCGAGGTTCAACTTGCCGACATCAAAATCCGATCCGGACCCCAGCACCACGCCTGCCACCACGACATGGGCCTGGAACCGCGCCGGTGCCGCGTTCACGGATATGATGACGCCAACATTGCGGCTCGGCGTCACCGGACTGTCGCGCGCCGGCAAAACCATCTTCATCACCGCGCTGATCCGCACGCTGCTGTCGGGCGGGCGTATGCCGTTCTTTCTGCCGGAAGCGGAAGGCCGCATCGAGCGCGCCTATCTCGAACCGCAACCCGACGATCAGGTGCCGCGCTTCGATTATGAAGGGCATCTGGCAGCGCTGGCGCGCGATCCCGCCGACTGGCCGGAAAGCACGCGCCGTCTCAGCCAGCTTCGCGTCACGATCGAGTTCCGTTCCGAAAGCAGCCTGCGCCGCGCCTTCGGTGTTTCCAAGCTGCACGTCGACATCGTCGATTACCCCGGCGAGTGGCTGATCGATCTGCCGTTGCTCAACATGGACTACACGGCCTGGTGCGCCGAAGCTGTTGCGCAGTCCGTCGCCCCGCGACGTCAGGCGCACTCAAATGCGTGGCGCGAGTTTCTCTCCACCGTCGATCCCTACGCACCGCACGATGAGCAGCTTGCCCTGCGTGGTGCGGAACTGTTCGCCGACTATCTGAAAGCTGCCCGCGCTGAAGATCACGTGCTGCACACCACCGGACCGGGACGCTTCCTGATGCCGGGCGAACTGGCCGGATCGCCGCTGCTCACCTTCTGTCCGCTCAATCTCGATCCGTCGATCCCCTACGGCCGCAACACCAACGCCGGCATGATGGCGCGCCGCTTCGAGAGCTACAAAAACCACGCCGTCAAACCGTTCTTCCGCGATCACTTCTCGCGCCTCGACCGCCAGATCGTGCTGGTCGATGTGCTCGGCCCGTTGAACGAAGGCGGCGACGCCGTGGTCGATCTCGAACACGCGCTGTCATCGGTGCTGAGCGTATTCAAGATCGGCTCCGGCAACTGGTTCAGCGCGCTGTTCACGCGCCGCATCGACAAACTGCTGTTCGCCGCCACCAAGGCCGATCACATCCACGCCTCCAGCCACGACCGCCTCGAAGCCATCCTGCGCGTCATCATCGATCGCGCGATGGGCCGTGCTGTCGACAGTGGCGCCGAAGTGGGTGTGCAGGCGCTGGCATCGTTGCGTGCCACGCGTGAAGCCGATGCCAAGGTCGATGGCGAGCTGCTGCCCTGCATCGTCGGCGTTCCGATGCCCGGCGAGCGCATCGGCAATCAGGTATTCAACGGCCGCACGGAAGCCGCCATCTTCCCCGGCGATCTGCCCGCCAATCCGCGCGATGCCCTGAAACCTGACGCCGCGCCCGCCGGCCTGCATTTCGTGCGCTTCCGTCCGCCGCGCCTGTTGCCGCCGGGCGCTGACGGCGAATCCCCGCCGCTGCCGCACATCCGCTTGGATCGCGCTCTCGACTTCCTGCTTTCGGATTGGCTCGCATGACGATAGAATCGGACAGCAGACGACCGCGCGCCTTTACCACCGATGATCCCGCCCTGCGCATCACGCCCGAACAGGCGTCCGCATCGCAAGGCGAAACGTCATCCCGCAGCGCGCGTGTCCGTGGTCAGCGCACCTCATCCCAAACCACACCCCCACCGCGCCCCACCGCCGTCAACATCAGCCGCGGCTTCCGCTGGGGCGCCGTCCTGCTGTCGGCCATCGGCGGCCTGATCGCGCTTGCCACCGTCACCTGGTTCACCAGCTACGTCGAAGTGGCGCTGGCACGGCAGGACTGGATCGGCTGGCTGGCGCTGGCGTTGCTCACCACTGCGGGCATCGCCGTTGTCGTCATCATCCTGCGCGAAATCATCGGCATGCTGCGCCTGTCGCGGCTCACCGCGATGCGCCAGGAAGTCACCCACGCGCTGCACGATAAAAACATCGATGCCGAACGCCGTGCCATCCGACATCTGAAGCGCATTCTCAGCGCGCGACCCGATATGCAATGGCCTCTTGCTCGCTTCGCCGAGCATGAGCGCGCGGTGATGCCTGCGGGCGATCTGCTTTCCCTCGCCGACCGCGATCTGATGATGCCCATCGATCAGGAAGCGCGTCGCACCGTCCTCGCCGCCGCCAAGCGCATCGGCATGGTCACCGCCATCAGCCCGATGCCGTGGATCGCCATGCTGTATGTGCTGATAGAAAACCTGCGCATGCTGCGCGCCATCGCCGGGCTTTATGGCGGCCGCCCCGGCACACTCGGCGCGCTGCGTCTCGGCCGCATGGTTGTCGGCCATATCATCGCCACCGGCGGCGTCGCGCTCACCGACGATCTGCTTGGCCAGTTCCTCGGTCAGGATCTGTTGCGGCGGCTCTCGCGCCGTCTCGGTGAAGGCGCGTTCAACGGTGCGCTCACCGCCCGCGTCGGCGCCGCTGCGGTGGAAGTGTGCCGGCCGCTGCCGTTCATTTCCGCGCCGCCCGTCCGCGCCCGTGACATGCTGGCGGAAGCGTTCCGCCGTAATACGACTGCGGCGCCATCCGCAGATGACGCCGCCAGCAAGTCCTGAATTATCGGTAGCCGTCAGCTTGTCATAGCAGCCGCCGCAACAGCGACGGCCCGCTTATCAAGCCGCGCGAATGATCGGAACCACCTTGCCGTCAATGGCGCGGTTCGCGATCTGCATCGCCCACTCGTCACCGGCGCGGCGCGCGCTTTCCACGATTGCCGGTTCCTTGCGGCCATCACGGGTCGACAGCAGCGAGCGCAATATCCGCGGTGCCTTGCGTGACGTCAGCCAGCTCACAGGCGCTGCAAGCACCAGCCCCAGGATAACCGGCGCCATCCACGCCAGCACCAGCGCCGAAGCCTCGTAGCACAGCACCGCCATCACCACGCCGGTCACCATGTGCCAGCGGTGATAACGCAGCGCCGACACAAACGAGAGCCCTTCACCGTCGCGGCTCTGCGGACGCCAGCCGGAGTCAAAACCGAACAGCACCTGGAACACGGCCACCGTCTGCGTCACCATCAGGATGGGCGAAATCAGGATCGAGAACAGTGTTTCGGTCAGCACACCGGCCACGGCCCGCATCCGGCCGCGGCGTTCGCGCGCCGCATAGGCCCGCTTGATCTCCAGCGCCAGCCCCAGAAACTTCGGCATCAGTACGATCGCCATAGTGGCGAAGAACAACCGCAGCGCCGCGCCAGGGTCCGTCACCGGCCACACCGGGAACAGCGTCTTCTCGTCGATGAAATAGCTCGGGATCATCTGCTGGCCCTGCAACGCCAGCACGATACCAACGACCAGCGACGACGCCCACACCAGCGACATCAGATAGGATGTAGCGCCCATCAGCAGATGCAGGCGGCCCATCGTGGTGATGTTCGAGGTGAACACGATGCCAAGATGCTGCAGGTTGCCCTGCGCCCAGCGCCGGTCGCGCGCCACCACGTCGGGCAGCGTCGGCGGCTGGCCTTCGTAGCTGCCCTCGATGGTCGGCACCATGTGCACGCCCCAGTCGGCGCGGGCCAGCAGCACCGCCTCGACAAAGTCATGGCTCTGAATATCGCCGCCAAAAGGTGCACGACCCGGCAGCGTCGGCAGGCCGGCAGCCGATGCAAACGCCACCGTGCGGATGATGGCGTTGTGGCCCCAGTAGTTGCCCTGGTCGCGATGCCAGAATGCCAGTCCTGCCGCGACCAGCGGCCCATAAACATTGGATGCAAACTGCGTCAGGTACTGCAGCAGTGTGGAGGCCCCGGTCAGGCGCGGCACGGTCTGGATCAGACCTGCGGTCTGCTCGCGCTCCATTGCCAGCGCCAGCCGCACCAGCGTCATGCCGGACATCACACTGTCGCCGTCCAGCACCACGAAGTGCGCGTAGCCGCCACCAAACCGGCGCACCCAGTCCTTGATGTTGCCGGCCTTGCGCGCGTGGTTGTCACGGCGGCGGCGATAGTAAACCGGAATGATATCGCTCAGCCGATGGCGCAGCGCGCGATAGGCGCTCTCCTCAGCAGCGCCCGCGCCGTTACCGCTCTCGTCTCGCGTATCCGAAACGATGAAAACGTCGAATGCTTTTGCCGCCCCCATAGCCTGCAGCTCAAGCGCGATCGCCTGAATGGTGCCTGCTATCCGGGCTGGATCCTCGTGGTACACCGGAAACAGCAGCGCTGTTCGGGTCGTCATCTCCGGTCCCGGCTGCGGCAGATCCAGCGTGTCGGCCTTCTCACCGCCAAACAGCGGAATGAACCCCAGCGCGGCATTCAGCGAGCCCAGCGCTATCCAGCCGAATGCGATCGTCGACAGCACAAGGAATAGCAGCTGAAGCGGCGTTGCCTGCTCGACAGCCAGCACGCCGTAAAGCTCATAGGCAAATGCAGCCGTCAGCAACAGTGCGCCGGTGAACACAGCCGCGCGCGGAATCCAGTACCCCCGACGCTGCCGGGGCTTCGCCCCCCGCGCCTTGAAGTCCTGATCGGGCATGTCGAGCGGCACTTCCGGCGGCAACAGCTCCGGGCTGCTGACGTCAGGCAAGCGTCCAATTTTTTCGCCAGCCACAGTGATCTCGCTCATGAACTGGTCCATCGATAAAGCCATGTCTCGGAAATCTGCTGATCTCCGAGCTTTAGTGACAAACGAAGTTCACAAAGATCGGTTCCGGCCGGATCGAGCTCAAAACTCACCCGCAGGCCTTTAATTTCAGGGTTTTCGTGCACGGCCACATCCGCGATCGTGCCCGGGTTCGCCGACACGACCGCGACAGGCATCTGCGAACGGTTTTGCAGCGCCGGTCCGACGAAATCGACGATGAACTTTGTCGTGCCATCGGTCTTGCCGCGTCCCACGCGGGTGGCTGCGGTCAACGCACCGCTCCATGCCACCGGCAACGAGTTCGTCCAGTGCATCCGATAGCCGAATGTGAACGGCACACCGGCTTCCAATTCCTTGGTCGGCTTCCAGTACGCAACGATGTTGTCGTGGATCTCTTCGCCGGTCGGAATTTCGATCAATTCCACATAACCAGCACCCCAACGGCCCTTGGGTTCGATCCAGACGGTCGGGCGCTTTTCATATCGCGCTTCCAGATCCTCATAGGAATGGAACGAACGCGGACGCTGGCACAGGCCGAAGCCCTTCACGTTCTTGTCCAGGAAGGCGCTGGTCTGCAAACGGCGTGGATTGGTCAGCGGGCGCCAGATGCACTCGTTATTACCGTTGAAGATCGCCAGACCATCGCTGTCGTGGACCGCAGGCCGGAAGTCATCGCGGATGCGGTGATGTCCGGGGCCATGCAGGAACATGCTCGTCAGCGGGCCAAGACCGACATGCTTCAGCGCGCGGCGCGGATAGAGCGTCGCTTCCACGTCCACAATCGTGGACTCGCCGGGCTCAGCGACAAAGCGATAGGCCCCGGTCACGGACTCGCTGTCCAGCAAAGCGTGCACAATGATGGAGCGCTCGCCCGGCTGCGGCTTTTCAATCCAGAACGCGCGGAACAGCGGAAATTCTTCGCCGCCGGGTCGGGCAGTGTTTACCGCCAGACCACGGGCCGAAAGGCCATAGAGCTGCTCACGTCCCACAGCGCGAAAATAACTCGCGCCTTGGAACACCAGATACTCGTCGAAATAGTCGGGCCGGTTGATAGGGCCATGCACCCGGAAGCCGGAGAAGCCGTAAGGCGCGCCCTCACCGGCATCTTTCACCAGCGGGCCGATGGAAAACAGATTGCTATCCGCCTTCAGCCGCCGAGCGGTACCGCCATCGACAAGCCAAAGCTCGACCGGCGTGTTGTAAAGCCAGCCCATCGGCAGCAGTTGCAGCTCAAAATCGATGGGGTCGCCCCGCCAGATCGCCTGATCGGTGCGGAAGCGGATATCGCGAAACTGATCGTAGGAAAGCTGGTTGAACGCTTCCGGCAGCGTCATGGCCGGACTTGCAAATTCGCTGGCTGCCAGTTCCTTGGCGATCGACTTCACCAGATCACCGGTGAACGCCGTCGTAGCATCCGTCAGTGGCGCCGCCTCCACATGGGAGATCTCACCTCGCAGTACCGCCCCTAGGACCGCGAAGGCGCCAGCCGACAACAGGACCGATCTCCGGTCCAACCGCGTCGCTTCCATTCTTAGTCTGCTTTCCGTGTCAGAATGCGCTCTCTCGGTCACAACGCACGTCGCACCAATCCCGTTGCCTCTGTTGGGAAAAAACACGCCCAATTCATGCGTGAGTTTTACCTACAGCGACTTAACAGCCCCTATGCGTGTAAACGCGACTTAACATGCCGCAGTGTTTTTGTGCCGATGAGTGGTCGCCTGCGTAGCCTGCGAGTAAAAAATGGCGCTAGGCCAACATCCTAGCGGTGCTTCCCGCGGCGACTACGCAATCGCTCGGCGCTCATTTTGCGCTGCATCAGAATAGTGTAGCTCAACAATTTCGGCAAGCGCGTGACACCGTCCGAAGGGCTGCTTCGAAGTCGCCTGGCATGCGACGCGTCGGCACAGGGCTTCTCACTCCGATGTGCTCCACTCTTATCGACAACATACACCGCGTAATGACGTAGTCGGACAAACTGCAAATCCACAAACTTTGGCGCAACGACCGTGGCACAAAATAGCCACATTCCAGAAATGTACTATTATTTCAGTCCCTTAAGCCCATCAATGGTGTCGTGGCTGTCGGGCCACATACCCACTGGATTCCACGGCATTTCGCGCTCAAGGCGTTTCATCTCGCGTAAATCTCTGATTAAGCTTCTGCCCCGAGCGGTGATTCGGTCCGTCGACCTCCACCGCGCGCAAAGAACGAAGTAAACGATAGGTTGCGTTGGGTTTCGTAGGGAGTAGGCGGCTTCTGTGTGTGGCGTCGCCGATAAAGTAAGCAGACGGGAGTAGGTCAATGAAAAAGTCTAGTCTAGGTGCCCTCGTGGCAGCAGGCCTGCTGGCTGGTGGTCTTTCCACCGGTAGCGCCTCGGCCGCGGATCTTGGCGGCAATTGCTGCGCCGATCTTGAAGAACGTATCGCCGAACTCGAAGCGACGACCGCACGTAAGGGCAACCGCAAGGTTTCGCTGACGGTGTCCGGTTGGGTTGGCCAGCAGGTCATGTGGTGGGACGACGGTTACGAGTCGAACACCTACGTCGGTGACCTCGGCGCCACGCTGTCCTCACACTTCAAGTTCACTGGCCGTGCCACGATTTCTCCGGGCTGGTATGCCGGTTATGTGCTGCACGTCGAAGCTCGTAACAACAACTCGCTCGGCCTGACGCAGGACTACGGCAACAACGGCGCTCTGGTCGCTGACGGCGTCCATCTGCTGCAGTCGTTCTGGTTCGTGAAGAGCGACCAGCTCGGTAAGATCAGCGTCGGTCTGCAGTCGCAGGCTTCGGACAACACCGCCATTCTCGTTGACGGCTCGGGCTCGCTCGTTCCCGCCAACTGGGTCGCGTTCGACTACGCCAGCTTCTTCATCCGTGACCGTGCCACCACTGCATCCACCGGCATTCAGTTCATCGGCGTCGGCGGCTGCCGCGGCGGTGGCGCTATCGGTGACTGCAACGGCGCAACGCAGAACGTTGTCCGCTACGACTCGCCCACCTTCGGCGGCTTCTCGGTCTCGGCCTCTTGGGGCGAAGACGACATGTGGGATGTGGCAGCCCGTTACGCGGGTGAGCACGCCGGCTTCAAGGTCGCCGTCGCCGCAGCTTACAATGAGCTGAGCACCGAATCCTTCCCTGGTATGATCCAGGGCGACACCTTCCAGTACTTCCAGGTTGGTGGCTACATCGAGCACGTGCCGACCGGCCTGTTCGTTTACGGTGCCTACGGCAATGCCCAGTTTGATCTGGCGGCTGGCGAGTCCGAGACCTACTACGTCAAGGCTGGTCTGCGTGAGCGCTGGTCTGCTCTCGGTCACACCGTTCTCTACGGTGAGTACGAGAACAATCAGGCCGACGGCAACGCGTTCGTCTCAGCCAACCTCAACGGTGGCAATGCAGCCGTACGCTCCAGCGACTTCGACCTCTGGGGTCTCGGTGTCGTACAGGAAATTGACGCCGCTGCCATGTCGGTGTGGGTCTCCTATCGCCACATTGAGTACAGCGACAACTCGACCCGCAGCTACGAAGACTTCCAGTACGTGAAGGCTGGCGCGCTGATCAACTTCTGATCCGCACAGACCATCCGACTTAAGCGGAAGCCGCCCCTCACCGGGCGGCTTCTTGCTTTTAGCTCGGCCCATCTTTCAACGCCGGCTCCTCACGCCTCATCGCAAATGTAATTGCTATTCCAAATCAGCGTCAGAATGCGGGAGGAGCATAAGACGGGCGCCAAGCCTGTTTTCCAACGGCACCTGGGACTGGCCGAGGTTTTCTCGCGTCTCTCAACTTGAACCCACCCTACGCTCCGTCATCGTCATTGCCCGCGCCCTAGAGCAACGACCTCACGCGTTTGTTTCTGCCCTCTCCTTTGGGCGCGCTGCGGCCAAGCCTTGATGCCAGCGCGGCACTCATCCTTGAGCCGGGCTCTCACCACCGATCCGAACGGACAGCCGACTGATTCAGCACGCGGTTGAGCATTGCCGCACTGGGCACCCATAACCCGCGGACACATCGTCCAATCTGCTGAACGCAAAGTTCGATGTCATGACATCGCGCCGTTTCCATTGCGCCGGGCGACGGCCTGCTAGGCAGTAGACCCGCTAGCGTCCGTACCGTAGGCTGGGGATTTCAGCCATGATCAACAGCCTCAGGCGCGCCGCTGTGGCGATGCAGGTCCTCTCTTCATGCGGGTCCGCCGTGCCGCCTCTAGCGCCATGACGAGGTACCGCGACCACGGGAGCCTACCTTCTTGCCCTACGATGCCTGAAGAATCCAAAGGCGATCACGAGGTGCACCTTTCCGTTGCCGGGGTGCTCCGAGCAGAAGCAAATTCTCCACCCGCTCCACGAAACTGAGCGAGGCCAGCTTCCGGATGGGCGTCGACGGCGTCAGTCAATATGCTGAAGTCGTATTATTCCAGCACCTTCATTGCCGGGAAGCCAACGGTCCGCGCCTGCGTCCGGTGTGAGCGCACGCCACGCGCATCCCGCTCAGACCGCAGCAACTTCCTCAAGGAAACTGGCGAAGCTGGCATACTTTCGCTCGACCGCAGGCTGGCGATGGCCGTCGCTGTCCAACAATGCTGCGTGCGCAGGTCCATCGCCAATGGCACAACGCGCCCGTGCTACACGGGCTCATAATACACCTCCGGGAACAGCGCAGCGTAGACACTGAGTAGACGCGCATGGCGCATTAGATCGGCCGCACTAAGCGTATCGATCGGGCGCCGTCGAGAGCGATAGCGGCTGCAGCGCTGCCCGCTCGATCAGTGCGCGCGGGCGGCGGCAACCTCACGCAGCAAGCGCGCGCAATCGCGGCCATCCTGCCCGACAGTAACCCAGCCAAACGCGACGAACAGTATCCAGAAGCTGCGCTTCAGAAAGCTGATGAAGCGCTCCATCTCGTCTACCGCAGCGTGAAGCTCGCGTGCCCCGCATAATCGAGGAAGCCGCCATTGATGCGCTGCTCGCCGCGACCCTAAGCATTCCGTACCAGCACAGCGCCCGCCACCACAGTGAGCATGCTGCCGGACAACAATTCCTTGCCACCCCATCGAAGTCTAAAAGCGCGTATCTGCGGCCGCGGACCATGATGCCACTGGAAGACGATCGCGAGCAGGCGACCGCTACATTCGCGTCACGGGCAAACCGCAACGCAGCGGATGCTGCGGAAAAGGCATGCAGCAAAGACCCCACACAAACGAAAGAGCTCCCGCATGTATTGTCACACGCGGGAGCTCGATCTGGTTTCAACTCAACACGACACACTAACCGAAGCCACTTCGGCTTCACGCCAGCGCAAGCGCGAAAGCGTCATGTCTGCCGTTGATGTTGTGCTCCAGGCTGGGATTGGAGCTGCGGCCACGGCTGCTGCGTTCGCGCTGCCGTGCATTTGCTGCCGCGTGCACGTTCGCACGCGCCCTGCGGACGCCGTGCAAATCATCGGCCGCACGCTGCGCGGCGGAGGCCGTCGCAAAACGCTTGCCGTCAAGCGCCTGGAAGGCACCGATTGCAGAGTGGAAGCGGAAAGAGGCCTCGCCTTCTTCGCGCACGACGATGCCAACGGCGTCGCTTCCGATCTCGATGATATAGGCTTGTGAGGACATAGTTGCTCCTTGCGCCGGCCTATCTACCGGCGCTCCTTTTGCATGTTTTGATGTCAGTTATTTGTCGCCAGGCCGAATTTGCCCGAATGCCTCAGCAACACATGCAACAGGAGATGCCGGCCCATACGTGAGCCAGCGGAGTACGGTCTTTTGACGATTGTGCGACACTTGCCATCGTTGTTCTCCTTCGAGCCGAGCCGTGCAGATCGCTGCACAGCGTCTTAGCGTTTGGTTTCGCGGCGCAAACTTGCTCTGCAAATCACCGCGGCTGGCCGAAGCATTGGCCAACGCGTTCATAGATGGGTGCAGGCCCTTCAAAGGTCAAATAGGAAGAACTGCAAAACATATGAGGCCCTGACACCGGTTGCACATTTGGCGAGGAAACGGCCTGTGCCCCAAGCGGTTCCAAACATATATCAGCCTCGTCAAAGGCCCGGATAATTGGGCTTTTTGAGCGCCAGCGTTAAAACCGCGAGCTAAAACAATTCCAAAACTGCGGTCACCGCCTTTGCGGACTGGCAGTCCGGTCAGTACCCGGCGGACCGAGCTTCACACAAAGCCAGGCGAATTATGCCACGACCTGACAAAAGCTCAGCAGCGATAACAATCCCCGAGAAACGACCAGCGGCTCAAGGCGCGGCGAAAAAGAAAGCCAATGCTTCGCCTCCCCCGAATACACAAACGGCGCAGCTCCCGAGGAACTGCGCCGTTCACTGAACGAAACCGTTCGACTTGCTGAGTAAACTACAGCGCGTTGGTATTGAAGGTATCGCACTGGCTGATATCGCCAGCATCGAGACCGCGCTTGAACCAGCGCACGCGCTGCTCCGAACTGCCGTGCGTAAAGGCATCGGGAACCACTGTGCCCTGTGTGCGCCTCTGGATCATGTCGTCGCCGATCTGGCTCGCCGCGTTGAGGCCCTCTTCCACGTCACCCGGCTGCAACCGGTTCTTCACCTGATCGTTGAGATTGGCCCACACGCCAGCGAGGCAATCGGCCTGCAACTCCATGCGTACCTGCACAGCGTTGGCCTCGCGCTCGCTCATCGACATCTTCATCTCCTGCACCTTGTCCGCGATGCCGAGAAGCTTCTGCACGTGGTGACCGACCTCGTGCGCAATCACGTAGGCCTGCGCAAAGTCACCGGGTGCGTTGAAGCGCTTTTTCATCATGTCGTAGAACGATAGATCGATGTAGATCTTGCGATCCAGCGGACAGTAGAACGGCCCCATCTGAGCCATGCCCGTGCCGCACGCCGTGCGCGTGGCGCCGGAGAACAGCACCATCTGCGGCTCGGAGTAGTTGCGGCCGAAGCTGGAGAACACCTGCTTCCACACATCCTCAGTGTCCGCCAGAACCTGCGACACGAAACGCTTCATGTCGTCCTGGCCGCTGACCTGTGTGCCACCGGGCAGACCCGGAATATTCGGCCCGCGATCGGCTTCGCGCGTGGGAACCTGGCGGCTGGATTCCGGCATCTGCGGTACCTGCGGGAACTGCCCGCCGCCGCCGGTGAGAAGGTCTAACGGATTGACGCCGAGCAGCATCAGGATGCCGCCGATGATCAGAATGGTCCAGATGCTGCCGCCGCCCTTTCCGCCGCCCATCGGGATGCGGATGCGATTGCCTCCCGAGCCGCCGGGAAAGCCGCCAGGGAAACGAAAGCCCCCGCGCTCGCCGCGCCGGTCTTCAACGTTCCGGCTTTCGCGATCGTCGTCTCCGTAGCGCATCGTCTTCTCCAGCCAATTGCAAATATCTCTGGCGTCAGTTGCTGCAGCCTCTCGGCATCGCGCCGGTCCATTGTGCCCGCTGGGGCAGAGCGGTGACAAGTACCAGCAGAATTACGGCCGCCGCCATCCGCAGGCAGGTTGCATTGGCCGGTCTTAAGAATGCCTCCATGGCACCGCCACATCCGCACACTGGTTCTGCCGCCGCATCTAGATTTGGCTAAATCCCGACGCACCGGCTTTCTCATCAAACGATCTTCTCAAGACGTTGCCGGTGCCGACCCGACCGCATCCGGAGCCGGCAGTGCGGGCTGCCCTCCGGCGCCCTCGGCGTGACCGAGCGGAACCTTTGGCTTCAGCTTCAGCATGGCACGCACCGCCCGCGAGGCCGCAATCACACCGCCGTTGGCATAGTCCTCATGATTGCGTTCGATCTCCTTGGGATCGTAGCGATAGTTGACCATGATCCCGAAGGCATCGCGCAGCCCCTTGTCGGAGGTATCGGCCAGATAGTTGATGCGATCCAGCCGCGCGCCGTTGCCGAGATGGAAACGCGCCACCGGGTCCACCGGCCGCCCATCGGCTCCCTTCGCGTTGAGATAATACTGCGCGGCCAGCGACAGCATCGATGCCTCTATCGCCTCGGCTGCCTCGGTGTCACCACTGGCGGCCGCAGCCCAGTCAGATGCGCCAACCGCAGCCAGAAGCGCGCGTGCCTCGGCAGCAACGTCCCGTTCTTCGTTGTCGCCCTGCTCGGCGGAGCGCGCGGTCGCACGCAGCCACGACGCAAACTTCGGCGCAGGAGACAGCGTGACGAAATTTTTCAGGCTCGGCTGCTCGCGCATCAGTTCCTCAACCACCTGCTTCAGCAGGAAGCTGCCAAAGGTGATGCCCTTCAGCCCCTCCTGGCAGTTGGAGATTGAATAGAAAATCGCCGCCGTCGGCGCTTTTGAATCCGGTTCCGCATGCGGCTCTTCCAGCACCTGCTCGATGGCATCGGGCACATCGCGCATCAGCGCCACCTCGACGAACACCAGCGGCTCATCGACCAGCGAGGGATGGAAGAACGCGAAGCAGCGGCGATCTGCCGGGTCGAGGCGTCGGCGCAGGTCGTCCCAACCCTGAATCTCGTGCACCGCCTCGTAGCGGATGATCTTCTCCAGAATCACAGCAGGCGTATTCCAGTCGATCCGACGCAGAACCAGAAAGCCGCGATTAAACCAGACATAAAACAGGCGCCGCAGATCGGCATCGACGCCCATCAGCTCTGGATCTGTAGGCAGAACGCGCAGCAGGTCGTGGCGCATGGCGACGATTTCCGGCGTTGCACCCGGCGCCAGATGCAACCGGCGGAAAAACTCCGTGCGCGGGCTCTCCAGTGCTTTCTGCAGGCGCGACAGCTCCAGTGGCGACGGCGCGTCGAGATAGGCCCTCGCGGCCTCGGAAACACGCGCCGGGTCCGGTTGCATGTCGGATGCCAAAAACTTGAAGAAGCGGATGCGTCCGTCGGCATCGAGTTCGGCATAGCGGTCGAGCAACGCCCGGGCCACCGCAACGCCGGAAGCTTCGCCGCGCCCTGAGGTCAGCGCGCGCGCCAATCCATTGATGTCGGTATCGCCTTCGACACCGAACAGCGATTTTGGCAGCAAACTACGCCCCTGCTCGGCGATTGACCCAAACAGCTCCTGCAGAAACGTGACGTTCAAGGGAGGTCCTTCCTCGGTCATGCGTGCTCGGCGAACTTCGAGACGCCAATGATGCATACGGCAATCGTATGCCGTCATCACAACGGTTTGGAAATGGAATGGGTTGCTACACGACCGGCTTCAAGTGCCGCCCAGAATTGCGACACTTTCATAGGTCAGCACGCGGCGCGATTTCACCCACGGGTCGCTGAGCAGCCGGAAGTCGGCATAGTGGGGCAATTCCCGATGGGCGCGGTAGGCCGCCTCGTCCTCGTAGACCTGATAGAGCAGAAACGCGTTGCCCTCGATCGGATCGACGCTGACATCGTAGCGTCGGCATCCCTCCTCACGCTCAATGCTCAGCTTGCCATGGCGACGCAAGGCATCGCGCAACTCTGCCTGCCGCCCGAGATGGGCCTCTAGGAAAACGACGACGACAAACATCCGGTACCCCTCCTGAAGTTCGGACACCCGTTAACCATTCGTAAACCTCTTAGCATGACATTTCGTTAACCAACCTCAAGAGGAATACATGGATACGCTGGCAGTCTTTGACCGGACGCCGACGGGGCTTTCCGAAGCGAAGAACGATACCGGCCGCACAGCGTTCTGCGGCCCTTATGTTCTTTCGGCGATTACCGGTTACCCGATCTCGAAAATCGAGGACATCATCCGCACGCACCGGCTGCACCCGGACGGCACGCCCGTGAAAGGCACCGGCTCGGAGGATGTCGCGGCCGCACTCGCGCACTTCGGCTACGGCATGACGGTGAAAGAGACGTACATGACGAAGCCGCGCAAGGAGCGTCCGACACTTTGGACGTGGATGCAGAAGCCGCGCAACGTCTGGAAGCACTACATCCTGGCCGTTCACAAGGGCAAGGAAGGGCACTGGATTCTCGTGAAGGGTGTGAAGATGTGCGACACCTACACCGAAGGCCGGTGGACGTTCGTCGTCGACGGCCCCCATCGCGGTGCGCGCATCATGGAAGTGTTCGAGGTCGGGCGAAAGCACGACTACGCCTGAAGCTTGTTGCTATGATCGCATACGAAAAACGGCGCCGTCCAGGACGGCGCCGTTTTCTTTAGCAGCGGATTGCCCGCACACGACTTATGTCAGTCGAAGCGGTAAGTCAGTTCGCCGAGAATACCGATCCGCTCTGAATCGAGCTTCGCATTCTGATGACGCTGCGGAGCCGGAACAGGGTTCGGCGAGTCATAGGTTCTGCGGAAGCTGCCTGCCTTCGTGAACATGCCCCAGTAGCGGGCACCAACACCCAGGCTGATATTCTCGGTCACATCGTAGGACAGCATCGCCTCGATCTGAGCGCCGGTACCGTAGCCGGTCAAAGGATTGATGCTGGCGATTGCGGGCGTGTTGCCGAAGTAATGGTGATCGCGGCCCGTCACATGCACATACGGCAGATAGGCAGCTTCGGCGCTGACCTTCAGGCCGGGCACGAGATAAAACTCGCCTGCAGCGCCCAGGCGCATCGACTGCCAGCGTGCCTCCTGATCGATGATCGCGTGTCCGGTTCCCGCAACCGGTCCGCCCTCAGCCGCCGAGCAAGGGCCAATTGCGTTGGCGGTCTGCCGGCAGCCGTAAGCACTGATCTCTTCTTTGTAGAAGTTGTATCCAACAAACGCGCCGAACCGATAATTCGCCGTGCGCCAGAAGTCATAGCCGACGTCGATCGTACCGTAGAGCGGCACGTCGCCGGATGCTGAGCTGAGCGTGTTTGTATAAGGCACCACGCCGACATTGCCGGGGCCCGGAATGCCGAAGTCCTCGTCGTTCATCTTGCCGCCGTGGATGCCGCCGCCGCCAATGAAGCCCTTGGCGAACAGATTCCATGGCGCCGAAACACGGCCGAACGCTTCACCGGTGCTGGCTTCAATGCCGCCGTAGGTCAGGCGCGAGATCGAGGTTGTCGGATCCGCTGTGCCCTTGAACAGACCGAGGTCGTACTTGTGCCGCCCCCAGCTGTACCAGTAGCGGCCGCCCAGATCGAAGGTGAAGCCATTCAGCGCCATCGTCGACTGGCGGACTGGTGCTTCCGCAACGCTGTCGGCCAGCACGCCGTTGCCAAAGCGATAGTTGAGGCCGATCTTGAACAGGTGCATTTCCTGCGAAACGCTGCCCTGCCGCGCCGGAACAGTGGCGGTTATCGCGCCAGCATTATCCACGAACGCGCTTGGCATCAGGGTAACGGAACTGGTGCCGAAGTTCAGGTAGTCATATTCGGCGGCGAGCGACCAGTTGCCGGTCAGCGCGTATTCGGTTCCCGCGCCCAACGTCCAGCCCCAGCGCTGCAGGCTTTCCGTGCGCGAACCGATAGGGTTTCCGGCGGCGCCCAATGTGGCGTCATTGATCGCCGTGTGCAGTTCGCCGCTCATCCAGGCGGCGCCTGCCTTACCGTAAATCAGGCCACGGCCCGCCTCGCCCACCGTCACACCAAGCTTGCCGGTCAGCGTTCCGAAGGCATCGGTTTCCACGCGGCAGGTGGAGTTCATGAAGGAGCCCGAGAGCGCCGAGCAGGTGCCGGTGCCAGCATCGTCGGGGAAGCTTACGTCTGCTTCAAGCCCATAGACCATGTTGCCGGATTGAAAGCTGTAGCCGATCTGCACGCCGGCAAGCGGCGCCGGGCTGATCAGCGGATTACCGAACGTCGAGGGACCGGCTGAATCGGAAACGTCGCTCAGGATTGCGCCGCCGCCAAGGTGCGCACCGATATAAAGGCCGCTCCAGGCGAACGGGACCTCTGCTCCGGCATCGGAGGCAACCGCCATCCCGTCTGCCATCGCCGTGCCCGGTAGCGCGCAAGCTAG
Organism: Hyphomicrobium sp. D-2; assembly: GCF_029872155.1. Taxonomy (GTDB): domain Bacteria; phylum Pseudomonadota; class Alphaproteobacteria; order Rhizobiales; family Hyphomicrobiaceae; genus Hyphomicrobium_A. The sequence goes on along the minus strand of NZ_JARXLA010000005.1, from coordinate 430,513 downwards.
AAGGCAGGCTGCCATATGCAGACGTGCCCGGCTCAGCGATGTCATTGGTATCTCCGCAAATGTTGAGAGCGGACGCCACTATGTATTTATCTTCCCTTGCTAGATGATTCGTAGAACAGCTTTCAATCAGCCGCTGGCAGCCTGGCGGCGTGTACAGCGGAGAATTGAACCGGCATGTCATGGATCAAAGCGCTTTGCGTTGTAGGTGGCATCGTTCTTTTCTCGCCGGTCGCGAGCGCCGCCTCAGAAGACGCCTCGACAATCACAACCTGCTTGCGTGAGATGGAGCAGTCCCAGAAGGACGCGCACGCCTGCATCGGCCGCGTGTCCGATCCGTGCAGCGAGACGCCCGAGGGCCAGTCGACGCCGGGCACGGTCGCTTGCACGATGCGCGAAACCGAAGTCTGGGATAAGCTTCTGAATGAAGAGTACAAGCGCCTGCTGGCGCTCGTCGGCGCCGAGACTGCCAACGATGTGCGCAAGGCGCAGCGCATCTGGCTGACGGCGCGCGAGGCTGACTGCCGCGTGCCGTATCAATTCTACAATGGCGGAACGATCGTGCAGATACTGGGCGCTCAGTGCGAGCGCGACCACACCGCCAACCGCGCCATTCTCATCCAGTCATGGCGCGGTATGGCTGAGGGTAAAGAGTAGCGAAGGCGTCAGTCCTTCGCGCGCTCGACGTACGAGCCGTCGGCCGTCATGACGACAACGCGCGTGCCCGCTCCGATATGCGGCGGCACCATCACGCGCGCGCCATTGGCAAGCTTGGCCGGCTTATAGGACGATGAAGCGGTCTGACCCTTCACCACCGGATCAGCTTCAACGATTTCGAACGTCACGCGCTGCGGCAGCTCGATCGCGATCGGCACGCCTTCATGCAGCGACAGCGTGCAGGTCATGCCTTCCTGCAGCCACTGGGCCTGATCGCCCATCACGTCGCGCGAGACGGTGATCTGGTCGTAGGTTTCAGGGTGCATGAACGTGAAACCGATCTCGTCTTCGTAGAGGTAGTTGTAATCCTTTTCCTCAAGGTAGGCGCGTTCGACCTGATCGGTGGTGCGATAACGCTCCGTCACCTTCACGCCATCGGCAATGCGGCGCATTTCAAGATGGGTGACCGGCGTGCCCTTGCCGGGATGAATGTTCTCGGCATGGATGACGACGGCGAGCTTGCCTTCGAGATCGAGCACGTTGCCCTTGCGCACCGAAGAGGCGATGACCTTAGCCACAGAGTTCTCCATTAATTCAAAAGGGGGCCGGACCGACGCTCGGGGGTGCGCTTCCTGCGGCCAATAGCGGTAAGTTTCGGCGCTCTCATACCCTTTCCAGGGCCAAACGCCAAGGCGCCCCCGGAGCCGGGCGCCGACATTACCGCACCATGGCCCCCTGCTCCGGGGCGCCGCAATGGATTATGCAGGCACCATGAGCACTGACAGACCCTGGTGGAACGCCGACGTCCACGCCGACCGCCGCCCGGCCCTGCTGGCCCGCGGGCGCATCAAGAGCGCCATGCGCGCCTGGTTCGAAGAACGCGGCTTCGTGGAGGTGGACACCGCCATTCTCCAGACCTCCCCCGGCAATGAGGCGCATCTGCATGCCTACCGTACGGAACAGATCGGCACCGATCTGGAGCGGCGCGCCCTCTATCTGCACACCTCGCCCGAATTTGCCTGCAAGAAGCTGCTGGCCGCTGGCGAGAAGAAAATTTTTACCTTCGCGCCAGTGTTCCGCAACCGCGAGCGCGGCCCCCTGCACGCGCCCGAATTCACCATGCTGGAATGGTATCGCGCCTATGAGCCATATTCAGCCGTGATGGATGACTGCGGCGAGCTGCTGAAGCTGGCCGTAAAGACTGCCGGTGCTTCGCTGGTCTCCTGGCGCGGCCACACTGCCGACGCTCGCGCCGCCCCCGAGCAGCTGTCGGTAGCTGAAGCATTCAGCCGTTATGCCGGCATAGACCTGATGGCGACGATTGCCCCAACCGGCAACGACCGCGAGGCGCTGGCCGCTGCTGCGACTTCAGCCGGTATCGCGCCGCGCCCCGATGACGATTGGGCCGACATCTTCGCCAAGGTGCTGACCGCGCTCGTCGAGCCCAAGCTTGGACTGGGGCGCGCGACGCTGCTCTCGCACTATCCGGCATCGGAAGCGCCACTCGCCCGGGCCAGCGAAGACGATGCGCGCCTGGCCGAGCGGTTCGAGATGTATTGCTGCGGCGTCGAGCTGGCTAACGGCTTCGGCGAACTGACCGACCCGCAAGCCCAGCGCGAGCTGCTGACGGCGGAAATGGATCGCAAGCAGGAGCGCTACGGCGAGCGATATCCGGTGGACGATGACTTCATCGCCGCGCTGGCCCATATGCCTGCTGCATCTGGATGCGCGATGGGTTTCGACCGTGTGGTGATGCTGGCAACCGGCGCAACGCGTATCGATCAGATCCTATGGACGCCGCAGCCGCCCGAACACTGATCGCGCCCTAAAAGTTGGAGAAGCGCAGGCAATGCGCCATATTCCACTCATGACTACCGAACCCGAAGTGGAACTCACCGACAAGCAGGTTGCGCTGATCGCCCGCGCCCTGGCCGAGCCGCGTCGCCATCAAATTCTGGAGCAGATCGGCGCAGCTACGGACGGCCTGCCCTGCCTCGCGCTGGCGCAAAAGCACGACATCAGTGCGGCCACCATCTCCCATCATCTGAAAGAGCTGGAAACCGCTGGCCTCATCGACGTCACGCGCGTCGGCAAGGCCATGAGCATGACGGTAAACCGAGCCGTCCTGCGCGCGTATTTGGCCAAGCTCGCCAACATCTGACGCCGTTGCGGTCGCTCCGCGCAAACCGCCGTCGCAGCAGCGCGGCTCGACACGCGATGCGACCCCGGCACCCCGAGCATGAAAATCAAACCATCCCCCTTGATCGGCACACTTCGATACTTAGATGATTGTCGAAATGACATCATCAGACTCTCGAACTGGAGCCAATCGTGGGTAAACTGGACGGAAAAGTAGCAGTCGTGACCGGCGCTTCCAAAGGCATCGGCGCGGAGATTGGGCGGACGCTGGCGGCTGAGGGCGCCTCGGTTGTCGTCAATTATGCATCCAGCCGGGAGGGCGCAGATCGCGTCGTGGCGGACATAACTGCGGCAGGCGGCAAAGCCATCGCGATGGGCGGAGACGTCTCCAAGAGCGATGACGTCACCGCATTGTTCGATGCCGCGAAGCAGACGTTTGGCCGCGTCGACATCCTGATCAACAACGCCGGCGTCTTTGACTTCAAGCCCCTTGAGGAAATCACGGAAGCCCACTTCGAGCGCCATTTCCGCATCAACGTGCTCGGGCCGATCCTGACGACGCAAGCGGCAGTGAAGCACTTTCCCAGCAGCGGCGGCGTCATCATCAACGTGAGTTCGGTGGTTGCGTTCAGCCCCGTGCCGAATTCGTCCGTCTATTCGGCGACGAAGGGCGCGCTCGACACTCTCACCCGCACCTACGCGCAGGAACTCGGCCCGCGCAACATCCGCGTGGTGTCGCTCAATCCCGGTCTTATTTCGACGGAAGGATCGCAGTCATTGGGCGTAATCGGTTCGCCGTTTGAGCAGCAGGTGATAGCGGAAACGCCTTTGCGCCGGGTTGGCCTGCCGGCCGACATCGCAAAGGTTGCGGCCTTCCTCGCCTCCGACGACGCAGGCTGGATCACCGGCGAAATCATCACCGCATCGGGCGGCCATTCATAAGAATATAGCGCGAAACTAAAGCAACCGGCGTTGGTTCGCCGGTTGCTCCAGAAGCATTGCCGCAAGCGCGAAAGTTTTGATCCGATGGGTGGCGCGCTTAGTAGCCGAACTGGATCGAGTTGAAGCGATAGTTCAGGCCGAAGCGCACGATGTTTCCGTCGGTCTCGACATGCCATGTATTGGCACCGATGCCGCCACCCGAAGGCGTGGTCAGCGAGACAGTGCCCAAGTCGTAATAGAGATATTCGACCTTCGCCGTCCAACCGCCCTGCAGCATCGTTTCCAGACCGCCGCCCAGCGTCCAGCCGTTGCGGAAGCCCGTCGATGAGGCACTGACGACCGGCGACGCGCAGAAGAGCGTGCAGGCTTCGAGCACCGACACCTGCGTATCGGCGCCGAGGTAGCCGCCGGTCACGTACCAGAGCCAGCCGTTCGCGACGACGCCAAGGCGGCCGCGCAAGCTGATGTAGAAGTCGGAATCAGTTGTGGTCGAAGCGTCATAGGCAAACGGCAGATAGTATCCGCCCGTGCCTGCGAGCCCGAGATAGCCGATATCGCCTTCAACGCCGAACACCACCGGCCCGGTCTGCCAGTTGTAGCCCAGCGTTGCGCCGGCCACGACGCCGCTAGGCGAAAAGCTCAAGGAGTCGTAAAGGATGGTGGCTCCGCCGACGTCGCGGGCAGTTGAACTGCCCCAGGTTCCGCCGATGTGGGCGCCGAAGTACAATCCAGCCCAGGATTTGGGATCGGGCGGATAATAGTCGAAGCCCCCCGGTGTTCCGCCGGCCTGAGCCTGTTCGGCGACACCGAAAATTCCTGCAAACGCAACGCACGCGGCAAACAAATGACGACGCATAAACGCCTCCTCAACAACCCACTACGGAGTGACTTCAACTGACGGGACGCATGCACTGGTTGGCCTCATCCGTACGCGAAAAGCGGCGTCCTGTAGTGTGGTTGTTCAGGCGTTTCCCAGCTATCAACAACGGCCGCAGCAAACTTTTTGCGCCGTGGCGCATTCATCACGCGGGCCGTCCGGGGCCATTTTCGGAAGCGGCAACCGCAGCGTTTTCCGTTGCAGGCACAGGCAAGGCATGACGGCATTTCGCAGAACGCTAACCTCCACCGACGATCTGGCCGATGCCGGCCTGATCCCGGCGCGGCGTGCTGACGAACTGGCGCCGGTCGGCAGCCGGTATGCGGTTGCCGTTACGCCTGCGATGGCGGCGTTGATAGATACTTCGAACCCTGACGATCCGATCGCGCGTCAGTTCATTCCCGATCCGCGCGAATTAGACATCCTGCCCGAAGAGAATGCCGACCCGATCGGTGACACACTAAAAAGCCCCGTGCCCGGCATCGTTCACCGTTACCCCGATCGCGTGCTGCTGAAGCTGGTGCATGTGTGTCCGGTTTATTGCCGCTTCTGCTTCCGGCGCGAGATGGTCGGCCCCGGCAAAAGCAACGCGCTCGGCGAACAGGAACTGCAGGCGGCACTTGATTACATCCGCGCGACACCGGAAATCTGGGAGGTCATTCTCACCGGCGGCGATCCGCTCATTATGTCGCCGCGCCGCATTGCCGAAGTGACCGCCGCGCTCGACGCCATCGACCATGTCAAAATCATTCGCTGGCATTCACGCGTGCCCGTCGTTGCACCCGAACGCGTGACCGACGCGATGGTCAAAGCGCTGAAGGCGCCGCGTAAAACGGTATACGTCGCGCTGCACGCCAATCACCCGCGCGAGTTGACCGATGCGGCCCGCAACGCATGCTCACGCATGATCGACAGCGGCGTCGCCATGGTCAGCCAGACGGTGCTGTTGCGCGGCGTGAACGATAACGTCGAAACGCTGGCAACGCTGATGCGCGCCTTCGTCGAAAATCGCATCAAGCCTTATTACCTGCACCACGGCGACCTTGCGCCCGGCACCGCGCATTTGCGCACGTCCATCGAAGAGGGGCAGGCGCTGATGCAGGCGCTCCGCTCCCGGATTTCCGGGCTCGCGATGCCGACCTATGTGCTGGATATTCCCGGCGCACACGGCAAGGTTCCGATCGGCCCGAACTACGTTCATCGCGACGGCGACAGCCTGTGCGTCAGCGACAGTCGCGGCGAAACGCATACCTATCCAGGCAACAGCGTACGCTGAGGCGATAGCCAATAAAGCGGCGCCCGTTTCTCAATCCAAGCCTGCAGGCCAGCGAATGTCGTGGTGCTATGGACACCTCGCATCGCATGCGCATCTGCCTGGCGCTGCCCGTTCCTCCGCTTGATCGACATCAGCATCGATGCCAAAGTGCCGCACGACGCTCTCTATGGCGCGATAGAGCCATCCTATTGCCGCCACTGAGTGCAACAACAAAAGACGTCGCTGGGGAGGCGCGCAATGGACGATCAGGTAAAGCAGGAAACCTATTTTGGTGCCTGCCCCCACGACTGCCCCGATACCTGCTCGATGCACTACGAGGTTGAGGACGGCAAACTCGTCAACGTGCGCGGCAACAAGGATCACCCCATCACGCGCGGCACCCTGTGCGTGAAGCTGAAAGACTTTCACGACCACCACGCCAACCCGGAACGGCTGATGTATCCGCTGCGCCGCGTCGGCTCGAAGGGATCGGGCCCTAACGGCGGCAACAATTTTGAGCGCATCACCTGGGACGAAGCGATTTCAGAGATCGGCCAGCGCTGGCGCGCCATCATCGATGAGCACGGCGCCGAAGCCATCATGCCCTACAGCTATCTGGGCAACATGGGGCTGGTGCAGGGCATCAACTCCGGCGATCCGTTCTTCAATCGCCTCGGCTCGACCGTCAACGAAAAGACCTTCTGCACATCGGGCTCATCATCGGCATGGCTGCTGACGATTGGCCCTACCGGCGGCGTCGACCCGGAAAGCTTCGTGCACGCGAAGTATATCGTCATCTGGGCGTGCAACACCATTTCCACCAACCTGCATCACTGGCCGTTCGTGCTCGAAGCGCGCAAACGCGGCGCGAAGGTTGTCGTCATCGATGCGTTCCGCTCACGCACGGCCAAGGGCGCCGACTGGCATATCTGTCCGCGTCCGGGCACCGATGGCGCGCTGGCGATGGGCATCATCAATTCCATGATCGCGCAGGGTCTCGTCGATCAGGAGTACGTCGACAATTACACGGTGGGTTTTCCGGAGCTGAAAGAACGCGCCAAGGAATTCACGCCGGAATACGTGCAGGCAATCACCGGTGTGAAGGCCGCCGATGTGATGAAGTTCGCGCGCGAATACGCCACCTCGCAACCGGCCGCAATCCGCATTGGCGTCGCCATAGAGCGCTCCGCCGGCGGTGCCCAGGCTTCGCGCGCCATCTACTGCCTGCCTGCCCTAGCCGGTGCGTGGCGCCATGTCGGCGGCGGCGTCCTGCAATTGCCACTGTGGGAGTTCCCGGTCGACTGGGCCAAGGCCGCACGGCCGGACTGGATCAAGCCCGGCACACGCGTCGTCAATAACCTGCGGCTAGGCCAGGCGCTAACCGGCGAGATGCAACTCGATCCGCCAATCAAAAGCCTGTTCGTGTTCTGCACCAATCCGGTCAGTCAGGCGCCGGAGACAAACAAGATCTGCGCCGGATTACAGCGCGAAGATCTTTTCACCATCGTCGCCGAGCACTTCATCACCGACACGGCCAAATACGCCGACATCATCCTGCCAGCGGCCATGGCGGCCGAAGCGGAAGACATGATGTGGTCGTGGGGGCACTTCTATCTCACCTATAACCAGAAGGCCGTTGAGCCACCGGGCGAGTGCAAACCCACCAGCGATATGTGGCGCCTGCTGGCAAAGGAGATGGAGTTTGACGATCCCATCTTCCAGATGACCGACAGTGAGCTGTGCGAAGCCTATCTGCTGTGGGACGATCCGCGCATGGGCGGCATCGACATGGAGCACTTCCGCACCCACGGCTATTTTCGCGTCAACGTCGGCACCGCCGACAACCGCGTGCCCCACGCTGCAGGCAACTTCCCGACGCCATCCGGCAAAGTCGAGATGCTGCTGAACGACGCCCGCAATTTTGTCGCTCCGCCGTTCCGCGCCATGTACGAGGGTGAACAGGACGGCGACCTGCTGGACCCGCTGCCCGGCTATGTTCCCAACCGCAGATCACCACAAACCTGCCCTGATCTGGCGCGGCAATATCCGCTCAACATCATCTCGCCCAAGAGCCACGCGTTCCTCAACTCCTGTTATGCGAACGAACCGCACAAGGTGCGCATCCAGGGCGAGCAGTATGTGCTGATTTCGCCGCTCGATGCGAACGCGCGCAACATCCGCGAGGGCGATCCGGTACGCGTTGCCAATGCGCGCGGCAATTTCGAAGGCGTTGCCCGCGTAACCGACGACGTGAACCCTGGCATCGTTGTCGCCACGCTGGGTTATTGGCGCTCGCGCAATCGCTCCGACGGTTCAGTCAATTCGATATCGTCCGACGCATGGTCGGGCATTGGCCGCGCGCCGACCTATTCCGACAATCTCGTCGAGGTCACACGCGTCAATTGAGGTTCTGTCTTCTCGCGACTGGTCCCACTAAGGGGTGCGGCATCTGCCGCCCCAATTTTTTGTGGCCACACCCACCGACAAAACCGTCATCGCTCACGAGGGCGCGCGCGCCTGTTACGTGATGCCAATTGCGCGACAACGCAGATCCCTAGAATTAACGATTATGAATACCGACGTCTGATTATCACCACTCAATCGGTATTGTTAAAGTGGACTTCGCGTCTCTAGGCAGTTTCCCTGCGCTTACGTTTCGTTTTTTGACATCTAACATTTGAACCCGCCAACACGCGGAGATCTTTCATGCTGTTAAAGCCAACGGTTTTAGCAAGTATTCTGCTGTGTGCTCTGCTGTTTCCTGGGGTGACGGCAGCGGGCGAGTTACCGGCTGTTTCCGGTCCAAACGGCAAGCTCAGTGTGGAAGGTGGAACATTCGATGATGAAGCCGCAGGCTTGGCGCTCGGCAGCTTTTCGCTGCCGCTCGGTCACAGATCTCGGTGTGCAGTTCGATGGCGCGGTCGGCAACGTCGATGGCGACGTTTTGGGTGGCGGCGGCGTGCATCTGTTCACGCGCGATCCGTCCAGCTATCTGCTCGGTGTGTACGGCAGCTATCACACCTGGGATTCCATCGACATCTGGCGCATCGCTGCCGAAGCCGAACTTTACCTAGGGCGGTTCACGGTTTCCGCGCTCGCCGGATATGAGAACATCGACGTACCTTCGCTGGCGAGCGGTTTGCCGGTGCTGACGCAGGATGAAAAAAGTTTCTTCGGCATCGGTGACGTCGCCTACTACATCAACGATGATTTCAAGATCTACGGCGGCTATCGCTACGTTGCCGAGACCAGCCTCGGTGCAGCGGGCGCTGAATACCTGCTGCGCGATCACGGCGTGCCCATGTCACTGTTCGCGCGCGGAGATTTTGGCAACAGCGACTTCAACAGCATCACCGGCGGTGTGAAGATCTATCTCAGCGACGACCGCAACAAATCGCTGATCGACCGCAATCGCCGCGACGATCCTGAAATTTACATGCCGGTGTTTCCGAAGCTGAGAACAGCAACACAGCAAGGATCTAACCAATGCGTTGTCGGTCCAAGCCCAGATTATAAGGTTTCGTCGAATTTTGATTGCACCTGCCCATCCAGCACGCCCCTCTCCGGACAGAAGCCGCAATTCATTCCCGCACTGGGTGGCTTCTATACGTGCGGAAATCCGGTTTAATCTGGCGGCATATTCAGTCGACGTACGTTTTGCCGCTTAATCCGACTATGTAAAAACTGTTGCGATCTAAACGCGATTCACTCCATTAACATTTAACTGTTGATGGAATGTCGCGGGCGCTGGTGTCGAATTCCCGTCAAGAAATAGAACGGGAATAAGACCATGCTGGCAATGGCGAAGCCTGTCCTGTTGGCCCTCCTTGTGAGCGCTTCAACTGTAGTTTCAGCATCCGCAAATGATTTTTCCGCGGTGTCTGGACCGAACGGAAAAGTCAGCGTTGAAGGCGGCACATACGATGACAGTGGCGCCGGTATCGCGACCGGCAGTCTCTCATTACCGCTCGGTCACACGTTCGGTCTGCAGGCAGACGGCGCGGTAGGCTCCATCGACGGTCAGATCATGGGCGGCGGCGGACTTCACCTCTTCACGCGCGATCCATCCAGCTATCTGCTTGGCGTGTTCGGCAGCTATCACACTTGGGATTCGATCGGCATCTGGCGCGTGGCTGGCGAAGCCGAATTGTATCTCCAGCGCTTCACGCTGTCCGGTCTTGCCGGTTACGAATACATCGATTTTCCGCGGCTTTCCGATGGTCTGGCCGTACTCAACAAGGATGACTCGAGCTTCTTCGGCCACCTCGATGCAGCCTATTACATCACCGACAATTTCAAGGTGTCGGCAGGCTATCGCTATGTCAGCGAGATGAGCCTTGGATCGGCGGGCGCTGAATATCTTCTATCGGGAACCGATGTGCCGGTTTCGCTGTTTGCACGCAGTGACTTCGGCCGCAGCGACTATGCAAGCATCACAGGCGGCCTCAAGATCTATCTCAGCGGCGACAACAACAAGTCGCTGATTGATCGCAACCGTCAGGATGATCCGGAAGCATACCTGCCGGTGTTCCCGAAGATCGTGAAAGCACAATCGACACCTGCTCCCGCCGGTCCCAGCTATTGCTCTGTAGATGGCTCATCGCATGCCATCGTGTTGTCTGGCGCACCCAATTGCCTCTGCCCAGCTGGGTCGATGCTGGAAGATTTGACACCGTATGACGACACTGTCGCCAATGGTGTCTTCCGCTGCGGCACGCCAATCTAGAACTCCACTGCCGCTCCATTGCAAGGTGGTTATGTCATCGGCGCATTTTTGCGGAGAAAGTTGCCGTCAGCGCTTTGATCGCCCACATTGCTCAGCATGACATCGCACCTGAGCGGACGACATCTGGTCGGCGACATCGGCGCCACGAACGCGCGTTTTGCGTTAGCTGACGCCGATGGGAACCTGTCGCATTTCGCCAGCTTCCTGTGCAGCAATCACTGTAACCTCGATGCGGCGATTGCAGCTTATCTCACCGACGTTCGCGCACCGACGCCGCCACGCGCCGTGCTGGCAGTGGCGACAACACCCGACGGCGATCAGGTTTGTTTCACCAATAACCCCTGGTCGTTTTCAATAACTGATCTGACGCAGCGTATCGGCATCGGCGACTTGCACGTCATCAACGACTTTCACGCCAACGCGCTGGCGCTACCCTATCTGCAAAATGAAGATGTCTTGCAAATCGGCGGCGGCAATCCGGTAACGCATGCCCCAATGGCCGTGCTCGGTCCCGGCTCCGGCCTCGGTGTCAGCGCGTGCGTGTGGTCGGGCGAGCGCTACATCGCGCTGCCGGGAGAAGGCGGCCACGTGACCATGGCCGCAAGTGACAGTCGCGAAGCTGCCGTGCTGGATATTCTGCGCGCACGTTTCGGACACGTCTCCGCCGAACGGCTGCTTTCGGGACCGGGCATCACCAACATCTATGCATCGCTGTGCATCAGCGATGGGCTGGATGAGATCCAACTGACACCTGCCGCCATCTGCGAGGCAGCGCTTGCCGACACGGACGCGCGCGCCGACGAAGCGGTCGCCATGTTCTGCGCGATGTTGGGCACTGTTGCGGGCGATGTCGCGCTGACACTGGGCTGCCGCGGCGGCATCTATATCGCGGGCGGAATTGTCCCCCGGCTGGGTAATTGCTTCGCAGCGTCGCCGTTTCGCAAGCGCTTTGAAACGAAGGGTCGCTTCAGCGATTATCTGGCGGCAATTCCAACCTATGTCATCACACGCCATGACGCCGCGCTGATCGGTGCTGCCGCCCTGATACGCAGCCCCCGCAACGGATTATAAAAGAAAATGCCGCGCAACCGGAGCCGCGCGGCATTCATGTATTCAAAGCGATTGATTATATCGTCTGCCGATCAACCTAGCCGCGGCAGCGACAACGCGCCTTATTCAGCTCAGGCCACCTGCCCGAAACTGCGATCGGCTTCATCCTCATCAATCAGCAGCGGCGGCTCGTGCAGATAGCGCGTTGCCTTGCGCTTCGCCTCGATGTCCTGCCACACCAGCGTAACCTGCTCCTCCGTCAAACCCGTTGCCTGCGCGACGGCTTCAGCAGTTAGCGCGTGCTCCAGCCCATAAAGGCACAGGTCCATCTGCTCGTAGGGCAGCGCAAAGTAGAATTCCTCCTGCGTCTGCGCCATCGACCAAGTGTCAGTCGTCGGCGGACGCTGGCGGATTTCAGCCGGGATGCCAAGTTCTTCAGCGAGCTGATAAACCTGCGACTTGTAGAGATGCGCGATGGGTTTGAAGTCGGCAGCGCCATCGCCGTTCTTCACGAAGAAGCCCTGATCGTACTCCAGCCGGTTCGGCGTGCCGGCCACGGCATAGTTCAACCGGTCAGCGTGGTAATATTCAAGCTGCTTGCGGATGCGCTGCTTCATGTTGGTCGCTGCCACCACCGCCTGATAGACGCCGATCGGCATCCGCGCCTCGCGACGCTCACCGGCAGGCGTTTCAACCACAAGCTTGGTCAGGCTATAACGGTTGCCATGCAGCACGTTCGACAGAACAACCTTGCAGCTCCAATCCGGACCGAAATCCGGAAACAGCTCACGAATGGCACCATCTCGGCGCAGATAGCATCCCGCAGCCGAAAGCGTCGGCGCGATATCTTCGACCACATGGCCGATGCCATAGGTCTCCGCAACCAGACGGCCGAGACGCAGGCTGTCGGGATCGGAATCCTTCTCCGGCATCAGCACGGCCATCACATTCTGAGGCCCAAGCGCAGCAGCACACAGCGCCGCCGTCACACTTGAATCGATGCCACCAGAAAGACCAATCACAGCGCCGCGACGGCGCAAGCGACGCAGCACCTGGTTGGAAATGCCCTGCGTGATCGCGCGCACAGCCACCGCAGCATCAAGCTGCAACGTCTCACGCGAGAACTCACTATCGGCCACAGACGAAATATCAGAGCGCTGCATTCTGCCCTCTCTCGGCCTCACTAACGAGGCGACGACTGATCTTTCCGGAATCCGTCTTTGGCAGCGACGGCCGGAATTCTACAAGCTTGGGAACCATGTAATCTTCAAGGAAGCGCGCGCAGTGGCGGATGATGTCCTGCGCGCCGATGTCCGTATCCGACTCCAGCGCAACAACCGCCTTGATAGCGCTGCCCAGCACTGCATCCGGCACACCGATCACGGCAACTTCGGCGACGCCCGGCAGCGCATAAATGACGTTCTCAACTTCCTTCGGCGGAACTTTCTCGCCGCGCGATTTGATGATGTCGTCCTTGCGACCGACAAAATAGAGGAAGCCTTCGCTGTCTGTGCGGAACAGATCGCCGGTGTAAAGAACCTGCTCCCACGGATATGGCCCCGGACGCAGCGCGTTGGCGGTTGCTTCCGGATTTTCCCAGTATCCCTTCATCACGTGTGCGCCGCGGATCACCAGCTCGCCGACAACATCGGGCCCGACGCGCTGGCCCTCGTCATCGACGACATAAGCTTCCGTGCCGGGAATGGCGACACCAACGGACGAAATGCGGTTCTTAAGCTCGTTCGGCGGCAGCCACGTACAGCGTTTGCATTCCGTCAGGCCATACATCGAATACAGCGCCGCGTGCGGAAACAGCGCTTGCAGCTTTTCGATGTGCGTCGGCGGCAGCGCCGCAGCAGTGTTCGTGATGTAGCGCAGATGCGGCAACGCACCCGGTGCAAGGTTGCGCTGTCCAACAAGAATTGCAGCCATCGTCGGAACGAGCGGCAGGCCCGTCACGCGCTCCTCTTCACAGCGCTTCAGAATGACTTGCGGGAACGCAAATGACTTCTCAAGCACCAGCGTGGCACCGACCTTGATGGCCATCAGCACCTGGTACAAACCATAATCGAACGCAACCGGGAGCACGTTGAGAATGATGTCGTCGGCCGTGTTCTCAAGGTACGTCGTGATGGATGTGGCGGCTGCGACGACATTCTGATGTGTCATCATCACGCCCTTCGGGAACCCCGTCGAGCCCGACGTATAGATCAACATCGCCAGATCAACATTGATGCCGGGCGCGTTCTGCAGCAGCGAAAACTCTGGTGCTGCGAGCACATCATTCCAATGCAACGCGCCAAACCCGGCCGGCACGGCTTCACCATCGGCAATCACGCTCACCGCAACCGATGGCGCCGATGCAATAGCTTCCGCCGCAACTGACGCCGTCTTCTGTTGCGCGATGATTGCCTTGGCGCGGCAGTTATTCAGGATGTAGCTGAGCTTGTCTGTCTTGGTCGAAGGATTAACGGGACTGAAGACAGCGCCAGCCTTCAGCACGGCAAAAATTGAAACAACCGCTTCAACGCTGTTGTCCAGAAACAGGACAACACGATCGCCCGTTTCGATCCCGCGATGGATCAGCCCCTGCGCCAGTTCATCAGAAATATCGTCGAGCTGGCTGTAGGTCAGGCGCCGATTGCCGGCAACGAGTGCCGTCTTATCGGGAAAGCGCATCGCACTTGCACGCAGAAACGATTCAAAGCGCATCGCCGTACCCCACCACCAGTTGACCGTATTTCAGAACGAGCGTTTGCTTCGGCTTTAAACCGCAATGCCGGTAATCTTGGCGCCCTGCTTGCGGGCCACATAGGCAGCAATCAGATCGATAGAATCGAGGTTTTCCGGAACGATCTCGTCATCCTCGACGGTGATGCCGAAGTTGGTTTCGAGATGCTCCACGAGCTCCAGGATGCCCGTTGAATCGATAAGACCGGCGGCCAACAGCGATTCATCGTTGGTCAGACCGTTGCGACCTTCGCGAAAAAGAAAGCTCGCTTCTACGAATTCGCGGATCGACGTTTTAAGTGCGTTTGACATGGTCTTGATACTCACCCGTACATTACGAATTGACGGCAACACGCGCGCGGCCATTGCCATCAGAGTTAACTGGCTGGGACGAAGCAAGCGGCGTGCCAATGCCCACAGATGACTGCTGCACAAAAGTCTCGTGCCAAACCTGCGTCGACAGCACTCCAACAAAAGCCAGGTTGTCCCGGAAACCGGTCGATGCAAATCGCGTGCACTTGTTGACCAGACGATCAACGAGCGCGCCGTCGAAATACCCCGCGTCCGCAATGCTGGAGCGGCTCATGCGCGTCAACATCTCAGCTCCGGCCGCCGTGCCGACGAACGCGCGACTTTCCGGCGCCCGATAGGGCTGCTTCGGACGTCGTGCGATATCCGTCGGCAGAAGGTCCGCAACGCTTTCACGCAGGATGTGCTTTTCACGCAGTCCCTTCAGCTTCAGTCGCGGCGGGATGCGCGCTGCAAATTCCATCAGGCGATGATCGAGGAACGGAAAGCGTCCTTCAACCGCGTTCGCCATCGCAACCCGATCACCCTGCGATGACAGAATATATCCCGGTAGCAGATAAGCGCTTTCCAGATACTGCGCCTGCGATAGCGGATGCCAGCGCTGGAACTCAGGCGGCAGTCGCTCGCGCAGATCATCCAACGCGTCGTACTCGCCGATTTCATCGCGCAGTTCCGCCGAGAAGAATGCCTTCGCACCCTGGCTGGAGCGGAAGCGCGGCAGATGCGAATAGAGCGGATCGCTGATGCTGTCCCGATGGTTGCCAAAAAACGCTTCCAGATAGCGCTGCGACTGCGCATTCATGCGCGGCATATAGGGGTAAAGGCGACGTAGAAGCAGCGGCCGCAAACGCGAACCGGGCTGCGCGGCACAGAAGCGGCGCACCTTGGCTTCCTTGAACACGTCATAACCGGCGAACACTTCGTCAGCGCCCTCGCCAGTCATCACAACCTTGATGCCGTTGTCGTGCACCAGTCGCGACAGCATGTACATCGGCGCTGGTGCGGTTCGCATCAGCGGGCGCTCGGCATGGCGGATGACATCACCCATCACCGTCGCAATATCGTTCTCCTCGCACACCGTCACCGCGTGGTTCAGATCGAGCGCCGCAACCATCTCCTGCTGAAAGGCGCTCTCGTCGAACTCCGCATTGGCAAACGCAACCGAGAACGATCGCAACGTGTCGGGCGTGAACGTGCGTATCGCAGCAGTCGTGATCGATGAATCCAGCCCGCCGCTGAGATAGGCACCGACCGGAACATCGGCCCGCAACCGAATACGCACAGCATCCAGCAACAGCGCGCGTACTTCTTCCGTCAGACGCGCTTCTTCTTTTGCCGAAACCGGTCGATCGTCCGCCGCATCGGGATAGTCGAAGCGCCAGTATTGATGTGTCCGCGCGCCATCGCGATTGACGATCATCACGTGTCCCGGCGGCAGCTCGCTAATGTTCTTGAATGGGGTGCGCGGCGCGAGCGGAAACCAGAACGTAAACATCTGGTCGAGCGCGATAGGATCAAGCTCCGCTTTGACGCCGGGCAGCGTCAACAGCGCCTTGACCTCGGACGCGAACGCGATGCCACCAGCGCTTTGCGTATAATAGAGCGGCCGCACGCCTGCGCGATCGCGGGCCAGCACCATGTGTTGACGATTGCTGTCCCAGATGGCGAATGCAAAGTCGCCGTTGAACATCTCAACACAGTCCGGCCCGCGCTCTTCGTACAGATGCACGATTACTTCAGTGTCGGAGGTTGTTTTGAAAACGTGTCCGCGCGCAATCAGACCCTCGCGCAGTTCGACATAGTTGAAAATTTCGCCGTTGAACGAAACCCAAACCGTGCCGTCTTCGTTGCTCATCGGCTGACGGCCACCGTCGACATCGACGATGCTGAGGCGCGCATGGGCAAGCCCGGCATCGCCGTCAACGTACACGCCGTCACCGTCCGGCCCGCGATGGGCGAGCGTGCGGATCATGCGCTGTAGCTGACCGCGTTTGCGGTCAGGCGCAATCGGCAGACGATAAAAGCCGGCAATGCCGCACATCGTTACTCTCCCGGACGCCTGAAGCGTCTACGCAAACTCGCCGCCGACAAAACGTGTCCAGGACTCGCCCGCGAGCCCCGTCAGCAGCGCCGTTCCATGACACACCTCCCGCAGCAGTTCCTTGTCGCGGGCATGCACCAATGTCGACGCGCCATGGAACAAAACGCAGCGACGCGCAACCAGCGCATCAAGCAGAACATCGTCCGCACGGCCACGAATGGCGACGCAGCCCAGTTCCTGCGCACGGCGGAACAGCGCATCAAGCGTCGTGCCGACGTGTTCGGGCAGTGCCAGCACCTGCAGCACGCGCGCGATCTGCCCGCGGCGCGCATAAAACAGGTAGCAACCCACGGGCTTGCTGTTGCGGTCGAGAACGATACGACGCTGCAGCACGCCGTAGCGTTCTTTCGCCTCTGCGTGGGTCAACAACATCGACAGCGACGGCGTGTGCCAGTCGGGATAGAGCGTATAGGTGCGGCTCAGCTCCGGGATCAGGCTTTCAATGTCCGCCGCCGTTGCTTCGACATCGTGCACGCCATCCTGCGCGGCGGGCAATGCAAGCGGATTACGATCCAGCCGCTGCAGCAACATATCAAAGCCCGATGCCAGCGGCCGCATGAGGCCAGCCGGTCGGAACGCATGCTGTGCCGCCGCAACCGCAGTCCCCGCCGGGCGCACGACGCGCAACCAGTCTAGGCTACCGGCGGACAGCTGCGAGCCGCCAACCTTCTGCCACATGCGCTGCGAGATGCCGTTGGCGGTTTCGCTGAACGAAAGATCCTGCGGACCGGATAGAAAACTGCGCAACAGGCGTGCGCCAGCGGTCGGGTGCAACTCTGGCTGATCGACCATCATTGAACCCGCCACCGCTGCGCTGATGGATCGTCCATTGAGTTGCATCTGTCGCGGCCAGATGCCAATGAAGCCGCGAACCTCGCCTGTGCTATCGGTGAACACGCGCGAACGGGGTTCTTCGCCGGCGCCCACGCCCGTGAAGACCACATCTTCGAAATAGCGGCGCAACTCCGTGCTGCCGCCGCCCTTGCCGTCACGGAACGAGCGCGCAAACAGTCCCGCCAATGCGTCGACATCGTCGCGACGGCACGGCCGGATGGCTTCCTGTTTGCCTGATGTGTAACTCACTCAGCTACCTCTGCACGCGGACTGCGACAGCAGTCCCGCGCCAAGCCTTGCATAGCCCGGACCAACCGTCGGTCAGCGCGACCCAGACAAAGCGGCCCCTCTCGAGGGCCGGACGTTGCGCCCAGAGTGTTGATAATTTGAATACGTCCGTTAACCGTTTCTGTCGGACGGATTGGCGCGAATGCGCCAGCAAATCGCTGATTTATAACGATAATTCAGATAATAGTCAGTCCCTAGAGTAATTGAGACCAAACGGCCCGTTTGGCTCAAATGGAACGGATTGTGAAAGCACCGTTAGGGAACCGTAAATTCGGCCAGCGGTTTTCCGCAGGAACATTTCCCAACTGCGGCGTCGACGCCGCAGCCCTTCAGCTCAGATGCGGCATTATATCGTGGCGCGATAGTATGCGGGCGCACGCGCAAAGTTCGCGGCGCCTGCCCATCCAGCAACGCTGTGTTTCAAAATTGAATTGGGCGTCCCGATCAGGGAGTGTTCCAGGCGCCCTGTGTCGGCCGCTCCTCGGCGAGGTAATAGCGGTTAACCCAGCCCTTCAGGCGGCCGTATTGCACCGGACACCACAGGTTGCGGCACGCGCCCACGATGCGGACGCCGCGGCCATCCGGGCCGATGGCGCCAATGCGCGGATGATATTCGGAAGGCCCCGTGCGCACATTCAGGCGATCGCCAATCTGGACATTGGAAACGCGGAACGACGCCAGACGGCGGCTGTTGGCCGGACGCGTATCTGCCGGCGGTTGATGCCTGCGCGATTCCGGTGCGGTGGCCGGTTCAGGTTCCATATCGGCGATGTCGTCATAGGGCCTTGTGACATTGGCCGCCGACGCAACCCTTTGCCGGGCGGCGTTCTGCTGTGCAGCCTCAGAGTTGAGGATCTGCGGCATCTCCGGCGATCCTTCAATGGCATCTGACGCACTTGCTTCAGCATTCATGCCGAGGCGATAGGGCTCGGGCTCCTTCGGCGTCAAAGCCGACTTCAGCCATTCGCCCAGCGCTGCGGTGGTGAAGCGTGGCGGCACGACCGGCTCCACCGGTTCATAACCGTTGCGCGCTGCCGGAAGATCTGCCGACGCGACGACGATCGTTTCCTGTCTGTCCGCATCGCCAACCGCAACAGCCTTCGGCTCCGGCTGCTTCGGTTCAGGTTGCAGCACCGATGCGGCAGCGGTCTGCTGCGGTGGTGCAATCGACTTCTTTTCCGCCACCGGAGCGACCGGACGTGCGGGTGCCTGCTTTGGCTTTGCCGTCACGGCGGCAACCACAGGCTTGGCTTCAGTAATCGTTGCGGTGCCGCTCTCGCCGCTGGCTTCCGACCAGTGCACGCGATTGCCTTCACGGCGCAGAACCATGCAGCGCGGCTTGGCGTCGAACCAGCGGAACCATTTCATGCAAAGCTTGTCGCCTTCGGTCCACCAGCGACCGCGATCCTTGGTGGCACCGAGCGTCAAGCCCAGCGCGCCCGCTTCAGCAGACATCAGGCCGTTGGTGCCGACCTTGACCGGAATGGTCATGCGCAAAGGCGTGTCAATTTCCAGCAGCGCGCCGGGCATGGCTCGCTTGATCTCTTCGCCGGACATGCGCACCGGAGCAGCCATCGCGGCGCTCACACCTGCCAGCAAACCGACAACAGTAACCAAACGCAACATCACTACCCCTACCCGCTCCGCCCGGAGCCCCTTCATGGTCTCAGAAAGTGGCGAGAACCCGGTTGCAAGCACCGGATTTTTCGCCCCAGACCAGACGCTTGCGCCCCACTATGGCCGCTTTTTCAAATCGCGTGCCGAAGCGCGCTTTGTTGCCGATGCAAAGGCACCGGATACATCAAACGCCTGCCCAGCCGCGCCGCCGGGAGGCAGCCACGGACCACCAAACAGAATCGCTCCGAAGGCTTAAGAAGTGGTGGCAATCTGCCCGGCGACATCGGGTTGCTGGAGCATTTCGAGGCAACGCCAGCCATCGACCCGCAGACTGCCGACCGCGCGCGCCGTCTCGGAGCCATGCCGACGCTAGACGCACTGCACTGCGCAGGTTGCTAAGTGCCGCGCGGCTTGGCCCGCGCCGTTGGCAGCGCCGAGGCCGGATCGTCCGGCCAGGGGTGGCGCGGGTAACGCCCTTTCATTTCAGCTTTCACCGCGGCCCACGAACCCCGCCAGAAGCCCGGCAGGTCGCGCGTGATCTGAATGGGGCGGTGTGCGGGCGAAAGAAGATGCAGCGTCAGCGGCAGCTTGCCGTTCGCCAGCGCCGGATGTTGCTTCAACCCGAACAGTTCCTGCACCCGGATGTGCAGCGCAGGTCCACCCGCAGCTCCATAGTCGATGGCATGCCGATTGCCGGTGGGCGCCTCGAAATGCGTCGGCGCTTCGTCGTCGATCCGGCGCCGCACGTTCCACGGCAGCAACGCATCGAGCGCCGCGCCGAGATCATCAGCGCCGATATCCGCCAGCCGCGACTTGCCATTGAGAAACGGCGCCAGCCAATCGGCAACGCTTGCCGCAAGTGTGTCGTCGCTCAGATCGGGCCAGCTTTCATCGCCGGTTGAACGCAAAAATGCCAGCCGCTCGCGCAGTTGCTGCTGCGGTTTGCTCCACGGCAAACGCTCGACACCGTATCTGCCAAGCGCCTCAGCGAAAATCCGTGCAGTATCTGCGCCGTGCTCAATCGCGCGCGGTTCGCTGGCCAGCACGATCGCATCGAGCCGACGCACATGGCGCGCACGCAATGCCGACGACGCAGGATCAAAATCGACTTCCACAGCTTCATGCACACGCCCTTCAGCCGACGCCAGAACGTCCGCTTCATTCGCACCGGCACAAAGCAAAATACGCGTCGCTGCGGCGGCACCGGAAAGCTCGGCCGCCACGATGAAGCTGGAACGCGCCAGCGGATGCAGCGCATCCATCACCGCACCTCTGCCATTGGCGAGCAGAAACTGCCCACGTGCCCCGCGCGCCTTGCCGAGGCGGTCCGGATACGCCAGCGCCAGCAGCCGCGCGGTTGACAGGTTCTCAGTTGAATTTTCGCCGTCCTGCGATCCGACACGCTTTTCCGCCGCGCGCGCCCAACCCGCCGCGAGCTTGCGCATGTCGGTTGCGCGCCGTCCACGATCGCGACGAAAGTTCTCCAGCCGGATGTCGAGATCGACGTCATTACCGCCAAGGCCGCGCTCAACCATAACGGCAGCGATGTCGGCCGCGTCCTGCGCACAGCCATGCTCCGCCGCAGCAATGATCATCCGCGCCAGTCGTGGTGGCAGCGGCAGCGATCGCAATGCGCGCCCGCCCGGCGTTATCCGCCCCTCCGCATCAAGCGCGGCCAACGCCTGCAGCTCTTCGCGCGCGGCATCGACTGCCGCTTGCGAAGGTGCATCCAGCCACCGCAGCGCGCGCGGATCATGCGCGCCCCACTCGGCGCAATCCAGCAGCAGCGAAGCCAGATCCGCCGAACGGATTTCAGGCTCCGCAAATGCGGGCAGGCTCTGGGTCTGCGCCTCATCCCAAAGGCGATAGCAGACGCCCGGTTCGGTGCGCCCGGCACGCCCGCGCCGCTGATCCGCCGACGCGCGTGACGTGCGCACGGTTTCAAGCCGCGTCACGCCAACGTCGGGTTCAAAACGCGGTACGCGCGCCAGTCCGCTGTCAATAACGATGCGCACCCCTTCGATGGTGATCGACGTTTCCGCAATCGATGTCGCCAGCACCACCTTGCGCGTTCCGTTCGTGGCCGGTTCAAGCGCCAGATCCTGCGCCCGCACGTCCATCGCACCATAGAGCGGCGCAAGCACAATCGACGGGTCGGTGATCCGTTCGCGCAATCGCTCGTCAACGCGGCGGATCTCGCCCTGCCCCGGCAGAAAAGCCAGTATCGATCCGTGCTCCTCGCGCAATGCGCGCAACACCGCATCAGTCATGCGATCTTCAATGCGCACGTTGGCATCACGCCCGACATAGCGCGTCTCAACGGGATAGGCGCGGCCCTCGCTGACGATTGCCGGAGCATCGCCCAGCATCTGCGCCACACGGCCGCCATCCAGCGTCGCCGACATCGGCACGATGCGCAGATCCTCGCGCAGCGCGCTCTGACAATCGAGCGCCAGCGCTAACCCCAGATCGGCATCCAGCGAGCGTTCGTGAAACTCGTCGAACAGCACCGCGCCAACGCCATGCAATTCCGGATCGTCGAGAATCATGCGCGTGAAGATGCCTTCGGTGACAACCTCTATGCGCGTCTGCGCGCTAACCTTGGTCATCAGGCGCGTGCGCAGACCAACGCGCTGCCCCACCGCTTCACCCAACGTGTGCGCCATGCGTTCGGCGGCTCCACGCGCGGCGATGCGGCGTGGCTCCAGCACGAGAATTTTGCGCCCCGCAAGCCAGGCCTCGTCCATCAGCGCCAGCGGCACGCGCGTGGTCTTGCCCGCACCCGGCGGCGCGATCAGCACGGCGGCGTTGCGCGCCACCAGCGCAGCGCGCAATTCTCCTAAAACCGTATCGATGGGCAGGGCTGCAGCGAATTCCATGGCGCTGTATCGGAGAATGACAGGCCGGGCGCAACTGCCTATCAGTTACGATTCTCTGGCCTATGGGGTTCAACCTCCCCCTATAAATGCCACTATTGAGCGAAAAGTCGCTTGCCGGCGCCGCAATCCACATACCATTTGCGCGCACTTGACCACCCTGCCCCAAGCATTGCATGAGGCCCGTTCCGAAGGAGCGCAGCATGGACAAAATCAACAATCGCATCGCCGCCGAGCTGAACGTGGGCGCCAATCAGGTGCTGGCCGCAGTGGAGCTGCTGAATGAGGGCGCCACCGTCCCGTTCATCGCGCGTTACCGCAAGGAAAAGACCGGTGGCCTCGACGATACGCAGCTTCGCAAGCTGGAAGAACGGCTAGGCTATCTGCGCGAACTGGAAGACCGGCGCGGCACGGTGCTGAAAACCATCGAAGGCCTTGGCAAGCTCACGCCGGAACTCGCGCGCCAGATCGACGGCGTGAGCACCAAGATCGAGCTTGAAGATCTTTATGCGCCTTACAAGCCCAAGCGGCGCACCCGTGCGCAGATTGCGCGCGAAGCAGGCCTTGAACCGCTGAGCGACGCGCTGCTGGCAAACCCGAATCTCGATCCGGTTGCGGAAGCGGCGAAATACATCAACGCCGAAGGTGGCTTTGGCGATGCCGATACCGCGCTGGAAGGCGCGCGCCACATTCTCATCGAGCGCATTGCGGAAAAGCCCGAAGTCGTCGGCGGCTTGCGCGAATGGATGTGGGGCGAAGGCGAGCTGAAGTCCGCCGTGCGCAAGGGCAAGTCCGGCGAGGGCGAAAAGTTCGCCGACTACTTCGCGTTCGGCCAGCGCATTCAGGATATGCCATCCCACCGCGCGCTTGCCATGCTGCGCGGCGCAAATGAAGGCGTGCTCGATCTCGATCTCGACATCGCGCACGAGAAGGACAAGCCGCATCCGGCGGAAGGGCGCATCAAGAGCACATTCGGCATCGCCGAGCGCGGCCGTCCCGCCGATGCCTGGCTGGGCGAAACGGTGCGCCGCGCCTGGAACGACAAGCTTTCCGTATCGCTGCAGTCGGGCCTGCTTGCGCGCCTCAAAGAGCGCGCCGATGCCGAAGCAATCACGGTGTTCTCACGCAACCTGAAGGATCTGCTGCTGGCTGCACCCGCTGGCCCGCGCACGACGATGGGGCTCGATCCGGGTATCCGCACCGGCGTCAAGGTTGCCGTGGTCGATGCCACCGGCAAGCTGCTCGACACCACCACGATCTATCCGCACGAGCCGCGGCGCGACTGGCAGGGTTCACTCGCAGCGCTGGCCATGCTGTGCAAGAAGCACCGCGTTGAAATCATCAGCGTGGGCAACGGCACCGGCAGTCGCGAAACCGACAAGCTGGTCGCCGAACTGATCGGCAAGATGCCGGACCTGAAGATCATCAAGGCGATCGTGTCGGAAGCTGGCGCGTCGGTCTATTCGGCGTCGGAACTGGCCGCCAACGGATTTCCCGATCTCGACGTCAGCCTGCGCGGCGCCGTTTCCATCGCGCGGCGCCTGCAGGACCCGCTGGCGGAGCTGGTCAAGATCGAGCCCAAGGCCATCGGCGTCGGTCAATACCAGCACGACGTCGATCAATCCGGTCTCGCCCGCTCGCTTGATGCCGTTGTAGAGGACTGCGTGAACTCGGTTGGCGTTGACGTGAACACTGCTTCGGCCCCGTTGCTGGCGCGCGTGTCCGGCCTCAACCGCACGCTGGCTTCCAACATCGTTGCCTTCCGCGACGAGAACGGCGCGTTCAAAACTCGCACGGCACTGAAAAAGGTGCCGCGTCTTGGCGCCAAGGCGTTCGAACAGGCGGCAGGCTTCCTGCGCATCATGGACGGCAAAAACCCGCTCGATGCATCCGCGGTGCATCCCGAAGCCTATATCGTGGTCGAGAAAATCGCCGACGCGACCAAGCGACCGCTGAAGACGATGATCGGTGATCGCGCGTTCCTCAAGTCTGTGCGGGCGGCCGATTTCGCCGATGAAGCGTTCGGTATTCCCACCATCACCGACATTCTTGCCGAGCTCGAAAAGCCCGGTCGCGACCCGCGTCCTGAATTCAAGACCGCCACGTTCCAGGATGGTGTCGAAACCATCGGCGATCTGGAACCCGGCATGCAGCTTGAAGGTGTCGTCACCAACGTCGCTGCGTTCGGAGCGTTCGTCGACATCGGCGTCCATCAAGACGGGCTGGTGCACGTGTCGGAACTGGCCGACCGCTTCGTGAAAGATCCACACGAGGTAGTGAAGGCTGGCGACGTGGTGAAGGTACGCGTGAAGGAAGTGGATGTCGCCCGCAAGCGTATCGCGCTGACGATGCGTTCCGGCGCTGTTGATCGCTCTGCATCCGGCCGAAATGACCGGCAGGCTTCGCCGCCACCATCCCAGCGCAGCAGTGGCGCGCCGATCCCGCGTCAGTCGTCACCATCGCAGTCGGGTGGAGAAAGCGCTCTGGCCGCCGCACTCAAGCGCGCACAGGAAAAAGGCCGGCACTAGGCCTAAGCCATTGACGCTTCGGGCGCTGTCAATCCGAAGCGTCACCATCGGTCTCAGCACGTGGTTGGAGCGTGATCGCACCTGAAAACGCGATCACGCTTTACCACACCGATGCCGTCGCAATGCGAATTGCATACATCGCACTACGATGCTGCCGAAAATGTCGCCAACGGAAATGCAGCAGTCATGATGCCGGGCGGGCCGCAGGGGCGATGCCCTGCCCGCCCCGCTGTAAGGCAAAGCAGAAGTTGCCGTAGCCGCCGGCTATGACGTCGGCTGATCCGACTCGGGCAATGGCTCCGGCCGTTCGGCCTCCTCCGGCAGACCGGGAGGAACCGGCACACTCGGATCACCGATAGCCCAGTCGCGCCGCAAAGCAGCGCTGACGAGCAGCATCAGCGTAACCGGCGTCGTTATGGTGACGAAGATGGCAATCAGCACCTCGTGCACCACCAGCCGCTGCTTCACCACGGAAAAATACAGCATCGACGCCAGCAGCACGCAGCCGATGCCCAGGGTGGTTCCCAGCGTCGGCGGATGCACGCGCGAATAGAAGTTGTTCAGCCGCACCAGACCGATGGTTCCGATCAGCGTCAATGCTGCGCCCAGCAGCACAAGAATGGACGTAACGATCGCCACCCAGGCGGGCAGAGTGGGAGAAACCTCCATCATTCGATTGGCTCCCCGCGCATAAGGAACTTGGCGAGCGCGGCCGTGGCAACAAAGCCCACCAGCGCAATCACCAACACCGCCTCAAAATAGAAGATGTCCGATGTCTCGATGCCGAACGTGAGAATGAGGATCATGCCGCACACATAGAACGCATCGAGCGCCAGCACGCGATCCTGCGCCCGCGGTCCCTTCAGCATGCGATAAGCCGCGCACGCCATGGCCAGCACGATCATCATTTCAGCGGCCGCGACCGACCATATAAGAATCGAATGTGCCGTCATTCGAAGATCTCCTTCAGCAGTCGCTCGTAGCGGTTCTTGATCAGGTCAGTCCATTCATCCTCGTCAACAAGGTCCAGCACGTGCAGCAGCAGTTCGCCCTTGGCGCTGTCGAAATTGACCCAGACAGTGCCCGGCGTGGAAGTCACCACGCACGCCAGAATCGCCAGCGCGTATTCGTTGCGAATATCCAGCTTGACGTAGAGAAAGCCCGACTTCGCAACCCGCCCCGGCGTCAGCACGATGCGCGTCACCGCAATGTTGGAACGGATGATGTCGTACAGGACGATGAATGCGAACTGCACCAGCAGGTGCAGGTTGCGCACCTGACCGGAGGGAATCTGCAGCGATGAAATCGCAAGACCACCGGCAACGCCGATGATCGAGCCAAGGATCAGATGTCCGGCCGAAAGAGACTGATTGAGCAGCAGCCACATGATCAGCAGAAACGCCGACAGCAGCGGATAAGGCAGCACCCGGCGGGTTAGCACGCTCATGGGCTCACCTCCTGCGTGGCGGGTGCCGTGGCAGGCTGGCCGTCGATCACCGGTTGCTCAGGGCGTTTGCGCGGCACATCCAGCACACCGCGCACGTAACCTTCCGGCGCATGAATGCTCTTTGCCGTCGCGTCCATGAAGCGCGCCACCGGCCCCGCTTGCACCGTCAGCGTTGCACACAGCAGCAGCAACGAGACGATCGGCACCATTTCCAGAAAGCGCACCTTCGGCACCGTGCTTTCCATCGGCACCCAGAACACGCGCACACCCGCGCGCGCCATCGCCACCATGACGGCGAAGCCGGAAATAAGCAGCATAGCCATCAGCGTCCAGCTCAATGCCCCGAGCGTCGGCGTCGTACCGTTGACCTCATGGGCACCGACAGCAACGCCATCGGGCAGAAACATTGCGTGCAGCATAAGGAACTTGGCGACGAAGCCGGTCAGCGGCGGCAGTCCCGCCAGCAGCAGCGCGCACGCGGCAAAGCCAATGCCGAGAATGGCCATCGTTGCGGGAATGGCGATGCCCACCGGGTCGGCAGCGTCCGGTTCCTCTTCGTCTTCCTCGCTCAGGGCTTCGAAGGTGACAACCAGCACGTCGGCGCCCGGAATACGGCCGCGCTCAATAAGATCGATCAGCAGGAAGAACGCACTGACGGCCAGCGTCGAACTGATGAGATAGAACAGCGCGCCGGCGGTCACGCCCGAACTGCCCGCAGCGATCGCCGCCAGCAGTGTGCCAGACGAAATGATCACGTTGTAGGCGGCCATGCGCGGCAGATCCTGAGACGCTAGCAAGCCGATGACGCCGAATGCCACCGTCAGGATGCCGCCGACAAGCAGCCAGTTGCTGCCGAAGAAGGCCGAAGCGCCCGCGTCCACGCCGAACACCATCGGCCACAGACGCAGGATCACATACACGCCCACCTTGGTCATGATGGAGAAAATGGCCGCGACCGGTGGCACCGCCAGCGCATACGCCGATGGCAGCCAGAAGCACAACGGCCACATGCCGGCCTTCACCAGGAACGCGACGCCGAGAATGGCGGCGCCCGCCTCCATCAGCATGCGCTCATCATCCGGCAGGATTGGCACCCGCGCCGCCAGATCAGCCATGTTCAGCGTGCCCGCAGCGCCATAGATGAGGCTGGCGCCGATCAGGAACAGCGACGACGCGGCGAGATTGACCGCGATGTAGTGCAGGCCCGCCTTCACACGCGGCGCGCCCGATCCGTGCAGCACCAGACCGTAGGACGCCGCCAGCAGGACCTCGAAGAACACGAACAGATTGAACAGATCGCCGGTGAGGAAGGCGCCGTTGAGCCCCATCAGCAGCAGCTGCACCAAGGCATGAAAGAACATGCCGGCGCTGTGCCAGCGGGCGATCGAATATAGCTGCCCCGCCAACACCACCGTACTGGCCAGCACCAGCATCAGCGAAGAAAGCCGATCGACCACCAGCACGATGCCGTAGGGCGCGGCCCAGTTGCCAACCAGATAAACGCTGATCGCTGCGGGCTCGCCTGCAGGCGCGCTGTCGGCGAACAACAGCAGCGACACGGCAATGCCGAGCGTCATCATCGTCGAAACGACGCCAAGCACGGCCTTGATGTTTCTGCGCCGTTCCCCCAGCGCAACCATGATCGCCGCCGTTGCGAGCGGCAACAGGATCGGCGCGATGGCGAGACTATTCATATTCAGCGTCACGGTCAGGATTCTCGCCCATCGACATGGTCGTTACGCGTCAGGCCGCGCGCAACCAACAGAACAACCAGAAAGAGTGCGGTCATCGCGAAGGTGATGACGATGGCCGTCAGCACCAGCGCCTGCGGTACCGGGTCGGTGTAGTGAGCCAGCGTATTTGGCACCCCCTTCTCCAGGATCGGCGGCGCATCGGTGCGCAGCCGCCCCATCGAAAAGATAAACAGGTTGACCGCATAGGACAGCAGCGAAAGCCCGATCAGCACCTGATACGTGCGCGAGCGCAGGATCAGCCAGATGCCGGAACCGGCAAGCGCACCGATACTGAGAGCCAGAATGATCTCCATCAGGTGGCCTCCTCGGCAGCAGCGGCTTTAGGCTTGCGGTGCGTACGGATCGACTGGTGAGCAAGCGCGATGATGATCAGCACCGTAGCGCCGAGCACAATCGCCAGCACGCCCAGATCGAACAGCAGCACCGTCGACAGATGCAGCGACCCAACGACCGGCAGATGCAGATCGTAGGCGAAGGCCGTCAGGAACGGATAGCCGAACGCCAGCGCGATGCCGCCGCCGGCCAGTGCGAACGCAAAGCCAACCGCCATCCAGCGCAGCGGGAACACGCGAATGCGGTCTTCCACCCAGGCCGCGCCGCCGCCCATGTATTGCAGGATGATGGCGATCGCCAGCGTCAGTCCGGCCACGAAGCCGCCGCCGGGCAGATCATGGCCGCGCAGGAACAGATAAATTCCGAGCGTGCCGATGACCGGGAACAGCAACCGCATGATGACCGACGGGATCAGCAGGTAGTCGGCAATCGTTTCGCCCGGCCGCCGGTCAGGATGATCGACGTCGAACGCCTCCTGAATACGCTTCTGCTCCGGCGACCCGATGCTTTCCGGCGACGGCCGGAAGCGGCGTAACAATGCGAACACCACCAGCGCCACGATGCACAGGACCGTGATTTCGCCCAGCGTATCAAAGCCGCGGAAGTCGACCAGAATAACGTTGACGACGTTTCGACCGCCGCCTTCAGCATAGGAGCGATGCAGGAAGAACTCGGCCAGATTGTACTGCGGCGCCGGACGCGTCATCACCGCGAACGCCAGCATGGCGAGGCCAGTGCCGACAACCATCGCGATGGTCAGATCGACATAACGGCGCATCAGCATGGACGAGTCCGTCTTCAGCAGACGCTCATCGCGCTTTGGCAGCCAGCGCAGACCCAGCAGAATCAGCACAGTCGTCACCACCTCGACGAGAAGCTGCGTCAGCGCAAGATCCGGTGCCGACAGGTAGATGAAGGTGAGGAAGGTGGCGATGCCGGCACCGCTCATGAAAATGAGCGCCGCCAGCCGGTGGAACTTCGCCTGATAGGCGGTCGCCAGCGCGCACACGACGCCGATGATCCAGACCAGCGCGAACGCCGCATCGATCTTCGTCAGTTGCAGCGTTTCAGGAAACAGCGTCCGGCCGACCAGAGGCGCCAGCCCTGCCACGAAGGCAAAGCAGACCACCGAGCGCAACTGCGGCTGCAACGAACGCGTGCCGATCCACCGCATCGCCGAACGCGCCGTCGCGCCGACAAAGTCGGTCGGGATCAGTTCGCCCACCGCCGGCCACGGCATCCTGCGGTTGTCAAAGTTGTAGAGCTTCAGGAACGCATAGACCGCGATGCCGCCCGCCATCGCCACGATACTCATCACAAACGGCAGCGTGAAGCCGTGCCAGATGGCAAGGTTGAACTTCGGCGCCGTTGCACCCAGCACCGAGGCGACCGCGACATTGAGGAACGGACCGATCGTGTAGTTGGGGAACATGCCCACCAGCAGACACACAACCACCAGCAACTCGATGGGGAAACGCATCCAGTGTGGTGGTTCGTGCGGCTCATGCGGCAGGTTGGTCGGCGGCGGACCGAAGAACACATCGCGGATAAACCGCAGCGAATAGGCCACGCTGAACGCCGCCGCCACGGTGGCGAAGTATGGCAGCAGCGTATCCATCAGCGAGCCATCGTGGGTTTCGATGGTCTCGGCGAAGAACATTTCCTTCGACAGGAAGCCGTTGAGCAGCGGCACACCCGCCATCGCCGCAGCCGCCACCGTAGCCAGCGCTGTCGTCACCGGCATGTATCGGTAAAGCCCGCTGAGCTTGCGGATGTCGCGCGTGCCGGTTTCGTGGTCGATGACGCCTGCCGCCATGAACAGCGACGCCTTGAAGGTCGCGTGGTTCATCACGTGGAAAATAGCCGCCACTGTCGCCAGCGGCGCATCCATGCCCAGCAGCAGCGTCGTCAGCCCAAGATGGCTGATGGTGGAATAGGCCAGCACGCCCTTCAGGTCGTTCTGGAACATCGCCAGATACGCGCCGGTCACGAAGGTGATGAGCCCGGTCGTTGCCACCAGCCACAGCCATGCTTCCGTGCCCGACAGCACCGGCCACAGGCGGATGAGCAGGAAGATGCCCGCCTTCACCATCGTTGCCGAATGCAGATAGGCCGAAACCGGCGTCGGCGCCGCCATCGCGCGCGGCAGCCAGACGTGAAACGGGAACTGCGCGCTCTTGGTGAAGGCGCCGAGCAGGATCAGGACCAGCGCCGGCAGATATAGATCGTGCGAACGGATCAGCACGCCCGACGCCAGCACCTCATCCAGATCGTAGCTGCCGACGATCTCGCCGAGCACCAGCACGCCGCCAAACAGGCACAATCCGCCCGCCGCGGTGATCGTCAGCGCCAGACGGGCACCCGACCGCGCACTTGCATCGTGATGCCAATAGGCGATGAGCAGGAATGAGAAAACGCTCGTCAGCTCCCAGAAGAAGACGAGCTGGATCAGGTTGCCGGAAAATACGATGCCCAGCATGCTGCCCATGAAGGCGAGCAGAAACGAAAAGAAGCGCGGCACCGGATCTTGCGGCGACATGTAATAGCGCGCGTAA
Organism: Hyphomicrobium sp. D-2; assembly: GCF_029872155.1. Taxonomy (GTDB): domain Bacteria; phylum Pseudomonadota; class Alphaproteobacteria; order Rhizobiales; family Hyphomicrobiaceae; genus Hyphomicrobium_A. The sequence continues at coordinate 399,498 of NZ_JARXLA010000005.1, read as the reverse complement.
AGGAACACGAGGCCGCCGATACCGGCAATGAGCAGCGCGAAGATCCACGACAGACCATCGATGCGCAGGACGAAGTTCAGCCCCGCAGTGGGCATCCATGCCCATTCGCTGCGAACGACCTGCCCGTCGGTTATTGCCGGATAGAGAACGCTGAAGATGCCAATTTCCGCAAGCGCGACACTCCCGGCGAGCCAGGCTTCGAGGTTACGGGCATTGGTCGGAAGCAGCGCAGCGACGAGGCTGCCTAGGAAGGGAATCGCGATTGCGGCGAGAAGCAGCGACTCGTTCGATATCATCGTTCAGCGAAAACCTTCTCCCCTGGGACCAATCGCACGTGCACACGACAAGTCGGCACCAACCACACGCTGCGGTGTTATCCGCAGATCAGAATATTGCGTGGCGATTCTGGATTACCATCGATTCCCGGCCCAGCAGTGCCGATTTTTTGCACCACTGATGCCAAACGGCACCCTTAGAGTCACAGCGGAGCAAACGACGTATCTCCGGTCAACCCGACTGAGGTCAAATCCCGGTGTACACATCCGCGCACCCGGTGCTTTTCAGCCATAAAACTCCGGTCGTCAGCTCAATGAATCTAGGCGCGCCTGTCGCTCATGCGCTGGCAAACGAAAAAGCGCCGCGGCGGATCGCTGCGGCGCCTTTGACAAAAATATCTTTTCCAATCCGGCTACGATCCGACGGCGGACGTCAGTTCCGCCGTCGGCTTGGCACCACTGCTCAACGATTCAACCGCTCACAGTGCGGGTTGAGATAATAGGTCAGCATCAGCATCGCCATCAGTATGGCCGAGAACAGGGCCGCAATGGCGCCCAGCACCCCACTCGAAACGTAGGTCGCCGCATTATCCAGCACCTCCTTGGCGGCAAGGCTGCCAGCCACGGATGCGATCAGCGCATAGACGATCACGACCGAAGGAATATTGAATTCATTGAGGCCGATCCCCGCAATGCGGTTGATGATCGTATTGCGGGCAAACAGCGCCGCCAGTGTCCCGCACAGGCCTGCGATCAGCGCCAGCCACGTGGGCGCGGCCGAAGCAGCACCGAGGATCGCACCGACAATCGCACCCACCACCACCGACACGAGCAGCATGACGATCAGGTTTGCGGACGTGCTTCGCTCCGGAACAATCGAATGTGTGATGTCTGCCATGCGAGATCTCCGTTGGGATTGGGGCCAAGCCAGCTCTTGGCCTGCCATCCGATAGGAAATCATCGTGCGCCCCGAGTCATTGCTGGCCCGCGAATGCCAAGCATCCGACCTAGCTCAAATTCAAGCGAAACAATGCCGATATTTTAGCTTGCCGCCGGAGCAGGCACTCCGCGCCAGTTACATTGCGCTCCGGCAAAAAATCGCGCGCCTTGGAGGGACCGCGCTCTTCGCCAATCGGGCTAATTCAGTGACCTCAGTCTCCTGCCCGGGCAGCATCCATCAGCGCGCGCATGCGCGTCACCGAAGTCGCCAGGCCATCAAAGATCGCCTCGCCGATGAGGAAGTGCCCGATATTCAACTCAACCATCTCCGGCAGCCCGGCCACTGCCCCCACCGTATTGTAGGTCAGGCCGTGCCCCGCATGCACCTCAAGCCCTGCGGCATGGGCCAGTCGGGCCGCATCGGTGATGCGCTTCAATTCGTGCGCAACCGCGCCGGAATTTTCTTCCAGTGCACGCTCGCAGTAGGCCCCGGTATGCAGCTCGACGATATCGGCGCCCAAACGGCTTGAGGCTTCGATGGCCGCAGCATCCGGCTCGATGAAAAGCGAAACACGGATGCCCGCCTGCTTCAGCTCGCCCACCAGGCGTTCCAGCCGCGCGCCACCGCCGACGACATCAAGACCGCCCTCGGTCGTGCGCTCCTCGCGCCGCTCCGGCACGATGCAACATGCGTTCGGACGGTGCCGCAGTGCAATGGCCAGCATCTCATCGGTCGCCGCCATCTCCAGATTGAGCGGCCGGGTCAGCTCGGCCTTCAGGCGCGCGATATCGCCATCGCGGATGTGACGCCGATCTTCGCGCAGATGTGCGGTGATGCCATCGGCGCCGGCAGCGATCGCAAGATTTGCTGCGCGCACCGGATCTGGATGCGCGCCGCCGCGCGCGTTCCGCACCGTCGCTACGTGATCGATATTCACGCCAAGGCGCAGTTGGGCAGAGTTAGACATGTGATGCAAACCGGGATGAGGAACTTGAAGCAGCTTTCCTGAGCATCATTCCGACGCTGCAGTGCCGCTAGCCATATGGCGGGAGCGCCAGGCGCGCACCGAATTGCGCGAAACATAGTAGACGATCGCTGCCGTCAGCAGGCCAATGGGCAGGCTGCCGGCCAGCATCGGCCACAGTAGCGGCCAGAACAGCGCGGCGGTAGCATCCAGCAGCTGCGGCGAAGGGTCGAGCAGCGCATTGCCCAGCAACTCGATGTTGCGTTGCACCGCAGCGGCATCGAATGCGCCTTCCAGCCCAACCATCTGCAGGCCCATCAGATAGGTAGAAACCCAGATAAACGGCCAGCTCAGCGGATTGCCGATGAATGTTCCCACAATGGCAGCAGGCACGCTGGCGCGCAGCACAAACGCCATCACAATGGCCATCAGCGTCTGGACACCCAGAAGCGGCGTGATGGAAACGAAGGCACCCAGCGCACATCCCAGCGCGATCTCGTGGGCCGTAGCACGCTGTTGCAGCATACGGCTGATGGACTCGCGCGTACCCTGCAACCAGCCCCATTGCTTGAATGGCGCCAGCAGAGCGCCAGAGCGCTCCGTCAGATTATGCGGGCGGGATTTGTCCATACCTTAAAATGCTACTCCAATCCCGGCTGGGACGTCCGGCCGGGCTTCAACCCTATCCGCCTGCCAGATTCTGGTATCAATCGAATACCCGTTCAACCTTGTTGACCACTGCTTTCTCGCGAAGCCCCGCGATGATGTGGTTCAAATGCACCAGATCGAGCACTTCAAGTTCGATCCGCATCTCGGTGAAGTCGGAAGCGCGCCGCACCATGCGCACGTTATCGATGTTGCCGCCGGCCTCTCCTATTACTTTGGAAATCTGCGCCAAAGTTCCAGGTTCGTTCAATGCGGTAACGCTGATGCGGGCCGGAAACCGTTGCGGCGTATCGGGATCGACGTCCCAGGTCACATCGATCCAGCCTTCATGCTCGTAGTCGCGCAGGTGCGGCGAATGGATCTGGAAGATGCGGATGCCCTCGCCCGGAATCATCACGCCGACGATGCGGTCGCCCGGCACGGCGCCGCCCGGCTCGAACGTCACCGGCAGATCATCGCGCACACCGCGAATGGCTAGGCCACTGCTGGCCCCGGCGACACTCTCGACGTTCTCGTCGCCACCTTCGCGGAATTTCAGGCTCATCACCCGGTCGATGTTGAACCAGCCCTCCTGGCCGCTCGCGCGACCGAAGCGCCGGGTGCGCCGGTAGCCTTCCTGCTTGTTGGCCGCCTGCTCCAGCGCTTCGGGGATGGCCGCCTTCAGCACGTTCTCGATATCGAGTTCATCACGTCCAACCGCAGCCAGCACGTCGTCCGCCGATTTGTAGCCCAGACGCGGCAGCGCCTTTTTCAGCACCTCGTCGGTCAGCTCCTCGCCCAGCCGATCGAACTGTGCCGCGATCAATCGACGGCCAAGCTCGGAATACTGGCGCCGCACCGCGTCACGCGCAGCACGGCGGATCGCCGACCGGGCGCGCCCCGTAACAACCAGATTTTCCCAGGCCACCGGCGGCGTATGATTCTTCGCCGTTTCGATCTCGACCTCGTCGCCATTGCGCAACGTGCTGTCGATGGGCACGCGGCGGCCATTGACGAACGCGCCCACCGCCGCGTTGCCAACGTCGGTGTGCACCGCATAGGCGAAGTCGAGCGGCGTCGCCCCGCGCGGCAGCGCGATAAGCCGGCCCTTCGGCGAAAAGCAGAACACCTGATCCTGAAACAGCTCAAGCTTGGTGTGCTCCAGGAATTCTTCCGAATTGGAGCCTTCCAGCAGCGTTTCAACCAGACGGCGCAGCCACACATATGGGCCACTGTCGCGCTGGAATTCATCCGACGACTGAACCTGCGACTGGGTCTGCGCATTAAGCCGCGCCGCATCCTTGTAGATCGCATGCGCCGCCACACCGTATTCGGCGATCTCATGCATCATGCGGCTGCGGATCTGCAGCTCGACGCGCTGATGGCGAGGGCCGACGATCGTTGTGTGGATCGACTGATAGTTGTTCTGCTTCGGCGTCGAGATGTAGTCCTTGAAGCGGCCCGGCACCGTGCGCCAGGTGGTGTGGGCGACGCCCAGCACGCGGTAGCAATCGTCGATCGACTTGGTGATGACACGGAAGGCGTAGATGTCCGAGAGCTGCTCCAGACTGATCTGCTTGTTCGCCATCTTGCGCCAGATGGCATAGGGCTTCTTCTCGCGCCCTGAAACCTCGGCATCGATCCCGACCTCGGCCAGCTTCGCGGCCAGCGCAGCGCGGATCTCTTCGACAAGGTTCTGGTTGGTCTTGCGCAGCTCAACAAGCTTGGCAGTCACCGCTGCATAGGCGTCCGGATGCAGCCAGCGGAACGCGTGGTCTTCAAGCTCTTCGCGCACCTGCTCCATGCCCATGCGGGCCGCCAGCGGAGCATAGATATCCAGCGTTTCTTCCGAAATGCGTTTGCGCGATTCCGGCTTCATGTATTCCATCGTGCGCATGTTGTGCACACGGTCGGCCAGCTTCACCAGCAGCACCCGGATATCGCTGGAGATGGCGACCAGCAGCTTGCGGAAGTTCTCCGCCTGCTCGGCCTTCTTGGTCACCAGATCGAGGCGACGGATCTTGGTCAGCCCGTCGACAAGACGGCCAATTTCGGCACCGAACAACTGGTCGATCTCCGCCCGTGTGACCGGGGTATCCTCGATGACATCATGCAGCAGCGCCGTGACGATGGTGGCATCGTCAAGCTTCAGGTCGGTGAGGATTGCTGCAACTTCCAGCGGGTGCGAAAAATAGGGATCGCCCGATGCGCGCTTCTGGTTGCCGTGCGCCTTCATGGCGTAAACGTAGGCGCGGTTGAGTAGCGCCTCGTCCGCCTTCGGATCGTAGCTGAGAACCCGCTCAACGAGTTCGTACTGCCGCATCATGGCCGCGGTTTCCTTGGAAGCCGCTGCCAGAACCTGCCCCCGCAGCGGACATCAAAACCGCTGCAGGCGCCGCTCTAAATGTTCAACGGCTGGGCTTGAATGCTCAGCGACCGCGTTCGCGCGGGGCACCGGTGGGGCCGGTGTTGGCTGACGGCTCAGTCGGCGTCATGCTCTCAAGGCCGCGCAGAAGCTGTTCTTCGGTCATCACGTCGACAACCGTGTCGCTGGATTGGTCGTCCCGGCCAAGAATGGGGCTGCTGCGGCGATCCGGCGGCAGAAGCGGCGCGGCGACGGCCTCGGGCTCATCAACCTCGACGTTCTTCTGGATCGAGTGGATCAGCGACTCGCGCATATCCTCAGTCGGGATGGTCCGCTCGGCGATCTCGCGGAGCGCAATAACAGGGTTCTTGTCGGCGTTGACTGGAACCGTGACCGCGCTGCCTTCCGCAATGGAGCGTGCGCGATGGGCCGCCAGCAGAACCAGCTCAAAGCGGTTCGGGACCTTATCGACGCAATCTTCAACGGTAACGCGCGCCATCAGCGACACCCCTTATAGCGATTATCTGGGACGGTACAAAAGCGTACTCACTCCGACCCGGAGCCGGAACGCACACTTTTGGACACTTCTAGTTGCATGAAATATGCTGCAACGCAAGCTACGAAGAAGCATTGGTGATGCTTCAATCTCTTGCTATGTCATTAATATGGTCGCCATGTGCGACAAGTTAAACTATGCCATTGAATGACGTCGTGGTCGGATCGATATCAATTTACTGCTGCTAAGTCCCTGAGATTTCTGGTGCTTCACATTGCCGCCAGATATGAAGACAATATAATGTTTTGCCAGCGACCGAAGATGATAAGAAACCGACAATTGGTGAGCGGCTCCTATTTAGAGTCTCACCTCCATTTCAAATACATCTACTGCGAATGTGCTTGCCGGCACTAGCGGCCTAAGGGTGAACGAATGCATTTCTATCAATCCGAACGCATCGCCCTGTTTATCGACGGTGCCAATCTCTACGCGACAGCCAAGTCGCTAGGGTTCGATATCGACTACAAGCGCCTGCTAGGTCTGTTCCGACAGAAGGGTCAGCTCGTTCGGGCCCTGTACTACACGGCACTGGCCGAGGATCAGGAATATTCATCGATCCGTCCGTTGATCGACTGGCTCGATTACAACGGGTTCACGATGGTGACCAAGCCCACCAAGGAATTCACCGACGCCGCCGGTCGGCGCAAGGTGAAGGGCAACATGGACATCGAGCTCACGGTCGATGCCATGCGTCTTGCCGCTTCGCTGGATCACATCGTGATCTTCTCCGGCGATGGCGACTTCCGCAGCCTTGTTGGTGCCCTCCAGCAGATGGGCAAACGCGTGTCCGTTGTGTCGACGCTGCAGACGCAGCCGCCAATGGTCGCCGATGAGTTGCGCCGTCAAGCCGATCAGTTCGTCGATCTGGCCGATCTGGAGCAGCAGATCTGCCGCGATCCGTCCACGCGCGTGGGTCGCGAAGACACCCGCCGCTCGGGCTTCGGCGGTCGTGCGCCGTCGTACTCTCGCGATCAGGCGGCCTATGAAGACAACGACGATCTGCCGGAAGAAGTCTGATAGGCTTCCGGTATGATGGACGCGGGAGCGGCTCAATTCGCGCCTGAGGCGCCGAAGCTGTGCGGCCTGTGCCCGCGTCTCGTCGCCTATCGCGACGAAAATCGCCTCAAGGCACCCGACTGGTATAACGGGGCTGTTCCATCCTTCGGGGATGAAACGGCCCCTTTGCTTATCGTCGGTCTCGCGCCGGGCGTGCAGGGCGCCAACCGCACCGGGCGTCCCTTCACCGGCGATTATGCCGGCGAGCTGCTCTATTCGACCCTGCTGCAATTCGGCTTTGCCAAAGGCAAATTCGATGCCCGCCCCGATGACGGCCTCAAGCTGGTCGGCTGCATGATCACCAATGCGGTGCGCTGCGTGCCGCCGCAGAACAAGCCGACGCCGAAGGAAATCGCCACCTGTTGCGATTATCTGCGCGCCCGCATGGCCGCGCTGCCAAACCTGCGCGCCATCGTTGCCCTCGGCCGCATCGCCCATGACAGCGTGCTGTCGGCATTCTCATGCCGCAAGGCGCTGTTCCCATTCTCGCACGGCGCGCAACACGACATCGCAGCCGGTGTGCGGCTGTTCGATAGCTTCCATTGCTCGCGTTACAATACGAACACGCGGCGCCTGACGCCCGAGATGTTCCACGCCGTTTTCGCAGCAGTGCGCGATGAGCTGAATAACGGCGTTCCTGCCCCGCCAAAACGGCGCGCCAGCAAGCCAGCGTGACGGCCTGCTCAATAGCTGCCGCCAGCGCGAAAAACGCTTCTAAATTTGCCCGCTATTGAGAACGCGGCGCTTTTCATCCAGCCAGTCGAGAATTTCGCGTGCATGCTCGCCGGGGCGCTCAACCGGATGGAACGTGTGCGCGATGATGCCGTCGCGGATGAACAGCGTCAGCCGGCGCAGGTACAGCTCGTTGCCAGCCTGAAAAGTCGGCAGCGCCAGTGCGCGCTGGAACGCGAACATTTCATCGCTCAAAAGCTGAAACGGCACCGCCAGACGCGCAGCCAGTTCCTGCTGGTGTTCATCCGACTGCGTGCTGACGCCAAACACTTCGATTTTCTGGCTGCGGAACTTCAGGTAATGGTCGCGGAAGCCTTCGGTTTCCGGCGTTGAGCCGTGGGCGCCTGGAATGTCATCCCAGCCCGGCGGATCGGAAACGCCTGGACGGCCCGTCCACGGGTACACGTACACGACAGCAGCCCCGCGCCGTGTCGCCAGGTTCACGCCTTCACCGCGATGGGAAAGCAGCGTCACGTCCGGCAACTCGACACCCGAAATCAGGTGGCGCACGGCCGCGTCGTCGCTATTCGCAGTGCCGCTATCAGCATCACTCATGTTCGATGTACTTTCAGCCATTCCAACACTTCAGCAGCATTCCGGTCGGGCGGCCAGACGGGATAAAACACGTGCGCGATGCGCCCGTCGGCGATGATCAACGTCATGCGGCGCAACAGCACCGTATCGGCCACGCTCATGGTCGGCAGCCCCATAGCGGTCGCGAACCTGAGCGCCGCGTCCGACAGCAGTGCAAACGGCAGATGCAGCCTTTGGGCTGCTTCGCGTTGATCGTCCGGCGTCTGTGTCGAAAGACCGAACACATGCGCTGCGCCCGCGTGCAGTAGCTCCGCATGATGATCCCGGAAGGCGCAGGCCTGAGGTGTGCACCCGCGTGCGCCTGGAATATCATCCCAGCCCTCCGGCAGTGCAATGCCAGGCTTTCCGGTCATCGGATAGATGTAGACGACTGTCCGACCAGTCAGCGTCGCCAGCGAAACCACTGAGCCATCGGTTGCCGGCAGCGCGATGTTCGCGACGACTGCGCCACGAAGATGATCGGCCGCGCCATCGTCCTCCGGACGCGGCAAGCGTGACCAATCAACGTTCTGCAACGCGTGCGCATCGGGGCCGGACATCGATCACCCCTTGTCGCGCATGATCCGCTGCTTTTCACGATCCCAGTCGCGCTTCTTGGCCGTCTCGCGCTTGTCGTGCAGCTTCTTGCCTTCCGCCAGCGCGATCTTCAGCTTGGCGCGGCCCCGCTCGTTGAAATAGAGCTCCAGCGGGATCATCGTCATGCCGCGCCGCTCAATCGCGATCGCCAGCTTATGGATTTCCTTGGCGTGCATGAGCAGCTTGCGCTTGCGCCGCGGCTCGTGCTGGTAAAACGGCCCCGCACCCTTGTACTCGGGGATGTACGAGTTGATCAGCCACACGCCGCCATCCTCAATCGAGGCATAGCTCTCGGCGATATTCGCCTGGCCCTTGCGTAGCGACTTAACCTCGGTGCCCAGCAATTGCAGGCCCGCTTCCAGCGTTTCGTTCAGGAAGAATTCGTGACGGGCCTGCCGGTTTTCGGCAACGATGAGGCGGCCGTCCTTTTCCTTGGCCGCCATGGCCGCTGTCCTTTTCGATTGAACGGGGCCGGCCGCACATCATGCGAGCCGCCCCACTGCATATTGTTGTTCTGTCAGTTATTCAGCCGCGCGCGCCTGAACAAGACCGACCTGCGCCAGCGCCGCATCGACGGTGCGCTTCGAAGCTTCCGAAATCGGCACCAGCGGCAACCGCGTATCCGGCTCGCAAAGACCAAGACGGTAAGCGGCATACTTCACCGGCCCCGGATTGGCTTCGCAGAACATGGCGTCGAACAGCGGCATCAGGCGGTCCTGAATCTCCAGCGCCTTCTTGAAGTCGCCAGCAAGACACGCGTTCTGCAGTTCCGAGCACAGACGCGGCGCCACGTTGGACGCCACCGAGATGCAGCCAACGCCGCCGTGCGCGATGAAGCCCAGCGCCGTCGCGTCTTCACCCGAAAGCTGGATGAAGTCACGGCCCAACGCCACCCGCTGCTGCGCCGGACGGGCCAGATTGGCGGTTGCATCCTTCAGGCCGACAACGTTCTTCAGCTCATAGCACCGGGCCATCGTCTCGATGCTCATATCGACGACGGAACGGCCTGGAATGTTGTAGATGAAGATCGGAATGTCGATAGCGTCGTTGATCGCCTTGAAGTGCTGATAAAGCCCTTCCTGCGTCGGCTTGTTATAATACGGCGTCACCACCAGCACCGCATCGGCACCGGCCTGCTGGGCATGCTTGGCGAAATCGACCGCCTCGCTGGTCGCATTCGAGCCCGCGCCCGCCATCACCGGCACACGCTTTTTGGCCGCCGCGATCGTCACCTCGACAACCCGTTTATGCTCATCGTGCGACAGCGTCGGGCTCTCGCCCGTTGTGCCGACCGGAACCAAACCGTGCGTGCCTTCGCTGATCTGCCAGTCGACGAAGCGGGCGAGCGCCGCCTCATCCACCTGACCGTTCTTGAACGGTGTGATCAGCGCGGTGAAAGATCCCTTGAACATGTCCCCGATACCTTGCGAGCTGAGAAGCCCATTCTTACGCGGTCTAAAAACCGAATGTGAGAGGAAAAAATACCTTAACGCCTTGCTATCGCCCAACAGGACAGCATGCTCAGCGCCTTGTCCCTTGTTGGGGGAGTTGGTATTTTTAATGGCGCGTTGGTGATGGTGGAGTCGCAGCGCCCTGTCGAGCGGGACATTAGGGCCTTGCCATGGGCCCCGCAACCCGGACGGGCCCGCAGTCCCTGTGGAAGGACGGACATTGCCCCAACCCAAGCCCCGATTGCAGAAAATTCCGGCTAACCACCGGTTTGACCGCGCCTTGAAATCCGCGTCTGCGCAACGGTGGCGACGCATGTCGCTGTCCATCGCCGCGCTCTGTCTGCCCCTTGGCGCTGCCACGTCGCAAGCTGATTCGAATCAGCCCCAATCCAGCATCGTGCTCGCCCAGGCCGCCATACCCGTTGCGCCCGCCCCCAAGGCCGCTGTGCGCGCGCAGCCCCCGACGCCGCAAGCTAAGGCTCAGCCTGCGCCGAAGTCCAAAGGCACCGCCGGGGACGCCACCCCGACCGCGAGCAAAAATGCAGCGGTGAACGAGAAGGTCGCCGCCGCTGTCAAACGCGAGAACGCGTACATGGGCAAGCTGGACGGCCTCGTTGCACCGCTCTCCAACTACAAGATTTCCGATGCCGACATCGCCAACATCCAGGCCGCCTTCAAAGCGCTGGCCGCTGGGGATGTCGATCGCGCCAGCGAGCTGCAGCGGGCTGTCACCGACCCGGCCGGGCAGCGCCTGATCACATGGGAACGCCTGCGTCGCGGCAAGGGCGCCACCGCCAAGGACTACATGGCGTTCCTCTCCGAAAATCCGGACTGGCCCAGCCGCGAATTGCTGACCCGGCGCATGGAGGAGCAACTCTTCACCGAAGGCGGTGACACCGACACCCTCTCCACCTTCTTCAAAGATGGCAACGCCCAGAGCGCCGCCGGCATGGCCGTTCTTGCCTCAATGCATCTGGCATACGGCGAACAGGCTCAGGCGAAAGAGCTGGCGGCAAAGATCTGGCGCGAAGAAGACCTGCCGGAGAAACTGGAGAAAGGCTTCCTAGCGCGCTTCGGCAAAATGCTGACGGAAGCCGACCATAAATGGCGGCTCGATCGCCTGCTGATCGACGACCTGCGTTACAAGGCCAGCCGCGAGGAACGCGCAGCACTGGCAAAGCGTGTCATTCCACATCTGTCCGACAGCGAACAGAAGATCGCCGACAAGCGGCTTGCCGTTTTCCTGCATAACGACAAGACCAAGCTTGGCGACGTGAAGCCCGGCAAGGATGCCGACTGGGGCGTCGTATTCCACAAGATCCAGAAGCTGCGCCGCGCCGGCGAAATCGACGAAGCTGCCAAGCTGATGCGCAGCGCGCCGCGCGATCCGCAGCAGGTCGCAAACCTCGATGAATGGTGGACCGAGCGGCGCAACCTTGCCTATCTGGCGCTGAAGGAAAACAAGCCGAAACTCGCCTATGAGCTGGTGCGTGATGCCGGCCCGCTGGGTGCGAACGCGCTCAACGACCAGACCTTCATGGCCGGCTGGCTGGCCCTGCGTTATCTGCGCGATGCCAAGGCGGCGGAAAAGCACTTCACCGATCTCATCGCCAACGCCGATGGCCCGCTGTCACGCGCCCGCGGCAACTACTGGCTGGGGCGCACCGCCGAGGTCAGGGGCGACAAGAAAGCTGCGCGGGCCAGCTATGAGAAAGCCGCCAGCTTCAACGATACATTCCACGGACTGCTGGCGCTCCAGAAGCTGAACCCCGGCTCACGCGCGCTGCGTTTCGATCCACCCGCGATGCCGTCGGCTGATCTCGCCAAGCGCTTCACTTCCCATCCGGCCATGCGCGCTGCTGCGATTGCTGACAGGGCGAAACTGGGCCGTCACATAACGCGTGTATTCCTGCTCAGCGGAGCACGGATCGAAAACGATGAAGCATGGGCTGCGATGGCCGCGCATCTGGCACGCGTAACCGATGACACACAAACCAGCGTACGCATCGGCAAGGCTGCCATCGCGCGCGGTCTCAATCTCATCTATTACAGCTATCCCATCCACGCGCTGCCGAAGTACGACCCGCTCCGGCCACCACCGGAAACGGCATATCTGCTGGGTCTTGCGCGGCAGGAAACCGAATTCAACACATCAACGGTTTCGGGCGCAGGCGCTCGGGGCATTCTGCAGGTGATGAAGATCACCGCCAATCACGTCTGCAAGGACTACAAAATCAAATGCAACCACGGGCGGCTGCTCAACGATGCGTCGTATAACACGATGATCGCATCTGCTTACGTTGCCGACCGGCTCGACGACTGGAAGGGATCGTACGTCCTCGGCCTGCCCAGTTACAATGCCGGACCGGGACGCACGCGCCAGTGGGTGCGCGAGTTCGGCGATCCGCGCGAAGCCGGCATCGATCCGGTCGACTGGATTGAACGTATCCCGATCGAAGAAACGCGCAGTTATGTTGCGAAGGTGCTGTCCAACATTCAGGTTTACCGTGCACGTCTCGGCGTCGATTCCCCGTTGCGCATTGAGGACGATCTTTACCGTGCCGCCGCCCACAAACCACGCCGCCCAGTAACCGGCGGCAACACCGACACCGCCGATTCCACCAGCGACTGATCATCCGACTGCCGCCGTTCGCCTCACTTCGACGCGTCACGGCTGCAACTGCAATTGTCTTCAATGTCCATCGGGACGGGTAGCCAGGTAAACCAATGACGTCGACGTCCGGCGAACTCTACGACGACATCTACTACACGTCGCGCGATGGGCTGCGGCTCCATGCGCGCAAGTATGCAGCACCAGCCGGAGCGCCACCTGCGCGCCCGGTGCTATGCCTTGCAGGGCTGACGCGCAACGGCCGCGATTTCCACGATCTGGCCGTTTCCCTGAGCCGCCATCAGACATCACCGCGCACCGTATACACGCTGGACTATCGCGGTCGTGGCCAGTCGGACTTCGACCCCGACTGGCGCAACTATTCCCTGCCGGTTGAAATGCTCGATGTGCTCGATTTCGTCACGATGACCGGACTGGCGAATGCCGCGTTCATCGGCACGTCGCGCGGCGGGCTCATCACCATGCTGATCGCCGCCGCTCAGCCCACCGCTATCGGCGTCGCGGTGCTCAACGATATCGGCCCCGTTATCGAGCACGAAGGGCTCACGCGCATCAGCAGCTATGTCGGGCGCATGCCGCTGCCTATATCGTGGGACGATGCAGCTCGCATGGCACGCGATCTCAACCGGCGTCAGTTCCCGGCCCTCGGCGATGATGTCTGGGCCGAGCTGGCGCACCAGTGGTACAACGAGAAAACGCGCAAGCCCGCGGCTGGCTACGATCCAAACATCGGCAAGGCGTTGTCCATTCTCGATGGTCCGATGCCAACGCTGTGGCCCCAGTTTGAGGCTCTAAAGCGCGTGCCGCTGCTGGTGCTGCGCGGCGAGAACTCGGATATTCTGACCGCCGCCACGGTTGATGAAATGCGCCGCCGTCACCCGGCCATGGCAACAGCTACGGTTGAACAGCAAGGCCATGCCCCGTTGCTGAAGGACACACCGACAATCGAAACCATCCGCCATTTTCTCGCGGCGACGGACGTCGGGGCCCAGACCGCTGCAGCCGTTTCAGCGTACTGACCAGCAGGGCAGCGCGCAGCATCACTCGTTGTGTGCGGCGGCTGGATCAGCCGGAGCAGGAAACAACGCGTCGGTGCGCCCGCTCAGCCAGTTGAACACAAGACCGATCCACTCCTTGCCCGCAATATCAACTAGGTTCAGCCCCTGGACGGGGTTATCTATCGGGGACCACATGTCACCCCATCCAAGTGTGCGATAGTCAACCGGCCATGGCTCGACGTCAAAACCAGCCTTGCGGAAATTGCCGATAGCACGGGGCATATGCCAGGCTGACGTCACAACCACCCAGCGCTCGCCGGGTTTTGGCTGCACCAGATCCCTCGTAAAGCGAGCATTCTCCCAGGTGTTGCGTGAGGCACCTTCCAGTATCAGGCGATCATCCCCTATGCCGAGGCCACGCAGCACCGCGCCACCCGCTTCGGCAATGCTCACAGGCTGGCGCAGAATTTCCGTCACCCCGCCCGCATAGACAACCTTCGCCGCCGGATAGCGGCGCGCCAGTTCAACCGCTTCCGTTATGCGCTCCCCTGATCCACTCAGGCCGTGCACGCCGCGGCCGGCCGCAATACGTGCTTCCTCGCCGCCGCCCAGAACGATGATGCCATCGATCGGCCTGTCGCCCAGCGCGGGCCGATGAAAGCGCTCCTCAAGCGGCACGATCATCCACGTGCTCAGCGGTGATATCCCGCCGATAACAAGCAACGCCAGCGCTGCAATCAGCAGGCCTTTCGCCGTGCGTTGAAAGCGCGTCGCCAGCAATAGCAGCCCGACTGTCAGCAGCAGCACCAGCAACATCCCCGGCCGCGACATGCCCCAGAACAGTTTCGAGATGTAGTACAAAGCCGAGCTCTCCCTCGATCGGGGCCACGGGTTCTGGCCACCGCAACCGAGCGCTGCGGTTTTCTCGCCTAGCATCTCTTACCCGGCGCGTTACCGGTTCTGAAACCCCTGCCGGGTCAGTGTGGTTATCGGCAACCGCCGCTGTCGATACATGCAATCAGGACCATCGGTGAATTACGGGGCTTCCATGATCGAAATCGCCCGCGTTACGAGCGAGGCGCTCGATGTTGTAGCGTTTGTGGTCATCCTGCTCGCGGTCGCGGTCTCAACGGCTGTGTTCCTCACCAAGGTCGTGCGCTCCGGCTTCCTGGCCAATTACCGCGAGTACCGCGCCAACCTCGGCCGCGGCATCCTTATCGGCCTGGAAATTCTGATCGCCGCCGACATCCTGAAATCCGTCGTGGTCGATCCCACGGTGGAAGGCATCATCGTTCTCGGCGGCATCGTCGCCATCCGCACCTTCCTGTCGATCTCGCTTGATGTTGAGATCAACGGCCACTGGCCCTGGCAGTCCACGCGGCTGGCCCAGGAAAACAGTCCCACCTATCCGCAACAGCAAGACGTCGCCTGATCGGTTTGGCCTAGAGTGCTTCCGGAAAAGTGGGAACCGGTTTTCCGGGAGGAAGCACGATAAAACAAACATCCAGAGCCGTTCCGCGTTTCAACGAAACGCCGAAAGGCTCTGACGCCACGAACCGTCGATTGCCCTCGCCCCGCCGCCCGCTCCTCTCCGGCAGCCGCTGCCCGCGCACAACGACGCGCGGCCGCCAATGCGCGCGTGTCGCCAAGAGCTTCTTGCTCTCCTACAGCCGGCCAAATCCCGTCCGCCGCTCGCGGTTATTTTCCCCCAACCAGCAATCGAACAGCGTTCACTTCAACAAGCTTCACGCAAGGAATCCCCCCTAGCGTCCAGACGCATACAGATCATCGGCGCGCACGCACATCACTAAAGGGCGCGAAAACTCCCTCTCGTCGATGCTTTGACCATCCCTCACCGGACCAACCATAGAGCCATCCCTATGTCGAAGACATACGACGCCGATCTCGCCCAGCGCCTTGAATTCATGGAATTGACACCGGATTCCATCGCACTGATCCGCGAACTGAAGACGCTTATCGATCGCGAACTTCCCAACGGGCTGGAAAAATTCTACGAGCGCCTGATCCGGACGCAGCAGGTCAAAAAGTTCTTCCCCTCCGATGTCGCTATGGCCCGTGCCAAGGGCGCGCAAGCGAACCATTGGCGCACAATCAGCGCCGGCGCGTTCGATGAGCAATATGTGCAGAAGGTGCGCACCATCGGGCTCACCCACGCGCGCATCGGCCTCGACACCCGTTGGTATATCGGCGGCTATGCAATCATCCTTGAGCACCTTGTCCGCTCGGTCGTCAACGAGACCTGGCCGAAAGGCATGATGATACGTCGCCAGAAATATTCCGGCGATGATGTCGGCGCTTCACTCGGTGCACTGCTGAAAGCGGTGTTGCTGGATATGGATCTTGCAATATCGGTCTATGCCGACGCCGCCGAAGATGCGCGCATCGCTTCCGAAGCTGAAGCGCAGGCCAAGGAGCGCACGCTCGTCACCTCATCATTTGGCGCAGCACTGGCGCGTCTCGCCGATAAAAGCCTCGATTATCGCATCAACGAGGCGATGCCGCAGGCGTACAATCAACTTCAGTCCGATTTCAATGCCGCAGTCGAGCAGTTGCAAAGCGCATTGCGCAGCGTGCGCGAAAGCAGCGATGGCATCGCCGCCGGTACGCAGGAGATCGCGGTTTCGGCCAATGCCCTGTCCCGCCGGACGGAACAGCAGGCCGCAAACCTGGAAGAAACCGCTGCCACCCTTGAAGAGCTGACGCAAACGGTCAACAAGACGGCGGAAAGCGCCGCCAGCGCGCGCCTCGCGGTTGCACAAACCAAAACGGACGCTGAACTTGGCGGCAAGGTCGTGCAGCAGGCTATCGACGCGATGGGCCGCATCGAGCAATCATCCGATCAGATCAGCCAGATCATCGGCCTGATCGACGAGATTGCATTCCAGACCAACCTTCTCGCTCTCAACGCCGGTGTCGAAGCCGCGCGCGCCGGTGAGGCCGGGCGTGGTTTCGCGGTTGTTGCATCGGAAGTGCGCGCACTGGCGCAACGGTCTGCCGAAGCCGCCAAGCAGATCAAGGAGCTCATCTCCACGTCCACCGGCGAGGTCGAGGAAGGCGTCAAGCTGGTGGCCGAAACCGGCAAGGCACTGCACCGCATCGTCGATCGTGTCGGCGAGATCAACACGATGGTTGCCGACATTGCCTCCGGCGCGCAGGAACAGGCGATGGGCCTCAAGCAGGTCAATGAAGTCATCAATCAGATGGACCAGACCACCCAGCAGAATGCAGCCATGGCGCAGGAGGCCACCAACGCCAGTCAGGCGCTGGCCGGCGAAAGCAAGCACCTTGAGCAGCTTGTGAACCAGTTCAATCTCGGCGGCAGCGCCGGTCACAGATCGGCGTCACGCCCAGGCAATCGGGCCGCCTGAATCCGGCTGCAACAACGCAGCGGTTTTCGGCACTGACGCGATTTAAAAGGCGGGGTCTTCGCAGGTCCCGCCTGATTTGTTTCTGCGGGCTTAAACGAAAGCCGGGTCAGTTTGGGCCCGCTGCGAAAAATTGCATGGACACCCCCCGTGGTCGTGGGCGATCAATCGGGCGGCGGGCGCACCAACAAAACGACTGTGCCCGGCAGCGCCATCCGCGGGGACACACATCAAGTGATCACGTCTCGATATCAGACTGCCTCGCACGGGCCGGACAGCGGCTCGGACATCGCGTTCCAGTCGGCCACGGGATTGCATATCCATGCGACCGACAGCCCGGATAGCCCAATCCTGGAAACGTTCTATGCCGGTTATGACCGCGCCTTCGTCCTCGCCAACGAAAAAGAGGAACTGTCCGGCTTTCGCGAGTGCCTCGCCCTCAACCATGGCGCCGCTTACGAAGACCTCGCACGACAGTACGGGCTTTTTCGCGAGATCGTGGCGATCGCATTGGACCCGGAAAGCGGCCGCTGCATTGCCGGCGCCAATCTGATTGCCTTCCCCGCGCGGGAGCGCACAGGTCCGCAGGCGCTGCGCGCAACCATCAATCTCAATTATGTGTTTGTCGCGCCGGAAGCCCGTGGCCAGGGGCATTTGCGGCGCATGGCAACAGCCGTCAGCGAGATTGCATCCGCGTGGCTTTTTAACGATGCCACATCGGACCAGCCGCCAGCACATCATGACACGCTGGTGTTCATCGAACAGAACGATCCGCTGCGCATCAGCCGCGCGGATGCCGAGAAGGACACGGCCCATTCCGGTATCGGTCAGTTTGATCGCATCCGCATCTGGACCGCCCTCGGTGCCCGCATCATCGATTTCCCCTATGTTCAGCCGCCTCTTTCAGAGCAGCAATCCGCCGACGACAGCCTGCTGTTGTCGGTCTACGGTGCATTGCCGCCACGGCTCGACCCTTGCGACTTCCACCACCATCTGGAACGCTTTTTCGCCATATCAGTGCTCAAGGGGCGTGATCTGATGCAGGAACCGGTAGCTGCATCGCAGGTGCAGCTGCTCGAAGCTGCGTGTCAGGCCCAGCGCCCGTTCGCACTGCTCGATCCTTCGACTGCGCTTGACGAGGCAGAACATGCCTATGCCAAAAACAATGCTGCTATAGGTTCGTTGAGGGAATTTTTGCGCCCTGAAGTTTGAGGGCATCACGCATACTAAGAGTGCGAATGAAGCGCTGTCATGCAACGCTGATTTCGGGGGAACAGTAATGAACGAGTACACAGTGCACCACGGCGAGCGCTCATTTTCTGACAGCTCCAGCTGGGAAACGTGCGAAGACAAAACTCTTTACTGGACCCTTTCGCTCTATATCGATCCCCATCAGCTTCCGGCTGCGCTGCGCGAGAGGTTGCATCCCGCCAACAAGCTGCGCGTCCAGGCCAGCTATCTTGGCTCCATTGATCTGCGCGACACCATCGAGCCGCTGTTCAACGACATCGCCGATCGCGAGCGGCTGTCACAGGTTGATGATTTTCTGCTCGACGTGCCCGGCCCGCGTCAGGGCGAACCCGTCGTCATAACCGTCCCCGAAACGATCACCTGGTCCACGGAAGGCACGACGTTTCAGGCCCAGTTCCGAGAGCCAATATCCCGCACGCTCCGCTGCCGGCGCTTCTGGTATGTCCATCTCAACGGCGCGCTCTCGTATCACATATCGTTCGCGTTTCGGTATCAGCACACGCCCGCCGACTTTTACTTCATCTCGATGTTGCAGAAGGTGGTCGCGCCAAAAGAGTTCACGCTCGACGCGCCGCCAACGGGCGAATTTCTCACCGCAACCGAGCGACACCTGAAGCTGTTTCCGCTTGAGAACATGACTGCGCGTTCGCCAAGCTCAGGCCCCGCGCCGCTCAAATTCTGGGACTTCATCCGGACAACGTTCGATCAGCATGCCGATCACCTGTTCCGGCACATGCGCGTTTCGTTGCATGCTCCGCGCGGCGATGAACGTTTCGTCGATAAACTGAAGCGCCAGGTTGAAGCGTTGCTGCCAGCCGCGCCCCGCCAACACTCATACTTCGATCAGCTTATCGCCAACGACCCTTTCATCGAGGTGCCCCGGCTGGCGATGCCGCGCGCGCGTTTCCTGTTTCTGTTTCAGGACCGCACCTTCTTCCAGGATCTGCTGCCGAAAACAGCGGATGGCGCGCCCCGGCCCCGGCGCGAGCTGGTGACCGACGCCGACTATGACTGTTTCAAGGAATGGATTCAGGAGCGGATCAGCGAGGCCAAGCTTGCGTCTGCGCTCAACAAAACGAAACCTGTCGTTGTCATCTCGCACGAGTTTCTCGACTACCTGGCTTCGGAAACGCCGGATCGGCTGCGCTACCTGTTTCTGGCCGGTTTCAATCAGAACATCATCGATTTCATCAATCAGGAAGCGTCGGAAATTCTCGACAGTACCGACCCGATTTATCCCAGAACCAGCGAGCAGGAAGAAGAAAGCTTCTTTGTCCGTTACGCCAATCCGCGCGCATTGATCCAGTTTGTGCGCGCATCACGCAGCCTCGAAACCGGCAACGATTTTATCGGCACCTGCCCTTACGCATTCCTCGTTCACACCATCGCTCTGCATAATGAGTTTCTGGTGCGCCAATACGAACAGCAGGTCGAGGAGCTGACGCGCGATATCGGCGGGCTCAATGCCAAACGCCAGCTTAGCCATGCGGCGCGGCGCTTCTATAATTTCCGCACCCAGACTTACACGCAGTATCGCAAATTCCGTTACGCCAATATTTTCCGCTATGACACAGAAGCGGATGTTTTCAAGGAAGTGGAGCGCCGGCGCGGCAGCCTCAGAAAAGATCAATATCTTGAGCAGATCGTCACCAACCTGGAGGCACAGACCCGCGACCTTGAAGGCCGCATCAGGTCCAACGAGGATCGCCAGCTCACCACCCTCGTTGCCGGTGTCGGTGCGTTCAGCATTCTGCAGGTCGTGCTGCAGATCCTCGACTATTTCGAGAAGCACATCGACGATCCGCAGACCAGCAAGGTGTTCTTCGGTATCAACTTCGGCAACATCGCGAACATCAATTACATCGCGAGCCTGCTGATCCAGTTCACCGGCTTCGTGCTGGTGATGCTGGCTGCACTGGTCGTGTTCTTCTACGTCGTAAAGCCGCTGGGCGTGCGCATCATCCGCCTGTTCACCCGCACCCGGTAACAGGCACATCCGGCGTTACCGCCTAACGCGGATATGTGATCACCGCCTGCGATGCCACGCTGTCGTTGGCGGCTTCCAGCGAGCGTCCGTCCTCCGTCCCGTTCGATGGTCCAGAGTGCATGAATACCGCGGCCAAGCTCTGAAGCTGAAGCACATGCACATAATATTCATGCACTGTGCCGCCGCTGCTGCAAGCCATCGAGACCTTGCGGCTGTGCGTACCGTCGCTGTCCATTCCCACTTTCTTGGCGGACGCAAAATCGCCGACGCATTCTTCGCCAATGATCGCGACGGTGTCCGACGCCAGCTTGTCGATCGAACCTGCGAAGCGCTTGAAGCCATAGAACACGCCCCGACTTCCGTTGGCGAATGTCCAGCTCACGACGCCGTTGGAAGGAGGACGCAGGCTGTAGCCGGATATTCCGGCCTGTGACAGCAGATTGGAAACCATGACCAGCGCTTCAGATTCCGACAGCATAACATTGTCGCCCAGCGAGCCGGTTTCGATGCTCGCGGTCGTGGTGCGGTTGTTACTGGCAACGCAATCCACCAGTGCCGACATCGCCGCGTGGGTGCCCGCAAGGCTCATCCGCACCGGCATGCCATTTATGCTGATGGTCATCCCATTACCGCGCTGGAATGCACGGAACGCCTGATCGTGCGCTAGCATGATCATTGCTGTCTGCGTTGTCAGCGCTTCCGCCGCCTGCAGTGTCAGACGCTGACCATCCACCATAACCACGGCCGACACCGGTCGGTCCTTGACCAGCTTCCAGCGCGGATCGGCGATGCTGATGCTCCAGTTGAATTCGCGCGTCAGCAGCACGCCGAACACCTGCCCGCGCTGGTAGATGCCGCTCATCATGCAATATTGGAGCTGCCCGTTCTCAAAGCGCGGCTCGATCTCCCAGCCCCGCACATTTTTCTTGGCAGCCAGCGCAGCAACGGCGCTCAGGCAGATCGCAACCGCGAGAACTAGGATGCGCATGCTATCCTCCTAGCCGATTTTAGCGAAATCATACTCGGACGATTCGGCGCGTTCCGCAGAGCCTTTCGTGCTCAGCGGGATCGAACGTCGGGCCCGCTCAAAATGAACGGAAGCTCCTGACGCAGCATCGGCAATGGCTGGATTTAAGCGATGCAGGCTTAGCCTTTTGATGGGAGCGGTGATTCACGCTTCGGGAGGATAGAAACCCGACGAGATTATGGTCCAGGGCCGTGTGGCACCGAGTGCCAGATGGCCGCTTGGGCAGTGGGAGGCGATTTGCCGCCCGATGGGGCGAAATTTCTCGCATTTGAGGCTGGGAATAGTGTCCGGGTGATCTTGTTCCCGGCGCGTAACTTGGTTATATGAGCGCTTCCTGTTCGCCGGATCGCGGTCGTGGCGGAATTGGTAGACGCACTACCTTGAGGTGGTAGCGGGGCAACCCGTGGAAGTTCGAGTCTTCTCGTCCGCACCAGTGAACAGTTTCAGGCAGTTACCTAACGCCTCCGAAGCCATCTTCGGGGGCGTTGCCTTTTCTGGACTCGGTCTCCATCGCCCTTCGAATAGAAGCGATTGTGCTCTAGAGTGCCACAATGCCGCCCAGCGCACCCGTCCCGCAGCCGTCCAATCCCGACGCCCCCAGTGCGCCGTCATCCGGCCCCTGCCCCCGGATGCCCGCCCTCGCCACCGACTGGGCCAGCAGCAGCACGCCGGTCCCTTACCCGGAAGCCGTCGCCTTCATGCAGCAGCGCGCCGCAGCCATCGCCTCCGGCCAGGCGCCCGAGCTGGTATGGTTGCTGGAACATCCCCCGCTCTATACCGCCGGCAACAGCACCCGCCCCGAAGACCGGCCCGCGCCCGCGCGCTTCCCCGTATTCGAAACCGGACGCGGCGGCCAGCTCACCTACCATGGGCCCGGCCAGCGCATCTGCTATCTGATGCTGAACGTAAAGGCCCGCACCGGCGACGTGCGCGCGTTCGTCTCCGCGCTTGAGGACTGGATCATCGCCAGCCTCGCCGACCTCGGCGTCAGGGGTGAAACCCGCTCCGGCCGGGTTGGTGTCTGGGTTGCCAGACCCGATCGCGGCCATAGCGCCGAAGACAAGATCGCCGCAATCGGCCTGCGCCTGACGCGATGGGTCAGCCTGCATGGCATCAGCCTCAACGTCGATCCCGACCTCAGCCACTACGACGGCATCGTGCCGTGCGGAATCAGCGAACACGGCGTCACCAGCCTCGCCGATCTGGGCGCACCGCGCGACATGCCCCACGTCGATGCCATACTCCGCCGCCAATTCGAACGGCGCTTCGGTCCGACGCAGGATGCCACCGCGCCATCAATCGGCAAAAGCGATGCATTTGGAAAATGCTGAAACCACGCGCGGCGCGTGACGGCCGTTCGATTGCGCGACCGCGATCGCTACAAACTGAAAGCCCGGCCACCGAAGGACCGGGCTTCCAACCGTCCTCATGACCGGATTTCACTCTATTCGTTGCGGGGGACCTCTGGCCGGTCCGCATCGTCGCCAACCGCTGGCGCGGCGGCTGCCGGAGGCGCATCGTAATAAAGATATCCGTCCTCAATCGATACGACGTCCGTCCCTTGCAGGGTGTACCCGTCGTGGTCCGGATCGCGATTGAGGTGTAACACACAGCCTCCGGCGCAGATGCCAGTCACCGTCGCGGACGGAGCAAGGTTATGCTCCGCCACCGCATTTTCCTCGACGATACTGATCTTGTAGGCCGTATCATCGCGGTTGGTGATCGAGGATGCGAGCGCATCCGCATGCACGCCCAGAACGCTGGCGAGAGACGCCGCAACGGCTAGAACCAATCTCGCGGCAGCTCCCTTCATCGCGCGAAAGACCCGATTACTTCTTCTTCGCAGCGGGTTTCTTAGCAGCCGGCTTTTTCGCAGCAGGCTTCTTCTCAGCGGGTTTCTTCGCCTTAGCAGCAGCAGCCATGTTCGTCGTCCTTCAGTTGCCTGCCCGCATCAAGGATCGTCATGAGTTGCCTCGATCGGGACACAGATCAATCTGAGGAGAATCAACCCTATTCACAAACGGATTTTTCCGAAGGACACTATCGGAAATTTCGATAGATAGCGGTCCGTTGTCCGCTCTTCGGAGCACCACGCCATGGACGTCAATCTCGCACGCACCTTTCTGATGGTGACGGAGACCGGCAGCTTCATCCATGCCGCGCGCAAGATGAACCTTACCCAGTCCACCGTGTCGGCACGCATCAAGGGGCTTGAGGATCAGCTCGGAAAGCCCCTGTTTGCGCGCTCCAAAGCCGGTGCGGAGCTGACCGCAGCGGGCGAACAGTTCCAGAAGCACGCGCTGGCGCTGGTGCGCATCTGGCAGCGTGCTCAGCTTGAGGTCGGCATTTCCGACCAGCACTCTGACCACCTCGCAGTCGGTGCGCCGAGCATGTTCTGGGATGCGCTGCTGCTCGACTGGTTCGCTTCTCTGCGTGCCAACGCGCCGGAAATCGCTCTGTCGGCCAGCACCGGTTTATCCACAGCCCTGATGCAACGGTTGCTGGAAGGCACGCTCGATCTCGCGGTCCTCTACCGACCGCGCCAACCGCGCGGCCTGATGATCGAACATCTGTTCGACGAAGAAATTGTGCTCGTAACGAGCGTTCTGACACCGCAGCGGCGCCACACCGGCGATTACCTGTTCATCGATTGGGGCCCGGATTTTCAGCAGGATCATGCCGCCGCTTTTCCCGAACGCGCCAATCCCGCCATCAGCCTCGACCTCGGCTCGATGGCGCTGGACTACATGCTGGCCAACCCGTGCTCGGGCTATTTTCCGGCGCGGCTGATACGGCCACACATCGCAGCGGGCCGTCTGCGGCTCACCAAGCGCGCTCGCAAATTCACCTATCCGGTTTATGCCGTCTATCCGGAGACTCGGAACGAGGAAGCCTACGAACCCATTCTCGACAGCCTGCGCCAGTTCGTGTCGAAACACACCTGAGCGGCGCGCCGCGGCGCCGATTCCAAGGCGGTGTCGGTGTGTGCAGTCGTGCCTCAATCAGCTGGCCCTCGGCCATGGCCGCAGATGATCGCACCAAAGTAAAATGGCACCTCAGGCGAACCTGAGATGCCATTGATGTTTGCAAATTGACCGCGCCCTCAAGCCCATCAGGCTTCGGGCTTCAGCGCCGTCACTTCAATCTCGATCAGCATCTTTTCGTCGACCAGCCCCGTCACCATAACGGTGCACGCCGGCCGAACGTCGCCGAAATACTTCTGCAGCACCGGCCAGATCGGCTCGAAGTCCTCGCGGCGCGTCAGCAGGTAATGCACCCGCACCACGTCCGCCAGCGACGAGCCAGCCTTCTCCAATGCCGCCGCGATATTGCGGAAGCACTGGTCGGTCTGCTCGACCACGTCGGACGAGATGGTCATCGTGGCGTAATCGAAGCCGGTCGTACCCGACACGAACACCCAGCGCTCATCAGCGACCGCGCGCGAATAGCCGATCTTCTTTTCGAACTCCGAACCGGAGGAAATAAGCTCGCGGCCAGCCATCATTCGAACTCCAGAATAACGGCATCAACCGCAAGGCTGTCGCCCGGCTTGGCGTTGATCTTCTTCACCTTGGCGTTGCGCTCGGCGCGGAGAATGTTCTCCATCTTCATCGCCTCGACGATGGCGAGAGCGTCGCCCACCTGCACCTCAGCGCCTTCCTCGACGTTGATGGCCTTCACCAGACCGGGCATCGGGCACAGCAGGTACTTCGAGGTATCAGCGGCCTGCTTGATGGGCATCAGCGCCACCAGTTCCGCCTCACGCTCGGTGTAGACGTAAACCGGCGACTGCATGCCGCCATAAGCAAGATTGACGCCATTGAGGATCGGGCGCACCTGCACCGCAACCTGTTTGTCGTCGATCGTGCCCGACCATACCGGCTCGCCGGGCAGCCATTCCGATGTCAGTTCAAGCTCTGCACCGGTGTCGGGGAACGCAACTGAATAGTTGCCGTAACCACCTTCAACTTCCACCGGCAGCAACTGATCGGCAACCTTGACCACGCGACGGCGCGCGAAAGCCACCGGCTGGCCCGACATCTGATGCGTGATCTCGCGACGGCGGATGTTGTTCTCGTGATCGATCACTGCCGCCACGGCAGCAACAACCTGGAGCGCATCGCCTTCCGGCTGGCGAGCCGTGAAGCCGTCAGGGAACTCTTCGGCGATGAAGCCGGTCGAGAGCGCGCCTTCGCGCCAGCGCGGATGGTGCATCAGCGCGGATACGAATGGAATGTTGTGCTGAATGCCGTCGATGTAGAAGCTGTCCAGCGCCTTTGCCTGTGCGTCGATGGCCTCGATGCGCGTCGGTCCGTGCGTCACCAGCTTGGCGATCATCGGATCGTAGAACATCGAAATTTCGCCGCCCTCGAACACGCCGGTGTCGTTGCGGACGGTGATGCCATCGCTGACACCTTCCTCAGGCGGACGATACTTCACCAGACGGCCGATGGAAGGCAGGAAGCCCCGGAACGGGTCTTCGGCATACACGCGGCTTTCGACCGCCCAGCCGTTGATCTTCACGTCCGACTGACCGAACGGCAGCTTCTCGCCGGCAGCGGAGCGGATCATCAGTTCGACGAGATCGACGCCGGTCACAAGCTCCGTCACCGGATGTTCCACCTGCAAGCGGGTGTTCATCTCAAGGAAGTAGAAGCTCTTGTCCTGACCGGCGACGAACTCAACCGTACCGGCCGAGTCATAGCCAACGGCCTTGGCCAGCGCGACGGCCTGTGCGCCCATCGCCTGACGGGTTGCTTCGTCGAGCAGCGGTGACGGGGCTTCCTCAATCACCTTCTGGTTACGGCGCTGAATGGAACACTCGCGCTCAGCCAGATGAATCACGTTGCCGTGCTTGTCGCCGATGAGCTGAATTTCGATGTGGCGCGGATTGACGATGAACTTCTCGATGAACATGCGATCATCGCCGAAGCTCGCCCGGGCTTCCGACTGGGCCAGCGAATAGCCCTCTTCAACTTCCCTGCGGTTGTTGGCAATGCGCATGCCCTTGCCGCCACCGCCGGCCGAGGCCTTCATCATCACCGGATAGCCGATCTCTTCGGCGATCTTGATCGCGTGCGCGGTGTCGGTGATCTCGCCCATGTAACCGGGAACGGTCGAAACCTTCGCGGCAGCGGCGGCGCGCTTGCTCTCAATCTTGTCGCCCATGGCCGCGATGGCCTTGGGGTTCGGACCGATGAACACGATACCGGCCTTCTGCAGCGCGATCGGGAATGCTTCGCGCTCGGAAAGGAAGCCGTAGCCCGGATGCACCGCTTCGGCGCCGGTGCTCTTGCAGGCCTCAACGATCTTGTCGATCAGCAGGTAGGATTGCGCGGCGGGTGGCGGTCCCAGGTGGACGGCTTCATCAGCCATCTCGACATGGAGCGCCTCACGGTCGGCATCCGAATAGACCGCGACGGTCTTGATACCCATCTTACGCGCGGTTTTGATGACGCGGCAGGCGATCTCGCCACGGTTGGCGATCAGGATTTTTTTAAACATTTTCCCCGCTGGTCCACTAGGTAGGCGCGGCCCGGGATCGGGGCGCCAGCCGGTTGCGTAGCAGTCGTTCTAAACGGCCCTTTGAGGGCCGTAAACTAGCGAATTCACGAAAACCCGGGCGGAAATCCACTCTATTCACAAACCCGCCAGCGATCCGTTTCCCAAAACCGCCGCCCGCCTTGGCTTAAAGCCTCGCGGACTCCTTTGCCGTTGATATTACTGGCAAAAAATTGTGGCACCTGCCGTTTTGAGTGTGAATTTCCTCACCATGCCTCAAAACTCGGCACGCAAAGCATGACAAAAGGCCGCTCGGGCAGAACCCGAACGGCCTCCTGAAATCTCAATGATTACGCAGCTTCGGCCAGGCGCTGCACCGTCGCCTGCAATTCCGGATGGATTTTCCGGCTCTCCTGGCTGAGATACGCCACCAGCGCCGCTTCGCTCGCCGTAAGCCGGCCCCGGCGACCAATCCGGCCGCAAAGCCATGCAGCATCGGCCGCTACAATCTCTTCGTTGGTGATGATCTCAATCCGCTGCATCTCCAGACGCATCAGCGCCCGCTCCTCAGAAGACTGCTCGCGGTAGCCCGAACGGACACCCTTGAGGCTGGACGAAACCATCGCCGACAGCAGCGCGAGCTGCGACAGCTCCCCGGTCGCTTCCATCAGCCACGGATCGCGACGCAGCGATTCCTCGCGGGTCGGTACTGCCTGCCCCGAGCACGCCATCGCCACGTTGGTCAGCGCCTTCACAAACAGATCCATCCACGCGGCGTTCGCCTGCGGCTCGCAGAGCTGCTCGTTGATCTCGAACAGAACGTCAGCCTCAGCTTGCGTAATGGGCACCGCACCGTCGCCACCGAACGCATAGAGAATGCGCCGGACCAGCTCGACTTCGCTTTCACGAATGGTTCCGGATTCACCCGGATACGCAGCCCGCAAAGGCCCTGAGCCGGTGGTGACGGCATGCTTCACCTGATTCAGCGCCGCGCACGACAGGCTAACCGGCGACCAGCGGGATTTGGTGAGCACGTTGATCAGCAGGTCCAGATCCGTTTTACGCTCGACAAGTCCCTCAGACGCAATGCGCTTGAAGAAGCGGTTGGCTTCATCCGCAGTCAGATATCCCTCGGGCAGAACCTGCGCGACGACATAATCGGTCAGCGCCTCGACATAAAAACCGTCCCAGGTCGAATGCTGCGACTGGCACGTTTCATTGAGCGCAAAAAGCGCCTCGGCCTCATCCGCTGTAATCGCACTGTCGTGGTGAAACGCGCTCTTGAGCCTGAGGACATCAACTTCGTGGATGCTTCCACGCTGCAACATCTCGGTAATCGGAAGCGACTGCAACGCACTCATCTCGGGCCCCGCTCGCATAATAAAAAAACTCGATGCCGAAACACTAGGAAAACAGGCTTACTAATTGGCTAACAGGTGCCTCGCGCCGGAGCAGATGTTGTATTTTTCGCAACTGGCTTCATCCATGAGCGCCACGGGCTCAATCGTTGCGGGTAAAAAAACGGGCCGCTTAGGGGCGGCCCGTGCAAGTTTTCCGGGGGGAGTTACGCGTAAGGAAAGCTGAAACGTGACGTGTGAGGGGAAACCGTCGGTTGATGCACCTGCTCCGCAAACCAATCGGAGCAGGTGATCCTGGTTCGGCTTACTTGCCGACGCGCGGCAGCCAGGTCGGGCGGCGCTTGGTGTCGTGACGCTCCTTCGTAATGTTGTAGGAGGCGTCACGCTGCATGCTGTTCAACTCGCGGCGGTCCGACTTGGTGAGGTAACCCTTCGAGTTCAGCTGCGCCTTACGGTTGGCGATACGCTTCTGCTCCGCGCGCAGCTTCAGGCCTTCCGTCCAGGTGATCGAACCGCTCTTGCGGCCCTGCTCGATCCGATCGAGCTGACGGTCCTGCGTGCGGTTGATGCTACCGGCAGAAGCGGCAACCGAGGTGGCAGCGACAGCGGTAACCACCGTGGCAGCGATGAGAGCAATCTTGTTCATGGGTCCATCCTCTTTCTTCGGTTCGCGCCGTCATTTCGGAGGCGCCGTTGATCTGATGAAAGGAGATTGCCCGCGCCGCCTTGAACCCGTTCTGAATACCGGTTGCAGGTGATGTTCATTATTTATTAGGCCCGGCGACTCCCCTGCGGGGAGCCGGCCGCCGGGCCTGGTTGGAGTGTGGTCTAACCGCAGCGACTTCCCTGCGGAGAGCCGGCCGGGGCCTGATTGGAGCGTGTCTAATCTGCGGCGGCTCGCGCTGCGGAGAGCACAGTCGCCGGATGCAAACAAGTGGTCGAAACGGCTAAGCAAACGGGTAACCACCGCTATTCAGCAGCGCGCATCAGCACCGCTGCAAAGAACCATTTGTGAAGAAATCCGCCTCAATAGTTTCACGAACCGGAGGACGCCGTGAAACTTATAAATCGCTTTATCGCCGACGATAACGGCGCGACGTCGATCGAATATGGCGTGCTCGCAGGCTTTGCGAGCGTAATGATCGCCACGGGCGCTTACGCAATCGGCGAAAATCTGGTGCCGATCTTCGACTCAATAGTGAAGTACCTGGCGCCGTAACGGCCGTGCCGGGCATATCGCATCCCGATCCCCAGCGCATCGGTTTCTCAATCCGCGCCACGCGCTGAGCTGAAGAAATAAAAAGGGCAAGAGCGCGAAGCCGGGATTGTCATCCACCGCCTCGACGCTCTCGCCCTTATTTGTTCAACACTCGCTTAGAGCGGGATGTTGTCGTGCTTCTTCCACGGATTTTCGAGCGTCTTGTTGCGCAGCATGTCCAGCGCACGGCCGATGCGCCGACGCGTGCCGTGCGGCAGGATCACTTCGTCGATGTAGCCGCGCTCGGCGGCAACGAACGGATTGGCGAACCGCTCCTGATATTCGTTGATGCGCTGCTGGATCTTCTCCGGATCGCCAAGATCCGAACGATAGAGAATTTCCGCTGCACCCTTGGCACCCATCACCGCGATTTCAGCGGTCGGCCAGGCATAGTTCACGTCGCCGCGAATATGCTTTGAGCTCATCACGTCGTAGGCGCCGCCGTAAGCCTTGCGGGTGATGACCGTAACCTTCGGCACCGTGGCTTCGGCATAGGCGAACAGCAGCTTGGCGCCGTGCTTGATGAGACCGCCGTATTCCTGCGCCGTACCCGGCAGGAAGCCCGGCACGTCGACGAAGGTGACAATCGGAATCTCGAAGCAATCGCAGAAGCGCACGAAACGTGCCGCCTTGCGCGAAGCATCGCTATCGAGCACGCCCGCCAGCACCATCGGCTGGTTGGCGACGATGCCGACAGTATGGCCGTCCATGCGGGCAAAGCCGGTGACGATGTTCTTCGCGTAAGCTTCCTGGATCTCGAAGAAGTCGCCCTCGTCGGCAACCTTCAGGATCAGTTCCTTGATGTCGTAAGGCTTGTTCGGATTGTCCGGGATCAGCGTATCCAGCGAATAATCCACGCGGTCCAGGCTGTCAGCGGTCGGCAGCACAGGAACGCCGGACTGATTGTTGGCCGGCAGGAAATCCATCAGGCGGCGCATCTGCAGCAGCGCCTCGACGTCATTCTCATAGGCGCCATCGGCAACCGACGACTTGGACGTGTGCACCTTGGCGCCGCCCAGCTCTTCGGAGGTGACGGTTTCATTGGTCACCGTCTTCACGACGTCTGGACCGGTCACGAACATGTAGCTCGTGTCCTTCACCATGAAGATGAAGTCGGTCATCGCCGGCGAATAGACGTCACCACCCGCGCACGGGCCCATGATGACGGAAATCTGCGGAATGACACCGGAGGCCAGCACGTTGCGGGTGAACACCTCGCCGTAGCCACCCAGCGCGTCAACGCCTTCCTGAATGCGGGCGCCGCCGGCATCGAACACGCCGATGATCGGCGCGCGATTCTTCAGCGCCATGTCCTGGATCTTCGTCATCTTGCGGGCGTGGCTCTCCGAAAGGGAGCCGCCCATGACGGTGAAGTCCTTGGCGAATACGTAAACGACGCGGCCGTTGATGGTGCCCCAGCCGGTGACGACGCCATCGCCCGGCGTCTTCTGCTTTTCCATGCCGAAGTCGGTGCAGCGATGCTCGACAAAGGTGTCGAACTCCTCGAAGGAGTTCTCGTCCATCAGCAGCTCGATACGTTCGCGCGCGGTGAGTTTGCCACGCTTGTGCTGGGCATCGATACGCGCCTGTCCGCCACCAAGCCGTGCGTTGGCGCGGCGCTTCTCAAGCTCCCCGATGATGTCCTTCATGCTTGCTTTGCCTTCCCTCGTCGACGCGCGGCCTGACGCCGCATGGCTGGCCTCATAGCACGCACTTGGCGCGCTTGGAACGCGGGCGCTGCGCCGCACCGTGCGACCTATAGGAACGGGGGCGGCAATTCTGACATTTTCAACGGCGTTTCATGGTCTTAGGGCTGTGGATGGAAGCCGTTGAAAGGCTGCTACTTTACATCTCGGGAGCACTGAGGCCGGATTTCAACGCTTCCTAGCGCGTTCCAACAGCTGGGCTCGGGTTGTGAACAGCCTTCACTTCCGGGCGCGCAGACGTCGATAATCAATGAGAGCCGGCACGCCTGTCACAAAAGTCGCGATGGCAAGAAGGGCCACGGGACCACTGAGCGCGGTTGAGAAAATCTCGATGGTTGCGGGCGACAGGATCCCGGCGCGTCCGGCGACCCAGAGCGCTGCCGTCGTCCACAGCGCGGTGCCGAACGCCATCAACACAAACACAAACCCGGGGTGTCGGCGCCACAGATAGCCAGCCAGCCCGCTATAGCGGTGATGGTAAAAGCCCCAGATGACCGGCGGGAACACTATGAGAATGCTAAGGACAATGGCCAGCTCGATGGTTGCATCCAAAGCGTCACCTCCCCCGCGCGGCACGGATTCAGCCGGACGCGCACGCCGGTAAGCCGCCACCCGTCACGCGGCCAGCAGTTGCAGAAACCGGCTGGCCGCCAGCATTTCGCGATGCCGTCGCACGCGCCGCTCCGTGGCTTCCTCATCGATGCCCCAGCGCGCGATCTGCCAATCCTCATCGACATGCGCCGCCAGCCACGCCTGCTCAGCGTCCAGACGGCCGTTCGCAACCGCAAGCGCGATAAAGGCCGATCCGGTGAGCGTCGTCATCACGTGCAGCGGGGTCAGGCCGAAGGCATCGTATGGCGCCACCAGCGTGCCGAAGCGCTCCAGCGCATCGTCGCTCTGCGTTACCGGCATAACGCCTTCCGCCAGATAAAAGCGGGCGCCGGTTTCGTCTTCCACCCAGCGCAAAATCGGATCCCACGCGGCTGCCTGCAGCACCGCCAGCGCTTCCGGCCCCTCGGCGCGATAGCACAGCAGATCGCTGCCGGCGTAGCGCACGATATCCGCCGCAACCTCGGCACGGGAGCCGGTTACGCCGTCGATGGCGGTGATCGCCAGCTTCGACAGCGGCATGGTAGCGGGATTGATGTTTTCAGTTTGCGCCGACCATTCTTCCGCAATGGCATCGGCCAGCGCGCGCGTCGGCACGATCAGCGGCTGCTTGGCTGGCGTGCGCACGGCACGGCCATCCAGCAGCACATTGAAGCCGCCATCGGTAGCTTCGCCAACGGATACATCTTTATAGAAGCGCTTCGGCAGCGGCTTGGGCGCATCGCGACCGGGAACCTTTACAGCGCCGTCACTGCTGTCGGCCGATTGCGCATCGTCGTTGTCGCTGGCATCGCTCATGCGGAAATCTCCCGACTGGCGAAACAGGCATCCAGGCCCGCAATCAGATTGTTGCTGGTGCTGATAACGTGATGCGCACCAGCCGCCTTCAGTTCATCGAGCGGATGATAACCCCAACCGACGCCAAGCGCACCGGTTCCGGCTGCAACCGCCATTTCGATGTCAAACGTGGTGTCTCCCACCATAACGGTGCGTTCCGGACCGACGCCCGCTTCCGACATCGCCGAATGCAACATCGCCGGATGCGGCTTCGAAGGATTGTTGTCAGCGGTCTGAATGGTGATGAAACGCTTGCCCCAGTCCTCGCGCTCGAACAGACGATCGACGCCCTTGCGCGATTTTCCTGTGGCGATGCCAAGCAGCACGTCGCCCCGCTGGGCCAGCGTTTCTATCGCAGCACCGATGCCCTCGAACAGCGGCTCATGCAGCGCGGGATCGCGGCGAATTTCCAGAAAAGCCGATTTATAGCGCTCAACGAGCTGATAGCGCAGTCCGGCGTCGTGGTCAGGCGCCAGCGCGGCTATGGCTTCAGGCAGCGACAAACCGACAATAGCCAGCGTCGCCTCACGCGGCGGCGGCGTCAGTCCGAAACCGGAGAATGCAAACGTCATCGCTTCGCAGATGCCGTTCTGGCTGTCGACGAGTGTCCCATCGCAATCAAGAACGACCAGCTTCATTTATCGTTGTCTCCATAACGTTCGGCGTCGAGGCCGAGCAGTTCCCAGGTGGCGCGCATGTGATCGGGCAGCGGCGCGGTTACATCAAGGTTGCCGCCGGAATAGGGATGCGGCAGCACGAGACGGCGCGCGTGCAGGTGCAGCTTGTTCTCGATCTGCTCCGCCGGCAGGTTTTCATCGCCGCCGTATTTATTGTCGCCAACGATGGGATGCCCGATCAGCTCCATGTGGGCGCGCAACTGATGCTGGCGGCCCGTTACCGGCTTCAGCGACATCCACGCCGCTTTGTGTGCCAGCCGGTCGATGACGGAATAATGCGTCGTCGCATGCATCGCCACATCCTGCTCGCCCGGCAATGCCTTGCGCACGCGATCACCATCGGGACCCGGCGCCTTCACCAGCGGCGCTTCCACCTTGCCCTGCGGAGGACGTGGAACGCCCTTCACCAGCGCCCAATAGGTTTTTGCCGCCGAGCGCGTCTGGAAAACGCGGCCGAGCTTGGCTGCCGCATCGCGATGCTTGGCCACCAGCAGCACGCCGGTGGTGTCGCGATCGAGGCGATGCACAAGGCGCGGACGCTCGCCGCCGAAACGATCCGCCATGCCTTCCAGCATGCCGTCGATGTGCTTTTTGGTGCCGGTGCCACCCTGCACCGCCAGACCGAACGGCTTGTTGAGCACGAGGAGATGATCGTCCTCGAACAGGATCATTTTTTCGATGCGGTCGCGATCCGCCTTCGAAACGCCCATCGGCGGCTTGACGCCCGT
The DNA here is from genome assembly GCF_029872155.1 of Hyphomicrobium sp. D-2. Taxonomy (GTDB): domain Bacteria; phylum Pseudomonadota; class Alphaproteobacteria; order Rhizobiales; family Hyphomicrobiaceae; genus Hyphomicrobium_A. The sequence continues at coordinate 365,388 of NZ_JARXLA010000005.1, read as the reverse complement.
AGCACCCGCCGCAGCCTTCGGCGCGTTGCGCACCACTGCGGGCACGCGGATTTGTGCCCCGGCCTCAAGGCGTGCATTTGCTTCGGCGCGCTTGCTGTTCACCCGCACCTGACCGGTGCGCAGCAGCTTCTGCAGGTAGGAATAGCCCACCTCCGGAAAGTGGACGCGGAACCAGCGGTCGAGGCGCATGTCCGCTTCGCTCGACTTCACTTCGATGGTCTCTACGCGGTCGTTCATTCGGATTCGGAGCTCTGATAGGATTGGTGGCTAACACGCAGCGGGCGGCCGATGCCCAGCATGACACGGCTTTATAACTGGAAAATCAGTCGGATTGCCTGCGTTCAACTACGGTGCACCGCCAATTCTGTCCAGCGTCGCGACATCCCATGCCTTTGGCGGCAGGCCTGGCTGCGTTTTTGGCCCCCGGGCAACACCACTGTGCCTTTCCGGTTTGACCCAGCTCAGCGGCGCGACGTAGCTTCTCAAGAAAACGCCAGTCAGGGGGAAAGCGCATGTGGTCTCAGGTTTACGACCCATTCGGCAGCATGGCGCTTTCCACTGCCGTGGCGGCCATTCCGGTGGTCGTGCTGCTGGGCGGCATCGGGATTTTCGAGTTGCGTGCGCATGTGGCCGCCCTGCTCGGACTGGCCGCCGCTTTGCTGGTCGCCATCGTCTTCTTTGGCATGCCGGCGCCGATGGCTGGCCTCGCCGCCGCCTATGGCGCCGCGTTCGGGCTACTGCCCATCGGCTGGATCATCCTCAATGTGATCTTCCTTTATCAGCTCACGGTAGAACGCGGCGACTTTAAAATCCTGCGCACCTCCATCGGCGCCATCAGCGACGACCGCCGCCTGCAACTGTTGTTCATCGCGTTCTGCCTCGGCGCATTTTTCGAAGGCGCGGCCGGGTTCGGCACACCCGTTGCGGTGACCGCCGCGATGCTGATCGGGCTGGGCTTCACGCCGCTTGCCGCGTCCGGACTTTCCCTGATCGCGAACACGGCGCCGGTTGCGTTCGGCGCATTAGGTACGCCGATCATCGCGCTGGCCGCCGTCACGGGTCTCGACCTGCACGAACTCAGCGGCATGGTCGGCCGTCAGCTCCCGTTCTTCTCGGTGCTGGTTCCGTTCTGGCTGATCGTCGCCTTCGTCGGCTGGCGACGCATGCTTGAAGTGTGGCCACCTATTCTTGTTGCGGGCGTGTCCTTCGCCATTCCGCAGTATCTCGTCTCAAACTTCCACGGGCCATGGCTGGTCGACATCGTGGCGTCGGTTGTGTCGATGGCCTGCCTGGCGCTGTTTCTCAAGGTCTGGCAGCCAGCCAATCCGATGCGCTCTGTATCTGGATCTGACGACGCTAACGCGGCGACGCCCAGCGCTGGCAACACCAACATCAGCGGCGCCAATGCACGGCCCGCGCACTCTCGCGCTGCCGTACGACGCGCATGGATGCCATGGCTCGTGCTCAGCGCGTTTGTGTTCCTGTGGGGCACGCCGCAGGTGCGCGCGGCACTCGACGGCGTCTGGTCGCTGAAACTACCGGTAATTGGCTTGCACGAAGCGGTGCAGAAAATGCCGCCCGTCGTCGCCGAGCCGAAAGTCGAAGCCGCCATCTTCAACTTCAATGCGCTGTCAGCAACGGGCAGCGGCATTCTACTGGCAGCAATCATTTCCGGTCTGCTGCTTGGCTATGGACCAGGCGGGCTCATCCGAATGTATGCGCGCACGCTCTACCTAGTGCGCTTCTCGCTGCTGACGATCGCATGCATGCTCGCCATCGGTTTTGTCACGCGTTACTCCGGCGTCGACGCAACGCTCGGACTCGCGCTGGCGAACACGGGCTGGCTCTATCCGCTGTTCGGCACCTATATCGGCTGGCTCGGCGTCATGCTGACTGGATCGGATACATCTTCAAACGTGCTGTTCGGCGGCCTGCAACGCGTCACTGCGGAGCAGCTCGGCATCGACCCGGTGCTGATGGCGGCCGCCAACAGCTCCGGCGGCGTGATGGGCAAGATGATGGACGCGCAGTCGATCGTCGTCGCTTCAACCGCCACACGCTGGTATGGCCATGAAGGTTCGATCCTGCGCTTTGTCGCTTTCCACTCCGTCGCGCTGGCGACGCTGGTCGGCCTGCTGGTGCTGGGACAAGCCTACATGTGGCCGTTGAAGCTGCTGGCGCCTTGATGATGATTGGCGCGCCTCCGTTTTGCGCAACGAAAGCAAGTGCCGCTGTGTGCTGCGTTACTCGTTCGCCGACGTCGCCCCACCCCGGCCAATGCCAGCGATGATCCAGCCCACCACCCAGCCGATGACGAGGCCGGCGATGTTGGCGACGATGAACACCAGCATGTGCAGGTTTTCGGCGTCGTCAGAGCTTTCGAACGATTGATGCGCTGTCACCCAATCGGCGGCGGGCGAGCTGAGAAACATCGCTGCCAGCACGGCGCCGATGAAGGCAAACACCATCGCGATAACGTAGCGCATTCCCCGTCCCCTTCGAGCTGCGTGCGCAATCAGGTGCGACAGCACTGATCAATCAACATTTGATCAGTGCACAGCTATTTCACTTCCCAGAACCAGATCTCGCCCGCGTTGGCGTAGTTTGAATAGTAGCCCGCCCACGAAAACCATTCGAGCAGCCACTTGGCCGATGTGCGATAGCCGTTCCAAAGATCGATGTGATCACCGGTCGGTCGCCCGGCGTCGCTTGAACGCTTCCAATAGTCCTGAATGTAGATGATGCCGGTGCGGCCGAAGATGCGCGGATAATAGTCCGCCGCGTCGGTACCCTTGATGCGCTCGACAGGCCCGACACCGGGCAGGTTGGCGCGTGCGATGGCGTTGGCGAGCTGGGTGGCATTGATGAAGTGCATCTGCGAGCGCGGGTGCACACCACACGCAGCACAGCCGCCGATCTGAGCGTCCGTAACGCCGGCACGGCGCAGCGCGACACCGACGCGGATCGCACACTGGTTGGCAAAAACGGGATAGCCCATGGCCACCTGTTTGCCTTCCATGTTGGTGAGATCCTGCGGCGCGATGCATGGCGCCGTCACCGATTCATTGATCGGATGGCCGCGCCAGAGATCGATGAACGTCACCACGCCACAGCCTCCCCCGCCTGTTTCCAGGCCCTGTCTCCTAGCCTTGTCTGGCCACCACTATGTTAGCCGCCCGTGGCATTCTCGTGAACTGTCCGGATGCGATGTGGTGAAGGCGGATCGGCCGTTCGGATACCAGTCAGAACAGCCGGGCCACCCCGAATGCGTGGCTACTTTCCGCCACCCCGCTTCTGGCGCAGATCGCCCCAATAGGCCAGCCGCTTGCGGATTTCCCGTTCAAACCCACGCTCGGGCGGATCATAATACTGCGGGCGGCGTGGGAACTCCTCGGGGAAATAGTCCTGCCCCGAAAAGCCATCTTCCGCGTCATGATCGTAGGCATACCCCTCGCCGTAGCCCTGCTGTTCCATCAGCTTGGTTGGCGCATTGAGAATGTGCTTGGGCGGGCTGAGCGAGCCGTGCTCCTTCGCGGCACGCATCGCAGCCTTGTAGGCCACATAGGCGCCGTTCGACTTTGGCGCCGTGGCCAGATAGATCGTCGCCTGCGCCAACGCCAGTTCACCCTCGGGGCTGCCGAGAAAATCGTAGGTATCCTTGGCCGCCAGCGCCTGCACCAATGCCTGCGGATCGGCGAGGCCGATATCTTCCACCGCCATCCGCACCAGCCGGCGCGCCAGGAACAGCCGGTCCTCGCCACCGTCCAGCATGCGGCACAGCCAGTAGAGTGCAGCGTCGGGATCGGACCCGCGCACCGACTTATGCAGCGCACTGACAAGGTTGTAATGACCCTCGCGGGTTTTATCGTAAAGCGGCGCGCGCTTCTGCACCAGCGTGCTCAGCGCATTGCGATCCAGTTGCTTCTGGCCGGGCGCGACGGCAGAGAATACCTCATCCGCCAGATTGATGGCGGAGCGGCCGTCGCCATCGGCCATGCCTATCAGTGCCTCGCGCGCATCGGCGTCCAACGGCAGCGGACGCTGCTCTTCCTTTTCAGCCCGCTGCAGCAGCGTTTCGATCGCGGCCTCATCGAGGCGATTGTAGACCAGCACCGACGCGCGACTCAGCACGGCGCTGTTGAGCTCGAACGACGGATTCTCCGTCGTCGCGCCGACAAGCGTGATCGTGCCGTCTTCCATGTAGGGCAGGAAGCTGTCCTGCTGCGCGCGGTTGAAGCGGTGGATCTCGTCGATGAACAGCAGCGTGCCCTTGCCGAGTTCGCGCCGCGCCTTGGCGCGATCGAACGCCTTGCGCAGATCCTGCACGCCGGAAAAGATCGCCGAGAGCTGCTCAAACTCAAGCTGCGTCTCGTGCGCCAGCAGACGCGCGACCGTCGTCTTGCCGGAACCGGGCGGCCCCCACAGAATGAGGCTCGGCAGGCGGCCGCTCTTCAGCATGCGTGTCAGCGTGCCGTTGGGGCCGACCAGATGATCCTGCCCGACCACATCGGCCAGCTTCTTCGGGCGCAACCGTTCCGGCAGCGGGCTGGGTGCCCCCTTCTCCAGACCGGCCGCTTCAAAAAGGTTTGTCACCTTTCTATCCTGCCATTTGCAGCTTCATCAGGCGTCCACCGCGCTTGACCGTGACGCGCCATATGCGCTGCCGGTTTCGCGTCAGTTCGTCAAGCATGATGACATCGGTGATACGCTGATCGCCAATCGCGACGATGATGTCGCCCGGCTGGAAATCGAGGCGCGCGGCAACGCCGCCGGAACGCACGGCGACGATCACAACACCATCGGTCTCATCGAGATTGAACTCATCCGCAACGCTCGGAAGGATGTTCGAGACACGCGCGCCGTCGAACGGATGATTACCGGACAGATTGCGCACGTCATCCTTGCCGGGCTTGGGCGCGGGCAGCAGCGCGATGTTGTGCGTCAACCGCTTGCCGTTGCGGATCACCTCGAGGTTGGCACTGTTGCCGACCCCACGGGTCGTAAGGCGATACAGTACCGAGTGCGCATCGGCGACGTCGAATTCATCGACCTTGACGATGACATCGCCCAGTTGAACGCCTGCCTTCGTGGCCGGGCTTTTATCCGTCAGCCGCACCACAACGGCGCCTGCGACGCGCTCCAGCTTCAGTGTCGCCGCCATCTCGCGGCTCACCGTTTCAAGCTGTGCACCCAGCCACGGGCGCTCGATCTTGCGACCGGCCACAGCGTTGTCAGCGTAGAAGCGCACGAGGTTTGACGGGATTGCAAAGCCGATGCCGACCGAGCCGCCGGTCTTCGAGAAGATCATCGTGTTGATGCCGGCAAGCCGGCCGTCCATGTCGACCAGCGCGCCACCGGAGTTGCCGGGGTTGATCGCGGCATCGGTCTGCAGAAACACCTGCGTATCGGACTGCGCCATCTCCGTGCGCGCCAGCGCCGAGATGATGCCGCTGGTTACGGTCTGCCCGACGCCGAACGGATTACCGATGGCAAGCACCATGTCGCCAACCTCAAGCGCATCGCTGTCGGCAAACTCAAGAAAGGGAAAATCATCGCCGCCCTTTTCGATCTTCAGCACGGCGAGATCGGTGCGATCATCCTGTGACACGATGCGCGCGTCGAACTCGCGCTTGTCGGCCAGCGCAACGCGGATCTGCGTATCAGTGCCGCCGCGCACAACGTGCGTGTTGGTGACGATGACGCCATCCGGGCTGATGATGACGCCGGAGCCAAGCGATGACTGCACGCGTTCCTGCGGCAGACCAAAACCGCCGCGACCGCCGAAGAAGCGCTGAAAGAATGGATCGTTGGCGAAGGGCGACGCGGCCGTGCGCACCTTCGAGCGCACATAGACGTTCACCACCGCAGGCGCCGCCTTCTTCACCACCGGCGAGAACGAATACTGCATCAACGCCTGCGAAGGCGGTGGTACGCGCCGGTCCTGCGCCTCGGCGAACAGGGATGTGCCCCAAACGGCTGTTGCGACAAGGCCGATGCCGGCGAATGTCACCGCCGCGACCTTCATGCTCGCCGCCATGCGGTTGCCGATGCGGCGCGAAAACGTTGGTCTCGTATCACTGCTCATGCGGTCAATATCGGTTCCGGTTGTCATTCATCCGCAGCACGCCAGCGCGCTGCCCCACTTCTGAGCGAAGCAATAGCATAGCGGCCTGATTTCGTGGCACCCCCGTGGCGGGATGCCCGGCATATGGCGCCTGAATGACAGAAAATCAGCACCGGCGCGCGCTTTTGCGCGCAAAATTAGGACTAGCCGCGATTCACGCGCGGCCAGCGCCGCCAAATTAACTAGATAGCGGCGGCCTTTGGATCGCCAGCGCTCAGATTATTCCCAGCTTGCGAAGGCTTTCCGATGCGGCCACCGTAGCCTGCTCGGCGGACCGGAACGACTGCCCCAGCATCTCCTTCGCCTTGGCGTTGCTGACCGGGCGCGGGAAGCCAAGTTCCGGCTTAACCGCATTCAGGCGGCGATCAACGAACGCAAGCACCCGCACCAGACCATCCGGCATTTCTCCGCGCGGCATCTTGCGGGCAATATCAGGCAGCGTTCGGCCGATGGTCTGGCCCAGCTCATAGAGACGCAGAAATCCGTTGGCGGACAGGAAGCGCTGCCCCTTCGCCTGATTGTGCGTCATCGCCAGCGCGTGCGTCACGGCAACATCGCGCACATCACTAACCGGAAATCCAACCTTAGGCGCCACCGGATAAGCGCCTTTGCCCATCAGCCGGACCACTTCGTGCGATGTCGATAGATCCCCGTCAGGTGCGGGGCCAAGCACGAAGCCCGGATTGACGACAGCAAGCTCGGGCGCGCCCGGTGTTGCATTGACAAAATCCCACGCGGCGCGCTCTGCCAGCGTCTTCGACATGACGTACGGCGTAACATCGGGACGCTCGGGATTGCTCCAGTCGTGTTCGTCGAACACGTGCCCCGCCGGCGCTTCAGGCCACGGCAGCGAAACGGCAACGATGGATGACGTCAGCACAACGCGTGCAACGCCGCTGCGATGCGCCGCCTTCAGCACGCGCAGCGTACCTTCCCGCGCGGGGCGGATCACTTCATCGGCGTTACGCGGATTTTTCAGCGGAAATGGCGACGCAACGTGCTGCACGAAACGGCAACCCGCCGTTGCCGCATCCCATCCGTTGTCGGACAACAGATCGGCCTCGACAAACTCCACTGCTGCAGGATCAGCGCCTGCACTGGCGATCCCGCGCCGGGTTGCGTCCACCCGCGCTTGGCTTCGAACGGTCGCGCGGACGTCGTAGCCCTGACGGATGAGCTCCGCGATACAGAACTTGGCGACGAGGCCCGACGCCCCGGTGACCAAAACCTTCTGCTTGGACATTGGCTTCCGCCCTTCCGCTCATGGCTTCATCGAATGCGCGCTACGGAACACCCGAGGCATTTCATCATCCAGCTGATTTACAGGAGTGCGCACCATAGCCAAGGCTCAATTGAGGCGTTGGCGATAAACCCGCGGCGCCATCCCGGTCCAGCGATGGAACGCGCGGCTGAAATGCGCCGCATCCCGATATCCCAGCTCAAACCCGATGGCGGTAATGCTGCGCTCGTTATCTTCCAGATAGCGAACCGCGCGCCGCAACAGGGCATCGTCGACGATGCGGCTGAAGGAAGTTCCGTTCTGGGCCAACAGCCGTTGCAGCGTACGGCGCGTCGTCCCGAGTTTCGCGGCCACCCAATCGATGCGCGGGTAGCCATCATGCAATGCCAGATCGGTGACGGCTCCAATCATGGCCAGGGCGTCGCGTTGGCCCGGCACCGTTGGCTCAAGCGCTGACGGTGCAATGATCACTGGCAGCGTGCCTGAAGGATTGACGCTATCGAGCAGGCAGGCATCAAACGTTATCGACGTCGCCGCCGCGCCGTGGCCGATGTTGCACCGGAAGATGTCCTCAAGCTCCGCGTGCGGTGTTCCACGGGGCAGCACCGTCACGAGTGTATCAGGTCGCCAGGCGCATCCGGCATAGCTGCGGATGGTATCGATCATGTAGCTGACGCCCAGCAATTCGTTGTGGTGCCGTCCAATGCTTTCCGGATCGGTGAACTCAATCGTCCAGCACACGCGGCCCTCGTGAACCGCGAACGTAAGCTCTGTCGATGTCTGCAGCATTGTGCCAAGGCCGGCGTGAGCACGCGCAATCGCATCACGCAGCGTCGGCGCCCCGCATATCCAGGCGCCAAAGCCGCTGAGCTGGCGCGATCGCACAACCTGCCCCAGCCGCGCGCCGAAAAATTCATCGCCCGTAGCCCGCGCCGCCCGCTCCAGCAGGCGGAACTGCTCGCGCAGCGGCACCACCGTTTCGGGCTGCTCCAGCAGCGTCATCGGCAAATCGACGTCGCTCAGCACCCGTTCGATCGAAGCGCCATGCTGGCCCATGAACTCAGCGATGGGGCCAAGCGAACTGGCACGGGTGAAGCCAGAAAGTCGGGGTGCCATGGCAATTCCCAGTCGGTATGCCCAATGAAGATCCTGGCGCAAAATGGCAAGCGGCCGCAGGCGCAACAAGTCACGTTGGTGTTAGGCCCGCCCGTCGTGACCGGGTAATTAGTCCAATGAGAAAAACGTGAGGAACGCCATGAGCATCCCCTTCGATCAAAGCAACATCCGCTGGAACACGCTGGAAGGCCTGGATCACGTCCACTTCCACGTCTGCGCCGTCGATGAGGAAAAGCGCATCGTCGACATCCTGTTCAAGTTCGACGCCAACTCAAAAATCGCGCTGCACCGCCACCGCTGCGATTACATCACCGTAGTTCTGCAGGGCGAACTGCGCATCTACCGCGCCAATGGCGAATTGAAGGAAGTGCGTCCGGTTGGCAGCTATGTGTCGACGCCTGGCGACGGCGAGGCACACACCGAGGGCGGCGGCGATGTGGACGTGATCGCATTCTTCTCAAACCGCAACGTGACCGGCAACGTCTATGACATCCTCGACGCGGACCTCAACGTCGTCGCCAACTTCGGCATTCCCGAATTCAAGGCGCTGATGGAAGCGCAGGGCGCGACCGACAAGGCAGCGTGAAGCCTACGCTCGGCGGCCGGCTCCGCGAAGCGGAGTCGCCGAGAGCCACAAAAAAGCAGCCGGAACTTGCCGACGCATCCACGGCTTGCACTGTCAGTCCGGTGATCCGGTCAAGTGATCCCAACCTCAAAACAAAAAAAGGCCGACGCGTTGGCGTCGGCCTTTTTGTTTCAGGCAACCAATCCGCGAACCTTGTTCGCGGCGGCTCCAATTCTCAGCTTTCGCCAGCAGCAGCGAGCTGCGCTTCATGGCGGGCGCGATCTTCCTTGCCCTTGGCAGACTCGTCACGGTCAACGAGCTCAATAACGGCGCGCGGAGCGCTGTCACCGTAGCGGAAGCCGGCCTTCAGCACGCGCGAGTAACCGCCAGCGCGATCCTTGTAGCGCACGGCCAGCACGTCAAACAGCTTCTTGACCATGTCGTCGTCGCGAAGGCGAGCAGCGGCAAGGCGGCGCGAGTTCAGATCACCGCGCTTGGCCAGCGTGATGTACTTGTCGACGATGCGCTTCAGATCCTTCGCCTTCGGCAGCGTGGTAACGATCTGCTCGTGACGGATCAGCGAAGCGGCCATGTTGGAGAACATCGCCTGACGGTGGCTGCTGTCGCGACTAAACCGGCGACCCAGTTTCTTGTGTCTCATATCAAAGTTCCCTTAGGTTGTTTAACGGGGAGGTTCTACGGCCTCACCTCGCTAGGCTTAATCGTGGTCCCGGCGTCGTAGCCTCAAGGGCTACCCGCCGGAATTCGCACGTCGTGCTGTAGTTATCTCGTGTTGTAGTGCCTGGCCTCAGTACTGGTCTTCGAAGCGCTTGGCCAGCTCTTCGATATTGTCCGGCGGCCAGTTCGGCACTTCCATGCCGAGGTGCAGACCCATCGAGGCCAGCACTTCCTTGATCTCGTTGAGCGACTTGCGGCCGAAGTTCGGCGTGCGCAGCATCTCGGCTTCGGTCTTCTGGATCAGGTCGCCGATATAAACGATATTGTCGTTCTTCAGGCAGTTTGCCGAGCGAACCGACAGCTCAAGCTCATCGACCTTCTTGAGCAGCGCGGCGTTGAAGGCCAGCTCCGGATGGCGCGTTTCTTCAACGGCCTTCTTCGGCTCTTCGAAGTTGATGAAGACAGCAAGCTGATCCTGCAGAATGCGGGCCGCGAGAGCGATCGCATCCTCAGGTGTCACCGAGCCATCGGTCTCAACCGTCATCGTCAGCTTGTCATAGTCGAGAATCTGGCCCTCACGGGTGTTCTCGACCTTGTAGGAAACCTTCTTGACCGGGCTGTAGAGGCTGTCGACCGGGATAAGACCGATCGGCGCATCTTCCGGACGGTTGCGGTCAGCCGCAACGTAGCCCTTACCCATGTCAGCGGTGAATTCCATCCGGATCGCAGCGCCCTGATCGAGCGTGCAGATGACGTGCTCCGGATTGAGGATCTCGACGTCAGGGCCTGCCTCGATGTCCTTTGCCAGGACCGGGCCGCCGCCTTCTTTCTTGAGGATCAGACGCTTCACGCCTTCGGAGTGAATGCGCAGCGCAACTTCCTTGATGTTGAGGATGATGTTGGTCACATCCTCACGCACCGAAGGAATAGAAGAGAATTCATGCAGAACGCCGTCGATCTGAACGGTCTTGATCGCAGCGCCCTGAAGGGACGACAGCAGAACGCGACGCAGGGCGTTACCCAGCGTCATGCCGAAGCCACGCTCCAGCGGCTCAGCGACGACGGTCGCGATCCGGCTGCTATCGCGACCGGAGGCCACGTCGAGCTTGTTCGGCTTGATCAGATCTTGCCAGTTCTTTTGCAGGACATTCACCACGGGGAGCCTCGCTTTACAGAGTGAGGCCTGCGTCCAGGCGCGCAGGCGGGAGGGGTAAAATCGCATTCACCGACCAAAGGCCGACGAGGCCAATGACCGGTGACGGGCGCGGCGCCGAGCCCCGGCGCCACGACAGAAACAATTAAACGCGACGGCGCTTGCGCGGGCGGCAACCGTTATGCGGGATCGGCGTTACATCGCGGATCGAAGTGATCTGGAAACCAACGGACTGCAGAGCGCGCAGAGCCGACTCGCGGCCAGAACCCGGGCCGCAAACCTCAACCTCAAGGATCTTCATGCCGTGTTCCTGAGCCTTGCGGCCAGCATCTTCAGCGGCAACCTGAGCGGCGTACGGGGTCGACTTACGCGAGCCCTTGAAGCCCTTGGCGCCAGACGAAGACCAGGAAATCGTGTTGCCCTGGGCGTCGGTGATCGTCACCATGGTATTGTTGAACGATGCATTGACGTGCGCAACGCCCGAAGTGATGTTCTTTTTCTCGCGGCGACGAATCTTCCCGCGTGCCGTATCCTTGGCCATAACCGTCGTCTCTCCAAGGGCCGTCGCGCGACCCAATTATCCACAACGCGAAACGAGCGAGCGGAGACCGGCGTATGCCGCTCCCCTGGCGTCGCTCAAATCAAGACTTCTTCTTGCCAGCGATAGCCTTCGCCGGACCCTTGCGGGTGCGGGCGTTGGTATGCGTACGCTGACCATGAACCGGCAGGCCCTTGCGGTGACGAAGACCGCGGTAGCAGCCCAGGTCCATCAGGCGCTTGATGTTCATGATGACTTCGCGGCGAAGGTCACCTTCCACGAGGTAGTCGCGGTCGATGGTTTCGCGGATCTGCAGAACCTCGGCGTCGGTCAACTGCTGCACACGGCGTTCGGCAGGAATACCCACCTTCTCGCAGATGTCGTTCGCGAACTTGGGACCAATCCCGTGAATGTATTGCAGCGCGATTACTACGCGCTTCTGCGTCGGAATGTTGACGCCTGCGATACGGGCCACACGTCTCTCCTGAGGTATCGATTGCCGCCAAACTGAGGCATCTGCCCCAGCGCGGCTAAGTCGCTGCTATCCGTTTTTCCTACGCCAAAAAACACACCCATCCGGTCTGTCTGGTTGCAGACCGGAAGCACTTCAGGCGCGTTAAGAACGGGGTGTTGTAGCGGAGCTATAGCTCCCCGTCAATTGGCGCTATTACGGTTTTTTCAAGGTGCGGCGAGTGAGCCCAGAATTGCATCAACACTCGCTGCCACTTCCGTAATCGACGCCATGCCGTCTACCGTGTCCAGCTTGCCCTTGGCAAAGTAGTAACCAATGAGCGGAGCCGTCTCGCGGTAATACGCCATAAGCCGTTTTCTCAAAGCCTCGGCATTATCATCCGCCCGTGGAGTTCCACCGGCAGCGATCGTTTCCCGAGCCCTGTTCTCGATACGCGATTCTAGTATCGCGTCGTCAACCCGCAGTTCTACGACTGCGTCAAGTTTCTTGCCCTGCTGTGCCAACAGCTCATCAAGGGCGGCCGCCTGATTCAGCGTGCGCGGAAATCCATCAAGGATAAATCCGTTGGCGCAGTCAGGCTGGGCGATGCGGTCAGAGATGATCTTGATGACCACCCCATCCGGCACCAGACCACCGGCAGCCATAATCGCCTTGGCTTCCAGTCCGATCGGGGAACCTGCCTTAACTGCCTCGCGGAGCATATCTCCGGTCGACAACTGGATCAGGCCACGCTCCGTCGCAATCCGCTCCGCCTGAGTGCCTTTACCGGCACCGGGCGGCCCCAACAGGATCAGGTTCATCGACGTCCCCGTCCCGCACCTGGCGTTGCTCCGCGCAGCTTCGCCTTCTTGATCAGACCCTCATACTGATGGGCCAGAAGATGGCTCTGCACCTGCGAAACCGTGTCCATCGTTACGCTCACGGCGATCAGAAGTGAGGTACCACCGAAGTAGAACGGTACGGCGGCGTAGGCGATGAGGATTTCAGGAAGCACACAGACCGCGGCTAGATAAATGGCGCCGACAACCGTGATGCGAGTGAGAACGTAGTCGATGTATTCCGCCGTCTTGTCGCCAGGGCGGATACCGGGCAGGAATCCGCCGTATTTACGCAGATTGTCCGCCGTGTCCTTCGGATTAAACACAACCGCCGTGTAGAAGAAGGCGAAGAAGATGATCAGCGCAACATAGACAAGGATGTGCAGCGGCCGTCCGGTGCCGAGCGCGGCGGTCATGTCGTTGAGCCACTGCGGACCCTGACCGGCCGTGAACTGAGCAGCCGTGATCGGCAGCAGCAACAGCGACGAAGCAAAGATCGGCGGAATAACGCCGGCAGAGTTGAGCTTCAGCGGCAGATGCGAGCTTTCGCCCTGTGCCATCCGATTGCCAACCTGACGCTTCGGATACTGGATCAGCAGGCGGCGCTGTGCACGCTCCATGAACACGATGGCGCCGACGACGAACAGCATCAGAACCAGCAGCGTAAGCAGCAGAACGACCGACAGCGAACCGGTGCGCGCCAGCTCGAACAGGCCGACAAGTGCCGACGGCAATCCCGCGACGATACCTGCGAAGATGATCAGCGAAATACCGTTGCCGACGCCGCGCTGCGTGATCTGCTCACCCAGCCACATCAGGAACATGGTGCCGCCGACGAGCGTGATGACAGTGGTGACGCGGAAGAACCAGCCCGGCTCGATCACGACCGATCCGGCCGCACTGCTCGATCCCTCAAGACCAATGGCAATGCCGTAGGCCTGGAAAGCCGCCAGGAGCACGGTGAGGTAACGGGTGTACTGGTTGATCTGCTTGCGGCCCTGCTCGCCTTCCTTTTTCAAGGCTTCGAGCTTCGGCGACATCGAACTCATCAACTGCATGATGATCGACGCCGAAATGTAGGGCATGATGTTCAGCGCAAAGATCGCCATACGCTCGACGGCACCGCCCGCGAACATGTTGAACATGCCGAGGATGCCAGCCGAGTTGGCGTTAAAGGTCTGCGCGAATGCCGTCGGGTTGATACCCGGCAGCGGAATGAAGGTACCGAAGCGATAAACGATGAGCGCGCCAAGCGTGAAATAGATGCGACGCTTCAAATCCTCGGCTTTGGCAAAGGAGCCAAAGTTCAAGTTGGCGGCAAGCTGCTCCGCAGCGGATACCATGGTTCGTTCTCCCAACCTTTGCGCCTGCGGCGGCGGGCCGCTCTGGATGTCCCCTCGCCTAAGATGGGAGCCTTTCCCCGGAGCGACAACGCCGCCTTTATACAAAGCAGCCGCCAGATCTACAGCCTGGCGGCCTTTGACGCTGACGCTAAGGCCTTAGCCTTCGTTGCCCGCTGCAGGCTTTGCTACGGCGCTCTTGTTCTTCTTGGCCGCTGTCTTGGCGCGCTTGGCCTCATCGGCAGCCAGAACCTTACGCTCAATCAGGGTGATTGTGCCACCGGCCTTCTCCACAGCGGCCTTCGCCGACGCCGACGCGTGATTAACCGTCACGCTGACCTTCGCGCTGATCTCACCCGAACCAAGCAGACGCAGACCGTCCTTGGGACGGCGCACGATGCCTGCTTCCACGAGGGCAGCAACGTCGATCGGCTTGCCAGCATCGATGCGCTTGTCATCGACAGCCTTCTGCAACTGACCGAGGTTCACCTCGTTATAGTCCTTGCGCTGCCACTTGTTGAAGCCGCGCTTAGGCAGGCGGCGATGAAGCGGCATCTGACCGCCTTCGAAGCCACCGATAGCAACACCCGAACGTGCGGTCTGGCCCTTGCCACCGCGGCCGCCCGTCTTGCCTACGCCCGAACCGATGCCACGCCCGATACGCACACGCTCTTTGCGCGCACCGTGCTTGTCCTTGATTTCGTTGAGCCGCATCGGACCCTAGCTCCTCAGGATTTCTTTGCCTCTGCCGCATCGACGATGCGAACCAGATGGCTAACGGAGTTGATCATGCCGCGTACGGCCGGAGTATCTTCCAGCTCGCGCCGGCGGTGCAGCTTGTCGAGGCCTAGACCGCGCAGGGTCTGGGTCTGAACGGCCGGACGCCGATTGGCGCTGGCGATCTGCTCGACAATGATGGTCTTCTTGGCCATATCGCTATTCCTTGAGTTTGCCGGAGGCGCGCCCGATTACGCCTCGGCAACAGTCTCGCTGGCTGCGGAGCCGTCGCGGCGACGAGAAACGATCTCGCTTACCTTCTTATTGCGACGGGCAGCAACGCCACGCGGGTTTTCCTGGTGCTTCAGTGCATCGAACGTTGCGCGCACCACGTTGTAGGGGTTGGCCGAGCCAAGCGACTTGGCAACCACGTCCTGCACACCCAGCATTTCGAACACGGCGCGCATCGCACCACCGGCGATAACACCGGTACCGGCCGGAGCCGAGCGGATCACAACCTTGCCCGCGCCGTGACGGCCGGCGGTGTCGTGATGCAGCGTACGAGCATCGCGCAGCGGCACGCGCAGCAACGAACGCTTTGCAGCCTCGGTCGCCTTGCGGATTGCCTCAGGCACTTCACGTGCCTTGCCATGACCGAAGCCAACGCGACCCTTGAGGTCACCAACAACCACGAGCGCAGCAAAGCCGAAGCGCTTGCCGCCCTTCACAACCTTAGCAACACGGTTGATGTGAACGAGCTTCTCGGTGAACTCGCTGTCACGTTCTTCGCGATCGCGACCGCGGTCTCTTCCTTGGGGACGTGCCACGTTGCAATCCTCTTCTTCAAAGTTCAGGCCGCCTTCGCGGGCCGCATCGGCCAGCGCCTTGACGCGGCCGTGATAGATGTAACCGCCACGGTCGAAGACGACGTCCTTGACACCGGCCTTCGTCGCACGTTCAGCGATCAGCTTGCCTACAGCGGCGGCGGCGGCAGTATCGGCACCCGTCTTCAGGGACGTGC
This sequence comes from Hyphomicrobium sp. D-2, assembly GCF_029872155.1. GTDB lineage: Bacteria > Pseudomonadota > Alphaproteobacteria > Rhizobiales > Hyphomicrobiaceae > Hyphomicrobium_A. The sequence continues at coordinate 349,606 of NZ_JARXLA010000005.1, read as the reverse complement.
GCAGGTCTTTTTCCAGCGTAGACGCCGAAGCGAGCGTGCGGCCGGCGGCATCGTCGATCACCTGCACATAAATGTGCTTGGACGAACGGTGCACCGAAAGGCGCGGACGCCCGGTGGAATTAGCTTTCAACTGACGGCGCACACGTGACTTGCGCCGATCGAACAGCTTATTGAGCGCGGTATTAGCCATGGGGCGGCGTCCTTACTTCTTCTTACCTTCCTTGCGGAAGATGTATTCGCCCTGATAGCGGATGCCCTTGCCCTGGTAGGGCTCCGGCGGCCGCGAGGCGCGAATGTTTGCTGATACCTGCCCGACAAGCTGACGGTCGATGCCGGTGACGGTGATGATTTCCTGTTTGGCGCCCGAGACCTTCACCTCAACGCCGTCCGGAATCTGATGAATCACATCGTGGCTGAAGCCGATGAGAAGCTGCAGATCCTTGCCCTTCATGGCGGCACGAAAACCGACGCCGTGAATTTCCAGGATCTGCGAGTAACCCTCGGTTACGCCGCCAATCAGATTGGAAATCATGGTGCGTGACATGCCCCACATGGAGCGCGCCATCTTCGTGTCGTCGACAGGCGTGACGACGATGCCGTCATCCGTCTTCTCGATGTTGATCTTGTCCGGAACCGTAAAGGACAGTTCGCCCTTCGGTCCCTTGACCTTGATCTCTCGCCCGTTGATCGTCGCCGTCACACTGGACGGGACCGGGACTACCTTTTTGCCGATACGTGACATGGTCGTTCCAAAATCCTGTTTCCTGCCGCTCGCCGATGTAAGCGCGCAGCAAGTTAGAAGATGTTGCAGAGGATCTCCCCGCCGACGTTCTCTTCACGGGCCTTGGCATCCGACATGACGCCCTTGGACGTAGAGAGAATCGCGACACCGAGGCCGTTGGCGACGGTCGGCAGATCACGCACCGCTGAGTAAACGCGACGACCTGGCGTGGAAACACGCTTGATCTCACGGATGGCCGGCTGCCCGTTATAATACTTCAGCTCGATCTCGAAGATCGGCATCACGCCGGTCTGGTCCACGCGGGCATAGCCGCGGATGTAACCTTCTTCCTCAAGCACGTCGAGAACGCGGCCACGGATGTTCGAGGCCGGCGTAACGCACTTGGGACGGCGGCGCATCTGCGCGTTACGGATGCGGGTGAGCATATCGCCCAAGGGATCATTGATCGCCATTGTGTCTAATCTCCCTTACCAGCTCGACTTCGTCATGCCCGGGATCAGACCCTGGCTAGCGAGATCGCGAAGCTGGTTACGGCACATCTTGAGCTTGCGGTAGTAGCCGCGGGCACGGCCCGTCAGCTCACAACGATTGCGGATGCGCGTCGCGGAACTGTTGCGCGGCATCTCAGCCAGCTTGATGCGGGCAGCAAAGCGCTGCTCTGCCGGCACCTGCAGATCGTTGGCGATTGCCTTGAGACGCTTGCGCTTCTCGGAGGCCTGAGCCACCAGCTTGCGCCGCCTCTTGTTCTTCTCTACCGAGCTCGTCTTAGCCATCTAAATCCTCCAAAGGCCTTTTCGGGAATCCCGAGGGTCCTCTAGCTGCGAAACGGGAAGTTAAAGGCGCGCAGAAGTTCGCGGGCCTCGTCGTCGGTTTTAGCCGACGTACACACGATGATATCCATACCCTCAGATCTGATCGACCTTATCGTAGTCGATTTCGGGGAACACGATGTGCTCCTTCAGACCGCAGGCGTAGTTGCCGCGACCGTCAAAGCTCTTCGGGTTGAGACCGCGGAAGTCCTTCACGCGCGGCAGCGCGATCGTGACCAGACGGTCCAGGAATTCATACATACGGTCGCCGCGCAGGGTCACCTTGGCGCCGATCGGCATACCTTCGCGAAGCTTGTACGTCGCGAGGGACGTACGGGCCTTGGTCTGCACCGGGCGCTGACCGGCGATGAGTGCCAGGTCGCCAGCAGCATTATCGACCTTCTTACGGTCGAGAACGGCTTCGCCGACACCCATGTTGAGAACGATCTTTTCCAGCTTCGGCAGCAGCATGCAGTTCGAGTACTCGAACTTCTTCTGCATCTCGTCGCGGACGACGTTCTCGTAGTGAGCCTTCATGCGCGGCTTGTAGTCAGCCGGGCGCGGCTTCGCCGGTGCACGCGGCTCGCTCGATGCAGCAGCGGCCTTGTCGGCCTTGCGCTTCGGCTGTGCGCCGCCGGCGTTCTTCGCCGATTTACCTTTGTCAGCCATGGCTCATTATCTCTCCGGAATGACTTCGCCCGAGCGCTTGGCGAAGCGAACCTACTTGCCATCCTCAGGGAACTTGAAACCGACGCGAGTCGGCTTGCCGTCCTTGGGATCTTCAAGCGCCAGATTCGACAACTGAATCGGTGCTTCTTTCGAAATGATGCCGCCCGTCTGGCTCGCCGTCTGCTTCTGATGACGACGAACAACATTGACGCCACGAACGATCGCGCGCTGCTCCGTTGGGAGCATCTCGACAACTTCGCCGTGTTTGCCCTTGTCGCGGCCGGCGATGACGATCACATGATCGCCTTTTTTAATTTTCAGCGAGGCCATTACAGCACCTCCGGCGCCAGCGAAATAATCTTCATGTGGTTCTTCGACCGGAGCTCGCGCGTGACCGGCCCGAAGATACGGGTACCGACAGGCTCACCCTGGGCGTTGATCAGCACAGCCGCGTTGCGGTCGAAGCGGATCAATGAACCATCGGGACGGCGAACGCCATGGGCGGTGCGAACAACCACCGCCTTCATGACCTGGCCCTTTTTAACGCGACCCTTCGGAATAGCTTCCTTGACCGAAACGACAATGATGTCGCCCACGGTCGCGTACTTGCGCTTCGAGCCGCCCAGCACTTTGATGCACTGAACGCGGCGCGCGCCCGAATTGTCAGCGACGTCGAGATTGGTCTCCATCTGGATCATCGCGGCTTCCCTTTCAAACTGCCGCTCTCAAAGAGCGACCTGGCATCAATTGGCGGACTTGCATCCGCGCTAAAAAGCGACCGTTGGTACTAACCGTTCTCGGTTAGAACCACCCAACGTTTGTTCTTTGAGATTGGCGCACTCTCAACGATCTCAACCCGATCGCCGATCTTGAATGCGTTGTTCTCGTCGTGGGCGTGATACTTCTTGGTCCGCCGCACAACTTTCTTGAACAGTGGGTGGGTATAACGGCGTTCGACCTCGACGACTATCGTTTTGTCGTTTTTGTCGGATACGACCACGCCCTGCAGCACGCGTTTTGGCATTGCTAACTCCTCAGCCCTTGGCGCCGCCGGCGCGCTTCTGGCGTGCAACGGTCAGCAAGCGGGCAATGTCGCGGCGGACAATACGCACCCGCGCCGTATTCTCGAGCTGGCCCGAAGCCCGCTGGAAGCGCAGATTGAACTGCTCCTTCTTGAGCTTTTGCAGCTGGTCATCCAGCTGGTCGAGCGTCATATCCCGAAAGCCTTCCGCCTTCATCGCCTTGATTCCTCGTAAAATTCTTCAGTGCTCAGCCAATACGCGTAACAATACGCGTCTTGATCGGCAGCTTGGCTGCGCCCAGTACCAGAGCCTCGCGGGCGATCTGATCCGGAACGCCATCGAGTTCGAACATGATGCGGCCCGGCTTTACACGAGCAGCCCAGAATTCGATGGAGCCCTTACCCGAACCCATGCGGACTTCCGCCGGCTTCTTCGTGACCGGAACATCCGGGAAAATACGGATCCACACGCGGCCAGCACGCTTCATGTGACGCGTGATAGCACGACGGGCAGCTTCGATCTGACGCGCCGTAATACGTTCCGGCTCGATGGCCTTGAGGCCGTGAGAACCGAAGTTCAAGTCCGTTCCACCCTTGGCTGCGCCATGGATGCGGCCCTTGAAAGTCTTACGGTACTTTGTGCGTTTGGGTTGCAGCATGTCGTTTCGTCCTTGTCAGCGCGGCAATGCTGCCTCACGCCTTCTCTGCATTATCGCCGTTGGCGGCTGCCGGAGCTGCCTCACGTCGCTCGCGACGATCACCGCGATCGCCTCGGTCACGGTCACCATCCCGACGCGGACGACCACCGCCACCACCGCTTTCCTGCAGGTCTGCGTTACGCTTCTCAGAGGCCATCGGATCGTGCTCGATGATCTCGCCCTTGAAGATCCAGACCTTGATGCCGATCACGCCATAGGCCGTGTGAGCCTCGCCGTAACCGAAATCGATGTCAGCGCGCAGCGTGTGCAGCGGCACGCGACCTTCGCGATACCACTCCGTGCGGGCGATTTCAGCGCCACCAAGACGGCCGGCAACGTTGATACGAATGCCCTGGGCGCCGAGACGAAGAGCCGACTGCACCGAACGCTTCATCGCACGGCGGAACGCAACGCGGCGCTCGAGCTGCTGCGCGATGGTCTCAGCGACCAGCGTAGCGTCGATTTCCGGCTTGCGGATCTCAACGATGTTGAGGTGCACTTCCGAATTCGTGAAACGCGCGAGCTGGCTGCGCAGCTTCTCGATGTCGGCGCCCTTCTTGCCGATGAGCACACCGGGGCGAGCCGTATGAACCGTAACGCGGCACTTCTTGTGCGGACGCTCGATCACGACCTTGGAGATGCCAGCCTGACGACGCTGCTTCATGATATGATCGCGCATCTGCATGTCTTCATGCAGAAGGCGGCCATACTCACCACGAGCGGCAAACCAGCGGCTATCCCACGTGCGATTGACGCCAACGCGCAGCCCGACCGGATTGACTTTCTGACCCATTATGCAGTCTCCTTGGCGGGCTTCGTCGCAGCGCTCTTGGAGCCCTTCGCAGCCTTGGCCTTCTTGCTGGCCGCCTTCTCATTCTCTTCATCCGACTTCTGTCGGACAACTACCGTGATCTGCGCAAACGGCTTCACGATAGAAGAAGCGCGACCGCGTCCACGTGCCGTGAACCGGCGCATGGTCAGGTTTTTTCCGACATAAGCCTCGGAGACAACGAGTTCGTTGACGTCCAGACCGTGGTTGTTCTCAGCATTTGCAACGGCTGACATCACGCACTTGCGGACGTCCTGCGCGATGCGCTTGCGGGAGAACTCCAGGTCAGCCAGAGCGGTGTCAACCGGCTTGCCGCGGATCAGACCGGCGACAAGGTTCAGCTTACGCGGCGAAACCCGGAGGTTCCTTGCCACGGCCTGCGCCTCGCTGTCGGAGAGGCTGCGCTCGCGTTTGGGCTTGCCCATAATCTTCGCCTTCGCCTTAAAGTCTTATCTGCCCTTGGTGGCTTTCTTGTCGCCACCGTGACCGGGAAAGTTACGTGTCGGCGCGAACTCGCCGAATTTGTGCCCGATCATGTCTTCCGTGATCGCAACAGGCACATGCTTGTGCCCGTTGTGGACGCCGAACGTCAGGCCGACAAACTGCGGCAGGATCGTCGAGCGGCGGCTCCACATCTTGATGATTTCATTGCGACCCGAAGTGCGTACCTTCTCTGCTTTCTTGAGCAGGTACCCATCAATGAACGGGCCTTTCCAAACTGATCTTGCCATATCGTGTCTCCTCGTACCGTCGTCTGATTACTTCTTCTTCTGACGGCCACGAATGATGAACTTGTCGGTTGCCTTGTTCTTGCGGGTCTTCGCACCCTTGGTCGGCTTGCCCCATGGAGTCATCCAGTGCTTACCGCCGTTGGTACGACCGCCGTTCGGGTGATCGATCGGGTTCATGGTGATCGACCGAACGGTTGGGCGACGACCCTGCCAGCGAGTACGGCCGGCCTTGCCAACTACTTCGTTGGAATGATCTGGGTTCGAAACCGCACCGATTGTTGCCATGCACTCGGCGCGAACGCGACGCGTCTCGCCAGAGTTGAGCTTCAGAATGGCCCAGCCAGCGTCACGGCCAACGAGCTGCACGAAGGCACCGGCCGAACGCGCGATCTGACCGCCACGACCGGACTTCAGCTCAACGTTGTGCACGATGGTGCCGATCGGCATGCCAGCCAGCGGCATCGCATTGCCGGGCTTGACGTCGACCTTCTCACCGGAAATGACCTGGTCACCGGCTGCCAGACGCTGCGGAGCAAGAATGTAGGACAGCTCACCGTCCTCATACTTGATCAAAGCGATGAACGCCGAACGGTTGGGGTCATATTCCAGACGCTCAACAGTTGCCGGCACATCGAACTTGCGGCGACGGAAGTCCACAAGGCGATAAGCGCGCTTGTGACCACCACCGATGTGGCGGGTGGTGATACGGCCCGAGTTGTTGCGGCCGCCCGACTTCGACTTGCCCTCGACCAGTACCTTAACCGGCGCGCCCTTCCAGAGCTGCGCACGATCAACCAGCACCAAGTGGCGCAGGCCGGGAGAGGTCGGGCGGAATGTCTTCAGTGCCATGGTCGTTTCCTAGTCTCCGGAACCTCAGAGGCCCGTAGAAATATCGATGTGCTGACCTTCGGCCAACGTCACGATGGCTTTCTTGGTATCGCTCTGCAGTGCACGACGGCCGCGGAACGCCTTCAGCTTGCCCTTGCGGACCAGCGTGTTGACAGCCGTGACCTTCACTTTGAAGAGCTGCTCTACCGCTGCCTTGATCTCCGTCTTCGTTGCACGCGGGGCAACGTTGAAGATGATCTGATTGGCTTCGGAAACCAGCGTCGCCTTCTCGGTGATGACCGGAGAGACAATCACGTCATAAGCGCTAAGCTTTTTCATTGCTTGCTCTCCGCACCAGCGAACCGCTCTTCGAGAGCAGCGATTGCAGCCTTGGTAAGCACCAGCTTGCGACGACGAATGATGTCGTACACGTTGATGCCCTGAACCGGCAGAACGTCGATGTTCGGCAGGTTGCGTGCTGCACGAACGAAGCCAACTTCCAACTCCGCGCCATCAATGATGAGCACGTTGTTCCAATCCAGCTTCGCAAACTGGGCGCGCAGCGCTGACGTCTTGCCGTCCGCAGCCTCGGCCTTGTCGAGCACAACGATCTCACCGGCCTTCAGCTTCGCCGACAAAGCGTGGCGCAGCGCAAGTGCACGCACCTTCTTTGGCAGATCGATAGCGTGATCGCGCGGCTTGGGCCCGAAAGCCTTACCACCACCGCGATACTGCGGGGCAGAGCGATCGCCGTGACGGGCACCACCGGTACCCTTCTGACGATACACTTTCTTTCCAGTCACGTTCACAAGCGAACGATCCTGGGAGAAGTGCGTGCCGGCGCGACGCTTCGCGAGCTGATAGCGGATCATCCGCTGGATCAGGTCGGGACGCGGGCTAAGCCCGAAAATCGCATCCGAAAGCTCAACGGTGCCGGCGTTAGCGGCCGCGAGCGTGGTGACATCAACCTTCATCACGCCTGTTCCTTCGTCTCGGCGGCGGCGCCAGCGTTACGTGCACGGAATGCGCCCGGGCGCGGAGCGTCCTTGTGGGGCTCCTTGCGAACGGCGTCGCGAACCAGAACCCAACCACCCTTCGAACCGGGAACCGCTCCACGGATCATAACCAGACCGCGATCCACGTCCGTCTTAACGACGACGAGGTTCTGGGTGGTGACGCGCTCATCACCCATGTGGCCGGCCATCTTCTTGCCCTTGAACACCTTACCGGGGTCCTGGCGCTGACCGGTCGAACCGTGGCTGCGGTGGCTGATCGAAACACCGTGCGAGGCGTTAAGACCACCGAAGTTCCAGCGCTTCATCGGGCCCTGGAAGCCCTTGCCCTGGTTCGTGCCGGTGACGTCAACGAATTGACCCGGAACGAAATGGTCGGCGGTGATCTCAGCACCAACCTCGATGACGTTCTCGGGCGTAACCCGGAACTCAACGAGCTTGCGCTTCGGCTCAACCTGAGCGACGGCGAAGTTCTGCCGATCGGCCTTGGTGAGACGCGACGGCTTGCGGCTTCCAGCGCCAAGCTGAAGAGCCGTGTAACCGTTCTTGTCGTTCGTGCGGTGCGCAATGACCTGGACGTTGTCCATCTTCAACACGGTCACCGGGATGTGTTCTCCCGAGTCCGTGAAGATACGGGTCATCCCGACCTTCTGAGCAATCACTCCGGAACGCATGAGAGCATTCCTTCCTTCTAAGTTCACATGATGCCAGGCGGAAGATCCGCTGGCTCGGATGCCGATTAAAGCTTGATCTCGACGTCGACGCCTGCCGCCAAATCGAGTTTCATCAGCGCATCAACCGTCTGCGGCGTAGGATCGACAATGTCGAGCAAACGCTTGTGCGTGCGCATCTCAAACTGATCGCGGCTCTTCTTGTCGACGTGCGGCGAACGGTTAACGGTGAACCGCTCGAACCGGGTCGGCAAGGGAATAGGCCCCCGCACCTCAGCGCCTGTGCGCTTCGCCGTGTTGACGATTTCCCGCGTCGAAGCATCAAGAATTCGATGATCGAAAGCCTTGAGCCTGATGCGAATATTCTGGCCGTTCATGTCCCGCACTCTTTCAAAAGACGAGAAGCGCCCAATACGGTGGGCGCCCCTCCGCTCTCAAGTGATTATTCGATGATCTGTGCGACGACGCCGGCGCCAACCGTACGGCCACCTTCACGGATAGCGAAGCGGAGCTTCTCTTCCATTGCGATCGGCGTGATCAGCTCAACATCAACCGTGATGTTGTCGCCCGGCATCACCATTTCCGTGCCTTCCGGCAGCGTGACAACACCGGTCACGTCCGTCGTACGGAAGTAGAACTGCGGCCGGTAGTTCGTGAAGAACGGCGTATGACGGCCACCTTCTTCCTTGGTGAGGATGTAAGCCTCAGCCTTGAACTTCTTGTGCGGCTTAACAGTGCCCGGCTTGCACAGCACCTGGCCGCGCTCAACAGCTTCCTTGTCAATACCGCGCAGCAAGCAGCCGACGTTGTCGCCAGCCTGGCCCTGATCGAGCAGCTTGCGGAACATTTCGACGCCCGTGACGGTCGACTTCTGCGTGTCGCGGATGCCGACGATTTCGATTTCTTCGCCAACCTTGACGATGCCGCGCTCAATACGACCGGTCACAACGGTGCCGCGACCGGAGATCGAGAACACGTCTTCGATCGGCATAAGGAAGGGAAGATCGATCGGACGCTCAGGCTGCGGAATGTATTCGTCCACAGCATCCATCAGCTTGAGGATTGCTTCGCGGCCAATCTCGGGGCTCTTATCTTCCAGAGCCATCAGAGCCGAGCCCTTAACGATCGGAATGTCATCGCCCGGGAACTGATAGGACGACAGCAGCTCGCGAAGCTCCATCTCAACGAGTTCGATGAGCTCAGGATCGTCGACCATGTCGACCTTGTTCAGGAACACGACCAGCGCAGGAACGCCAACCTGACGGGCAAGCAGAATGTGCTCGCGAGTCTGCGGCATCGGGCCGTCGGCAGCCGAGCAAACCAGGATCGCGCCATCCATCTGAGCGGCGCCGGTGATCATGTTCTTCACGTAGTCGGCGTGGCCTGGGCAGTCGACGTGCGCGTAGTGGCGCTTATCGGTCTCGTATTCGACGTGCGAGGTCGAAATCGTGATGCCGCGCTCGCGCTCTTCAGGAGCCTTGTCGATCTGATCGTAAGCCGAGAACTGTGCCTTACCCGATTCAGCGAGGACCTTGGTGATGGCAGCAGTCAGAGACGTCTTGCCATGGTCGACGTGGCCGATCGTCCCGATGTTGCAGTGCGGCTTAGTCCGCTCGAATTTTGACTTGGCCATAGTGGCTCTCCACTTAAGTTATCGGTCCCTTGGGAAACCGGCTCTTAATTACAGTAGACGTGCTTTAGACACGTCCAATTGCTGAAGCCTTTATCAGGCGTACTTCGCTTTCACCTCGTCTGCGACAGCGCGCGGTACGTCCGCGTAATGCGCAAACTGCATGGTGTAGGACGCGCGCCCCTGGCTCATCGAGCGAAGCTGGCTCACGTACCCGAACATGTTGGCGAGCGGGACATAAGCCCGGATCACCGTAGCGTTGCCGCGCATCTCCTGATTACGGATCTGGCCACGGCGGGAGTTGATATCACCGATAACGCTGCCAACGAAGTCGCCAGGCGTTACCACTTCAACATCCATGACAGGCTCGAGCAGCTTGACGCCGGCCTTGTCAAAACCTTCCTTCAACGCAGCGCGAGCTGCGATTTCGAACGCGATCGCCGATGAGTCGACTTCGTGGAAGGCGCCGTCAAACAGCGTCACCTTGGTGTCAACGATCGGGAAGCCGATCAGAACGCCAGAATCCCAAACCGAGTTGACGCCCTTTTCGACGCCCGGAATGTATTCCTTGGGAACAGAGCCGCCGATGATGTCAGCAGCGAACTCGTTACCCTTGCCCGTCTCGTTCGGCTCGATGCGGAACTTCACGCGAGCGAACTGACCGGTACCGCCGGTCTGCTTCTTGTGCGTGTAGTCGACTTCCGTCGGGCGAACCAGCGTCTCGCGATAAGCAACCTGCGGCGCACCGACGTTCGCATCGACACCGTGGGTACGGCGAAGAATGTCGACCTTGATGTCGAGATGCAGCTCGCCCATACCCTTGAGAATGGTCTCGCCAGATTCCGGATCGACGGAGACGCGGAACGAAGGATCTTCAAGAGCCATGTTCGAAAGAACCATGGACATCTTTTCCTGATCGGCCTTCGTCTTCGGCTCAATCTTCATTTCGATAACCGGAACCGGGAACTCCATCTTCTCAAGAAGAACTGGCTTGGCCGGATCGCACAGGGTTTCACCGGTGCGCGTATCCTTCAGTCCGGATACGGCAACGATGTCGCCCGCATAGGCTTCCTTGATCTCTTCACGATCAGCGGCGTGCATCAGGTACATGCGACCTACGCGCTCTTTCTTGTCGCGCGTGGTGTTCGCAAGCGCCTGACCGCTCTGCAGCTTGCCGGAATAGATGCGGCAGAAGGTGATCGAGCCGACGTGCTCGAAAGCCATGATCTTGAACGCCAGCAGCGACAGCGGCTCATCATCAGACGGCTTGCGCAGCACCGGCTCGCCGGTCTTCGGATCCGTTCCGGTGAAAGCTTCACGATCCGTAGGCGCAGGCAGGAAGTCCACGACCGCGTCAAGCAAAGGCTGCACGCCCTTGTTCTTGAACGCAGAGCCGCACATCATCGGATAGAAAGCGGTCGTGATGGTGCCCTTGCGGATCAGCTTGCGGATCGTAGCCTCGTCCGGCTCATTGCCTTCGAGGTACGCTTCCATCGCAGCATCGTCCATCTCGACGATTGCTTCGATCATAGCCGCGCGGAATTCTTCAGCCTTAGCCTGCAGATCAGCCGGGACGTCCGTCTCGACCATCTTCGCATCCTTGACGTCGCCTTCCCAGACGTACGCCTTCATGCGGATAAGATCGACAACGCCTGCAAAGTCGTTCTCTGCGCCGATCGGGATCTGGATCGGAACAGGCCTTGCGCCCAGCTTTTCCTTGATGTCGTCGACGCACATGAAGAAGTCGGCGCCGGTCTTGTCCATCTTGTTTGCAAAGATGATCCGCGGCACGCCATACTTATCGCCCTGGCGCCAGACCGTTTCAGTCTGCGGCTCAACGCCCTGGTTCGAGTCCAGCACGCAAACGGCACCGTCAAGCACGCGCAGCGAGCGCTCAACTTCAATCGTGAAGTCGACGTGACCTGGGGTGTCGATGATGTTCAAGCGATGGTTGGTGCCGTCACGGCCCTTCCAGAAGCAAGTCGTGGCAGCGGACGTGATCGTGATTCCGCGCTCAGCTTCCTGATCCATGAAGTCCATGGTCGAGGCGCCGTCGTGCGTTTCGCCGATCTTGTAGTTACGGCCGGTAAAGTACAGGATCCGCTCAGTCGTAGTGGTCTTGCCAGCATCAATGTGAGCCATGATGCCGAAGTTGCGGTAATCCTTGATCGCGTATTCGCGTGCCATTTTATTCGCGCTCCGGTCCGATCATCACCAGCGATAATGAGAGAAGGCCCGATTGGCCTCTGCCATCTTATGCGTGTCTTCGCGCTTCTTAACTGCAGAACCGCGGTTGCTGGCAGCGTCAAGCAGCTCGCCCGACAGCCGATCGACCATCGTGTTCTCGTTACGAGCGCGAGCGGCAGTGATCAACCAACGGATGGCAAGCGCCTGGCGACGCTCGGGACGAACCTCGACCGGAACCTGATACGTAGCGCCGCCTACACGACGAGAACGAACCTCAACCGCAGGCATCACGTTATCAAGAGCGGAACGGAACAGCTGAACCGGATCCGACTTGGCCTTCTGCTCCATGCGCTCGAAGGCACCGTAAACGATACGTTCGGCTACGGACTTCTTGCCCTGCTCCATCACCGCGTTCATGAACTTGGAGATGACAACATCACCGAACTTCGGATCAGGATTGACGACGCGCTTTTCAGCACTGTGACGACGGGACATCGTTGCTCAGCCCTTCGCTGCAATTCTTTCGATAACAACAGGACCATTCCGTCCTGCCTCCCCGCACTCCGCGGGACAGACCGCCGAAGCGATCACTTAGGCCGCTTGGCGCCGTACTTCGAGCGACGCTGCCTACGATCGGCAACACCCTGCGTGTCGAGCACACCACGGACGATATGATAACGAACGCCGGGAAGATCCTTCACGCGACCGCCGCGGATAAGAACCACGGAGTGCTCCTGAAGGTTATGACCCTCACCGGGGATGTAGCCGATCACCTCATAACCGTTGGTGAGGCGAATCTTGGCCACCTTACGAAGAGCCGAGTTAGGCTTCTTCGGTGTCGTGGTGTAGACGCGAGTGCATACGCCGCGCTTCTGCGGACACGCCTCCATGTGGCGTGACTTCTCGCGGTATGTCTTCTGCGTCCGGGGCTTCCGGATCAACTGCTGTATCGTCGGCATGCGCCTCTTCCGTCCACGTTGCTTGGTTGACGTCGATGCGCCAAACCGAGCCTGCCAAGCTCACGTCCTAGAAAGGAAGCGGGCCCGGCACTAAAAACCAGAGGATCGTGCTGCCCTTTCAGGCCGCAGATCATGGTCCGAATATGTCCTCTGCTTTGCGACGATAGCGTTTAGGTCCGGACGCCCAACCAGAGGGGACGATGTAATGACCTACGGCCTACCGTGAGAGTGGGGTGACCTATATACAGCTCGCTGAATCTGGTCAACACCTACAACCCTATCAAAGCGACAATTTTTTACGCGAATGCGCCAATGGATGAAATGACGCGGGTTCAATGCGCGAAAAAAACGAAAAAGCGCGGGCACCGGGGCGCCCGCGCTTCATTTAACGGAGTTTAAACGGCTTACTCAACCGCTTCTTCTTCGGCCGTTCTGCGGCGACGACGGGAAGCGATTCCTCCGGGACCGGACAATGAACGGTCGCCGTCGAGCTTTGCCTGCTCGCGCGCGATGAGTTCGTCGCGCTTCTGAGCAATCTTCCGCAGACGACGCAATGCGCCACCGGTGCCGGCTGGAATCAGACGGCCAACAATGACGTTCTCCTTGAGGCCCTCGAGCGTATCCACCTTGCCGTTGACAGAGGCGTCAGTGAGCACGCGCGTTGTCTCCTGGAACGAAGCCGCAGAGATGAACGAGCGGGTCTGCAGCGATGCCTTGGTGATGCCGAGCAACACCGGATTCGCAGCAGCCTGCTTCTTGCCCTGCTCTGCCGCCTTGGCGTTGATTTCATCAAGCTCGATGCGATCGATCTGCTCGCCCTTGATGAGATCCGTTTCACCGGAATCGGTGATCTCCACCTTCTGCAGCATCTGACGAACAATCACCTCGATGTGCTTGTCGTTGATGGTCACGCCCTGCAGACGATAAACGTCCTGGATTTCGTTGATCAGGTAGTTCGCCAGTTCCTCGACGCCCTTGATGGCAAGGATGTCATGCGGAGCCGGATGGCCGTCATAGACGAAGTCACCACGCTCGATACGGTCGCCGTGCTGAACCGCGAGGCTCTTGCCGCGCGGAATCAGATACTCGGCCGCCTCTTCCGTTTCGTCGTCCGGCTTGATGGTGATGCGCTGCTTGTTCTTGTAGTCCTTGCCGAACTCCACCGTGCCGGAGATCTCCGCGATGATGGCGTGATCCTTCGGACGACGGGCTTCGAACAGCTCAGCAACACGCGGCAGACCACCGGTGATGTCACCTGAACGGGCCGATGCCGTCGGGATACGTGCAAGCACGTCACCCGCCTGAACTTCCGCCCCCGGCTCAACCGACAGAATCGCATCAACCGCCAGCAGATAGCGGGCGTCACCACCACGCTGAACCTTGATGGGCTTGCCCTTGGCGTCCTTGACGACAATGGCAGGCTTCAAATCAGCCGAGCGCGGCGAGGCTCGCCAATCGACGATCACGCGGTTCGTCGTGCCCTTCATCTCGTCGGTCTGTTCGCGGACGGATGCGCCTTCGAGCAGATCCTCGAAATCCACCTTGCCGTCCACTTCCGTGAGAATCGGACGGGTGTATGGATCCCACTGGGCCAGCTTGGTGCCGCGCGTAACCGCATCACCTTCCTTGACGTGCACGCGGGCTCCGTACGGCACCTTGTGCACCGCCAGTTCCTTGCCGGACTGGTCGACGATCACGATCGACATCGTACGCGTCATGGAGATTTCGCGGCCCTGACTGTCAACGACAGTCGCCGGGTTGCGCATACGGGCAGTACCGTTGAAGTTCGACTCGATGAACGATGAGTCGACAACGTTCGCGGTGCCGCCGATGTGGAACGTACGCATCGTAAGCTGCGTGCCCGGCTCACCGATCGACTGCGCGGCGATAACACCGACAGCTTCACCGATGTTGACAGGCGTACCGCGTGCCAGGTCGCGACCATAGCACTTGCCGCAAACACCGGTGACGGTTTCGCAGGTCAGCACCGAGCGAATACGAACTTCCTGCACCTCGGCCTTCTCGATGGCGTCGGCGTGACGCTCCTCGATCAGCTCGCCATTCTGCACCAGGATGTTGTTCTCATCGCTTGGATCGACGATGTCCTCAGCCGCCGTACGGCCCAGCACGCGTGCACCGATCGAAACGATCACCTGACCGGCGTCGACAACCGCCTGCACGTTGATGCCCTGCTCCGTGCCGCAATCTTCCTCGGAGATGATCGCGTCCTGAGCAACGTCCACCAGACGGCGCGTCAGATAACCCGAGTTGGCGGTCTTCAAGGCGGTGTCGGCCAGACCCTTACGGGCACCGTGCGTCGAGTTGAAGTACTCGAGCACGCTGAGGCCTTCCTTGAAGTTCGACAGAATCGGCGTCTCGATGATTTCACCCGACGGCTTCGTCATCAGGCCGCGCATACCGGCGAGCTGCTTCATCTGCGCGGGCGAGCCACGCGCACCGGAGTGGCTCATCATGTAGACCGAGTTGATCGGCTTCTCGCGGCCCTGATCGTCCGTCTCAACTGCGGAGATGCGTTCCATCATCTCCTTGGCGATCTGGTCGGTACACTTGGACCACGCATCGACGACCTTGTTATACTTCTCAAGCTGCGTGATGAGGCCGTCGTTGTACTGCTGCTCGAACTCGCGCACCATTTCCGTCGTCTGAGCGACGATCTTCTGCTTGCTGGCAGGGATCTGCATGTCGTCCTTGCCGAACGAAATGCCGGCCTTGAACGCGTGCTTGAAGCCAAGCGCCATGATTTGGTCGCAGAAGATGACCGTGTCCTTCTGACCGCAGTTACGGTAGACGGCGTCGATCATGGCCGAGATGGCCTTCTTGGTCAGCAGCTGGTTGACCAGGTTCGGGCGAATGCCTTTTGCCTTCGGCAGCAGTTCGCCCAGCAGCATCCGGCCCGGCGTGGTGTCCAGCACCTCGACGATCGGGTTGCCTTCAGCGTCAACCGTGTGGAAGCGACCCTTCACCTTCGCGTGCAGATTGACTGCACCTGCTTCCAGCGCGTGGCGTGCTTCATCAACCGAACCGAGCAGCGTGCCTTCGCCCGTTTCGTTGTCGCGGATCATCGACAGGTAATAGAGACCGAGAACGATATCCTGCGACGGCACGATGATCGGCTGACCATTGGCCGGATGCAGAATGTTGTTCGTCGACATCATCAGCACGCGCGCTTCCAGCTGCGCTTCAAGCGACAGCGGAACGTGCACGGCCATCTGGTCGCCGTCGAAGTCGGCGTTGAATGCGGCGCAAACCAGCGGGTGAAGCTGGATCGCCTTGCCTTCGATCAGGGTAGGCTCGAACGCCTGAATGCCAAGGCGATGCAGCGTCGGTGCGCGGTTCAGCAACACCGGATGCTCGCGGATCACCTCGTCCAGGATATCCCAGACCTCGCCCTTTTCCTTCTCGACGAGCTTCTTGGCCTGCTTGACGGTGGCCGCCTGCCCCTGTGCCTGCAGCTTGGCGTAGATGAACGGCTTGAACAGCTCGAGCGCCATCTTCTTCGGCAGGCCGCACTGATGCAGCTTCAGTTCGGGACCAACCACGATCACCGAACGGCCGGAATAGTCAACGCGCTTGCCGAGCAGGTTCTGACGGAAGCGGCCCTGCTTGCCCTTCAGCATGTCAGCAAGCGACTTCAGCGGACGCTTGTTGGCGCCGGTGATGACGCGGCCGCGGCGGCCGTTGTCAAACAGGGCGTCAACCGCTTCCTGCAGCATGCGCTTTTCGTTGCGGATGATGATGTCCGGCGCGCGCAGCTCCATCAGCCGCTTCAAACGGTTGTTACGGTTGATGACGCGGCGATAGAGGTCATTCAGGTCCGACGTAGCGAAGCGGCCGCCGTCGAGCGGAACCAGCGGACGCAGCTCCGGCGGAATCACCGGCACAACGGTGAGAATCATCCACTCCGGCCGGTTGCCCGACTCCATGAATGCTTCAATCACCTTGAGGCGCTTGCCGAGCTTCTTGGGCTTCAGCTCAGTTGTAGATTCAGCGATTTCCTGGCGCAGGTCGGTTGCGATCTGCGGCAGATCCATTGCCGACAGCATCTCGCGAATGGCTTCAGCGCCGATGCCGGCCGTGAAGCTGTCCGGACCATGCTCGTCCAGCGCGCGCTCATACTCTTCCTCGGAAAGCAGCTGCTTTTCGCGGAAGGCGGTGATGCCGGGCTCGATGACGATGTAGTTCTCGAAGTAGAGAACGCGCTCGAGATCCTTCAGCGGCATGTCGAGCAGCAGGCCGATACGCGACGGCAGCGACTTCAGGAACCAGATGTGCGCGACCGGGGCGGCAAGCTCGATGTGGCCCATGCGCTCGCGGCGCACCTTGGCCAACGTCACTTCAACGCCGCACTTTTCGCAGATCAGGCCCTTGTACTTCATGCGCTTGTACTTGCCGCACAGACACTCGTAGTCCTTGATCGGACCAAAGATGCGCGCGCAGAACAGGCCATCACGCTCAGGCTTGAACGTGCGGTAGTTGATGGTCTCGGGCTTCTTAATCTCGCCGAACGACCACGACATGATGTCGTCGGGACTGGCGATGGAGATCTTGATCTGATCGAAGGTCGGAAGCGGCGCTTGCGTCTTGAACAGGCTGGTAATCTCGTTCATCCGTCTCTCCATTCGGGGCGCGTGGCGGCCTTCGCCCCGTGTCAGGCTTGCAAGGACCGATCGCGACGATCCTCACGCAAAACGGGCTCAGTGCGTCTGTGAGCCCTCGGAATTCCTGCGCACTGTTAAGCGCGCTGTCCGGGGCCGTTTCCAGCCCCGGACTTAAACGTCAATCGATCACTCGGCAGCCGGCGGAAGCTGCGGCTGCGCCTCTGGCTCGGTCTCCGGCGTCGGCTGCGGGCCACCCTCAGGCGACGGCAGCATCCGCGCGTCAGAGTTTTCGAGTTCGACGTTGAGGCTCAGCGCCCGCATTTCCTTCACGAGCACGTTGAAGCTCTCCGGCACGCCGGCTTCGAAGGTGTCGTCGCCGCGGACGATGGCCTCGTACACCTTGGTACGGCCGGCAACGTCGTCCGACTTGACGGTGAGCATTTCCTGCAGCGTGTAGGCAGCGCCATACGCCTCAAGAGCCCAGACCTCCATTTCACCGAAGCGCTGACCACCGAACTGCGCCTTACCACCCAGCGGCTGCTGCGTGACGAGCGAGTACGGACCGATCGAGCGGGCGTGGATCTTGTCGTCGACAAGATGGTGCAGCTTCAGGATGTACTTGTAGCCAACCGTAACCTTGCGATCGAACGGCTCGCCCGTACGTCCATCAAACAGCGTCACCTGGCCGGAGCTGTCGAAGCCAGCAGCCTTCAACATGTAAACGATGTCGGCTTCCTTGGCGCCGTCGAACACCGGCGTAGCAATCGGCACACCCTTGGTCAGCGGACCAGCCAGCGCGGCCAACTCGTCATCCGATGCATTCGGCTTGAGCTGCTCCTGGCTGTAGACCTTCGTCAGCACCTCGCGCAGCGCCTTCGCTTCACCGCTGGCATTGTAGTCATGCAGTGCGTCATCGATGGCGCGGCCGAGGCCACGGCAAGCCCAGCCAAGATGCGTTTCGAGGATCTGTCCGACGTTCATGCGCGACGGCACGCCCAGCGGGTTCAGAACCACGTCAACCGGCGTTCCATCCTCAAGGAACGGCATGTCTTCGGCAGGCACGATCCGCGACACGACACCCTTGTTGCCGTGACGGCCGGCCATCTTGTCGCCCGGCTGGATCTTGCGCTTCACCGCGACGAAGACCTTGACCATCTTCATCACGCCCGGAGGCATCTCGTCGCCGCGCTGCAGCTTGTCGACCTTGTCGGCAAACCGAAGACCAAGGCTCTTCTTGGCTTCTTCGTACTGCTTGTTGATGGCTTCGATTTCGGCCTGAGCCTTCTCGTCCTTCAGACCGAATTCCCACCACAGGCTGCGCGGAACATCGTCGAGGGTTTCCCCGGTGATGTTGGTCACCTTGCCAGCGGACTTCGGAGCCTTCGCTACTTCCTTGCCGATCAGCGCTTCTCTCAGACGCGCAAACACGTTGCGGTCCAGGATCTGCATCTCGTCGTCACGGTCCTTGGCGAGGCGCTCGATTTCCTCGCGCTCAATCGCCATCGCACGCTCGTCCTTGTCGACGCCGTGGCGGTTGAACACGCGCACTTCAACGATCGTACCGGCAACACCCGGCGGCAGACGCAGCGAGGTATCGCGAACATCGGAAGCCTTTTCGCCGAAGATCGCGCGCAGCAGCTTCTCTTCCGGCGTCATCGGGCTTTCGCCCTTCGGCGTGATCTTGCCGACGAGAATGTCGCCCGGATTCACTTCCGCGCCGATGTAGACGATGCCGGCTTCATCGAGGTTCTTCAGCGCTTCTTCCGAAACGTTCGGAATGTCGCGCGTGATTTCCTCCGGACCCAGCTTGGTGTCACGGGCCATCACCTCGAATTCCTCGATGTGAATCGAGGTGAACACGTCGTCGGAAACGACGCGCTCGGACATCAGGATGGAGTCTTCGAAGTTGTAGCCCATCCACGGCATGAACGCGACGAGCACGTTCTTGCCGAGAGCCAGATCACCCAGGTCGGTCGAAGGACCGTCAGCGATGATGTCGCCAGCACGGATCTGATCGCCAACATGCACCAGCGGACGCTGGTTGATGCAGGTGTTCTGGTTCGAGCGCTGGAACTTGCGCAGACGATAAATATCGACGCCCGGCTTCGACGGATCGTTCTCTTCCGTCGCGCGGATAACGATACGGGTTGCGTCTACCTGATCGACAACACCGGTCCGGCGCGCCGCGATGGCAGCACCGGAATCGCGGGCAACCACTTCTTCCATGCCGGTGCCGACCAGCGGCGCTTCCGCCTTGATCAGCGGCACGGCCTGACGCTGCATGTTCGAGCCCATGAGCGCGCGGTTGGCGTCGTCGTTCTCAAGGAACGGAATGAGCGCCGCGGCCACGGAAACGAGCTGCTTGGGCGAAACGTCGATGTAGTCGACCTTCTCCTGCGGAACCAGCAGCACGTCGCCCTGGTAACGGCAGGTGATGAGATCGTCGACCAGATTGCCCTTCTCGTCGATCTGCGCGTTGGCCTGCGCCACGTGATGGCGCATTTCTTCCATCGCCGACAGATAGACAACTTCGTCTGTCAATTTGCCGTTGATGACCTTGCGATACGGGCTCTCGATGAAGCCGTACTTGTTCACACGGGCAAACGTCGCCAGCGAGTTGATCAGACCGATGTTCGGACCTTCCGGCGTCTCAATCGGGCAGATGCGGCCATAGTGCGTGGGATGCACGTCGCGGACTTCGAAGCCCGCACGCTCGCGCGTCAGACCGCCCGGACCAAGAGCCGAAAGACGGCGCTTGTGGGTGATTTCCGACAGCGGGTTGGTCTGGTCCATGAACTGCGACAGCTGCGACGAACCGAAGAACTCACGCACCGCTGCCGCTGCCGGCTTGGCGTTGATGAGATCCTGCGGCATCACCGTGTCGATATCGACCGACGACATGCGCTCCTTGATGGCGCGCTCCATGCGCAGCAGGCCGACGCGATACTGATTTTCCATCAGCTCGCCGACCGAACGCACACGGCGGTTGCCCAGATGGTCGATGTCGTCGATGTCGCCCTTGCCGTCACGCAGATCGACCAGCGTCTTGATGACGCCAAGAATGTCCTCACGGCGCAGCACGCGCATGGTGTCCGGCGCATCCAGCTCCAGACGCATGTTCATCTTCACGCGGCCAACGGCCGAGAGATCATAGCGCTCCGGATCGAAGAACAGCGAATGGAACAGGTTCGTTGCCGCCTCGATCGTCGGCGGCTCGCCGGGACGCATGACCCGGTAGATGTCCATCAACGCTTCTTCGCGGTTGGCGTTCTTGTCGATGCTCAGCGTGTTACGAATGAACGGTCCGATGTTGACGTGATCGATGTCGAGGATCGGGAATTCCTTGACCTTCTGATCCTTCAACTCGGCCAGAAGTTCGGCATCCAGCTCGTCGCCGGCTTCCGCAAAGATCGCGCCGGTGTCCATATCGACGATGTCGGCAGCGATGTAGCGGCCAGCCAGATCGTCGGACGAAACCAGCACTTCCTTGAGGCCACCCTCGGACAGCTCGCGGGCGCGGCGGGCAGTGATCTTCTCACCGGCCTTCACAACCACTTCGCCGGTCTTCGCGTCGGCGAGATCTGCAGCCGGCGTCATACCGCGCATCTTCTCGGGCACGAACGGCATCTTCCAGCCGCGCTTCGATTCCTTGATCGTGATGTGCTTGTAGAAGAAGCTCAGGATCTCTTCGTCGTTGAGGCCCAGGGCATACAGCAGCGACGTCACCGGCAGCTTGCGGCGACGGTCGATACGCACATAGACGATGTCCTTGGCGTCGAACTCGAAGTCCAGCCAGGAGCCACGATACGGAATGATGCGGGCGGCAAACAGCAGCTTGCCCGAGGTATGCGTGCGGCCGCGGTCGTGGTCGAAGAACACGCCCGGAGAGCGATGCATCTGCGAAACGATAACGCGCTCGGTGCCGTTGATCACGAAGGTGCCGTTGGACGTCATGAGCGGCATGTCGCCCATGTATACGTCCTGCTCCTTCACGTCCTTGATGGACTTGGAGCCGGTTTCTTCGTTCACATCGAATACGATAAGGCGCAGCTTGACCTTCAGCGGTGCCGAGAAGGTCATATCGCGCTGCATGCACTCGTCGACGTCGTACTTCGGCGGCTCGAACTCGTAACGCACAAATTCAAGCGTGGCCCGACCGGAGAAGTCCGAGATCGGAAACACCGACTTGAAGACCGACTGAAGTCCATGATCGTCAGAACGGCCACCCGGCGGCTCCTTGACCATCAGGAAGTCGTCATAGGAGCTCTTCTGAACCTCAATGAGGTTCGGCATCTCCGCGACTTCACGAATGGATCCGAATTTCCTCCGGATGCGCTTGCGGCCGTTCAAGGTCTCAGCCATTTTCGCTCCTTGTAATCTGCGCAGGTGACGGCCCGCGCGACTGCTGCCTTCACGGCGAGGGCCGCCAACCCTCGCTTCAGCCTGGAAACGGCTCACCGGAGGGCCCGTTTGGAGGTGGCACAACCCCCAAAAAGACCCTCCGGAGAGACGTCCGTCAGACCGCTGGCGTGGACGGCGAGAGGGAGGAAAAGCTCTGAGAGCTTACCTCTCGCCGCCCGTTGCCGAACGTGTCTTACTTAACTTCTACGGTCGCGCCCTGGTCTTCGAGCTGCTTCTTCAGCTTAGCAGCTTCGTCCTTGGACACGCCTTCCTTCACAGGCTTGCCGCCGGCCTCAACGAGGTCCTTGGCTTCCTTGAGGCCCAGGCCGGTGATGGCGCGGACTTCCTTAATAACGTTGATCTTCTTGTCGCCACCGTTCTTCAGGATAACGGTGAACTCGGTCTGCTCTTCGACCGGAGCAGCGGCAGCACCCGGAGCCGCAGCAACGGCAACGGCAGCAGCGGCGGAAACGCCCCACTTCTCTTCGAGCAGCTTGGCAAGCTCAGCGGCTTCGAGCACGCTGAGGGCAGAGAGATCATCAACGATCTTTGCAAGATCGGCCATGTTGTAGTTCCTTCGGTTTGAACCAATAAACTGTTGCAGTCTTTCGACATGCGATTTCTGTGACGTCGTGGCGCCCTGAGGGCGCCGCCCCTGTCATTAAGCGGCTTCGCCTTGGGCTGCCTTCGCGTGGATGACCCGGGCAAGCTGTGCACCAGGCTCCTTGATCGTGCGGGCGATCTTCGTCGCCGGCGCGTTGAGGAGACCGATGAGCGTTGCTCTGAGTTCGTCCAGTGAGGGCAGTTCGGCGAGCGCTTTGACGGCGTTCGCATCAGGGACCGTGTCACCCATAGCGCCGCCGAGAATGACAAGCTTGTCGTTCCCCTTGGCATAGGTGACGGAAGCCTTCGCAGCGGCGATCGGATCTTCCGAGTAGGCAATGATAGTCTGCCCCTTGAAGAGATCCGAGATCGTCTCGTACGAAGTATCCTTGACAGCGAGCTTCGCCAGCCGGTTCTTGGCCACCTTGACCTTACCGCCAGCTTCTTTCACGCGCTGGCGATAGTCAGTCAGTTGGGCGACGGTCATCCCGGCATAGTGGGCGACAACAACCAGCCCCGTGTCTTTCAACACGGTGTTGAGCGTCGTCACGAGCTCACGTTTCGCGGCTCTATCCACCTGCTCACTCCAGTTTACGGACCGGCTTATCGCCGTCCCGCGGGTTGCACCTTGCCGCCGACCGGGCTCACCCGAATGCGGCGACGCTAGTTCTGTCCAACCGCGCGCCTGCGAGAGCGGCACGGTGCTGACCCAGGCTCAAACCGGCTTGCTTCCCCTTGTGGAGAAAAACGAAACCGGGTCGCTCCTGTCTCATGCGGGCCCCTTTTTGGACTTAAGCCATCACTCCAAAGGCGTGACGGCACCCACAGTCTCGGACAGTACTTCCGGAAATAGCCCGCCCCGCCCAGCGTGAAGCTGGACAGGATCGGGCTTTGATCCGGCATCAAGCGCCGCCCTAAGGCGACGCCCGAATTCTCTTGGCCTCGCCTTAGGCGAGAGGCTGACCACCGCCAAGGCTGGCGGAATCGACCTTGATGCCGGGGCCCATCGACGAGCTCACCGACACGCGCTTCACGTAGGTGCCCTTGGCGCCGGTCGGCTTAGCCTTGACCACCGCATCGACCAACGCCTTGATGTTCTCCACCAGAGCGTCATCGCTGAAGCTGACCTTGCCAACGCCGACCTGAACGATGCCGCCGGACTTGTCGGCGCGGAACTCGACCGAGCCGCCCTTGGCGCCAGCAACGGCACCAGCCACGTCCATCGTCACCGTGCCAACGCGCGGGTTCGGCATCAGGCCGCGCGGGCCGAGCACCTTACCGAGGCGGCCAACAACGCCCATCATGTCGGGCGTCGCGATGCAGCGATCGAAGTTGATCACGCCCTTGGCGACCTGCTCGGCAAGATCGTCAGCGCCGACAACGTCGGCACCGGCAGCCTTTGCCTCTTCAGCCTTTGCACCCTTGGCGAACACGCCAACGCGCACCGTACGGCCAGAGCCGTTCGGCAGGCTGCAGACGCCACGCACGATCTGATCGGCGTGCTTGGAATCAACGCCAAGGTTGATTGCGATCTCAACGGTCTCATCGAACTTCGCCTTGGCGCGTTCCTTGAGCAGCTTGATCGCCTCTTCGATCGCGTAGAACTTGTTGCGATCATAACCCTTGACGGCTTCCGCCATGCGCTTGCCACCGGCAGCGCGCGCTTCTTTGATGACTTCGGGGCTTACCTTAGCTGACATCGCCTTTACTCCTTCACCTGGAGGCCCATGGAACGGGCGGAGCCGGCGATCGTCTTGGCCGCAGCCTCGATGTCGTCCGTGTTCATATCCTTCAGCTTCACCTTCGCAATTTCGCGAAGCTGATCCATCGTGATGGAGCCGGCAACGTCACGGCCGGGGTTCTTGGAACCCGAACCGGGCTTGCCGGTCGCCTTCATGCCAACGGCCTTCTTGATAAGGAACGTTGCAGGAGGCGTCTTCATCACGAACGTGAAGGAACGGTCGGAATAGACCGTAATCTTCACCGGGATGGGCGTACCCTGCTCCAGGTCCTTGGTCTTGGCGTTGAACGACTTGCAGAATTCCATAATGTTGACGCCGCGCTGACCGAGCGCGGGGCCAATAGGCGGCGAGGGATTAGCCGCCCCCGCCGGCACCTGCAAGTTGATATAACCGTCGATTTTCTTTGCCATGGTATCCCCTAGCACTTGACGGGAAGGGGCATTCCTTCCCAGGGTTAGCGGTGCGACGAGCCTGCCGGCTCTCCCGCGGTTTACCGCAGGGAGGCCCGTGAGAGGCTGTCCTTGCGGGCTGGAACGGATAGGCTGTTACGCCATCCGCCCGAAATTCAATTGGCCAATCAAACGCTTCCAGCTGCCGAAACGTTACCAGCCATCAACAGCGCATAACCCGACCACGCTCTGAGCGCAGCCGGGCAAAACACCAGCGCTTAACCTACCACCTTCTCGACCTGGCCGAATTCCAGCTCGACAGGCGTCGGACGGCCGAAGATCGAAACGGCCACCTTGAGACGTGAACGCTCCTCGTCCACCTCCTCGACATGCCCCTGGAAAGAGGCAAACGGACCGTCGGCCACCTTGACCTGCTCGCCGACCTCGAAGGTAATGGACGGCTTGGGACGCTCGACACCCTCCTTCACCTGATTGACGATGCGCATGGCCTCGTCCTCAGAGATCGGCATCGGGCGATTTTCAGCGCCAAGGAACCCGGTGACCTTAGGCGTATTCTTGATCAGAAGAAACGCCGGGTCCGTCATCTCCATCTTGACCAGCACGTAGCCAGGCAGAAACTTGCGCTCAGCCTGAACCTTGCGACCGCGCTTTACCTCGATAATTTCCTCGGTCGGAACCAGAACCTCTTCAAAGAGATCGTCCAGTCCGGCCGCCTTGGCACGCTCGCGGATCGACTCCGCCACCTTCCGTTCAAAGTTGGTGTACGCGTGCACGATATACCAGCGCTTCGCCATAGCCGCTCTTTCAGGGCGCGTTTGCGCAAATTCAGTGGACACTAGTTCTTCACCGCTCCGGCGTTATCGCCCGCCCAGCACGAGCTGAACCAGCCAACCGATGACCTGATCCGTAACAAGAAAAAAGACGGAGGCCAAACTCACCATCACCAGAACCATGATGGTTGTGATCCAGACCTCTTTCCAGGTCGGCCAAGTAACCTTGGAAACCTCCTGGCGAACTTCCTGAATAAACTGGACCGGGTTATATTTGGCCATCAATTCAACTTTCCCGGGCATCATGCGACAACCTGACGCGTTTTAGCGTCGGCCGTTTGGACCATCCGACGCCCGCGCCGCGAATGTATCCATGTATCTGGCAGGGGCGGAGGGTCTCGAACCCCCAACCTTCGGTTTTGGAGACCGACGCTCTACCAATTGAGCTACACCCCTATTTTGCTGGGAAAGCGCGCGCTAGTCCCCGCAAGGCCGGCATACTTAGCCGAACTTTTTGCCTTTGTCACTTGCTAGTGACGCAATTGTCGCCCCGGAAGACGCAAGTGCCTCACCCGGGTCGCTGAAATTGCCCAAAATGCACACGCTCAGGCTGCTAAACAGGCTCAACCACAACCGCAGTGCCGTATGCCAGTACTTCCGTAACCGCCGAAGCGATCTCGTTAGCATCGTAGCGCATGGCGAGAATCGCGTTGGCACCGCGCTCCTCAGCCTGACGGACAAGCTGGTCGAATGCCTCCTGCCGGGCCTCCTCAGCCAGTTTTGTATACAGCGAGATGTGCCCGCCGAAAAGTATCTGAATCGAAGCGCCAATATTGCCGACCACGCTACGTGAGCGCACCGTCAAGCCGCGCACCATGCCCAGATGCTTAACGACCCTGTATCCTGGCAGGTCGTTCGTCGTCACGATCAGCATTCGCGCCCCCTTGGTCGGATTGGCCACCCCACGCAGAAGCGACCATCACCCAAACGGATATGGGTACGCCAGAGGAAATCTGGAACCGTGACGGCACGCCAGTGCGGGTGCCTCAGATGATCGACAGAGACACAGTCAGTCGGCCGCCGGTTTACAAAACCGCTGCACTGTTAGTGTTGAGATTGCAGCATGGATGCAGAACGGGAAGGCGCGGCCGCCTTCCCGCCGCACTAACATCACCAGGCGACCTTCACGCCCAGCTTACCGTCGTAGGCATTACCGTCGGCATGATCGCCGAGACCGACGAGATACGACGCGTTGGCGTAGATCGCTGTGCCGTCGGCAACTTCGGTGCTGAAGCCGGTGTTGATCTCGAATGTGGTGCCGCCCATGTCGGCCGCAAATGGGACAAAGCCCGTGCCCGTTGCAAACTTCGTCTTCGGATCGCCGAGGAACTCATACCAGAAGTTCGGCCGCACCCAGGCGGTGAAGGTGGACGGTGCTCCGGTCAACCATGTCGGCGCACCGAAATCCTGCGCGAAGCGAATGCCGACGCGGCCCACCAGCGAGTTGACGTTGTCAAAGTGCACCTGCGCGCTGACATCGGAACCATTGTTGAGGTTGATCGTCTGGAAGGCCAACTGCGCCTGCGGCTCGATGCTGAAACCGCCGGGACCGGTGTAAACCGGATAGCCGCCTTCCAGCGAGGCACCGAACGCACCGCCATCGGTTTTCAACTTGTCGATGCGGTTCGACTTGGCATCAATATCGTACCACGAGCCCAACAGCAGCGCGTCGACATAGGCGTTGTTCGGCGTGTAGTGGGTCCAGTAGGCGCCCCATGAATAGGCCATGAAGGAATTCTCGCCGGCCTTACCGCTGCCGAAGTGATCGACATCGCCTGAACCGTGGCCAATGGCGAAGAATGCACCGGCATGGTTGCGCGACGTTCCCACATCGCCATCGCGATAGAGATCCATGCCGCCCTGGAAGGCCCAGAAGTCGTAATCGTACTTCGGGCCTGAACCGTAGATGCCGCTGCGGTCGCCGTCTCGATCGCCATGCTGGCCGATAACACGGGCCCAGGCGGCGTTCGGTGCGCCTTCTGCGTATGCGCTTACCGCAGTCCCGCGGCGCTCATGCAGAGAGTCGAGCATCATGCGGCCATACAGCAGCGTCATCGCCGGGACAGCGGCGTAGAGCGAGGTTTCCTGCCTATAGTTCGGCGTCGGTGAAGGGCCAGGGCTGTTGCACACCGGCGCCGATGGATCGAGCGAACAGTCAAGAACCGAGCGCAGATACCAGGCGTTGGGATTGGAAGAGTCTACGCTGCCGCGATACAGCGAATATTCGTAAGGACCCACCGTCACAGGTCCGGCCAGTGAGAAGAGACCCGGCACCGTTGTGCCGCCGTTGATCGCATCGACGACGAGAATGCCGTTGACTTGGGTGAGCGCTCCAGTGCCACCGACGTTGTTAACGGCGAGCACCGAGGTGCCAAACGCCGTACCACCATCGATCACAACCTTATCGGATGGCGATCCATCGCCGCCCAAAACCGTGTTGATGGCAATTCTGCCGCCTATACCAAGGTAATCACGAACGGTTAGCGTCTTGAACGGTCCCGCGCTCGAACTGGGCGGCGTAAATTCCACCACCGAAGCGCTATTGGTCAGGTTCGTAAGGCTCGAATCTCCCGTTACGTTCCAAACGCTTGAATTATACAGGCCTAGATCCCCCGTACCGCCGGCTGCTGTCGTCGCCATACCGGTAAGCGTGGTCTGCCCGACTGATACATACAGCGACGCACCAGCGCTTACGTTCATAATCTCCAGACCGGTGATGGTTGTGGTGTTGACGGTCGCCGACTGCGTGCCGCTCACAACCTCAAACACCGCGCCAGCGTCAGATGAAAGCGTACTGTCTTCGATTTCGAGACTGCTGTCGCCTGCACTGTGGAACACCGCCGCGCCAGCGCCATGAACATTGATCGAACTGTCATCGATCTCAATCAGGTTGCCGACGCCGCTGATGTCTACGCCGTGTGCACCCGCTTCATTCGTGGTGATCGAAGACCCGTTCTCAAGATTAAGATATGCGTTGCCATTCAAGTCAGCGCCAAAGCCGAACGCTTCGAGCGTCGTATTGTTAAAAATGACGCTCGCCGAGCCAATTTCCATGCCGTACGACGCCTGGACATCTACGGTGCTATCCGTAAGCGTCACAGTCGAACCACCGAGTGAAAGGATGCCGCGCGAGAAGGCACCGGTTGTAGTGGTGATTGTCGTCCCAAAAATGTCGATCGTTCCATTGCTTTGCGCAGCAAGGGCAACGGAATTCTCACCCGTCGTCGTGATGGTCGATCCAGCTTGTATGGTCACAGTGCTGCCGATAATCGACTGGACTGCCGTCGAAAGCTGGCCCGTCGACGTAATGAAAACCGGCGCGGTCGTTGTTATCTGTCCGTTATTCAGCGCATAGAAAACCGGGAATGAATTGAGGCTTAGCGTATAGGTGCCGGCCGCAGTCTCTGACGTTCCGTTGGCCAGAACCTGCTGTGCTTGCGCTGTCGAGGGACTGAAAATCGATGCAAACAGCAGCGCCGGCAAAAGCGCCTTTGCAACGACCGTCGGATCGGCATGATGCGAAATTGGCGCACGACGGTATTTGAAATTTCGCTCTGACATAGCAGCCCCTGGCAACCCCTGAAATTTGCAGCCGCCATCAGCCAGCGGCCACATCGCCCTGTGAAATTTGGAAAGCGTACTTTTTATTCGATGACGGCCCAGACTATGGGCTACGCGATAGCGGACGATCACGACCGATCGTTGAAAATGAACGCTGAAAGCGCGCGCAACATTCAGAACAGAAAGCCAGATGCGGATTTACCCGCACATCAAAATTTCAATTCCTGCGACGAGGCGCAATGCGTAAACGGATCGGCGTTTCTCCCGAAACGAAAACAAATGAAGTGAGCACAACGTCAAAAATACTGTTCATTGATTCGAGCCGGATCCAACAGCCATCGAAAAAGCCTACTTTATTCATTCCTCACACTGAGTGATTAATCCGCAACAGACAGGCGACCTGGAGCAGGCATTCGTTGTCGGTTGCAACACTACGAAATTCGCTTCCGGCCGCTAATCAGTGATTGCCCTGCCCGCGCGAACCTTTTTGCGCGTCGACGTAGCGGCGCATCTTTGCACTCTCGGCCCAGCGCATGCGATTGACCGCATAACGCAGCACGAACAGCCCCGATGCTCCGGGACAGGCTTACCCTGCGCGGCCATTTGTTCGGATTTTATCGGGTTGACGGAACGGCTTATTGGAGTAAAAAGCCGAGTTCTGGACACGCGGGTGTAGCTCAATGGTAGAGCAGCAGCCTTCCAAGCTGAATACGAGGGTTCGATTCCCTTCACCCGCTCCAGTTTGCACCGCCTCAGAACATCGGAAATTGCGCTGTCGCACAGCGTTTATGCGCGTGCCGTGACGTTGGCTGCGGTCGCCCGCACGAAATGGCCGGCGTGAAATTGCTGGCTCAATCAGCTTTCTTTGCTGCCCAGCGCGCCACGCCCCAGATCGAGGCTCAATCGGAACAGGTTCGACTGCGGCTCATAGACCGACGTGAAGCCCAGCGACCGGCACATGGCCAGCATGCCGGTGTTTTCTGCCAGCACATCGCCGATCAGCTCGCCCAACCCTTCGGACTTCGCATAGGCGATCAGATGTTGCATCAGCGCCGACCCGAGCCCCCTACCCTTCAGGTCTGACCGCACGATCACCGCAAATTCCGCCCGCCGGCCATCGGGATCGGCAATCAGGCGCGCAACACCCAGCACCTCGTCGCCGTGAACTGCGATGAACGCCATCTCGCGCGCATAATCGATCTGCGTCATCCGCGCGAAAAAGCGGAATGTCCGCTCCGGCGCGGCCGTGAAAAACCGCATGCGTAGATCGTCCGCACTGATCCGGTCAAACAGGCGCACGTAATGCGGCTCGTCATCGGGACGGATCGGGCGCAACGTCACCTCTCCCAGCCCTTCGACGTCTATCGCGCGCTCCCACTCGACGGGGAACGGCCGCACCGCCAACGGCCGGCGCGGTTCTTCCGCTTCATCGGCGATCCGGATGCGGGCATCCAGTGCAACAACACCATGCTCATCTGCCAGCAGCGGGTTAATATCGACTTCGCGGATCTCGCGGTGACGCGCCACAAGATAGCTGAGCCGCACGAGCGCCATCGCGATGGCATCGAGATTTGCTGCCGGCCGATCGCGATAGCCTTGCAGCAGCCCGTAGATACGCGTCTCACGCATCATCTGATAGGCCAGCTTCAAGTCGAGCGGTGGCAGCGCGTGGGCCGTGTCAGCCGTCACCTCAACCGCCGTGCCACCTGCTCCGAACATCATCAGCGGGCCAACGGTCGCATCCTCGCTCGCACCGACAATCAGCTCGTGCGAATTGGCGCGCTCAATCATCGCCTGCACTGTAAAGCCGCGCAGCACCGCATCCGGACGCAGACGATGCACATTCAGCAGCATCTCTTCGGCTGCCGTGCGGGCTTCGCGCGCGGAAGCAATCGCAAGACGCACGCCACCGAAATCGGACTTATGCGGCAGGTCATCCGACACGATCTTGACGACGCAGGCGCGGTGATCCTGCAACAGTTCCGCCGCGCGCTGCTCAACCTGCTCGGGCGTCGCCGCGCGCAGCGTCCGCACCACCGGTATGCCGTAACTGGCCAGCAGTTCTTTCGCCTTGGCTTCAAGCAGCATCGTGCGCCCCTTGCGGCGCGCTTCGGCGAGAATGTGATCGGCTTTCGCGCGGTCGAACTGCAAAGCTTCCGGCGCCGACGGCGGCACCTGCATCAGCTCTTCCTGGGCCCGGCGATAGCGCACAAGCTGCCAGAACCCTTCAACCGCGGCCTCCGGCGTTGCGAATGTCGGAATATCGGCCTTCGCAAACAGCTGCCGGCTCGGCTCCGCCGCGTCCTCACCCAGCCAGCTCGTCAGAATGACCTTGCGCGGCCGCTGCCGGCGATGCACCTCCGCCAGATCAACCACGACCTGCGCCGCTTCCTCGCTGGACGCCATCGCGGTCGGGCAATTCATCACCAGCAGCGCATGCGTCGCCGGGTCAGCCAGCAGAATCTCCGCTGTCTTCCGATAGCGCTCTGGGCCGGCATCACCGATGATATCGACCGGATTTGCGCGCGACCATGTCGCCGGCAGGCACTCGTCGAGTTGCTGCAGCGTCATGGCGGGCAGTTCGGTCAGCTTGCCGCCGAGATCGGCCAGTTCATCGGTGGCCAGCACGCCCACACCGCCGCCGTTGGTGAGAATGGTCAGCCGCTCACCATGCAGATGCGGAACCGCAGAAAGAATTTCGGCGGCATCGAAAAGCTGGCGCAGCTCGTTCACCCGCAGCACACCGGCGCGCCGGAAGGCGGCGTTATAGGCCGCGTCGGCGCCCGCAAGCGCACCCGTATGTGACATCGCCGCCTTGGCGGCAGCGGCATTGCGGCCCGACTTGAGAATGATGACGGGCTTGACGCGGGAAGCACGGCGCGCTGCGGAGATAAACTTCGCCGCATCCGTCATTGCTTCCATGTAAATCAGGATCGCGCGGCTGGCGATGTCACCGGCGAGGTAATCCAGAAAATCACCGAAGTCGGCATCCGCCATATCGCCTAGCGATATAACCTGCGACAGGCCGATGCCGCGCGATGCCGTCCAGTCGACGATCGTCGTCACCAGCGCGCCCGATTGGGAAATGACCGCTAGATCACCCTTGATCGGCATGCGGTGAGAGAAGCTGGCGTTGAGACCGATATGCGGCAGCAAAAGCCCGATGCAGTTGGGGCCTTCGATGCGCAGGCAATAGGTCCGCGCTGCATTCAGCATGCGCTGACGCAGTTCACCCGTTACGCCCGCCGTTATGACGACCGCCGCACGCGCGCCCTTTGCGCCCGCCTCGGCTATAATGTCAGGAACAGTCTCGGGCGGCGTTGCGATAACGACCAGATCGGGCGCATCCGGCAGCGCTGCCAGCGATTCAAAGCAGCGGACATCCAGAACCGTGTCATGGCGCGGATTGACAAACCAGATCGGTCCATCAAATCCGCCGCTCAACAGATTGCGGGCAACGATCAGCCCGACCGATCCGGGTTCGGAACTGGCGCCCACGAAGGCAACAGAGCGCGGCGCAAGCAGGCTGGAAAGATTTCTGACTGTCACTTCGGGACCGGCCGGAAGGTTGGAGCCTCATGGATCTGCTCCCCTCTATAAGCACCGGCAAATGACGGGATCTTAAAAGCCGATGGGGGTTCGCCTACCCTTTGCAGCATCGTTCGCACGGATCGCGCCTGATGTCCCTCCGCCGATAGAAGAACGCCTACAAAGCATGGGCAGCGGCCGCCCTATGGCAGCCACCGCCTGGCGCGCATCAGTCGTCGTGCTTTTCGACCAGCTTCAGGTTGACCGGATCGTAGAACAGCTCAAACTTCTTGCCGTCCTTGTCCTTCGCATAGACCTCATAGCAACTGCCGACGATCTTGGACCGCGTGACCATATAGCCGGCCTCAGTTGCCGCCGCTTCCGCATCCGCCTGCGACTTCCATTTGTCCTTCGGCTCCTGCGTGCAGGTATCGTAGCCGTGTGCAGCCGCCGGAACCGTTAACAAAACGCTTCCCAGTACAACTGAGGCCAAGCCCAGCGCGAAAGTTTTCATTGTCTTTCTCCCAGTGATCGATCTTGAACCTGATGTAACGGTCGCAGTCCGCACCGCAGCCTGTAACGCATCAACGCTGCTGCTGGCTCCTTTTAATGGTCGCATCAGTTCTGCAGACCTTTATGACGGAATTGTTGAGGCCAAGCCCCGCGATGCCGCGACATGAGGCATACGTATCAGCCTTGATATGGGCCTTGACGAAATGACGGCGGACCGCTTTGCTGTATCCTGTGTCAAGGATATTCAAACGCTGCATCTCGATGCTTGTCATTGCCATCGCTCTCCTGAGCGGGGGCCTGCCTGCGTTGCATGACATTCTGACGTTTGAAGCCCATGCACACGGGGTAACGGGTGCCCATTCCCACACCGCAGCCCAATCGCATGGCGATGCCATCAAGGCGACTTATGCCGCCGTGGGCCAGCAGGCTCCCGCATCCGATCACCATCCTGCCAGCGGCGATCAGGACTGCACCCACGTGCACGTCCATTGCTGTGCCGTTTCGGCATTGTTGACCAGTTCCACGCTGCTGCCGCGCCTGTCAGACGCTGGCCAGCTACGGCTGGAACGGCAAGCAGCGCTGCCCTATGGGCAGTTGCCCTATCCTCCGATGCGGCCCCCCAGAACCGCAGCTTGATGCGCGCCCTTCGGCGCGCCGTTTGTTGCTCAGCGCGCCGCCGGCCTTGATTGCGTCTCCCTGACAAATCGGGAGAGCAGCAACAATTCCCGCACCAACGCGACGCGCTGCCCACGATGCCTCAAGCTTCGGAACGCCGCCGCCATGACACGCCTGTTATCACGCACGATCCTAGCCCTCGCTGCGGCTCGCCTGCGCCGCAACCGCCCATGCGCACGGCGATGGAGATCATTCCCACGACGAACCCGTTGCCCAGGAAGCGGCGGCCGCGCCGCAGCTTGAAATTTCCGGCGATGGAATTGAGCTTGTAGGCGAAATTGCCGATCGCAAGCTCACGATCTATCTCGATCGCAGCGCCACCAACGCGCCGGTCGACGAAGCCGAAATCAAGCTCACAGTAGATGGCATTGCCGGCGGCACGGCAAAGCGCATCCGTGCTGGAACATTCGAGATCCCAGCGCCGTGGGCCGACGATCCTGGCCTCAAGCCGTTGCAGTTTTCGGTCGCGATCGATGGCAAAGCGCAGGTGCTGGCCGGCGACATGACCATCGCGGAAGCCGCGCACGAACATGCCGCCACGCCACAGACCTGGGAGGCAGCGCTCAGCAATTTCTACACCTGGGTGATCGCCGGATCTGCCACGATGTTCGGCTTTGTGCTGGCGTTCGCATTCCGCCCCATCCGCCTGTCTGCAGCCACTGAGGAAGGCGCCACAGTGCCGGCGCCGAACGAACACGGCGCACCGCATTCACATATCTCAGCCATCAGCGCAGTGTTCGCAATCGGCGTCCTCGCAGCGGCAGCCCTGATGCCAGGGCAAGCACGCGCCCACGAAGGTCACGATCACGGCGCTGAACCTGAACTGCCCGCCGGAGCGCAGAACGCAGCTCCACGGCGATTGCCCAATGGCGACGTGTTCCTGCCCAAAGCCTCCCAACGCCTGCTCCACGTGCGTACGATCGTTGCAGAACGCCAGAAAACACGGCGAGCACGTGAGCTGATCGGCACGGTGGTGCCCGATCCATCGTTTTTCGGTCAGGTGCAGGCGCCTATGGATGGCCGCATAGAACTGGCCAAGCGCGGCATCTCGCATGTTGGCGAACGGGTGAAGGCTGGTGAGGTGCTGGCGTTTCTGGCGCCGAGCATTCCCATTGCCGACCTTGGCACCATGCAGCAGCTGCGGGCCGAGGTTGCGGGCAAGCTGAAGATCGCAGAACAGAAGCTCGCCCGGTTGAAGCGCATCGCCACCGTAGTTGCGCAGAAGGAAATCGACGACACCCGTACTGAACTTGAAGCTTTGCGCGAGCAACAGAGCGTGCTGCAAAGCAAGGATGCCGAGCTCATGCCGCTGAAAGCTCCGGTGGATGGCGTCACTTCAGTTGCGAATGTGCGTGCAGGTCAGGTTGTAACAACGCGCGAAACGCTGTTCGAAATCGTCGATCCCGATCGCCTCTGGATCGAAGCGATCAGCGGCGCAGAGCATACCGATCCCGACATCAGCAACGCCTATGCCATAGATCTCGACAATCACTCCCTGAAGCTAACCCTGGTCGGGCGCGCGCCTTCACTGCGGCAACAGGCACAGCCGCTGCAATTCCGCATTGATGAGCCCCACGAAGGGCTGACGATCAACTCCGCCGTGAAGGTTCTCATCCAGCAGGGTGCGCCGGTCGAAGGCGTTGTGCTGCCCGCCGCTGCGGTTGTGCGCGCGGCCAATGGCATGGCGCGGGTGTGGGCCAAGGAAGGGCCACAGCTGTTCCGCCCGCTGCCCGTTCGCGTCGCCCCACTCGACGGCGAGAATGTGCTGGTGCTCGATGGCGTTCCTGAAGGCGAACGCATCGTGACGGACGGCGCCGAACTCATCAATCAGGTGCGGTGAGGAGCAAGCAGCCATGTTCGACACCATCATCCGCACCAGCCTGAATAACCGGCTGTTCGTCATCATCGCTGCGCTGGCGTTGACCATTTATGGTCTCATTACGCTGCGCGAATTGCCCGTTGACGTGTTCCCCGATCTCAACCGTCCGACAGTGACGCTGATGGCGGAGGCCGATGGCCTTGCGCCGGAAGAGGTCGAGCTTCTCGTCACCTACCCGATCGAAACCGCGATGAACGGCATGCCCGGCGTCAGCCGCGTGCGCTCGGTATCAAGCGCTGGCCTCTCGATTGTCTATGTCGAGTTCGAGTGGTCGGTTGAGATCTACCGCGCCCGGCAGCAGATTTCCGAACGTATCCAGCTCGTGCGCGAACAACTGCCGGCCAATGTCGCGGCGCAGATGGGGCCGATTTCATCCGTGATGGGTGAGATCATGCTCATCGCCATGTCCAGCACCACCGTCGACGCTATGACGCTCCGCGAGCTGGCAGACTTTACCGTGCGCCCGCAATTGCTCACCGTTCCAGGCGTGGCTCAGGTCATACCGATGGGCGGCGAGGTGCGGCAGTATCGCGTCATTCCCGATCCGCGCCGCATGAGCAGCCTCAACATCAGTTTTGATGCCATCGAGAAGGCCATCAAGCAGTTCGGTTCCAATACCGGCGGCGGCTTCGTCGATCTCAACATGCGCGAATACCTCATTCGCAATATCGGGCGCACGACCCAGATCGAGGATCTCCGCAACCTTGCCGTCGCCTATCGCGACGGGCACGCCATCACGCTGCGGCAGGTTGCCGACGTTGATTTCGCTGCGCGCACAAAGCGTGGTGACGCCGGTGTCAACGGCAAGCCCGCCGTCATTCTGGCCGTACAGAAACAGCCCAGCGCCGATACCGTCCGCATCACGCAACAGATCGAAGCCATGCTGCCGGAGCTCCAGCGCGTGATGCCGGAGGGTGTAACCACCACCGACATCCAGTTCCGTCAGGCCGGCTTCATCGAAACATCGATCAACACGCTGATGCGCGTGCTGGTGGAAGCGCTGGTGTGCGTAGCAATCATCCTGTTCATATTCCTGTTCAACTGGCAGACGACGTTCATCTCACTCGTCGCCATCCCGCTTTCAGTTCTGGCAACACTGCTGGTGTTCAGCGTGATGGGCATGTCCATCAACGTGATGACACTTGGCGGACTGGCCATTGCTGTCGGCGTGCTGGTGGACGATGCGGTGGTCGACGTTGAAAATATTTACCGGCGTTTAGGGCTGCACAGGGAAGCCGGTGGCAGCGACGGACGAAGCCTAATCAGTGTCATCGCCGACGCTGCGATGGAGGTCCGCTCCGGCATCGTTTACGCCACCATCGTCATCGTTCTGGTGTTCCTGCCGGTGTTCGCGCTCTCAGGCATCGAAGGTCGCTTGTTCACGCCTTTGGGTATTGCGTTCATCGTTTCTATTCTGGCCAGCCTCGTCGTCTCACTCACCGTAACCCCGGTGCTCAGTTACTGGCTGCTGCCGCGCATGCGCAATCTGTCGGACCACGACACAATGCTGGTGCGCGGTCTCAAGCGTGCGCAGGCGGCGGCCCTCCGGTGGTGCTTCCGTCGTCCGTCCTTCGTTATCGGCGTCCCCGTCCTTGCCGTCGTCGCCGCCACGATTGCGGGGCTGGCATTGCCGCGCGCATTCCTCCCCACCTTTAACGAGGGAACGGTGCTCGTCGGCGTTGTCCTGCAACCGGGCATCAGCCTGACGGAATCCGATCGCATAGGCCGCATCGCCGAAGAACTGATCGCGGAAGTTCCCGAGGTGCGTTCGGTCGGGCGCCGTACAGGCCGCGCGGAACTTGATGAACACGCCGAGGGCGTTCACAACAGCGAGCTCGATGTCGATATCGTCGCTTCCGACCGCAGCCGCGAGGATGTGCTGGCGGATATACGGCGCAAGCTTTCGATGCTGCCCGCCAGCATCACGGTCGGACAGCCTATCGCGCATCGTCTCGACCACATGCTGTCAGGCGTCCGCGCCCAGCTTGCGCTGAAAATATACGGCGACGACTACGACACGTTGCGCGGCCTTGCCGCCCAGCTCGAAGATCGCCTGCGGACCATTCCCGGTATTGTCGATCTGCAGACGGAAAAACAGGTGCGCATCCCGCAGTTGCAGGTCCGCGTCGATTACGCCAAGGCCGCACTCTATGGCCCTCAACCCCAACCAGATCACCGAAGCACTGGAGGTTCTTTCCAACGGCCAGGTCGTGTCGCAGATTGCCGATGGCTCGAAGCGGTTCGACGTCGTGGTCCGGTTGTCCGACGCTGATCGCAGCAGCCGTGCCCTTGGCGAGATGCTGATCGAGAGCCCCGGCGGACGCATTCAGCTCTCATCAATCGCCGACATCAGCGACACCGATGGCCCCAATCAAATTCAACGCGAGAACGGACGTCGCCGCATAGCCGTGTTTGCCAACACCGACGGCAGCGACATGGCGGCGATCGTTGAAAACATCCGCAAGGCCATCGCAACCGAGCAACTGCCACAGGGCTATTTCGTCCGCCTTGAAGGGCAATTCCAGGCTCAGGAAGAAGCATCCAGCCTCATAGCCATGCTGTCGCTGGCATCGATGATGCTGATTTTTGTCGTACTCTACAGCCGCTATCAATCGGCAACCCTGGCGCTCATCATCATGGGCAACGTGCCGCTGGCGCTGATAGGTAGCGTTGCTGCATTGTGGATCGCCGATCAGCCATTCTCGGTCGCCAGCGCCATCGGCTTCATAACTCTGGCTGGCATCGCGGTGCGCAACGGCATCCTGAAAATCAGCCACTACATCAATCTGGTGATGTTTGAAGGTGAGCAGTTCGGCCAGCGGATGGTGATGCGCGGCACGCTAGAACGTCTGCGGCCGGTGCTGATGACGGCACTGTCAGCGGGCGTCGCGCTCATCCCGCTGCTGATCGGTGCCGACGAGCCGGGCAAGGAGATCCTGCATCCCGTCGCCGTCACCATCGTCGGTGGTCTCATCTCGGCAACGTTGCTGGATGCATTCCCGACGCCGACGCTGTTTCTCATGTTCGGGCGCAAACCACTTGAACGACTGGTGGCATCGCGTGCGCACAGCTCTGCTCCCCAAGAGGCCTTCTAACGGAACGGCGTGACAAGACCGCAGGCGGCTCCGAACGCCGGAGCCGCCTGCCCTGCTCCGCTGCAATCAATCGTCAACAGATTGCAGCACTTCCGCCAGCGTGCCGATAAGATGATCTATCTCATCCTTCGAGATGATCAGCGGCGGCGCGAGCGCGATCACGTCACCCGTTGCACGCACCAGGATGCCGCGACGGAACGCTTCCAGGAACCGCGCATGCGCACGCCTGCCCGGCGCATCGGCAATCGGTTCAAACTCAATCGCGCC
Organism: Hyphomicrobium sp. D-2; assembly: GCF_029872155.1. Lineage (GTDB taxonomy): Bacteria > Pseudomonadota > Alphaproteobacteria > Rhizobiales > Hyphomicrobiaceae > Hyphomicrobium_A. The sequence continues at coordinate 310,696 of NZ_JARXLA010000005.1, read as the reverse complement.
GATCAGTCCGATGTTGCGAATGTCGAGCACATGCGGCAGCCCGACGAGACTATGCACGCGCTCCTCCCAATAGGACCCCAGTTCACTCGCGCGCGTCAGCAGGCCCTCCGCCTGCAGCACATCCATCGTTGCAACGGTCGCTGCGCACGCAAGCGGATGGCCGGAATAGGTATAACCGTGGAACAGCTCGATCGCGCTCTCCGGTCCCTGCATGAACGCATCATATATTTCGCCGCGCACGAACACGGCCCCCATCGGCACGGCGCCGTTGGTCAGCCCCTTGGCGCTGGTGATGATGTCCGGCGTGACGCCGAAATAATCGGCAGCGAACGGAGCCCCAAGACGCCCGAACGCCGTGATGACCTCGTCGAAGATCAACAGGATGTCGTGCTTAGCGCAGATCGCCGCCAGCCGCTGTAAATATCCCTGCGGCGGCACATAAACACCGGCCGAGCACGCAACCGGTTCAACGATCACCGCTGCGATGGTTGAGGCATCGTGCAGCGTGATCAGACGTTCCAGATCATCGGCGAGATCGGCACCGTGCACCGGCTGCCCGCGGCTGAATGCGTTGCGGTCGTGATCGTGCGTATGGCGCAGATGATCGACACCGGCCAGCAGCGGCCCGAACATCTTGCGGTTGGCGCCGATGCCGCCGACCGACGTGCCGCCAACATTGCTGCCGTGATAGCCGCGCTCACGTCCGATAAGGCGCGTCTTGGCGCCGTTGCCGCGCGCGCGATGATACCCCAGCGCGATCTTCAGTGCGCTGTCGACCGCCTCCGATCCCGAGTTGCCGAAGAATACATGGCCGAAGCCGGGCGGCGCGATATTCACCAGACGCGATGCGCATTCGAACGCCTTGGGATGACCCATCTGGAACGTACCGGCGAAATCGAGTTCACCTGCCTGTTTACGGATTGCCTCGACAATCTCCGGACGACAGTGGCCGGCATTGACGCACCAAAGCCCTGACGTCCCGTCCATCACACGCCGGCCGTCGGCGGTCGTGTAATACATACCCGACGCCTCAACAAAGAGACGCGGCGCCTGCTTGAAGCTTCGATTGGCGGTGAATGGCATCCAGAACGCATCAAGATCGTTGGTCTGCATCGACGACATTGCATTGCTCATGGGCGTTGAGTTCCGTTTCACATCGATGCCTTTGCCGCCTGCCAAACGGCGCTGTTATCCGTCACGACAGGCGCGAGGCATCCCCGCACCCATATGATCGCATCGGAAGGTGAAGCCAATCCCCACCGGCCGCCACATTTTCACTCGCTCAGCGCCAAGCTGCCGCCGTTTTTTAACCATAGGCATTAGGGCAGCGGGATCGGTCAACAGCAGTATGCGTGGGGGTTTTATGACTGTCGTGGTCGCGTTTCTGAGCCGCAAGGGCGGCGTCGGCAAATCAACGATGGCGCGCGCGCTGTGCGCGGTTGCCGCCCGCAAAGGCCTCAAAACCAAGCTTGCCGATCTTGATCCGGCCCAGCGTACCGCCAGCCGGTGGCAGCGCCTGCGCGACCGCAATCTGGTGCTGCCGTCCATTTCCGTCGCCGCTTTCGACAACGCCGATTCCGCTGTGGCGACGTCGTCAGATGCCGACCTTCTTATCATCGACGGCCCCGGCCAGAACCTTGAGCTGACCGCCGAGATCGCCAGCGTCGCGCACACGGTCGTCCAGCCATGCGGCGCCTGCTTTGACGACCTGCAACCGGCCATGGAGCTGTTTTACAATCTGGCCAACGCAGGCGTACCGAAGGCAAGGCTGCAGATCGCCCTGTCGCGCCTGTCAGAGCCCGATGAGGAAACAGCAGCCCGGGCCTATGTCGATGTTGCAGGCTTCTCCGTGCTTCCTGGCGCAATCATGGATCACGCGCGTTACCGCGAAGCGCATAATCGCGGTCTCGCCTTCATCGAAATTCCCGGTGAAGATCTCACCGCTTCAGCCGGACACCTGCTGGGTGCTCTGCTGACCCGCGTGCTCGACAAGCACCGCTTGCTTCAGGCCGCCGCCACCGCCACGCGGGAAAACGCCCCCGTGTTGAAGTATCCCGCTCCATTTGCACCGCCGCCGCCTCAGCCGGCCTACTGCTAAAGTCGCACACCCCATTCTCGCGAGCGGCCGCCCATCCGGCCGCCTCGCCCGCCGATAGCTTTGAAGCCTCGGCCTGCACCCCCCCGCGCTTTACCGCATTCCCGGCACGATATTTTAAGCGTACGCATCGTTTGCGCTTCATCCTCGGACGGAACGCTCTAGCGTCGCGCGGACAATCGGTCGAAGGCGGTATCGGTGTGGCTGAGAAAATCGAACTGAATACGGATCCCAAAGCTGGCGGAGCAGCGCTGCTCCGTTCCGCTGCCGCTCAGCCGACTGCCGCCGCAAGCGACGCCAAAGAGCAGCGCCCCGGCGGCTATTCGCACTACGACATTGCCGCCCTTGCGCGCCAGCGGGACTATCAGGCCGAGATAGACCGTGCCTCTGCCTTGCTGTGCTCGGTGCAGCCGGATCTTGTCGCCGGCGAAGTGATACCGGTTCAGAGCGTCACCAGCATACGATCGCGTTGGCCGGTTCTGCTGCTGGTCGCTGCCACAGCGCTTTTCTGGGCCGCCATTGCCTGGTTCATCGCATCGCTGCTCTGACGCTGCTGGACCAAACCCGGCCATGTGCTAGCCTGCCGACAGCATGCAGCGGCAAGGGAAGCGCAATGATCACCCGCAGAAAAGTGGTTGCCGGAATCGGCGCAGTTTCAGCGTGTTTTATTGCTTCCGCAGCCCATACCGCCCGCGCTGCGGATGAAAGCCTGCCCGCCGTCACGCTGCACAAAGATCCCAATTGCGATTGCTGCACCGAATGGGGCAAGCACATTCAGGCCGCGGGCTTTGAAGTGCACGCGATCCAGTCACGCTCGGTCAAAGCTCTGAAGGACACGCTCGGCGTTCCCGAGGATCTTGCGGGCTGCCATACCGCCATTGTCGATGGCTATGTGATCGAGGGGCACGTTCCGCCGGATGCGCTTTTGCGCCTGTTGAAGGAACGGCCGGAGGCAATCGGGCTGGCTGTAGCCGGCATGCCCATGGGGTCGCCGGGCATGGGCGGGGCGCCGGAGGAATATGACGTCACGCTGTTCACGCGAACGGCGCGGCAGTCATTCGGGCGTTACCGGGCCAGCACCCGGATTGGCTGACGCGCGGGACCATTCCCGCGCCGCCAGATCCGTTGCTCAATGGGCGTTACGATAGGCCTTTGGCGAAATCACCGTCCACAGCAGGATGAGAAAATCGCGCGAGAGCGACCAGTGCTCGATGTAGAACAGGTCGTATTCAACGCGCTTCTGCATCTTGTCGGGCGTATCGGTTTCGCCGCGCACGCCATGCACCTGCGCCCAGCCGGTGATGCCCGGCTTCACGTTGTGGCGGCTGGCATAGCGCGCGATGACATGCTCATACTCGCGGTTATGCGCCAGCGCGTGCGGGCGCGGGCCCACAAGTGACATCTCACCCTTCAATACGTTGATGAGCTGCGGCAGCTCGTCGAGATTGGTCGCGCGCAACCAGCGGCCGACACGGGTGATCCGCGCATCGCCCTGCGTTGCCTGCCGCACCACTGGCCCATCGTCGAGCGTCGTCATCGTGCGGAATTTGAAAATGCGGAACGGCTGCTGGTTGAAGCCATAGCGGCGCTGGAAAAAGAACACAGGCCCCGGGCTATCGAGCTTGATGAGCACGGCAATCGCCGCCAGCAACGGCGCCAGCAACACCAACCCAACCGCCGACAACACGATATCGAACAAACGCTTCTGCAGCAGCTCGAAACGCGACAGCGGCAGGCGCACAAGCTGCAGGCTGGCAATCGGCCCAAGCCGGGTAAGACGGGCGTTGCTGTACTTATCCAGCGTATAGCCGGGCAGCAGATGGATTTCCGCCGGCAACGTCAGCAGCATTTCAATGCAGCCTTCGACGACAGACTGATCCGCCCACGATGTGAGAATGAATACCGCATCGGGCTCAAGCTGGCGGATGCTGGGAATGACGGCCTCAAGCTCCCGCGTCAGCGCGCGCTGGCGCTCAGACACCGATCCCGACTGCACAGCAGCGCTGAGAAAACGGCAGCCAACGATTTCGATGCCGCCACGGCGCGGCTTCTGCTCCGCCAGAAAGCGCTCTATCTCACCCGCATTGCCAATCAGGAAAATGCGCTTGGTGGCGATGACGTGCGAGCCGGTGTAATGGCGCACGAGCTGCACCGCGACGAGGCGCTGTGTCAGCAGCGCAGCAAGGCCGGTGGTGAAATATAGCAGCAGCCAGCCGCGCGAATAATCGTCGGTGACCTTGCCGATGAAAGCGACAATCAGCAGGCCGACAAAGGTGATGTTCCAAAGCTGCAGCGTCCGCCGCGTGTGGGGCGCAACGCTGAGAAAATTGCCGAGCTGATATTCGCCGCGAAACAGGTTGGAAATCACCACCACCGTGGCGATCACACCGCCAAGGCGCATGTAGGAATAGACGTCACCGGGGCCGCCGTAGACGAACTGGTGATAGGCCACGCCGCTGATCGCCGCCATCGCCACAATGCACAGCACGTCGCCGATCGCGATCGCGACCGACAACAGCTCGCCTATCAGGCGCTTGCGACGGCGCTGACTTGCGACTGCTCCATGGCGTGAAATCAGAGTGTGGCTCATCGAAAGTAAGGCATCCAGTTCGTGAGTCAGCCCGGACGGCTGGCTTCAACCCGGACAAGGCAAACCCTGTGCCAAAGTGAAACCGACGCCGAAAGCGCCCAGACGCCACATATCAACGTTTTGGATACCATAATCCGTCGCAGGACAAAGCATTGCGCGGCATCGTGCCGTCTCATAACGGCACGCCTGGGACGCCCATTCGCGAGAAACCGATGCCGCCGCGCTGGCAGCGTTATTCGGCAGCCATCCGGGGCGCCGGTGCTTCCGGCATCTCGGTCAGCCGCTGGCGCACCAGATCGATATGCAGCCTCAGATGATAGAACTGATCGGAAAAGTAGAGCGGATAGCGGATGCGCCGCACGCCGCTGTCGATCCGCTCGATCTCCGCCAGATAGTCTGCCCGCTGGACAGTCGATGGCGATTTGTCGAGGCGCTTTTCCAACGTCTTGAGTTGTCGATACCAGTACATCAGCCGCCGTCGTACCGTCCACGAATAGAGGCTGGGCATGAAGCGCAGCAGCGGCAGTAAAATCACCAGCGATGGAATGACGAACAGCACAGTCGCCGCGCCGTGATCCGAGATGAAGGCTGTGAGTTTATAAGGGAAGCCCGCTTCCTTCACAGCAGGCGCAGCCGTCCGCAGCGCCACCGGCAGGTCGCCGCTCTTGTAGACCTGACGCGAAGCCTCCATCACCTGATACTCCGGGTCTGAAAGGTGCGGAAACAGGCCGGGCTTGTGGAACAGTACCGGATCGCCGGATTTATCGAACGGCGCCCGCGGATTATGCAGTGCCGCGTGGGTCAGCAGGCTGACCAGCGACGGCGGCAGGTCGGCGCGAACAACCAGAACGGCGCTGGTCGCCAGCAGCGTGATGTCCTTGGCGGGGATCAGCGGCTCAAACTCGACCGCGCCGCGGTCCAGCCTGACCTTGCTGAGCGAGGGGAACCGGTTGACGTATGCATCGGCCTCAAGCGAAAAATCCATCAGCCGGATCGACGGCAGTCGCAGCAGCTTCTGGATGAGTTCGGAATCCGCAGGCTGGACCAAAATGGCAGCTTCGGCGTCGCCGCTCACCAGTTCGGCGGCGTCGGGCGACAAATCACCCATGATCAGCAACGGGTTATCCCGCGACGTGTCCACCCCGTTGGCGCGCAGTAATTGCCCGGCGATGAAGCGCGTTCCGCTGCCGCGTGCGCCCATGAGAATTTTCTTGGCCTTCAGATCGGCCAGCGTGTTGCCGGTGAAATCTGAGCGCACAAACACCCAGATCGGCTCGTAAAACAGCCGCCCCGCCGCCCGCAGCTTGCCCAGCTCCTTGCTCTGCCATTCCTGCGCCTTGGCACGGGCCAGCCGCCCCTGCATGCTGCCGACCAGGCCGCCCTTCACGAAGGCCGCATCGAACTCAGGCGGTTCGGCAACCAGCCCCCGCAGGGTGCGAAACCCCTCCACGCCGGGCTGCAGAACGACGTCTACCCCGTAGGGCGCCAAAGCCTTCTGATAGGCCAGCCCGAGCTCCTGATAGTGCCCGACCCCACCGGTCGCGAGGGTGATCTTGCCATCGGGGCCCGGCGCACCGGTCAAAGCGTAATAGCCGGCCGCAAACAATGCCATGACACTCAACGCGATGACCGTGAGAATCTTGGGCAAGTTGGACATTGAAAACCCCGACACCTTCTGACCAGAGCAGACGTTCTAACAGCTCGCACACGCCATTGGAGTCATCGCGCGGTGACATTCCAATGGCGATTATCCAATGGCGGCTATGGCCGATGCCGACCCCAACCGCTGGCAATCCTGGCGCAGCATCAGGGCGGCATGCGGGCAGGATCTCCCTTCAGCAGCCACGCTACCCCCCAGCACTGCCGCAGCACCAACCGCCCGCAAGCAAAACCAACGTCTTTTGAAAAGCCCTGGCCGCGGCGCGTGAAAATCGAAGATCAGAACAGCGTTTGCTTGGCACGGGACAGCACAAACCCGCGCAGGTTGCCGTTGGCGCAGGTAATACCCGTTTGCTCCGAGCGGCAGGTGAACCCCGCCTGCTGCCACATCTCGCCGTAGCGCAACACCGGCCAGTCGTCGTTGCGCACCGTATCGCCGACGCAACTGAGGCCACTTCCCGCGCCCGCAATCACATGGAACGCCCGTCCCCATTCACCGTCACAATCGGCGGGACGGCGAGGCGGCTGGTTCGATATCTGCAGTACATCGCACCGCAATACTGCAGGCTCGCCCGGCACATCGCCCAGCACTTCCAGCATGCAATGGATGTTGCCCGAGGGCGCCTGAAAGCCGCTGAGCTCCTGCGCCTGCAATCCGGCACCAAGAGCCAGCAAGAAGGCTATCGCCAGCATATTCTTTTGGCTGAGCAACGACATATCGAAACCCTAACGCACACCACGCCAGTCCGCTGGCGGAATACTTCTAAAATATACGCGTCTTCATACGCAGCAATTGCACGCTTTCAATCGGCAGGCAACGTCGGTGCAGGCCCGTGCAACGCCCGTATTTAGATTTCTTCATCCGCCCGTTCATTCGGGTTCGCACCGATGTGCGTCGCCCCACGCTCCGCAGCCAGACGTTCCTGCTTTTGACGTTCGCGATAGCGGGCGCGCTGCTCATCGCTGCGCTCGCCATGGCATGCCGGACAACTCACGCCATCCTCAAACAACGGCGACGTGCGATCCTCGTCGCGCAGCGGCCGCCGGCACGCACGGCACAGCGCATAGTGCCCAAGCTCCAACCCGTGCCCAACGGTCACGCGTTCGTCGAACACAAAGCACTCGCCTTCCCAAAGGCTCTGCTCCGCAGGTATCGTCTCAAGATATTTCAGAATGCCGCCGTGCAGATGATAAACCTCATCGAGCCCCTGCGCCTTGAGATACGCGGTCGCCTTCTCGCACCGGATGCCACCGGTGCAGAACATGGCAACCTTCGGCGCAGTGCCCTGCCCCAGCAGCCGTTCGCGCTCAGCCTTGAACCAGGCCGGAAACTCACGAAACGTTTTGGTCTGCGGATTGATCGCGCCAGCAAACGTTCCGACCTCCACCTCATAATCGTTGCGCGTATCGATCAGGATTGTGCCCGGTTCCTGGATCAACGCGTTCCACTGTTCAGGCTGGATATACTGGCCGACATCCCGTCGAGGATCGATGTCGGGTTCACCCATCGTCACGATCTCATGCTTGATGCGCACTTTCATGCGATAGAACGGTTGCGTCTTGGCCCGCGAAAACTTCACCTCCAGATTGTCTTCGCCCACAAGCCCGCGCACGTGATCAAGCACTTCGGCGATGGCTTCGTCGGAGCCCGCAATGGTGCCGTTAATGCCTTCACGCGCGAGCAGCAGCGTACCCTTCACACCGCGCGAACAGCACAGTTTGGCAAGCGGCTCGCGGGCAGCGGCGCAATCGTCAATCGGATGAAATTTGTAAAGCGCAGCGACGCAGATAGGCAGGTCCACGGGATCGTTCCAGTCGTAAGCATTAACGTCAGCGGTGAAGGTTTTGGCCGGCAAGCATAGCGCAGATAGCACCCACAGGCACCTGCGGCCATAGCGCTATGAACCGCGGCCATCGGGCTTTGATCACCATCAAACCGGCGCACCTTGGCCTTGCGGCCCTACTAGGCCATATCAACGCCGGGCCGCTCAGCAACCATGCCCCTGATGCGTGTCAGGCCGTGCGCTCGGCACTGCCTGCTCCGTTCAGCTCGGCATGCATCCTGTCCACATCCAGCGCACCTTCCCAGCGCGCCACCACAACCGTTGCAACGCCATTACCGATCAGGTTGGTCAGCGCCCGCGCTTCCGACATGAAGCGGTCGATGCCAAGGATCAGCGCCATGGCCGCAACGTCAATCGTGTGCGTTGAGGCCAACGTCGCGGCCAGCACGATGAACCCCGATCCCGTAACGCCCGCCGCACCTTTCGATGTCAGCAGCAACACGCCCAGAATACCGAGCTGTTGCGCCAGCGACAGATCGACATTCGTTGCCTGCGCAAGAAACAGCGTCGCCATCGTCAGGTAAATGCACGTGCCGTCGAGGTTGAACGAATAGCCGGTCGGGATCACCAGCCCGACGATCGATTCCTCGCAGCCCAGCTTCTTCATGCGCTGGATCATGCGCGGCAGCACCGACTCTGATGATGACGTGCCCAGCACGATCAGCAGTTCATCCTTGATGTAGCGGATGAAGCGGAAAATGCTGAAGCCTGTAAGCCAGGCAATCGGGCCCAGCACAAACACGACAAAGGCAACGCAGGTAAGATAGAATGCACCCATCAGGCTAGCCAGCGAACCAAGGGTTTCAAAACCGTATTTGCCGATGGTGAAAGCCATGGCGCCGAACGCCCCGATTGGCGCCAGCTTCATGATGTAGCCAACGATGTTGAACAGCACCTGCGACGTCTGTTCCACCAAATCGAGCACCAGCTTTCCGCGCGCACCGGTCGCCTGCAACGCGAAGGCGAACAGCAGCGAGAACAGCAGGATCTGCAGAATATTGCCGTCTGCAAACGCACTCACAACCGTGCGCGGAATGATGTCGAGCAGATACTCAACCGTGCTTTGATGTTCCGCCTTGTCGACGTAACTGGCCACCGACGCAGCATCGATCTTGCTGGGATCGACATTCATCCCCGCGCCCGGCTGCAACACGTTGGCCACGATAAGGCCAAGCGCCAGCGCCGCCGTTGTCACCAGCTCAAAATATATCAGCGCCTTGATACCGGCACTGCCGACAGCCCGCAGGTTTGACATCGACGCGATGCCATGCACGACCGTGCAGAAGATGATCGGGCCGATGATCATCTTGATCAGCTTGATGAAGCCATCCGCCAGCGGGCGCATCTTCTCGCCCAATTCCGGATAGTAATGGCCCAGCGCAACACCGATCGCGATGGCCACCAGCACCTGCACATAAAGGTGCGAATAGAACGCCCGCTTCGCCGGGCCGCCCGATCCCGCATCGCCGAGCGGCGCAGAAAGCGTCATCGTTGTATCCCCCCAGAAAGGCTGTGTTGTTTAGGCCATATATAAATCACCGATCAGGGCGTGCGGTGGAAATTCTGCCAGGTTAGCGGCTAGGCCCCCGTCGGCTCGCCATCTCCGGCAAGGTCGACCTGCGGACGCGGCCGGGCGAACAACACCCGTTGATACGCAAGCCCGATGCCGATCAGCACAACGCCAAGGCAGATGAAGGACAGCGCACGCCAGATCCCGTCGACACCGGAGAGATCGAACAGGAAGACCTTCAGCGTCGCCATCAACACCAACACGCCCGACGCCAACCGCGCTTCGGAAGACCCGCGCCAGATGCCATAGGCAAGAAGCACCAGCCCGAGCGCCAGCCATGCAACCGAATAGGCCCACTGCTCCATGCCGGTCGTTGGCCGCATAAAGCCTATGTTGGCGCCGTGGAACAGGTGACGCACGTTCAGCGTCACGTAAAGGAACGCCAGCACGAACGACAGACTCGCTGCGCTGACCGTGTACCAGCGCGGGCGCACGCTCCGTGAGATCCGCGCCAGATACAGTGCCATCAGCGACGGCAGCAGATAGCCGAGAAGAAGATCGTTGACGATCCAACCGCCCGTTACCGGTTCGTTTCTAATGTAAGGGTTCCACGCCACGCCCAACCCGACGATGGCGCTGACGATCGCCACGCCGGTGAACGCATAGGAAGCGGCGCGGAACACGGCATTCGCGCGCCCCAGATCGAGCCGCAGCAAGCCCGCCGCGAAACCAAGGCTGACGAAGGTGATAAGCCCCTGCTCGATCATGCTCGATCCATCAACCAGCGGATCTCCGCCGTTCGTCAGATGACGGATCTGGAAGAATGCGAGCAGCCCCGCGAAGATAATGCTCAGGCTGTCGGCGCAGCGAACCGCGAAATCATCGCCATCACGGCGCAACAACCGTGCGGCAAATGCAAAGCACACCGCCGGAACGCCATAGCCGACAAGCAGCCAGTTGAATATCGGCCAGGAGCCGACCTCGGCCCCCATGATGACGGGATCCCACGCGACACGTCCCAACACCACGACACCCAGCGCCGCAGCAGCATAGCGAAGCACCGGAATGCGCTTCTGCGTGGCCACATACGAAACACCAAGCGCCGACAACGCAAACGCTACGGTGAGATAACCACGGTCGAGCATTGCCACCAGCGCGAACGACAGCGCAGCGATCGCCGCAGCGGCGAACGCGCCAGCTGCCAGATGCGGTACTGCGGACGGCGGATCACCTTCACTGTTCTGAAATCGGCTCGCGGCATCGGCGAAGATAAACGCCAGCACAAGCCCAAACAGCGCGAAGGGTATCGAGCCGTCGAACTGCGTGATGCGCAAATACGCAACCGTCAGTGCGGCGAGCGGCGGCACCGTAGCCGCAAGCGCATAGAGCGCTGCGGTTGCAACCGGCAGTTCGCGCCCGTTGTGCAGGCGCATTGCGGCGACAAGTGAAACCGCCAGCGACGAGAACGCCACGAACGGGAAGTAAACATGCAGCACGTCAGGCAGTCGCATGATCGCGCCTACCGCAGGCCACAGGCTCGACTCCGGCGGCGGCGCATCAACACCCCGCCACAGCAACGCAACGGCAATCGCCACGACGCCCGCGAACACAGACGCTACGGCGGATGGCGCTGAAAGCCATGCCGTCGCGGCCAGAATGGCCATCGCACTGGCGGCGAACAGACCCCATCCGGCATCGGCGCCCGCGGAAGCGCTCACGAACAGCACCAATGTCACCAGCAGCGTCAGCGCACCCAGCGAAACAACCGCGATCCAATCCGGCTGCGCTTCAGCGTCCGGCGTTCGTGTATGTGGCGCGACTGCGAAGCAAACACTGGCCAGTGCAAGCTGGATCAACGTATGCGCGAACGCTGCCGAAACCCATGGTTCATCGGGCTGCGCAAGCACAATGCCCCACAGCACGACACCTGCTGTGTTCACCAGCGCCAGCCATAGCCAGCGGCGCAAGCGGGCAAGCCCAAGCGCCGAAGCGCTGATAATCGCCAGGAAGATAACCAGCGCCCAGGGATTGGGCTCCGACGAACTGACAAGCAGCGGCGTCACCATGGCACCCACGAGGCCGATGCCAGCAAGCGCCGGGCCGTGCAGCGCCGACGCCAGCATTGTCGTCAATCCCGCCGCGCCGAGCAGCACGAACGCCGTCCCCGAACCAATTAGTCCGTAAAGCGCGTGGGCGGCGTAGATAGTGCCGAACAGCACCATCGTTCCCGCTGCGGTCAAAATACCGGGAATGTGCGCTGTCGGCACAATATCCATCGGCAGCGCGCGTTCGCCACGACGCATCCACTCGCCCGCGCCCACCAGCGCAAGGGCAAACAACGCACCGAAGACAACGCGGGTTGTCGGGCCGATCAGTCCAGCTTCGATGGAATAGTTGACGAGGAAAATGCCACCAACGGCAAGCGCCGCGCCGCCAACCCACACTGCCCAACGCGTGCCGATCCGTTCCTCAAATCCGGGCGCATGGGCATCCGACTGCTCCGATACGCGCGTCGGCAACGCAGGCGCAACCGGAGCTTGCGGAACTGACGCTTGCGGCGTTTCCTCCACGGCAGCAGGTTCCTGCGCCGATTGCTCGTCGGCAAGCGGTTCGGGCTCTGCAGCCGCCCGCGCTGTCAGTACACCGGCACCCTGAAGCTCAAGTTCAAGCGCGCGGATTGCGGCCTCCGCCTTCGCAAGGCGCTCCTTCAATGCCGTGAGCTGTCCGCTAACCAGCAGCCAAACAGTCAACACCGCGATCAAAATGAGGGTTGCCAGCATGTATTGAAGGCCTGTGTTGCGTCGGGCTCAAATCGCGTCACCCTTTAACAGAGACCATGACCACGCCACAGAAAAATGGCGCATTCGCAGCGGCGATGGTTAAGTTCGCCCGCATTGTGCCGGCCGCGCAGCTTCATGCGTTGATCGAGTTGCCTATTCAGCAACCGCAACCCGCGTCGCTTTCATTAGAGCGAACGATGAGATGACGTGAAAAACCGGCATCGCTTGTCGGCGGAACAGGCCCCGTTTTATCGCGGGGGCGTTGCCTGCCTCACCAAGCAACCTTGACGCCGAGTTTGCCGTCATAGGCGTTGCCGTCCGCGTGTTCGCCGATGCCGACAAGATATGACGCGTTGGCGTAGATCGCGGTGCCATCGCCGATGTCAGTCGAGAAGCCGGTGTTGATCTCGAACGTCGTGCCGCCCATGTCGGCCGCGAACGGGATGAAACCGGTGGCGGATGAAAACTTCGTCTTCGGATCGCCGAGGAACTCGTACCAGAAGTTCGGCCGCACCCAGGCGGTGAAGGTAGATGGTTCACCGGTCAGCCAGGTCGGGGTGCCGAAGTCCTGCGCGAAGCGAACACCCACACGGCCCACCAGCGAGTTGACGTTATCGAAGTGCACCTGCGCGGCAACGTCCGATCCGTTGTTGAGGTTGATGGTCTGATAGGCGAACTGCGCCTGCGGTTCGATGCTGAAGCCACCGGGCCCCGTGTAAACCGGATAGCCGCCTTCAAGCGAAGCACCGAAGGCGCCGCCATCTGTTTTCATCTTCGGGATGCGGTTGGACTTGGCATCAATATCGTACCACGATCCTAACAGCAGCGCGTCGACGTAGGCATTTTCTGGCGTGTAATGGGTCCAGTAGGCGCCCCAGCTGTAGGCCATGAAGCTGTTCTCACCCGCTTTGCCATCGCCGATGTGCTGAACATCGCCGGAGCCATGGCCGATGACGAAGAATGCACCGGCGTGATTGCGTGACGTTCCGACATCGCCGTCGCGATAAAGGTCCATACCGCCCTGGAAGGCCCAGAAGTCATAATCGTATTTCGGGCCGGCGCCATAGATGCCGCCCTTGCCGCCGTCGCGATCACCATGCTGGCCGATGACACGCGCCCATGCAGCATTAGGTGCGCCTTCGGCGTATGCACTGACTAACGTGCCGCGCCGCTCATGCAGCGTGTCGAGCATCAGGCGGCCATAGAGCAGCGTCATCGCAGGCACAGCCGCGTAGAGCGAAGTTTCCTGTCGCCAGTCTGGGATGTCATTGCCGCAGATGGGCGCCGATGGATCGAGTGCGCAGTTCAGCTCGGAGCGCAGATACCAGGCGTTTGGATTGGAAGCATCTTCGCTGCCCCGATAGAGCGAGTATTCATAAGGGCCAGCGATGACCGGAGCTGCGAGCGTGAACAGGCCTGGCACCGTTGTGCCGCCGTTGATCGCATCGACGACCAGAATTCCGTTTAGTTGGGTAAGGTCGCCGCCACCGCCGACGTTGTTGACCGCGAGTTGAGACGTGCCGACGCCAGCTCCGCCATCGATCACAAGTTTATCGGAAGGCGATCCATCGCCGCCAAGCTGCGTGTTTATGCCCAGCGTGCCGCCCTGACCGACGTAGTCATTTACGGACAACGTCTTGAACGGCCCGGCGCTAGAACCCGGCGGCGTGAACTGCACAACGCTGCCTGCATGATTGAGCAAAAGCGTAACGTTTGAGTCGTCGGTGACGTTCCAACGCGTGTCCCGCAAAATGAGCGTAGAAGTGCCGCCAACAGCAGTTGTTGCCGAGCCCGTCAATGTCGAACCGACGGCCTCAAAATCAAGTGTGGCACCAATGGCAACGTTCAGAAGTTCATCGCCTCCCGTCACAGTGGAGTTTGTGACGGTAGCAAACAGCTTACCCGCCTCGACATTGAAGCCGGCACCGTTCGCTGCACTCAACGTGCTGCCGGTGACAGTGACCCAGTTGTCGCCGCTATTGACATGAATAGCGTCTGCACCAATACCACTCGTCGTAATGCTCGAACTGTTGATGTTGAACGTGCCGAGCCAATATGAATAGCCACCATGAGCCCCAGCCCCGCTCGTCACAATGCTCGAACCGTTGAGAGTGATAACGCTATAGCCATCAGCGTACATGCCCCAACCGTCATCTCCACTCGTCGTAATGCTCGAACTGTTGATGTTGATCGTGCCATTGTTACTCCCAACAGCGCCATTGGAGAAGCTCCCGGTCGTTGTGATGGTCGAGCTGTCAACGAAGATTACTGTATTTGTAAATGCCGAGACGCCGCGTGCGGAGCTACCGTTTGTCGTGATGCTCGTTCCGGCGAGGATGCGCAGCTCACTATCATATATTCCAGACGCACCATCGGACAGGTTACCGCTCGTCGTGATGGTCGAGCCTTCAAGCGCAATCAAGCCGCGGGTATAAGCGTAGGCGCCGTGAGCGCCAACTCCACCTGTCGTTACAGACAGCGCAGAGTCGCCGTTGATGACACCATCATCCCTTGCAAACAGACCAACACCGGGCAACCCGTCGGTTGTACCGGTATTATAAGAGCCTGTTGCGTTCACAGTCGTTCCGTTTGCAATCACGGCTTGAGCGGCAGCATCGGCCACCACGGCGACCTCGATCGAGATATGCGCCAATACCGCTGCACAGCCCCAAAAAAACGGATGTCTCCCGCGCGATTTTATGTTTTGAAAAACCGAAGGCTTCAAAGCTGAGCTCCTTGTTGCCGGAACCGCACGCCGCTGCTCAAACGGCAGGAAATTCTCCCTGCCAAAAACCCTGTCAGGCGCCGTCGCCGACGGCAGCCGCGAAACTTGTGCTGATATCGAACGTCATGCCGCCCATGTCGGCTGCCAATAAAATGAAGCCTGTGACGGACGAAAACTCCGTCTTCACATCACGCGGAAAATCGCAACAGAGGCTGGGTCGCCGTAGTCGACTTTTCTAAATTTCTGCATACAAACGGGTAAGCAAAATTTATTCTGGTCTTGGCCATCGTCGCCAACAACTCAGATCACGGATCACAATGATTGATCTGCATCGCCCAGCGACGCTGATCGCCAGCACGAAAAGAGATGCGTTTAACTCTGTCACAAAGAAAACACGGTACACTGACAAATGACCGTCAGACATTCGCGCTATATACTCTGTCGCAATCAGAGACCGATGCTGAGCGTTGCAAATTGAAATTTAAAGGCCGCTGCTAGACGCTACCGTTTAAATTTTGCGCACCGGCCTGCGCTGCCCCCTTCTTGTCGTGAAGCTGAAGCCGCGCCCTCGACCGTTCCAGACGAAAAACCGCCACCGACATCACCACTGAACAACGCGGTATCTTCATTCGGGGGCGTCTGCCGTTGGAGAAGCGCGGCATCAAGCGCGCTACGAACCAAAGCGACTGTGCGCTTCGAGTGCGAGCCCTGTGGCCACGGAGCCGAACGCATCACCTTCCACGATGCGGGCATTGCCAAACGCCTCGCGCAACGTCGCCAGCAGCATCGGTATCCGCGACGAACCGCCGGTCAGAAACACTGCGCCGATGGCATCGGCCGCCACGTTGCTCTGGCTCAGCGTAGTTCTGATCGTCGTATGAATCCGACTGATCTGGTCTGCGATTGCGCGCTCAAACTGCTGCCTCGTGATGTCGATTGGCGCGATGCCCGCGAGCCTCTGCAAATCCATCGACACCTGACTAACGGATGAGAGCTGGATCTTGACGTCCTCGACGGCGGTCAACAGCGCGTGGCCCTTCCTGTTCTCCAGCACCTCAAGCAGCCGGTCGAGCCTTTCAGGCTCGAACATATCGCGGCGCACCTGGCGAATGTCGGCGAAGATCTTCGTGTCATAGAGGAAGTTGATGCGCTGCCAGGTTGCAAGGTCCTGGTACCACCATGAGGGTGTTTCCATGTTCTTGTGACGAAGCTTGGCACCAAGTCCAAGACTGGGAAGCACGGCATCGAGTTCCAGTCGGCGGTCAAAATCGGTACCGCCAATGTGCACGCCCGAATAGGCAAGAATGTCGGACTTGCGGTCCGGCTTGCCGCGCCGATGCGGAGAGACGCGGACGATGGAGAAGTCCGACGTGCCGCCGCCGATATCGACCACGAACGCAAGCTCTTCGGCGCTCACCTGACGCTCGTAGTCGAGGGCCGCGGCGATCGGCTCGAACTGGAATTCAATGTGCTTGAAGCCTGCATGCTGCGCCGCCTGCCGCAGTTGATCCTCCGCGTTCTTGTCGGCCTCGGGGTTCTCGTCCACGAAAAACACAGGGCGGCCCATGACGACCGATGAAGGCTCGTCGGCGGCCTTGCGCACGTAGCTGAGGAACAGAGAGACGATCTCGTCAAATCGGAGGCGCTTTGCTCCAACCTGCGTTTGCTCGTTGATGAGCGAAGATCCGAGCACAGATTTCAGCGAGCGCATCAGGCGGCCGTTCTCGCGCTGCAAGTAGCGGGAGACGGCATCGCGGCCGAAGGTGACGCTTGCGTCCTCGAAGCTGAAGAACACTGCGGTGGGGATTGAAACCCGCCCGTCCTGCAGCGGGATCAGCGCGGGGTGGGCTTCCGCAGCGTGGCCGATGGCGCTGTTAGAGGTGCCGAAGTCAAGGCCGCACGCGCCGGAGGCAAGTGTCATAGTCGCTTCCTGTGAGGATTTGGAGGTGCCGCAAGGCGATGCTGGGGCTGTCTGTGGGCGGTCCGAGCGGACGCTTTAAGGACGAAAATACACCCGCACTGCATCAGGGGCGCATGGGCTAGCAAGCTACGAAGATGTCCGCAAGTTTCACTTGCGATCCCGTGTAGCCGGACGGTCGACGTCGTCCCGCCGGCGCAGCCTTCCGCACACAAGCTGATACCCCGCGCATACCTGATCAGATTTTGTGCCTCGACCGAACTCAGCAGGTGCTTGAGCCATCTCTAAGGCGCCCCGCGCCGCCTAAAACTGGCGCCACCGGACTGGGCGTCCATTGATCGTGGTAGAAATTGCGATCGCAGCCGTTTTAGGCCGTTCAGCGCAGCGAATTGGGCGCAAAAAAGCCCCACGCAGAAACAGCTCCTGCCGGGGCCTGTCGGGCAATGCGTTGATTTTATTGAGATAATGGTCGGAGCGAGAGGATTTGAACCTCCGACCCCCAGTCCCCCAGACTGGTGCGCTAACCAGGCTGCGCTACGCTCCGAAGCGCCCCTTTTGCCAACTGCCGCCGCATCGGTCAAGCGGGGCCTTAAAACCTTTACCCAAAAAGCTTTTCAATCCCCTCCAAGTGGTCCGGCAATCGCCGACAAACCACCCGTCCCGCGCCGGCCTCTGACGCCACAGCGGCATACAAGCCATCCCCCAACGCCAGATCGACCACCGTCAGCACGCTCGCGCCCCGGACAGGAGCCACCGGAGAGGTTGCCTGATCCGCCAATTCCACGTCCTGATCCGCACCGGCCAGCACGGCCCGCGCCCGGGCAGCGAACACAGCAATATCCGCGCCCAAACGGCTTGCGTCAGCCGATGGCGGCGATACAGCCCCACCCCTCACCCCCAAACGCGTAAGCATCCGCCCCACCCCGCAGCCATCGGCCTTGGCCAGCGCTTCAATTCGCACCCACGCCTGCAGAAACCGCATTGTCGGATCGCACTGCAACACGTCCGCGGAGAGATGCTCAGCCGCAGCCTCGATACCAGCACGACGCACCTCGCCTATCCGCACCTCGCGATGGCGCTCGATATCAACGCCGATCGTCCACCCAGTAGTCAGCCCGATCAGCGCCACGCCCGGCGCGTGCGAAAGGCTGAAGGCGTAAGGCGATTGCGCGAGATAAGGCTTGCCGCGTTCCGTCACTGCGAATGTTTGTCGTGCCACATCCGGGCCGCCGACGTGACCAATAATAGCTCGTAATGCGATGTGTGCAGCAAGCCATTCGCTGCGCACCAAATCATCGCGCAGCGCCACAGCCCGTTCATGCTCGGCCGCGCTCAACAGCAGATGGCGCGCCTCGAACGCCTGCAGCGCGGGCGCAGCAGCGGCAATATCAACAAACCAGATTTCACTATGCCAAACGTCTGAATGCAGGACGTTTGTGTGTCGGACGTCATCTGAAGCCGAATGCGGCATCCGCAAGCCCGCTTACGCGCGGGCGCTGCGGCGTGCCTGCGGTTGGGCGCGACGCTCAGACGTTTCCACCGCCTCACCCAGCAGCAGACTGCGGCAGTTCTCCAGCTCAGCGATCACCGCCAGAATCTGCTCACGCGCGGGGGATTTTGCAGCGGCCTGCGCCTGACGCCCCGTCCGCAAACGCTTCAGCCGCGAACGCTTGGCAGTCGGCTCCGGCGCATCCTCAACGGAAGCCACAGCTACCGCAACTTCCGCTTCCGGCTCCGGTCCCAGACCGGCGGCCTTCACGGTATCCACCCCCTGCTCGCGCAGGATCTTCTGCACACCCTTGATGGTGTAACCTTCAGCATGCAGAAGCTGGCAGATGCCGCGCAGAAGATCCATGTCTTCCGGACGGTAGTAGCGGCGGCCGCCACCACGTTTCATCGGCTTGATTTGAGGGAAACGCCCTTCCCAGAAACGCAGAACGTGTTTCGGGACATTGAGCTCGTCGGCGACCTCGCTGATGGTGCGAAAGGCTTCTGCCGTCTTCGTCAATTACGCCTCCACAGGCTGCGCCAGCACACCGCCGCAAACGGGCGGCAGCTCACTCGGCTGCCTTGCTGCGGCGGGCGTGACCCTGGTTGATGCGTTCTTTCATAATGTTGCTGGGCCGGAAGACCAATACCCGGCGCGGCGTGATCGGCACTTCATCCCCTGTTTTAGGGTTGCGGCCCATGCGCTCGCCCTTCTCGCGAATGCCGAAAGAACCGAACGAAGAAAGCTTCACCGAATCCCCGCGCGCAAGGCTCGAAGAGATTTCGCCCAGCACCAGTTCCACCAACTCCTGGCTTTCGTTGCGCGGTAATCCAACCTTACGCACGACCGCATCAGCGAGATCAGCCCGCGTTAACGTCTTGCCACTCATGGCCGTTTTGCCTCCCACTCCACATCTTTTTTCCGATGCTACTTGCGGGCGCGGCCAGCGTCAATCGAGACAACATTTCAACTAGCTGAAATCAAACAAAGAAACATGCCGCGTTGCAGAAAAGATCGGTGCACTCACCAACGGGCCAGCACGGCACCCCAGGTAAATCCGCCGCCCATCGCTTCCATAAGTACCAGCGAACCTTCGTTAATACGGTGATCTTCAAAGGCTTGGTTAAGCGCCAGCGGGATTGAAGCCGCCGACGTATTCCCGTGCCTGTCGAGCGTTACGACGATTTTCTCAGCCGGAACACCCAGCTTGCGCAGCACGCCATCGAGAATGCGCTGGTTGGCCTGATGCGGCACATAGAGATCGATCTCGTCCGGCGCGTAACCCGTCATGACCAGAGTTTCCTCGATCACGCCGGAAATCTTTTGCACTGCATGACGGAACACTTCGCGCCCATTCATGCGCAAATGGCCAACCGTCTTGGTCGAGCTCGGTCCACCGTCCACGTACAGCAGATCTTCAAAGCGGCCATCGGAGCGGATACGCGAAGCCAGAATTCCGCGATCCTCGCGCGTGCCGATCTGAGACTGCGCTTCCAGCACGACTGCACCGGCGCCGTCGCCGAACAGCACGCAGGTGGTGCGATCCTCCCAATCGAGGATGCGAGAGAAGGTCTCGGCACCAACGACAACGGCCCGCTTGAACTGCCCGGTCTTGATAAAGTTATCGGCGATGGTCAGCGCGTAGACGAAGCCCGAGCACACAGCCTGCACATCGAACGCGGCGCCCTTGGTGACGCCCAGACCCTGCTGGATCCGCACAGCGGTAGCTGGAAAAGTGCGATCCGGCGTAGCGGTCGCGCAGATAACCAGATCGACATCAACCGGATCGATACCGGCGCGAACCAGCGCCTGCTTGGCAGCCGCGATGCCCAGATCGGAGGTCATTTCCCCGTCAGCCGCGATGTGGCGCTCGCGAATACCGGTACGTTCAACAATCCAGTCGTCGCTGGTATCGACGATCTTCGCGAGGTCGGCGTTGGTCATGACGCGCTTGGGAAGATAGGCGCCAACGCCTCGGATCACTGAACGGATGACTGCCACTGAGCTGCCTTGCTTATCTTATTGTTGGCCTTGGGCCTGCTGCCTAAACCCGATGGCACGCGCACACAAGCGGTCAGGACGTAGTTCACTCACGATCCTGACCATTAGCCGGCTGTTGTGTCCGTCGTCGCCTCAAGCTTGTGATGGAACGCCGTCAGATCAGCCGTAAGCCGAGGAATGAGGTGGCTCTGGGCCATTTCGTACGCGAGATCGACGGCGCTGGCAAAGCCAAGCGCGTCAGTTCCCCCATGGCTTTTCACGGCAATGCCGTTCAAGCCCAGGAACGTGCCGCCATTTACCCGCCTCGGGTCCATTTTTTCCTTCAGCACCCGGAATCCGCCCGAAGCCAGCACCGCACCCAGCTTTGAAAGCCAGGTACGCCGCATCGCCGCGCGGAGATATTGGGCAATCTGCTTGGCGGTGCCCTCGGCTGTCTTCAGCGCGATATTGCCCGCAAACCCTTCAACCACCACCACATCAACGCTGCCCTGCCCGATCTGGTCGCCTTCGATGAACCCGCGATAATCAAGCGGCAGCTCCGCCGTACCCTTGAGGATGCTGTGCGCCTCGCGCACTTCATCGACGCCCTTCACTTCCTCGACGCCCACGTTCAGCAGGCCAACGGTCGGCCGCTCGATATGGAACAGCGCGCGGGCCATCGCCGCGCCCATCAGCGCCAGATGGCACAGCTCGCGCGAGGAAGCGCCGATATTGGCGCCGACGTCGAGCACGATGCATTCGGCATTTACAGTCGGCCAGATTGCCGCCAGCGCGGGCCGCTCGATGCCCTTGATCGGACGCAGGATCAGCTTTGACATAGCCATGAACGCGCCGGTGTTGCCGGCTGAAACGGCCACATCCGCTTCACCGTTGCGCACAGCATCGATTGTCATCCAGAGGCTGGTGCCCTTGCCGCGCCGTAGCGCCTGGCTGGGCTTCTCGCTCATGTCCACGACGCGATCGGTGTGCACAACGCGTGACTTGGCCGCCAGCGCAGGCAGCCGCTCAAGCTCGGCGCGGATGGCCGGCTCGTCGCCATAAAAAATAAAACTCAGCGCTGGAGAGCGCTCTAATGACAGTGCTGCGCCGGGTATCACAACCGAAGGGCCATGATCGCCACCCATGGCATCAAGCGCAATTGTCCGCGGCTGAGACATAGCGCGGCTCGCCTCGTAGTTTTTCGCCTATGGAGAGGTAGCGGAGGACACGATTGGCCACCCCTTGAAGTAGCGGACCATACTCTTTTGCATATGCGAAACAACCGGATTCTGGCGCTCTCCCACCGCGGCTTTGTGTGCCACTGCGGCCATAATGCAACGATGCCGCACCGCAAGGGTGCCGCACTTCAGGCCCCGTCCTTCAACTTTTTCAGGATATCGAACGGCCCCGCTGGCCGCTCATCATCGTCCGCGTCACCGCCCTCAAAAGCAGCTCCGTCCTTGCGCGGATAGGGATTGAGGTTCGCCACCAGCGTCTCGAAAACAATCCGGCCAGCATCGATCTCGCCCCGCTCGATGGGCTCGATTTCTGCCGCCGAAAGCGCTTCCACCTCATCCGCGCTGCTCTGAGGCAAACCCTGCGCCGGGCTGTATTCGACGTCGAACGCCGCCTTCACATCTTCGTCCAGCGGCTCAAGCGTCACCACGCAGCTCTGCTTCAACCGCGCCTTCAGATCGCCCGCCAGCCGATAATGGCCCTTGCCCAGCGCCCGGATGGAAAAACGGGTATCGAGAAAGTCGCAAGCCAGCAGCCCCAGCTCCGCAGCAATGGCGGCGCGTTCGGCCTCGGTTGCGACGCGGCTTTCGCGCAGGCCGCCATCGGGGATTTGCGTCGTCCGATAGGACCAGCCAAGTAATGCTGCTTCGGTCATGGGTCGTGATCGCCTGTGCTCGTTCGTGTGTTCGTTAATCTGTAGCGCCAGCGCCGGTGATGTGCGCGCCAGCTTCACCAATAAAATCTGCTACTGGCGGAAAAATTACCTCGCCCGCAGATACATCCACATCGGCCAGCGCCCGCTGCCCCGCCTGGGCATAGCGCGCCAGCACGGCCGCATATGCGCTGATCTCGGCGGCAGCGTCCGCATTGCCCTCGACATCATAGACGTGCCGGGCAAACGACGCCGCCAGCGCCGCCGCATCGGCGTCAGTGGCCGTCGCGTCACGGTAATCCATCAGCCGGTCGTAAAGCCCAGTCGCGGCCCGCCGCACTTTCTTGGGTACCGACAGATCGCCGGTTGCCAACTCGCGCAGGCTGTCGTCAATGTCGGCGACGAACATCTCGACCAGCAGCCGATCCAGCTTGCTGTCGGCGACACCCTGCTCCCGCAGCCGCTCCAGCACCAGAATGAGATGCAGCACCAGCATTTCGTAACGGCCGACGGGCGTGTCCGGCACACCCAGCGCGGTGTAAAATTCTGGGCTGCGGGATTGCGTCACGACCGCGCCATAAATTTTTCCTGCCTTACGGCGGGTCCTGGAGCGGAACATCAGGGATTCCAGCATGGGTGCCGGGGCCTTTGGTAAACGAACCTATCGGGGAAAGAGGACGCAGGGTTGTATCTGTGCCGTTGCAATCGCGCAGCCCACGGGCTAAGCGCAATTTCGCCCTGCTCTCAATGCAGTCTCGGGAACACATAACATAATGCGCCGAGAGATGAACGACCACCAACGCCACACGCCCCCCCAGCGCCTCAAGCCTGTTGAGCCTGCCATGAAGCGTGGAGGCATCCGCTGCCTTTCGCTTGTCGGCCTGCTCGCCAGCGCGCTCGCTCTCGCCGCCTGCGATTCCAACGTCATCAAGCATGGCGTGCAGTTCCATGAGGGCGATCTGCAGCAGGTCCAGCCCGGCATGACGCAGGAGCAGGTGCGCATGAACCTCGGCACGCCGTCCACCACCGCGGTGGTCGGCACCAGCCAAGCCTATTACTACATCTCCAGCACCGCCACGCAGACCGCGTTCATGCTGCCCACCGAGCAGGACCGCCAGGTCGTTGCGGTTTATTTCTCGCCCGGCGGCACCGTCGAACGCGTCGCCAACTATGGCATGAAGGACGGCCGCGTGTTCGACTATGTCTCGCGCACCACGCCAGCGCCGGGCGGCAACGACGACGGCATCATCAAGCAGCTGTTCCGCAACCTCGGCACCAAGCAGATCTTCGGCGACTAAGAGACTTTCTTCTTTTGCACCGGCGACTTTTCTCTCGCACCGGCGACTCTCCTCCGCGGAGCCGGCCGCCGGTGCTGGAAGAGTCAGTATTGGCGCTGCCGCTCGCCCCTGAGCGCCGTCATCCCGACGAAGGTCGGGATCCACGCCAGCTTACGCTTTCGCTTCTCCTTCCGCACCGGCGACTCTCCTCTGGGGAGCCGGCCGCCGGTGCATGCTTGGTGCTCTTATCGGTGAGCGGGCAGGCAGTAGCGCTGCCCCCACCTCCCCGCACCGTCTTGCCGGCGAAGGCTTCCTACGCGCTCGGCGGCCGGCTCCGCGTATCGAAGTCGCTGAGCGCCATAAAAAAGGCCCGGATCGCTCCGGGCCTTTTCGTTTTTCAATGCAACGTACGTGCTCAGCTTTCAGCCCTGTGCAGCCAGAACCGCCAGCAGCAGCAGCGCAACGATGTTCGTGATCTTGATCGCCGGGTTCACGGCCGGTCCCGCGGTGTCCTTGTAGGGATCGCCGACGGTGTCACCGGTCACGGCTGCCTTGTGGGCGTCCGAACCCTTCTTGTGCTTCACGCCATCCTTGTCGACGAAGCCGTCTTCGATCGCCTTCTTCGCGTTGTCCCAGGCGCCACCGCCCGAGGTCATCGAGATGGCGACGAACAGACCGTTGACGATCACGCCCAGCAGCATCGCGCCGACAGCCGAGAACGCCGCGCTCTTGCCCTCTGCACCGCCGCCCGCGATGTAATAAATCGCGAAGTACAGCACGATTGGCGACAGCACCGGCAACAGCGAAGGAATGATCATTTCCTTGATCGCTGCACGGGTCAGCAGGTCGACAGCCGCCGCATAGTCCGGACGGTCCTTGCCCTGCATGATGCCCGGCTTGGCCTTGAACTGACGGCGAACCTCTTCAACGATGGCACTACCGGCGCGGCCAACGGCCGTCATGGCGATGCCGCCGAACAGGTACGGAATGAGACCGCCGAGCAGCAGGCCAACAACCACGTACGGATTGGCCAGCGAGAAGTCCGGCGACACACCCTTGAAGTAGGAATAGGCGCCGGTAGCGGACTTGTTGGCTTCATCGATGAAGTGCTGCAGGTCGTAGCTGTAGGCTGCGAACAGCACCAGCGCACCCAGACCAGCCGAACCGATGGCATAGCCCTTGGTCACGGCCTTGGTGGTGTTGCCGACAGCGTCGAGCGCGTCGGTCGAGCGGCGCACTTCGCTCGGCAGACCCGCCATTTCCGCAATGCCGCCGGCGTTGTCCGTCACCGGGCCGAAGGCGTCGAGCGCAACAACCATGCCGGCAAGGCCGAGCATCGTCGTGGTGGCGATTGCCGTACCGAACAGACCGGCAAGTGCGTAGGTCACGAGGATGCCGACAACGATCACCAGCGCGGGCAGCGCAGTCGACTCCAGCGAGATGGCGAGGCCCTGGATCACGTTGGTGCCGTGGCCCGTCACCGACGACTGGGCGATCGAGCGCACCGGACGATAGCCGATGCCGGTATAGTATTCGGTGATCCAGATGATGAGGCCCGTCACGCCGAGACCGGCAAGGCCGCACAGGAACAGGTTCCAGCCGGTGATGGTCTGGCCAGCGGCCGTTCCAATTTCACCGAAGCCGCCCAGCACGTAGTGCGTCGCCGCCCACAGACCCGCAACCGAGAGAATGGCGCTGGCAAGGAAGCCGCGATACAGCGCGCCCATGATCGAGTTGTTGGAGCCCAGCTTGACGAAGAACGTGCCGATGATCGAGGTGACGATGCACGCGGCGCAGATGGCGAGCGGATAGACCATCAGCAGTTCAAGGTTAGGCTGACCGGCGAAGAAGATCGAGCCCAGCACCATGGTGGCGACAACCGTCACCGCATAGGTCTCGAACAGATCGGCCGCCATACCGGCGCAGTCGCCGACGTTGTCGCCGACGTTGTCGGCAATCGTTGCAGGGTTGCGCGGATCGTCCTCGGGAATACCAGCTTCCACCTTGCCGACGAGATCGCCGCCAACGTCAGCACCCTTGGTGAAGATGCCGCCGCCGAGACGGGCGAAGATGGAGATCAGCGATGCACCGAAGCCCAGCGCAACCAGCGCGTCGGTCACGGTGCGGGAATCCGGCGCGAAACCTTGCCCGGCGGTCAGGAAGAAGTAATAGCCAGCGACGCCAAGCAGCGCCATGCCGGCAACCAGCATGCCAGTGACAGCACCCGACTTGAACGCGATGTCGAGGCCGCGGGCCAGCGAGTGCGTTGCCGCCTGCGCCGTACGCACGTTGGCGCGCACCGACACGTTCATGCCGACATAACCGGCAAGACCGGAGAGCACTGCGCCGATCAGGAAGCCGATGGCCACCAGGTAGCCCAGCAGCAACCATGCGGCAGCAAAGATGACGGCGCCAACGATGGCGATCGTCGTATACTGGCGATTGAGATAGGCCTGCGCGCCTTCGCGAATGGCGCCCGCAATCTCCTGCATCTTCGCCGTACCGGCGTCAGCGCTCATGACCGAGCGGATTGTAAACGCCGAGTAGGCGAGGGCTAGCACGCCGCAAGCGACGATCCCCCACAGCACTTCCGTCATTTTTTGTAATCCCCTATAGCGGCTTACGTACCGTTGTCGGCCTTCAACGCAAGTTGCTGACCTAACGCCTCTGTGACAATTCGCGGCGGAACATGCCAAATGTGTGGGCCGCTTGCAACACGGCTCGGCAGTCCCTACCCAGTTCTTAGTGCGCCGTCAGATAGCGGTGAAAGTAGCCATTTGGAGGAAGTCGATTATTCGTCCGCCACTAACGGACATGCGAATCAATATTGCGGCCACGGACAGCTTCGAAGCGTTCCAGTTCAGCCGGACAAGCGATTAGGATCGCGCAATATTTTTAAAATCGGCCGCGCTCGAAACAGCCGTCACAGAGCTGTCGCCGAAGTCTGCAACATGTTGAAACAATGGTGCATCGGTCACACGCGAATCGCGACCGTTCACCGCCATGTGCGATTTTTCTGCTAATTTTTCCGATTGTTGTGTTAGTCAGGGCGCGACGTTGGAAACGTTCGTACACAATCTGTGAACGACACACCTCGAACATGGAGGACAACGCCTTGCCAAACCTTCTGGTACTGAGCGAAGGACGCCCGTGACGTTGGGCGCCGAACAGAACGTCCGTGGCCCCATCTGGGGCGAACTCACACGGGCGCAGAACCGGCAAGCTGTCAGCAATCTGGCACGAGCCTTTCATCTTCCGCGCATGCAGGCAAAGACCGCCGTACTGGTCATGCTGGATGCGCTCACGCAGTCACTCGATGAAGACGCGCTCTCGCGCGACAGGCTTGCACGCCTGATCACGTTGCTTGGCAACGGCGATTATGAGCGCGTGCTTGAGACCCCCACGCTGATGGGCGCACCGTCAACGCAGACCATCGGCAAAGACGCATTGAATGTATTGTTCGGCCCTGAGGCCGCAGCAAACCTGTCCAGTCACGTCGCGAATGCCGCCGGCATCAGCGTCACGGTTGCCGAGTATCTGTTGCCGGTCGTAGCCGCGATGATCGTTGGTGGTCTGTCTTTCCTGACGCGCGCCGAAGTGATCGGCTTCATCCGCAATGAACCGGCGATCCCTGAGGATTTCACCGCTGCATTGCAGTTGCCGGTTGGGCGCGGCAGCAGCGGCTTCTTCAACGGCCTCACGCTCGCAACCCACACTGTTTATGGCGACGCTGAGCGCGCAGATCTGTTTCGCCATCTGGCGGAAGAGATCCGTCTCGGCGCCAATGCGGCAGCGGCAGATCCCTACGAGCCAGTCCGACGCATCATTGCGCGCGGTTTCGGCATGCGGGCG
This sequence comes from Hyphomicrobium sp. D-2, assembly GCF_029872155.1. GTDB lineage: Bacteria > Pseudomonadota > Alphaproteobacteria > Rhizobiales > Hyphomicrobiaceae > Hyphomicrobium_A. The sequence continues at coordinate 283,089 of NZ_JARXLA010000005.1, read as the reverse complement.
CGGTACGTACCCTGGTTCGCCAAACTGCACGTATGGGGCACATCGGCATTGCAGTCCGCTGGCACGCAGGCGCAGCAGCGTCTCAACCAGTTCCGCACCCGGATGCGGCACGAGGATCGGTGAGAATTTTTAGCTAGCGCTGGCGACTGCGCTCCGCGCAGCCGGCTGCCAGCGCTGATTGGTGCGCGCTACCTCCGCACACCGTCATCCCGACGACGGTCGGGATCCACGCCAGCTTCATTTTTCGCACCGGCGACACCCCTGCGGGGCGCTGGCCGCCGGTGATTGTTCTTTCGCACCGGCGACTCCGCTGCGAGGAGCCGGCCGCCGGTGCAGTTTAAAGGGTGCCTTCAGCGGAATTATCGCGGAGACTTGCGCGGCTCCCGGCCTGCGTCGGGAAAACGTACTTCTCGCGTCCGAGCGACCCATCGAAGTATCGCACACGCTCACCCCTGCTTTATGAGTGCACGCGCACGATCAGCACGCAGATTTTCAGCGCCTGCCCTGATCCCGGAAAATACCAACCGTCGACCACAACAAAAAACGGCCACGTCGCAACGTGGCCGTTTTGCTATTCGTCATGCAGGCCCAGCGCCCTCAAGTGACGCTGCGGGACATCTAAACCAGGATCAACGCTTGCAGGCGCGTGCTTCCACATCGCAGCTCCAGCCGGCGGCGGTCTGCGAGCAGCCCACCTTCTTGCTGGCGGCGCGGCTGAAGAACGCCCATGAGCGGCCATATTCAAGATTGGTGAAATCCTGCCAGGACTGAATGGCATCCCGTTGGGCAGCGGCCTTGGTCGAATGACGTCCGCTGCTGCCGTAATGCCAATGGTCAGTCAGACACAGCTTTCCACCTTCGCGGCGCACAGCGTGAAGGGCCGTTGCCAGGCCTGTTTCTTGCGCGATGGCCACCGGTACTACAGTCGTGATCGTGACGGCGGCTACCGCCAACGCCAACATAGTTCTAGGCAACATTTCCACCCCCCAGGTGCGTGAATTCTTGCCAGTGATTCAATGGACACTGACAGATTCTCTATGACACCTCGATAGGCAGTGGCGCCCCAGACCTGAATTAAGCCGCACGACGCGGCAATCAGGTCACAGCAGAGGCCGGAATCTGATGCCCGTCAGAGCAACGGTTCCTCGTAAACGCGCTTTCCATCCGCCATCAGACCTTTGATGGCCGCCGTTCCGCTGTCGTCCACGGCCAATATAGCGGAAATCTTCCGGTCACCGACCATCCGCTCAAGTTCGCGCCCTGTTCCCTCCGGCACGAAATAGCTTTCGATGCCATAGCTGAGCCCGATGTTCGGTTGCTGATCGGCTTCGTTACGCGACGGCTGATAGGCATAGGTCACACGCCCGCGCAGCACCACGTCGCCCGCTGCAACGCTCTCCGGCGGATGTGCCGACGTCGCCACGGAAGTCCAGCTGCCGTCGTCACCCTTGTGCAGCGTCACGAAGAACGCATCGCCCCGTTTTGGCACCACCGACCCGGCCGGCAGTTTCACGCGCGAGATGTCGTACCCTAGGATCACATAATCGCCGCGGAACAGGCTGCGCGGATCGACCGGGATCACATCCAGCACCACCTCGCGCCCATGGCTGAGCAGCGACGCGCGATCCCAGATCATCCAGCCCAGCACCGCAGCCTGTCCCAGCGCGACGGCGGCAATCGCGAGCCACAGATTACGGCGCGGCGTTTCAAGTTTGCGATGTGCGAATACGTCGGTCATCGCGCAGCCTCCAGGTTAGGGTGCACCCGCGCATGCAGGCGGTAGGCCACGTAAGCCAGCAGAACCACAACAAAGCCCACGGTCAGGAAGAACAGCGACGAACCGAACAGCGTGCCCACGGTCTTGAAATAAAGCCCCAGCACTTCAATCGAAAAACCGGCATAGCCCAGCCACAGCAATCCAGAGCTGCCCCGCTGCAGTCCCAGAGCGATGCCAGCCAGCACCAACGCCAGCGCCGCGACTGCGAGCACGATAAACTCATTGAGCGGCGCGCCTTCGATGAACTGCATCGCAAACAGCCCCGCGAACGCGATCACCAGACCATAGCCGATGGCCGGGATCACCCAGTCATGCAGCCTGCCGTCATCCAGCTTCGCCAGCGCCACACCGGCGCCAAACACCAGCAGGCCGATGACGACAACCACGCCATGGCCACCGCCGCTGCCGTCAAGCAGGCTGTAGCCCAAGCTGATAATCCAGCCCGCCAGCGCCACCGCCACCAGATGCAATCCACCTACCCAGCGCTGCGCGGCAATTGCTGCCGCCACCGCAAGCCAGCCGAGCAGAAATGACCAATGCACGCTGCCATCGATTGTCCGTTGCCATCCGCTCCACAGGCAGACCAGCAGCAGCGCCACCGCCAGCGCCGCATTCGAGCGCAGCAGCACGCCAGCCGCCAGCGCGCCGATCGCCCACACCAGCACCGCATCGGGCGGATTGCCCTCGATGTGGAACATCTGCGAAATGAGCATGATGCCCGCGCCGAAGATCGCCACGCCCGCCAGCACCGCAGCATCGGCAAAGTTGGAATGGTTGCGTTCGTACAACGCGCCCGCAATGCCATACGAGGCGAACAGCCCGGCGAAAATCATCACCAGACGCCACAGCCTCGGCATCTCGCTCCAGTTGGCCGCAACGAAGCTCATGACGCCGAACCCGATCAGCACCGCACCGAGAATGGCCAGCGCCGTTGCGAGGTCGAGTTTGTTGCGGTCGCCCGCGGCGACATCCTGCCGGATGGCGGCCTCACCTTCGGCGTTCAGCCATCCGGCCTCCCGCCAGCGGGCCAGATCGCGGTCCAGCCGCTTGGCATAGCGTGACATGCTTATCTCTGAGAACTTGCGGGGCCACCTTCTGCAAAGGCAGCCACCGGCGTGATTGAAAGGCGACCGGACGATAGTCCGCCACCTGTTGCGAAACTATGTCCGCAATGGGCCGGACCCAGGCCGCGCTGCCAACGCCAGCACAACAACCCACGCGGGCAGGTGCTCCGCCACAATCGCCGCCCGACGATCCGCCCCGGCGATCTTCACCCTCTGTTAATCGCATCCCCGTTGAGGCCCGGCGCGCTTTCCACTAGCTTGCCGCGCCATGCAACATATCAAACCCATTCACGTCGTTGGCGGGGGCCTCGCCGGCTCCGAAGCTGCCTGGCAGATCGCGTCCGCCGGTGTGCCCGTCGTGCTCCACGAGATGCGCCCCGTGCAAAGCACCGACGCGCACCGCACCGATCGCCTGGCCGAGCTTGTCTGCTCCAACTCGTTCCGCTCCGACGATTGGGAATATAACGCCGTCGGGCTGCTGCATGAGGAAATGCGCCGCGCCGGTTCGCTCATCATGGCTTCGGGTGATGTCCACAAGCTGCCCGCTGGCGGCGCGCTGGCCGTTGACCGCGATGCCTTCGCCGAAGAGGTGACGCGCCGCCTCAGCGACCACCCGCTGATCACCATCGAGCGCACCGAGGTTGCCGGTTTGCCGCCGCACGAATGGGAAAGCGTCGTTGTCGCCACCGGCCCGCTCACCTCCGCCGCGCTCAGCAGCGCCATCGGCGAACTCACCGGCGAAGCCGACCTCGCCTTCTTCGATGCCATCGCCCCGGTCATCCACCGCGACAGCGTCGACACCACAATCGCGTGGTTCCAGTCCCGCTATGACAAAGCCGGCCCCGCAGGCACCGGCGCCGACTATCTCAACTGCCCGATGAACCGCGAGGAATACGAAGCCTTCATCGACGCGCTCATTGCCGGCGAGAAAACCAGCTTCAAGGAATGGGAAGCCTCAACGCCCTATTTCGATGGCTGCCTGCCGATCGAAGTGATGGCGGAGCGCGGCCGCGACACGCTGCGCTACGGCCCGATGAAACCGGTCGGGCTCGATGATCCGCGCACAGGCCGCTGGCCCTATGCCGTCGTGCAGCTCCGGCAGGACAACGCGCTCGGCACGCTGTGGAATATGGTCGGCTTCCAGACCAAGCTGAAGCACGCCGAACAGGTGCGCATCTTCCGCATGATCCCCGGTCTTCAGGATGCGGAGTTTGCGCGCCTCGGCGGTCTGCATCGCAACACGTTCCTCAATTCGCCGAAGCTGCTCGACGCAGCACTGCGCCTCAAGGCAGCGCCGCACCTGCGTTTCGCGGGGCAGATCACCGGCGTTGAAGGCTATGTCGAAAGCGCCGCCATCGGCCTGCTGGCCGGTCGCTTCGCAGCGGCTGAACGTCGGGGGCATCCCTGTCCGCCGCCGCCGAACACAACCGCGCTCGGCGCTTTGATCGGCCACATCACCGGCGGGCACATCACCGCCGACGATGACGACAGCGGCGCGCGTTCGTTCCAGCCGATGAACATCAACTACGGTCTGCTGCCGGATATCGAGAAGCCTTCCACCGATGCCGATGGCAAGCGGCTGAAGGGCAAGGAGCGCGGCCGTGCGCGCAAGCGTGCCGTCAGCGTGCGCGCGCTCGCAGACATCGACGCATGGCTGGCGGAAGTGTCCTTACCCGCGTCGGCCTGATGCGCAGCACAGCGCGCTTGCACCACCGGGCGCGTCGCGTGTCACTGCGCCTGCACAGCAGACGACGGCGGCAGTACAGCCTTTGAATTGAGCGCGTCGCCGCCCTGCTCATCCTCAAGTGCTGAACGCGGCGCGTTGAGCAGATCGGCCGGCAACGTCAGATCCGGCATCGTCAGCGCCGCGTCATCTGGCTCGCCCATCGCGCCATCAAGTGAAGGGCCAGCATCGGCTGCTGGCGGCGAAGATGGCAATGCCCCACCGACTGCCGGTTGAGCGAGTGGCGTCACGGCGGCTGCCGGAGCGGGCGCTGAAGCAGCGCCGGTTGCCGGAGCAGGCACTGCAGCCGGTGCCGCATTCGGCGCAGCAGGCGCAACGGGTGGTGCAACCGGTGGCAGGTTTTCCAACACTGGCCCCGCAGTAGCCGGGGCAGGCACTGCGCCATTTGCACCCACCTTCGGCGGTGCTGGCGCATCGATTGCCTTAGCGACAGCCCCTGACGCAACCGGTGCTTTCAGCGTGCCGGGCTGTGCGGTAAGCACACCGCCTTGCGCACCGGCCGGCGTCTCAACTCCTGACGGCGCAACACCCGGCAAGGGCGCCTGCTCGATCGGTGCAGGTGGCGGAACAGCGCCACCCGGTGCAATCAGAAGACTATCGGCGCCGGGGCCAATCGACGACGCAGCAGCGCCTGTTTCGTCCAGCATCGACGGTGCCGTCGCCGCCAACGCCGGCTTCTCCGTGCCCTGACCATACTTCTGCAACACGGTTCGCGCCCGGTGTGCAACCGCATCCGCAATCGCCGCCTGACCTTCCGCCGTCGGATGGAATGCGCCGGAGTAAGTTGCCGCCAGCAGCAACTGCACCCATGCAAACGCATCCAGCTTCAGCACTTTCTGCAGCAGCGATGGCGCAACATGGAAGTTGCCGGTCATGAACGAGTCGTTCGGCGTACGGAACCAGCGTTGACGTGGCACATAGGGGCGATAATCCGCCGGGTTGTACGGGCGCCAGCCGTCCGCCGTTTTACGCGGCAAACGCAGATCGTCAGCAATGCGCGTGCCGTCGGTGGTGTTGCCTGCGCAGATGCCACGGCCAATAAACTCACGCCGATGCGAATCGACGAAGCTCCAGCCATATTGATCGGCCGCCTTCTTCATCGTCACGTGCAGCTTGTCGGCCACCCAGGTGCCAATGCGCGCCTTGGACTCGCTGAACTTGAAATCTGGCAGCACGTCCATGCCCGCCGCGCCATCGGGGCAAGTGCTCACGCCATCTCCTTGCAGCGCAAGGCCCGGATACGCCGTCAGCAAAATCCGATCGGACTGCTCCCACGGGATATGCAGCAGATAATGCAGCGCCCGATTGAGCGACTTGTAACGCTTGATAAGCGCTTCCAGCCCGAGGCTCGCATCATCAAGACCGTGCACCTGTCCGAACCAGCCGCCTAGCATGCGTAGCGTTGAAGCATCGTCCAGAACCGAGTTGGCCAGCAAACGCGAAAAGCCCACATCGTTGCCGCCCACCGAGACAAACATCAGATCGATCTTCCGCGCATTGATGGCATCGCACTTGCGCAGCACCAGGCCGCCCCGCAACTCCGGAATGGCGCCGTTCATGTGATAGGCTTCCGGAAGATCCTGCGTCGGCGCGTTGTCGCCTTCGCATTGCGCGGCGGCAATCGCGGAAATTTGCGACATGTCAGTCGGGTTCGGCACCCACTCGTTGCCTGCGTATTTCAGAAACAGGCCGTAAGTCACTTCCGAACCCGAGCACGCCACACCGACATACGTAACCGAGCGATGGTCGTCCTCGACGGCGAGTTGCATCGCCGCGCGCAACTGATGCGAATAGAGTGAGCGGTGGCACGCCTGGTCCAGCCAGCGCGAGTTCTCCTTCACAAACCCCTTGTCGCCGATCTGCTTCCACGGACCGATGCGCGCCGGATACCCGTTGAGCGCAACGCCGCCGTGCGTGCCGTAATCGGAACTGCGGTCGCGCGAGAAGCGAACCGGCAGGTCTGGATTGCCTTCACCCGATGCGAAGCTATCGCCCATACCGACAACCAGCAGATCCTTGACCTGCACATCCTCGGCAGCAACCTCACGCCCGCCAATCTCAACCGTGACGCGCGCACCCGACGGATAGGGAATGTCGAAACGTACCTCTTCGCTGCACGGCAATGTCACTGCGTCACCCCGGACGGGTCCACTGCGCGGCGCCGTCAGCCAGGTGCAGCTCAGTCCGGCCGCCTCATCGATATTCGTGATGCGGAAAATTGCGCGGTGCGACGTCGGATTGATGTACGAACGCCCGTCCTTGCAGACAAACTGGTTGGTGTCCGAGTTCCAGCAGGTGTCGCGGAACATCGTCTCTGCCCAGCTCACGTCATGGCGAACACTCAGCGCCTGCTCGGCGGCCAGGATGGGTCGCTGCAATTGGTCTGCCGGTGGCAGCGCCAGAAACGTCGCGCGGTGAACTTCCGTATCCGTCGCATCGGTGAAAAAGCGAAACGGGTTTTCCACCCGCCAGGCGATCTGCGGCAATGGCAAAGCGGCACTCTGAGCGATCGCCGGTGCACCAGCTCCGCAGGCCATCATCAGCGAGCAAACCGACAGGATTAACGCCGCTAACGAACGGGTGGCCGATCGCACCATGAACGATCCTTTATCCGCCTTGAAAAACCATTGATGGGTCTTGAACGCAGCGCACCAATTTCTGGTCCCGAAGATAGCTAAAACCGTCCTCGCCGGTACGCCCAATATATCCGCCATACCCGTGTCAGCGGTGAGACGTTCGCTTCCGTCGTCACGCAGCGGTCGCCAAGTCTTTCAAAAGCCTTCAAATACGGCTCCACGAGGGCAAGCGGCAGCATGGCTGGCAACACGCCGCGGGGCGCATCCTTGAACCCTGCCCGCGCCTCAGCCAGCCATGCAAGTGCTTCCGTGCGCAGTTCTGTCACCACCGCATCCAAGTCATTGGTTCCGAATGGATTTCGTCCAAGCGCGCACAGCACCGGCAACGCCCGCAGCAGTTGCACCCGCCCATACGCCTGCCCCGCCGCCGCGATTAGCGCATCACATTCCGGCGCCCCCGCATCCTCGCCGAGCGCCGCCACTCCGAGGCTGAACGCGGCCCCCTGACTGCCTGCTGCGAACGCGCTCACCGCGCCGGAAGCCGCTAGATCACCACCATAAATCAGGTGGTCATAGGTATCCACAATGGAACCCAACAGCGCCACATCCATGCCGCCCGCGCCCACCGCGCGCCGCACAGCATCGGCCAGCGGCATGCCGATCGCCGCCTCGTCCTCCCCGCTCTCAGCACGAACGGGAGCCGTTACTTCGGTGGCGATCTCATCCAGCACATCGCGCCACCATTGCAGGCGGATCTCGGCCATCGTGGGTTCGCGCACCTGCTGCGGAATGCGTGCAATCTCGCCGTGAAACGCCGCAAGAGTGATGAGATTGTGTCGGGCCGATACCGGCGCAAGCAGCGCCGCGAGATAGCGATCATAATCGAGCACGCGCGCTTCATCGCGCACAACCCCTGCTCCGCTCGACCGATCTTTATCGTCCATGAACTTCGGCCCTCCCGCAGCACATGGTTGTCATGGTTTCCGATGCAGCGCCTAGCACAGCCCGGGCAATAGCGCATGGTTTCCATTCCGCACTCGGCGACTCGCTACGTGGAGCCGGCCGCCGAGTACGGAGCGCCGCAGAAAAACTTCTAATCGACCGCGATCAATGCCGCCCCGAACGTGCGCCCTTCCGCCAGCAGCACATTGTAGGTCCGCGCCGCCGCCCCTGTTGCCATCGGTTCAAGCGCAATTCCGGCTGCCATGAACAAATCTGCCATCGGCTTCGGCGGCATGCGACGCTCAATGCCAGTTCCCAGCAGCACGAACGCCGGCGGCTTCAGCTCGTCGAGAAATCGCGCAAGCGAGGGTGCGCGCGGGTTGGCGATCAGGGCATCGAAATCGGCAATGTCCCACGCGTAGACGCCGCTCGGCACGATCAGCAGCGAGCCGCGATGGCTCATGTCGGCAAAGCGGAAACCACCGTTACCGTAGGCGTCAATCGGCGCACGACCGGGAAAATATGGCTGCGCTTCATGCATCCGGCGTCCTCAGCGAGCATTTCGTCGAACAGCAAACAGCATAATGGGATCGCCAGCTATGCCAACGATCCCAGATTGCTAAGCGCGGAACATGGCGCCACCGGCCAAGCCCGATGGCGAAGCGGCGGGCTACACTCGTCAAACGGCGCCGGCCGGTTCCTTTTTGCTCTTCTCTGCACCGGGTGCAGGCTTGGCGGTGCCGATCAGGTTCTCGCGCTTGATGCCGATGAAGCCAAGCAGCGGTGCGGCGATGAAGATCGACGAATAGGTGCCGATGACGATGCCGAGCAGCATGGCGAGCGAGAAGTTGCGGATCACCTCGCCGCCGAACAGCAGCAGCGCCGTGATACCTGCAATCGCCGTCATACCCGTGAGCACCGTACGCGACAGCGTCTCGTTGATCGAAAGGTCGAGCAACTCGTTCAATTCCATGCGCTTGAACTTGCGCAAGTTTTCTCGAATTCGATCTGACACCACGACGCTATCGTTCATCGAGTAGCCGACGATGGTCAGCACCGCAGCCACGATCGACAGATCGAACTCCAGCCAGAACAGCGAGAAAATGCCGATGGTCAGCAGCACGTCATGCAACAGCGACAGGATAACGCCAGCCGCAAACTGCCAGTCGAACCGGAACCAGACGTAAAGGCTTACCGCGATCAGCGATGCAAACACCGCAATGATACTGGTCGAGCGAAGCTCGCTGGAAACCGCAGGCCCCACCACTTCGATGCGGCGCTGGACATAGCCATCACCCAGCGCGTCGACGACCTTCTTCATCGCAACCTGCTGAGCGGCCTCGTCGCCCGGCTGCTGCTCGACGCGGATCAGCAAGTCGGTGTCGGAACCGAACGCCTGAATCTGCACGTCGCCGATGCCAAGGCCATTGAGCTTGGCACGCACCTCGGACAGATCCGCCGGTCCGGACTTCGACTGCACCTCAATGAGCGAACCGCCCTTGAAGTCGACGCCATAGTTCAGACCCTGCGTCAGGAACAATGCCAGTGACGCAACCATCAGAACCACGGAAGCCACCAGCGCAACGCCCTTGTACTTCATGAAGGGCAGGCGCGTTCCGTGCGGGAAGAAGTCGAACCCCTTGAAATCGGGAATCGGAAAAAACATCGCTTGCCCCTTTAAACCGGCACTTCGGTGATGCGGCCCTTGCTCTTGGCGCTCTTAAGCCAGAGAGCCACCAGCAGACGGGTCACCGTCACCGCAGCGAACACCGAAGTAAGAATACCGAGCGTCAGCGTAACGGCGAAGCCACGGATCGGACCCGAGCCGAGCCAGAACATGATGATGGCCGCAAACAGCGTCGTGAGCTGACTGTCGAAAATAGTGACGAACGCGCGCTGGAAGCCATTTTCGATGGCCGCAATCGGCGATTTGCCGTTTCGCAACTCCTCGCGCATGCGCTCGTAGATGAGAACGTTCGCGTCCACGGCCATACCGATCGTGAGCACGAAGCCCGCGATACCTGGCAGCGTCAGCGTGGCGCCGATCATCGTCATCAGCGCCAGAATGAGGAAGCCGTGCACCAGCAGGCCGACGCAGGCGATGACGCCGAACGTGCCGTAGGCGACAGTGGTCAGAATAGCGGTGAGCAGCAGACCAACGAGACCGGCAAGCTTACCGGCTTCAATCGAGTCAGCACCGAGCGAGGGTCCAACCGAGCGCTCTTCCACCACGGTCAGCTTGGCCGGCAGCGCGCCGGAACGGAGCTGAACCGCCAGCGTATTGGCGCTCTCAACCGTAAAGCTGCCCGAGATCTGGCCCGAACCGCCGAGAATGGGCTCACGGATCACCGGGGCCGACAGAACCTTGTTGTCCAGCACGATAGCGAACGGCTGGCCGACATGATCCTTGGTGAAATTGCCGAACTTGCGCGCGCCGGACTGATTGAAGCGGAACGAGATGATCGGCTCGTTGGTGCGCGAGTCAAAGCCGGGCTGAGAATCGACAAGGTCTTCGCCCGAAACAACCGGCGAATCCCGCAGCAGATAGCTTCGGCCGCTCTCCTCGCCTTCAACGCCCGGATAAACCTTGTAGCCCACCGGCGGACGCGACTGCGCAGCGTCTTCGGCCGACATGGTCGGATGCACAGAGTGGAACGTCAGCTTTGCCGTCTGACCGATCAGGTCCTTCAGCAGCGTCGTGTCATGCAGACCGGGGAACTGCACCAGAATACGGTCGGAGCCCTGGCGCACCACGGTCGATTCCGACGTACCCATGGCGTTCACACGCCGGTTGACGGTTTCGATGGCGGCGCTGACCGCACTGGAAATGCGGTGCTGCATACCGGGCTGGGTCGGTGCCAACGTGATGGTGTCGGCGCCCGAAACGGTAACGGAAATGTCGTTGGCGCCGGTGCCCATAAGCGCGCTGCCAATCGGCAGCACCAGCTTGTCGAGCGCTTCCTTCGCCTTCTCCAGCTCCTCAGGCTTCGAAATCTTCACCTGCACCGCGTTGCCGACGATACCAAGACCGGTGAAGCCTGGCTTCGCCTCGCGCAGCTGCTTGCGGGCGTCATCGCGCATCGTCGTCAGCCAGTCCTTCTCAAGCTCCTTGGTGTCAAGGGCGAGAAGAAGATGGGCGCCGCCTTGCAGGTCGAGGCCAAGCGGAAGCTGCCTGTGCGGCATCCAGCTCGGCCAGCTCTCAACCGTCTCCTTGGAGAAGAAGTTGGGCAGCGTGAAGAAGATGCCCGCCATGCAGGTCATGACGATTGCGATGATCTTCCAGCGTTCGAAGTGCAGCATCTATTCAACCGATCCCGTTTGCAGCCAACGCCAAGTGGCGGCGGCCGACCTTTTACGCCGTTTCTTTCGCAGCTTCGCCCTTGCTGCGGACATCCATCAGCGTCGACCTGAGCACCCGCACGCGCATCGTGTCGGAAAGCTCAACCTCGACTTCGTCGGACGTGTCGGAAACCTTTGTCACCTTGCCAACGAACCCGCCTGCCGTAACAACTGTGTCACCGCGGCGGATCTGATTGATGAGCTCGCGGTGGGCTTTGGCGCGCTGCTGCTGGGGCCTGATCACCAGAAAATAGAAGATGACGATCATGGCCAGCATCGGTGCGATCAGACCCATGAACGGATCACTCGCTCCGGCAGCCTGCGCGTATGCTGGCGTAATGAACATGCTAGTGCTTCCCCTTGCCGATGATAGGCGGACGGCGTGCATTTACCTGCGCGAGCGCAGATAAGCGCGACTGCCCTGAGTGAAAAGAGCCGTGACTATAGTGTCCAACAGCTTCTTTGCAATACAGGGACCGGTTGTGCGATGCCACACAACCCGTGTGACTTGCCGCTCGGCGGCGCTATAGAAGCACTGCCCCTCTCCGGCAAGCAAAAAAGCCCTAGATGACTGAATTTACAGGTCCGACCATGAACGACGACGCCAAACTGACGCTTCAGCTGGAGCGCATCGCCACCGCACTGGAACGGCTGGCCGGGCCGCCGCCGGAGCCGATCGATCTGGAGGTCGCATCGGCTTTTGTCTGGTCGGCGGAAAAAGAGCGGTTTGAACCGGTCCACAAGGTAAACCGGGTACCGCTGGAGCTCTTGAAGGGCGTCGGCAACGTAGCGCCGCAGCTTATTGCCAACACCGAGCAATTCGCCCGTGGCCTGCCCGCGAACAACGCTCTGTTGTGGGGCGCGCGCGGCATGGGCAAGTCATCGCTGGTGAAGGCCGTTCACGCAGACGTGAGAGAGCGGCTGGCCAGTGACCCGGCAAAATCGGGCGACCTGAAGCTGGTTGAGATCCACCGCGAAGATATCGATTCGCTGCCGCGATGCCTCGCCGCCATGCGGTCCAGCCCGCACCGCTTCATCGTGTTCTGCGACGACCTCTCGTTTGACCACGATGACACCAGCTACAAATCCCTTAAGGCGGTGCTGGAAGGCGGCGTCGAGGGGCGGCCCGACAACGTCATCTTCTATGCCACCTCGAACCGGCGCCATCTGATGCCGCGGGACATGATGGAGAATGAGCGCTCGACGGCGATCAACCCATCGGAAGCGGTGGAGGAAAAGGTCTCGCTTTCCGACCGCTTCGGCCTCTGGCTCGGTTTCCACAACTGCGGTCAGGACGCATACTTGGAAATGGTGCGCGGGTACGCACGCCATTTCGGTCTTGGCGTACCGGACGATGAGCTGGTGCGGGAGGCTCTGGAATGGAGCATCACGCGTGGCGGACGGTCGGGTCGCGTTGCCTGGCAGTTCACCCAGCACGTAGCCGGACGCCTCGGCAAACACCTCGACGTTTGATAGTTGCTGATAGCAAACGCCAGCGGAGCACACGCCATGACGACGCCCACGACTACCGTTCGCCATATCCGCCCGCTGGTGCTTGCCATCGTGGCGTCGGCGCTGTTCGGCGCCACAGCGCTGCATGCCGAGGAGCCGCCATTCGTCGGCACCTGGTCACTCGATCCAGCCCAGTGCTCGGTCGGGCAAGCGAGTGAAGACGCGCCTTACGTTTTCACTGCCTCGACCTACGAGCGTTTCGAGCGCCGCTGCACGTTCACATCGTTGAGCCAACATGAGGGCGGCTGGAAAGTATCCGCGCAATGCAGCGCCGAGGGCACCCAATTTGATTACAACTTCACTTTGACCGTATCGGGCGACACGCTGACATTCCGCGACAGCTCTTTCACGGACGATTTGCTTCGCTGCAAGTAGCGCTGCCGCTCCGATGGCGCGCTTATTTTACGTTGAGCGGTGCAGCACGGCGGCTGCGCAGCCAATGCCCGATCTCGACGATCGCCCAAAGCGGCAGCGCGAGCATCAGCACCGGCACGGTGAAGAACAGCGCGTATCCCTGCATCGCCAGAACATACAGCGCCGGCCCGATGTCCAGCCCGCCGATAGCACATGTGTGGCTGGCGCCAAGACTGAAATCGCAGCCCGCCATAGCGGCGATCAGATCCGCCAGCAGTGTGCAGATAAACGGCAGCACGCAGATGGCCACGATTAGCAGCATGATCCAGCGAAATATCCGCATCTGACTCAGCCCCGCGACAGCTCAGTATGCGGCCAATAGTAGACGCAATTTCTCGCAAAGCCGCTGCGGTCTAAATCGCAATTTGTCGAAAATTATTCCGGTCGATGTCACGGAACATTCTGATCTTGGCGAGTTTGCTCAGATATCAGTTTGCGCATCAGCAAGGACGCAACGTCATGGTCCACAAATGGTCGAAGGACGTTACCGAGCACGATCATCCCTACGATCTGCCGCCGGGCATTTTCAAATCGGCTGATCCCGATGTCATCGCCGCAGCGCTCCAGCACTCGGCCGAAGACCCGCAGCGGGACACGAAGGATCCCTATCGTACTGCGATGTCCATGCTGGATTTCTACATCAATCGCGCCGGCAAAAATCTGGACGACAGCGAGATGGCAACGCTGGAACAGGCCAAGGCAGCGTTGCGCAAGCGCTTCGGCAAAGCTGCGCACAGCTAGCGCCTAATCGATTAGCCAAATCGCTGACTAGAGCCAGCACGCGACCGTCAGCGGCCCGGGCGGACCGCCACGTTCACCTGTGCCACGTTTGACATCGCACCGGCGCGATCCGCGACGACGACTGCAAACCCGGCGCGCTCTGCGCCCGTGCCATCGTGATGGAACAGCACCGAGCCCTGCTCCAGATCGGCCTGCGTGAAATTGGCAACCGCTTGCGCGGGATCGGAAGCCAGCACGACATAGCCGTTCAGCACCTCGGACACCGTGAAGGTCAGATCCTCGGCGCGGTCATCGGGGTCGAGTGCAGACAAATCCTGCAGCGTAATGCGGGCGGTTCTGCCGCGATCGACGGAGAGGTCGAGATCGCCGGAAATGGAAGGCGGAATGTTGCGCACCTCGGCGGTCAACGAGCCGCCCAGATCCATGCCAAGCTTGCCGTATTTAACATTGCCGGCCACATCGCCCGTTGCGCGGATGTTGATCACCTCGCGCACGTGGATCTCGCCCTGCAACTGGCCGTGGACCTCCGCCGAACCGGCTTTGATCCGGCCGAAACAGCGGCCGCCCTGCTGCACGATCAGCTTGTCGGTGAAGACATCGCCTTCGATGTAGCCGAACACCTCAATGCGACCGGCGTTGCGGATTTCGCCCTTAAGGAACGTATCTTCTCGAATGATGATGACGCGCGACTTGTCTTCCACGGGTCGACCTGCTCCCAATGGCATCGAGGCGATCGGTCCGATGCCTTCCCCCGATCATGAAGCATTTGAATAAGCCACGCTGACGACAGTTCCGAGGACGAACGCTCCACGAGGTTAAACGCGGCACGCTAGGCATCGCGCCCCCTCTCGCACTCGCTATAGGGATCGGCCCCGCCCTCCCGGCCGCGCAGCCCACGCCACTTCCCCTGCCCCACGGAGCCCTGAGACGCGCACCCCGATTCCTTCGACGGCGATAGAAGCTTCCGCGCAACACTGGGCGTAATCCACAACACTGTGTGCCCCGGCGCCTTGAGAATGACAGGCCTCAAGCGCAGCTTACTGAAGAAATCGGCCTTCGGGCGCTGGCCCATCCGGCACGCGCCGGCCGGACATCAGAGGGATCTCGTCATGTTGAAGTTCCTGCTCGCCACCGCCGCAGTCAGCCTTGTTGCGTTGACGCCCGTTATCGCATCCGCCAATCCCGCGGTTCCGCGCGGCGCCAAGGACTGCAAAGGTTTCCGCGCCGTCGGCAGCGGCCTGACAGAAAGCATCGCCACGCTGATGGCAACCCAGGGCGCCGTCAACGTCGCGTCCAATCGCGGTTACACCGTGATCGGCGAAGCCAAGCTGCAATCCTGCACCTCAGCCGGCATCTTCGGCGTGGAATGCGCTGCAACTTCATATGCCTGCCGGCTGCCGCAGTAAGCCACTGGCTGGAGATTGGGGTGGGCGCGACGGAAACGCGGCGCCTGTTCCGTTTCCTGCATAAGCGTCTAGCACAAATTAGCAATTATTAACACATAATTGCTTGCTTGTTGTATTGTAGCCACATAATATTCAGTGGTCTGCGTAGGTATCGAGCTCGCCACCGCCATGCTCTCACCATCTGACCCAGTATCAGTAAGCGCCCGCCACACTGGAACGCGGGAATCGGCCAACCTCGGCAACGCCGCAGAAGTGCGTCGCCTCGCCAAGGGCGAAGTGCTGTTCCGCGCTGGCGATCTCCGCACTCACGTTTTTCGGGTTGAGGAAGGCGCAATCTGCATCTTCACCTCCGGCGCCGATGGCACTGCGGATGTCATCGAATTCGCGTTCCCGGGCGATATCGTCGGCCTTGGCTATCTCGACCGTCACGCCTGCTCGGCCCAAGCCAACATCCCGGCAACCGTTCGCTGCATCCCAAGGGCAGAGATGCCCGCGCCGCAGAATAAAGACACTGGCGTACCCGCGCCCCTCACCGCCGCGATCGAACGCGAGGTCTCACTCCTGCGCAATGCGGAGGCCCGTGCCGCCAAGCTGCCGGACGTCGCCGGTCGCCTCGCCGCCCTGTTCGTCACCATCTCCCGATGCAATTCCTACGAAGGCCGCGACCCAACCTTGATTGCGGATGATCTTAAGTGCGGAGTTGTCGCCGGATATCTCGATCTGGGCGTCAATGAGCTGGCCGCTACGCTGAGGCTGCTTGAAAAGGCAGGGATCATCGCTGCTGAAGGATCCGGCTTGCGTATCCGGGATATCACGGCGCTTGAACAACTTGCCGACGGCAAACCGCTTCGCTGACGACGGCCAGCCCTGCCACCGACGCGCCTCCACAGCCGCAGAGCTGTCCCGGCCACGGATTGGCCACAATCGACTCCGGCACCACTCTCCTCACGTGCATTCGCCCCGCAATAAATGGTAACGCTGCGTCATCATCAAAGCGGGGGACGACAATGACAGCAACGAGCAACTCAGCAGAGCTGCCACTGGGCCGGACCGGCAGCGCGACGGTCCGTGTCGTCGAAACCCTTATGGCACCGCATATGGGCAGCGGGCGCGCGCCTGTTTTCGCCACCCCTGCGCTCGTCGCACTGATGGAAGCTGCTGCGGTCGATTGCGTCGAGAGCGCGCTGGACGACAGCCAGGAGACGCTTGGCATCCACATCGATGTTGAGCACATCGCCGCTACGCCGCAAGGCATGGAGGTGACGGCCCGCGCCGAGCTGATCCAGCGCGATGGCCGCAAACTGACATTCGCACTCGAAGCGCGCGACGGACGTGAACTGATTGGCCGTGGCCATCACACGCGCATCATCGTCGACAGCGCGCGTTTTCGCGCCAAGGTGCAGGCTAAGGGCGCGGCCTGACGCCTACGTCCAGCTGCGCGCGAAATGCATTGGCGCGCAAAGCCGTGCGAATGCACCGCGCGGCGATACCGATACGCGAACATTGATTTCAGTACGGAAGTGTGAAGTGAAGCGCTTCGCCTTCTCAGGCGCGGCGGGCAAACAGTTCGCGCAGCGCTGCGACGCCAACCAGCGCCCAGCCGAGCATCATCGTCGAACCGCCAATGGGAGCGGCCATCGGGAACAGCCGGTCGCCGCTCAGAGTCCGCATCGCGATATCGCCAGAAAACAGCGTCACGCCCACGAGCATGACGAAGCCCGCGAGCAGAAAGATGCACGCTCTGTCGGCGCGCAATGCAACCGCCACCGCGCCCAGCGCCGCAGCGGCATGCATGATAAGGAAGTGCGCAGGCGTTGTCAGGCCGGCCGTGTCGCCGCCGTGAGCACCCATCGCCGCCAGCGCTACACCAGCAGCACCGGCCAACCCGGCGAAAAGTACAAGCAAACCGGCCTGCGTATTCATCCCACGCGTTCCTCAATGTGAGCTTAGAGCCGTCTCGCTGCCGTCGGCTCGCGAGACAGCTCTAGCATTTGTTTTGCCGTGCTTCTTATCGGAAAACCGGTGACCACTTTTCCGGAAGCACTCTTCTAACCGTGCTTCTTATCGGAAAACCGGTACCCACTTTTCCGGAAGCACTTTTAGGCGTCTGCGCCAACCTTCACCGAGACCATACGATCTGGATCCTGCACCGGCTCGCCGCGCTTGATCTGATCGACATTCTCCATGCCCTCGATCACCTTGCCCCACACCGTGTACTGGCGATCGAGGAAGGTTGCATCATCAAAGCAGATGAAGAACTGGCTGTTGGCGCTGTTGGGGCTCTGGGCACGGGCCATCGAGCACACGCCGCGCACGTGCGGCTCAGCGTTGAATTCAGCCGGCAGGTTCGGATACTCAGAGCCGCCCGTGCCAGTGCCGCGCGGGCAACCGGTCTGCGCCATGAAGCCGTCGATCACGCGATGAAACGCGATGCCGTCATAGAAGCCTTCGCGGGCCAGCTTCTTGATGCGCTCGACGTGCTGTGGGGCAAGGTCGGGGCGCAGTTCGATCACGACGCGGCCCTTCGTGGTTTCGATGATCAGCGTATTTTCGGGATCGGCTGCCATGGAAGGTCTCCGTTGCTTTTCTGATTGATCTGTTGGGGGAAAGGTTCGTGGCAGGGCTTAAACCTGAACCGCAGCCACTGCAATGGCGAATGCCAGCGCAGGTGAGACAGCACGTGCCGCCTGCAAAGACCGAAGAAGACAACGCATTGCCCGCCACTTGGGTTGCGCTGCATGTGGTGATTATTACGCCCTTATGGCAAATGGCCGAATGACAGCACGCCCTGAAGCAGCGCTCCATGGGCATCCCACACCGCACACGCTATCGACCAGCAATACGGCCATAAAATGCAAAAAGGGCCGCAGCAATCGATCGCTACGGCCCTCAATCACAGTATCAGCATCAACGGCGCGATCACTTCGCGTCGGATTGCAGATAGACTTTCTTCATCGTGTCGGGGTTGGCCGGCGGCTCGCCCTTGGCAACCTTGTCGATGTTGTCCATGCCCTCAATCACCTGACCAAAAACCGTATATTGGCCGGTGAGGAACGAGCAGCCATCGTCAGTGAAGCAGATGAAGAACTGGCTGTTGGCGGAATTGGGATCGCTCGTGCGCGCCGCACCCAGCGTGCCGCGCTTGTATGGCTCTTTCGAAAATTCTGCGGGCAGATCCGGGTGGTTCGAACCGCCCATGCCGGTGCCGGTGGGATCGCCCGTCTGCGCCATGAAGCCATCGATCACGCGATGGAATTTAACGCCATCGTAGAAGCCTTCCTTGGCAAGCTGCTTGACGCGCTCGACATGCTTCGGCGCCAGATCCGGACGCAGCTGCACCAGCACGTTGCCGTCCTTCGTCTCGATGACGAGAATATCTTCCGAACCGGCGGCGCTGGCCTGCCCTGTCAAGGCCGCTCCGGCCATCATGCAAACCGCTACGGCCAGACACTTGTACATTCGCATGGCGCTGTTTCTCCGCTCGCTGCCAAAGGTCTCGCTGGCAGCTCCAGGCGGCCGGCCGCGCATTCTTAGCGTTTCATACCGGCCGCGCAACTTCCCGCTGCGGCAGACATCGACGGAGCATGTTCCAGCGCTGCGTCGCCGCGCATATGGTTCAGCAAGCGTTAACCGCCGACCCGCTGGGCCAGCTCTTGCGCCACGGCCGCGGACACGAACGGCGCAACATTGCCCCCCATCATCGCAATCTGACGCACCAGACTGGAAGCGACGTGGCGCACGCCGGGACCCGCAGCGATAAAGATGGTCTCGACATCCGGCGCCATCTCGCCATTCATGCCCGCCATCCGCATTTCGTAGTCGAAGTCGGTGGCATCGCGCAGACCACGCACGATCACCTGCGCCCCCGCCTCCCGCGCGGCATCGACGGCGAGGCCGCCGAACGTGACGATGTCGATCGTCGTGCCGGTTCGTGCGGCGATCGACGCAACATCGCCGCGCAGCATGCCGATGCGCTCATCCGGCGAAAACATCGGGCGCTTTGCATCGTGTGTGCCGACGCCCAGCACCAGGCGATCAACCAGCCGGCACGCACGCGCAATGATATCCGTGTGTCCCAACGTCACCGGGTCGAAGGAGCCGGGATAGAATCCGATGCGTTCCATGGCCTGTTGTGTTCCGTTGTTCGCCGCGGCGCGCACGCCCACAACAGTCATATCGCGCCAACGCAGCTTTGAACAACCGGCCCGCACAAAAAAGGGTGAGACAGGGCGCTGCAACAGCCCCGCTCACCCAGTCAACCGTCTCTCAGCAACGACGGTAGTCAACGTGCACAACCAACGCCAAAAGCGTTACTTCAGCGGCACCTGCGCGGTGCGTGCGCCGAAAATGTCCTCAAGATTGAAGCGGTAGCCCAGACCCGCGCTGACGATCCACGGATCGACATCAATGTTGCCGGACAAAACATTGCCGCCGGTGTTGATCTCCCAGGACGTATCGAGCCACGTCTTTTTCACGTCGGCGTTGAGATACCAGCCCTGGCCGATTTCGACGTCAACGCCAGCTTGCAGCGTGAAGCCCCACGCGTTATCGATATCCATCGTGCCACCCAGCGCCTTCGACTTGGTATCGAAGAAAGCGATGTACTGAACGCCAGCGCCAACATAGGGCTTCAGACCCGCAACCGGATCGAAGTGATATTGCAGTGTCAGCGCTGGCGGGAAGATCCACGTTGAAGCAACGTCAGTGCCAGCGAGCGCGCCTTTGCCATCGACATCGAGGTTCGCGAAGCAGCAGAACAACTCCAGCGCCACGTTCTTGTTGAAGAAGTACGACAGCGTCAGCGCAGGGATGATCTCATTCGGCACATCCAGGTTACCGGATGCAAACGTCGGCACACCGTTCACGGAAATTGCGCCTGCGTCGGTATCGGGCAGCACTCCGGTCGCCAGCACGCGCACCATGAAGTTACCGTTGTTGTCGCCCGCTTGCGCTGGCATCGCCCCGGCGACCACCGTCGCCAGCGTGGCAGCAGCCACTGTCGCCATCGTGGCGGTGCCCAGCATCAAAGCCTTCAATCCCATCATTCCGTCCCCCATTCCAAACGGGGCCATCTGCGCATCGCGTCACGACTCATCGGCCCATCGTTGCGAGCGTTCGTCCTAACTGCGCGCTTTTCCTATCGTTTATCGAAGCCTCAAGCTGACACCTGTCAGCCCGGTGCACGCTCCGGACAGCGCTGTGGTGAGGCCGCAACAAATCTGTTGATCGGGATCAAAACCCCCTGCGGCGGCGTGGCCAGTTCCCGATTCACCAAGGCGCGAAGCCCTTTGACGGCGATCAAAGCCAACCTCCGCCTTTGCACGGACACTGTCCGCGCATGACCATCATTCTACAAAACGCCATGTCCGATACTGCAAACCGCGACCGCGTTGGCGAGTTGCCGGTCGCGCGGCTGACAGAAACTGACGCCGCTCTGCGCGAGCATGCCACGCCCGTGCGGGTGCGCAGGCGTCAACGCCTGTCGCTCGATCAGCCGACGCCCGATACAGTTTATATCGTACGCTCAGGCCTGCTCGGTATTGAGGCTGCTATTCTTGGCAAGCCGCGCCAGCTGCTGGAGCTGTTTTATCCGGGCGACATCATTCGCCGCGCGAACATGCCACCACTGCCGAACGCAACGCTGACGGCGCTGAACGTCTCCGAAGTCTGGCGTTTGCCTGCGCGCGGCTTTGAGGCACTGCTCGCCGCCAACGTCGACCAGCACGCAAACATGCAGCGCCGCCTTGGCGAACAGCATGCGCGCGCGTCGCTGCACGCCTCCATCATTGGCGCCCTTTCCGGCGACGAACGGTTCGCCTCGCTGCTGATCGAACTGGGGCTACGCATCGGCCAGCGCGGTGCTGCCGGCATTGGCATCGACAATCCGCTCTCGCGCACCGACATCGCCGATTATCTGGCGCTCAATCCCGATACGCTGAGCCGTATCACGTCGCGGTTCCGTGCCCGTGGCTTGCTAGTCCCTCTCGGTGGCGGCCAGATATTGCTGCCCAGTTGGGAAGAGCTGTGCGCGGCGAGCCCCATCGCGACGACGCTGAAGGCGCTTCACACGCCACCGGGTTAGTCGACTACTCGCCTCGCTATCATCGGGACAAGCCCGAGGATGACGGTGGGAGGATGGACCGCCCTAGTCCTCATCCGGCCACGGTTCGAGCTCTGGGAACTCCCTCGTGACCATCTTTACGAGACCGTCGTAAAGTGCAAATTCAGCCTCAGCGGTAACACCGCGCAGCGCTTTCGCCTGCATTTCCGGCAACTCGTTCGACAGCTCAGTGAGGCGATTGAAGCATTCGCCCCACTTGAGGTACTCGGCGATCAGAGCCTTTGCCGTCTCCTCGTTCATTCGGCGGTTGGAGGGGTGGTGTCGGGGGCTGTGTCGACACCCTCCTCGTCGCCGTCGCTGCCGTCGTCCGGAATGTGCTCAACCGAAACGACCTTTTCGTCAGCGTCGGTTCTGAAGATGCGCACGCCCTGCGTATTGCGGCCGGCGATGCGCACGTCATGCACCGGGCAACGGATGAGCTGACCGGCATCCGTCACCAGCATGATCTGATCCGTATCGGCGACGGGGAACGACGCCACCAGCGGGCCGTTGCGATCGTTCATGACCATAGCGACGATGCCTTTGCCGCCACGGCCCGAGGTCCGGTATTCATACGACGACGAACGCTTGCCGAAACCACGCTCCGAGACCGTAAGCAGGAACTGCTCCTTGGCCGAAAGCTCGGCAAAACGCTCCGGCGTAAGCTCGGCGTTGCCCTCGATCACTTCCTCTTCCGCATCGGCTTCGGCATCGCTCTCGACCACCTCGACGGCATCGTCAGCGACATCATCGCCCTGCGCACGGCGCAGCATGTTGGCCTGCTTTAGATAGGCCGTGCGTTCGGAAGCATCGGCATCGACGTGGGTCAGCACCGTCATCGAAATGACGCTGTCGCCATCATCCAGCCTGATGGCGCGCACGCCATCGGAATCGCGGCCCTTGAACAGACGCACTTCATCTTCAAGCAGGAAGCGAATGCAACGGCCCTTGGCAGTCGTCAGCAGCACGTCATTTTCGGGCGTGCAGATGTTCACCGATACGATGGAATCGCCATCGTCCAGCTTCATCGCGATCTTGCCGTTGCGATTGATGCTCTCGAAATCGGTCAGCGCGTTGCGGCGCACCCGGCCCGAACGCGTGGCAAACGCAAGCTGCAGCGTGCCCCAGGTCTCGGCATCCTCCGGCAACGGTAGAATGGACGTGATGACTTCGCCCTGCGCCAGCGGCAACAGGTTCACCAGCGCCTTGCCCACCGCCTGCGGAGTTGCCGCTGGCAGGCGCCATACCTTCATGCGGTAGCACATGCCGCGCGATGAGAAAAATAGCACCGGCGTATGCGTCGAGGCCACGAACAGCGTGGTGATGACGTCCTCATCGCGCGTGCCGGCACCCGAGCGACCCTTACCGCCGCGGCGCTGCGCCCGATAGGTGCCGAGTGGAACGCGCTTGATGTAACCCTTGTGCGAAACGGTAACGACGCAGTCTTCGCGCTGGATCAGGTCTTCGTCGTCAACGTCGCCCTCGATGTCGAGGATCTCGGTCTTGCGCGGCGTGGCGAACTCATCGCGGATCGCCGTCAGCTCGCCCTTGACGATTTCCACAACGCGCAGGCGCGAAGCCAGAATGGCGAGATATTCCTTGATCTCTTCGCCCAGCTTTTTCAGCTCATCGCCGATTTCGTCACGGCCCAGAGCGGTAAGGCGGGCAAGGCGCAGTTCTAGGATGGCCTTGGCCTGCTCTTCCGACAGACGGTAGGTGCCATCGCTGGAAACCGTATGGCGCGGATCGGCAATCAGCTCCACCAGCGGCGTGATGTCCATTGCCGGCCAGGCGCGTTCCATCAGCTGTTCGCGCGCAATGGCGGGGCTCGGCGCGTGGCGGATCAGCTTGATGACTTCGTCGATGTTGGCGACAGCAATGGCGAGACCCACCAACACGTGCGCACGGTCACGCGCCTTGTGCAGCAGGTATTTCGTGCGCCGGCTCACCACCTCTTCGCGGAAGTGCGTGAACGCCTCGATGATGTCCTTCAGGTGCAACTGCTCAGGGCGGCCGCCATTGATGGCCAGCATGTTGGCGCCAAATGTCGTCTGCAGATCGGAATAGCGATAGAGCTGGTTCAGCACCACATCCGCAACCGCATCGCGCTTGAGCTCGATGACGATGCGCATGCCTTCGCGGTTGGTTTCGTCCCAGATGTCCGCAATGCCCTCGATGCGCTTCTCGCGCACCAGATCGGCGATCTTCTCGATCAGTGTCTTCTTGTTGATCTGGTAGGGGATGGCGGTGACGATCAGCGCCTCGCGATCCTTGCGGATCTCCTCCACCTCAACCTTCGCCCGCATCAGGATCGAGCCGCGACCCTTGTGGTAGGCGGAGAGGATGCCGTGGCGGCCAATGATCAGCGCGCCGGTCGGGAAGTCCGGGCCCTGGATGATCTGGCACAGCTCATCGATCGAGATTTCCGGATTGTCGAGATGGGCCAGACACGCGTCGATCACTTCGCCCAGATTGTGCGGCGGGATGTTCGTCGCCATGCCGACGGCGATGCCGCCCGCACCGTTGACGAGCAGATTCGGAAACTTCGCCGGCATCACCGACGGCTCAAGCAGACGGTCGTCGTAGTTGGGCTTGTAGTCGACCGTTTCCTTGTCGAGATCATCGAGCAGGTACTGCGCGATCTTCGACAGGCGCGCTTCGGTATAACGTTCGGCAGCAGCCGGATCGCCATCGACGGAGCCGAAGTTGCCCTGGCCATCGATCAACGGCACGCGCATGGAGAAATCCTGCGCCAGACGCACAAGCGCATCATAGATGGCCAGGTTGCCGTGCGGGTGGAAGTCGCCCATCGTGTCGCCCACGACCTTGGACGACTTCATATGCTTCTTGTTCCAGTCGAGGCCGAGGCGCTGCATGGCATACAGAATGCGGCGATGCACCGGCTTCAGGCCGTCGCGCACATCGGGCAGCGCACGGCTGACGATAACGCTCATCGCATACTCAAGGTATGAGCGCTTCATCTCCTCGGAGATCGAAATAGGGCGAATATCGCTCGGCTCGGGCTTGCCGGGCGTCTTGTCGTCGGTGTTATCGGCCACTGTGGTTTGCTATCCGCTTCAGGGCGAGAGGCGCACCGCTAAGGGCGCGCATCGGCATAGAAATTCGGCGCAATGATACCCCATCGGCCAGCGTGAAAGCAATGCGCGCAACGTCTCGCGACTTTTCCGCCTTAGGATAATTTATAGCGCGATTTCAGGGCGTTGCGCGAACCCACACATTCCTTCGACGTCGCATCCTGGCTGACTTGTGGACGCCACATGTAGGGTTTACATGCCTGATCGCGCGCGTTGGTTAATCAACCGCAGCGCCCGGATGCCGCAAAACACGGCATCTGGCCCCCATAGCGAAGGAGATTTTGATGCACAAAGGCGTGTTGGGATTGGCGGCCGCAGCGGTTTTCTGGACCCTGCCGGCAATGGCCCAGACGGCCCCCGCTCCCCAGGATGTGTTTCTCACCGCACAGGGCGAGAATCAGTACCTCGCCAGGGATCTTCTGCTCGGCGCTAAGGTACATAACGCCGATGGCGCCATCATTGGCGACATCGAAGATCTGATCCTCAACGGCGACAATCAGGTTGAAGGCGTCATCATGGGCGTCGGCGGGTTCGCCGGCTTCGGTGAGAAGCGCATCGCCGTGGCGCTGCCCGCTCTCGTCATCAAGCATGAGAACGGTCTTGTGAACGTTTCTCTGCCGCAGGCCACCAAAGAAACTTTGGACGCTCTGCCGGAATTCCAGCGCAAGCAGCCGGCGAAGTCGCTGATGGATCGCGCCATCGAAAAGGCCAAGGAGCTTTCTGACAAGGGCTCCGTAACCGCCAAGGACGCTTACGAGCGGGCCAAGGAAGAAGCCGGCCCGGCGATGGAACGCGCTGGCGAAGCAGCCAAGAAGGCATATGACGCCGCCAAGGAGGCTGTTGCCCCCGCAGCGACTGAAACGCCTGCTACCGAAACGCCTACAACTGAGGCCGCTCCGGCTGCCCCGACTGAAACACCGGCTGCGACGCCGCCAGCACCGGAACAGCCAGCACCGGCTGCCCCGGCAGAAGCTCCGGCAGCTCCCGCGGAAACACCGGCTCCGGCAGCGCCTGCAACTGACGCTCCGACCACGCCGGCTCCGTAAGCTCAGCGTCAGGAACATCGGATGCGTGACCTGCATGACGGGGCACGCATCCGCTCCGGCCATACATCCGGCCGTGCACGGTTCAGGCTCGATAGCCCACCCTTAATTCGAAAGGGCATCGGTGCCAGCACTCGCGACACCAGTCGCAAACATTTAACCCACAGAAGACGGTGAAATCTGCGGTAGAGCAGACAAACTCCTTGCAAGCGCGCACCGCTAACCGGCAGATTTGCGGCTAACAACTGAGAATCAGTTCGCAAGTTTCCGGGGGAGGTTTGAATGCGCTCGACCGTCAGCAAGGCAATCATCGCTGCACTTCTGTGTACGCCGCTCGCCATAGGCGCATATGCGCAGGACGGCGCCGATGAAGCAGCGGCACAGGTCGAAGCCGCTGCACCCGCCAGCGCCAAGCCGCAGGCTGAGTGTCCGGGCAATCCCAATCCGCTTGGCGTTTCGCGCACGGTTCAAATCGATACCACCGGCGCACCCGGCTTCGGTTTCCAGCATTACAAGATGTATGACTTCCTTCAGCCCAAGGAAGTTGTGCTTACCTTCGACGACGGCCCGCTGCCCAATCGCACTACGGCCATTCTCAAGGCACTGAACGCCGAATGCACGAAGGCGATTTTCTTCTCGGTCGGTAAGGTTGCCGCCGGATATCCCGACATCCTCGCCGAAGTTGCCAAGAGCGGCCACACCATCGGCGGCCACACCATGAACCACAAGGATCTGTCGAAGCTCACGCTCGATCAGGCCAAGGAAGAAATCGAGCGCTCGTTCAGCGTCATCCGTCGCGCCGTCAACGGGCCCACTGCGTCGTTCTTCCGGTTCCCATTTTTGCGCCACTCCAATGACACATTGCAGTACCTGGCGGACCGCAATGTGGCCGTGTTCTCAACCGATATCGACAGCTTCGACTATAAGGGTGGCACGGCCAAAGCTCTGGTGAAGCGGATCATGGCGTCGCTGGATAAGCAGGGCAAAGGCATCCTGCTGATGCACGACATCCAGCCCCATACGGCGGCAGCAATGCCCGACCTGCTGAAGCAGCTTAAGGCTGGCGGATACAAGATCGTGCACATGACGGCCAAAGATCCTATCCAGACCCTGCCGGAGTATGACGAGCTGGTCGCCAAGGACATGAAGGGCATGCCCACGGTGCTGACCGACCGGCCCATGAACTCTGTCATCAAGACGATCGACGGCGAATAATCGGCGACGCCACGATCACGTTGCACGCAAGCTTCCAGCGCCGGTGAACTGACAAAGCTAATCACAGGCGTCGCGATGCTGCCCCGAAATCTCACTGCAATCGCTGCTACGGCTGCGGCCCAGCTTCTCAGCCTGGCCGCGCCGCTACCGGCCTACGCTCAGGCCCAGCAACAGGCCGCAGCAGCCACCTGCTCGGCTGACGACTTTGCCGCTGCGGTGGACCGCTCGGGCGCATCGCTACGGACTTTCAACGCCGAAGTGCTGCCGAAGATCCAGGACAAGATCCGCCAGCTTGGCGCCAAGCGCGGCTGGAACGAGGCCGACAGCGAGGAAAAGGCGCTTAATGCGCTACGCGATGCGCGCACCGAAAAGCTCGATGCCGACGCCGAGGATCTGATCACCAAGATCGACATGCTGGGCCGCCCCCCCGAGAACGCCCTGCTCGACTGCAGCAAGCTGACCGAGCTTGAGGCCGCCGGGCTTGAGCTGCTCGGCGTCATGAAGGCGAAGTCCAGCTACACGCTCGAAAAGCTCGATGCCGCAATCGCCAGCGGCGCTGCCGGCGATAAAAAGGTTGCCGCCAGCAAGGCACCTGCAGCATCGCCATCGCCAGCCGCTCCGCGTTCTAATGAAACGCCTGCCGCGAAGGCGACCGCCGCCGAGCAGGCTGCACCACCCAAGCCGGTTGCAAAATCCAAGGCTCAGAACTGGGCGGCACAAACCACGCCTCAAACGCCCCACACGCTGGACACCCTGCGCGTTGGACCGTCCGTGCCAACGATGGAGCCCGGCGCTGGCCTCGCGATGCTGGAGCCATTGCCGCCGGAGGAACAGGGCTACGACATCGACGAAATCCGCGAGATCACGCGCGGCTTCTTCGGCACCATTTCCACCGAGCTCGGCAGCGTCATCGAATACGCGTTCTCAAGCGCGGGCCGCCCATCCGGTTATGTTCTCGGCACCGAAGGCGGCGGCGCGTTTCTGGCCGGTGTGCGCTACGGCAGCGGCACGCTCTACATGCGCTCGGGTGGCAGCAGCAAGATCTACTGGCACGGGCCCTCGATCGGCACCGACTTCGGCGCCGCCGGCTCGCGCACGATGTTCCTGATCTACCGCGTGCATCAGCCCGACGATCTTTATCGCCACTTCACCGGCATCGACGGCTCAGCCTATCTCATTGGCGGCGTGGGCATCACGTTCCTGAAGGGCGGGCAGGTCATGATGGCGCCGATCCGCACCGGTCTGGGCCTCAGGCTCGGAGCCAACATCGGCTACATCCGCTTCACGCCGCGCCCGACGTGGAACCCGTTCTGATCGCGGTTTTTTGTTGCGCTCGGCGACTGTGCTCCGCACAGCCGGCCGCCGAGCACTGATTGGTGCTCGCCAAACCGGCTTGCCGCTGCACACCGTCATCCCGGCGAAGGTCGGGATCC
Organism: Hyphomicrobium sp. D-2; assembly: GCF_029872155.1. Classification (GTDB taxonomy): domain Bacteria; phylum Pseudomonadota; class Alphaproteobacteria; order Rhizobiales; family Hyphomicrobiaceae; genus Hyphomicrobium_A. The sequence continues at coordinate 254,688 of NZ_JARXLA010000005.1, read as the reverse complement.
ACGCCAGCTTCAGCCTTTGATCGGCCGAAGTATCATTCGCAGCCCCAACAGAGCGTCCTTCCAGCCACCCCATGGAACCGCCCCAGCGAGATGACAGTTAGTTTTTTTGTGGCGCTCGGCGGCCGGCTCCCCGACGGAGAGTCGCCGAGCGCCAGAAAAGAAGGCCAGCATCTACGCCCGTTTCCGCATCGGGTCGGCTGAAGTCAGTTTAGCTTTCTGCCGATCACATAACGCTCCGCCGCACGGACACGTGTCACGCGCGGCGGGACAGCCGTAGCAGCGGCTTACCAGAACAGACCGCCACCGCCGTACTGCTGCTTCTGCTTGCCCTTGGCCTTAGCTTTCGCCTTCGGCGCCTGCTGCGAGTAGCCAAACAGGCCGCCACCGTTCCACTGCTGCGGCTGGGCGTAACGCTGTTGCTGCTGCTTGCGGGCCACCGCCGGAGCCGACGAAGCTGGCACCTTGCCGTGCACCGTCACACGGGTCATTTCGCGGCCGTGCTTCTGCACCAGATCGTAAAACACCTTGGCGTTCTTCGGATGGGACCGGATGCAACCGTGCGAAGCCGGACGGCCCAGGTTGCGCAGATCATTGGTGCCATGCACGGCGATGCCGCGATTGAAGAACACCGAATAGGGCATCGGCGAATTGTAATACTGCTTCGAGTAGTGCATCCGCGCCGTGTAATGCGGCGTGTGGGTACCCGTCGGCGTCAGATGGCCGTGGCGACCGGACGAGATCTTCCAGCTGGCGATCACGCCATTCTTGTCGGAGACGGTCATCGTCTGCTTGCTAAGATCGATCGACGCAAACAGCGTTGGCTGCGGAGGTGGCAATGCTGCTGCCGGTGCTTCGGCAGTCTCCCCGCCATCGCGGGCAACCGCCGGCGGCAGGGCCGCATCAAGCGCCTGATGCTGAACATCCGGGCGCACCGCATCAATCGCTTCAACCGGATCAGCAGCGGCAACCTGCATTTCCGTAGCCGCCGATGCTGTTGAAATCACACTCACAGCCGCGAGGACCGCAAACACTGCCGCAACCGAACGCATTGCTCTCACCTACTAAAGAAACTGAACACTCAAAGCCTCGCACCAGAATAGATGGTGAATGATGCAGAAAGCTTAATTCTGACCGATGTTTATGGCCTCACGCGCAGAACGCATATTAACCGCGCAGCAAACGCGAAGCCCCCGGCCAGAGGCATTACGGGGCGCAGCAAAAGTTGCAGCACCTATCCATGCAGCATTCCTTGATTGACAGCTAAGCTCAACCGCTCGCGGTGTAATTCAGCATTGCAGGCAGCATTTCCCGCGATGGCTGTAGCCTTGTTGCAGCACTTCAGCCGTCACGCAGACGCCTAGAGCAACGGGCGGGCACACACGCCGCTGCCGCCCGCCGCTAAATTCGCGGTGATCAAAATTAGTTGAATAGGAACTGGAAGAACGTCTTCGGCTTGGCGCGCTGTTGCTGCTGGCGCCTCTGGCGGCGCTGCTCCTGCTCTGCCGCGCGCACCTGCGCATTGCGCAGCATGAACTCGTCCGTCGCGCCATCGACGCTGGCGACGACAACGCGATCATTCTGCCAGGTCCAGTTCGCGACCTTGTCGCCCTCGCGGTGCGGTTCGATGCCTATCACCGAGTTGGCCTGCAGATCGAGGATGGCCACCTGCTCCGTCGGCGCCGGCCCCGTCTCACTGGCTATGGCACCGGCAGAAAACCGCAGGATGGCGATGCCCCGCAGCGGCGGCTTCTTGATTTCGAATTCCAGCAGCTTGGGCGTACCCGCGCCCGCCATTTCCAGCGGAATGCGAAGGCGGCGATAGCGCTCGCTCACCGCATAAAACTGCGTGCCACGCTGCACCACCCGCCAGACGTCGACCCCTGCGTCGGCAATTTCGCGATCTTCCGCATCGGCGCCGTCGGCACCCAGACGCGTCAGCGCATCGGATGCTAGCTTCAGGCGCGGTTTGGCCGCCAGCGCCTTCTTGTAGTCGGCCACCGCCAACTCGACGCGGCCCTGCGCTTCCTCGATCTCCGCCTTGGCCCACAGCACTTCCGCGCCATCGGGATCGATCTTGGCCGCTGTCTCGGCGTCCTTCAGGCCGACGTCTGTCTGCCCGCTCATTTTATAGACGACCGCGCGATAGGCGAACGCCAGCGCCCCGCGTGGATCAAGCTCAATCGCCCGATTGAGATCGGCGAACGCCAGATCAAACGACTGGGTCAGGCCGTAGGCGAGGCCCCGCTCGGCATAGCCGCGCGCCATGGCCGGGGCGAGCGTGATCGCGTGCGAATAGTCCTTAAGCGCCGCCGCTGCGTTATCAGAAGCAAGATAGGCCTGCCCGCGCAGCAGATATAGTTCCGGATTGCTGACGTCGAAGGCGATGGCGCGGGACAGATCCTCGATAGCATCGCCCATACGCAGAATATCGAGCTTGGCTTCGGCGCGATTGCGATAGGCCGCCGCAAACCGCGGATCGGACGTCACGGCGCGGGAAAAATCGCGAATGGCGGCATGGGGCCGACCCGCCGCCATATGCACCCGCCCCCGGCCAGCCAGCGGAGCAGCAGCTTGCGGCATCAGGCGCACGGCGGCAGTGTAATCGCGCAAGGCCTCGCCGTGGTCGCCGTCCTTTGCCAGCGCACCGGCGCGATTGGACAGCGCGGCGGCATAACCCGGCGCCAGCACGATAGCGCGGTTGAAATCCTTGATGGCTTCTTCGGTATAGCCCAGCGCCAGCAGCAGATTACCGCGATTGTTGTAGATCGCCGCATATTCGGGAAAAAGCTGCGCAGCGCGATTGAAGTCGTCAATCGCAAGCTTGGTCTGGCCAAGGCGCGCATAGGCTACGGCGCGATCGTTCAGCAGCGTGGCCCGGCGATCGTTCGTCAGCCCGGCATCCTTCAGCGCGTCCGTGTAACCGACAACGGCCTGACCGGCATCGCCACGCACCAACGCTGTGGCGGCGTCCTGCGCCTTCAAACCCGTTTCCGCCGGAGCGGCCAGAGCGCCAGCGCCTACAGCAGGCAACAGGGCGCAAGCCATCAGGGCCCGTCGAAACATTCGCCTCTCGCAGATCGAGATTGTGCCACCGGCAGCCAAGCGCCGCCCATCGAATCTAGACTAGAGTGCTTCCGGAAAAGTGGGAACCGGTTTTCCGACAAGAAGCACGAAACGGTGCAAGGCTCTAGTGCGCCGATAGCATCGCGCCAAGCCTGTCCGGGACAAATAGCCGGCGATTGTGGCGCCGGATTGATGTTTTGCATGCGTCTCAGGACACCGGATCAATCAGGCCGCGCAAAACCTGCGGCAGCGAGTCCGGCAGATCTTCCGCAATCAGGCCCGGCCCGAACGCCGCTGCAGCAGCACCATGCAGCCAGACCGCCGCGCTGGCCGCTTCGAATGGCGGCATCCGTTGCGCCAGCAGACCGACGGTAAAGCCGCCCAGCACGTCACCCGCCCCGGCCGTTGCCAGCCACGGCGGCGCGTTATCGTTGATCGCCACACGGCCATCGGGAGCGGCAATCACGGTGTCCGGTCCCTTCAGCACAACGACCGCTCCAGACCGAGCCGCCGCTTGTCGGGCCCGTTCCGGCTTGGCCGCCGACACAAGATCCGGGAACAGCCGCTGAAACTCGCCATCGTGCGGTGTCAGCACCACCGGCCGTTCGGCAATGCTGGCGATGGCGGCAAACAGCTCGGCCTGATGTCCGGCGAATGACGTCAGCGCATCTGCATCGAGAACGGTTGCAGCCCCGGCGGCCAGAGCGGCCTCAACCAGCGCACGGGTTTCCTCGCCGACGCCCAGCGCCGGGCCCAGCAGCACGGCGTTCTTGCGCCGATCGGCCAGAATGCCCGACAGGCCTTCCGGACCTGAAAACGGCAGCAGCATCACCGCAGTAAGCTGAGAAGCATTGACGATCAGGGCGTTTTCCGGACTGGCCAGCGTCACCAGACCCGCCCCAGCCCGCAACGCACCGCGCGCGCCAAGACGGGCCGCTCCCGTGTACGCCGCAGCACCCGACACGACCAGCGCATGGCCGCGACCGTATTTATGGCCCTCAAGCCTTGGCCACGGAAACGCGCCGCGCCACAGGTCCGGCCCGTTTACCCAGGTCTTGCTGGCGATCCGGTCCAGCACCTCCGGCGGCGTTCCGATGTCATGCACCGTCACACCGCCACACAGCGCCCGCCCCGGCATCAGCAGATGCCCCGGCTTGCGACGGAAGAAAGTGACCGTGTGGGAAGCCCGCACAACCGGGCCTAGCGGCTGTCCCGTATTGCCATCAAGGCCGCTCGGAACATCCACCGCCAACACCGGGACGCCAGAACCATTGAGCGCCGCGATCGCCTCCGCAGCGATGCCCGTGATTGGCCGGTCCAGCCCGGCGCCGAACAGCGCGTCGATGATCAGGTCGGCGCCAGCAATTGCATCCGCCGTGAGGGGGACGATCTCCCACGCCCACCGCGCGGCCATTTCGGCGGCATCGCCCTTGAGCGCCGCCACATTGCCCAGCAGCGCGACGCGAACGTCCAAGCCGGCTTCCCGCAGCAGCCGGGCGGCGACAAAGCCGTCGCCACCGTTGTTGCCGGGTCCGCACAACACCGCGATCCGCCCCGCACCACCCGGCAGCAAAAGCCGGGCCTGCGCCGCCACGCCCGCACCCGCGTTTTCCATCAGCGTCAGGCTTGGCACGCCCAGTTCCACCGCCAGATGGTCGGCACGGCCCATCTCTTCGGTGCTTAAAAGCACACCTTGGTTGCGTCCGCCGCCCAAGGAATGAGCGCCCTGCATCGACATTAAAGTGTTGGTCACCGGCTCTGACTACTTTTCATGCACGCTGCCTACTTGATAGGCACTCATGCCGTTGTTTTTGACGGCGGCTTGCCGAGGCAAACACATAACAGTTTGTGTTTTCAGCATTTTTTACATGGCGCTTGAACTGGCACGCACCGTGCTAACTCTTGGCCGTTCACGCAAGCCGCCCTTGCTGGAAATGACATAACGCGAAGGGGCCAAGGGTCATGAAGAAGATCGAAGCGATCATCAAGCCATTCAAACTCGATGAAGTGAAGGAAGCCCTGCAGGAAATCGGCCTGCAAGGCATCACCGTACTCGAAGCGAAGGGCTTCGGTCGCCAGAAAGGGCATACGGAGCTGTACCGCGGCGCCGAATATGTCGTGGACTTCCTGCCGAAAGTTAAAATCGAAGTCGTTCTCGCCGACGAACTCGTCGACAAGGCGGTCGAGGCAATCCAGAAGGCCGCCAAAACCGGCCGCATCGGCGACGGCAAGATTTTCATCTCGACGATCGACACCGCCATCCGCATCCGCACCGGCGAAACCGGCGGCGACGCGATCTAACCCGTATCCCGACGACCGGGCAGCCAGCGCCCGTTCATCCATCAAACGCACTGAAGACGCCGTCAAAACGGCACTCAAATAGGGGAACTCCCATGCAGACCGTGAGTGATGTCCTGAAGACGATCAAGGATAAGGACGTCAAGTTTGTCGATTTCCGCTTCACCGACACCAAGGGCAAGATGCAGCACGTGACTGCGCACGCCTCGACGGTGGATGAGGATGTGTTTGCCGATGGCTATGCTTTCGACGGCTCGTCGATTGGCGGCTGGAAGGGCATCGAATCCTCCGACATGCTGCTGATGCCGGACGCAAGCTCCGCCCACATCGATCCATTCTTCGCCCAGTCGACGCTCGCCATATTCTGTGACGTGCACGAGCCTTCCACCGGCCAGTTCTATGACCGCGACCCGCGCGGCATCGCCAAGAAGGCCGAGGCTTACCTGAAGTCCACCGGTCTGGGCGACACCATCTTCATGGGTCCGGAAGCCGAGTTCTTCATCTTCGACGACGTGCGCTTCACCTCCGATCCGTACAACACCGGCTTCCGCGTCGATTCCAACGAGCTGCCGACCAACACCGGCACCCAGTATGAAATGGGCAACCTCGGCCACCGTCCGCGCATGAAGGGCGGTTACTTCCCCGTGCCGCCGATCGACAGCTGCCAGGACATCCGTTCCGAGATGATCTCGGTGCTGGTTGAAATGGGCGTGTCGGTTGAAAAGCACCATCACGAGGTGGCCGCTGCCCAGCACGAGCTCGGCATCAAGTTCGGCCCGATGGTCACCATCGCCGACCACATGCAGATCTATAAGTATGTGACGCACATGGTCGCCCAGGCCTACGGCAAGTCGGCTACGTTCATGCCGAAGCCCGTGTTCGGCGACAACGGTTCGGGCATGCACGTCCACCAGTCGATCTGGAAGGAAGGCAAGCCGACCTTCGCTGGCGACCGCTATGCCGATCTGTCGGAGAACGCGCTGTTCTACATCGGCGGCATCCTCAAGCACGCCAAGTCGCTCAACGCCTTCACCAACCCGACCACCAACTCCTACAAGCGTCTGGTGCCGGGCTACGAAGCCCCCGTGCTGCTCGCCTACTCGGCGCGTAACCGCTCCGCTTCGTGCCGCATCCCGCACGTATCGAGCCCGAAGGCGAAGCGTTTCGAAGTGCGCTTCCCCGATCCGATGGCAAACCCGTACCTGGCCTTCACGGCCATGCTGATGGCTGGCATCGACGGCATCCTCAACCGGATCAATCCGGGCGACCCGATGGACAAGAACCTTTACGACCTGCCGCCGGCTGAGCTTGCCAGCATCCCGACCGTGTGCGGCAGCCTGCGTGAAGCCCTCGACTCCCTCGACGCCGACCGCGATTACCTCAAGGCTGGCGGCGTGATGAGCGACGACATGATCGACGCCTACATCGATCTGCGCATGGCTGAAAATCAGCGCTATGAAATGACGCCGCATCCGGTCGAGTACGACATGTACTACTCGCTGTAACAGGCGCGGACCATCAGGTTGCAAATACGCAAGAAGGCCCGGAAGCAATTCCGGGCCTTCTTTTTATGTCCGGGCCGAAGACGCCGAAACCGAATTGCGAATGTGCGTGCGCTACACGTAGATGATGACGCCGATCAGAATGGCGGCCAGCGCCAGCAACAGCAGCCGGTGCGCCTGATTGGCGATCCATCCGGCGGTGCGACGCGCGATATCCACCCAGGATATCCGGGCGATCAGCGCGATCACGACACCCAGCGCCAGACCGGCCAGCACAGAGCGATAGTCCAATGCCGGCGCCGCAAAATCGAAGCCCTCAAGAAACTGCTTCAGCTCCGTGCCGCGCATTGTTTCAGTCGGCGCAGCCATGATGATGGCGGCCATTATCAGCCCGACCGCCAGCAACGAAATCAGATTTAAAACAGCCCGCATCGACCACCTGCGATGTAACACTCGATCGGAGAATAGCGGTGCGGGTTTCAACAATACCTTAACCATGCCGGGCCACAGCCCCCACGTTCTTCCTGCCTATTTAAATGCCACGCGATCAGATTCATTCATACGCAATTGGCTTGGAATAATTTTAAGACTGCCGGCGCTCGTTCCCCGACAAAGCGCAATCGGATCTCCAATTGGCTGTGAATTGTCGAGCGTCCATGCCTCTCACTCTTTCAAAAGAACATCTGTTCGCGATCCTCAACGCCCTTCCAATGCCGGTGTCGTGGGCGAGCCTTGACGACGAGCGCATCAAATTCATGAACGATGCGTTTACCAAGACGTTTGGCTACAAGGCGTCGGAATTCGACACCATCACCGACTGGATCGTTCGCGCCTATCCGCGTCCGGAAGATCGCGAGATCTCGAAGGAGAAGTGGGGCAATGTCTGGACCAACAGCAACCATGGCGTTTCCGACGTCGAACAGACCGAAGTCGATATTTTGTGTGCCGACGGCAGTGTGAAGACAGCGCAGATCCGTGGCATCCTGCTTCATGATCTGAATATCGCTATTGCGTTGTTTGAAGACATATCGGAGCAGCGCAGCACCGAAACGCTACTGCGCCGCGTCGCACTTGAGGATCCTCTCACCGGCCTCCCCAATCGCCGCGCCCTTGAACAGCACTGGGCGCGGATCGTTGCGAATCCCGAGCAAACTCTCACCGCCATGCTGCTGATCGACCTTGATGGCTTCAAAGCCATCAACGACACGCTGGGTCACGACGCGGGCGACGAAACCCTGAAGATCGTCGCCAAGCGCCTCACGGACAGTGTCCGCAGCGGCGACCTTGTTTGCCGAATGGGCGGCGACGAATTTGTCGTGTTGCTGAGCGGTCTCAAAATTCCCGATCAGGTCGAGCAGGTCTGCTGGCGCATCCAGACCGAACTGACGCGTCCCATGAATCTGATGTCGCGACCGGCAACCGTCGGCGCCAGCATCGGCGCCAGTCTGGCGCCTCAGGACGGCAAAGACCTGCGCTCGTTGCTCAAGTGCGCCGACGAGGCGCTGTACCGCCGCAAGGTCGACCGCAAAGGCGGTTGGGAGTGGTTCAAGAAACCGATGGCGGCCTGATTTTTATTTAGTGAACCCGGCCGACTCGCCTCCGGTGGAGCCCGCCGCCGGGCCATGAGCCCGCGGCCGATGCGTCCAACATCGCAGCGACCGGGCCGATCCGCGCCGGCCACCTACGCGCATTCCTCCGCATTCTGAGCCTTTTCTTGGCCCGCTAAGGCCCCGGACTTATGGCTAAAACATCATATCAACCGCTCGCCGTATCTATCCATAATATTTGGAAAAAATTCACTATATCCGTGCCAGCTTAACAATGCAGATCGCACCTTTGTTGCGATTATTCAGGGATCTGCGCCCTGACAGTTGAGTATTTGCGTGATCGTGGGGGCACAACAGACGCTGTTTCCTGGCTAAACGGGTCATAGATCCGTTCAAAAAGCAGAGACAGCGGGACAGCAAGCGGAGTAACGCCATGCGGGCAAACACGACCTCGGATCGTGACAGCATCGACCCGGCGGAAAATTTTCTGCAGGTTCTCGATCAGTTTGCCGCCCTGCGCAGCTATGCAGGCGCCCAGCCGACGATTGGCGGCTACCGGGTGCTTGCGCCCACCAAACCGCAGCTCCCCGCGAACTGGATGGAATGGCTCGGTGATCGGCTGAGTGGCTCCTCGTCATGGCTGCTGGAACGGTTCCGCGACGCCGCCCCCGTGACAGTTGAGCGCCTGGAGCCTGCACTCGCCGCCATGCGTGAGCGGATTGTCCGGCACAGTTCAAAAATCGCTTCGCTTGCGGTTACTGGCGGTGGACGCCTGCAGACCAGCGGCTTTCTCTCGGTTCTGCTTATCGGTGGACTTGCGGTCGCGGTTCTTTCCGGCCCTTCGAGTTGCGCATGCTCAACGCCGTTCGATCAGGCGGATCTCGATCGTATGGATTACATCCAGAACGCGGCCTTCATTGACACGCGCGACAGCGGCGCTGCCCCCTCGTATCCACCTGCCTCGCCGGACGATCTGGCGTTTCTTGCCAGCGATCGCCCGCTGATGGAACGCGAGCCGACGGTCACCGCATCGCTTGCCCAGGGCATCGACGCCACTGATCGCGAACCTGCGGCCGCGCCCACGACCCAGGCGCGCCATGCCGAAGCCGCTGCCCCTCAAAGCACAGCAGCAATTGCCGATGTAACGTCGGCTCAATCAACACCAGCAGCCGACGCATCGCCGGAAGCGCCGCTCACCGTCGCCGCGCTGGCCGACAACCCTGCCGACAGCGCCGATGCCGATCACGCCGCAGCCTCCGAAAATAACGCCGATGTGGCTGCCGAAAGAAAAGCGCGGCGCGACACCAGCGCAAAATCGGATGATGACGATGACGACCGGCGTCATGCCCGCTCAAGCCGCAAGCGCGGCGCAATTCGCGCCTATCGCACGCCGGTGCATCAGGTGAAGCGTCAGCGCAAAAAGAAAGTGACGAACGCCCATCTGGCGCAGCGCGCACCGGCGTGGGCTCAGCAGATGTACGCCACCACCTGGCACTCGCAGGCGTTCTCTTACAATCGCTGATCGCGTCTGCCTCTCCCTCTGCGACTGCTTCCGCTCGCGCATGGCCAAGTGTTTGCGCATCGCCTTGGCCGTGCCACAGGAACGCTGCATGCAACGGACATGCAGCATTCACCACCATTCCGCTTTGCCCTGTTCGCCATTCTGATGCTGGCGTCACTGACGCCGTCAGCACCCGCCATTGCAGCGCCGGGCTACGCCCGGCCGCATACGCCTGACGCGCCGACACTCGCGCAATCCGTGCCACCACCCGCCGGCTTCGTGCGTGTGCCCGCTTCGGCAGGAAGCTGGGCCACATGGTTGCGCGGTTTGCCGATGAAGCCACCGGGTACGCCGGTGCAAACCTTCACCGGCGCCAACAAATGGCGGCAGGATGTGCACGCGGCGGTGATCGATATCGATGTCGGCAGGCGCGACCTGCAGCAATGCGCCGATGCCATCATGCGCCTGCGCGGCGAATGGCTGTTCACCCAGGATCGCAAGCGCGACATCCGCTTCAACAATACCGAAGGCAAGCCGCTCGCCTTTTCGGCGCGACGCGACCAGAGCTATCCTTCATTCCGCAAATACATGGATTACGTGTTTGCTTACGCGGGCACCTACTCGCTTGAGCGCGAGCTGAAACCCGTTGCGCTGACCGAAATCGCCATCGGCGACGTCTTCATCAAGGGCGGTTTTCCGGGGCACGCCGTGCTGGTGGCCGACATGGTGGAAAATCCCGGCACCGGCGAAAAGCGCTTCCTGCTGCTGCAAAGCTATATGCCAGCGCAGAACATCCATGTGCTCCGGAACATGCACATGGTGGGCGCAATAGCCAATAATCCTGCCCCGGATCCCCCCGCAAACGAAAACGCCGCCGATGGCTCACCGTGGTATCCGGCGGCCTTCGACGGCGAATTGATTACGCCTGAGTGGACGTTCTCGCGGCAGTCCCTACGACGCTGGCCCTAGAGACGGCACCTCTACCGCCACGCCAGTGCGGACAGGATCAACGAATGATCAGCAGCGAAGCGAACGCGGCGACGACGAATGTCACCAGGCCACCGGCTATCGGACCCTGCACAGTTGCGTCGATCATCATCTGATGCAGCGCCAAACCAAGGCCGCCCAGACCAACAACCAACAGCACCACGCCGACAAGAAATCCCAAGGTCCCGCTCATTATCGCTTCTCTCCCATTCGATCGCCGGCCTGTGCCGGCTTCTTTTCGGGGCGCTGACGCAGAGCTTCCCCGTTCCCCTAGTGAGCAGCAGTATCAATAGAATCGTGTGCAGCACAATAGTTGCTTGACGCGCATCAAGCTGGGCGTGGTCAAACCACGCGCCAGCGTCGCCAGGCAGGGGAGCGGGGAGCCGCGAATTACTGTTGCGGGGCAGCGGGTTCTTGCGGTGCGGAATGATCGTGATCGGCCGGTGCCGGCGCATCAGCTTCAGCCGGTGCAGGTGCGGGCTCAGGAATGATGTCGGCCGCCGGTGGCTGCGGGCCCACGTTATCCAGCGGACGAACCGCAACATAGAACGCCGTCGCAGCCAGCAGCATCGCAATCACCGACACCACCACCACGGTCGACCGTTTTGCGGCCAGCACCAGCGACGGCTTGATCAGGCCAAGCACCAGATAAAGAACGATAATGACGAATGCGAGCTGGAAGGACCAGGACGAGTATTCAAGCAGCTGTTCGTGCATGGCGGGCCTTTTTGATCGGCAGGCTTCAAACGGGACGGCGCATAATGCCCGCTCCGACTTAAGGTTTTGCCAATCCCACCGACAGCCGCACAGGTTGCAACCGCAGCAGCATTAGCCCGTCACCCACTCACCGCATGAAACCGCAGCGTCCGACCGCGGATTTGCAGCCCGCTGTGGTCATCAAAATCCCCGCGCCCATCAACCCGCGTCGGCATCGGCTATCGCCTCCGGCAAAGCCGCCGCGAACACATCGAGATCGGCCTCGGTGCCACAGCTCACGCGAATGCAGCGATCCAGCCCTGCCGTCCCCGGCATGCGGGCAAACACATCGCGCGCCAGCAATCCGTCCAGCACCCGGCGTGCATAGGCACCGTCGCGCCCGCAATCCATCGCTACAAAGTTGGCGCCCGAGGGCAGCGGCTGCAATCCATTGCGCTGCGCGATGTCGCCCAGCATCCCGCGCGCCCGGTCAATGCGCCCAACGACATCGGCCAGGTATGCCTGATCGCCAAGCGCAGCCAGTGCACCGATCTGACCGACGCGGTTGATGCCGTAGTGATTGCGCACCTTCTCGAACTGCGCGATCAACCCGGCTTCACCCACCGCATAGCCGATGCGCGCGCCTGCCAGCCCGTATGCTTTTGAGAACGTACGCATGCGGATGACCTGCGGATTGCCGACATCGAACGCCAGCGGCTGCATCGCCGTGGCGGTGTCGCAATAGGCTTCGTCGAGGCACAGCAACAGCCCATCCGGCAACGCCGCAATCAGCTCCTGCAGCTTGTCAGCCGCCCAGAACGATCCCATCGGATTATCCGGATTGCACACATAGAGCAGGCGCGCATCCTCGGCGATTGCGGCATCAAGCAACGCGCCAAGATCCTGCCGGTCGTCGCGATAGGGCACGCGTACCAGACGGCCACCGGCCGCTGCCACATGGAAGTTGAATGTCGGATAGGTACCGTTGGACGTCACAACCGTATGGCCGGGGTCAATCGTGAGCTTGACCGTCAGCCCCAGCAGTCCGTCGATGCCCTCACCCACCACGATGTTCGCGCGATCAACACCGTGGAACTGGGCCAGCGCCTCGCGTAGCTCAAAGCTTTCCGGATCGGCATACATCCAGTTACCAGCAGCCGCTTCCGCCATCGCAGCAATGGCGCGCGGCGATGGGCCGAACACGTTTTCATTGGCGCCGATACGGGCCCGGAACGGCTTCTCGCGTGCCCTCACCAGCGCCTCCGGGCCGACAAACGGCACCATGGCGGGCAGGCTTTCAATCAACTGGGTCAGGCGCGGTTTGGCCATGGTGGTGCGTGCTCCGCAAATCGGATGGATGCTGCACCTAGATCTCAGAGCAAGCCCAGCGCCGCAAGCTCCCGTCGCAAGGCATCAGGCATATCGTCGGCAATGTTGCCGGTCGCGGCGAGGTCCGGCGGCGCATCATCGGCGGTAAGATAGCGCCAGCCCTGAAAGGCACGGCGTGGCACCGGACGCACGGGCACCAATTCAGCATCAAGCAGAATGTGGCAGGCCGCCCGGCCGTCGGGGCGCGTACCCGCTTCCAGCCCCAGCAGGCGCTGGCGCACCTGCACCGTGCCCTTGATTACCCAATACAGCGAGCCGCCATCCAGCAGCTCAGCATCGCGTTTTGGCGACTGGAAGGTTGAGTGCACAATGCGTGGTGCTAAGCCCGCACGCTTCTGCTCCGCCACGCGCGCCTGCTGCCACTCGGCCAGCTCTTCAATGCTGTCGACGCCGACGCACAGCTTGATGAGATGCAGAGCCACCCGTCACGCTCCAAGATGAACCGGCCGGACGCTCACTTCGCGGTGCAGGTGCCGGTGTACTGTGCGATCACCGGCTGACCCAACACGCCGAAATGGCGCGAATGGACGGCCGGATACACTCCGCTGGCATCGTCCTTGTCGTAGACGGTCGTCAGATTGAGGAAGCCTTCGTTGACGACCTCAAGGAAGTGATTGGCGTTGATGGCGCGCACAATCTTCAGTTCGCCCGGCGCTGCCGCTCCGTCCGCCTGCAGCTTGGCCGACTGCTTTTCAAGATCGATATCGGCAATGGTGAAGCCCATCGCCTCGGGCGCCTTGTCCTTGAATGCACCGTCCTCGAAAGTCCAGGACGTGCCCTTCGCGAAGGTGCACACATAACCGGTGGGCTCATTTTCAGCGCGGGCGGCCGCTGGCAGAGCTACGGCGAGTGCCAGCCCCATCAGCAATGACTGACCGAAAACAGAAGTCTTGATGTGCATATACCCATCCCGCGCGCCGGTGTGCGTCCTTGAAGCGGCGCCATTGAAGCCCGGCCCCTCGCGCTAAGCAACCGGTTCATAAAACTATTGGATTGCGGCCCAGCGCCGCTAGGCGCGCCCTTAATCCGCCCCTATTAATACCCGATAAACGGCCCTGAGCGGGGGAATGATGCGGCTGGGACGAATACGGGCATTGGCCGTGATGGCAACCGCGCTTCTGTGCGGATGCGCCGGCTCGCCTTCCGCGCCCGTTCCCTCACTGGCCAGCGACATTCCACCCGCTTCCGCTGACGGCATCGTAACAGGCTCGGTTCCCCCTTCTCCCGGCTATCAGCTCACCGCCGAGGAACTCAGCTTTGACTGCCGCAAGCTGACCGGCACCATGCAGATCCGCATCATGCAGTTGCGCGGCTATAATCCCGATGCGCAACCGTCCGCCATTGCCCGTGGCATCCGCAGCGTCACAACACCGATCTGGGGCGGCACGCGCGAAGGGCTGGACCCTGACGCGCAATACAGTCGCGAACGAGCCATGCTGGATGCCTACAACGAGCGCCTCGCCAGCAAGAACTGCAAGACATTCAACATTGCGGCGGCGCTGGCCGACACATCCGGCGCAACGCCCGAGCCATTCAAAGCTTCACCGACAAACTAGACCGTCATCGCTTTCGCATTATCGCAATTCACAGAACCGCGCCTGCCCTCAAGATCGTGATCGCTCCGGCCCTTCCAGTTCGGGATGTGGATCATCGGTCTCACAAAGAAGCTAGAGCACGGTGCGTTTTGAATAATCGAACCCTGCTCTAGCGCCGATTCGCAGCCCGCCATGTTTCTGGTGTAGATGTTGTGCGGTGCAGCCCACGACGGGAATTTCATGTCGATTAACGAACCAGACAACGCCGCCTCCCGACAGGCAACGCAGCAGCCCGGTCAGCAATCGGCTGAGCCACTGGCCGAGGATGCGTCGGAGAGCGCTGAAATGCAGCGCGATGCCGAAACGCAGGACGATAGCGATATCGAGCTGCGGCCGAGTTCGGTGCCATGGCCGCCGCTGCTGCTGGCGGGCTTTGCTGCGCTGGCGATCATCCTTGGCTATGCCGCACCGATTGAGTGGCCCGGCGTTGACGATACGCCCGCACGTTTCATCGGGCTTGGCATCGGCGTGCTCGGCATCGTGCTTGTCGTTTGGGGCATCGTTACACTTCGCACCCACGACACGACCATGCTTCCCGACGTCGGGGCCACGCACCTCGTCACGTCCGGTCCGTTCTGGCGCTTTCGCAACCCGATCTATCTGGGCGATGCCATGATCCTGCTTGGCGCGGCCGAGCTGACAAAAAACATCTGGCTGGTTGGCGCCGCCGCTGCGTTCGCCGCGCTTGTTACGAAGCTCGCCATCGTGCCGGAAGAACGCCATCTGGAACGGCGTTTCGGACAAGCATATCTCGACTACAAATCCAGATCGCGCCGTTGGATCTGAGGCAGGAGGGCATGACTAAAGGCTTCGGTGAAAAGGAACGCACCTTTCTTGATGGGCTCGAGGAGAACACCGGGCGCAACCTGCAACAGTGGATGCACGCGATTGCGCAGAGCGGTCAAACCGAGCGCAACGACATCATCGACTGGTTGCGCCATGAAGGGCTGATGTTCTCAAAGGCGTCGTGGCTGGAGCGTATCCATCACAACGGCGGCCGACCGATCTATGCGGAGGTGGCGAAGGAGGAAGCTCCGCGCCGTCCAGCCGCGCGACGGCGGCGCGAAGTGCTGGCGCCATCGTCTCTGCCCGCAGCGCCGACAGCAACCGTAGGTGAACAGCCTTCGCGCCAGCCGACCGAAAACCCAAGCGCGTCGAGATCCATTGCCGACGGACATACTCCGCTGCCGGAGCAACAGCCACCGCAGTCATCTGCCCCGACGCCCGAGCGCATCGTTGCTCCACCACGCCTGACTGTCGTGATGGGCGGCGCGGCCGCGGGTTCCGCTGCGGACACATCACCTCCATCGGATCCAGCAGCCGCACGCGCCCCGCAGCGCAGCGCCCCATCGCCAGCCGCAACAGGCCCGCGCGACATCGACAGTGTGCTCGCCAAAGCCAAAGCCTATCGCCCGCTCGCCCAGCTTATTCTCGCGCGGATCAAAGGCGCCGTTCCGAAGGCCCCGCTGGCTGTTCAGGAAAGCTCGCTGTCGTTCGGCAGCCCCGCACCGTTCGCCGTGCTCGGCATCACCGGCAAGGAACTACGCTTGCATCTGGCGCTCGGCGATCACCCTACGGACGATTTTGTGCGGCGCGGTCAGGCTGGCGGCGGGGTTGGCAAGGGCGAAGCGCTTTCCCACATGCTTGTGCTGACGGATGCGCGCCAGATCGACCAGCGGTTCAGCGATCTTCTGGCGCGCGCCTCCGGCACTGTAAGCACCTGAAGGCACGGTTTTCCGCCGCTAAAACGCGTGCGCGCCGGTTCGGACCATTGAAAGGCCCGAATTTGCTGCCCACTGGGGTGACATATGTTTGGAGGCTTTCGCCATGTCCGCCGCCGACGTCCGTTGGCCCACCGCAGCAGCAGCGCTCATCCTCGCTGCATCCAGTTTTGCCGCCGATGCGCAGACCGCCCGTCGTGATGGCATAGCGGAGTTGCTGCGGCTTGCCGAAACGGGCGCCGACAAATCACCGGCATCCGCACAAGCACCGCCCCAGACACCCGGCAATGCACAGGCCCAGCCCAAGCAGCCCGCCGATCCGCGCGAGGGCGACAAGGCATTTGAGCAGGCGCGCCGCCTCATGCGCGAGATCGACAGCGTACTGCGCGATGCCGCCGACCACCGCGCGCAGGCACAGAAGCTGCCCGGCCGCGACGAGTTCATCCTGACACCGCTGTGGACGGAAACGCGCGAGGACCGCGAGGCGCGCATCCGTGGCCTGCTCGATTCCGCGCTTGGCATCGTCACCGATGTGCCGGTGGTGGAGATGCAGCGCAAGATCGAGACGCTGCGCCTAAACATCCGCGATATCGAAACCCAGATCGCGACGATGAAGGAGAAGCAGCTCACCGCGCCGAAGGATGCCATGCTGCCCGGCCTGCTGACCGATACGGTCGACAGCCTTGAAGGCAACATCCAGGACGCGCACAAGCGCATCGACAAGAACCGCGAAGAGATCGCCAAGGCGAAAACCGAGGTCGCCGTCGCGCTGGCTGAAGCTGGCGTTCAGCTTTCGCCCGACCAGGTGGATCTGCTGCTCGACAGCGTGCTGTCAGGCGATCTGGTGCGGCTCGTTGCAGCCTTCAGCGCAGCCAAGGTGATCGACAGCCAGCTTGGCAAGCTTCTCAACGCCGCCGGCGACAACATGAACGCGGCGCGCAAATACTTCGCCATGCACGCGGCGCTGTTCGCCATGCTGGTGCACGCGCAGTCGTCCGCCATCGAGCGCATCGACACCAACTACATGCCGAAGCTGGATGCCATCCTGAAGGACATCGCAACCGCGCAGGGCAAAACCGCGCGGCTGTTGCAGGCTGAAAACCGCCCCGATCAGCGGCGCGCGCTGGAAGCCAACCGCGAAGCACAGAAGGTGGCGGCGGAAGCAGCCAAGGCCTATCGCCGATATCTGCAGCAGCAGCGTGAGCAGATCGCCTGCGCCCGCACGCGCGCGGTGCATGACCTGCGCATCGCCGACAACACCTACGAAACGGTCGAAGCAAGCTTCCAGCTCAAGAACCTGATGCAAGATAGCGCCGCGTCGTTCGAAGCCATCCAGAAGCTGGAGGCGCCGACCTTCGACCAGATTTTCCGCAATGAAGCGCTGCGGCAGGAATTTGAAAACCTGACCCGCCGTCTCGACGCGCCGTCGAGCTAGAGTGCTTCCGGAAAAGTGGGAACCGGTTTTCCGATAAGAAGCACGAGAAAACAAACGGCTGGAGCCACCGCGCTACACGCACAACAGCAGCAGCAGTTCAGCGCCGATACTGCACAAACGGGCTCAGCGTCGCCAGCTTGTCATAGAGCCGCCGCGCGGTTTCGTTGTTGTGCTGCGTCGCCCAATAGGTGCGCGTGGCACCGCGCTGATCGGCTTCGCGATAGACCGCCTCGATAAGCATCTGGCCGACGCCTTCACCGCGCGCAGCAGGATCGACGAACAGATCCTCCAGATAACAATATTCCGTCGGCGACCAAGTGGAGCGGTGAAACACTGCGTTGACCAACCCCACCGCATTACCGTCAGCACCGACAGCCAGCAGCCCCAGCATGCCGTCCTGTTCGCCCAGCAATCGCTGCCATGTCAGCGCGATCACTTCGTCGGGCACCTCCGCCTCATAAAAACGGATGTAGTCCCGAAACAACCTTTCCCAGCCGTCGCGATCATCCGCGTTCAGGCGCCTGATGGTTATCGCCATGCTCCGATCCTCACAGCAGCCAGAACGTCGCCAACCCAAGGAAGGCGAAGAAGCCGACGACATCGGTGATCGAGGTGACGAACACCGTCGACGCAACGGCAGGGTCAAACCCCAGGCGCTGCAATCCCAGCGGGATCAACATGCCTGCAACGGCGGCCACGAGCAGGTTGATCATGATGGCAATGGCGATCACAACACCCAGCCCCGCGCCACCGAACCAGAGGATCGCCAGCGCCGACAGCAGACAGGCAAACAGCACGCCGTTTATCAACGCCACCGTCACCTCGCGCAGCGCAACGCGCCGCACGTTCATGTCGCTCAGCTCTTTGGTTGCCAGCGCGCGCACCGTCACGGTCATCGTTTGCGTGCCGGCATTGCCGCCCATCGACGCGATGATCGGCATCAGCACCGCCAGCGCCACCATCTGCTCAATCGAACCGCCGAACAGATCGATGATCGAAGCCGAGACCATCGCGAACATCACGTTGACGAGTAGCCACAGAAACCGCGGCGGCGCAATCTCGCGCACGCTGTCGCTCAGCCGCTCGTCGCCGACACCGGCCAGCAGCTTGGCGTCTTCATCCGCTTCCTGCTCGATCACCTCAACGACGTCGTCGACGGTCACAACACCGACAAGCCGTTCGTCGCTGTCGACAACCGGTACCGCCATCAGGCCATAGCGCTCAAACTGGCGCGCCACCTGCTCCTGGTCGGCCGTCGCCAAGATCATATGGCGGTCGGCATCCATGATGGTGCTGATCGGCACGTCCCGCTTGGTGCGCAACAGCCGGGATATGTTCACGCTGCCCAGAAGATGAAAGCCGGGATCGACGACGAAGATTTCCGAGAATGTCTCCGGCAGGTCTTCGGTATCGCGGGCGAAGTCTATCACCTGGCCCACGGTCCAGAACGGCGGCACGGCGACAAAGTCGGCCTGCATAAGTCGGCCGGCGGTTTCACCGGGATAAAGCAGGTTGCGTTCCAGCGCGGCGCGATCGCTCTGCGGCAGCTGGTCGAGAATTTCCTGCCGGTCGTCGGCCTCAAGGCTTTCAAGCAAGTAGGCGGCGTCGTCGCTGTCCAGCTCGGTAACGGCCTTGGCCAGAACGTCGTTCGGCAAAGCCTCGGAAATCTGGTCGCGGACTTTTTCGTCAACTTCGGTCAGCACCTCGAAGTCGAAATCGGCGCCCAGCGCTTCGATCAGCTCGACACGCTGCTCCGGCGCAAGCTCCTCGATGACGTCGGCCAGATCCGGATTTTCCAGCCCCGCGGCAACCTCGCGCACCTTCGCCAGATCGTGGCGTTCAAGCGCCTCCGAGATGGTAGAAATGCATTCGGCGATGGGTGTGTTGCCGCGCTCTGGCGCGACGGTCTCGTCAGCGTTCGTCATGGCAAGGAGGCACCCCGGATGGCGGCAGGTAACGGCCGGTGTCTGCCCGTTTAGAGATGATATGATGCGCGATGCAACGCCTTTAGCACGCTGCGACGATGAATACATCCGTGTGCGCAGATGCAACAGCGCCCTGATGTTGTGCCGTGGAAAAGCAAAAAAGGCGGAAACTCTTTGCCGTTTCGGCCTACTAACAGGCTCATGAAGCTTATCGGCGGAGGGCGCTGCTGATGGCTGGATTTGAACGGGTTGCGGGGATGCGGCTGTTTAAAGCTTTCACCGTTGGCTTGCTTTGCCTTGTTCTGGGGCAGGCTTCGCCATTGCTGGCGCACGGCGCTCTGCAGGTGGAAGCATGCGCCAGCGGCGGCGATGGCATCGGCCTGTCACGCATCGTCGAAGTGGATACCACGGGCGGCCCTTCGTTCGGGCGCACCGTCAGCGGTCACCACGACTTCCTCAACAAGGGCGAGATCGTACTGACGTTCGATGACGGCCCGCTGAAGTCCCACACCCGCACGGTTTTGAAGGCCCTCGCCGAGCACTGCACCAAAGCCACCTTCTTCATGGTCGGGCGTATGGTCGTCGCCGATCCTGCGATGGTGCGAGAGGTTTCCGCCGCCGGTCATACCGTCGGCGCACACACCTGGACGCACGCGCGCCTGCCATCGCTGTCCAAGGAGAAAATGGAAGAGGAAATCGAGCTCAGCTTCAGCGCGCTCTCGCAGGCGCTTGAGGGCGACGTCGCACCGTTTTTCCGCTTCCCTTATCTCAGCTTCAACAAAACCGGCACCGACTACCTGAAGCAGCGCAACGTTGCCAACTTCACCATCGACATCGACTCGCGCGACTTCCGCACCAAGGATGCAGCAACGGTAGAACGCACCGTGCTCGCTCAGCTGGCGGAGCGGGGCAAGGGCATCATCCTGTTTCACGACATTCAGCCCTCAACCGCCAAGGCGCTGTCGAGCCTGCTGACCAAGCTGAAAGAGCGTGGCTTCAAGGTCGTGCACGTGGTGCCGAAGGACGACGTGGAAACGGTGGCGAAATACGACGAGCGCGCCAGCAAGCTGATTGCGCACAAGCTGGCCGCCGCCAACAAGCAGCCGCTGGCCAAGCGCGCGGTTACCTGGCCAAATGCCGATACGCAAGCCGCTATCGAGACCGACGAAAACGGACGCGAGATTCTGCCCTGGGCGCGCAAGGCCACTGATCCCTAGTAGCTAAGCTGATGCCATCTGCGGCGCACGCATCCAGCCGCTGGCGTCCGCGCCGTACATGTCCGTGTCCGCGCCGCGCCACGTCCCCACAAGCTCAACATTCAGCCTGCTCAATGCATACAGCTTGCTGGGTCCAATCCATCCTGTGTTCAGCGTGCCGTGGGAATTGCGCCTCACCCTGGCACGAAGTGCGCGCACAGCCCTGTGATTTATCGCCGACACAATGTAGATGGGATTTCAGGGTTCTGAACCAACCGAGGAAAAGCCTGTGATCTGCCGACTTTCCCTGACCATCGCCATCTGCATCACAGCCGCCTCCCTCGGCGCCGTCAGGGCGAAAGCCGAAGAGGCCTGCGCCTCCCCGAAAGGCGCGCTCGGCGTTGAACGCATCGTCGAAATCGACCCATCCACCGGCCCGCTGTTCGGTGGCCTCACCAAGTACGAGCAGGAGCCGCGCTTCCTGCGTCCGAAGGAAGTCGTGCTGACATTTGACGACGGCCCGCTGCCCAAGTTCACCAACCGCATCCTCGACACGCTCGACAAGTTCTGCACCAAGGCGACATTCTTCTATGTCGGCCGGATGGCGCAGGCCTATCCCAGCATGGTCAAAGAGGTGATGGACCGCGGCCACACCATGGGCACGCACACCGTCGCATCCGATGAACATGCGCGTTGCCGCTGTCCAAGGCCACCGATCAGATCGAGCGCGGGTTTGCCGCCGTTGCGCTCGCCGCCGGACGCCCGATCGCACCGTTCTTCCGCTTCCCCGGCCTGTCCGATTCCGGGCCGATGCTCGCCCATATGCAGGAGCGCGGCATCGCCTCATTCACAGTCGACGTCGTCTCCAACGACAGTTACATCGCCAACCCCCAGCGCCTTGTTGCACGCACCATCCAGCAGGTTGAGGCCCGCAACGGCGGCATCGTCCTGTTCCACGACATCAAGGCCTCAACCGCCGCAGCACTGCCGACCATCCTCACCGAGCTGGAAAAGCGCGGCTACAAGGTCGTGCATCTGCGTTCCAAAACCGAATTCAAGCCGCTGCCCGAATTGACTGCCGAGCTCTCCAAGGCGATCCCGGAACAACCGGCAAGGTCAAAACTGGTGCCGTTCTTCGCCGTCACCAACCTCGACACCAATAGCGAGCCTGAGGTGACGACGATTGAGCCGGATGCAAAAGACCGTGCCCGCACGGGCAAGAGCACGCATCCCGTCGATCGCGCCGTAGCAGCCGACACCGGTTCGACGGACGAGGATGACAGCGATCCGGCACCAAAACCCTCACAGGCGCGCGCCAAAGCTGCAGCCAAAAAACAGAAAGAATTTTCGGTTCCCTCAAGCCTCGGCGAGGCGATCGGCGGACGCTGGTAGGCTGCTACGTGCCATCACGCACCGGCGGCCGGCTCCGCGAAGCGGAGTCGCCGGTGCGAGAAAATACTTGGCCGGATGCACGAAGCGCAGCCGCCAGCGCTAATTTGCAAAGCGTGCGCGCTCTAACCAAGCTTACGCAGCGCGATGCCCTGAGCTGCAAGCGCATTCAGAGCTGCATCAAGACTGCCCGACATGCTGGCTGAAGCATCAACCTCGGTCCATTCCATCGGCCCGATGTCATACTTCAACTGCTCACGCACCACGCGACGATCCGCATCCGAAGCATCGCCGACCCGTTGCTCCACGCGCTGAATGAGCGTGCTTTCCGGCGCCGTCAGCCACAGCCCGGCGAACTGGCAACCAGCCTCCTCGGCAACAGCCGCCGCCATGGCGCGCTCCTCCGGTTTGGCAAACACGGCATCCACGATCACCGCATGGCCAATGCGCAGCCCGCGCCGGGCCCGATCTTCCAGCATGCCGTAAACCCGCTGCGCGGTGGCGACGCGATAATGCTGCCGATCGAGTTTCTGCGTCTCCGGCACCCCGAACAGCCGCTTGCGCTCGACATCGCTGCGCACATGCAGCGCGCCGGGCGCCGACCCGATATGGCTCGCCAGCATGGCTGCCAGTGTCGTCTTGCCGGTTCCCGACAACCCGCCGACGGCAATAAGCAGCGGCGGCGATGGCGTCAGATAGCCCTCGACCAGACGCGCATAGTGATCGACGACGCGCTCCACCTCCGCCCGTTCGCGTTCCACCACCTGGCTGAGCCGCGCCATTGCAACGATGGCACGCACACCAGCGCGGCAGGCGAGGAACAACGGCAGACAGGCCAGCCCCTCGATTTCGCCGCCCAGCGGTTCAAACGCACAGTAAGCGTTGAACACGGCGTTCGCGGCTGCATGATCGGCCCGCGCCTCAAGATCCATCAGCAGAAACGCCAGATCGTAAAGCACATCGATGGTGCCAAGCGCCTCGCTGAACTCCAGCGCGTCGAACGGAATTGGCTGGCCATCGATCAGCACGATGTTGCCCAGATGCAGGTCGCCATGGCAGCGGCGCACGCAGCCCGCGTTGCCGCGTTCGGCAAGTTGTGTGCGCACGGCATCAAACGCACCGCGCAGCCCGCTGGCAATCTGCGGACGCTCCTG
This sequence comes from Hyphomicrobium sp. D-2, assembly GCF_029872155.1. Lineage (GTDB taxonomy): Bacteria > Pseudomonadota > Alphaproteobacteria > Rhizobiales > Hyphomicrobiaceae > Hyphomicrobium_A. Next base: position 231,290 of record NZ_JARXLA010000005.1, on the reverse strand, counting down.
CGCCAGCGCCGTAGCGAGTTGCTCCACCACCGCCTGCATTCGACCGGCGCCATCGCACAGCGTCGCAATGGCGCTGTCCTGATGATAGCGCGCCACCATATCGGCCAGCGCCTTTGCCAGCGCATCACCAAGCGGACCCTGCTGCGCCTTGAAGCTCAGCACGGCTTCCTGCGGAAAGCGCCGCATGTGCACCAGCCAGTCGACGATCTCGCCCGCAACCGGCCCATCGCCCGCACCAAGCTGAAGCTGGCCATCACAGCGCACGATCGGACGCAGACCATAATACATGCGCGGCGCATGCGGCCGATTGAGCTCCAGCTCGCGCAGCGCAGCGGCATGACGCGCGGCCAGCGCCGAGAAATCGACAAAGCCGAAGTTCACCCGCTTGCGCAGTTTGTAGGCGTCTTCGCCGGCCAAAAACACGCGCCCGATATGGGTTTCGACAACATCCACCCGGTCAACACCGTAGGTCGCCGGATCGCCCAACAGAGCGCAGACATCGCGCTCTTCTTCATCGGCGAAGGTGAACACTGAATCACCCATCGGTTCACCCCATCGGTATGCGCTGGTTCAGATTATCAATGCGGGTGCAATGATAAATGCGGCTATAACAGCCGCAGCCCGCCCGGACAAACGTCTAGCGCTTGCGCTTGCATCCCGCATCACCGCTATATTCCTGGCTAATATGACAGGCCGGCACGCGCTGGTCTTTGCGCAGGGACAAGGGCAAGCCCACCGCTAACCGATGCACAGCCGGGCAACAGCAGTTGGGCGGCGACACATGAAACGGCACCGCCTTTAAACGGCAGTGCCTATTCCATTGTCAGCATCCGTTACTGAGAGCACCGCACCGCACCGCACCGCAGCCGACCACCACCAGCCATCAGGCTTCAGCTGTCTCCGCGCCGCGAAAATTCCGTCTGTCCGCCCGACGCCAGAATGCGCGCCTGCTCGATCCAATTCTCGCGTTCGATGCGGCCACGGAAATCGAGCAGATTGCTGACGTGCTCAACGTCCTCAACCGACCAGTTGGCGATCTGCTCGAAATAATGAACGCCAAGCTCATGCAGCTTGCGCTCGATCAGCACGCCCACACCGCGAATGCGCTTCAGGTCGTCCGGCTTGCCATCCAGATACAGCGCACGCGATGCATCGCCCAGCAGCAGCTCCGAACGGACCGAACGCATCGCCCCCAGCTCGCTACCGGTGTGATGCGGTTGAGTGTGATGCGTCACCGGTTCAGCACTGTCGTCGGTTGACGATAGCTCACTTACTGCAGGCTCAACCGGCGATGCCACTTCAGCGATCGCAACCCCCGCATCTTCGCCCGCTTCAACAGCAGCGTTCTCCGCCAACGTTTCAGCTTCCGCTGCCGCCCTGGCATATTCCGCCTCGGCGTAGACGGCGATCGGCACTTCCTCATCCGATAGCTGTTCGGCTTCAGCTGCGGCCGATGCCCCACTCACCGCCGCAATGATCTCCTCAACCGCTGCCACTGCTTCAGCGGACGCCGGTTCGGCGATCTGCTCGGCCGCTGGCGCAACGTCGGCGACGGCTTCAGCCACATGCTCCGGTTCCGGTGCGCTTGCAATTTCCGGCCACAGCGAAGCTACCGTTGCCGAGGGAACAACAATCGCAGCGGCGGCAGCAGCGGTCGCAAGGTCGTGGCGGCGCGCATAATAAGTCTCGCCTCCCCGCGCCAGCACGCCGGCCTGCCCGAGCCAGTTTTCGTCGACGATCCGATTGCCCAGACCAAAATGCGCGCTGAGGTCGGCAACATCCGTCGCGTTCAGCGATGCAAGCTGACGGAAATGGCGGATACCCAGCTCGTTCAAAGCCCTGCGCATGCCAACATCGATGCCACGGATGCGCGTCAGGTCATCGCTCGGGCCGCGTGCAGAAAGCTCGCGCGGCAGCGTTCCCGGCGCCACGGGCTGATACCGTGTTTCAGCAGCAGCCGTCACGCTGCCGGTCGACGTCATCGGCACCGTGAACGGAGGCACCGGATCACCGCTGTCGGCGCGGCGCGCGTAATAGGTCTCACCGCCGGTCGCCAGAATATGCGCCTGACGCACCCAGTTCTCGTGTGCAACGCGGCCGCGCTCGATCTCGAGCACCTCTTCGAGTTCTTCGACATCCCCAACCGAAAGCGACGCCAGCTCATGGAACCGCGTGATGCCCAGTTCTTGGATCTGGCTCTGCAATGCACTGTCGATACCGCGGATGCGGGTAAAATCATCCGTAGGTGCTGTCAGAACGGTAACCGAGCTTTCGACGACGGGAGCAGGCGCCTCGTCCTTCGCCACAGCAGCAGCAGCAGCAGCAGCAGCAGCAGCAGCAGCAGCAGCAAGCGTAGCGGCGGCGGCAGCTGCCAGGTCAACATTTTCATCGTCAGCGACGGTGTCCGTCGCCACGCTGGACGCTTCGGACTCTGGCTCCGGATCGATCGATGCCGGCTCTATTATTTCAGGCTCGACAGCTGCGGCGGGCGCCACCACTTCCTGCTCAATGACAACGGCGGGCTCGGCAATCGTCTCTTCCGCAACAACCACAGCAGCGGGCGCAGCAGTCTCAGGCGCCGACCGGCCACCGATCCGCGCCGCAACCGCAGCCACCGCCGCAGCGGAAGCTGCCGCCGTTGCGGCGGCCGATGCGCGATTGCGCTTCAGCATCTGATACGTCGTGCCACCTTCAGCAAGAACACGGGCCTGCCCGCGCCAGTTCTCGCTACCAACGCGATCGCCCAAATCCAGCCGCTCGCTGATCGTCTGCACATCGGTGTCGTTCAGCGCCGCGACATGCTCATACCGCACTACACCGAGGCGGTTGAGTTCGCCCTCGATGCCGGTATCAACTGCGTAGATGCGCGTAAGATCCTGATGCGGATCGGTACCCACAATGCGCGGCAGCGAGCCAAGCTCGATCGGCTTGATCGCAACAGGCTGGGAAGTGGTCGCAACCGGAACGGTGAATGCGGGCACAGGAACGCCGCTGTCGGCGCGCAGCGCGTAGTAGGTCGATCCGCCAGCAGCCAGCACCTGGGCGGAACGCAGCCAGTTGTCAGCGGCAGCACGCCCGCGCGCAACGCCGAGCCCGTCTTCAACCGCCTTCACTTCATCATCGCTCAACGCAGCAAATGCCGCAAAGCTCTTGATCCCGCGATCATGCAGTTGCTTCTGCATGACCTGATCGATGCCGCGAATGCGCGTCAGGTCATCGCCACGTGCGGCCGTCACCGGCACGATGGTGGCAGCAGCAGCGGATGCCACGCCGCCGGCTGCAATCACACTCGCAACGGCTGCTCCGACGCCACCCTCGCCATGCTTCGGAATGGGAATGAAGTTGGGGCCCAGTACTGGCAGTGCGGTGTGTGGGATGAAATCGCGGCGGGCGCCAGAAGCGATCTGGCCACTGATGGCCCGATTGAAGCGATCGTCCACCTCACCGCGGGGCGTCACCTCAATGCGCGGCTCTCCGGGGGCGGCGGCGTATGCCGTGCCGGCAGCGGCGACGGCGGCAGCCTTGCTGGCGCGGCTATAATAGAAGTGGCGTTTCAGCCCGCAGGCCAGCACGGCACCGAAAAAGAAGGCCGCGGCCAAAAGCAGACACGCCTGCCAAGCCAACTCCGACATAACTTCCCACTCCCCCACAAACAGACCAGCCGCATCCCGGTGCGGTTAGCCATCCACCCGCGCACACAAAATCCACGAAACAACGAAACCGATCAGAAACGCACCGGCGATGTACCAGCCGAGATTGACGATGAGATAGTCCATCGATCTCCCCTATCCCCTCGCGTCCGGACCCGTCCTGCGCACCATGACGATCACCTCGACACGGCGGTTTTTGGCCCGGTTGGTGCCCGTGGTGTTCGGCGCGACGGGTTGCGTATCGCCAAAGCCAACGGCGGTTAGCCTCTCGGCGTCAATACCCCTATCGACCATATACGCTACAACGGCCCGTGCACGGCGTTTTGACAGTGCCAGATTGCTGCGCGGTCTGCCCGTTGAATCGGCGTGTCCAGAAATTCGCAACGACGCGTAGGGGCATCCAAGCAACGCATCAACCAGTTGATCGAGTATCGATTTTTCAATCCGATCAAGCCGCGCAACACCATGGGCGAAATGCACTTCCACCCGTTCAGCCGCTTCCAGCACCCCCAGAATACAACCCGCATTCGGATCGCTGTTGCTTTGCGGTAACGCAGCGGTGTCAAAGCGCGGAGCGGTCGGTTCCGCAGCCGGGCGCTCGACCTTGCGGACGGGTTTGGGCTTCGGTTCGGGCCTCGGCGCAACCACGACCAGCGGTTCGGGCTCCGGCTCCGGCTCCAGAGCGGCAATCTCCGGTTCCGGCACCGGCATCTGCGCCTCGGATTCCGGCTCCGGCTCATCGGCATCCCATGCCGCCACCGGCTCGCCCGGCTCCAGCACCGGCACTGCCGGACCAAACGGCCATGCCTCCGCCTCCGGCATCCGCGCCGTCAGACGCATCACCGGCACCGGCGGCCCTTTCAGCTCCGGCGCGGGCGGCTCGGCCTCCGCCTCCTCAGCTCCGGTCTTGATGTCGTAGACCGCCACCGTGCGGGCCCGCACGCTACGCGGCGCTTTGCGGTCAGCCAGCAATTCCGGAATCTCCGCAACGGGACCAACATCGCCATCGGGATAACCGGCCCAGGCCGCAACCGCCTGCCAGGCTGAACGCGCGGGCGCCTGTTCGCGCACCGTCTCGATCGGAAAACCGCTGAACGCCGTCACGGTCATGGAACCGGCAACACCCGCCGCAACCGTCTCCGACGGACCATCCGAGCCGAGCGCCGCCACCGGATACTCATCCGCCAGCAACGACGGACCGTCGTCGGGTTCTTTCGGCACCGGCAGCGCGTCATCGCCCACGAACGCCGGGATGCGGCCCGTCTCCGGCAGCCGCGCACGCACGTTAACCATGCGCACGCCCCACAAGTCGCGCACCATGTTGGCGGCCGTATCGACCTGATGCTGATTATCGGCAAAGCCAACGAGCAAACCATCGCGGCCGGAAAATGCAACGGAAGCCCAGCCATGGCCGGAGCGCGCAAGTGCTGCTGCGCTGCGCTGTTCGAGCTCGGCTTCGATGGCATCTGTCTCGACATGGATGGCGAGCCAGCTCAACATCGCAACCGGAATGAGCCCCCACAGCCACCGTGCCGGATGGCATCTCATACGAACTCGTGCGCCTCCGCATTGAGCGCTGTTACGCTACTGTTGCCGAGACCCCGTCCCCTGGATCCCCCCGCCCGCGGCCGGGCGCCTGATACACTTCAGCCACGGGTGTGCCCGTGCCTGCGCAACTATAGTCAAATGCTGTTGGCTTTCCAAGCGGATGCCCGGCCACACACGCTGGCCAAAAGTCAAAAATGGCTAATTCTGCTGCTGCTTGCGGATAGGCGTTGGCTCGGGGACCGCAGCACCGTGGCCAGAAACAGTACCGTTCACGGCGCCGCTCTCGCGTTGCTCCGCCCGGACAACGTCGGGCCGAATACGCTCAACGCCGTCATTGCCGCTGCGCACCGCCTCTGCCCGCGCCAGCTCAGCCTCGCGCATCCGCAGGTCTTCATATCGCTCAGCGATATAATTTCGCGTCAGCGGCACCGCATCGACGCGACGCACACACTGGAGCTGGAATACGGCCACGTTCTGGAAGCGGAATGCCGCCTCACGGGCCGCTAGATAATATTCCCACATCAGGCAGAAGCGCTCGTCGTACAACGCCTTTGCTTCATCGCGGCGCGCCAGGAAACGCTTGCGCCAATCCAGCAGCGTTTCAGCATAATGCATGCGCAGGCATTCAACATCCGTCACCATCAAGCCCGCGCGCTCGATCGCCGGCACAATTTCAGACAGCGCCGGCAGCTGCCCGCCGGGGAAGATGTACTTGTCCAGCCACGGGTTCGGATACCACGGCCCATCCATATGGCCGATGGTATGCAGCACCATCACGCCGTCGGGCTTCAGCACCTGACGGCATTTGTTGAAGTAGGCCGGATAATACTGCGGCCCCACATGTTCGAACATGCCAACCGACACGATCCGGTCGAAGCTACCTTCAAGCTCGCGATAATCCTGCAGCACAAAGCGCACGCTGTCAGCAACACCGGCAGCTTCCGCCCGCGCGCGCGCCACTTCGAGTTGCTCGGTTGAAAGCGTAACGCCATACACCTGTCGAGCGCCCGCAACGCGCTTCATGTAAAGGCCCAGCCCACCCCAGCCGCAGCCGATATCCAGCACCCTGCTCTCGGGCTCGACCAGAAGCTTGGCCGCCACCAGCCGCTTTTTCGATGCCTGCGCTTCCTCCAGCGTGCATCCCGGGCGCTCGTAATAGGCGCAGCTATATTGCTTGTCTGGATCGAGAAACAGATCATACAGACGATGATCGAGATCGTAATGGTGGGCGACATTACGTCGGGAGCGCCAGCGGCTGTTCGCACTCACGGCGCGTCGCGTCACCATCCGCAGCTTGCCGAGCATCCGCGCCGCCAGCGAGCGATCTTCGACCGCCGCATCGCGCATCACCAGTTCGAGAAAATCGTAGATCGTGCCGCGCTCGACAACAAAGCGGCCATCCATGAACATTTCGCCGAGGCGCAATTCTGGATTTAGCGCTACAGCGCGCTCAGCACCGCGATCCATGAAGCGCACCCGCACTTCTTCGCCTGTGCCGTCACCCAGTGTGTATTCCTTGCCGCTGGCGCTCACCACCACCAACGAGCCGCGCTTCACCAGACGGGCAAGTACTGTCGTAAGTATCTTTTCCATATGTACGACCACCGGCAATGTGCGAAAGGCCAACGACGTACGTCACACGTGCGTCAGCTCCAAAATTGCGAGCGTACGCGTATTGTCTTATGAGAGACTAAATCGTCACGCCGCTATCGCCAACACATTCGCGCAGAAAATTCCGCACAATGTTTGTGCATATTGCGCATAACGAACCTGCCCGACGACTATTCAGACGAACATCAGAGCCAGTTGATCAGCGACGCACCTTGCCCCGTTGCGAGCGATAAACAGGCCGCTCGCCAGCAGCTTGCGCTTCACAAAAGCGGCTTCTGGTGCCGCTCAGGCAGCCATACCGATTCAACAACTCTGCATCCCGCGCATTCGTCGGCCCACCCGCTCTGGCGTTTGCGCGCGCGGCTTCAACTTCCCAATAGGAGTCGGCTAAAACAACGGACGGCGCCAACATGCAAGCGCCCACTCCCGCCGCAACAATCAATCGGACAAAACCCATCACGCGTACTCCACTACAAGATCACACCCGGGCACCCCGGCCATCTAAGTCCTCTAGATGTTTATCCGGTCTGAAAAATGCAATCGGGCTGCGATGCAATTATCGCCAGCAAGCAGTGAGCTAAAATAAGCTTCCGGCAATGCTCTAGAGTGCGCCGGTCACATCAATCATCCGCGCCACCTCAGCGCGACAGCGCTTATCCCTTCGCGCCCTGCCCGCGCGCGTAAACGTCCTCGTAGCGGGTGATGTCGTCCTCGCCGAGATAACTGCCGGTCTGCACCTCTATCAGCACCATCGCCACCTTGCCGGGGTTCTCCATGCGGTGGATGGAACCGAGCGGCACATAGACGGACTGGTTCTCTGTTACCAGCTTTGTCTCGCCATCGATTGTGACCTTCGCGGTCCCTTCGACAACAATCCAATGCTCCGAGCGGTGATGGTGCGACTGCAATGACAGCGCCGCGCCAGGATGAACCACGATGCGCTTCACCTGAAAGCGTGGCCCGATGGCCAAACTCTCGAACCAGCCCCACGGCCGATGATCGATGGGGAATGTCGTAGCCTGATGCCGGTCGGCCAACTGCAATGCGGTCACCGCTTCTTTCACGCGCTGACTTTCCGATTTCGGCGCCACAAGCACTGCATCAGCTGTAGCAATGGCAACGATGTCTTTCAGTCCGATGCCGACAAGCTCGATCCGTTCCGATTCCGAGCGTAACAACGAACCCTCGCAGTCGATCGCCGTTGCGTGCTCCGAGCACACATTGCCTGCGCCATCGGGCCCGGTCTCCTGCCACACAGCTTCCCAGCCGCCAAGGTCAGACCATCCGGCGCGATACGGCATCACCGCAAGGTTCGAAGCCTTTTCCATGATCGCATAATCGATCGAGTTGGACGGCACACGCGCCCAGGGTTCGGGAGCAAACCGCGTGAAGCCAAGATCCGTGGTCGCTTCCGCAACGGATGCTTCAACCGGCGCCAGAATGTCCGGCGCATGGGCGCGAAATGCATCGATCAGCGTGCGCGCGGTGAAAAGAAAAATGCCCGCGTTCCAGAGAAAGTTTCCGGCGGCGACCATCGCGGCTGCGCGGTCGGCATCAGGCTTTTCTACGAACCGCGCCAACCGCTGCGGATCATCGGCATCGATGCGCCCATCCGCCGCCAGTTCAAGATAGCCATAGCCGGTTTCAGGCCGCGTCGGCACAATGCCAAACGTCACCAGATCGCCAGCGCGCGCACGCGGCACAGCAGCGGCTACAGCAGCGCGGAAAGCCTGCGCGTCGGGAACAACGTGATCGGATGGCGCCACTAGCATCAACGCGTCCGCGTTGCTCTGCGCCAGAACGAGCGCGGCGGCAAGAACCGCAGGCGCAGTGTTGCGGCCATCCGGCTCGATCAGGATCGCCTGCGGAGCAATCTCGACCGCCGCCAGTTGCTCCGTCACGATGAAGCGGAAATCATTGCCCGTCACCACGACAGGCGCAGCATAACCGTGGCCACACAGCCGCCGCGCCGCCTGCTGAAACAGACTTTCATCACCGATCAGGCGCGAGAACTGTTTCGGATAGCTTTGACGCGACAACGGCCACAGCCGGGTGCCGGAGCCGCCGCATAGAAGTACTGGATGAATATGCATGATCAACGATTTTCGCGTGGTTGGAGAGTTGTGGCTTACCAGCAATTCGTCTCGCCGAACCACATCAATTGCCAATACCGTTAGCCGGGTATGAGCGGCTGCGGTTCCGCGTGGCTACCGGCAATTTTTACTTCACCATGGATGATCGCAGCATACGCCCGCTGCACGGCTGTGAAGTCCGGGTCCATCGCAAATTTCGCCGAGGGCTTGAAGCCATCGGACTGGCATAGCGCAAACGCGATCAGCTTCACGACGCTGTCCTGGTCAAAATACGACGTGTGGATCAGCTCCTGCCAGGTCAGATAATCCGCCACCACATCGGACGTCGCCTCCGCTGTTTCAGCGCAGGTGAGGCTGTCGATAATGTTGCGGAACTTTGGCACAGCGTTGCCGATGGCACGATCGCTCGCCTGCTCCAGCGGAGCGGCGATGTCAGGCGTCAGCGGAGGAAAGCCGCGCGACAGCCAGATCGGCCACTCGCGTGCATCAATGGCAAAATCCTCGCGCGCATCGCTGCCGTAGGTGGCGGCCTTGAGCTGCGAAAGCGTTACCGGGTTCAGCATCAGGCTCAGGCCGTGACTGATGGCGCGCGCAATGGCGTGGAACACCAGCGTCAGCAGATAAACAGCGCCGATCAGCACCGCGATGCCAAACACCACCAGCCCGATCTGCACCGGTAGCGGCGTCCCGTCGAACTGCACATCAGGCAGGATCAGATTGGCGGGAATGACCAGCAGGCCAAGAAACAGCACTGCAGCATTCTCGAAAATATTGGTGCCATTGGAAGGATAAAGCTGCTCCGCCGCCAGCGCGTCGATACTGCTGAACACACGCGCGGCAATGGCATTCATCACCGTCTGCGAATTCAGCGCCAGCAGACACAGCAGCGGCACGAAACCAACCGCCAGCAGATTAAGTGATGATACCGCAAAGTGGCGCGGAAAGATCGTCAGATCCAGGCGCTTCACCGCCTTCAGACATTGCACCGCCTCGTCTTTCGCGTGCCACAGCGAAAACCAGCGATCGGCAAAATGCTTGTCGGCAAAGCCCAGCAGCCTGCGATTGAACCGCAGTGAGCGCTTCGATTCCCGATACCGCAGCACCGCATAGAAAACCGCAATCGGCGTCAGAAACACTAAAACCAGCATCACCCACGCCTCGGGCGCGGAATCAACTGAACCGCCCATAGCAATCATGATGCCCAACACGAGAAACATCAGCAGCGTGAGATAGACCGCCTTGCCCAGAACGCTCAGCCGCGAGAATAAAAACCGCTGCCGACGCGTTTCAATGAACGGCGTGCCAACGGTGATCCAGCGCTGCATGTGTTGCATCGACTGCTTCATGCGCGACGCATTCAGCAGCGCCGCGCTCAGCACCGAACCGCCATGGCTGTGGCCGATAACGGCGAATGGTTCGCCCTGCTCATCAAGCTCGTGCAGCCTCGCCGCCAGTCGCGCCCCGGCCGCGTTGCGCGCCATCTCGCTGTTGAGGCCATCCCAGATGAACGGCTCAACCTGAACCTTGCCGTTGCTGCCTTCGACCAGTTCGGCAATGCGCGTGCTGAAGCGGCTTCCCCGTTGCCACCACTTCTGCCCCTCAACCGGTCCACTCGAAAATGTGCCATGGACCGTGACGATCGTAGCCATGCTGCCCCTATTTCCAACGCCCAATACGGGCGCCGCCGCACCGCCAACGGACACAGCAAATCCCCCGCCAACCGATGCGCGAACCCTACAACGGGTTGCACCCATTCAGCGCATAAGGCTGCGGCCATGGTTATCGTTGAAAAAGGCAGGCCGAAGACGGCTTGGATGGCCATCGGAGCGGCGCCGGTGGTGGCTCGCCCACCCGGCATCCGCCGTCACTTCCGTAGCTACGCCACGGAGCACCGCCGCCCAGCGCTGCGGCCGCCTCTCATTGCGGGGATCAGGAACCACAAGTTGCCGCTACGGCGCGATTGCGCTGCCCGAACTCCGGCTAGCGCTTATCGTCGTCCCAGGGCAACCGCATGATCGTGATGCCCATGGAGACGCTTGAGAACGTCAACATATTGAAGAAATACAGCAAAAACATCGCCAGGAAGTAGACGTCCGACCGTACGATCAGATCCTTGAGACCGGCGACGTTGAACAACAAAAGCGTGGACACAAAAGCCACGCTTATCGCCGCCCCGATCAACCAGCTCAATCCTAGAACCTGTAACAGCATCGGTACTTTCGCGACATCAAAGGCTTGCGACCGGACGATCGATGGCTCAGCCGCCTCAGCAAAATGCACAATGACTGTGCTCTCGGCGGCAATAGGCTGCTCAAGTGTGGCCATGGAAGCCTCCGGCTGACCCCACCAGCCGATTGGCCAGAGCTAAGTCAGCAACCTTTGTGACAGACAGAATACCTGCCAACTTGTCGCACCGAATATAACCACGATCAACTCCGCCTGCAACGTGCTTAACGCTTTTAATACGCGATCTATGGTGGAGAGCGGCTTTGCCTCGCCGTCCGCACGGGTGCGCCGCAACGCAAGCCCGATTGCGCCGTGAAATTTGATCCGCACAACAGATCAATGGCTAAAGCAGCTCAGCTCAGCGCGACGCGGAACGACAAATATCGCAGCGCGATATTATGGCTGCAGCCATCCGCTGCCATCGCATTCGCTAATCACGCAGCAACGACCTGACTGCGCGCGCTTATCAGTGGGGCAGGCCGTCAAGATTGGTCTGGCGGCATTCGCCACCCAGGTTGCGCAACACGGTGCTTCTGATGCCCGCTTCCACCGGCACAATGCCGGGAGCGCCAAGCTTCAGCCCATACAGCACGATCAGCGTGCCGTCGGCCGACTTGATCGTCGGCTTGCCATCTTCGTTGATTGCGTACGTCCACACCGGCCGCTCATCGCCCGCGTAGCGCTTCCGGCTGCCATCGGCTGAAACCAGCGCACGCTCATAGAAAAGAGGCGTCTTGCCCTTCGCATAATCGACATCGAAATAGAAATAGAACGCGTTGCTGCGAGTGATGAAGGGACGGAACGCACAATCGAGCGAAGGCGCCAACTCCGCTTCACGCGTTTCCTCAACGACTTCCGCAACCGGAGTCGGCGTCAAGGTTTTCTCCACCTGATATATCGCCACCACGGCCAACCCGACCACAATGGCAGCAACGATCCCGACGACGATCAAAGCTGCGGACCGGCCGGAAAGATGCGAGTTTATCAAGGCGTGTCTCCAGTAGAGAATGCAACGGCGCACGAAGTATCCGTGAGAGCGACTACCGTTCACGAATAGCCACCATCACGGGGGCCAGTGGATGAACCCCGCGCACGATGTCAATGCCGCGGGCCGGACTATAGCCGATAGAGCCATGGTTTGGGCAACAGTCCGCTGTCAGCGCGCGATAACGGCTGGCGCGCGGCGTTAACGCAGGCAGCCGCTGCAAAGAAAAGCCCCTGCAAACTGCTGACTATTCCGTCATTTCCGTTGCATCGCAGCCCGATTTAAAGCTGCATCCGCTGGCATACCCGCGCGCTGTTCCCGGCCACTTTTGCGCTGCCTTTGAGAAACGTTGCAGTAAAGTTGCCCCGCGCGCAGCCTCCTCCCCAAGTCCATGCCCCGCGCGTTGTTTATGATCAGAATGACCGTTGACTTGCACTGCCCCTTCCCTTCCCTAATCGGTCAAAGAACAGGAATAGGGAGATAACGATGACGGATTCTCGCGCGCCCAAATTTGACACCCTCGCGGTTCATGCGGGTGCGGCGCCGGACCCGACCACCAATGCGCGGGCGACGCCGATCTATCAAACCACATCCTACGTGTTCAACGACGCCGACCATGCTGCGCAGCTCTTCGGCCTCGAAGCCTTTGGCAACATCTACACGCGCATCACAAACCCGACGCAGGCTGTGCTGGAAGGCCGGCTGGCTGCGCTTGAGGGTGGCTCCGCAGCGCTTGCGCTCGCGTCCGGCCACGCCGCGCAATTCCTCACCTTCCATACCTTGCTGGAGCCGGGCGACGAATTCGTCGCCGGTCGTCAGCTCTATGGTGGCTCCATCAACCAGTTCAATCACTCGTTCAAGAAGTTTGACTGGAACGTACGTTGGGCAGACGCCACCGATGCCGCCAGCTTTGAGCAGGCCGTCACGCCAAAGACCCGCGCAATCTTCGTTGAATCGCTGGCCAATCCCGGCGGTGTTGTTGTCGATCTGCCTGCCATAGCTGCGGTTGCCCAAAAGGCTGGCGTGCCGCTCATCGTCGACAACACGCTCGCAACGCCATACCTGTGCCGTCCGAAGGAATTCGGCGCTGACATTGTTGTCCACTCGCTGACGAAGTTCATCGGCGGTCACGGCAATTCTATCGGCGGCGCCATTGTCGATTGCGGCACCTTCGACTGGTGCGCCAGTCCACACCATTACAAAACGCTGGTGGATCCGAACGCCTCTTACAACGGCCTCAAGATCGCCGACACCTTCGGCAACATGGCATTCGCCATCGCTGCCCGCGTGATGGGCCTGCGCGATCTCGGCCCCGCCATTTCGCCCTTCAATGCCTTCATGCTGCTGACCGGCTCTGAAACGCTGTCGCTGCGGATGGCGCGCCATTGTGAGAACGCGCTTGCGGTTGCCTCCTGGCTGGAAAAACATCCGAAGGTTCGCTGGGTCAGTTATGCGGGGCTGCCCTCCAGCCCCTATTTTGATCTGCACAAACGCATTTGCCCCAACGGAGCAGGCGCCGTGTTCACCTTCGGCGTTGAGGGTGGATATGAGGCCGGCGTGAAGCTGGTATCCAACCTCAAGCTGTTCAGCCTGTTGGCCAACATCGGCGACACGCGCAGCCTCGTCATTCACCCAGCTTCAACCACACATCGTCAGCTAACGGACGAACAGCGCATCGCCGCCGGTGCCGGGCCGGATGTTGTGCGTCTGTCGGTCGGCATTGAAGACAAGGACGACATCATCGCCGACCTGGAACAGGCACTGGCGCAGATCTGACGATTTAAGTTAGCGCTGGCGACTGCGCTCCGCGCAGCCGGCCGCCAGCGCTGATTGGTGCGCGCTGAAACCGCTCACCTCCGCACACCGTCATCCCGACAACGGTCGGGATCCACGCCAGTTTGAACTTTTTCGCACCGGCGCCCCCCCTCCGGGTAGCCGGCCGCCGGTGCATGATTGCCGTCCCGCACCCACGGGTTTTCTGGCGTGACGCACGCGCTGCCCGTGCGGCGCCAAACTGGTCGAGGACGGCTCCGCCCTCCACCAATGTTGGCAGCACACATGCTCGACGTCTTTTTTCGCAACTGCGCGGCGACGCCCCGGCGCAGCCGGCACCTCGGTGAGTGAAGTCGGGTGTCGCGCTGAAACCGCTCACCTCCTCACACCGTCATCCCGACAACGGCCGGGATCCATGCCAAGTTGAACTTTTTCGCACCGACGACTCCTCTCCGGGTAGCTGGCTGCCGGTGCGTGATTGTCCTGCCGCATCGGTGAGCGAAGCCGGGATTGAAGCTTCATCCGCTTGCTTCCGCACACCGCCAAAAGAACATCGTCAGGCGATAGATTTGCACGCGCAAAGGCCACCCTTGCGGGCTTCGGCGCCAGTTCGTGCGCAATCAAGCAACGCGCCTCTGCGCTCACCTGCTAAAGAAGGACGCAATCCGAGATCGACCAGCGGACCACCACCGTCCGCGCTGCCGAACGCGCCTGCTCCTCTGTCAGCAGTCACCGAACAGAGACGTCACGCAGTCCCACGATTTCTTGACGGCTTTGCCCACGGCCTTGCCGGTGTCGTTGAATGCCTTCCCGGTCTTGTTCGCCATATCCTGCAGGGCGCCCGGCTTTTGGGGTTTGGCGGCGGCAGCACGCTCGGCTTCCGCGGCAGTTTCCGGCGGCAGTGGCGTCGGATAGCCCTCCTCACCCGCAGGCTGTCCATGTCCTGGCGGGTATGCCCCACCATCGATCGTGCCCACCGGTGTCATCGGTGGCATGCCACCCCCCGGAGCAGCGTGAGGAACCGTCGAACCAACCGCTGCAGGGGGGATCTGGGGCGAGCCCGAAAGCCCCATTGCCGGAGCGGTCGCACCGTCTGTCCGTGCCTGGCCCAGTGGCGATGTTTCGGGGTCGGCCAAAGAGAACAGCACCGAGCGCGTTTCACCAGGGCATGGCGTCGCCTGACTGCGCGAAACACTACGGGTTGCATGCCCCCCGGCTTTGGCCAGTTCCGTGATGCAGAGGAACTGTCCTCTGGAGGAGCGCGCCGCCGGGGTGCCTTCGCCGCCGATCAGACAGCGATAGCTGGCCTCCGGTCC
Source organism: Hyphomicrobium sp. D-2 (assembly GCF_029872155.1). Lineage (GTDB taxonomy): Bacteria > Pseudomonadota > Alphaproteobacteria > Rhizobiales > Hyphomicrobiaceae > Hyphomicrobium_A. The sequence continues at coordinate 216,088 of NZ_JARXLA010000005.1, read as the reverse complement.
TTGGCAGGCGACGCAGAACTCCTGAGCTTGTGCCCCCGTGAAATGCGCAGCCGTACCAAGGACGATCAAAGCGCCCGACACAGCGGCAAACTTCACAGCGGCAGGCTTCGACGCCGTGTTCATGAGCCACTCTCTGAAACCAGTGTTTCCCATCGTCTTGCCAACAGTTAACCGCCCCTTGACGATGGGCGTCTTACGGGCGGAGCGTCAAGGCTGATTGCGCATTTTTGGCGCAGCCCGTTGAATAGGTGGGATGGAGACAAACGGCGGCTTGCATTCGCAGCGGGTCGCATCTATTACCGCACGCTTGTGGAGACGTGGCCGAGAGGCTGAAGGCGGCGGTTTGCTAAACCGTTATACGTTTTTAAAGACGTATCGAGGGTTCGAATCCCTCCGTCTCCGCCATATCATTCAGAAAACATCTTTTTAAATCCGGCTATTAGGGCGTTCGCCATTCCCTAGGGAGTGTTTTTGCGCCGGCGCGATTGTCAGACATCATCTCCACGCCATGAGCGTACTTTCTGCGGAATGGCGGCGCCCAAATCCTTGCCCTCCGCGGTGCTCCAGACGCTGGTCACACACTGGTGCTGAGCACCGGAACCGGTCACGTCGCCTATCTCCGAAACCCCACGCCAACTTCAGCGCCATATACATCGACCAGCGTCGCGATCGCCCGGTGCCACCAGAAATAGAATGCCCTACAGGAAAACACGTTGCATCAGTGGGTTAGATGCTTGTCCGGCGGTATTATGTGGACAAATCGCCAGCCGCAGACCCGGGCCGTTTCGCCGCGCCCGAGTGTTGCTTGCGCGATCGGCAAATCACCCCTATACCCATGCGCCTGCGGTCCCTTCGTCTATCGGTTAGGACGTCAGATTTTCAATCTGAAAAGACGGGTTCGACTCCCGTAGGGACCGCCACAGCCATCCTAAGTGATTGGCCCGACGAGAATATCGCAAAATCAGCAACTTGCAACCGCCCCGGTGGTATCAACGGGTGGTATCAATCGTGCGGGTACTCATGGGCGTCGTGAAGAATCGGCACGGCACTTATGTCGTCCGCAAGAAAGTGCCCAAGGGCCTTGAAGAGGCCGTTGCAAGAGTGCTCGGGGACGAGCGGCAACGCGTGGCGTGGTTGCAGCGCTCACTCGGCACCAAAGACCTCAAGATCGCCAACGTAGCCGCCAAGCCCATCCTGATAGAGTTCGATGCGGTGCTGGCGAAGGCGGCGGCGCTCGTGAGCCCCATCCCGCAGCGTGACGACCTCAGCGACGGCGAGGTCAAGACGATGGCCGACTACTTCTATGCCTCGCTGCTCAGCGAAGACGATGAGGTCCGGCGCGATGGCGCTGGATCGCAGCAGCTCTTTCGGGAAGTCGCCGACCAAGTGTCTGGCGTGGTCGTCGCGTCGGCGTTCGACCTTGATGAGGCTGCACCGCCCTACGGGATGAGCGAACGCGAGTTCGACAAGCACAAGAGCACCGTGGACTTCCTCTTACCGGCAGCCCGCAAGGCCCTTGCAAGGGGCGACCTCAGCTTCGTCGATGACGAGCTAGACGAGTTGATGGCCGTCTTCCGCATCGGCCTAGACCCATCTTCCAAGGCCTACCGGGCCCTCGGCACGGCCGTTCTCAAACGCTATGTGCAGCACCTCGAAGCTCTGGACCGGCGCAACGCTGGCGAGGTGGTGGAGACGCCGCCCCTTCTTGAGCCGCCGTTGAGCGCTTCTGAGCGTCCCGCGTCGTCGGCATCATCCGCCAAGGACACCTTGAGCGCCGCTTACGAAGGCTGGAAGAAAGCTCGTTCATCCGTGGCGAGCACTGACCGCGAATACTACAACGCCATCCAGCGCTTCATAGAACTTCACGGCGATATGCGGATCAGAGACATTCGCCGGAGCCACGTCCGCGAGTACCGCGAGGCCGTGCAGATGATCCCCACGAACCGAGCCGGTCCGTTGCGCAAGGCCAAGTTGCCGGAACTTGTGAAGTGGTCGGAAGCACACCCCGCCGCAAAGCGCCTCGGGCCCGCGTCGGTGAACAAGCTGCTCGGCGGAGGGCAGGCTATATGCAATTGGGCTTACGACAACGGCTTTATTCCCGACGACCGGATTTGGGCCGATCCGTTTGCAAAGATGCGCGTCGATGAGCCGGAGCCGGACCCTGTTCTTTGGGATACGGCCCGCCTCAAGCTTCTGTTCAACTCAAGCGTCTTCACTCAGGGCGATAGGCCGGAGGGTGGCGGTGGCGAAGGCGCGTATTGGATGCCGCTGCTGGCGCTCTTTACGGGGGCCCGGCAGGGCGAGTTAGCGGCCCTCACGGCGGATGACGTTGAGACCGATGAGCCCACCGGCATCCGCTACTTCCGCATCACCAACGACGAAGAGCGCGGTGCTCGCGTAAAGAACAAATCATCGCGTCGTGTCGTGCCCGTCCACCCTGAGCTAAAGCGCCTCGGCTTCCTTACCTATGTCGATGCTCGTCGCCGCCTTGGCGGACAGAAAGCGCCGCTCTTCCCGCTCATGGAAAAAGGCCCGCGCGACGGCTTTGCGGAGCGTTGGTCGAAGTGGTTTGGCCGCTACCTAACCAAGCTCGGAATCAAGGGGACCGATGCTCCGGTCTTCCATTCGTTCCGGCACGGGTTCAAGGACGCCTTGCGCTGGAAGGCTGAAAGCGAAGACGTGAACGACGCTCTTACGGGACACTCAGGGGGCGGTGTAGGGCGACGATACGGGGCTCGCGACAGCGCTCGCCGCTTTGGTATGGAACGGTTGGCCGATGCGGTGGCGAAAGTGGAATATCCGGGGCTTTCGCTTGAGCACCTTTACCCTAGCGTAGACGCGGCCGAAAACGGATAAACAGTTCAACCGCGTTGTGTGAGGGGAAGATTGATGTGCGCGTAAAGCTCAGGAGACGCCGCATTGATTGATCTTAAGGACACCATTGAACAAATCGAAAAGCTGTTGCTGGCAGGAACGGCGAGGGATTTGACCTACGCAGCGCTAGAGTGCCGCCTTGCGATAGAGCGCATTTGCTATGACCGGCTGCGGATGGCTCACGCTTACATTCCGCGCAAAGAATTGGCGAGCTGGCAGCCTAGGCAAGTCGTCAACTTCATTGCACAAACAGCAGACGAATTAGCCGCCGCGACGGCTACGTTCTCAATCTCGCGGATGCCCATTTGCGATAGGAGTGAGCAGACAGAAGACGACTTCGCAAATCAGGTTTGGACCGAAGTTGGAACGCAAGTTGGATTTGATCCCCGGACGCTGGGGAGACTATGGAATGCTCTAGCAAATGTTGCTCTGCATTTGCGACTCCCCGAAGACGGTCAGGATTATGTGGGGCAGTACGGTGCGAGCGGAGCCATCCGACCGAAAGTCGAGGAGGCTCTAGCAGAGCTGAGAAATATCTCAGGAAGTACGTTATCAATAACAGGTACGCTCGGAACGATATCCTTTGTTTGCGTGTGCGGATTCCCCAACAAACGAACAGGCAGCTTATTAAGCGACAAGCAGGTGGTTAGCTGCGCCAGTCCTAAATGTTACGAAAGCTATGTCTTCCACTTGGCAGAAACTTCGTTCGAGCGACGTATCATAGAAGTTCCTTGTCACGAATGTGGCGTCTCGCAGAGTGTGCCTTGGGTTCCAGTTCACCGGACAAAGCCGGGCGAAGTGTTTCACTGGACCTGTATTTGCGGGCAGGAAATAGGCCTCGCGTGGCGTCTATTCAAGGTAAGGCGCAACGACGCCCCCTCGCTCACTAGGGACGCCTAAGCATCCACCGGCTGTTCTAGCTCCGAGCACGTGTAAGCCACCCAAGCGACGGCCGCCAACCTGCCAAGCTCAAGCTCTTCTGAAACATCCGGTCACGTTCTTCCGAGGTGTTTTTGAACCAGTCAGTTATCGCTTCAAGCCGATCTAAAACCGGCTCAATGCCTTCTAGGTTTTCGTCCCGAATGCGGCGGTATTCTTTTTCCTCTCGGATCAACAGCTCTGCACGAACGTCCATTTCGGCTAGATGCTTCGCAAGCTTATCTCCGAACAAAAAACGAGCGTCCCTAGTGTCTCTGCTGAAAGCTCTCAACTGATCCCAGTTTAGTTGCCCGTCGCGGCGCACCGAACACACCAAATCCATCGTGGCGTTGTAGATCGCCAACCGGCGGTCGAATAAATCGAGCTTCACTTTTTGAGTGTTGGTGCGCCACTTCCATAAAGCGATGCAGAGTGTGAAGAAGCCACCGCCGAAGATTGAGATGCTCTGCGCATTTCCCGACAACCAGTTCCACAACCAGCTCACTAGCCCCTCCGTTGCAAAAGGTTTCGCGTGAACGCTGCCTGATTTGCTGATCCGCAGCTAGTGCGCCGCGCTCGCATGGTCCGTCAGACGGGCGCTCTACGCCACGACGACCGCCCGTGTCACAGCCCCTCAGAAACCCCGCTACAGGCCCTTCGCCGCCCTTACCCTCCCATAGTACCCCCCGACCTCAAAGTCGGGCGCATACCCCTCTGAAAAGCCCCTCATCGGCTCTTTGACGAAGCCTTGTCCGAGCGGCGGTGGTGTGCCGGGGAAGTCGTGCGAAGACAACAAAGGCTTCCGTGCAGGGGTGTGGGAGGGGTGCCGCTCGGGCGGTGACGGCGGTGAAAGACCGAATAGGTTGCCTAGTCCGGATAATCAGACGTGGCTCCGAAGGCATCGTCGGGGCCCTCGAAGGTGACGGAGAGAACGAAAGGTTGCCTCCTCCGGTCTAAGGAGACGTGTCGGCCGACAACATAGGTTGCCCAATTTGGACAAGCAGACGCATCCGCGTCGGCCGACAACATAGGCGCAAGGCTCCCGGCAGCAGCCCCATCTTCAAGGCATCGGCAAAGCCGTTGCATGACAATCGCAGGATTGTGCGGAGCAGAGGCTCTTGCGGTGGGAATGCTGGTGGTGCCGATTGTTGAAGGGGCTCCCCTATCAGCAGCCCCGCCACCAAGATCCCCACCCTCAGACAATTCCTTAGGTGCCCGTCTTTCCAAGACACCACCCCCTAAGAGGCCCTGAGATACCAGTCAAAGGCCCTGCCGATGCCCTTAGGGTTGAGCCTGCTGTCTCAGCTCTTACCTGCTGGCTGTGTCTGGAAGACCTAAGGGATGAGAGAGACCTTCGGGTCTCACCCTAGTTCAGTACAGATGTTTCCAGTTTCTCTTGCTTATATAGCTAGGAAACCCGGAAATACTATTGATTGTCAGTGTCTTACAAACCCGCCGATACGGGTGGAATTTCCTCCCTTTCGTCGGCATCAACCCGCGCTCACCGTTCGGTGGTGGCGCTTTCCTCACGGAGATTATGAAGACCTCAACGACCACCACCAATGCTTCGACTACCTCACCAACCCCTTCCGCGCCCCGCATCCGGCCTCTTGGCGACGTTCTCGACGACGAGACGATCAAGCCGAGGAACCGCCTACTCGGTCCTTGGCTACTTGAGCGAGGCGCTACCATGGTCTTCGCCCCACCCGGCGTAGGCAAAAGCTGGTTCTCTCTTGCCGTCGCAACCGCCGTGGCAACGTGCGGCACGTTCGGGCACTGGTCAGCGGAAAGCCCGAACAGGGTTCTCTATATCGACGGCGAAATGGATATGGCGGACCTGAAGGGACGCGCTAAGCTCGCCATCAAGGCCGCAGAAGGCGGCAACCCCGACCTCATCCGCGAGAACGTCGTCCTCTTCGCAAGGCACGACCAGCCGGAGGAGGAAGACAACTTCCCTGACTTCAGCAATCCCGACGACGCGGACGCGATCCTTGCCATCGTTCGGCAGCACCGCCCCCAACTCGTGGTCCTCGACAACCTCAGCACGTTAGCGACCGTCGATGACGAGAACGCAGCCGCCGCGTGGGACAACTTCCTGAAGCTCTTGCTGCGGATAAAGTCAGCAGGCGCGGCCGTGCTTGTCGTCCACCACTCGAATAAGAACGGCGAGCAGTATCGGGGCTCTTCCAAGATCGCGACGACCTTTGAAGCAATCGTCCGACTACGGCCTAACCCTCGTGAGGCTGCATCGGACGGTGCTGCGTTCTTGTTAGACTTCACGAAGACGCGAATGCAGTCGGCGGACAGCCGCAAGGTGTTCAACGTGTCGTTCGCCGATGCCCGATGGCATTGGGATACGCTAGTTGATCCCGCTATTGCAGAGCTGGTGCGTCGTTTCCTCGACGGCGAGTTCAAGTCGCAAGCCGAAGCTGCATCAGTCCTCGGCATATCAAAGGGCGAGGTCTCAAAGCGTCTCGGGAAAGCTTATGCTGCGGGCTTGACGACAAAGGCGGAAATTCAGGCCGCTATGGCGGCGGCGAAACGAAACGCAGAAGATGGCGAGGCTCACTGAAATGACTTCCCGCCCCAAAGTCCGGACCGACAAGCCCTCTCGAACCGCCTCAAGCCAAGCTCCGAAAGGCGTGGCGATACCTCGGAAGAGCGAATACCCCACGCGGCACCAGCGAAAGCTCGCCGCCTATCTCTCCGAAGGCTTCCACCTCATCTTCGACGCCGACCGGAAACGTCGCGGCCTCTCTCCGTTCCGTGCAAAGCCCATCACTCAGGTCGCGGTCGAGACCGGAATGACCGTGACAAATGCCCGTTACTGGCTCCGGCAGGATCACTACGCGCTCTGGCTCCGCTTCTGGTCGGGGATAAAGCCGGAGGTGTGGGACAAGATCGAAGCCGAACGCGGCTGCCTTGTACAGCCCGTGCCAACACCTCGCACGACCTAACACGACCCGCTAAACGCCGATGACACGCCCTTGAGGAAGCCCCTCAGGGGCGTTGTCGTTTGCTGTGAAGACCACGTCCCGCAACCTGAAACCTCGGAGAACGACATAACGCTCGCACCGCCACACTCGACAGAGACGATCGCACCATCTTTCACCGCACCCGAACGGACCCTTGCACGAAAACCCATGTTGTCTTCGGACGACTTCCCCGGTGTCGTACTGCAACTCGATGAGCGCCACCGCCTCATCGCCAGCGGCGTAGACGGCAGTCACGCAACGTGTTGGACGATTCAATATCGAGACGGCCCCGACCGATGGACCGGCCGCAAGTATCTCACCAGAGCCCGCTATGTTCCCAACGCAGTCCGGCAGCTCAAGCTTGGCAGGGCGGCGTTGGAGGCGGCGACGGCGTGGGCGGCAACTCCCGGCCTAGCTGGCGTGTAAACGCTGCCGATAGGTGCCCAAACAAGGCCCGTACAGCGGCATCTTGAAGAAGCTGGCGACCCATATAGCCGGAACCACTCAAGAGGCTCTGTACGGGGGGATACGGTAGGGGCTGTGAGCGGTGTCCTAGGACCGTGGACGGGGTGGAAGAGACCCCGGATGTTTTGCTGCGAAAACGCGAGGGGGTATTTAGAATATCCCGCCGCCCGCCATTCCCCCCGCGCCGGGCCCGTTCCTATAGGTTTGCTCCGGCGACCGACCTCCGAATTTCTGAGACGTTCTTGAGCGCGAGGCTTTCGCCGCTCGGATGCTTGGCTTCTCGTTGAGTGTCGGTCGCCGTTGAGCAGCAGCAGGGGGGCGGGGGCTGTTGTCTCCCGGCCGATGCAGTCGCGTCTCAAGCGGCGCTAGACCTCCTCGGCTTCCCGTCCCGCGCACCAACACCTCACTCGCGTCCGTCTCTCAATCGACGGCGAGCATTCACCTGCCCTTCCAACACCCACGGAGATACTGCCATAGCGCCACTATCCATCTACCTGCACCCTGCCTCTATCCCTTCTAAGGGCCTTCGTTACACCGTCACGCTGCACTCGCCGGACGGAGAAGAGATTGTCTCGGATGCCAAAGACCCGGTTCACGTCGCCGCCCGTGTGCTGGAAAACCGAGACGCGACTAGCGTCGCTCGTGGCACGGGAAACCGCCCCTTACACGTCTTCGCCCCTTCACTCATCACACCTGACAAGTGGACGCCGACGCTGCGCTACCGCCGAGTGAGCGATGCGGCGCGGCTGCACACCCGTGAGAGCGCCTTGGAGGGGCCCGTGGTCGTCCGCTACCAGCCCTTCGACGGCACCTTCAAAGCCGCTGCATAGAGCCTGACCGTTTTCCGGCTGACGGGTGCTTGGCGGTTCAGGGCGCTACGGGTGCCAGTGCCGACGAAACCCCGTCCGCTGGAAAACGGTGACGGCTAGAGAGTGTCCCACAAGAGCAGGCCCTAGTGACTCGTTGAGGGCGACCGGCAAGAGCCGTGAAGAGTGTCCCATTAAAGCGGCATTGCTATTTTGGGACGTTTGTGCCTTCATATCTTTAGATCATACGGTGCATGACGTGGGATAGGGGAAGCACATGCAGATTGGATACGGACGGACCTCGACCTCCGAGCAAGAGGCTGGACTTGAGGCGCAGCAGCGCGACCTTGCGGCGGCAGGTTGCGAGAAAGTCTTCACCGAACAAGTTTCGTCGGTGGCGCAACGCGAGGAGCTGGAAGCGGCTATCGACTACCTCCGAGACGGTGACACGCTTGTCGTCACGAAACTGGACCGCCTTGCACGGTCGATGCGCGACCTGCTGACGATTGTTGATAGGATCGAGGCAAAGGGCGCTTCGCTGCGCATCCTCGCAATGAACCTCGACACGTCCACCGCCACCGGGAAGCTGATGCTCAACGTACTCGGCAGCGTAGCGGAGTTCGAGCGCTCGTTAATGTTGGAGCGCCAGCGCGAGGGCATCGCAAAGGCGAAGTCAGAGGGCAAGTACAAAGGCCGTGCGCCGACTGCGATGGCAAAGGCCGACGAGGTTGAGGCTATGCTTGTGGCGGGTGAAAGCCCCACAGCAGTTGCGAAGCTTCTAAACATCGGCAGGTCGTCGGTTTACCGCATCATGGATGATCGCGGGCTGAAGCGTGAGTTCTCTTACAAGGCCGATGCTGACTCGTGAAGGCCTCTGCAAAGGGGCATTTGCACAACAGTTAGCACGGCACGGAAAGGGCTCTTCGCGAGCCCTTTTGCGTTTGTGGCTGACCTAAACACTATCCGTCAAAGCACTGAGAACAACGTTCAGTGGACCGTGTTTAATATGCGACGGTCCTGAGCATAACACGACCGTATGGCCTGAACGTCGCTCACTGCCATGATCAGATCGCTGATGCTTAAACAGCTCAGGTGAGCCGCGACTAGGTTAATGCCGCGCCAGATAGAGCGCGAGCGCGTCAACAGAGTTCCAAATTCAGCGGCAACGCCGCGCACCGAATTGAAAGGACTTGTTATGGCCGCGCCATACCATGCGCATTGTTGCGCGGTTTCGATGTTGGCACTTTTATCAGTGTTGCAGTCTTCCGAAACGCAAGCTCAGCAAGTTCACGCAACGGGCGGTGCAACCCAGACGGCCAGCGGGACCATCATCACGGTTGGGGAGCCTGCCCTGCTAGCGGACATCGACGGCATCATCGTCAGCACGTCGCCGTTGACCATCACCACAACCGGAGCCGGTGGCGATGGCGCGAGGGCGACGAGCAGAGGACAGATCGACATTGCTTCCGGATCAACCATCGAAACATCTGGCAACGCATCTGCCGGTGCGCGGGCGACCTCATCTTGGTCGCTAATTACTATCGGGACCGGGACAACGATAACCACGCACGGAAACAACAGCCAAGGCATCCTTGCAGGCACCTTTGGTACAGTTGATGCAAACGGCGTCACCGTCGTTACCAACGGCGACGGAGCCTTCGGTGTCGTTGCGAACTCCGCTTCGGTCACTTTCATAAATGGGGCTGTCACGACGTCGGGCACAGGCGCCCAAGGGCTCCGGGCCCTCACACAGGGTGTGCTTACGGCGGACAATGTGACAGTAACGACATCCGGCAGTGATGCCGCCGGCCTCTACGCTTCTACGGACTTGATTGCCACGTCCGCCACCGTAAGCACTTCCGGAGCCGGATCGCATGGTGTCGTACTAGCATCCGGTGGAGAGGTCACTCTGACTGACAGCACGGTGACTACTTCCGGTGCTATCGCCAATATCGTGCATTCAACCGGCCCAAGCACGGTCACGATCACCAATAGCAGCTTGAGCGCCGCAGATGGAGCGGGTTTTGAAGTTGTTAGTGGCCAGCTCACTGCCACGCTCACAAACGCCACCATCACCGGCGGCGATAAACTATTGAATGTGAGCGACATCGGCGCACTCAACATCTACGCGGACAGCACGACGCTTACCGGTAGCGCGGTAATGGCCGCCGGCGGCACGGCGCAAATAAACCTTCTAGGCTCATCCGTGTGGAATATCACCGACGATTCCAACCTTACGCTACTGATCAATCAGACTGGCAGTCTCGCGCAGTTCTCTCCACCCGGTTCGAGTGCCGGTCCGTTCAAAACGCTGACGGTGCAGGACTATGTAGGCATTGGCGGCACGCTGGGCGTTAATACGTTCCTCGGCACCGATGGCTCGCCATCCGATAAACTTATAATCGACGGCGGCAGCGGCCTTGGCTCTTCGCTGCTTAGCGTGACTAACGTTGGCGGTGGCGGTGATCTCACAACACTCGACGGCATCCTCGTGGTCGATGCAATTAACGGCGGCACAACCGTGCCGGGATTGCTTACGCTCGCCGGGCCGGTGGTAGTCGGACCCTATGAATACTCGCTCTATCGCGGCGGCCAGAACGGTGCCAACCCCGATAACTGGTATCTGCGCTCCGTGCTCGATTGTGCACTCGACCCATCAGCGCCGCTTTGCGCCCCTGATACACCCGACTGGCGGCAGGAGACATCGCTCTATGCGGCCGTTCCGGCCATGACGCTGCTGTACGGTCGCCTGATGCTCGACACGCTGCACGAGCGGCGCGGCACGGCTGTCAGCGCCTACGCTGAAGGCGCACCGAACGCAGCCTGGGCGCGTGTCATCGGTCAGCATGGTGATCGCGACGGCGGCAAAGGCGGCATTTGCGGCGCTGGCCCGAAATACGACTACGACTTCTGGGCCTTTCAGGGCGGTATGGACCTCTACCGTGACGGCGATGTTGGCACGTCGCGCAACCATGCCGGTGCGTTCTTCGCCATCGGCCACGGCTCCGGCGACGTGCAGCACATCGGTGATGGCAAGGCGGGCGAAAACAGCTTCATGGCCTATTCATGGGGTGCCTACTGGACCCACTACACACCGAACAACGCTTACATCGACACGCTGCTGATGGGCTCGTGGTACGATATCGACGCGGCGTCCAACCGCATCCCGAAGATGCAGACCGATGGCGGCGCGTTCGGTGCTTCGGTCGAAGGCGGCTATCCGGTCTACACCGGTCCCGGTGGCTTCAGCATCGAACCGCAGGCCCAGCTTGCCTACCAGACGATCAACCTCAACAACGGCTCGGATGTTGGCGCTCAGGTGCACTTCGACAACGTCAATTCGCTGGTCGTACGTGTGGGCGTTCGTTTCGCTCAGGACTTCGGTACGCCGACATGGCTGACCGGAGCACCGTCAACCTTCACGGCATGGGTGCGTCCGAACTTCTGGTATGAGTTCCTCGGCGATCCTAAGACGAAGTTCTCATCGGCCACCGGCTTCGTTCCGTTCGCGGCCGACATGGGCGGCACCACGTTCGAGATCAACACCGGCTTTAGCACTGACATCGGCGGCGGCGCGGCGATCTACGCCAACGCATCCTATCTCGTCGGCCTCGGTGAACGCGCCGACGGCAACGCCTATGATGGCAAGCTCGGCGTCAAGGTCGCGTGGTGAGATAAGCCCCCCGGTAACAGCAGGGCCCGCACCGCTGCTAAGCGATACGGGCCTCTTCTAGGGCAGGAATGGGCTTGCGCCTCAGCAGTTGCGGGTGGCTTCAAGAGCCCATACCGCAGCCGGATAACGGCCGTCAGCGGAATGAGGAACACCAAGCCGCGCGGCCTCTACGTGGGCCCGTGACGTGATCTCTTCTAGGGCCTTGTCGAGGTCTGCGACGTAGTTCAACACGTCCTCATCGTGCCGCTCAACGTACTGACGGGCCGTGAGAGGTGTTGTAAGGGCTTCGCAGGTCGTGAAGTCGGTGGTGGTCGTCATCATGATCGTGTCCCCTTGGTGTTGTGGCCGTTGTTGGCCGGTGAAATTGTGGATGCGTTCAGCCGGGCCTCAGTGTTTTTCTGAGGCGGTGGCTGCGGTGGTTATGATCAGCCAATCAAGCGCAGCTCGGTGCCGTGCGGGGCCGTGCTGAGGGCGATGACGCCAGCGGCGGCTAGGCTGTGGAGCGTCCGGTTCAGCTCCGACGTGGATGTTCCCAGCGCCTTCGCCAGCCCTCGTTGCCCCGTTCGCAGCTCTCCGCCATGTTCCTGTAGGTGTTCCAGCAAGGCTGCTTTCAAAGCGCCGCCCGAGGCCGTTGCACCGCCATCGTTCAGGGCTGCCGATGAGGCCTCAGAAACGGGCCTTTGCGCGGCAAGTGCCGGGAGGGGTGGGACAGTACCGAACGCTGCAACATCGGACGCAATGGCCTCGCCAGAGGCCTTGTGGGCAGCTTCTGAGACGCTGTCCGGGACACCTTTGGGACGGCTTGAAACAGAGTGCGTACCGCCCACGAGAAGAACCGCGAACGCGCTCCCGACCTCAAGGGCCAGCACCGGCACCAAGGCCAACCAACGGGACAGCTCGGCGGCGTCGGCGCGGACACCAAGAGCCCCTAGGTATGTGACCAATGCAGCGGCGGCCGGATCGGCGTCAGTCGCCAGCGGGGCCGATGCAAGGTCACTTTCGGCGGCTGCAAGCGCCGTCTGCAATTCCGTGCGGCGGGCCGTGGTCGCGGCTTCGGCGGTGAGCGTGGCGATCTCTCCGCAGACACGGCGAGAAACCTTGCCGAACGCCTTGGAGCCCGTGTCGTCACAAGGCGCTAGCCTTGGCGTCGTCTTGAGGCGGGCGATCTCCGCTTCAAGGGCTGCTACGGGCCGCGTTACGGGCAAAGTGGCGAGTTCGTGACGGGCGGCGTCATAGCGGGCTTTAGCGGCGTCGGCGGCGTCGGCAGCTTGTGAGCGCGTTGCGGAGGCATCGGCGCGGGACGCGGCCATAAGCGATAGCTCGGCGGTCAGGCTGTAGGTGACGGCGACGATACTGAGAACCGCAAGGGCCGCTGCACGGACTGGCGACCATGAGCGCAACGCAGCGGCCGCGCCTTCAATCGCAAAGGGCTTTGCAGCCTCAAGGCCGAGCGCCATGCAGACGCTCAAAGCGCCAATGAAGGGCCCGTGATGATTGCCCGTGGTCCACGCGTAAAATGCCCCGAAGCCAGCGGAAGCCGCCACTAGTGTAACAGCGGAAGCAACAGTTGCGACCCTCGGAACACGATACATCATCGACGCGACGTTGAAGCGCGAACGTGATACAGCTCCCGAACGGCCATCTTCGAGCCCTTCAGGGCTATCGCTAGGTGGTATCAATTGGAGCGGGGCGACGTTGTAAGTCATTGATTTTGCTGGCCTTGTCGGGCCGAAGCGGTCTTCCCGTAGGGACCGCCAGCATCACAAGCTAACCTGCGGGTAAAGCTTGGTTTTCTTGATCCTCCTCTTTTCTGGTTCCTCCACCGGCTCCTGTACGGTAGGATAAAGACTGGCGTGATCTATCATACGTAGATCGCGCAGGACCGCGTGGCTCACGTTGCGGCACTCAATCAGCCCTAATCACCAACATAGGTGATATGCGGATCGAAGACATTCGACGCAGCCTTGTGAAGTTGGGCGACCGAACATCCCGCAGCACCACGGTCGCGACCATCGTCAGTCAATAAACTGCTAGGCAAATGTCGGTTGCGATAGAGCGCATCGGTTTGCTCACTATTATATTCCTCGCCAAGAATGAGCTGGCAGCCTACGCAAGTCGTCAGTTTTACTGCGCAAACAGCAGATGTGCCGGGACGATGGCATTATCAATCTCGCGATGCCCATTCCGCTGAAGGCAATGAGTCAGGTGACGAAGTCACCCGGGTTCTCTTTCACAGCGGATGTTTTCGGCTCTGCGACGTTTGTAGTCATCAAGTTGGATGATCCTCTCAGCCGAAGTGAGACCAGATCGAAGCGTGGAGTACTCCGCCATTACTGCACTACCCGATAGTGGATGTCTGTCATCTCAAATTAATCAGTGCACCGTGCTTAATTTGCGACGGTACTGAGCACATCTACTCTTGCCCCAGCGAGCAGGAATAGCCGCACGTTGCGAATCACCGATGCTGGTCTGTGTTCAGATCAGTCGGGGTCGCTCTATGACGCGCGATGACGTCCGCTGTTTTAGTCACCTTCATACCGTGCCCCAGCTAGCGCGTCAGGTGTTGCTGCATTGCGCTGCGCGACACTTCCAATTTTCAGCGGCATGACCGCAACCAGTTTTTCGAGAGGGACGGTTATGACCTTGTCATGCCATGCGCATTGCTGCGCGTTTTCAATCATCGCGATGTTTGCCGTGATGCAAGGAGGGCGAGCGCAAGCTCAGCAACTTATAGCGAATGGCACCAATGAGATTGCCAGCGGGAACTATGACACAACAGCATCCGGCAGCGCCGGGTATGCGCTTTGGGCGCTGAACGGCGGAACCATTGTAAGCAGCGGAGTCGTGACGGCAACAACAAGCGGAAACGGCGCGTACGGAGCATATGCGGATCAGAATGGATCAATCACCATAACCTCTCCTGGATCATCTATCTCCACAACCGGCACTTCGGCATTCGGCGTCTACGCATGGGGCGCCGATGCGCGCATCACGCTGGAGCACAGCACGATAACTACCCAAGGCAACTCCAGCTATGGTCTGTATGCGCTAGATGGCGGCAGCATCACCGCCGGCACAACCACGATCACCACAATGGACGACTATGAAGTCGGCGCCTATGCAAGGGGCACGGGTTCAATCATCACGCTGCTAAATGGCGTGGCGATCAGTACCCAAGGTCAACAGAGCGCAGGGCTGGAGGCTTCCGGAGGCGGCGTCACAGCTGACGGTATCACAATCAGTACAATGGGCGAATTTTCGTTCGGGGCCGTTACGCAGAGCAGCGATTCCTTCATCACCCTGCAAGGGGTGGCGATCAGCACTGAAGGCAAAAATGGCCATGGTCTGGCTAGTTATAACGGCGGAACTATCACAGCCGTGGGCGGCACAATTACAACTAAGGGTGAAGCCGCCTACGGTGCGTCCGGGTCAGCCCTTGGCATTGGCTCTAATATTGAACTGACCGGAGTGATCATCAACACCCAAGGTCAACAGAGCCATGGTTTAAATGCACAGCTCGGTGACACGATCACCTCTGATGGCGGCACGATAAGTACGGAAGGCGATGAGGCACACGGCGCCTGGGCATTAGACGGCCTCATCACGCTGAGTAACGGTGTCGCGATCACGACCGAAGGCTCCGACGCCTACGGCTTAAATGCAACATCAGGCGGTATAATTGAGATGACTGGAGGTACGGTCATCACCACCGGTGACGGAGCCGTGGGTGCTGGGGCTGTCAGTCCAGGCGCGTTAATTACGTTAATCGATACGGAAATCAGCACCGAAGGGGACAACGCTCATGGTCTTTACGTCGACACCATCGGGCGGATTACACTCAACACGGGCGCAGTCGTTACTTCAGGCAGCAATGCCGTAACAGCAATGCTTGCTAACGGCAGTTCGATGGATCTCAATAGTGTTACATTGACATCTCATGGGCCAGCCTCAGACAATTTTCGCTCCATTTCCGGCGCCAACAGCATCACCCTCTACA
Source organism: Hyphomicrobium sp. D-2 (assembly GCF_029872155.1). Classification (GTDB taxonomy): domain Bacteria; phylum Pseudomonadota; class Alphaproteobacteria; order Rhizobiales; family Hyphomicrobiaceae; genus Hyphomicrobium_A. The sequence continues at coordinate 200,380 of NZ_JARXLA010000005.1, read as the reverse complement.
ACAGCTCAACGAGCGCGGCGGATGGTATCGGCATCAACGTTACCGGTGGATCGTTGGACGCAACGATCGGAAATTCGACCCTTAATGCTGATCGCCTTTTGAATGTTGACGCCGGGGCAACGCTAACGTTTGAAGCGGCCAACTCCACGCTTTTCGGTGCTGCTACGACGGCAGCGGGCGGTAATTCTGACGTGAATCTATTTCAATCAACTTGGCATATCCCGGATAATTCATCCCTCACATCGCTCAGCAATGGGGCGGACAGTTTGGTGCAGTTCACGCCGCCCGCATCCGCTGCCGGTCCGTTCAAAACGCTGACCGTCAATACCTACAGTGGTGCTGGTGGCGCACTGGGTATCAACACTCATCTAGGCACAGACGGTTCACCGTCTGATAGGCTTGTGATTGATAACGGCGTCGGCATTGGAACATCGTCACTTCGTGTCAACAACGTCGGCGGTGGGGGCGATCTCACTACGCTTGACGGCATTCTCGTTGTCGATGCGATCAACGGCAGCACGACGGTGCCAGGCCTGTTCACGCTCGCAGCTCCGGTCGTCGCTGGTCCGTATGAATACTCCCTCTATCGCGGTGGCGAGAACGGCGCCAATCCCGACAACTGGTATCTGCGCTCCGATCTCGATTGCGCGCTCGATCCATCGGCGGCGATATGTGGCGGTGGCGGCGATGACATTCCCGACTGGCGCCAGGAAACCTCGCTCTATGCCGCCGTTCCGGCCATGACGCTGCTGTAGGTCGACTGATGCTCGACACGCTGCATGAGCGGCGCGGGACAGTCGTTAGCGCATACGCTGAAGGCGCACCGAACGCAGCCTGGGCGCGTGTCATCGGTCAGCACGGCGATCGCGACGGCGGCAAAGGCGGCATCTACGGCGCCGGCCCGAAGTATGACTATGACTTCTGGGCCTTCCAGGGCGGCATGGATCTTTATCGCGACGGCGATGTCGGGACCTCGCGCAACCATGCCGGTGCCTTCTTCGCCATCGGTCACGGCTCCGGCGATGTGCAGCACATCGGCGACGGCAAGGCGGGCGAGAACAGCTTCATGGCCTACTCATGGGGCGCCTACTGGACGCACTACACCCCGGACAACGCGTACGTCGACGCGCTGCTGTTAGGCTCGTGGTACGATATTGACGCCAAGTCCAACCGCATCGACAAGTTGAAAACCGATGGCGGCGCATTCGGTGCATCGCTTGAAGGCGGCTATCCGGTTTACACGGAGCCTGGTGGCTTCAGCATCGAGCCGCAGGTGCAGCTCGCCTATCAGACCATCAACCTCAACAACGGTTCGGATGTCGCCGCACAGGTGCACTTCGACAACGTCAACTCGCTGGTGGGCCGCGTGGGTGTGCGCTTCGCGCAGGACTTCGGCACGCCGACCTGGCTGACGGGCGAACCATCCAGCTTCACCGCGTGGGTACGGCCGAACTTCTGGTACGAATTCCTTGGCGATCCAAAGACGAAGTTCTCGTCTGCAACGGGCTTCATCCCGTTCGCAGCCGACATGGGCGGCACGACATTCGAAATCAACACCGGCTTCACAGCGGATGTAGGCGACGGTGCCGCGATCTATGCCAACGCATCGTACCTCGTCGGCATCGGTGAACACGCCGACGGAAACGCCTACGACGGCAAACTCGGCGTCAAGGTTGCGTGGTGATCGGGCTACAGTGAAGCCGCTCTTAGCGACATGCCCAGCCCAACAAACTGAAACACGAAAGGGGCCAGTTACGGCCCCTTTTTATATTCCTTGCCCGTCGTCCGGACGCGCCGGCTTACTTACTTGAGCGACACCGGATGATGATCGGAACGTCCGCCAAAACGATAGTTTACGCCAAGACGAACGACGTCGACTTCATGCTCAAGCGTCTTGGTGCCGATCACGACGCCGGACGGCGCAGTGCCGAGATTATAGCCTTCGCTGTCGAAGTCGTAGCGGAGATATTCTGCGCGGAGCGACCAGTTTTCGGTGATCGCGGTTTCAACACCAGCACCATAAACCCAACCAGTTTCGGTCTCGGACTTGCTGAGGTTGTACTGTCCTGCAGTGGCGCAATGCGTTCCAGCCAATGCGCCTGCGGGGCACGTCTGGTTATGGTCCGCACGGTTCCATGCCCAACCGGCGGTGCCGTAAATCAACCAGTTGCCAGAAGCGAAGCCAAGGCGGCCGCGAATGCTGCCGAAACCGGACAACTCGTGATCCTGCGTGATGAAATTACCGTCGCGCGCGGTCTCAGCCATATGCGTGAACGAATAATCCGCTTCAACGCCCAGCACGATGTTGTTGATCTGGTGATTGTAGCCGACCTGGCCACCGACCAATCCGCCCTCAAGATCAGGGCGCGGAGCTCCCCGTGGGTGTGCGGGGGTACCTGGATAGTCGGTATCTGCCCAACCGTAGCCGCCATGAGCGCCGAGATAGAGGCCGGACCAATTATGATCCTGGGCAACCGCAGGGGATGCAGCGAGAATGGCCGCAAATGCGGCACCACAAATGCCTGAACGCAACATACGCAACTCCCAACACACACACTAAACTAGACTTCTTCCATAATCCTGTTCGCCCTCAGCGGAGACAACCTGATTCGACAACTGCGTCCGCTCTGGGATGCCGACTGTGTTTGTTAGGGCACTGCAATTTACAGTTGCTTGACGCAGTAATTTTCCATCAAAGGTAGCGCAGCTAACTGCTCACCTGTTCCGAACGCCTGGAATCTGTGGGATGCAAGCGTCGCGCGCGGCGACAATGGGGCAGCGGCCCACATAGGACGATGCCGCGATTGAATATCGCGATACGATACAGTATCGACGCTGCGCGCGCTCAAGCATGAAGATCGCAGCCCGCAAGCGGGACGCGCCGCAGCAGCGCTCTCAACCCTGGCGACGTGGATCGGCGACATCGTCGATGTGCACTTCCAGTTTGTCGCGACCGTTGAACGACGACCGCTTGACGCTGCCCGCGACGTGCAGCGGCAGCCCGCCCGAGCTCAGCAGCATGTCGCCCAGCGGTTGCCCCGCAGCCCGGAACGCAATGGCCTCAAGCTTGGAGCCGTCAGCCGATTGCAGCACGCAGCGCACATGCGCCTCGCCAACGATCTTCGCGAATTTGACGTTGACGGCCGGAAAGGCAAAGCGCGGCGTCGGATTGCCCTGGCCGTATGGGCCGACGCGACCAATGAGGTCGATTAACTCGTCCGTTACGCCACCCGGCGTCAGCGCGCCGTCAATCTGCAACGCATCGCGCGCGCGCGCCTCCGTCACGCTGCCCTGCAAACGTTCCTGCAGAAATGCTTCCAGCACGGCGATGTTTTCGCGCGCTACGGTGAGGCCAGCGGCCATCGAATGACCGCCGCCCTTGATCAGGTGGCCTGCGGCTACAGCGGCGCGCACTGCGCCGCCGATGTCCGCACCGGGCAGCGACCGTAACGAGCCCGTCCCCTCACCGCCCGTTTCATCGGCCCATGCAATAACACAGGATGGCAGGCGGAATTTTTCAGTCAGACGGCTGGCCACCAAACCGACGACACCCTTGTGCCAAGTGTGCGACCCGACCAGCAGCACGGCCGTATCTGGCTCCTGCATGAGCTTCGCTTCGGCCGCACCCAGCGCTTCCTCCAGCATCTGCTTTTCAAGATCGCGCCGTTCCTTGTTGAGACGGTCGAGCAGCGCAGCGATGCGTGCCGCCTCCGTCTCATCCTCACCAGCAAGCAACCGCGATCCCAACGCTGCATCGCCGATACGGCCACCGGCATTGATGCGCGGGCCAAGAATGAAACCGAGATGATAGGGTGTCGGCGGCTCGTTGAGCCCCGCAGCGTCGATCAGCGCGCGCAGGCCGATGTTCTTGCGCCAGCGCATCACCTGCAGCCCTTGCGTGACGTAAGCGCGATTGAGACCGACAAGCGGAACGACGTCCGCAATCGTTGCCAGCGCCACGAGATCAATTTCGCCCATCAGATCCGGCGGCGCGATTTGACCGTAAAATCCGCGCTGACGCAGCTCGCGCGTTGCGGCCACCAGAACCATGAAACAAACGCCGGCCGCGCACAGGTGACCGAGACCGGACACATCGTCCTGCCGGTTGGGATTGACCACCGCACATGCGATGGGAAGCTCTTCGTCGGCCTGATGGTGATCGATGATGACGACATCGCAGCCGAGCTCAGCGGCACGTGCGAGCGGCTCGCGGCTGGTGGTGCCGCAGTCAACGGTGATGATGAGCTGCGCGCCCTCCTTCACCAGCGTTTCGATGGCTGCGGGATTTGGCCCGTAGCCTTCAAACAGCCGATCAGGAATATAGATGCGTGGTTGCAAACCGTGATGGCTGAGAAAACGCGCAACGAGTGCCGACGAAGAAGCGCCGTCGACATCGTAATCGCCGAAGATAGCCACGCGCTGCCCTTTTACGACAGCGTCAGCAATACGGGCAGCAGCGGCGTCCATGTCGCGCACGGTGCTGGGATCGGGCATCAGCGCCTTGAGTGTGGGATTGAGCACCACAGGTACGTCATCGATTGCAACGCCGCGCGCAGCCAGCATGCGGCCGAGCAATTCCGGCAAGCCGTGGCGCTGGCTGATGGTGGTCGCGCGCAGATGCGCATCGGGCGTCAGCCGCTCGCGCCACGTAAATCCACGCGCCGATGACGCAATACCAAGAAACGGGGGCGCAAGTTCTGCATCGATTTCCCGCTGTTTCAGCGCCGTAGCCATTGACCGCCCCCGGATGATTTCGATTCGCCCACCAGCGAAGTTGACCACCCTGCTCCCGCGTTGGCGATAGGAAGCGAGACTTTTCAACAGGCGTCGCAGCGACTTCTCTCGCGCTGGCGACTGCGCTCCGCGCAGCCGGCCGCCAGCGCATTTTAAGTTGGCGCTCGGCGCCTCCCCTCCGGGGAGCCGGCCGCCGGTGCAGGTCTAACTGCGGTAATGGCGCCAGAGCCGCAAAACCGTACGATGCACCTCTTCCGGTTCCCGGTTGAACGGCTCAAGATTGATGCTGACGACGTTGGTACTGGCCATCTTCCACGGCAGGCGCATCAATGAGCGATAGAACGGCTGCTTGCGCCAGTCGGCAACGAGCGCGCTGGAAAGGCGCTCTTTCAGGCTCAGTTGCAGCTCGTGGATGGTGCTGGCGCGCACGGCCACTTCCACCAGCTCGATCCTGTCGATCGCGCGCCAGCGGATGAGACCAAGCCCCTGAATGAAGATGCCGTACTGGTTCGCGCCCATGGCCGGGCGGCGTTCAAGCAGCGGCACATTATAATAGGTGACACCGGCAGCGGCGACGGCGGGCACCAGCCAGAGGGTGGCCCCGGTTGCGATCCAGGCAGCGAACAGCACAGCCGCCAGCCCGGCAGCCACATAAACCGGCGTTTCAATTTCCTCACCGCCGTAGGTGATTGAGTAGCCGCCCGCGTTGCGCTCGTCCACGCTGCACCTCCCCGGATCAGGTACACGTTTGCCGTGTATGATCTTCAGGGAGGCAGCAGGTTGCGGCAAGCCTCAACTTCAGGCATTGCGCCGCTGAATTTTAGGCACCGCCGGAGGTGTCGCGGCAGCGCGTATGGACGCGGCGAACGGTACCTGTCTTCGAGCGCATGACGATGGATTCAACCTCAGCGAATTCACCGTTGAAGCGCACGCCGTCGAGCAGCGAGCCATCGGTGACGCCAGCGGCAGAGAAGATGACATCGCCGGACGCCATGTCCTCAAGCTTGAACTTGCGGTTGATGTCGGTGATGCCCATCGACGCCGCGCGCGTGCGCTCCTCATCGTTGGCAGGCATCAGACGACCCTGGATCTGGCCGCCAATGCAGCGCAGCGCGGCAGCAGCCAGCACGCCTTCCGGTGCGCCGCCCGAGCCGAGATAAATGTCGATGCCGGTTTCTTCCGGATCGGTGGTCCAGATCACACCCGCAATGTCGCCATCGGGAATGAGCTGCACCGCAGCGCCGGCAGCGCGCACAGCCGCAATCAGCTCGGCGTGGCGTGGCCGATCCAGAATGCAGGCCGTGATGCCCGAAACCGGCACGCCCTTGGCCTTGGCCAGCGCGTTGATGTTGTCGGCGGGCGAAGCGTCGAGATCGACAAGATCCGGCGCATAGCCTGGACCGATGGCGATCTTGTTCATGTACATATCGGGCGCATGCAGCAGGCCGCCGCGCTCCGACATCGCCAGCACTGCGAGCGCATTCGGCATCGCCTTGGCACAGATGGTGGTGCCTTCCAGCGGATCGACGGCGATGTCGACCTCGGGGCCTTCGCCCGAGCCGACCTTCTCGCCAATGTAGAGCATCGGCGCTTCGTCCATCTCGCCTTCGCCGATCACGACGGTGCCGCGAATGCTGAGCCGCGCCAACTCGCGACGCATGGCATCAACCGCAGCCTTGTCGGCCGCTTTCTCCGCCCCGCGTCCGCGCAGGCGCGCCGCTGCAATCGCCGCCGCCTCAGTGACGCGTGTCACCTCCAGCACCAGCACTCGATCAAGCCCAGAATTGCCGACGGGCTCCGCCATAGTTCAAATCCTCACACAGTCGCGTTGCCACTGAACCGCGCTCCTGCTGGAGCGCGAAAAAATCGTTAGCCGAGCTTTTCGATCCGGATGACCTGCGGACGCTCGGACACCTTACCATCCTGCTCGATCGCCTCCACCGCCTGGCGGATCGCCTCCTCGGTGGTCTCGTGGGTGATGATGCGAACGGGCGCCGGCGCGCCGCGCACCTTGGTGCGGGCTTCTGCACCCGGCACGCCAGCACGCATCTGCCCTTGCACCATGCTTTCGATCGAGATGTCGCGATCGCCCATGTGCTTGGCGATGGCGGCCATCGTGCCGGGACGGTCGTAAACCGATAGGCGCACGTAGTAGGCGCCCTGATGCGAGCCGAGCTTCGAGCGCACGCAGGGCGTTAGGCTGGCGGCTTTGCGCATCAGCGGCGGCAGGATGATGCCGCGCGCGATGTCGACGATATCGCCAGCAACCGACGACGCGGTGGCCTTGCCACCCGCGCCGGGACCAACCAGCAGCAGGCTGCCGCAGAAGTCGGAATCGATGGCGACGCCGTTGGTCGCGCCCCACACTTCGGCGATGGCGGATTCTTCCGGCACCATGGCGGGATTAACGCGCATCTCGATGCCGCTATCGGTCTGCGTCGCGACGCCCAGCAGCTTGATGCAGTAGCCCATGTCCTCGGCCGCTTCGATGTCGGCGTCGGTGATGGACTGGATACCCTCGACGTCGATTTCGTCGAAGTTGATCTCGGTGCCGAACGCGAGGCTGGCGAGAATGGCAAGCTTGTGCGCGGTATCAAAGCCGCCGATGTCGAACGTCGGATCGGCTTCCGCGTAGCCCAGATCCTGCGCCTCCTTCAACGCATCCGCGAACGAGCGCTTCTCGTCCGTCATCGTCGAAAGGATGTAGTTGCAGGTGCCGTTGAGAATACCGTAGACGCGGCGCACGCTGTTGGCCGCCAGCGACTCCCGCAGCGTCTTGATGACGGGAATGCCGCCTGCAACCGCCGCCTCGAAGTTCAGCGCAACGCCCTTTTCCTCCGCCAGCTGCGCCAGCGCAACGCCGTGCTTGGCAAGCAGCGCCTTGTTGGCGGTGACGACATGCTTGCCGGCGTTCAGCGCGGCTTCAACCGCTTCCTTCGCCACGCCGTCCTCGCCGCCGATCAGTTCGACGAACACGTCGATGGCGGGATCGCGCGCCAGCGCAATCGGATCATCGAACCAGGTGACACCAGCGGTTTCCGTGATCGCCCGATGCTTGTCCTTCGAGCGTGCGGAAACAGCGACGACATCAACCGTGCTGCCCAGATTGGCGAGACGGTCGCGATGGGTGGCAAGCAATTCGATGAGGCTGGTGCCGACTGTGCCAAGGCCGGCCACGCCTAATTTCAGTGATTTTGTCATTGGATTGCCGCGAACTAACGGCTCGCGTTCTGTTGAATCGGAAACTCGTTATGCCCGCTTTCACCCGGCTGGGCGAGGAACTTTTTGAGATTGCGGGCTGCCTGACGGATGCGATGCTCGTTTTCAACCAGCGCGATGCGGACGAAACCTTCGCCGTATTCGCCGAAACCAAGGCCCGGGGCGACGGCGATCTCTGCCTTTTCGATGAGCAGCTTGGCGAACTCGACCGAGCCGAGTTCCTTGAACTGCTCCGGCACGGGCGCCCATGCGAACATTGTGGCGGGTGGCGGCGGAATATCCCAGCCGGCGCGGCCGAAGGATTCCACCAGACAATCGCGGCGGCTGTGATACGTGGCGCGGATCTCTTCGACGCAATCCTGCGGACCGTTGAGCGCAGCAGCGGCGGCCACCTGGATCGGCGTGAAGGCGCCGTAATCGAGGTAGGACTTGATGCGCGCCAGCGCGGCGATCAGGCGTTCATTGCCAACCGCAAAGCCCATGCGCCAACCGGGCATGTTGTAGGTCTTCGACAGCGACGTGAACTCAACCGCGATGTCCATCGCGCCCGGCACCTGCAGCACCGATGGCGGTGGATTGCCGTCGAAATAAATCTCGGTGTAGGCGATGTCCGACAGGATGATCAGACCCAGACGCTTCGCCAGCGCAACCGCATCCTTGTAGAAATCAAGGTCGGCCACCATCGCCGTCGGGTTCGACGGATACGACAGCACCAGCGCCAGCGGCTTGGGGATAGTGTGCACGCAGGCGTGCTCAACCTGGCGCAGAAACTCCTCACCCGTCCCGGCTTTCAGGTGGCGCATCGCGGCGCCCGACAGCAGAAAACCGAATTCGTGAATGGGATAGGTCGGGTTCGGAACCAGAATGACATCGCCCGGCGCGGTAATGGCCTGCGCCATGGTGGCGAAGCCTTCCTTCGAACCGAGCGTCGCAACCACCTGCGTCTCAGGGTCGAGCTTCACGCCGAAGCGGCGCTCGTAATAGGCGGCCTGAGCGCGACGAAGCCCCGGAATACCCTTGGAAGCGGAGTAGCGGTGGGTGCGCGGACGCGCCACTGTCTCGACCAGCTTGTCGACGATGTGCTGCGGCGTCGGCAGATCGGGGTTTCCCATCCCGAGATCAATAATGTCGGCGCCCCGTGCACGGGCGGCCGCCTTCAGCCTATTGACCTCGGCAAACACATAGGGTGGCAAGCGTTTGATACGGTGAAAGTCCTCGTGCACAGGACGCCTCTCGGTCGAGCCGGATCGCTTGGAACAATCGGCTATTTCAAATGATGTTCGCGTGTTTACGCCCTCGCGCCACCCTCCGTCCAGACCTGACGGCAATGCATGGGCGGCATCTGCACTATTGTTGGAGTAGAGCGCGAATTTTATGGCGCGCAAACAGAGTGCGATCTGCCCCAACAGAAGATGTCTGCTTCCGTCCAGTTCTGGCCAGGAAGGTAAACTTTGCCTGCAGACGCCTGCCTCTCCCCGAACGCGGCCGCCTTCACAGGCTGAGTACGCTATTCCTGTCCCTCGATTTCGCGCACAGCGTCGTCGGCGTGATGATTGCCCTTGCGGCTCAGCGCCTCCATCGCCTCCTTCTGTTCCTGCTGGGAAAGCGAGGGCGCCGACGCGCGCCTCAGGTCGGGCAGCGGCGTGGTGCTGCCGGCACATGCGGTCAGGCTGAGGCAAATTCCGAATGCGATGGCTGCACCGGACGCGGCTCGCAGGATGCGGTCACCTGTGCTGCGCAATGGACGCGTCGGCAGCACTGAAGCGCACGCAGGTGCGAAAAGGCCGCGTTGCGACATCCTGGGCAGCCCGTCCGGCATCCGGCCTCCAAATGCTTATTTCTGCTGTGAGATTACGCGATTCTGATCGTGAGCAGCAGAGGCCGCCACGGTCGCAGTTTGTCCACACGTTCAAGTGACACTAGCCGCGCAATGTCGCAAAACATTGGCATAGGATAGATGGCCGATAAGTGCGGCCGCAGTTAATTTTCAAGGGTTCAATGACCAAGACCAGGCAGGAGCCTCCGAAAGCCGGACCCGGCAGCCAGCAACCGCCTTACCCCGCGGTGAACGCTGAAGAGCTGTCCCGCAACCTGCTGCGCCTGTTCGAACAGGGTGGCCATGTGCTGGCCGAGTTCATCGAACGCGACGACGCAAAGATGGGCCCCTATTCGGCGGCCTCGGAAATTACCGAGGCTACCACGACCATGACCGAGCTGACCCAGCAGTGGCTTGCCGATCCTGCCCGCTTCGCACAGGCGCAGGGCAAGCTGATGCACTCCTACGCGGAGCTGTGGAACAACACCGTGATGCGGATGTTCGGCGAGACCGTGAAGCCGGTGGCCGAACCCGATCCCGGCGACAACCGTTTCAAGCACCCCGAATGGTCGCAAAATCCCTACTTCGACTTCTGGAAGCAGGCGTATCTGCTCACGGCACGGTGGGCTGACGACATGCTGCTCAACACCGACGGGCTGGAGGGCAAGGATCGCCAGCGCGCGGAATTCTACATGCGTCAGGTGACGAGCGCGCTCTCGCCATCAAACTTTCCGCTGACCAATCCGGAAGTGCTGCACGAAACACTGGCGACCAACGCCGAAAACCTCGTGCAGGGCATGACACTGCTGGCAGAGGACATGAAGAAGTCCGGCGATCTGCTCAAGATCAGCCAGACGGACGCGACGGCGTTCGAGGTGGGACGCAATCTGGCGACCACGCCGGGTAAGGTCGTCTACCAGAACGACATCCTGCAGCTCATCCAGTACACGCCGACGACGGATCAGGTGCGCGAAATTCCGCTGCTGATTGCACCGCCGTGGATCAACAAGTTCTATGTGCTGGATCTCACGCCGGCCAAGAGCCTCATCAAGTATCTCGTCGATCAGGGCTTCACTGTTTTCGTCATCTCGTGGGTGAACCCGGATGCCACGCTCGCGCACAAGTCCTTCGAGGACTACATGCAGGAAGGCATCCTGAGCGCCACCGATGCCGTTAAGCGCGAAACCGGCGTCGATAAGATCAACGTCACCGGTTACTGCGTCGGTGGCACGCTGCTGGCCACAACGCTGTCGTATCTAGCGACGCGCGGCGAAGATCTGTTCAACTCCGCCAGCTTCCTCACGACGCAGATCGACTTCACCTTTGCCGGTGACCTGCTGCTGTTCACCGATGAAGAACAGCTTGAATCGCTGAACGAACTGATGACCGAGCGCGGTTATCTTGACGGCTCGCGCATGGCCAACGTGTTCAACATGCTGCGCCCGCGCGATCTGATCTGGCCGTACATCGTCAACAACTACCTGCTGGGCAAGAAGCCGTTTCCGTTCGACCTGCTGTTCTGGAACCAGGATTCGACGCGGATGGCGCCGGTCAACCACAACTTCTATCTGCGCGAGTTCTACAACGAGAACCGGCTGGCGAAAGGCCAGCTTTCCGTTGCCGGAACGCGTCTGGATGTCGGCAAGGTGAAAATCCCGGTGTTCGAATTGGCCGCTAAGGAAGACCATATCGCGCCGGCCAAGTCGGTATATGCGGGGTCGCTGCTGCTGGGCGGTGATGTCGAGTTTGTGCTGTCCGGCTCAGGCCACATCGCCGGCGTTATCAATCCGCCTGACAAGATGAAGTATCAGTACTGGACCGATGGCAAGCACGCCGACACGCTGGACGGCTGGCTGAAGACCGCCAAAGAGCATCCCGGTTCCTGGTGGCCCTATTGGTCAGAGTGGCTGCATGAGCGTTCGGGCGACTGGACTGTTCCGCGCGAGCCGGGCGAAACGCTGGGTGCAATCGAAGACGCACCGGGCAGCTATGTGAAGGCGAAGACGTAACACGTCTTTGCCTCTCACTTTCCCCGATGGGATGCGCGCACGTTCGGGCGCGCATCTGCCGAAGCTAAGCCAGCCGCTCCGGCGCGACCTCAGCCAACAGAATATCGAGATTGGTGCCGGTGCCGCCCTTGCTGGTTTCGGCCGAAACGGTGCGGCTACGGCCCACTTCCTTCTGCGCCAGCGTGACAAAGCGGCGGGCGGCATCGTGCGCGACGCAGCACATGCGGGCGCGGCGCTCCTTATCGGCAGCGGTAAAGGTGCCCGCGATCGCGTGGGCAACGAGGATCTGATCGAGAATTTCCGGGCGACGACCGCGATAGGCTTCGGGCTTGTCAGCCCCATGATCGCCTGCGGCCGCGTTCCTGAAGAACAGCCGCCCCTGCTCGGCCAGCACCGACGTTTCGAAATAGACCTGACGCAGCGCATCACGCTCCATCTCAGGATCGATGGAAGCATGTCCCTGACAGATCAGATTGAGCCGCTGCATGGCCGAGATGACCTGTTGAGACCAGCTCAACACTTCCCCGGTGCGAAGCGCGGTTTCCCTGCTGCGCCGCCACGCCACCATGAGACCGATGGCGGCGATGATTGCGGAGACAAAACCGGCGACGGCTTCCCACATGTTCTGGCTGCCCCTTGCGATAGCGCTGGAGTTATCACGGGCTCGCAATCCGAGCCGCGCAGACAGTAGCGCCCAGCTCCAGACTTATTTGCGGCAGACAGCCAATGATCTTGATCCAGCGCAACGGACAACCGGAACACATTCCGATAGGGATGCGTCAGTGCTTCTTGATCCACTCGCGAGCAAGACGCTGCGCACGGGAGATCTGCACTTTCGTCATCTCGCGTGAGATCTCAAGCCGATAGCGCTTGGCGTCGTCGTTGCCGCGCATGGCGGCAAGGTTGAACCATTTGTGCGCTTCGATGAGATCGAGTTTCACATCCCGGCCTACGCAATACCTAAGGCCGAGTTGGAAAAAAGCATCCGGCGCTGCTGCGTAATCGGTGCTTTCCTCAAATCCGTGGTTTCTCAGTTCCAGCCGTGCCATTTCGTGTCCCGCCCGTACTCATTACATTTCGGACGACGCCGCTTTTGTTGCTTATCCCGGCGTCTCGATAACCATGATCGAGGATGGCAGGCAGGGGATGAAAACTGGTAAATGGCGGCCGCCATATAGGTAAACGGCACCGTTCAAATGCGCTCCAAGCTGGCGCAAATGGCTCGGTTCCGCGCAGCCGGAAAGCAAGCGTTCACCGTCATGGTTACCTGCGGTAAACCATAACCAGAAGTTGCTCGCTAACCCTAGTTTTGGGTTTGCGCCAGGGCGCAAGAAACGGCCCGCGAAAGATCGGCAGCAGCGGCAGGCAGGTAAAGTGCAGCGGGCGTTAAACCGTCAGCACGATCGAACCCGTAGTGCGGCGCGATTCCAGATCTCGGTGAGCCTCCGCAACATCACGCAGCGGATAGGTGCGCGAAATGTTCGGCCGGATGGCGCCGCTGGCGATCATTCCGAACAGCTCATTGGCGTTGGCGAGAAGGTCGGCGCGGGTCGCGGTGTAGGCCATCACGGAGGGCCTGGTGGCAAACAGCGATCCCTTGGCTGACAGCAGACCGATATCGAACGGCGGCACCGGGCCGGAAGCATTGCCGAAGCTGACCCACAGGCCCTTCGGTTTCAGGCAATCGAGCGACGCCGGGAACGTATCCTTGCCGATGCTGTCGTAGACGACATCGCAGCCCTGCCCGCCGGTCAACTCGCGCACGCGCGCGACGAAATCTTCTGTCCGGTAGTTGATCACGTGCGTGCAGCCGGCGGCCTTGGCCAGCTCCATTTTTTCCGGCGAACCGACAGTGCCGATCATGGTGGCACCCAGCGCCTTCGCCCACTGACAGGCAATGAGGCCCACACCGCCGGCAGCGGCATGGAACAGCAGCACCGTGGAGGCGGAAACAGGATACGTCTCGCGCAGCAGGTAACGCGCGGTCATACCCTGCAACATCACCGACGCCGCCGTCTCGAAACTCACGTCGTCCGGCAGCTTCACCAGCCGATCGGCCGGGATCAGGCGCTCCTCGGCGTAGGCGCCCGGCACACCGGCATAGGCGACGCGATCGCCGACGGCCACGTCCGTCACCCCCGGCCCGACCGCGGCAACGACGCCAGCGCCCTCCATGCCGATGATGGCCGGGAAGGATGCCAGCGGATAAAGCCCCGTGCGATGGTAGACATCGATGTAGTTGAGGCCCACCGCCCGCTGATGCAGCAGTGCCTCACCCGGTCCCGGCGCGCCCACCGCGATTGCCTCCCAGGAGAACACCTCCGGACCGCCATTTGCCTGGATACGGATCGCGTGTGCCATGGGAACGCCTTTCGCTGTTGCCGCCGCGCATCGAATTCGCCTTGACGCGGCCATGGTGGCCTTCTACGGGCTTTAACCGTGCGCCGACAAGGGACCAAGAATGAATCTCGACCGACGCCGGAGGTTTCCGGTTCTGCTCATCGTTTTTGTGCCCCTCGCGCCGGTCGGCTGCACCGGCCCTAACGTCACCACCGGGGGCGCCAGTTCCGGCCTGACCTGCGTTGACGATTCGAGCGACTGCATCGCCAAGCGGCAGCGCACCTTGCGCCATCTCGTCGATGACCATGATCGCGCCTGGCTAAGAGCCCCTGCCCCGCCCGAGGCCTATGCTTCCGGCGTGCGCCTGTTTGCGCTCAAGAGCAAAAAGAAAGAGCTCTCCTGCGAAGAGCTTGCCCATGGCAAGAACGAGGCCGACCGCGCGCCGGGTGTGCTGCGCGGTGCAAATAACCTGACACCGGCACAGGTCTCGCGCGGCATGATGCTGGCCACCGAGGTATCAAGGGAACTGGGCGCCGAAATGAAGCGCCGCTGCCGCCGGGGTTGATGGCCGGGTTGAGTCCCGCGTCGGGCGGCACTAATTGCCGGTCTTGCGCATCGGCCAACCTGTCCACGTCCAAGCGCCCGTCGCTCCGATAACAATGGGACCACGCCATGACCGATAGCCTCGTCGAATCGATCGTTTCCGTAGTGCGACAGGGTCAGGGCTGGGCCATACCGATTGCGTTTCTGGTCGCCTTCGGTGAATCGCTCTGCTTCCTCTCCATCGTGTGGCCGGGCTGGGCCATCCTCACCGCGCTGGCCTTTCTGCTGGCCGCCAGCGGTGTCGGCTCCAGCGTTCTGCTGTGGAGTGTTGTAGCAGCAGGGCTAGGCGGCGTGGCGGGCTATACCGTTTCCTACTGGATCGGCCTCTACTTCAAGGACACCATTCCGAACGTCTGGCCGTTCAAGAACAACCCAACGCTCATTCCGCGCGGTGAAGCCTTCTTCGAAGAGCATGGCCTGTGGAGCGTTTTCCTCGGCCACTTCGTCGGCCCGGTGCGCGCGGTGATCCCAGTCGTGGCGGGCATGTTTGCCATGCCGCAGGTCCCGTTTCAGATCGCCAATGTCGCCAGCGCTTTCATCTGGGCCATCTGGGTCATCCTGTGGCCGGTGCTCTTTGTCGCCTATCAGGACGCGATCTTCGCTTTCATGCGCGACCACGAATGGCTGATCGCGGCGATCATGTTCGCCGTTGCCTTCGCGGGCGCGATCCCGATGGCGTCGCTGGTTATTCCGATGATGGTGGTTTTTGCCTTCATTGGCGGCCTGCACCTTTATGCGGGCGGTTCATTCCTGCCCATTTTCCTTGCGGGTGCCGCCGGTGCTCTCGCCGCCGACCTGTTCTTTCATCGTGCCGGCGCGACATCACGGGGCGAACTTTCCGACGCCTGGTACATCAATGACGCCGGTAAAGGCGTTGCGGCAGCGCGCAGCTTCCTGCGCCAGAACGGTGTGATCGGTGTCATCACCAGCAAGGCTTTGGGAACGCGCCGGGCAACGGTTCCGATTGCAGCGGGCGTTGAGAACATGCCGCTGGCGAGTTTCATCCCGCTGAGCGTGGTCGCCGCTGCGCTGTGGTCCGCTGCCCTGCTGGTGCCGGGATTGATCGCGCGGGGCATGTTCGCCGGCTAGCCCGCGGCATCCAAGCGGCATCTGCCCAGCACAGCTTCAACTGCAACGGCGCAACGGATGACGCATGTTGTCGGTGTGCTGCGGCTTAAGCCGGATCTTTGCTGATGACGGCGTAAACCGCATAGCCGCGATAGAGCTGGTTACACTGCACGCTGAATCCCGACTTAGCGGCGATGCGGGCGAGCTCATCGGCCAGCGCATCGCGCGGCGTAACTGAAAAGTGTGCCAGCCAACGCCGCAAACCGCGCTTGAACCAGCCCGGCAACCCAGCCTGATCGCCAAAATCCACCAGCAATAACTGGCCGCCCGGCGCCAGCGCATGCAATGCCTGCTGCAACGCTTCACGCCACGGCGGAATCATCGACACCGCATACGAAATGAAGATGCGATCGAACGCCTCGACGCCGAACAGTTCAACGGCGGAAAAGCTGGTTGCATCCCCGTGCGCAATCTGGATGCGGCCATCGAGCCCAGCGCCGTTGATGGAAGCT
Organism: Hyphomicrobium sp. D-2; assembly: GCF_029872155.1. Lineage (GTDB taxonomy): Bacteria > Pseudomonadota > Alphaproteobacteria > Rhizobiales > Hyphomicrobiaceae > Hyphomicrobium_A. The sequence goes on along the minus strand of NZ_JARXLA010000005.1, from coordinate 184,079 downwards.
TGCGCCGTCTCCAGCATCGCCGCGGAAATGTCGAAGCCATAGAACCGCGCGTCGGGATAGGCGCGGGCTGCCGCGATGAGATTGCGGCCGGTACCGCACGCCACTTCCAGCACTGCGCCATCGGCTGGCGGGCGCAATTCGCCGATCAGGCGATCGCGCCCCAGCAGATAATATTTGCGCGTCGCATCGTAGATGTAGCGCTGGCGCCGGTAGATGGCATCCATGTGCGCACTGGCGGATGATCCCGAAGCCGGCTGAGCCACGCGCTGCTCCTCAGGCGTTGAGCGTATAAAGGTGGAAGCCGCCGTAGATCGACGAGCGATCCTTTTCCGTCAGTGTACGGCCATAATCGCGGTCGTAGCTGAAGCGCGAAAGAATTGCGTCGGGCACGCGGCCCGGCAGGATGGTTTCTTCGCCAGCGGTGCGGAAGATCACACGGGCGCCCGGGCGTCCGGTGCGCACGATCTCACTCCACAGCGCGCCGAGTTGCTCGTCCGTCATCCAGTCCTGCGCATCGAGCAGCACATAAGCATCGCATGAAGCGGCAGGAGACGCCGCCAGATGCTCGGTGAACGAGGCATGCACGACGTTGAGATCCGATGCGCGGCGGCGCAGCTTTTCAAAGCCCTGCCGATGCAGATAGGGCGGCAACGGTGCATCGGTAGCCGTCGAATAGCGGCGGCCGAAGGCCTGCCATGCAAAGTAGTTTTCCTTCAGGTCGAAGCCGCACGCCAAGCGCTCCAGCCGTGCGCGCAACACATCCGCCATGCTGTCGGCGCCGCCCTTCAGCGCATCGAACTGCGACGGTGGAATGCCCAGCCCGAACAGCGCCGATGGCTTGTTCAGCAGCCAGCGGATATGGCGCTTCTCGAACAGCGGCGCCAATTCGCTGTCGAACAACGTGCGTTGCTCCGCCATCGATTTGGCTTCCAGTACCCGGCGCGGATCTTTGCCGTGCAGTCGCGCGAGCTTGTGCCCGGCCGCGATGAAGTTACCCAGCAGGCCGTGCCGGTAAAAGTTGGTGGCGAAATAGCCGATGCGCTGACGCCCCAGCCGATCGCGCGATTCCCAATATTTCCGCGTCTGCGGATCAAGGTGGTCGCGCAGATAGTCGAAGTATGCCTCGACGTTGTCTTTGCTATCGGCATCAACGAAGAAGCTGCGGAAAGCGTCATAGTCCGGCAGATAGCGCAACGCGGCGAGCTTCAGCCGGTTGAGGGCAACATGCGCCGGATTGAGATCGATCGCCGTTACCAGCACCGGTACGGTGGCCAGATAGCTGAATACGTTGCATCCGCCCGAAGCAATCGCGACCAGATGCTCGTCCTCGCGCAGATTGAGCGCTTCGAGATCGACAATCGGATCTTCCCAGATCTGGGGGTAGACGAGACCGCTGAACGCCAGCGTGAAGAGACGTTCCTGAAGGCCCTGCCGCGTTACAGCGCGGTGGCGATGCACCGCCTGCCGCAGCCGCTGGTTGCGTCCACGCCGCAGTCCATTGTCACCGCGCGCGACGGCATCCTCACCCACAGCCATGCTGTTCGATCCTCGCCGTTAATCAAAGCCCGCAGGCTGATCCCATTGGCCCCGCCGCGCCCAAAGCCATGGGCTGGAATGCGGGGGGGCGTTGGCGTCCGGCTAAGGGACTCATGTTGCAGTTTTATGTCGCCCAATTCGGCGGCAGCCCTTGCGTCAGGGCGAAAGATGACCTAGGAAGCGCCCTTCACGCTTGAATGGCCGTACCGGCTCCGAGAGCGTTAATCCAATTCTGTGAAGGGCGCGCGCGCCCCAATTCGGTGAACGCCATGAGCAGCAGCAGCAAACGCAGCCTCCGCAACGTTGAAACCCGCAAGAAAAAGGCACGCCGGGCTATTCCGCGCGCCACGATCACGCGGACCCAGGGCAACACTGCCGGTGGCCGCACGCGCCTGAAGAAGCTGGCCGGCCTGCGTCGCGGTGCCGCGGCGGCTTCCGCCCAGGCCTGATCGGTCGGAAAACCGACTTATCAGCAATGACGGATTTCAAAAGGGACGCTTTCAGCGTCCCTTTTTTGTTGTGCAGGCGTCTTTGTTGCGCATGTCGCCCGCAATTCAGATCGGCAGCCTAGTGCCGATAGAGGAACAAGCGGAACAGATCGTCAGGCGAGCGATAAAGCTCCGCAGCCGAAGCAAAACCCGCTTCCCGCCCTAGCTCCAACCATTGTGTGGCTGTCTCCTGCAGATCGCAGGTTCGCACATGATGTATCGCCTCGGCGTATTCATGCGCGGTGAGCGCAGTCCATTCCCGCCGGCAGATCTCATCGAAGCGCTCAAGGTATGCCGGCCGCGTTTCGCCATCGCGGCAGGTCGGCTCGTAGGCCAGGAACGCACCCTGCGGAGCCAGCGCGCGTTTTACGCCGCGCATGAACTCAAGCTTTCCGTCCGTTTCCAGATGGTGCAGCGACAGACTGATCCAGACGATGTCGGCCGGCTGCTCCAGCCCCTGCAGCACAGTTGAAAAGTCCGCCTCTGTCAGCGTGACCGGCGCATTGACTGCGGCCAGATTGTCAGCTGCCAAAGCAAGCGCAGGCGCAGACAGATCAACGCCGAGATAGCTTTCAACCGGCGCATCACGCAGCACTTTAGCAATGCCGCTGGCATCGCCGCATGCAAGATCTATGAAATGAAACGGACGCGCTATGTCCTTGGTAAGGAAGCGCTGCAACACGCTGCATGCAACACCGTTGGACAGATAATCGTGCTGCAGGAACTTGCGATAAACGTCCCACTGGTTCTGAAAAATCACCAGGGCTTCTTCGTCCGGCACACTCGTGCCCCGTTGCGCCGTTTCCGCCATGGTCTCCTCATCGATCATTTATTCGCCACGGCCTGACGTGGCCATGCTTCGCATTCCATGGCCGATAGTAAAGCGCTTCGCGATTCAGCGGAACGGCACTGTTCGCTATTTGCTTCAACTCGAACACATAGCGCCGAGCCTTCCTTAAGCGCGGACATGCACTATGCATCTCGTCCATTCTGGAGATGATCCATGTCTCGCGTCGGCGTATTGGCGCTTGTCTTTGTCCCGCTTCTGGCCGCCAGCTCCCATGGCGAAACGCTATATCGATCGCCACCATCAGATTACAGCGAGCAGCAGACGGTGCGCCCTGTCGGTGATCCTGAAGTGCTGCCCATCGGCATTGATTTTTTCTTCCTTGAGCCTGAGGGCGGCTACGAAGAAGCTTGGCCCTGGCCACCGGCGTCGCTGGAACAATAGCCCAGACAACCAGACGTCCGACTGAATCTGAGGGCCTAAACAGGCCTCAGCTTTCAGCCCCGCATGTATCTCACGATACCATTTTGCGGCCAGATGTTTCCCGCGACAGCAACGCCGCAACCTGCTGCGCCGGCATGGGGCGCCCGACATAGAAGCCCTGTGCCTCTGTGCAGCCTTCGCTCTTCACCATTGCAAGCTGCTCGGCCGTCTCCACACCTTCAACAACAGTCTTGATGTGCAAGCTCTGAGATAGCGCCACAACCGATCGCAGAATGGCCAGCGCGCTATCAAGCTCCTGTCCGGCACCGCTTATGAAGTGCTTGTCGATCTTGATTTTGTCGAAGCGCATCCGTGTCAAATAGCTGAGCGACGAATAACCGGTGCCAAAATCATCCAGCGCAATGTCGATGCCGATGTCCTGAAGCTTGCCGAGCACGGCGGGAACTTCGGTTCCCTCCTGCATCAACACCGATTCAGTGATTTCCAGCTCCAGCCGGTTCGGCGGCAGCCCGGATGAACCGAGCGCGGATATTACCGACTGACGCACGCAGCCTGATCGGAACTGAGCTACGGACAGGTTCACTGCAACGCGTTTGGGCTGTGCCCAGCTTGCGGCTTCTTCACACGCCCGCCGCAACGCCCAGTCGCCCAGTTGTACAATCAGACCGCAATCTTCGGCCACGGCGATAAACTCCGATGGCGAAATGAAGCCGCGCTCTGGGTGCTGCCAGCGCAGCAAGGCTTCAAAGCCCGCGATGTTGCCATCGGCCAGATTTATCTGCGGCTGATAATAGAGTTCGAACTGCCCTTCACGCAGAGCAATGCGCATATCCTGCTCAAGCTTATGGCGCGCGCGCATGCGCCCATCCAGCTCATGTTCGAAGAAGCGGATATTGCCGAGCCCATCTTCCTTGGCACGGCCCAGCGCGAGTTCAGCGCGCTTCAACACATCATCAGCGGTTTCGCCATCGGCCGGCGCAACCGCAACGCCTGCGCTTACCGTGATCGTCAGAGAATGTCCTTCGATGTCGAACGAAGTGCCGAGCACGGACTGCGCCTGCGTAGCGATATTATCGACTTCATTGGCGTCGTCGACACACTGCAGGATAACGAACTCGTCCGCACCGATGCGGGCCACGATTTCCGCCGCTTCCATACGGCGGAGCAGTCGCTGGGCCACGCCCTGCAACAGCACATCGCCAACCGATGGACCTAGCGTTTCGTTGATCTCCTTGAAGCGGTCGACTTCAACGACAGCCACGACCAGATTGCGTCCGTCGGAAACGGGCAGAAGCTGCTCCAGCCGTTCCTTGAGTTGTGTGCGGTTGGGAAGATCCGTCAGCGCATCGTGACGTGCCATATAGGAAAGCTTGGCCTCGATGCGCCGCAGCTGCGTAACGTCATCGTGCGTTGCAAGCCAGCCGCCGCCTTCCATGGGCTGGTGCGTGATGGCTATGATCCGCCCATCCTGCAACTCATGCAGCTGCGTGTTACGCACCGGTTCGCGCACTGAAGCGAGCCGCTCGACGAGATACGTGTCAGCATTCCCGCCCGGGAAATTGCCGGCTTTTATGCGGCTTTCAATGATATCGCGGAAACTGGTGCCGCGCCGCGCCAGCCGTTTCGGCAGGTCGTAAATCTCAAGATACCGATGATTGCAGACGAGCAGCTTCTGCTCACTGTCAAACATGCAAAGGCCCTGGGACATGTTATCCAAGGCCGTCGTGAACATCCGGTTCTGTTCGCTGATCTCGACATCCCGCGTCGCCAACGCGTCGAACGCTGCCTCAGCTTCCTCGCGGGCCTGCACGGATTCGCGCAGGTGGTGACGCGCCGAATCCAGCGCTTCGCCATAGTCGGTCATATGCGCAGAACGGCCCAGCAATCCGCGCGCTGCACAGGCACCAAGCGCCAGCACAAACGTCAGCGCGGCCAAGGCAACAATGCGCTCAACCTCCGCCGCTGGAAGCACTTCAAACGAGGTCAGATGATAGCGGTAATCGCCGGTGACGGACGGCAACCCGTCGGCCATCACCACGCCAAGCACCAGCGCGCTCCAGCCAACGACTGCAGATGCGCCGGCAACGGCAATCGGGCGCGGATGGAACCGCAGCGCGCGCACGCCGATGAGAACCAGCAGCATGACGAAGGTCGGCGCCTTCAAGATCCCACTGGCCGGATGATCAAATACGAACTGATAGCTCCAGATCGCCGCCAGCACGATAATGACGTCGAGCATCGTCAGAATATCGAGACGGCGCTCGGGCAGGCGTCCGGCGCGAACCAAATACCAGCGCGCCGCAGATGTCGCGACCAGTGCGCCCAACGCCAGCGCAAGCCAGCCGTTGAGATCGGGCAGACCGTTACGCAAACCGAATGTATTCAGCAGAAGGATAAAGATGGCCAGGCCACCTTGCGCACAGGCGATCGCCTTCTCGCTGCGAACGTCCTGCTCAAGCAAACTCTGTGTCAGACGGCGCGAGCTACCGTTGACGCCGTTGGCTATGCCAACACCGTCCCCCCACCCGTCTGATTTGGACGTCGGCGCGCTTACCAACGTACCCTCCCACAGCAGTACACCTCCGCGCGACAACGCCTGTCCCGGCCTCCCCAAAGGGAAGCGGGTCAGACATCACGCGTTCGGAGGTGCACGCTGACAGAGGGCGGTTACCATCCGTTTGTTCGTTGGGCAGTTGATGCCCGCATTTGCATCAATGAATGCAAGCGCAGTTAACGACCTATGACATCAATGCCCGTTGTGTCCTATTGGCGGACACCTTCGACCTCAAGCGCCAGCTCGACAACTTCAGATGCCGGGCCAAGATCGAAGTTGATGCCGAAATCCTTCAGACGCAGGTTGGTGGTGCCGGTGAAGCCTTCGCGGTGATTGCCCCACGGATCGGGTCCGCCGGCGATACGCGTGGCGTCAATCGTTACTTCCTTGGTAACACCATGCAAGGTCAGGTTGCCGGTAATCTTCGCCTTGTCGCCATCCAGTTTCACCGAGGTGCTCTCGAACGAGGCTTTCGGGAATGCAGAGGTATCAAGGAAATCCTTGCCGCGCAGATGATTGTCACGCTCGGCGTGGTTGGTGTTGATGCTGCTCGGGTCGATCTCGACCTTCACGCTCGAAGCTTCCGGCTTGGCTTCATCAAAAGTGAATGTGCCGTTAAACTTGTCGAAGCGGCCCGTCAGCCAGCTGAAGCCCAGATGCTTGATGCGGAAGTTGATGGAGGCGTGCGCGCGGGCGGTGTCGATTACATAGTCGGCGGCCTGCACGGCCGGTGCTGCAAGCACAGCGGCAACCAGCGCCAGAGTGGCGGTCGTCAGTCTCATACTAAGCTCCTCAGGATTGGAATGGATAATGGGGGTCAGCGATTGCTGGATGAACCAGACCACATGCGGCCGAGAACGCCGGAGCGGTCGTAGAACTGGTGTTTCAACGCCGCCAGGGCGTGAACGATAACAAGCAGGATGGTGAGGTGCGCCAGCAGCGCGTGCGCGGCACCGGCCGGCTTCTCCATGCCCTTGTTCTCAATGATGGCCGGAACGCTGAACCAGTCGAACACCTCGATCGCACGGCCATCGGCGGTCGACATCAGGTAGCCGCTGATCATCAGCGCCAGCAGCAATGGATAAAAGCCCCAGTGCACGACGCGGGCAGCGGTGCGCTCCATCGTCGACAGCTCACTGTCGTCGGGCTTGTCGTTGACGATGCGCCACAGGAAGCGCCCGAGCAGCAGCGTCAGCAGCACCATGCCGATGCTGCGGTGGATGTCGGGCGCGAGCTGGTAGTAGGGGCTGTAATAGTTGAGATCGACCATCCAGAGGCCGAGCACGTACATTCCAAGTATGGCCACCGCCATGCCCCAATGGAGCACCCGTGTCGGCACGCCGTAGCCTGCGCTCGTATCGCGGATCATCATGCCGTTCGCCTCGCCCCCTGCGGTCATCAGCACGGGGTGATGTAGGCATCCGGGCGTGAAGATCAAGCCGGATCAGAACAACGAGCAGATGTTTCTAAAGGCGAAAAACATCATACGATAGAACGAGTTGGCAAAACGACGGAAACCGGCCAGCCAATACGTTTAGTCGCAAGGTTGAACTTGTCTGCGAGCCTGGAAGCGGCCTCAGCTGACGCTAATCAGAGCCGATTCTCACCTGCATCAAATACGATGCTTCATGCGGCCGCAGCACCGCTTGCAGAACACGCATGACTGCCCTGCACGCGATGCGCAGTGCTTACAGCCTCAACAGAAGCCGTCACTTGACCGAGGCATCAATCCAGTCGGCACAACGGCCTGCCAGCTCAGCAGCGCCATCCTCCATCACCAGGAAGTGCCCCCGGCCCTGCTCCTCGCGGAATGTGGAATTGGCATATAGGCCTGAAACCGCCCGGCATGTTTCGGGCGAGATGACGAGATCGTCCGCGCCCGCAACGACCAGCACCGGGCACTGCACCTTGTGCGTTTCCACCGTCGTCGCCCGCTCGGCATCGAACATCCAGAAGAACAGCTCGAACAGCGCTTTGCCGGACTCTGGACTGAACATCTCAAACACGCGGCGCTGCGCATCGGGCGGCAGGCTGGCCAGCGAGTCACCCTTCGCAACTTCGAATGAAGGATTGAGCGCCTTGTTCCAGAACGGCGACGCCTGCATCAGGCCCTTGGCCAGCGCCATCTCCCGCGTTGTAGATGGCAGCACGCCCCAGGGCGCTGCGGGCGTCAGCAGCACAATGGCCTTGGCCAGCCCCTGCGCCGCAAGCTTCTGGGCAATCAACCCACCCATCGAATGGCCGAAGATCACCGGTGGCTCTGGAAACTGCTTCACGAAGGCAGCCATGTCGCGGGTGTAGTCGGCGACGCTCTGTTCGGCGAGCCTGGGATCGGCCGGCTGGGCCGGACCGGGCACGTGATAGGGCAGATCAGGCGCGTGGCATTCCCAGCCGCGCTGCTGCAGCACCGGCATCATGTCCGCGAAGCACCAGCCGCCGCAAAAAGCGCCGTGAATAAGCACCGCCGTGTTGGTCATACCCAGTTCCCCCTGTGACTGGAGCAGCATGCCAACAGAGGGTTACCATTTTTTGCGCGCGTCTCCACACGGCCGAAAGAAGCAATCAGGGCAGATTGATGCGGCGACCGGTGAAGTGGCGGTAGATCGCTTCGAAGGCGAAGGCCGCCAGCCCGATGCCCACCAGGGCAATGATGGCTGCCGGCTCCTTCTGATAGGTGTAGACCGCAAGGATGCAGAACATCGCCAGACAGGTGAGCATCGCCAGCCAGACGATGAAGGGATTGGCGCCGGTCTGTTTCAGTATCCGCAGATGGCCGCCATTGACCGCCGCATAGAGCAGCAGGAACGCAGCGCTGCCCATCATCGCGATACCGGCGAGATCGAACATCAGCATCACCACGATCACCAGCGCCGCCGTCAACAGAAGGCCGCCCGTCGCCTGCCGCCATTCGATTTGCGACAGCCGCTTCGGCAGTTCGCCGTCGCGCGCGATCATGTAGCAGATGTTGGCCGAGCCGAAGAGCGTCGCGTTGATGGCAGACGCGGTCGACAACAGCGCCGCGATGGCAATCAGCCGGAAGCCGGTTTCACCCAGAAACGGCTTTGCCGCTTCAGCCAGCGCGTAGTCGCGCGTGCGCTCGATTTCCGCGTTGGTGAGATTGCCCGAAACGGTGAGCGACACCGCCAGATACAGAATGATGACGAGGATCACAGCGGTATAGAGCGCACGCGGCAGCATCTTCTTGGGATCGCGCATGTCGGCTGCCGTGTTGGTGATGAGGCCGAAGCCCTCATAGCCGATGAACAGCAGCCCGGCGCCGAACAGCACCGACTCCGGACCCGGCCATTGCGATGGCGAGAGGTTCTCTCCCTTCACGAAATACAGTCCGATGACAGAGAATAGGATGAGGATCGCCAGCTTGATGCCGACGATGATGGTTTCGCCCCGCCCCATCACCTTGGCGCCAAACGCGTTCAGCAGTGTCACCAGCAGCACTGAAGCGATGGCCAAGCCTTTGATCAGCACGGGATCGGGCGTTGTGGAAATGAAAGTGGCGGCGTAATTGCCGAACGCCATCGCATAGAGAGCCAGCGAGATAATGTATCCGGCCCACATGAACAGGTTGAGGCCGCCGACGAACACGCCGTCGCCATATCCGACAACCAGAAAGCTGACTGCGCCGCCGGCTGACGGATAACGCGTGCCCAGCTTGGCATAAGAGTAAGTGGAGAGCAGCGCCACAACGCCGCCGATTGCGAACGCCGCCCACATCGCGTTGCCAGCGGCTTCCGCAACTACACCGAGGATGGAGAAAATACCGGCCCCGACCATGCCGCCGATGCCGATCGAGACAGCGGCTGCCATGCCGATCTGTCCGGCGCCTGAGCGTGTGCCGGATGAAGAACCGGATGCGACGGACTTTACGGTGCTGTGCTGCATGGCGCCTCGCCCACGTGGATGCCACGCGCGAACACACCGATGCTGATCTGATTGATCCGGATGCCCATCAAGCGGCGCGCGCTTAGCAAAACGCTACGGCGGCGAGACGTAACAAAACCTTCTATGCAGCAGGAAGAAGCGATGGCATCGGCGTATAAGCCTTGCCATCGCTAATCAGCCTCAACCCTTCAGGGGTGAGATTTATTCAATACCGAGCTTCTGCTTCAGGATCTCGTTGACGGCCTGCGGATTGGCCTTGCCGCCGGAGACCTTCATCACTTGGCCGACAAACCAGCCGATCATCGTCGGCTTGGCCTTGGCTTGCTCCACCTTGTCAGGGTTTGCCGCGATGATTTCATCGACAGCCTTCTCAATCGCGCCGGTGTCGGTCACCTGCTTCATGCCGCGCGCTTCGACGATCTCGGCCGGATCACCACCCTCCGACCACACGATCTCGAACAGATCCTTGGCGATCTTACCCGAGATGGTGTTGGACGAAATGAGATCGACGATCGCGCCGAGCTGGGAAGCGGAAACCGGCGAGTCGGCGATGTCCTTGCCTTCCTTGTTCAGGCGGCCGAACAACTCGTTGATGACCCAGTTCGCAGCAACCTTGCCATCGCGGCCTGAGGCTACAGCTTCGAAGTAGTCAGCCGAAGCGCGCTCGGCGACCAGAACAGTCGCGTCGTAGTCGCTGAGGCCGAACTCCTGCGTGAAGCGCTGCTTCTTTGCGTCCGGCAGCTCCGGCAGCGACGCCTCAAGCTCGCCGACGAAATCCATCGTCAGCTCAAGCGGAAGCAGATCGGGGTCGGGGAAGTAGCGATAGTCGTGCGCTTCTTCCTTGGAGCGCATCGAGCGCGTCTCACCCTTGCCGGGATCGAACAGCCGCGTTTCCTGATCGATCTTGCCGCCAGCTTCCAGAATGTCGATCTGGCGCCGCGCTTCCGTTTCGATCGCTTGACCGATGAAGCGGATCGAGTTGACGTTCTTGATCTCGCAGCGGGTGCCGAGCTGATCGCCGGGCTTGCGCACCGAGACGTTCACGTCCGCGCGCAGGTTGCCCTTTTCCATGTCGCCATCGGACGTGCCGAGGTAACGCAGAATGGTGCGCAGCTTGGTGACGTAAGCCTGCGCCTGCCTGGAGGAGCGCATCTCGGGCTTCGACACGATCTCCATCAGCGCAACGCCGGAACGGTTGAGATCGACGTAGGAATAATCCGGATGCTGATCGTGCACGGACTTGCCGGCGTCCTGCTCAAGATGCAGGCGCTCGATGCCGATCGTCAGCGTCTCGCCGTCAGCATCGATCTCGATCTCGCCCTCGCCGACGATCGGCTGCTTGAACTGGCTGATCTGATAGCCCTGCGGCAGATCCGGATAGAAATAGTTCTTGCGGTCGAAAACGCTCTTCAGATTGATTTTCGCGTTGAGACCAAGTCCCGTGCGCACCGCCTGTGCGATGCACTCCGCGTTGATCACCGGCAGCATGCCCGGCATGGCCGCATCCACCAGCGACACATGGCTGTTGGGCTCAGCGCCGAAGGCGGTGGCTGCACCGGAGAACAGTTTCGACTTCGACGCCACCTGGGCATGCACTTCGAGGCCGATAACGACCTCCCACTTGCCCGTGGCGCCCTCGATCAAATTCTTTGGATTGCTGGCGGTAGCCGATTCCTGCATGGGTAACTCCTTGCCAGCGCCCTCGTTATCCCACCGCGTCGCGCAGGGCAAGCGGCTGCGGGCCGGTCAGAAAGGCGCGATCATCCTCAACGATCTCCAGCGGCTCCGGCGCGAGCGAGAACGGATCGGGATGGCGGCGCGATTTGCCCTCGAAATAGCACCCTTCCTCAAGCACCAGCTTGCGGTGATAGATGTGCCCTTCGACATGGCAGCCGGCGCACAGCACCAGTTCGTTGGTGTAGATGGTGCCTGAGCATTCCCCGCGTACAACAACGCGGTCAGCGACGACAATGCCGCCTACATCGCCGCGCTCAATGATGATGAGTTCCCGGCAGCGCACTTCGCCATCGACGGTGCCTTCGATTGTGATCTGGCCATCGAGCGTCAGTGACCCGATGATGGTCACAGCCCGCTGAATGAGCAGCGAGCCGGCAGAGCGGCGCCGCCCCGCAGTCAGGTTCATCATGACGCAATACCCCGAATGAACACTCGTCCCCGACGTCTGCCCGAGCTTTGTTACGCCCGTGCATCGTTTTTAGGCGGCACCATAAATGGCTTCCGGAAAAGTGGGAACCGCTTTTCCGGGAAGCAGCCAGATCATTCAAAAGCTAGCCGGAGTGGCGTGGCGCTTTTCGGGCAGCCCCGTCCGCCGCGCGAGAAAGCGCGCTGACAAATATCAGCGCTGGTTAACACCCGCAGATACACGGATATAGCGGACGACGGAGCCGTCAGAGGCCTTCAGGCTTTGCGCCGGGCGATCCAGTAGCCCAGCGCCGCCCAGGCGAGGCCGGCCACGAATTGCACCGTCAGCAGCGCCGCTTCTCCACCCAGCGCGTGGATGGGCAGCAGGCCCACCGCTGCTGCCAGCCAATAAACCGCGAAACCGGCGATGGCAGCCACAAACCCGGCCAGGATCAGTTTCTGCCACTGGTCACAGCGGCGGCCCATCATCACCGCGACGACAATCACCACCGGATTCAGCAGCGCCAGCTTGAGCAAGGTGACCGGATCGAACGCGACGATTTCCATTTTTTATTCCTGCGGACTCAAGCTGCGAGAAACTTCGTTCAACCGACATGGTACCGGTAGATGGCCGGCGCACGCGCCGGGGCGCCTTGCGCCCTGTTACCATTCCGTGCCGAAGCCGAACAGCAAACTATTCCTGCGGACTCGCGTGGCGAGAAGCTTCGGAGAACCGGCGTGGGTGCCTGCCGAGAGCCGGCGCATGCGCCATGCGATCCGGCAACCCAGCGTCGTACCCGCGCCGAGTCACGGATTGCTGGCGTCAGCGCTGCCCCCGCCGTTGCCTTCCATCTGCCGGCGCAGCTTCTCTTCCTCATACTGCACGAACCAGCCGATCATCTGCCGCCACAGCGCTTCGGTCAGCTCCGGCGGCAGACCCTTGTCGTTGGCGTGGGCGCGCACCTTGTCGATGACCTGCTGAATGCGCCACGGCACGTAGGCTTCGGCCGGATTGGCCTTCAGCTGCCAGGCGCGATCGACAAAGCCAAAGCGCTGCGAGATCAGATCCACGAGTTCGCGATCGAGGCGATCGATCTCATCGCGCACCTCGGCCATCGACGTGCATTCCTGCGGCTGACGCCCACCCATGTCATCTGCTCCCGCTGCTGTCGCGTTGTCTGTTTGCCGTTAGCGCGCCGTTTCCCACCAGCGCTGCGGCACCCTGAAGTGCCCTGCAGCATCCTCGATCACCTGCGCGGCACGGAACAGCGTCGCTTCATCGAAAGGTTTACCGATGAGCTGCAGGCCGAGCGGCAGACCATCGACCGAAATACCAGCGGGCACCGAAATGCCAGGCAGGCCAGCCATGTTCACCGTAACGGTGAAGATGTCCTGCGCATACATGGCCATCGGATCATCCAGCTTTTCGCCGATCTTGAAGGCCGGCGTCGGCGTCGTCGGGGTCAGCAGCACATCAACCGACTGCCACGCGTCGTCGAAGTCGCGCTTGATCAGCGTGCGCACTTTCTGCGCCTTGAGGTAGTAGGCGTCATAATAACCGGCCGACAGCACATAGGTGCCGATTAGCACACGCCGCTGCACTTCCTTGCCGAAGCCGGCAGCGCGCGAGTTTTCATACATGTCGATGAGATCTTTGCCCTCGACACGCAGGCCATAGCGCACGCCATCGTAACGGGCGAGGTTTGAAGAAGCCTCAGCGGGCGCCACGACATAATAGGTTGGTAGTGCAAATTTCGTATGCGGCAGCGATACCTCATGGATGGTGGCGCCAGCGGCCTTCAGCCACTCGATGCCTTCCTGCCAGAGACGCTCGATATCCGGCGACATGCCTTCAACGCGATATTCCTTCGGCACGCCGACGCGCAGCCCCTTTACGCCCTGCGCAAGCGCGAGCTCATAGTCGGGCACCGGCGTTTCAACCGAGGTAGAATCCTTCGGGTCATGGCTGGCCATTGAGCGCAGCATGATCGCGGCATCGCGCACCGTCTTGGCCAGCGGTCCGGCCTGATCCAGCGATGACGCAAACGCGACGATGCCCCAGCGCGAGCAGCGCCCGTAGGTTGGCTTGATGCCGACAGTGCCGGTCAGCGCCGCTGGCTGGCGAATGGAGCCGCCGGTATCGGTTGCGGTTGCACCAAGGCAAAGATCAGCGGCAACGGCAGCGGACGAACCGCCCGACGAGCCACCCGGCACCAGATTTTCCGAGGTGAGCTGGCCATCGGCACCGGCACGACGCCACGGCGAAACCACCGGTCCGTAAGCGCTGGTCTCGTTCGAGGAGCCCATCGCGAACTCATCGCAGTTGAGCTTGCCGAGCATCACGGCGCCCGCGTTCCACAGATTGGAACCGACCGTCGATCTGTATGTCGGAGTGAAGCCTTCAAGAATTTTCGAGCAGGCGGTCGTTTCCACATCCTTGGTGCAGAACAGATCCTTGTTGCCGAGCGGCAGCCCCTCAAGCGGGCGCGCATCGCCGGACTTCAAGCGCCGGTCGCTTTCCTCGGCCTGCTTCAGCGCCAGTTCGGGCGTGGTCCGCACGTACGCATTGAGTTGCGGATTCGCGACTTCAATGGCGTCGATGAACGCCTGCGTCAGTTCCGTTGCCGACACTTCTTTTTTGCGCAGCTTGTCGCGCGCTTCGGCGATGGTGAGCTTGGTAAGATCCGTCACGGTTATCGCTACTCCACCACCTTGGGCACCACGAAATAATGGTCTTCGACCATCGGCGCATTCTTCACGATGTCATCGGCGATGTTGCCGTCGGTGATTTCGTCCACGCGCTTTTTCAGCTCGATGGGCACAACGCGCGTCATTGGCTCGACAGTGGTTGTGTCAGCCCCATTCAGTTCTTCGGCCCAATCCAGGATGCCGGAGAGTTCACCCTCCAGAGATTTGGCATCCTCATTGGAAATCTTGATGCGCGCCAGGCGCGCAATGCGCCGGACCGTCGTCTCGTCGACCCGCATGGCTCCTCGCCGGTATGTTGAACGTCGCTCGGGTTGCAAGCGCCCGCACTCTTAGCCCCGCGCGCGGAGACGCGCAACTTAACCGTCACGCCTGCCCCCGATTGCGCTCAGAAACGTTTCCGCTGCGACAGAAACGGCCCCAGGATATCCGATGCATCGTCGGTCCAGGCCGAAACGTTGCCTTCGTGGAAGTCCTGCGCCCCGGGTAGCGCCCGATAGGGATCAAGTGCCAGCGTATCTTTGGCAAAAACGGCAACCGTGGACGAATTCTGGGCATAGGTGCCATCGGCATCGTCATCCGAAACGATCAGTCCCTTTAATTCCGGCACCAGCGGCAAAGTGGCCCCCAGCACCGCTTCCAGATCAAGATAGCGGTTGGAGATATGCAGGACGACCACGCCGTTGTCGGTCAGCTTGCGGGCATAGAGTTGCAGCGCCTCCGCCGTCATCAGGTGAACCGGCACCGCGTCTGACGTGAATGCATCGATGATCAGAAGATCGAAGCTGTGGTCGGGCTCCTTCTCCAGCGTCAGGCGGGCATCGCCCACCACGCCGTCGAAGTGCGGCTGACAGTTCGAAAGAAACGTGAAGTGCCCCGACTTCGACGCGATATCGACCACCAGCGGATCAATTTCGAAGAAGCGCCACTGCTCATGCTTGCGCGAATAGCAGGCCAGTGAACCGGCGCCGAGGCCAACCACGCCGAAGCGGCCAGTCTCGCCCAACTCGTCCATCTTGGCCTGGGCAATCTGAACCGACTTGGCCATGGGGCTGCCCGGATAATAATACGTGCCAGGCGTCACATCGGCGACGGTGTTGCCCTTGAAATCGCGAATGCGCTGCGCGCCATGCAGCGTCGTTCCATGCGTAAACACATTGAACTCGGCATCCTCGGACTGCGCGACGCGGTAAACGCCGTAATAGCTGCGCTGCGCATTGCCGCGTTTCACCGCCGACGGCAGAATTGCCACAACCGTAAACAGCAGCAGCACGGCAACGAGCTGGCGTGCCCGATAGCGCCAGAACAAAAACGCGGCAGCTGCAAATACCAGCGCGACAACAGGCGTCACGCCCCACTCACCAAATTCGTATCCGTTCATGATGAGCCAGATCGGCACGTGATTGATGATCACAGCGCCGACGATGAAGATTCCCAGCAGCCAGACCAGCTCTCGCACCAGTGTGGTACGCGTCGTGAAAACGCCCGGACGGCACGCCAGCGAAAGCGCAATTAGCAACGGATACTCAACCACCTCGGAAAAAAGCTGCGGCGCTATCAGTGCTGCGAACAGGCCGCCGAGCACACCGCCAAACGACATCCAGAGATAAAACTCGGTGAGGTAGTGCGCTTTCGGACGGTTGAGAAACAGCGTGCGATGCGCCACCAGCGCGGCAAGGAAAAACGCGGCCAGCCCCGCCACGCTGGTCAGGGTCCATGTGTCGTGCTTGGTCTGCGACAGCTCCAGCAAGGCAAACACAACGACGCCGAACTGCAATGGCAGCAGCAGCCACATTGGCAGCGGCAGGCGCGTCTGAAACGCGATCACATACGTGAGCAGGTAGAGCGCCAGCGGCAGCACCCATAGCAGCGGCGCGGATGCGACGTCGGTGGTGATGTGGGTGGTGAAAGCGGTCAGCAGCGCGGCCGGAATCATAGCCAGCCCGCACCATGCTGCCCGCTCGCGCCAGCCCGGCGCAGCCCCTGCATCTTCCGCCGCGGTCTGCTGCTTCACTTCCAGAGTGCCGGCCCGGCGGCGCACCAGCAGAAAACACAAGCCAATGGCAACGATCAGCACGCCGTAAAGGATCGTCCAATATTCGCTCAGCGCCGTCAGGCCGAAGGTCGGCTCAAGCAGAAACGGATATCCCAGCAGCGCAATGAGACTGCCGAGATTTGAAGCGCCATAAAGAAAATAGGGATCGGTGGCGTGCGGATGACCGGAGCGCGCAAACCATGCCTGCAGCAACGGCGCATTCGCCGCCACGGCAAAAAACGGCAGGCCCACTGCAACAGTGAACAATCCGAGTTGCCAGAGATATGGATTTCCGGGCGGCGGCTCGTTCCAGCCTTCCGGCAAGCTGATCGGCAGCACCAGCAGCGCCAGCAGCGCGACCGCCAGATGCACAAAGCCGGTTGAGGCCGAAGGTACGTTGCGGATCAGCAGATGCGCATAAAGATAGCCCGCGAGCAGCGCCGACTGGAAGAACAGCAGCGCCACCGCCCAAACGGAAGACGAGCCGCCCAGAACCGGCAGCACCATCTTCGCAAACACCGGCTGAATGGCAAACAGCAGAAATGCGGAGAGGAAAGTCGTCGCGGCAAAGACTACCAGGGTGCTCGGCCCAGCGTTCACGGCTTCGTTATCTTGCTGCACACCATCCCTCGTTGTGTGGCTTTGATCCCTAACAGCTGCTTTGATCGCATTAGAATCTAAACAAAGCCGCCCTACCGCATGCCCGGCGGTAAATACGTTTACCAAGCCCGATGTGGAGTATATGAAGCTCCAACCCGCAACAATCCTCAGGGCGCCTTTATGGCAAATTTATCTGGCGACCCCGATCGCGGCACCACCACCGATGACATCGAGGCCTTCGCAGCAATCATTCCCGCTCGCGCCCCGCTGATCGGCATCGATGCCGGTACGAAAACGCTCGGCATCGCCCTATCCGACATCACCCACACGATCGCCTCGGGGCTGACAGTCATCCGGCGCACCAAATTCAAGGAAGATGCCGCCGAACTGCTTCGCCTCATCGCCCTGCACAAGGTCGGCGGATTGGTGCTGGGCCTGCCGACGAATCTCGACGGCACCTCAGGCCCACGCGTGCAGGCCACCCGCGCGTTCGCCCGCAACGTCAATGCGCTAACGCCGCTGCCGATATTGCTGTGGGATGAACGGCTATCAACCGCAGAGGCCGAGCGCATGCTGCTGGAAGCGGACGCCAGCCGCAAGCGCCGGGCGCAGGTGATCGACAAACTGGCCGCCACCATCATTCTGCAGGGTGCGCTGGACCGTATGCGCTTCATGCACCGTTAGGCCGCATCGGGTCCGGGCGCGTTAGCCCCCGTCAGAACTGCGCCGTACCCAGACGTGCGGCCCGCGCCCCGTTAACTCTCAACATATTTTGGCCCGCGACTTGCCGGGCCGGGGCACGCTTCTGTCCCATGCGCGCCGCAATGGCTTGCAACGCTTCCAGCCCGCTACCCAGTTGAGGTGGGTCGGTAGCTGAGTGGGTCAGTACATGTCGCAGGCAACACAACTTCTCCGTCGGCGTTCGGATGCGCGCCGCATTGCTCCGTTGCCGCCGCTTTCCGACGACCACGCAAATTACGCTGCCCGCTTTACCTATCCGGCCCGGCGGGATGTGCGCCGTTTGATGCGTTCATCGTCACGCCTTGCCGATCTCGCCATCGTCTTTCCCGGCGCGGCCTATGCGATCGCCAGCCGCCACACACCGCTTGAAACGCGCAAGACCGCCATCGCACAGGTTGAGGCGGGCGAAGCGCTGAAAGCGGTTGCCGCCACGCTCGGCCTGCCATTGTGGCTGCGCCGTCTTCCACCCGAAGCCTTTGACCAGCCAATCAGGGCGCTGCCGCATGGCGAAACATTCACCCGCCGTATCGCCAGCAGGATGCCCGCTGACCCTGCGCACAGCGCAATGTGGCTGCAGGCGGTGACATTCGGCACACGCGCATGCAGTGATGATTTTGCGCTGTGGCTGGCCGATCAGAGCATCTACGCCGAACCCGGCGACCCGGAGCGGATGTTTGGCGTGCTGGCCAGCTATGCGTGGCACTCCCGCGCGCCGCACACCCGCGCGCACAGCCTCATCGTCGTGCCATGGCGCCCTGAGATTGCTTTCGACACGGCCCTCTGCGCGGCAAAAAGCTGGTTCAGCCGCATTCGTCTCACCCTTCAGCTCAGCGACGGTGCCGTATCCGATCCGTGGCTGTCGGGCGGCCTTGTGCGTGGTTACACGTTCGTGCCGCTGCTCGATCAGGGCGAGATCCTCATCGAGGCGCGCGCGATGCAGAATTGCGCCGATCAGTATGCCGATCGTCTAGCCAGCGACCGCTGCCGCCTGTTTTCCATCCGTCGCCACGGCGATCACATCGCGACGCTGGAAATCGCCCCGCACCCGCGCGAAGCCGGCATGCTGACAATCACGCAGCTCAAAGGCCGGCACAATCTCGCCGCACCGCTGGAGGTCTGGCAGGCCGCCTATGCGTGGCTGGCGGGACAGACCAATCTGCGCCGTCTGCCGCCGCGCAACTTTCCCGATCGCCAGTTCGACAATGCGGCGTGGACCGATATTCTTGCGGACTATCGCGCTGCAATTGAAGGTGCCGCCTGGTTGCCGGAAGCGGCAACGCCTGTCGTATTCGACGAACTGGAAAACGAAATGGGCGAGCTTGCACGCCGCGCCGGCGTTTCATCCTGGCTGTTCACCTGAACCTAGCTCTCGTTGGGTGACGCCCGCGCGATAATGGCGCGCACGTCGGCGTGCTCCAGACCCTGCCCGTATGTCTGTCGCGGATCGCCAAACAGGCGCGTGGCGATGAAGGCATCGGCCACTGCGGGTGGCGCATGGACGCGCAGAATGGTGGCCGCAGCCAACACGGCAAAACTTTCGACCAGCGTGCGGCCGCGCGCATCAAGGAATTTCGGTTCCTGCAGCATGCCTTCAATGCGCGCATGGGCCCGGCGCAGGTGTTGATCGTCGCCAGCACCGGCCAGCAGTTCTTCCATCACCGATTCGACCGCCATCGGCTCGCGCTGCAACACACGCGCGACATCCAGCGCCATGACGTTGCCGGAGCCCTCCCAGATGGAATTGACCGGCACCTCGCGATAGAGGCGCGCCAGCGGTGCTTCCTCGACATAACCGTTACCGCCAAGGCATTCCATTGCCTCCGCCGCCATCGACGGCGCAATCTTGCACACCCAATATTTGGTGACCGGCGTCATCAGCCGCCGCCATGCCGAAGCACGTGGATCATCCGAGCGATCGAACGCGCGCGCCAAACGGAACGCCAGTGCCGTCGCCGCTTCCACATCGAGCGCCAGATCGGCCAGCACCTGCTGCATCAGCGGTTGATCGACCAGCGTTCGCCCAAAAACGGATCGGTGTTCGGCGTGGTGGATAGCGTTGGCCAGCGCCGAACGCATCAGCCCCGCCGATGACACCGCGCAATCGAGCCGCGTGTGCGTCACCATCTCGATGATCGTCGCAACACCGCGACCGATCTCACCCACCGCGCGCGCATAAGCGCCGTGGAACTCCACCTCCGACGATGCGTTCGAGCGATTGCCCAGCTTGTCCTTCAGGCGCAGGAAGTGCAGCGCATTGACGGAGCCATCGGGCCGAAAGCGCGGCACCAGAAAGCAGGTCAGCCCGCCGTTGCTGCCACCAAGTGATTGCGCCTGCGCCAGCACCAAAAATGCATCCGACATCGGCGCCGACAAAAACCACTTGTGGCCCGTGAGCCGATATTCACGTCCCGGGCCGCCTTTGCCGCCGATGGGCTCGGCTACGGTGGTCGCGGCCCGCACGTCCGTGCCGCCCTGCCGCTCCGTCATGCCCATGCCGAGCGTGATGGCCGTCTTGGCGCCCGGCGGAGCAAAACTCGGATCGTATTCAAACGGCAGGATGCGCGGCACCCACTCGGAAGCGATTTCGGGTTGCTGCAACAGCACGGGTACAGCGGCGCTGGTCATGGTTATGGGGCAGCAGTGTCCGGCTTCCATCTGAGCCGCCATGTAGAAGGCACCCGCGCGGGCGACATATGCTCCGGTGCGCCGCACGCCGTTCCGATCCGCAAGGTGGCTCCAGACTGAGCTATGCAGGCCCTCGGCGCAGCTTGTGCGCATCAGCGTGTGATAGGCGGGGTGAAACGTCACCGTGTCGCGGCGATTGCCGTAGCGATCGTGCGTGGCCAGACGCGGCACATGCTCGTTCGCCAGCCGCGCCCGCTCCAGAGCCTCGGCGCTGCCGGTGATCACGCCAAAAGCGCCCAGCGCCCGCGCGGCGTAGCCGCCGCCCTCCCGGTCAATCGCCTCGGCCAATGCGGCATCGGACGTGAACAGGTTCACATCCTCGAACGGGGGCGACTGGTTGAATTCGCCGGATTTGTCGGTTGGTGCGACCATTTCAGCTGTTTATTGCGCTTCTGGCTGTGGCGCGGCTACCCGCCCTTAACGTATTCCCCAGCTCATATGCCCGGGGCGCTTGGGCGCAGTTGCCGAGCCCCATGAGTCTACCTATACAAACGGCTTTGATGAACAATGCTGTAGCCAAAGTCGAGACGCTCCATTTTCCGCACCGCCACCTCCTCACTGTGGAGGGGCTGGGCGCTCAGGAGATCCATTTCCTGCTGGACCTTGCCGATCGCTTCGCCGACGAGAACCGTCAGGCGGGCAAACGGCATGATGTGCTGCGCGGGCGCACCCTGATCAATCTGTTCTTCGAGAACTCGACCCGCACGCAGGCCTCGTTCGAGATGGCCGGCAAGCGCCTCGGTGCCGACGTGATGAACATGAGCGTTGCGACGTCGTCGGTGCAGAAGGGCGAGACGCTCATCGATACCGCTGTGACGCTCAACGCGATGCGGCCCGACCTTATCGTCGTGCGCCATCATGCGGCGGGCGCGGTGGAACTGCTGTCTCAGAAGGTTGACTGCTCAGTCATCAACGCGGGTGACGGTTCACACCAGCATCCGACGCAGGCGCTGCTTGATGCCCTCACCATCCGCCGTGCCAAAGGCCGCATTGAAGGGCTGACGGTGGCGATCTGCGGCGACATCCTGCACAGCCGCGTGGCACGCTCAAACATCATTCTTCTGAACACGCTCGGCGCCCGGGTGCGTCTGGCGGCACCCTCCACGCTGCTGCCCGCTGCGCCGGAACGGCTGGGCGCGGAAGTCTTCACCGACATGTGGAAGGCCGTTGAAGGCGCGGACGTAGTGATGATGCTGCGCCTGCAGCGCGAGCGCATGGAAGGCTCGTATGTGCCGTCAGTGCGCGAATACTTCCACTTCTTTGGCCTCGACCATGAAAAGCTGGCGCGGGCCAAGCCCGACGCAATCGTCATGCACCCTGGCCCCATGAATCGTGGCGTCGAAATCGCCTCCGCAGTCGCCGACCATTCCTCCAGCGTGATCCGGGAGCAGGTTGAAATGGGCGTTGCGGCGCGCATGGCTGTACTCGATGCCCTGGCCCGAAACCTGACGAAGCGATGAACACAACACCAAGTCCGCTCTCCAAACGTCCGCAGCGCGCGCACTCCGACGCGGCAACGGCATTCATCAACGCGCGCATCATCGATCCCGCCACCGACCGGGATGAAGCGGGCGGACTGATCGTGCGGAACGGGCTGATCGAAGATCTGGGCCCTCACCTGCGCCGCAATGCACCGGAAGGCGCGACCGTCGTAGACTGCAAGGGGCATGTTCTGGCACCGGGCCTGATCGACGCGCAGGTGTTTGCCGGCGAACCGGGCTTTGAGCATCGCGAAACACTGAAAACCGCCAGCCATGCCGCTGCTGCCGGTGGCGTCACCACCATGGTCGTGATGCCGGACACCAATCCGGTGATCGATCAGGTTGCGCTGGTCGATTTTATCCAGCGGCGCGCGCGCGACAATGCCATCGTGCACGTCCACACCATGGCGGCCATGACCAAGGGCCTCAACGGCGAAGAGATGACCGAGATCGGTCTACTGAAACGGGCCGGTGCGATCGCCTTTTCCAACGGCAAGCGCTCGATCGCCAATACGCGCGTGATGCGCAACGTGCTGCTCTATAGCCGCGACTTCGGCGCGCTGATCGTACACCACACGGAAGATCCTTATCTCTCGGCCACCGGCGCGATGAACTCGGGCGAGGTTGCAGCACGGCTTGGTCTTTCCGGCATCCCGAAAGCTTCCGAGACGATCATCCTCGAACGCGACGTGCGCCTCGTAGAGATGACATCCGGCCGCTATCACGCTGCAACCATTTCGACCGGTGACAGCCTTGCGGTTGTTCGCGCTGCCAAGGCGAAACGCCTGCCCGTAACATGCGGCGTTACCATCAATCATCTGACACTGAACGAGAACGACATCGGCCCCTACCGCACCTTCTTCAAGATGCGGCCGCCGCTGCGCGCCGATGCTGATCGCGCCGCGATGGTTGAGGGCCTGGCATCGGGTGATATCGATATCATTGTGTCGAGCCACGACCCGCAGGACGCCGACGACAAGCGCCGCCCGTTCGCCGAAGCGACCGATGGTGCGGTGGGCCTTGAAACGCTGCTGCCCGCTGCGCTGCGGCTGCACCACTCCGGCGAGTTACCGCTGATGACCATTCTGCGCGCGCTCACCATCAATCCTGCCAAGCTGCTTGGCTTGCACTCGGGGCGTCTGGCCAAAGGCAGCATCGCCGACCTCATCATCTTCGATCCCGATGAGCCATGGGTGCTCAACAAGGACCAGCTCCGTTCTCGTTCGAAGAATTCACCTTTTGACGAAAGCAAGATGCAGGGCCGCGTGACGCGCACGGTGGTGGCTGGCGAGACGGTTTATCAGCGCTAACCGGGCTTTGGCTCCGCGCGTAGCGCTTTTAGCGATCTTCTGATCACGCACCACGTGGTACAAAATTTGGCATCGTTTAGTTCGCGATGGACTTCAAGACCGCTCACCTGTTACGCGGCAATTCTATGCGTTTGATCAGACAGGCTGCCGAACACGAGGCAGCTTCATCTAAATGCGCGCCGGATAACCGCCACGCGCAGCGGCGACGAACAGGTCGGCAGGGGGCCGTTTTTGCATGTGTGGGATTGCTGGCTTCGTTCGCACCGATGGCGCCCCGGCTGAACGCGCGACCATTGAGCGAATGACGGATGCCGTCCGGCATCGCGGCCCTGACGGCAGCGGCCATTTCGTCGATGGTCCATTGGCGCTAGGCCACCGCCGGCTTTCGATCCTCGATCTGAGTGAGCACGGTGCGCAGCCGATGCACGACGCGCGCGATGCGCTTGTGCTGACCTTTAACGGCGAGATCTACAATTACCTCGAAATCCGCGATGAACTGCGCGCCGAGGGATACACGTTCCGTTCCGACACCGATTCCGAAGTTATCCTGGCCGCCTATGACCACTGGGGCGAAGCATGCGTGAACCGCTTCAACGGCATGTGGGCGTTTGCCATCTATGACCGCCAGCGGCACCAGCTTTTTCTTTCGCGTGACCGGTTCGGCGTAAAGCCGCTCTACTATTTCGAGAACAGCAGAATTTTTGCGTTCGGCTCCGAGATTCGCCAATTGCTGCCGTTCTGCGATCGCGTCGGCGCCAATATGGGTGTGGTGCAGACGTTCCTCGTCACCAGCTTCAGCGATCTTGACGACCAGACCTTCTTCAAGGACATCCGTTGCCTGCCGGCCGGGCACAACGCGACCTTCGATCTCGACCGGAACTATTTCAAGATCCAGCGCTACTATGAAGTCACCCGTCGCGAAGACATCGGCAAGCTGTCGATCCCCGATGCCACCGAGCAGTTTCTGAGCCTGTTTGACGACGCAGTGCGGTTGCGCCTGAGGTCGGACGTCAAGGTTGGAACCTGCCTGAGCGGCGGGCTCGATTCCTCATCGGTTGCAGCCACGGCATCCGGTATCTACCGGCAGGCTGCCGATGGCCGCTTCGGCGCCATCACCGCGGTTAGCGAACAATCCTCAAACAACGAAGAGCACTTCGCGGAGATGGTCGTTCGCTCCAGCGATCTCGACTGGCATCGCGCGCAACCCAGCTACGAAGACTTCGTCTCGTCACTGCCCCGCGTCGTGGAAGCTCAGGAAGAGCCGTTCGGCAGTCCGTCACTCACCATGCAGCACTTCGTCATGAAAGCAGCGCGCGACAACGGCATCGTCGTGCTTCTTGACGGTCAGGGCGGCGACGAAACACTGCTCGGCTATGAAAAATATTACGCGGCCTATATCGCCACCGCTTTTCGGAGAGATGGCGTGGGCGCAACGATCGCGGCACTACGGGCATCAGCGCGCAATAACGCCAAAATGCACCCGCTCAACATGGCGAAATATGTCGTCGGAGCGCTGGCGGCGCCTGCGCGCTATGCATTCTACAAGCGCCGCCACCGGCACTTCAGCCAGCATGCGCCGATGCCCAATGCGCTCTCCGCATTCTCCAAAAGCTGTCTCGACAGTTTCCGGCTGCAGAAGCTGGAAATCAGATCCACAAATCTGCCCGTCCTGCTGCGCTATGAAGACAAGAACTCCATGGCCCATAGCGTTGAGGCGCGCCTGCCATTTCTGGATTACCGCCTGCTGGAGCTGAGCCTGTCGCTGCCGGACCGCTATAAAATTCGCGATGGCTGGTCCAAATGGATTCTCCGCAAGGCAATGAGCGAGAGACTTCCCGAAAACGTCGTATGGCGCAAAAATAAGTTTGGCTTCGAAGCCCCGGAAGATATCTGGCTCAGCAAACATGCCGACGAAATGCACCGGACTGTCATGGCGTCACCGTTACTGCGGGAAATGACATCAGCAGCCGCGCTTGAGAAAGCCATGCAACGGCTGGACAAGCGCAGCCGCTGGAGGCTCTACAGCGTCGCATTGTGGGAACGGCAATTCGGCGTAACGGCCTGAGCGGCCCATTTGGCTGTGATGATCTAACCGCGGCGCAGCTTGAAGGTGCATCACGCGCGGCTCGCCTTCAATCCAATACCGAGCGATCCCGGTTGTACTACCCTTGGGCTTCAACCAGTTTCAGCGCGTCGCCGACCATTTCATAGCGCTCGCCCGTGCGCGGGCAGATCAGCGTCTCGTCGAGTATCTCGCCCGACCGTGATACCCAACCCATCCGACGCGCGGGCACACCGGCCATCAATGCAAACGCCGGTACCGACTTGGTGACAACCGCGCCCGCAGCAATCAGACAATATTCGCCCAGCTCATTGCCGCAGACGATCGTTGCGTTAGCGCCAATCGTTGCTCCGCGCCGGATCCGCGTAATGCGAAACTCATCCTTTCGCTCAACCTCGGCGCGCGGATTTATAACATTTGTGAACACTGACGACGGACCGCAGAACACTCCGTCCTCCAGTTCAACGCCCTTATAAAGCGAGACGTTGTTCTGGATTTTGCAGTTGTCACCGACAGGCACATTGGGGCCAATCATGACATTCTGGCCAATGGAGCAATTGCGTCCAATGCGGCACCCCGAAAGGATATGGCTGAAATGCCAGACTTTCGACCCCTCGCCCAGTTCGACGCCATCATCCACGTAGGCACTTTCGTGCACAAAGGGTTCGCTGCTCATTCGTCTTTGCTTTCGTATTGGCGTTCTGATGCGCGGATAGGCCAGCTTCCATTGAAGGGAACCTGGCCCCAAGTGTGACAACCGTTATTGCCCGACATGCAGAAAATTCGGACTTAGCGGCCCCAATGCACCGCTATGATATGCGATCATGGAGACTAGCGACAGGTTCCATTCTGCGCGGCAGCAAAACCTCTTATCCCCAGCAAATAAGTTGCAAAACAAGCATTCCCTGAGCTATCCACTCTTGCTGGCGGAGACGTTTTCACAGTGTCTACATGGCGCCTCTTCCAACACCTCTTTCGTGACTGCCACGCATTTTTCTCCCAGCCGGGATATCTCAAACCGAATATCTTCATTACAGCAATTGCAGGATTTTTTCCGTGGACAGAGTTGAAGGAAATATTGCGCTTATCGGACTCGGCTATGTCGGATTACCGCTTGCCGTAGAGTTCGGAAAAAAGCGCCGCGTAGTCGGCTTTGATATCAATGCCGAACGCGTTGATGAATTGCGCAAGGGCGTCGACCGCACGCTCGAAGTGGAGCCCGATGAGCTTGCCAGTGCAAAGCAGCTTAGCTTCACCAGCAATCCTGATGATCTCAAGGACTGCCGCTTTTTCATCATCACGGTTCCCACGCCGATCGACAATGCCAACCGGCCGGATTTGAATCCGCTGATCAAGGCTTCCAATACGGTCGGCAGCGTGATGCCGAAGGGCGCCATCGTCATTTACGAATCGACCGTCTATCCCGGCGCGACCGAAGAGGTGTGCGTTCCGGTGCTGGCGGCAGCGTCCGGCATGGTCTTCAACCAAGACTTTTTCTGCGGCTACAGCCCCGAGCGTATCAACCCCGCCGACAAGCAGCACAAGCTGCCAACGATCGTGAAGGTGACGAGCGGCTCCACGCCAGAGATCGCCGACGTCGTTGATGCGCTCTATGCGTCGATCATCACCGCCGGCACCCACAAGGCCAGCAGCATACAAGTGGCCGAAGCATCGAAGGTCATCGAGAATACACAGCGCGATCTCAACATTGCGCTCATGAACGAATTGTCTGTTGTGTTCGCACGCGCCGGGATCGACACCGCCGAGGTACTGGCTGCTGCCGGCACGAAATGGAACTTCCTCAATTTCCGGCCCGGTCTGGTCGGCGGACACTGCATCGGCGTCGATCCCTACTATCTGACGCATAAAGCCGAGCAGATGGGATACATCCCGCAGGTGATCCTCGCCGGGCGCCGCATCAACGACAACATGGGGCGCTACGTGGCGCGCAACACCGTCAAGCGCATGCTGAAAAGCGGCATCGACGTGCCGCGCAGCCGCATCGGCGTGATGGGCATCACCTTCAAGGAAAACTGCCCCGACGTGCGCAATTCCAAGGTCGTCGATCTTGTGCGCGAACTTAAGGAGCACGGCGCCGATGTGATCGTCGAAGATCCGCTCGCTGATCCCGTAGAAGTTCGCGAGGAATACGGCATCGAGTTGTCAAAGATCTCGGCCGACACGCCCGTCGACGCGCTGGTCGTAGCGGTCGGCCATGACAGTTATCGCAAGCTGACATCCGACGAGATCAAAGCCCGTGTGCGCGGCGCCGCACCCATTCTTGTTGATGTCAAATCTCTATACGACCGCCACGAATTCCAGAATCTGGGGTTCACCGTTTTCCGGCTTTAGCTCTCGCCGCAGGAGTGCCCACCATGACGGGGGTCAAAGACAGGAAAGTACGTTTCGCGCTGGTAGGGTGCGGACGCATTGCCAAAAATCACTTCGGTGCCATCGCAACCCACCGGGACCGTTGTGAGCTTGTTGATGTATGCGACATCGTTCCCGAGGTCGCACAGGCTGCGGCCAAGGAAACGGGCGCCACGCCGCATACGTCACTGCAAGCGATGCTGGCATCCACCAATGCCGATTGCGTTGTGCTGACGACTCCAAGCGGTCTGCATCCGCAGCAGGCGATGCAAACGGCCGCAGCTGGCTTCCACGTCATGACAGAAAAGCCAATGGCGACGCGCTGGAACGACGGCCTCGCCATGGTTGAAGCCTGCGATCGCGCGGGTGTGAAGCTGTTCGTTGTCAAACAGAACCGCCGCAACGCAACGCTGCAGCTTTTGAAGCGTGCTATCGAGGCCAAGCGCTTCGGGCGGATCTACGCGGTGGCAATCAACGTCTTCTGGACGCGCCCGCAGGAATACTACGACAGCGCGAAGTGGCGCGGCACGTGGGAGTTTGATGGCGGCGCCTACATGAACCAGGCCAGCCATTACATCGATCTGCTGGACTGGCTGATCGGCCCGCTCGAAAGCGTGATGGCTTACACCGCCACGCTGGCCCGCGATATCGAGGTTGAGGATACCGGTGTTGCCGCACTGCGCTGGCGCAGCGGTGCGCTCGGCACGCTCAACGTCACTATGCTCACACACCCTAAAAATTTCGAAGGCTCGATCACTATTCTCGGCGAGCACGGAACAGTGCGCATCGGCGGCGTTGCCGTCAACGAGATCCAGCATTGGGAATTCGCCGAAAAGTTGCCCGAAGACGACGAGATCGCACAAGCCAATTACGCCACAACCAGCGTTTATGGCTTCGGGCATCCGCTTTATTATGACAACGTCATCAATGTTCTCACCGGCAACGCCGAGCCGGAGACCGATGGGCGCGAGGGTCTCAAATCGCTTGAGCTTTTGATTGCGCTTTACCTGTCCGCTCGCGACGGCCGACGGGTCGCGCTGCCACTCCACTACTGACAAGCTACGCGCGCACGCCTCGCAAATAGTCTGAGCTTTGCGTGGCCAGCATGCGTGATACGTCCTCAGAAATGGCGCAACCCTCGCTGCAGGCGGTTCATGCAGCATCGCATGGCCTACGTTCGGGACAGATTGCAAAAGGCTGATTGAGAGACACCATGCAATTCATCGATCTCAAGACGCAGCAAACCGCTATCAAGGAAGATCTTGAGCGGCGTATCGCAGCGGTGCTGGCTCACGGCCAATACATCATGGGACCAGAGGTCGCCGAACTTGAAACGGCGCTGTCGGCCTATGTTGGCGTCAGGCATTGCGTGAGCGTTTCCAGCGGAACCGAAGCGCTGCTCATCGCGCTGATGGCGCTAGGCGTTGGCCACGGCGATGAAGTCATCACCACACCTTTCACGTTCGTCGCGACGGCTGAAGTGATCGTACTGCTGGGCGCCAAGCCCATTTTCGTCGATGTCGATCCGCGCACTGCCAACATCGACCCGACACTGATTGCAGCGAAAATTACGCCGCGCACCAAAGCCATCATCCCGGTCAGTCTCTATGGCCAGGTGGCGGAGATGGACGCAATCAACGCCATCGCCGCCGAACACGGCATTCCGGTCATCGAGGATGGTTGCCAGAGCTTCGGCTCCGACTACCACGGCCGCAAGAGCTGCGGACTATCGACATTCGGCGCCACGAGCTTCTTTCCGTCCAAGCCGCTGGGCTGCTACGGCGACGGCGGCGCTCTGTTCACGGACGATGACGCCCTCGCGCAGGCTGCGCGCGAGATCCGCGTACACGGCCAGAGCAAACGCTACGTGCACACCCGCATCGGCGTTGGCGGCCGGATGGACACCCTGCAATGCGCAATCGTGCTTGCAAAGCTGCCCCGGTTCGACTGGGAAGTTTCCGAGCGCGTGCGCATCGGCACGCGTTACGACGCGCTGCTCCGCGAAACAGTGCCTGGTTTCTGCACCGTCGATGCGTCGGATCTGAACGCTCCGCTGACCGGCGCCCGGTCTCTGGCGATGCTGGACGGCCGCACCAGCGTCCACGCGCAATACACGGTTCTCGTTCCCAACCGTGCCGAAGTGCAAAGCCGCCTCCTACAGGCTGGCGTGCCAACCGCCGTGCACTATCCAATTCCGCTCAATGCTCAGGATGCATATCGCAACCTTGGTAACAGCGATCCAACACCGGCCAGCGCGTGGCTTGGCGCGCATGTGATGTCATTACCAATGGGGCCGGACCTGACCGAAGCCGATCAGGATCATGTCGTCAGCGCTCTCGCCGGCGCACTTGCAGCCGACGCATAACACGGCGGGGCTCCGCGGTGGTGTGGGGTCCCACCCAGCGCAATCTTTGCACAAGGTGCGCAGGTTCATCGGCGACGCTTGAAAAGCTTCGGCATGGCATGAGGCGCAACGAAATGCGCCCCATGTGCCCGTGCCTAACCCGCCAATTTCTCAGCGATCAAGCGCGCCGCATCGCCATTGCCGTAGGGAAACGCCTCGGTGCCCTTGCGTCCTACAGCCGACAGGATCTGCTCCGAAATTGCAGGTCCATCCGGTGCCGCAAGCTGGTTCCAGCCAAGCTCGATCAGCTCCGTCCATTCCGTTTCGTCGCGCAGGGTGACACAGGGAACGGCGTAGAAGAACGCTTCTTTCTGCACACCGCCGGAATCGGTGGCAATCACCGCTGCGTTGGATTCAAGCGCGATCATGTCGAGGTAGCCGACAGGATCAATCGTCTTCACGCGCTCAAAACGAAGGCCCTGCCGTTCCATGGCACCGCGCGTGCGCGGATGCAGTGGCAGCACCACCGGTATCTGCTGTGCTACCCGATCGAGAGCGGCCACCAGAGCGCCGAGACGCTGCGGACTGTCGGTGTTCTCAGCCCGGTGCAACGTCGAGAGAACATAACGTCCCGGCTCAAGACCCAGATCGGCAAGCAGCGTGCGCTCCTTGGCACGGTCAGCAAACAGCAGCGCAGCGTCGTACATCACGTCACCGACATGATGCACCTTGGCGCTGTCGACGCCTTCGTGCAGCAGGTTCGCCACCGCTACATCGGTTGAGGCGAACAGCAAATCCGAAAGGTGATCGGCGACAACCCGGTTGATCTCCTCCGGCATCGCGCGATTGAACGACCGCAGACCGGCCTCAACATGTGCCACCGGAATATGCAGCTTGGCTGCCGTTAGTGCTCCCGCCAGCGTCGAGTTGGTGTCGCCATAGATCAGCACAGCATCGGGGCGAATGTCCTGCAGCAGCGGCTCAATCCGTTGCAGCATCAGGCCTGTCATTGCACCGTGTCCGCCACCGCCGACATCAAGATTATAGTCCGGCCGCGCGATACCCAGTTCGTCAAAAAACACGTCCGACATGTTGGCATCGAAATGCTGGCCGGTGTGGACGAGGATTTCCGAAATCGAGCCTGTGTCCCGCAGCGCGCGGCTTACCGGAGCAACCTTGATGAACTGCGGTCTGGCGCCAACGATGGTGACAATGGTCTTCGCCGGTTTGCTCATCGCTATGTCCAGTTCTCAGTTCACAAAAATGGGGCTGGGCCGCTTGAGCGCGACCGCAAGTTTCCGTCCAGGATCAGATAACGGCAGAATCCGCATGACGACAGATGGCAAATATCAGCGCCACACTGCAATCTTTTCACGCGCAAATAGCCGGCATAACTTCATCTGTCAGCCCCGGCTCCGGCATGGGCGAGATGGCCCTCCGCTGTCGGGCTGATGCTGGTCAAATGATGCGGACCAGTTGCAGGGGCTATGCTCAACAAGTACTTTGCGCAACTGCGGAGGCCGCATATAGGCGACGCTCCGTCGGGACAGGATACGGCGCTTCACCATGGACGTTATCACCAGCCCCTTCACGCTTGCGGCCGTGGCGCTTGGATATCTGCTCGGGTCGATTCCATTCGGCCTGCTGCTGACCCGCGCGGCCGGCCTCGGGGACGTGCGCAAGATTGGGTCCGGCAACATCGGCGCAACCAACGTACTGCGCACCGGGAACAAGCGCCTTGCTGCCCTCACGCTGCTGCTTGATGCACTGAAGGGCACCGCTGCTGTCCTGATCGGGCGTTGGCTCGGCGAGATGAGCGGCAACGCCAACATCGCTGAAATCGCTCCGCTGCTGGCGGGCCTCGCCGCATTTCTCGGCCACATTTTTCCGGTGTGGCTCGGCTTTCGCGGCGGCAAAGGCGTCGCCACCTATATCGGCGTGCTGCTGGGCGTCGATTGGCGCGCGGCGCTGGCGTTTTGCGCTATCTGGCTGCTGGTCGCGGCTTTGACGCGATATTCCTCGCTTTCTGCGCTGGTGGCAGCCGCTGCCGTCCCTGTCGGCCTGTTCGTCATGGGGCAGCAATCGGCGGCCATACTCGCTGGACTTCTTTCCTTGATGCTGATCGCAAAGCATCACGCCAACATCCGGCGGTTGCTTGCGGGAGAGGAGCCACGGATCGGTGCCCGGGAGTGATGCAGAACAAGCGCGCGGCTTCGCTGTAGCGCCATTTGTGGGCGAACAACGCGTCGCAGCCATACGTCTTGCACGCTCCGAGAACGTCGGCCCGGCGACGTTCCGCGATCTTATTGCCCACTGCAGCACGCCGAGTGATGCACTGGCGCACTTGCCGGAATTATCCCGCCGTGGCGGTCATCGCACCACGATACGCATCGCGGCCGCCAAGGATATCGAGGCTGAACTGAAGCGCGCAGAGAAATTCGGCGCCCGCTTCCTGCTCATCGGCGATGCCGACTATCCTGCCCCCCTTGCCGCCCTCGATGCACCTCCGCCGGTCATCGCAATCAAAGGCGACGCTAATCTGCTCAATCGCCCCAGTGTCGGCATCGTTGGCTCGCGCGCCTGTTCTGCTGCAGGCACTCGCATTGCCGCACAACTGGCGCGCGGCATCGGCATCGGCGGCTTTGTCATCACGTCGGGGCTCGCCCGCGGCATCGACGCGGCGGCGCACACAGCCGCGATGGAAACCGGCACGGTCGCAGTCGTAGCCAATGGCCTGGACGTGGTCTATCCGCCGGAGCACGAAGCCCTGCAGCGTACAATCGGCGAACGCGGGTGCACGGTTACCGAGATGCCGTTCGGCTATGTCGCCCGCGCGCAGTCATTTCCCCGCCGCAACCGCATCATTTCAGGCCTGTCGCTGGGGGTTGTCATCGTCGAAGCCGCCCGCCGTTCCGGCAGCCTCGTTACCGCGCGGCTGGCGGCGGAACAGGGCCGCGAAGTCTTTGCGGTTCCTGGCCACCCGCTCGATCCGCGCGCCGAAGGCACCAACGGATTACTGAAATCGGGTGCCACGCTGGTGACCGAGGCTGACGACGTGATCGCGGCCCTGATGCCGCTGACCGATACGCCCCTACGCCATTTCCGCGAGGATCAACCGGCGGTCTATCCACACGCAGGCGAATGGCGGGATTCAGCGTCCGGAGATTTAGGTGCGAACGATACACGCCAGCGTTCCACCCTCAGCCCCGGCCATGCAAGCGCGCGTACGGAGACTATCGGCGTCGAAGCGCTCACCTTTGCCAACAGGACGGCCGCCGCTGGAATTACGGCCAATGCACCACCGGGCCGAGCACCATCAGGCCAGCCGGTCAAAAACGACAGCGAAACGATAATCGGCGCCCTCGGCCCCGCTCCCACTGACATCGATAGTCTGGTGCGGTCCACCGGACTATCGATCAGATCGGTTCAGGTGGCGCTGATCGAGCTGGCCCTGGCCGGGCGGATTGAACGCCACGGCGCCGGCCTCGTTGCTCTTGCGATGGATGCGCCCAACGATCCGTGACGCGCTGCCACAGCTGATGGCCGGGCCTCCGCCATCAGTATTTGAAAGGCGAATACCCCTGGCAGGCGCCTCCACCAAAAAATATAAGTTATGAATCAGATGGTTAGATCAGAGACCCCAAGCGCGTCGGCCTAGAAATGCGTACTCTCGTCCTTCTGGAGCCGAGCTTCCACAAGCGCTGCCGCAAGAATGGCGGACAGTGTTCTCTGCCCGGAACGGTCTGAAAGGACCTTGAGTTCAGAAATAATGTCACAAAGATAATCTAGCACGGCCAAATTCTGAGATTTCTTGCAAGGGTGATCTAAGCTTCCGTTCCCGTGTTCGGGTTCAACCATATCGTCGCCTGCCCCAACTTAATGCAACCAATCATAGGCAGGACATATCACCATATACTTTTGGTTGCAATCGCCCGGAACGGGTTGCCAGGCGGCCCCGAATGTTTGACAGCGCCAAAATCCTCTCCCATGTTCCCGGGCCGAACGGACGCCTAAATTTCGCCCGATGCCGTGTTCATGGGCGTCAAATCCGTTCCCTCCCATTGATTTCGCGGCGCACCGCCAGATTGAAAGCCCTTAGATGAACGTCCTCATCGTAGAATCGGCTGCCAAGGCAAAGACGATCAACAAGTACCTGGGCAGCGGCTATAAGGTCATTGCCTCCTTTGGCCACGTGCGCGACCTGCCGGCCAAGAACGGCTCGGTCGAGCCGGACAATGACTTTGCGATGCACTGGGACGTGGACTCCAAGTCGCAGAGAATCATCAAGGAAATCGCTGACGCGGTCAAAAAGGCCGACAAGCTGATCCTCGCAACCGACCCTGATCGTGAGGGCGAGGCGATCTCTTGGCACATCCTGCAAATTCTTGAGGCGAAGAAAGTCATCAAGAAGGGCATGGAGGTTGAGCGCGTCGCGTTCAACGCCGTCACCAAGCAGGCGATTTTGGCTGCGCTGGCTGAGCCGCGGAAGATAGACACCCCGCTGGTGTCGGCGTACCTCGCCCGCCGCGCGCTGGATTATCTGGTCGGCTTCACGCTGTCGCCGGTGCTGTGGCGCAAGCTACCCGGCGCCCGTTCCGCAGGACGTGTGCAGTCGGTGGCGCTGCGCCTCATCTGCGACCGTGAACGCGAGATCGAAATCTTCCGCACCGACGAATACTGGACCATCGATGCCAACATGGCGACGGGCTCGGGCGAGGAGTTCTCCGCCCGCCTCAACGCCATCAACGGCGAGACGCTGAAGAAGCTGGACATCAAGACCGGCGATGAAGCCCATGCCATCAAGGCGGCCATCGAGAAGGGCGATTTCAAGGTCGTCTCGGTCGAGAAGAAAGGCGTGAAGCGCAACCCTTATCCGCCGTTCGCCACTTCGACGCTGCAGATGGACGCCTCACGTAAGCTGGGCTTTTCGGCCAAGCACACCATGCAGGTGGCCCAGCGCCTCTATGAAGGCGTCGACATCGGCGGCGAAACGGTGGGCCTCATCACCTACATGCGAACCGACGGCATCACCATCGTGCCGGAGGCGGTCAGCGCCATCCGGGGCATGATCGCTCGCGAGTATTCGCAGAAGTACGTTGCACCGTTCATCCGCGAATATAAGACCAAGGCCAAGAACGCGCAGGAAGCGCACGAAGCCATCCGCCCCACCGAAGTGACGCGCCGCCCGCAAGATGTCGCCAAGTATCTCGATCGCGATCAGGCACGTCTTTATGAACTGGTGTGGAAGCGCGCTGTCGCCAGCCAGATGGCATCAGCCGAAGTTGAACAGACGAGCGCCGACATTGCCGTCAAAGGTCGCGACGGCAAGGCCTATACGTTGCGCGCCACCGGCTCCGTCATCAAGTTCGACGGCTTCCTGAAGGTGTACGAGGAAGGCCGCGATGAGCGCCTGCATGCCGCCAAGGGTAAAGACGACACCGCAGGGGACGATGATTCAAGCCGTCGCCTGCCGGCACTGAACTCCGGCGATGCCGTGACCGATCGCGCTATCGAAGCCGAGCAGCACTTTACCCAGCCGCCGCCGCGCTATTCCGAAGCGACGCTGGTCAAGAAAATGGAAGAGCTGGGCATCGGCCGCCCTTCCACCTACGCCTCGACGCTGGCGGTGCTGCAGGATCGCGAATACGTGCGCACCGACAAGAAGCGCCTGATCCCGGAGGATAAGGGCCGGCTGGTGATCGCGTTCCTGGAAGGCTTCTTCCAGCGCTACGTCGAATATGATTTCACCGCCGCGCTCGAAGACCAGCTCGATCAGATTTCCGACGGCAAGCTG
The DNA here is from genome assembly GCF_029872155.1 of Hyphomicrobium sp. D-2. Classification (GTDB taxonomy): domain Bacteria; phylum Pseudomonadota; class Alphaproteobacteria; order Rhizobiales; family Hyphomicrobiaceae; genus Hyphomicrobium_A. The sequence continues at coordinate 148,100 of NZ_JARXLA010000005.1, read as the reverse complement.
GAATGGAAAGACGTTCTGCGCGACTTCTGGCGCGACTTCACCGGCGCCGTCGACGAGATCAAGGATCTGCGCGTCGGCGAAGTGCTGGAAGCGCTGAACGAGATCTTGGGCCCGCACATCTTCCCGCAGCGCGAAGACGGCACCGATCCGCGCATCTGCCCATCGTGCAACTCCGGCCGCCTCAGCCTGAAGATTTCCGGCAAGTTCGGCGCGTTCATCGGCTGTGGCAATTATCCCGAGTGCCGTTACACGCGTCAGCTTAGCGATGTATCCGGCACTGGCAGCGCCGATGGCGAAGCCGCTGGCCCCGATGGCAAGCTGCTGGGCCATGATCCGGAATCGGGCCTTGCGGTAACGCTGCGGACCGGCCGCTTCGGTCCATATCTTCAGCTTGGCGAAGCAGGCGAAGATGAAAAGCCCAAGCGCTCAAGCATCCCCAAGGGTGTCGATGCGGGCTCGGTTGATCTGGAATATGCGCTGAAGCTGCTGTCGCTGCCGCGCGAGGTTGGCATGCATCCGGAAACCGGCAAGCCGATCAGCGCCGGTCTTGGCCGTTACGGTCCATTCGTGCTGCACGATGGCATGTATGCCAACGTCGAGAATGTCGAAGAGGTGTTCTCCGTCGGTCTCAACCGCGCTGTCGCGTTGCTGGCTGAGAAGGCGGCGGGCGGCAAGGGCCGGTTTAACCGTCCCAAGGCAACGGTGCTGAAGGAGCTGGGCGAGCACCCGGATGGCGGCGGCAAGATCGAGGTGCTTTCTGGCCGCTACGGCCCGTATGTGAAGCACGGCGACGTCAACGCCACCATACCCAAGGGCAAGGACCCGGCGACGCTTTCAGTTGCTGATGCCGTTGCGCTGATCGCCGAGCGCGCCGCCAAGGGCCCGTCCTCAAAGAAAAAGCCTGTGCGCAAGGCAGCTGCCAAGGGCGAGGCAAAGGCAAAACCCGCCGCCAAGGCCGCCAAATCATCTAAACCTGCAAAGGCGGCAGCACCGAAAGCGGCCGCGAAGAAGGCGGCGAAGCCTGCCGCCAAGACCACCAAGGCTGCGGCTAAGCCAGCCGCCAAGGGCCGTGCCACCAAGAAGGCTTCGGCTGCGCAAGCGGAGAGTTGATCCGCCCCACCATTCGCCGGGCATCCTGACATGGCACGCAAACCGACGCCGCGCACACCCAAGGCCAAACGCAACGGCCCAAAGCAGCGCGGCGGCGGCGCTGCGCCCCGTGGCATCGGTGGTGCAATGCCTACCCGTGAAGAGGTGATGGAGTTTATCCGCACTTCGCCGGGCAAGGTCGGCAAGCGCGAGATTGCCCGCGCTTTTGGCATCAAAGGCCCGCAGCGGCTCGACCTCAATCGGCTGCTGGCCGAGATGTCAGACGAAGGCGAACTTTCATCCGGCCGCAAGCATCTGCGTCCCAAGGGCGGACTGCCCACCGTCACCGTGATCGAGATTGTCGGTCGCGATGACGACGGCGATCTGATCGCCAAGCCGGTCGTGTGGGAAGACGAAGGCGAGCGCCCGTCCATTCTGCTCGTCGCTGCGCACGCGCGCGGACCGGAGATCGATGTCGAGGCCAGCATCGGCGTTGGCGACCGCGTGCTCTCGCGCATCAGCGAAATTCGCGAACCGGAAGAAGGCGGCTATCGCTTCGAAGCCCACCCGATCAAAAAGCTGCCGCGCGAGAAGCGCCGGCTGGTCGGCGTGTTCCGCGCCAGCGAGAACGGCGGCGGCAACATCGAACCGATCGATCGCAAGCAGCTCCGTTCCTGGTCGATCGCCAAGGGCGATGAAGGCCCGGCGAAGGACGGCGATCTCGTTCGCTTCGATCTGGGGCGCAAGGGCCGCCTGCATGTACCGCAGGCGCGCATTCTGGAAACGCTGGGCAGCCCGGACGATCAGCGCCAGATCAGCTTCATCGCCGTGCACACCCACGGCATCCCGGACGACTTCCCCGAAGGCGTCATCTCAGAATCGAAGGCGCTAGAGGAAGCGACGCTCGCCGGGCGCACCGACCTGCGTGACATCCCGCTGATCACCATCGATCCGCCCGATGCGCGCGACCACGACGACGCCGTTTACGCCGAGCCCGATAGCGATCCAGCCAACCCGGGCGGCTTCATTGTTTACGTGGCGATCGCCGACGTGTCCTATTTCGTGCGGCCGGGATCGCGCCTCGATCGCGAAGCGCAGTTGCGCGGCAACTCGGTTTATTTCCCCGATCGCGTCGTGCCGATGCTGCCAGAGCGGATCTCAAACGACCTGTGCTCGTTGCGCGAAGGCGAGAACCGCGCCTGCTTGGCCGTGCGCATGGTGTTCGACAAGGACGGTGCAAAACGCAGCCACACGTTCATGCGTGGGCTGATGCGCTCGGCCGCCAAGCTCAGCTATCAGGAGGCGCAAGCCGCCATCGACGGCAATCCTTCCGACAAGGCCGGACCGCTGCTCGAAGGCATCCTGCGGCCGCTGTGGGATGCCTATGCGGTTCTGGCGGCTGCGCGCGACAAACGCGGCCCGCTGGATCTCGATCTGCCCGAGCGCAAGATCGTGCTCGACGAAACTGGACGCGTTGCGGATGTCGTGACGCCTGAACGTCTCGCGGCGCACCGCCTGATCGAAGAATTCATGATTCAGGCCAACGTTGCTGCTGCCGAGATGCTGGAACAGAAGAAGACTCCGGTCGTCTACCGCATCCACGATCAGCCCTCGAAGGAGAAGCTGGCCAGCCTGCGTGACTTCCTCGATACCATCGGCATGAAGCTGCCGCAGGCATCTAACCTGCGCGCATCGCACTTCAACGGCATCCTGAAGCACGCGAAGGAAATGCCGGTCTCTGATCTCGTCAACGAGGTGGTGCTGCGCAGCCAGAGCCAAGCTGAATATAACATCGAGAACGTCGGCCATTTCGGCCTCAACCTGCGCCGCTACGCGCACTTCACCTCGCCCATCCGCCGGTATGCGGATCTGCTCGTGCATCGCGCGCTGGTGAAGGCCATCAAGCTTGGCGAGGGCGGACTGGACGACAGCGAAGTTCCGCGCCTGCGCGAGATTGCGCAGCAGATCTCCGAAGCGGAACGGCGCGCCATGGCGGCGGAGCGCGAGACCATCGACCGCCTGATCGCTTCCCATCTGGCTGATCGCATCGGCGCGAAGTTCGCAGGCCGCATCGCTGGCGTCACGCGTTCAGGTTTGTTCGTGCGCCTCACCGAGACCGGCGCTGACGGCTTCGTTCCGGTATCCTCACTGGGCACCGACTTTTTCAATCACGTCGAGGCAGAGCACGCGCTGGTCGGGAAGCGCAGCGGCGAAACCTACCGGCTGGGCGATAATGTCGAAGTGCGGCTGGTGGAAGCCATTCCCTCGGCGGGCGCGCTGCGGTTTGAGATGTTAACCGAGGGCAAGCGCGGACGTGTTGCCGCGCCCTATGCCGGTCCGCAGCTGAAAATGCGACGTGGCAAGCCGCGGCGACGCTGACCGGGTCAATTCGATGCGGCCATTGCGCTATTGACCTCAGTCAATCGGGGGATCACGTTATGTCGCGGCCAGCAGTGCAATTCAAACACGCGCAAAAACAGCGGCCGGCAAACGAGGCGAGGTAAAGCCCGATGACTGAGACACCGCAAACCTTCTCCGACAAGCCTGCATCGCGCGCCGCTGAGCAGCGCGACTGGGGACAGGCCATGAGGCGCGGGACGTTCGGCAAGTGCCCTGCGTGCGGCGAAGGCCAGTTGTTCCGCAAATATCTGAAGGTGGCCGATAGCTGCCCCAAGTGCGGCGAGGAGTTGCACCATCACCGCGCCGATGACGCACCGCCCTATTTCACGATGATGATCGTCTGCCACTTTATCGTCGCGGGCATCATGGCGGTGGAAGAACACTTCCAGCCGAGCTACTGGCTCCACATTGCTCTCTGGTTCCCGCTAACCATCGGCATGTGCATGTGGATGCTGCCGCACATCAAGGGCTCGCTGGTCGGCCTGCAGTGGGCGCTGCGTATGCATGGCTTCGACGGGCATGATCCGCTGGAGCCTTCTTTGGGTGAACCGGCCAACGCCTCGAACCCCAAGGCGACACTTTAACCATATGTAGAGCGCGCGGCTTGCTTGACAGGCCGCCCGCGCTGGCTATGTTGCCGGCTCTCCGCAGCCTGTGCGGACGTTGTCAGATTTCGCCCGAAGGTTTCCTTACTATGGCTAAGCCCATCACGCAGAAGATCAAACTGCTCTCGACCGCCGGCACGGGCTTCTTTTACGTCACGAAGAAGAACCCCCGCACCAGCACCGAAAAGCTGGTGTTCAAGAAGTATGACCCGGTCGTGAAGAAGCACGTCGAGTTCAAGGAAACCAAGATCAAGTAAGCCACGCGCGCGCAGCCCAATGCGTGCAGCGGATGCACCACCGTCAGCATAGGGCGTGGCGGTGGATGCTGTTCTATTGTCTAATTTATGGAAATGGCGACGACTTGGACCCGGGGTTGATCAGGGCCCGAGCATGATTGCTCGCGAAAATTACCTTGATCAGGGCCCGCAACCAAACCCGGCAGCGGGGTAGTGAAGTCCGAGAAAGCCACGGACCCTGATCTAGTAACCAGATGGATCGTCAAAGAGGGCGTTGACTCACCGCCTGGCGCCGTGGCCGGTCCTATGCAGCTTCAACGAGGAGGCCACTCTAGCTGCTGCGACCGAGACCACGATTTTCCGCTCTATCAGGAAATGCGGCGGACCTGATAGCGCGGAAACCCGGTAAACAAATGGTGGAATGCGGCCGCCTTGACGAGCCTGCCCCACACACCGAATTTTAACGAGCCCCTCGATAATTCCTAATCTGACAGAGGACTCTAGTTAACGCAAGTTATGCTTTGACTGTGCTGTATTAACCACGATGAGTCGACCGCGTCGCCACGCTCGACCCGACCCCAGTCAATTCGATATTTTAGATGGGACGGCGCAGCTAACAGCATCGCCGTTCTTTTTGTTTATTCAGATGATTAGCATTAGGCGGCGTTTGCTTCGACCCGATTGCGGCCCGCACGCTTGGCGACAAACAACGCCTGATCGGCCCGGCGAAACACCGTCTCCGGTGTGTCATCGCCGCACTCCAGGGTTGCAAGCCCAACGCTTGCGGTCAGGTTGATGCTGACGCCGCCGGGGCTCACCTGGAAGACATCGGACGCAATGGAAGCCCGCAGTCGCTCGCCCACCTGGAACGCGCGGCTCATATCCGTATCGGGCATGATCACCAGAAACTCTTCGCCGCCATAACGGCACGCCAGATCGATGCCGCGCGTGTTGCGGCGGAATCGAACTGAGAACTCGCGCAGCACCGCATCGCCAATGTCATGGCCGTAGGTGTCATTCACGTGCTTGAAGTGGTCGATATCGGCCAGCAGCACCGAAAGCGCACGACCGGTTCGGCGGGCTTCCTCGACCAGCGTGGTGAGGTGCGTTTCCATGTAGCGGCGGTTATGCAGCCCCGTGAGCGCATCGATCACGGAAGCCTCAATGCTCTCCTCCAGGCGATCGCGCAGATGATCGGAGTAACGCTTGCGCCGCACCTGCGTTTTCACGCGTGCCAGCAGCTCGTTCTCGTCCACCGGCCGCATGATGTAGTCGTTGACGCCCATATCAAGCGCGCGCAGCAAACGGGCTTCGTAGCCGGGCTCAACAACCAGAATGATCGGTAGATGCCGCGTACGGGAAGCTGAGCGGATCTGCGAACACAGGCGCAATGCATCTGCCTGCGCGAGCGAAAGCGAAACGATCGCCAAATCGTATTCGCCATCCGAAAGCTCATCCAGAGCTGCTGTCGGCGCGGAGACAACAGTCGGCAGGTGGATCGTAGCCACCCAGTTTGCGATACGGGTGGCGTTGCGCTGATCGTCATCGACAATCAAAACGCGGCTCTTTTCATTCGACAGCGCCTTGAGCAGCGCCGCATCCTCATTAATGCCGAGCTGGCGTCCAGTGAGCGCGCGCAACAGCATTTCGTCGGTCAGCGTCTTCAGACGCGCAAGATTCTTCACGCGCGTGATCAGCGCGATGTCATCAACCGGCTTGGTCAGAAAATCGTCCGCGCCGCTCTGCAATCCACGCACGCGGTCGGATACCTGATCCAGCGCCGTCACCAGGATAATCGGAATGTGATGCGTCTTAGGATTGGATTTGAGCCGGCGGCAGACTTCAAAGCCATCCATGCCCGGCATCATTACGTCGAGCAGCACAACGTCCACACGCTCGCGCTCGCAGACGTCCAGTGCTTCGGGGCCGCTACTTGCCGTGAGGACATCGAAATATTCAGCGGAAAGCCGGGCTTCGAGCAGCTTCACATTGGCTGAAATATCGTCGACTACGAGTACGCGTGCAGTCATCTTCGATTACCACTACTCAACTTGGGCACTCAACTTCGGCGCACAATTTACAACAGCGTCAGGAGCGCGGTCCGCCGACGAAGCGCTGCACAGTCTCAAGGAAATGTCCGACCGATATCGGCTTGGAAATGTAGGCCTCGCATCCGCCCGAGCGGATTCGTTCCTCATCGCCCTTCATGGCAAAGGCTGTAATCGCCACAACCGGAATGTCTCGAAGCACGTCGTCTTCCTTGATCCACTTCGTGACCTCCAGCCCCGAAATTTCCGGAAGCTGAATGTCCATCAGGATGAGCGCGGGATGGTGACGACGGGCGAGATCGAGCGCTTCGAGACCGTTTCGCGTTTGAATGGTCTCATAGCCATGCGCAGCCAGAATATCGTGGAAGAGCTTCATATTTAGCTCGTTGTCTTCCACAATGAGAACCGTTCTCCCTGCCGCCCTAAGGCACTGGCGCGTGCGGCCCGGTGTTGGTCTCCTGTATATTCATGGCGTTGCAGCTCGTACTCCTTGGCCCACTTGTGCACCGATTCTCACCATCACAATGATCGTGAGTTTGCGTGCGAAGGCGTAACCAACAGTTAATGAATAGCCGAGCGGAACACGTTCGCGCCGACACGTCATATATTCTGCGATCTTTAGGTGAATTCGAGGTTGAGACCGATGCACACTGAGCGGGCTAATTCCATCGGCGAGTCAGCGTTGCTGTTTCTGGCCAGCGATCCGCAACGCATTTCGGGTTTCTTAACCCTGACAGGCGTCGGCCCGGCGGAGCTGCGCGAGAACGCGCACGCACCCGAAATGCTGGCAGCAGTGCTGGATTATCTGCTTCAGGACGAAAGCCTGCTGCTGGTTTTCTGCGCGTCAGAAACCATTCCGCCGGGCGAAATTGCGCCGGCGCGGCGAGCGTTAGCCAAGATGGCCGGCGAAACCGGCGATCCGGAAATCAGCGTTTAGACGATCCGCCCACGCTGGGGCTGCCGCACTTGGCGCTGTCGAGAAAGGTCAGCTCTTTCAGTTCGCCACGGATCGCGAAGTCTCCGTAGTCGATATAAAGACCGCTCGACACGCCATTTTCGAAGAAGCGAAACGAAAGCTCGTAGGTCGGCAGGATGTCCTGCCGGCTCATTCCCGGCTCAAAATATCCGATCGCAATCGGCCAGGACGGGATGGCATTCAGCTCACCGCCGTTTTTCAGGCTTACCGGCACAGGCTGGCTGCCCGCGGCAAGTTTTGCTCCGATCACCGCACTGGTCTCGTAAAACTTCTCGCCCTTATCTGAGCCATCGAACAGATTGGCGGTGAACTGCGTCTGGCCCTTACGGGCCGCCTCCACCAGTGCCAGCGAATGCTGGATCGGGAAATAGACGCTGGCCGGCAGCTTCACTGTCTTTTTCTTGGGCTTGGTCAGCTTCACTTCCGTGAATGTTCCGTCGCCCCCGGCGCTGGCCGTTCCCTGCGCAGCTTCCGACTGCTTTTCGTTTTCATACTGGCTCGACGAAAACCGCAGCACGTGGTTGGGAACGTTTTCGAAGCTGTTGGTGCGCAAATCGTTGACCTGCGAGACGCCGTCCTGATTGGTCATGCGGGTGACGAACCGCATCGACTGGGCATATTCCCCACAGTCCGACCCCGCCATCTCGTACACCATGCGGCCAACCATATCGGCGACACCGGAGCCCGGCGTCGCGTGGTCGAACGTGATGTCGTAGACGGCCCGATGGGGGCGGAATTGCACCGCGCTGCCGGCAACCTGCGCTTGCAGATCACCCAAAGGTGCAGCCATCGCCGCCACGCCCAATGCGCCGGCGACCAGTACCTTGGCTAGGTGGAACATTCTTCCTCGCGGTCGTTTCTTGCCCGACACCCTAACCCGGAGAGGTTAAGCGCCGGAATACCCCTGTGCCCGCTACGCAGGCCCTTGCCAAGCCCCCTGCCACGGGCCCAAAAAGACGCCCGCGAGCGAAAGCGGCCGCTAGCAGGCCGCCCGAACCTGAGGATACCGGAATGGACGACAAGATCGAGGCACGGCTGGCAACGTTGGGCATTGTACTTCCCGAGGCGGCCAGTCCAGTCGCCAATTATGTGCCAACCCTGCTGTCCGGAAATCTTCTCTACGTGTCCGGCCAGGTTTCCAAGGCGGCGGATGGCAGTATCATTCGTGGATGTCTCGGCAACAACATGGCAGTGGCACAGGGGCAGGAAGCCGCACGCCACTGCGCGTTGAATATTCTGGCCCAGGCTCGCGCGGCCCTGGGGCGCCTGGATCGCATCCAGCAGATCGTGCGCCTGACCGGCTTCGTCAATTCAGCGCCCGACTTTACCGATCATCCGCAGGTCATCAACGGCGCATCGGACGTGATGGTCGAAATTCTGGGCGATGCCGGCCGCCACACGCGTGCCGCCGTTGGCGTCTCCAGTCTGCCACTGGGTTGCGCGGTTGAGATCGATGCTATCATCCAGTTTGCCCCCTGATCGGGCTAACATGGCACTGCGGGCAGCCTTCGGCAGGGTGCCCGCAGTTTTTTCTCCTGTCAGAGCCCTCGGGTGAGGCCACCCCATGCGCGATCGCACAGCCTTTCTGAAGCCGATTGCGCATCGCGGCCTGCACGATGCAGCGCGCGGAATAATCGAGAACACAGCTCCGGCATTCGAAGCGGCGATCGCGCGCGGCTATGGCATCGAGTGCGATCTGCGCCCTGCCCGCGATGGCACGCCGATGGTGTTCCACGACCTGACTTTGGAACGCTTGATTGATGGTGACGGCGCGGTTGCGACACGCAGCGCCGACGAACTGAAAACGCTGCGCTATCGCAACTGTGCGGGCGCAAGCGGCGTGATCGCCCTCGCCGACCTGCTGGAGCTGGTAGCTGGCCGCGTGCCGCTGCTGATCGAGATCAAGAGCGAATGGGATGCACCGGACGCCACCTTCCTGCGCGCCATCACCGAACAGGTAGGCGCCTATCGCGGTGCCGCCGCGCTGATGTCGTTTGACCCGGCCGTGATGACCGCCGTGCGCGCGCTGGCGCCTGACATTCCGCGCGGCATCGTTGCCGGTCAATTCGTTGGCGAATGCTGGTGGCGTGACAAGTTGGGTGCCGCCCGCGCTCACGACCTGACGCACCTGCTTGAATCGGGGCCAGCCGCCCCCGACTTCTATGCCTACGACGTCAACGCCCTGCCGACCAACGTGACCCGCTATGTGCGCGAGGTTGCAAACATCCCGCTTTCCACGTGGACTGTGCGTACCGAGGAGCAGCGCGCAACGGCGGCGCAATGGGCCGACGCCCCGATATTCGAGGGCTATGAACCCTGAATAGGTGCTCAGGGCGTGGGCCGCAGCATCAACGCGACGAAAGCAGGCATCGTCGATGGACAATGAACGGCACGACAACCGGATTGAGCAGGAAAACCCGTCAGAAGGCGCGGAGGCTCCTCCTAAGTCTTCCGTCGTCGCCAATATCGTTGCGCGCATTGCTGACGTGGACGCCGAAGCCTGGGACGCCTGCGCCAATCCGGATGCGACAACGTTCAATCCGTTTGTGTCGCATCGTTTTCTGAAGGCGCTGGAGGAATCCGATTGCGTCGGACCGCAGCGCACCGGCTGGCTGCCACAGCATATTCTGATCGCCGATGACAACGGCCGTGATGATGGCGGTGCGGACAGCGACAACGATGGCGATAGCGGGAGTGATGGCGGCGGCAACATCGTCGCCTGTGCGCCGTGTTATGTGAAGCTGCATAGCGCTGGCGAATATGTGTTCGATCATTCCTGGGCCGCTGCCTATGAGCAGGCGGGCGGCAGTTATTATCCCAAGCTGCAAATTGCTGTGCCGTTCACGCCGGTGCCCGGCCCGCGATTACTGGTGCGCCCCGGCCCCGATGCGGATCGGCATCGCCAGACGCTCGCGGCGGCAGCGGCGGAACTTGCCCGGCGCATGGAAGCGTCATCCGTGCACGTTACGTTTCTGCCGGAAGACGAATGGCGCACGCTGGGCGAACTGGGGCTGCTGCAGCGGACCGGTCAGCAATTCCACTGGCGCAACGACGGCTATCGCACCTTCGACGATTTTCTCGCCTCGCTCGCGTCGCGCAAGCGCAAGGCCTTGCGCAAAGAGCGTAGCGAAGCGCTGGCGAACGGCATCACCGTTGAGCATCTGACCGGCTCGGACATCACGGAAGAACATTGGGACGCGTTTTTCCGGTTTTACATCGATACCGGCAACCGCAAGTGGGGCACGCCCTATCTCAACCGCCGCTTCTTCTCGCTGCTCGGCAAAGCCATGGCCGAGCATTGTCTGCTGGTGATGGCGAAGCGCGACGGCGAATACATCGCGGGCGCGCTCAACCTCATCGGCGGCGACTGCCTCTATGGTCGCTATTGGGGCGCGATCGAGCATCACCCGTTTTTGCATTTCGAGCTCTGCTATTATCAGGCGATCGACTATGCGATCGCGCATGGTCTCAAACGCGTTGAAGCGGGCGCGCAGGGCGAACACAAGCTGGCGCGCGGCTACATGCCCGTCACCACCTATTCGGCGCATCTCATTGCCGATCCGGGATTACGGCGCGCCATTGCACGTTATCTGAAATCAGAGCGCGAAGCGGTGGCGGAGGATTCCGCGTTGCTGGCTGAGCTCGGCCCCTATCGCAAAGACAACGCGCCCCCGGATGAGTGAACCCATCGCGGCTAACCCGTTGCGCCAATGCTCCTTGACGGCAACGCCAGCGATCCGATTTAACAGCCCCGCGCAGTTGCGCGACTTTCCGTTTTGGAGGCCCCATGTCCTACGACGACAGCAACGTGTTCGCGAAGATCCTGCGCGGCGAAATCCCATCCCATCGCGTATATGAAGATGACGACGCGATTGTATTCATGGACGTGATGCCCCAGGCGCCGGGCCACACGCTGGTGGTGCCGAAAGCTGCATCGCGCAATCTGCTTGATGCCGCCCCCGCAGTGCTCGGAAAAATCGCGCCACTGCTGCAGCGGATCGGCAAAGCGGTGACGAAAGCGTTCGACGCTGATGGTGTAACCGTCATGCAGTTCAACGAGCCGGCCGGCGGGCAGACTGTGTTCCACCTGCATTTCCACATCATCCCGCGTCATGAGGGCATACCGTTGCAGGCCCACGGCCGCGACATGGAAAAGCCTGAAATACTGGCAGCACACGCCGAGAAGGTGCGCGCCGCGCTCGCCGGTTAGCGGCAAACCCAGCAAACTTAAAAAGCCCGGCGCGAACAGCGGCCGGGCTTTTTATTGTCTCAAGTTCGCAGCGTGCCAGTGATCCGCACTCAACCGCCGCTGCACGCCTGATAGCGATCCCACCAGACCTGATTGCCGGTGCGCAGTGCGACGCCGCGCAGACACTGACAATCGCCGTAAGTGCAGGGATTGTTGCTGCTGTAATAGCGAATTGGCCCGCGGAAGCCGGGAATGCCGTTCGGGTTATAAAAGCGCTTCACCACGTACGGACGCGAGCGATACGCCCGTGGCGCGCTGCTGCCGCGATCGCCATGCCAATAGCCGTCCGCCATCGCAGCGGGGGCGAAGGACATTGCCATCGCCGATGCGGTCACAAGTGCAACCGCCGCGCAGACAAAACACTGAAACCAACGGCTTGTCATAACTGTCTCCTGCCAGCAGTCGGATCAACGCACGCCGACAGTCACACCGGCGCGCCAGTGCCCCATTATCTAACCGTTTGGTTAAAAAGATCCGATCCCGGACTTCATTTCTCCACATCCACCTGACGCGCCACGGGCAAACGAACAAGTGCTGTCACCCCGTGGCATCAGTCCGGCTGCCTGACACATCGTCCAGATCGCGGTCCTTCGTTTCCGGCAGGAACAGCAGACCGATCACGAATGTGACCAGCGCCACGATGACCGGATACCAGAGCCCGGCATAGATGTTGCCGGACCATGCCACGATTGCCGTCGCCAGCAATGGCAGCATGCCGCCAAACCAGCCGTTGCCGATGTGATAGGGCAGCGACATCGAGGTGTAGCGGATCTGCGTCGGGAACAGTTCGACCAGGAACGCCGCTATCGGGCCATACACCATCGCCACGTAGATCAGGAACAACGACAGGATCGCCAGCACTGTGCCCCACGCGATCTTGTCCGGATCGGCCGGGATGGGCGTGAACACCGTGCGGCCTTCAACCTGCTCCGCCTTAAGGTTCGGATAACCTGCCGCGACCAGCGCCGCGTTGTAGGTGTCGGCGGTGTAGGGCGTCACTTCGGTACCGTTGATGTTCAGCACAACCGGCGCGCCTGCTCCGCCATCGTGCGTCTCAAATGAAACGCCGAGCTTGCTGATGTGATCCTTCGCGCGATCGCATTCGGTGAACTGCGACCACGGCCCGACGAAGATATGGAAGTTACATTGCGCAGGATCGACGCTGAGCGTGATGGTCGTCCGCTGCTGGAAAGCAGCCAGATCAGGATTGGCCGACTGCGCCAGCAATCCGAACAGCGGGAAGTAGGTCAGCGCCGCAATCAGACAGCCGGCAAGGATGATCTTGACGCGGCCGATCCGGTCGCTCAGCCAGCCGAAGAAAATGAAGAACGGAGTGCCGATGATCAGCGAGCCAGCGATCAGCATATAGGCATAGAGCGGATCAACCTTGGTGGTGATGGTGAGGAAGAACAGCGCATAGAACTGCCCCGTGTACCACACCACACCCTGCCCCGCCGTGGCGCCAAGCAGGGCCAGCAGCGCAAACTTATTATTCGGATAGCGGAAGAAGCTGTCGCGGATCGGCGATTTGGAGCCTTTCCCTTCCGCCTTCATGCGCGCGAACACAGGGCTCTCATTCAGCTTCAGGCGGATGTAAACCGAGAATCCCAGCAGTGCGATTGAAACAAGGAACGCAACGCGCCAGCCCCATTCGGCAAAAGTCTCGGCGTCGAAGAAATAGAACCGGCACAGACCGATGACGACGAGCGCCAGAAAGAATCCCAGCGTTGCAGTTGTCTGTATCCACGACGTGGCAAAGCCGCGCCGATGTGGCCGCGCATGCTCGGCCACATAGGTGGCCGCGCCGCCGTATTCGCCACCGAGCGCCAGGCCTTGCAGCAGGCGCAGGATGACAAGCAGCACCGGCGCCGCCCAACCGATGCCGGGGATCTCGTATCCGAGGATTGTGCTGTCGGAGAATGTCGGCAGCAGGCCGACCGCAAAGGTGGAGATGCCCATCACGAGGATGGTGATGAGGAACGTGTGCTTGCGCCCGACGATGTCGCCCAGATGGCCGAAGACGATGGCCCCGAACGGACGCACGAGGAATCCGGCGGCATAGGTGGCGAAGGCCGACAGCAGCGCGGCGGTATCGTTGCCCGGCGGAAAGAACAGCGCGGCAAAGAACGGTGCCAGCGTGGCGTAGAGATAAAAATCGTACCACTCGAACACCGTGCCGAGCGACGAAGCGAAAATAACGCGCCGCTCCTCGCCGCTGATGCCGCTATCCGGCTCCGCCGTTGCCTTCTGCGCGTCGGCCATAGCCATGGAACTTCCCCCGAACCCGTTTCTTTGCGCGCGACTTTACGCAGGTGCGGCGGTGGAGGAAATCATCACTTTCGGTGAGAAGGCTCAACCACTTGCATTCCACACGTTTGATGCAAGCCGACAACGCTTTCAGCTTGCCCGGCGCCTTGGGTGACGCTCGCGGAGCGCAATTGATTATAGGAACCATCTCGCGACCTCACACTGGCGCCGCAGCTATGCTGCAACGCAACACAAAGACACCACGCGCCATACACTAGCGCCCAGGATGTTTTGCACACGGACGGTGCAATCCACTTGACGCCCTACCTACTGGTAGGTAGCGTCAAGCCATGAGCAATGCCATCGACACCCGCACCGCCCTGCTTGCCGAAGCTGAAACGCTGGTGCGCACGCTTGGATATGCCGCCTTCAGCTATGGCGATCTTTCGGAGCGGGTCGGCATTCGCAAGGCCAGCATCCACCATCACTTTTCCACCAAGGAAGTGCTGGGCAACGCGCTGATCGAAAATTATCTCGAACGCTTCCGCGCTCAGCTTGCCGAGCTTTCGGCCTCCGGTGGCGCTGCCACGAAACAGCTCCGCGCCTATGGCGATTTCTTTTCGGGCAGTCTCGCCGAAGGGCAGATGCCGCTGTGTGGTGCGCTCGCCGCTGATGCCGCCTATCTGCCCCCTTCCATGCAAAAGCGCGTGAAGGCGTTTTTCGAGCTGCATGTCGACTGGCTGGAAACGGTGCTGCGCAACGGCGCGGCCAACGGTGAAATCACATTATTTGCGCCGCCAAAGCGATCCGCTCTGCTTTTGCTCAGCACACTGCAGGGCGCCAGCGTTGTTGCATGGGCGCTGAAAGACCCGAGTGTCATTAAGCCAGTATTCCGCCAGCTTCTGGACAGCATCTCACGCAATGACGCCTGATAAATCCGATCCGTTTGGGAGGAAGGCACCATGGTGCCACCTGCAAGAACAAGAAACGAAAAAGCAGCATTCGGCACCGGGCCGGAGCAGGAAACATTTTCGCTGTGGCCGCGGCATCGGCTGCCCGGTCTGACACGCCGTGAGTTGCTGATAGCCGGCATGGCGATTTCCTCCGTGCCGCTATGGGGGCACTTTGCGGCGCTGGCAGCTGAAAGCCTCACCGCCGCAGCCCCGGCGGCGAAAGCTATGTCGTTCAGCGAAATCGCGCCGGGCGTTTATGTCCACACCGGCCGCCACGAGTTGCAGTCGGCCGATAACCGTGGCGACATGTCGAACGCCGGTTTCATCGTGGGCGATGATGCGGTTGCGGTTATCGATACGCTCGGCAGTGCGCAGGTCGGCGCAGACATGCGGGCAGCCATCAAGGCCATCACCGACAAACCGATCCGTTATGTGATCAATACGCACATGCATCCCGATCACGTGTTCGGCAACATTGCTTTCCGCGATGACAAGCCTGAGTTTGTGGCGCACCACAAGATGGCGCGCGGCCTCTCAGCGCGCGCGGAAACCTATCTCAACAACACCAAAGCAGCACTTGGTGAAGCGGCTTTCGAGGGCACTGAGATCGTGCTGCCGACGCTTCCGGTGCAAGACAAACTCACGCTGGATCTTGGCGGCCGCGAACTTGTGCTGGAAGCGCAACCCGCAGCCCACACGGACAACGACCTGATCGTTACGGACGCCAAAACCGGAACGATGTTTCTCGGCGATCTTCTGTTTTCGGAACACATCCCGACGCTTGACGGCTCGCTGCGCGGCTGGCTGACTGTGATCGACAAGCTTGAAAGCAGCCCGCCTGCGCGGGTTGTGCCCGGACATGGGCCAGCCAGCATGGAAATTCCCGCCGCGCTGGCGGACGAGAAACGCTATTGGCAGACGGTGGCGGGCGATGTCCGCAAACTCATTGCCGAAGGAAAAACCCTTTCCGACGCCACCAAGACAGCCGGACAATCAGAACGCGGCAAGTGGGAAATGTTCGATCAGTACCACGTGCGTAACGTAACCGCCGCGTTCGCCGAACTGGAATGGGAATAAGCAAGAAATCAGGGCGCCAGAAATCAGGCCTCGCAAATCAGGGACGGAGACGCACATGCTGAGCAAGATCGCATCATGTTTTACTGTTCGCCGCATCGCGGGCGTCGCCACCGCCCTGATGCTTGCCATGCCGGTTGCAGCCATCGCCAACGATGACGACGATCCGTGGCCGGATTTGCAGAAGAGCGTTTTCGGTGATCGCCAGATTGTCGAAGGCGATGGCGTAGTGACGATTGAAGCACCCGAGCGCGCCGAAGATCCCGCCGTTGTTCCGATCACAATCAGCGTTCCCGCCACCGTGCAGGGACCGTTGCGCTCAATGTCACTGATCATCGACAAGAACCCGGCCCCGATCGCTGCGAAGTTCGATTTCGGCCCGGCTGCTGGCAGCGGCGGTGAGCGCCGCATGACAACGCGCGTCCGCGTCGACACCTACACCTTCATTCGTGCGATTGTCGAAACAGAAGATGGCAAGCTGCACATGGCCAAAGCGTTCGTGAAGGCATCGGGCGGCTGCTCCGCCCCGGCGCCGAAGGATGCTGACGGCGCCAACGCCGACATCGGCAAGATGATGGTCAGAAGCTACGAACCGGAACAGGCGCATGCAGCGCTGCGTGACGGCGTGGTGATGATCAAGCATCCGAACAACAGCGGCCTGCAGATCGATCAGGTTTCGCGCGGCTATGTGCCGGCATGGTTCATCCGCGACATTGAAGTGAAGCGCGGCGACGAACTCATCTTCAACGCCGATCTAGGCATCTCGATTTCCACAAATCCCAACCTGCGCTTCACCTATTCAAACGATCCGGACGGCAACAACGCTGTGCAGGTGACCGCGATCGATTCAGCCCGGACAACCTTCACCGGTGCATCCGCCAACCGCGCCCTGGCGAACTGATAGCCAGCGACACTCGCAACCAACAACAAAAGCACTCCAAGGAGAAAATCATGGCACTGGTCGACTGGGCTAAGTATCGCAACGCATTGATGGGTCGCGTTGGCGAACTCAGCAAGCTTTCACCCGACTCCGTTGGCGGCTACATGATGGCCAGCGGCGCTGGCGCCAAAACCGCGCAACTTGACGAGAAAACCCGGCAGTTGATTTCGCTCGCGGTCGCGGTGACGACGCGCTGCGACGGCTGCATATCAGTACACGCACAAAAGGCGGTCGAGAACGGCGCCACCAAGGAACAGGTTGCGGAAGCCCTGGGCGTTGCCATCGCCATGAACGCAGGCGCCGCACTGGTCTATTCGGCCCGCGCGCTCGATGCCGTCGACGCTTCCATGGCCGAAGCCAAATAACGGTGCGCAGCAACCGCGCACCATGCGCGCAGAACTGAGCATCTCGAATAGCTCAACAAAAAAGCGCCGGAGAGAACTCCGGCGCTTTTTTTATCTTCAATGTGCGGGCGAACGAGAATTATTCGTCCTTGCCGCGACGGGGCACGTTAGGCACTGCGCCGGAACCCTTGCCACCGCGCTCCTTAGGCGACGGCAAGGCCTTGCGTGATGGCACAGCATCGACGAGTTCTGACTGCAACTCGCCCTCGTCCTCGTCTTCTTCCTCGGAGCGCTTGGCCTTGGCCCGCTTGCCCGGCTCGCTCGCCAGGAACTCAAACGCCAGCTTGCGCTCGGCGCCTTCGCCCTCGACGACGACCTTCACCGTACCGCCATGCTCCAGCTTGCCGAACAGAAGCTCATCGGCCAGCGGCCGCTTGATCTTCTCCTGGATGAGACGGGCCAGCGGACGGGCGCCGAACTTCTCGTCGTAACCGTTTTCGGCCAACCACTGAGTGGCTTCTTCCGACAGTTCGATCATGACGCCGCGATCTGCAAGCTGCGCTTCGAGCTGGAAGACGAACTTGTCGACCACCTTCGAAATCACCTCCGGTGGCAGACCGGCAAACGGCACGACGGCGTCAAGACGATTACGGAACTCCGGCGTGAACATGCGATTGATTGCATCGCTGTCCTCACCTTCGCGCCGCACGCGGTTGAAGCCCATCGGCGGTTTGGCCAGATCGGAAGCGCCCGCGTTGGTCGTCATGATGAGAATGACGTTGCGGAAATCGACCGACTTGCCGTTGTGGTCCGTCAGTTTGCCGTGGTCCATGACCTGCAACAGAATGTTGTACAGGTCCGGATGCGCCTTCTCGATTTCGTCGAGCAGCAGCACGCAGTGCGGATGCTGATCGACGCCATCCGTCAGCAGGCCGCCCTGATCGAAGCCGACGTATCCCGGAGGCGCACCGATGAGACGCGAGACCGTGTGCTTCTCCATGTATTCCGACATGTCGAAGCGCAGCAGCTCGATGCCCATCAGATCGGCAAGCTGCTTGGCAACTTCCGTCTTGCCGACGCCGGTGGGGCCGGAGAACAGATAGCAGCCAATCGGCTTTTCCGGTTCACGCAGGCCAGCGCGCGAAAGTTTGATCGCTGACGAAAGCGCATCGATCGCAGCATTCTGCCCGAAGACGACCCGCTTCAGATCCTTCTCAAGATTGATGAGAACTTCTGCATCGGACTTGGTAACGGTCTTCGGCGGAATGCGCGCCATCGTGGCGATGGTGGCCTCGATCTCCTTTACGGTGATCTTCTTCTTGCGCTTGTTTTCCGGCAGCAGCATCTGCGAAGCGCCCGTCTCGTCGATCACATCGATCGCCTTGTCGGGCAGCTTGCGGTCGTGGATGTAGCGCGCTGAAAGCTCCACCGCCGTGCGGATGGCATCGTTGGTGTACTTCAGCTTGTGGAAGTCCTCGAAGTAGGGCTTCAAACCCTTCACGATCGCGACGGCATCCTCGATCGAGGGCTCCTTCACGTCGATCTTCTGGAACCGCCGCACGAGCGCGCGATCCTTTTCGAAGTGCTGGCGATATTCCTTGTACGTCGTCGAGCCGATGCAGCGCACGCTGCCCGACTGCAACGCCGGTTTCAGAAGGTTCGATGCATCCATCGCGCCGCCCGAAGTTGCGCCAGCACCGATAACGGTGTGGATCTCGTCGATAAAAAGGATCGAGCCCGGATAGTTCTCGATCTCCTTCATCACCGCCTTCAGGCGCTCTTCGAAGTCGCCGCGATAACGGGTGCCAGCCAGCAACGCGCCCATGTCGAGCGCGAAGATGGTTGCGTCCTGCAGCACTTCCGGCACTTCGCCTTTGATGATCTTGCGCGCAAGACCCTCAGCGATCGCCGTCTTGCCAACGCCCGGATCACCCACCAGCAGCGGGTTGTTCTTCTGGCGGCGGCATAGCACCTGAATCGTACGCAGCACTTCCTGCTCGCGGCCGATCAGCGGATCGATCTTGCCGTCGCGCGCCTTGCGGTTGAGGTTGACGCAATAGGTATTGAGCGCGTCCTGACCGGGTTTGCGCTCCTCGCCCTCCACGGTCTGGTCCTCGTCCACACCGCGCACGCTGCGCGGCTCGGACATTCCCTGCCGCTTGGCGATGCCATGCGAAATGTACTGAACCGCATCGAAGCGGGTCATGTCCTGCTCCTGCAGGAAGTACGCGGCATGGCTTTCACGCTCGGCGAAGATCGCGACCAGCACATTGGCGCCAGTCACTTCCTCACGGCCGGATGATTGCACATGCACAACCGCGCGATGAATGACGCGCTGGAAGCCGGTTGTCGGCTGCGCCTCGGTTGCATCGCGTGAAACCAACGCCGCTAGGTCGTTGTCCAGATAATTGACAAGCCGTGAACGCAGCGTGTCGAGATCGACCGTACACGCTCGCATGACTGCCGCGGCATCGCGATCATCTAGGAGAGCCAGCAGCAAATGTTCGAGCGTAGCGTACTCGTGGCTGCGCTCGTTCGCAGCTTCCAAGGCGCGGTGTAGGGCACTTTCCAGGCTCTTTGAGAACGACGGCAAGGCAGACCTACTCTTTCTCCATGGTGCACTGAAGAGGATGACCGTTCTGTCGTGAAAAATCCATGACTTGCGTCACTTTTGTTTCAGCGACCTCGTATGGATAGACACCACACACGCCCACGCCCTTGTGATGGACATGGAGCATAATACGTGTGGCTTCATCGGGGCCTTTGGCAAAAAACTTCTCAAGAACCAAAACGACAAACTCCATTGGCGTGTAGTCGTCGTTGAGCAAAAGAACCTTGTAGAGGCTTGGCTTTTTGGTCTTGGGGCGCGTTTTCGTGGCCAGCCCTGTGCGGCCGTCCTCGTTTCCCCGCCCACCGTCCGGCGGCTCTGCGCCCGGTGGGTCGCTCTTGCCGCCTTTCGATGCCACCGTCAGCCGGCGCAGCGTCAACATCTTCGACATAAAAGGTTACGTCCGTCCCTGATTGGCGCGAATCCGCCAACCCATTGCCAATCCAGCGCATATGCGCCTTGCAAGCGCCGACGATACGCAAGCGCACGCCTGGCTGCAAATGCTCTGTCAGAAGTATTCTCCTGCCTTCCCGGTGCTATCCGCGAAAGTTGGCCATCGTAACGCTCCAACATCTCCGGAAGCTTATGATGGGGTGGCAAGCGGACACAAAAAAGGCCCGGCGAGTGCCGGGCCTTGGAATTCAATGCCGCAGTAAAATTAACTGCTGCGCCGGGAGAAACTCTCAGGCGCCCTTCTGCAGGATCTTTTCGACCGGCTTGTAGGCATCCTTGGCCATCGACGCATAAAGGCCGCCGATCTTGGAGACCTGCTGCATATAGTCGTCATAGGCGCGCTTGGCGTAGCTGGTCTGGATCTCGACGGCCTGCTCGACCGACTTCGAAGACATCAGCTTTTCCAGCGTAGCCGTGCTCTCCTCGAAGGAGCGCTTCGTATAGTCGCTCATCTCCGCAGCAATAACCTGCCAGCTCTTGTTCCACTCACCGAACAGCTTCATGGCCGTATCGACGTTGGTCTGCCCCAGCTTCTGCATGTCTTCAAAATTTTTAATCATGGTGCCATCCGTGTCCTAGAGACTGTCGAAGGAAAAAAACGCACTATTCGCAGTGCCCCCTGGTCCAATCGGGACCATCACCCTGAAATCATCGTTATACGCACCGCACAAATTTTCAAGTTCTTTTTCGCACTGCAATATAAGGGCCAGCCACGACCGCTGGGATATGGTCATCGGGTCATTAACTGAGCCGCAGCATCACTGCGCTATGTTGAATTTGGGACAGGCGCTCTGGATGAGCGAACCGGGCCTCGATGCCGACGCTTGTGGTTAAAGCGCCGTAAAGAGGCCCAAAAGCGATGCTCCGTTATGCCATCCGTCGGCATATGGCGCTTCGCCTGGGGACGTCTGCTTCCCTTGGTATGAGTAATGCGTTCCGTGCGCGGCCGGACAGCTCAAAGCTTCCAGCTCAGGCTTCGCAAGGGTGAGTGAGTTTGCGTTTGATGTTCGGCGTATTGAAGTCTGTCGGCTGTCTGGAGCCTGCCAATCGTTGGCAGCGCACAATGTTCGCCGCCGCGATCATTGCTTCGGTGCTTCTGTCCGCTTCACCCGGCGCCCAAGCCCAGACGCCCCGCTCCGCCGCCATGGTTGTCGATGCCAACACCGGCGCGGTTCTCCACACCGAGAACGCCGACAGCCCCGTCTATCCCGCATCTCTCACCAAGATGATGACGCTCTATATGACATTCGAGCTCATCGAGATGGGCCGGTTGAGCTATGGCTCGAAGATACGAATGACCGCTGAGGGCGCCGCCGTGCCGCCTTCCAAGCTGGGCCTGAAAGCCGGTGAGGAGCTGACGGTTCTGGAGGCCATCCGGGCGCTCGTCACTAAATCCGCCAATGACGTCGCCGTGGCACTGGCCCAGCACATCGGCGGATCGGAGCCTAATTTCGCGCGCCTGATGACGCAGAAGGCGCGCACACTCGGCATGCGCCAGACAACTTTCCGCAACGCGTCCGGCCTGCCCGATAGCAGCCAGCTGACGACAGCGCGCGACATGATCACCCTGGGCCTGCGGCTGCAGGACGATTTCCCCAGTCACTATAAGCTGTTCGCGACGCGCTCATTCTCGTTCCGTGGCAAATCCTACCGCAACCACAATACGCTGCTGCACCGCTATCAGGGCACCGATGGCATCAAGACCGGCTACACGCGCGCGTCTGGATTCAATCTGGTTTCGTCGGTGCGCCGCGATGGCAAGCATGTCGTAGCGGCCGTGTTCGGCGGTAAATCCGCTGCCACGCGCAACGCGAAAATGCAGAAGATCATCGGCCGTTCGTTCGCCAAGGCGTCTCGCACCAAAACCCGCGTACCTGCAAGCGCTCTGGTCGCGCGTGCAGCTCCACCACCGCAGCCAGCCCAACGCCCGAAGATGCAGGCCCGCGCCGAATTGGCTCCGCCACCGCAAGCGCGTCCCGCTCCCCCCCCACCGCCCGCAGCTTCTGCGGATCGCGGCCGATCCTCGATCGCAATGGCAAAGGTTCGGCCGGTGCAAATCGGAAACGCTCCACAAGAGCAGGCCGAGCCCCAGCGCCGTCAGCAATTCGCCTCCGCCGGCATGACTGCTCCATTGCGCGCTGCCCCCCGGCCACCGGCGCAGGAGTTTGCGCCACGTTTCGTACCGGAAACCGGAGCGCTGAGACCTTCGACATTCCAAGCGCAGGCAGCCCATCTTGAACGGGTGGACACGCGCCCGATGCAGCCGCCACCCCAGGCGCTGCCGCCGCCAGCAACACGAACCGCAGCACGCGGTGCTCCGCGCGGCCCGTTTGAAATCCAGATCGGCGCATTTGGCAATGCCGCCGAAGCTGAACGGCGCATGATGCAAGCCCGCCAGCGTCTTGGTGGCATGCTTGATGGCTACGCGTCAGTGTCCGTGCCGGTAAAGAGCGGCGGCAGCCAGCTCTATCGCGCCCGCTTCCGCGGTTTCGATGCGACGGCCGCGAACAACACCTGCTCGCAGATGAAAACGGTGCAGATCGACTGCTTCGTCATCAGGGCACAATAGCGGCGCCCGCGAGCCGGAATTTCCGCGCGGAGCAGAGCAAAATGCCCCGCGCCGGTAAACTTTGCAGCTTTGCAGCTTAACGGCGTCAGCGGTTCAAGGCTTCGAGCGCGACGTCCTTCGCTTCGTTGATCTTCGCCGCCAGATATGTCGATCCACCGCGATCGGGGTGCATCTTCAGCATCAGTTCGCGGTGCGCCCGCCGAATGGCCGCGCTGTCCGCTCCCGGTGCCAGCCCCAAAATTTCCAGCGCCTCCTCGCGCGTCATGCGTCCACCCGGGCCGCCGCTCATCGCCGACTCCCCCCGCGCCATATCCTCGCGCCAAGTGGGGTGAATACGGTCAAGATAAGCTTCAAGCAGTTGCGCCGACTGTCCATCGGTATGGCGACAATCCTGCCAAAGCAACGCCAGATCCGTCGGGCTGAGCGCTGAAAGAGACCGTCCGGCGAACATGCCTTTCAGGACCCGCCCGTGCATCTCGCCGGTATCGTGATCCAGCTCCATTTCCAGATGATCGGTGACGATAGCGGATGATTGCCCCGGCGTGCGCCGCGCGTTGCCGCCGCCGCCCAGCCATGGCGGCGTTGCCCGGCCCCATATCAGCCACGAACCAAGCATCGCCAACGGCACCGCAATGGCGCCGCCCCCGCGCAGAAACAACAGGGCGGCGACACCCAGCGCTGCAATACCAGCCCCGGTGCGGGTCCGCCTCGCAACGGAGGTCGGATTGGCATGCGCGAATGAACGCATGACCAACAATCCGACGGCCAGGCCGAACAGGCCCAAGATCAGATAAGCCAAACCCATCAGGCGCCCGCAGCTCCACCGCCAAGCTGCTGCAGCAACAGCCGCGCACCGGCATTTTTCTGTTCAACCAGCGCCAGCAGCGCCTTGCGGCCACCGGCAGCATAAACCGCAACCGCCATCAGCAGATCACGCAACTGCCGTGCCGAGCCGCGATCGAAACGGCAATAGGCGCCGTTGGTGATGCGCGCAATCTCGCGAAACGTGCGCGACGCAACCGGATCGTCGCCTTCCTGGAACAAAAACACCGGCACGCCAAGCAGCGCCAGTTCACCAGCACGGGCACACAGGTGGTCGATATCTTCCTCCATGCTGTCGCCGACATAGACCAGCGCGTTGACTTTGCGCCGCGCGCTTTCATCCAGCGCATGCACCAGCACACGACCGATCTGCGTCAATCCCCCGGCGCATGAAACGGAACGCATCAACCGCGCCAGCGCTTCGGGATCGGACACCCACTTTGACGCCCGACACTCCGACGTGCCGCGAAAATACATGAGTTGCACATCAAGCCCGCCAACGGACTTCACCGCTGCGAACATCTCGCTTTGCTGCGCCAGCGCCATTTCCCAGGTTGCGGCCCGGCTCATAGTGGCATCCATGGCAAACACCAGACGCCCACGTTCTCCCGTGGCAGCCGGCGCCATGGTTTTCATGCGGGTGATGAAGTCTGCCACATCGGCATCGGAGGAAGTGCCGGCGCGTACAGCGCCGCCCTTCGCCTGCTGCTCGGCCGCAGCGGTGCCCTGCCCACGTTCGGCAACCGGCCCAGCGCCAGTTTTGAACGGCGCCTCCGATTGATCCTTCGTCGCGGTCTTGGGTGACTTGCGCCAGAACATGGCTGAACCAGATACCTTCTGCTGATGTCCCGAACTCCATATAGGGAGCCCGGCAGCAAACATCATATTGGCAGCCGGAATAGCAGAATGACGCCCCCCGCGCGCTCCTGCAATCCCCGCCTTTAGCTTGGCTTCAGGCATGGCTGGTCTCACGCGCCAGCGTCGCTCTCCGGCGTGAGCAGCTCGATGTTTCCGCCTGTCGCGGTGAGATCGGTGGAGCGCACGCGCTCGGTGGCGTAGGCCAGCAACGTATGAGGGCCGCCAGCCTTCGGACCGGTGCCGGACAGCCCCTCGCCTCCGAACGGCTGTGTGCCGACCATCGCGCCAATCTGATTGCGATTTACATAAAGATTGCCGATCCGCGCATGGTCGGCAACGTAATCGGCAACCGTCTCAAGACGACTGTGCAGTCCAAGCGTCAGACCATAACCTGACGCGTTGATGGCATCGATGACCTTCGGCAGCGCGCCGCGCTGATAACGCACGACATGCAGGATGGGGCCGAAAACTTCGCCATCCAGCACATCAAGGCTTTCAATCTCAAACACCGCGGGCGTCACGTAGTTGCCGGCGCGGCATGCATCGGGCAACGGCAGATCGACAAGCTGCGTTCCCTGCCGCTGCATGCGTACCTTGTGACCGTCCAGAAAATCCTGCGCTGGATCATCGATCACCGGCCCGATGTCGGTCGCGTAGTCGAACGGATCGCCGATAGCGAGTGTCTCAACCGCGCCCACCAGCATTTCAATCGTTTCGTCGGCGACCTCATCCTGCACGAACAACACCCGCGCCGCCGAGCAGCGCTGGCCTGCGCTGTTGAATGCCGACCGCACCGCGTCGCGCACCACCTGCTCCGGCAAGGCGGATGAATCCGCGATCATGGCATTGATGCCGCCAGTCTCGGCGATAAACGGAACGATGGCGCCGCGCCGATCAGCCAACGCGCGCTGGATCGACCATGCGGTTTCGTTTGATCCGGTGAACGCGATGCCCTTGATGCGCTTGTCCTTGACCAACGCTTCGCCCAAACGCCCGCTGCCGGGCAGTAATTGCAGCACATCGCCCGGCACACCCGCTTCGTGCAGCAGTTGCGTCGCCAGAAACGCGGTGATGGGCGTTTGCTCGGCGGGCTTGGCCAGCACCGCGTTGCCCGCGCTGAGCGCCGCCGCAACCTGTCCGATGAAGATCGCGAGCGGGAAGTTCCAGGGCGAAATGCAGGCGAATACACCACGCCCGTTGAGGCTCAGTGTGTTGCGCTCTCCTGTCGGCCCCGGCAGCGTCACCGGTCCGGCAAACAGGCGCCGCGCCTGTGCCGCGTAGTAACGCAGATAATCAACCGCCTCGCGCACATCGCCCTGCGCATCTTCAAGTGTCTTGCCGGCTTCGCGCACGATCACCGCCATCAGGCGGGCACGGTCGCGCTCGAACAGATCTGCCGCCGCGCATAGAACCACGGCGCGCCTTTCGCCGCCGATCCGGTTCCAGGCTTGCGATGCGGCGGTGGCGCGGGCGATGGCCTGGTCGGCCTGATCGAGCGTTGTGACACGCACAGTACCCAGCCGTTCGCGGCGATCGTGCGGACAGGTGACAAGGCTCGCCATGTCGCCGCCGGTAATCGCCTTGCCGCCGATGATTGGCCCTGCTGCGTACACATCATCCAGCGCGTTGCCCATCTGCGTGAACAGAGCCTGCCGCACGGTTGGCTCCGTCAGCGCCAGCCCCGCCGCAGCCTTGCGCTCGGGCATGTAGATGTCGCGTGGCAGCACAATCGCGCGCGCAGGCCCGGCGCCGGAGCCGCGCTCCGCTTCCGCCTGCGCAACCGGATCGCGAATGATCCCGGCGATGGTGGTCTCGTCGTCGGCCAATTGCTTGACGAATGACGTGTTGGCGCCATTCTCCAGCAGGCGGCGCACCAGATATGCGAGCAGATCCTCATGGCTTCCGACCGGAGCATAGATGCGCACCGGGCGGCGGATGATCTTGCCCTTGCCGACGACCTCATCATACAGCCCCTCGCCCATGCCATAGAGGCGCTGGAATTCGATGGCCGCGGGCCCCGCCGCAACGTGCGTCGCCGCGATGGAATAGGCATTGTGGGTTGCAAACTGCGGATAGAACGCCTTGGCGTCGCTGACGAGCAACCGCGCGGCCGCAAGATACGAAACGTCCGTGTTCTGCTTGCGCGTAAACACCGGATAATCTTCAAGCGCGCGTTCCTGCGCCCACTTAATCTCGCTGTCCCAGTAAGCGCCCTTCACCAGTCGCACGGGAATGCGCTTGCCGGCGCGCTCGGCCAGCCGCCGCAACCAGCGCAGAACCGGAATGGCGCGCTTGCCATAGGCCTGCACGGCAATGCCCAGGCCGTTCCAATTGTCGAGCGCCGAATCGACCAGCGTTGCGGCAAAAATTTCCAAAGTCGGATCGAGCCGGTCCTGCTCCTCGGCATCGATGGTGAGCGTTAGACCACGGGCACGCGCGGCCCGTGCCAGCGTCAGCACACGCGGCAACAGTTCCGACTTGAGCAGTTCGCGCTTGCCGGGCTCAAAGCGCGGATGCAGCGCCGAGAGCTTCACCGAAATGCCGGGGCGGGCGTAAAGCGCATCGGCATGCAGCGTTGTCAACGGTCCGGCCGCCTGCCCCACGGCATCGATGGCAGCCAGGTAGCGCTCGAAATAGGTATCGGCATCCTTCTGCGTGCGGGCAGCTTCACCCAGCATGTCATAGGAAAGCAGATACCCCTTGGCCTGATAGTCCTTGGCGTTGCCGATTGCCTCGCGAATGGTGCGGCCGAGCACGAACTGATCGCCCAGCAGCTTCACCGCCTGCCGCACCGCCTGCCGGATCACCGGCTCGCCGGAGCGCGCCACCAGACGCTTGAGCGCGTTGATGGGATTGGAGCCCTGTGCTTCGCGCATTTTCACAACGCGACCCGTGAGCATCAGCGCCCAGGTGGAGGCGTTGACGAACATGCTGTCCGAATGACCGCGATGTTTATCCCATTCGCCGCCCGCGAGTTTCTCGGCGATGAGTTCGTCGGCGGTCTCGGTGTCAGGAATGCGCAGCAGAGCTTCGGCGATGCACATCAGGATCACGCCTTCCTCGCTGGAAAGGCCGTATTCCTGCATGAACGCCTCAACGCCAGCCTGCTTGCCGCGGCCGGAGCGCGCCGCATGGGCGAGGCGCAACGCCAGCTCCGATGCACGGCTGCGCTCGGCCTCGCTGAATACCGCGCGCTCGATCAGGCGGTCGACGAGTTGACGCTCATCAAGCAGATAGCTGGCCGCGATCTCATCCCGCACCGGGATAAGCTTCAGGCGCGCGGAGATGTCGTCTTTGGCCCCTGCTGGCTTTGTCACGACCATCTCGCCCTCATGCTCTGCTGCCAATGCGATTCGGTATCTTCTACCCTAGAGCCTTTCGGGGCTTCGTTGAATCGCGGAAAAACTCTAGCCGTTTGTTTTTTCGTGCTTCTCGCCGGAAAATCGGTTCCCACTTTTCCGGGAGCGGTTCTTTCGCTACGTGCTTCTTATCGGAAAACCGGTTCCCACTTTTCCGGAAGCACTCTGCAAATCAGCAGAAGCCGCGCTTGCGCTTATCGGACGGCGCTGAACCGCCTGATTAAGCGGCGCAATGGCGCTCTTGACGGGCGGCTTCCGCACCCGCAGAGCTGTGCGCCCAGAACTTGCATGCCAGAGCTTGCTTCAAGAACCTGCGTCAGTGAGGTGAACACGGTGTCCAATCAGATCCAGATCGTGCGCGGCATCCCGGAATTGCGTGAAACGGTGCGCAACTGGCGCCGTCAGGGCCTTTCGGTCGCGCTGGTGCCGACAATGGGCGCTCTGCATGCCGGGCATATATCGCTGGTGCGCAGGGCCGCGGATCTGGCCGATCGCACCATCGTTTCCATCTTCGTCAACCCGACGCAGTTTGCACCCAACGAAGATCTGGCGCGCTATCCGCGCACCGAGGCGGCCGATCTCGCCCTGCTCGGCCCGGAGCGCTGCGATCTCGTGTGGACACCGCAGCCGACGGATATGTATCCGGACGGGTTCGCCACCCGCGTGCTGCCCGCAGGTGCTGCGGCCGGCCTTGAAAGCGATTTCCGGCCGCACTTCTTCGGTGGTGTCGCCACCGTGTGCACCAAGCTGTTCGGCGCCACGACCCCCGACGTCGCGATTTTCGGCGAGAAGGACTATCAGCAGCTCTGCGTCATCCGCCAGCTTGTGCGCGATCTCAACATTCCGATTGAGATCATCGGTGCCGAAACCGCGCGTGAATTGGATGATCTGGCGCTGTCATCGCGCAACGTTTACCTGTCGGCGGAAGAGCGGGCGGTGGCGCCTGCGCTCGCACGCGTGCTGCGTGACACCGCACTGAAAGCGCAAGCGCTACTGCAAAACACTGCCGCCGCGCGGCCAGCACCGAAGGCGGTGCCGATGTTCCCCGAGCCGGGCCAGCCCGCCCCTATCCATCAGCTTCCGGCACTTGAGAGGCTTTGCGAAGCGGCTGCCGAGGCGTTGCGTCAGGCCGGCTTCGCAAAGGTGGATTACGTCGCCGTCCGAGAGGCCGACACGCTGCGGCCCGTCAATGCCCTCGGTGCGCGTCCGTTGCGTGTGCTCGGCGCCGCCTGGCTCGGCACAACCCGGCTGATCGACAACGTGCCCGGCTGAAGCGTTAAAAATTGCAGCGCTTCAAGCCGCCCGTCGCGCCGCCAGAGCGATGCCGCCTGCAATCAGCAAAGTGCCCGCGAGCTGATACAGTTCGGGGTGTTCGCCCAGCAGCAGTATCGCAAAGATGGTGCCGAACACCGGCACAAGATAAATCGACAATCCGGCCGTGTTGGCGCCGAGCAATTCCACCGCGCGGTTATACGAGCCATAACCGATCGCCGAAGCAAACAGCGCCACATAGCCAACAGCAAGTAATGCATGCAGCGATAGCGGCACGGGCATCACGTAAGCACTTTCGGCGATATAGAATGGCAGCAGCAGCATCGATCCCATCAGGAAGATCGTGAACAGAAAGCTGAGCCAGTGCACGCGCGGCCGCAGCCGCAACAGCGCGGTGTAAACAGCGTAGACGATACACGCCACCAGCATCCAGATGTCGCCGTTGTTAAACGCAAGATTGGCCAGCACGTTTATGTCGCCGTGCGCTACCAGCACAACCGCGCCCACCAGCGACAGCGCAATGCCGACCGCCTGACGCGCCGAGATACGATCACCGAATATCAGGTACGTCGCCAGCACGATCAGCACCGGCGCTGACGTTTGCAGCATGATGATGTTGATGGCGCCGGTCGTGGCAGCCGCGATGTAAAGCGCAGCGTTGAAAAACGCGATGCCCATGCCAGCCAGCAGGAGCACGATTGGCCAGCTTTTCAGCATGGGGCCAATGTCGCGACGCAGATGCGGCCATGCGAATGGCAGCACAATCAGCGCCGCGATCAGCCAGCGCCAGAACGCCAGCCCGACCGGCGGCAATTCGCCAACCACCGCCCGCGCCACGATGGCGTTGCCGCCCCAGACAATGCCGGGCAGCACCATCAGCAGATACGGCGCTGCGGCCATGAGCGATGCCATCACATTGCGCTCTTCGCGCGCATCCCGCTGGCGAGGGTCAGGCGACGTGCTCATACATGCATCCAGAAAAGAATGATGCCGCCGCCTTAAATATGCGGCTCCCGTTGCGCTGATGTAGCCCTTTTTACATCGTCAAGCGATAGGGGTGCATGCTTCTGCCACAGTGCGGCAGCGCGCGATGCAATTGCCTGTCATATGAAAAAGGGCGAGCCGAACAGCCCGCCCCTCAAATTGACATCAGCCCGATGACCGGACCGCTCAACCCTTCAGGAACGGATCGGGCTCGGCGTTATGGAACGGTACGGCATTGACGCCGGACGGCAGCGTCACGGTGTGCATGCGCAAATCGTCCGCATCGTTCGCGCGCAGAATTTCCACCGCCTTCACCTCACGCGGCTTGTCGTCCGTACGAACCCACAGCACCAGGCCACCGTTTTTCAGGTTCTTGTCGATCTGCGCGGCATGGTGCTTTTCCATTTTGCGCGCAGCATAAAGCCCGAGCGCTCCGGCAATTGCACTGACGCCCAGCGCGGCGCCTGCGGTGGCCACGACGGCTGCGCCTTCCATGGCGGCAATAGCGGCGGCACCGGCGCCACCGATGTAAACCGGAATACCGGCCAGCGCGGCAAGCCCCTCAGCGCGCGACTCCGGCGCAACATATGTGGCACGCGGCGTGTCAGGATTGTCAGCCAGGGCTTCGGCGTCGGGAATATCGGCCCCGAATTTCTCATGCAGGGCCTTTTCGTTACCCAATACGCTGAGATCGTCACGGGTGAACCCGGCATCGGAGAGCGCTTCGACGGCCGACTGCAGCGCCTTCACTGAGTGAAATACCGCTGAAGCCTCACGCGTTGTTGCTGCCATTCCATCGTCTAAGGACTGCGCCTCGGTCGCCATCTTCCCTGCTCCTTGCATCTCGCCTGCTGAATCGGCGCAGAACAGCGCCTCAAGGATGATCGCTCCTGCACCCTAAGATTGCTTTGGTTCTTTCATGCAAATTGTCAGGACGTGCATATTCCTGCGCGCGTTCCCGTGCAGGCAGCGAATAAGCTGCGTCAATGATTGGCCGAAAAACCACGTACTCCCAAACATTTGCCCCAGATACGGACGACGACCGTTGGCCATACTTGCCAAGTCCCGGCCGGGCATGCGAGGTCTCAGCAACCACAACTTAGGGATTCGCCGCTCTCGGCCCCGTTCCCGCGTTCCCGTGCCGGCGGCGCGTCGTATCGAGGGAATGATGCATGGCTGGAGCCGCTCGCGATCTCTTAACAACGATCGAAAGCTCCATGACCGAAAAGACGGCCCGCGCTCGCCGTGCCACAGATGCTTCCGATGCCTACACGGCAGCCGATATCGAGGTTCTTGAGGGCCTCGAGCCGGTACGCCGCCGCCCCGGTATGTACATCGGCGGCACCGACGAAAAGGCGCTGCACCATCTGTTCGCCGAGATCATCGACAACTCCATGGACGAGGCCGTCGCTGGTCACGCCACATGGATCGAGGTCGAGCTGGAGAAAGACGGCTATCTGAGCGTCTCTGATAACGGGCGCGGTATTCCCATCGATCCGCATCCGAAGTTCAAGAACAAGAGCGCGCTCGAAGTCATCATGTGCACGCTGCATGCCGGCGGCAAGTTCGAGGGCAAGGCTTACAATACGTCTGGCGGTTTGCACGGCGTCGGCATCTCGGTCGTCAACGCGCTTTCGGATGTGTGCGAAGTTGAGGTTGCGCGCAGCCAGCAGCTTTACCGGATGGTGTTTTCGCGTGGTCTTCCGCAGGGCAAGCTTGAGAAGCTGGGCCCGGTGATGAACCGGCGCGGCACCAAAGTGCGCTTCCATCCTGACGAAAAGATCTTCGGCAAGAACACGCACTTCAAACCTGCGCGTCTGTTCAAGATGACGCGCTCGAAGGCGTATCTGTTCGGCGGCGTCAAGATCCGCTGGAAGTGCGATCCCGCACTCATCAGCGACGACACGCCAGCGGACGCCGAATTCCATTTCCCCGGCGGCCTGAAGGATTATCTGGCTTCCGAAATCACCGGCCGCACGCTGGTCACCAAGGATCTGTTTGCCGGCAACGTCGAGCGCGAAGGCAAGCACGGCTCGGTTGAATGGGCTGTAGCGTGGATCATCGACGCCGACGGCTTCAGTCGCTCGTACTGCAACACCATCCCGACCGGAGAAGGTGGTACGCACGAAAACGGCCTCAGATCAGCGCTTTCCAAGGGCCTGCGCGAGTTCGGCGACCGCGTCGGCAATCGCAAGGCTGCGCAGATAACGGCAGAAGACGTGATCGGAACGGCGGCTTCCATGCTGTCGGTGTTCATCCGTGAGCCGGAATTCCAGGGCCAGACAAAAGATAAGCTCGCGACGCAGGAAGCGACGCGCATCGTCGAATCCGCCGTCAAGGATGCCTTCGATCACTGGCTCAACCAAAGCCCGCAGCAGGCCACCAAGCTGCTGGAATGGGCCATCGAACAGGCCGAAGATCGGCTGAAGCGTCGGCGCGAGAAGGAAGTCAGCCGTCAATCGGCAACGCGCAAGCTGCGCCTGCCGGGCAAGCTGGCCGACTGCACCATTCAGGCGGCGGCGGGCACCGAGATCTTCATCGTCGAGGGTGACTCGGCCGGTGGCTCCGCCAAGAGCGCGCGTCAGCGCGAGACGCAGGCCATTCTGCCGCTGCGGGGCAAGATCCTCAACGTCGCCAACGCGTCATCCGCCAAGCTTTCGCAGAACCAGCTTCTGTCGGATCTCATTCTGGCGCTCGGTGTCGGCACCGGCTCGAGATATAATGACGACGATCTGCGTTATGAGCGCGTGATCATCATGACCGACGCCGACGTCGACGGTGCGCACATCGCTTCGCTGCTGATCACGTTCTTCTATCAGCAGATGCCGGAGCTGATCGAGAACGGGCATCTGTTCCTTGCCGTACCACCGCTGTTCAAGCTCACCCATGGCGCCAAATCCGTCTATGCACGGGACGAAGCCCACCGCGCGGAGCTGCTGGCCAAGGAGTTCAAGCCCGGCACCAAGGTCGACATCGGCCGTTTCAAAGGTCTGGGCGAGATGAACGCCGCGCAGCTCAAGGAAACGACCATGGACCCCAAGCGGCGGACGTTGCTGCGCGTCGAAATCGGCGATGGTGATCGCAGCGAAGTGGGCGAAGCGGTCAATGCGCTGATGGGATCGAAGCCCGAAGCACGCTTCCGCTTCATCCAGGAGCATGCGGCCTTCGCCCGCGATCTGGACATCTGAGCGCCTGACCTGCTCCTTCGCCCAAGCTGGAACCCGCGCTCCAGTTATCCAGCACAATGGCGTCAGACTGCCGAAAACTTTGTGAGTTGGGAGGCTACGGCCTCCTAAACCTCACGGAGAACCTAACCCTTTCCCGTAGCGAAAGATTTTTAACCAAAGATTTTCGGCCAGGGCATGGTTAATTGTTCCTTGAGGAACTCGATAAATCTTGACCGATAGACTACATTGTATAGGCAGCAACATCTCACAGGCTTGTGTGCCGCATGATGGTCGCACTGTAGATTTTTAACGGAGCCCAATCCCGATAATGGGAGTTTAGGGAATCTCACGTTAGATCACGCGTTAGAGCTTTCTAAGGGTTATTGAAATGGCACCTATCCATGCGCAGCGTCGCCGCCTCTCCTTTCCATCTCTCGTCGCGCTGACAGCGGTTGCCGGTGCTGCCCTGTGCGCACCAGCCGCCGCCCAGTCGAGAAAAAGCGCCGAGGCCGAAAACCAGCAGAGCAGCACGGAGCAGCGTGGATACGGAACGGCGCGTTTGGCTGTCGTTTCGCTCGGCGATCAGCGCGTCACGTTGTATGACACCACAGGTGCGCCGATCATGCATGGGCCGGTTTCCAGCGGTGCCAGCCCAAACGATACGCCGCCAGGCATCTATTCGATCCTGCAGAAAAACCGCGAGCACTATTCCAACCGCTACGACGACGCGGCGATGCCTTTCATGCAGCGCATCACCTGGACCGGCGTGGCGCTGCACGGTGGCGCCCTTCCCGGCTATCCCGCCTCTCATGGCTGCGTGCGCCTGCGCAACAACTTCGCCGGTGACATGTTCGAGCTGACCAAGCTCGGCATGCGGGTCATCGTTTCCCGCAACAACATGGCGCCGACGCCTATCTCGCACCCCAAGCTGTTCAAGCACACACCCTATCAGGGCAATGTGGCCGTGCTGACCAAGGCGGCGCACACCATGCCGATGCCGACCGAGGACGGCAGGGACACGCGCTATGAAGGCGGTCCGAACGATCCGCCCGAACTGGCTGCCCGCATGGCCGCATTCCAGGCCATCGCCGCCGCGAAGCGCACAGAAGCAGTCGAGCTGGAACGCAAGGCAACCGACGCACGCGCCAAGGCCAAGCAACTGGCGCGTCAGTCCGCCAACTCAAAGAAGGCTGTGACCACGGCTGAGCGCAACGTAAAGCGCGCAACCGACGGCCTCGCCTATGCTGAGCGCGTGCTCTCCAAGGCAACCAAGCCGAACTCCATCAACAAGGCCGAAGCGGCCAAGACCAAGGCGGAAGAGCGCCTCGCGGCAGCGCAGGCAAAGCTTGAGGCGGTCAACGCCGAAATGGCGCCCGCGCTGGAGGAGAGCAACCGCGCTGAGGAAGAGGCCAAGGCTGCTGAGACAGAGCTGCAGGAAGTTGTTGCAGCTGCCCGCGATGCCGAGCGCAAGCTTTCGCCGGTATCAGTGTTCGTGAGCCGCGCAGCCAAAAAGCTGTACGTGCGTCAGGACATGGAGCCGGTGTTTGAAACCGACGTGACAATCGTCGATGAAGATCGCCAGATCGGCACGCACACCTTTACCGCGCTCGATTTCGAGCCGGGGCGTCATGACCTGCGCTGGAACGTTGTTTCGATCGAAGGCCGCAAGGGCAACGAGCCACTGAAGGCAAGCGGCATGTATCGCCACAAGCTGAATGCTTCCGTGCCTTCGATCCCGACCGACGCCGATGCAGCGGCTGCTGCGCTGGACCGGATTGAAATCCCGGAGGAAGCCCGCGCCCGCATCTCCGAACTGGTGCTGCCCGGTTCATCGCTGATCGTTTCCGATGAACCGCTGCACAAGGAAACCGGCAAGGCAACGGAGTTCGTTGTGCTGCTGAGCGGCGAGCTGCAGGGCGGCATCATCCTGCGTCCGAAGCCGAAGCCCGAAGTTCAGGACGACTACTACGTCTTCAACTGGGGCAACTTCGGATACAGCAACCAGCCGCAGCGCCGTCAGGCTGCCAAGCAGCAGAAGAAAAAGTATAATCAGGGTCCGTTCCCCTGGTGGTGAGCTGAGCCTCCCACATCCACTCAACATGAAGGCCGCGAACTCACCGTTCGTGGCCTTTTTTGCTGGCGCTAGGCGACTCCGCTCACGCGGAGCCGGCCGTGGTTGTTCGTTGCGCTGGCGACTCTCCTGCGGAGAGCCGGCCGCCAGCGCGCATCTACGCTGCCCGCCCCCAGCATGCTTGCGATGACGTCCATCCGAGGCCGCTGTCAACAGATTCAAAACACAACGCCCCGGAAGCATGGATTCCGAGGCGTCTTAGATTTTCAACATCGCCAGGCGATACCTGTCTGACGCGAGCAGCTACCGCCGCAGCGACGCCTCGACCTCGCGAGCAATGCCTGCGGCGTCAGCCACATCGGCGTATTCGATCGCTGCGTTGTCGACGTAAGCAGCCTCGCCCGCTTTCGGCGCGTGCGCAGGCCCCAACACACCCATCGCCGTCGGCCGGCCATTGGCGTTGTCCTCATCGCCGAAATAACCTTCGACGATCACGCCCTTCTCCGCATACTCGGGATCCTGCAACATGAGTTCATGCAGGCGCTTCAGGTTGTAGTGCGGCACCGATGCCATCAGATGATGCGGCAGGTGATAATCCATGCCCCACGGAAAAACCGCATAGCGCACCAGCGGCCCGACAAGGAACACGCGCGTGTTGGTGTAGCGGCCGCG
This sequence comes from Hyphomicrobium sp. D-2, assembly GCF_029872155.1. Lineage (GTDB taxonomy): Bacteria > Pseudomonadota > Alphaproteobacteria > Rhizobiales > Hyphomicrobiaceae > Hyphomicrobium_A. Next base: position 112,104 of record NZ_JARXLA010000005.1, on the reverse strand, counting down.
ATCCGCGTTGCCGTGCTGCACCCACTGACGCAGGATCATGAACAGCGGGAACGTCGTGAACAGCGGCACGATCCACAACAGGCCGAAGTAGCCCCACGCATCGCCATAACCGGCAAGTGCCACTGCCGACAGCGCACCATAGAGAACCCCCATGTAGGTCACGCGGCTGATGGTGAGTTGGCGAATGGGTACGACCGGAGCAAGACGCGTGCGCGGAAAGTGATGCGCCGGCAGCCGCAGCAGCGCGACAACCGCCGCCGCCCACATCGTGGGCAGCACAATGGCGGCAGACTGCCAATGGCCGAATGCGCTCAGCGGCACCAGCACTGCGGGCGCGCCGAGAATGAACAGCGCACCGATACGCAACGGCCATTTGCTGCCCGGATACTGCGGATCGGCATAGGGGTTCAGCGTCCCCGTGCCCATGGAGCCGTATTTAGCGCGCGTGATCGTGTAGCGGATGAGATTCGGCGGCCAAAGCTGCTTCATCAGCTTCCAAAGGATCTCGACATGCGTGATCGGGAAGTCGAGCCAGTGGTCGCTCTCGTGCAGCTGGCTGATGTCCGGATCGCGCTCGTGATCGTTCACGAACTGATGATGCGCAAGATGGTGCAGCCGATAATGATACGTGGTGGTGACCAGCGGAAAAGCCGCCAGCCAGTCCGACGCCAGCTCATTGAGCCTGCGGTTGGCGAACAGAATGAAATGCGTGCCTTCGTGGATCACCCCGCCAAACTGATGCTGCGAAGCGCCGATGGCCACGATGGCCGCGAGCGTGACGGAAATGGCGATCAACCATGACAGCTCGCCAACCTTTGCCGACTCCAGCGCCCATGCTGTTGCGGTAACGGAGACAGCAATGACGAGATAGATGCGCGCGAGGTATTTCCAGTTGGTGGTATTGTCCCGCGCCTTCAGCGCCTGCACCTCGGTGGCGTTCTGGCGATTCGCCCGACCGGGCCGCCGATTGTGTGTTTCCCCTTGCCGGGGAGCCTCGAGCACTCCGGTTACATGCATGTCGAGCCATCCAGTTTTCTACTGTGTCATCGCGCGCCGAATCCGTTGCAACCCATTCTGGCACAGAATGAAATTGAAAAGCGTATTGAGTCGAATTGCTTTCGACGACGTTGCTGCGCGGTTACGTCAATAGAAACAATGCCCTGTTTCACGTTGCCTTTCACGCCGTCGAAGCAGTAGACATCGCGCACGGTGCCGCCTGTCCGCTTCGGCAGGTGTGCCCGGTTGCAGTGTGCGTTCTCAATCAAAAAACGAAGCGATCACAGCAATGGGGATAATACAATGCGGATGAAGGCGCTGGCCGCTGAATTTCTCGGCACATTCATGCTCGTGGCTTCCGTGCTCGGAGCTGCTCTGTTTGCATTTCCGAACGCAGGCATCATTGGCGTCGCACTGTCACTCGGCTTCACGGTGATGGCGATGATCTACGCCGTTGGCCATATCTCCGGCGGTCATTTCAATCCAGCCGTAACGCTCGGCCTTGTTGCCGGCGGACGGTTCTCGGCTGCCAACGCAATCGGCTACATCATTGCGCAGTGCGCAGGCGCCGTGGCCGCAGCGTTCGTGTTCTATCTGATTGCCGCCGGCAAGAGCGGCTTTGAGGTCGGCAACTTCGCCGCCAACATGTACGGCGGCGACTTCTACCCGCTGTTCTCGGCCTTCCTGATCGAGGTTGTGCTGACGGCAGCGTTCATCTTCATCATCATGGGTGTCACCTCTTCGCGCGCTCCGGCTGGCTTCGCTGCCATCGCTATCGGTCTTGCGCTGGCGGCCACTCAGATCATGGCGATCCCGGTCGATAACGCTTCTATCAACCCGGCCCGCAGCCTTGCCTCGGCGGCTGTTGCCCTTGGTGAGCCGCTGCAGCAACTGTGGCTGTTCTGGGTTGCGCCAATCCTCGGCGGCGTGATCGGTGGCCTGCTTGGCCGCTGCCTCATCGACAACGATTGATTAAACTCGGGCCACGAAACACGCTTCGTGGCCCGAAATTGACTGGAAAACCCGCGGTTCAACGCCACAGACCGCGGTTTTTCTTGCGTTTCAAGCTGGCATGTGCAAGCACACAGACGGCTCGAGCGCAGGGGATGCCTATTTACTTCGTCCCTTTTCGAGATTGCCGATATTTCCGGTTAGGCCCTTTTCGCCACTCCCCCTGCGCTCCGTCACCCGCTGCCGCCTTTCCAACAGGCGTCTGGCGCGGGAACGCATGAACGCAGGACGGAGACGTTTACTTTTGGAAAGCAAAACCTTCGCGGAGCTCGGCTTGAGTTCCAAGGTGCAGGCGGCCATAGATGCCGCCGGATACAAATCCCCCACCCCGATTCAAGCCGCCGCCATTCCCATCGCCGTCACCGGCCGTGATGTTCTTGGCATTGCGCAGACGGGAACCGGCAAAACGGCTTCCTTCGTGCTGCCGATGATTACCCGTCTTGAGACGGGCAGAGCCCGGGCCCGGATGCCCCGCTCGCTGATTTTGGCCCCGACCCGAGAGCTGGCCGCCCAGGTGGCCCAAAGCTTCGAGAAGTACGGCGTCAACAACAAGCTCAACCTCGCACTACTCATCGGCGGCGTGTCGATGGAAGATCAGGTGAAACGCCTTGATCGCGGTGTAGATGTTCTCATCGCTACTCCCGGACGCCTGATCGATCATTTCCAGCGCGGCCGCGTGATGCTGATGGGCGTGGAAATTCTCGTCATCGACGAAGCCGACCGCATGCTCGACATGGGCTTCATTCCCGACATCGAGAAGATCTGCAAGCTGCTGCCGCCGCGCCGTCAGACGCTGTTCTTCTCGGCAACGATGCCGCCGGAAATCACGCGCCTGGTTAGCCAGTTCCTGACCAATCCGGAACGCGTTGAGGTTGCTCCGCCAGCCACAACCGCGAAGACGATCACCCAGCGCTTCCAGTATTGCGAAGGCGGCGAGGACTGGGTGAAGCGCGAGATGCTGCGCGAGCTTATCCGCGAAACCAACGTCCGCAACGCCATCATCTTCTGCAACCGCAAGGTTGATGTCGCCATCCTGCATAAATCGCTGACGAAGCATGGCTTCTCGGCAGGTGCACTGCACGGCGACCTTGACCAGAAGAGCCGCATGGAAACGCTGGACAAGTTCCGTTCCGGCGAACTGAAACTGCTCGCGGCAAGCGATGTTGCGGCGCGCGGCCTCGACATCCCCGATGTCAGCCACGTGTTCAACTTCGACCTGCCCTGGCAGACCGATGACTACGTGCATCGCATCGGCCGCACCGGGCGCGCCGGCAAAGAGGGCCATTCCACCTCGCTCGTAACCTTCGACGAACTGAAGTCGATGAAGGAAATCGAGAAAATGCTGGGCGAACCGGCCGAGTGGATCGGTGATGCTCCGTCCGAGGAAGACTTCGCGGAAGCCGGCAAGAAGCGCCGTGGACGTGGCGGGCGCAACAACGCAAAGCGCGGCCGCAGCGGCAGTGGTAGCGGTCGTTCGCAGTCTGCGGAAGCCGGTTCGCAAGCCCGCAGCTCGGACGACAGATCGCGCCGCTCCGGTTCCGGTTCTGCCAAGCGTGCTGAAGCTCCTGTTGCAGCAGGCGTTGAGGGCGACCAACCGCAGCTTGCTGCGGAGCGTTCCTCCGATAAGCCGCGCCGCTCTCGCCGTCGCGGTGGACGCGGTAACGGTGAGGCACGCGCCGCATCGTCAGCGTCCGCACCGGCCACCGAGGCAGCAGCCGCTGCGCCGGTAGCCCGCGCTGCACCCACGTCGGAAAACTCAGCTCCTTCGCGTCAGCCGCGTAACGAAGACCGGGCGCCACGGCAGTCTGCTCCCCGTAACGAGCAGCAGCCGGAACGCGCACAGCAGGCGCGCGCGCCGCGGCCGCAGCAGGAACAGCGTTCCGACAACCGTGATCGCACGCCACGCGATCGCGATCGGCAGCCGGAGAAGCGTTCGCTGGCATTTGCCGACAACATCCCCGCGTTCCTGCGCAAGCCGGTGCGCCGGCCAGTAAAGGCCGCGAGCGAGTAATCGCTCCAGCTGGCCAGCTCCAGAATAAGAAAACGCACGACCGAGAAATCGGCCGTGCGTTTTTTTTAATCTCGTCGTGCTGATCAGCCCGCGCGCGGACAACCGTGCCCCGACGGCAAGCAGCTAGAATGAACTGCCCGGCTGCTGCAGGAATGCGGTTTCCTCAGCGGTTGAAGGCCGCCCCAGAATGGCGTTGCGATGGGGAAAGCGGCCGAAACGCGCGATGACATCGCGATGCGCCTCGGCATAGCGTGTGAACTCGGCGTCGCCCAACGTGCTGATAAGCTCAACCGCGCGCTCCTGATCCGCCAGCGCTTCGCTGTGTTCAAACGGCAGATACAGAAACACCCGGCGATCCAGAGGAATGCGGTTGTCCATATGCAGCGCGATCGCCAGTCGCGCCACTGCCCGCGCCAGCTCATCGTAAGCAAATGACTGCGGCTCACCGCGATAGATGTTGCGCGTGAACTGGTCGAGAACGATCACGCTGGCCAGCACGTGGTCCGGGCTGGAAATTGCCGTATCGATGGGACGACGGTTGATTTCATCGACGAGAGGCGCAAACCGCTGCCGGATCTCGTCGTCGATCGCCGCATCCTTCACAAACCAGCCTTTACGGCCGAGCTTGTCGAACCAGAACGTCAGAACATCTGACACCCATGCCGGATCGGTGTTTGAAGCAGCCGTCATGTTTCCTCGCCCTGTGGTTCCAAATTCCGCGCGTCAACCAACATAGAATCCCGATGCACGCGCAGCCGTTCCATCGCCCGAAATAGACTAACGAATAGAAAAGTTTTCACCCTGTTGACTCTCCACCTGCTGGAGGCCCCAGAGATTTTCCATGACCGACCACATTCACACAATCGGCGAAGTCGCAAAGATGAGCGGAATCCCCGTCAGGCGATTGCGCTTTTATTCCGACACAGGATTGCTGCCGCCAACCGCGCGGACGGCCAGCGGATACCGGATGTATTCGGAAGCTGACCTAGCAAAACTGGATCTGATTGTGGCGATGCATCAGGCAGGAATAAGCCTTGCGGAGATTGGCAGGACAGTAGCGAAAAATCTCTCGCTCACCGAGGTTCTTTCGCTGCGTCTACAGGCGATCGAAGCAGAAATTTCTGCTGCCCAGCGTACCGCCGAAGCATTGCGGTCGGTCTTGAAGTTGAACAACCCCACACCTCAGGATCTAAGGGAACTCTGGACCGTGACCCATCAATCGCAACAGCATTTCCGCAGCACCATCCGCAGCTTTCTCACCAGCGTTACAGAGGACGCCAACCTCACGAGCGCTGTGCGTCAGCAGATCATTGCATTGGGCACAGAAGACCTTCCAAGCATGCCGACGCAGGAGCAGAAGGCGATCATGGACGAAGTGACGGCGGTGCTTTCGGACGCCACGTTTGTTGATGAAATGCGTGAAAGCATGGCCGGCATGTGGACGCAGGACTTTGATCTCAATGCTTTCATCGCCGCTGCGCAACGCGCCACCGAACAGGCTCTCGATGCCTTGAACGCAGGCCATACACCCGATTCCGATGCCGGACATCGGGTTGCAACCGCATGGATAAAGGATGCAGCGAAGGCGATGGGTCGCAAACCCGACGGCGCCTTCCGCGAATGGCTCCTCAATCAGTTCATCGCCTATGACGCACGGGCAATGCATCACCGGCATGCCACTCAGCAGCCCACTGAACTATCTGGCGCGCAGGCCAATGAGTGGCAGTGGATCGTCAGCGCAATGAAATATCAGCGCTGATAACCATAACAATTGCGGCCGTCGCGTTACGGTTGATGCGGCGGCCGCAATCTGGACTTCAGGCCTGCACCTCGGGATTTGCTTCTTGTACGCGAGCTGACAATCAGTCTCCAGCACGCACGTTCCGATTGTAAATTTGAACGCCGCAGCGGTCGCTCCAGAACGACGCACAGGATTGCGTGCAATGAACAATGTGTATTGCAACAAGGCCATGCACCGGCGCCCGAGCAGCAATATTTTCTGATCAGCGGGATCGATCTGATCCCGTCATCAGCGGGGGCAGCCATGAAACTAAAACTGACGTTAGCAGTCGTGGCGAGTTTGGTAACGCTTCACAGTGTGGCTGCCGATGGCTGGAACTCCAGCGGCGGCGCAGCGGCAGTCGCTGCAGCACCGGGACGCGGCGTTTACGTCGGCCTGTTCGGTGGCGGCGGCTTCGGCAGCTCCAACGACATCATCCAACGTGGAACCGCCTATTTCGTCGAAGCCCAGGGCGGTCCGCTGGCGGTCAACGCAACCGGCAGCACCAACAGCGGCGGTGTCGGATTTATCGGCGCACAGGTTGGTCATGAGTGGTCATATAATTCGCTCATGCTGCCCGCGTTCGAGATCGAAGGTTTCTACCTCGATACCGGCAAGAGGCACGCAACGGTGAACGCTCCAAGCGTACGGCTGCCGGTGCATACGTTCGAAAACTCATTTTCGTCCAACAGCACCGTCTTCCTGGCGAACATGGTTCTCAGCTTCCCGACGTCGTACAGCATCACCCCGTATATCGGCGGCGGCATCGGCGCGGCGCGGCTCTCACTTACTGGAGCGGATTCGCTGCAAGTGACGCCGATGGAAGCAGGCATCAATCACTTCAATTCAGGCACCTCGTCCGACGCGTGGACCTTCGCGGCACAGATCAAGGCCGGTGCGCGGCTCGCCATCAGCAGCAACGCTTATCTGTTCGGCGAATATCGCTACCTGTACGTCGGCTCTGTGGATCAGACGTTCGGATCTACCGTGTACGCCAACCACGCGCCCACCTCGCCCTGGACGGTCCAGTTCGACTCTACGTCCTACCAGTTGGCCACTGCAGGCGTCGGGATCGGCTTCTAGAGCCTTTCAGCGTTTCGTTGAAACGCGACAAGGCTCTAGAGTTTGTTTCGTCGTGCTTCTTATCGGAAAACCGGTTCCCACTTTTCCGGAAGTTCTAAGGTCAGCACCAAGATCCGCCGGGGCACCGCGTCATCCCGGCGGGCTGGTTGCTGAAAGGCGTCGGTCACAGCCATCTGTCGACGGCCGAGCGCGCTCAGTCGGCGTGCGAGGCTTTCTCGGCGGCGGGCACGAGATTGACGCTCTCGCCGCAGCCACAAGCACCGCGCTGGTTGGGATTATTGAAAACGAACTGGCTCGAAAGCTTGTCGGTCTGGAAGTCCATCTCAGTGCCGAGCAGGTACATGATCGCGGTTGGCTCGATCAGCAGAATAGCGCCGTCCTGCTCGATGACCTCATCGTGCGGTGATTTTTCTTCCACCATCGCCATGGTGTATTCCATGCCGGCGCAACCGCCCTTCTTGATGCCCACGCGCAAACCAAGCGCCTTCGGATTAGCATCCATGAGCGACCGGATGCGGCGCGCGGCGGCAGCGGTCAAAGTTACGATCTTGGGCATCACGCGCAGAGTGGGCATCGCGACCTTCCTGATTTGCGTCAGCACCGAATATAGGCAGTGCCGGGCGCTTTCGAAACACCCGTGTTTTTGAATTAGAACATGTTGAGGGCGAGACGCGCCTCGTCCGACATGCGGCCCATGTCCCACGGCGGATCGAACGTCATCGTCACCGACGTGTTGGCGACGCCCGGCACGGCATTGACGGCATTTTCGACCCACTTGGGCATTTCGCCGGCAACCGGGCAGCCCGGAGCCGTCAGCGTCATGGTGACCACAACGTTGCGGTCATCGTCGACATCAACCGCATAAATCAGGCCCAGTTCGTAAATGTCGGCCGGTATTTCCGGGTCATAGACAGTTTTGAGCGCGGCGATGATATCGCGCAGGAATGGGTCGTCGCTGTCGGTCGAGAGGATACCGTCCGGCGTTGTCGCGCCCCTGAAGTCAGATCCGCTGGTCTCAGACATGAGCGCCGGAGCCCGGCGTGGCTTGGATTCCGAGATGTAAGCCGCCGCGGCCGCATCCGCTTCTTCCGTAACGTCCGCACCACCAGCATCCGGCGTTTCGGGTGCATGCACTGCAGCCTCGAAGGCAGCCTCGGCGGACTGCTCGGCCGGCGCAGCAACAACGTCCTGCTCCGTCGAAGCCGCGCTCAGCTCCTGCTGCTCTGCCTCGATCTTTGACGCACCGGGCTTGCCGTCGTCCATCACGTTTCGTCCTTATACAAACAGCTCGTGCGCGCGTTCCAGTGCGGCAACGAAAGCGTCGACATCCTGCTTCGTGTTGTACATCGCGAACGATGCCCGCGCGACGGCGCTCACGCCAAGCCGCTCCAGCAGCGGCTGCGCGCAATGGTGGCCAGCGCGCACCGCAACACCGGAGCGATCGATGATCGTTGCGATGTCGTGCGCGTGCAGACCGTCCATGGTGAATGAAATGATTGCGCCCTTGCCCGGCGCGTTGCCGTAAATCTTCAGCCACGGCAGATCGGCCAGCCGCGCGTGCGCATAGCTGCGCAGCTCTGCCTCGTGATTGGCGATGTTATCGCGGCCCACCTGCATCATGTAATTGAGCGCCGCGCCCAGCCCGATCGCTTCCACAATCGGCGGCGTGCCAGCTTCAAAGCGATGCGGTGGCTTGCCATAGGTAATGCGGTCGACCGACACATGTTCGATCATGCCGCCGCCACCCTCATAGGGCCGCATCTTTTCCAGCAGCGCGCGCTTGCCGTACAAGACGCCGATACCCGACGGACCGTAGGTCTTGTGTCCGGTGAACACATAGAAGTCGGCATCAAGCGCACGGACATCGATCGGCATGTGCACCGCCGACTGGCTGCCATCGACCAACACCGGAATGCCGCGATCATGCGCGAGGCGGATCACCTCGCGGATCGGCACCAGCGTTCCCGTGACGTTCGACATCTGCGTGATGGCGACAATCTTGGTGCGCGGCGTCAGCAGCTTTTCGAACTCGGCCAGCTGAAATTCGCCGTTGTCGGCGATCGGCGCCCACTTCAGCACCGCGCCCTTGCGCTCGCGATGGAAATGCCACGGCACGATATTCGAGTGGTGCTCCATGATCGACAGGACGATCTCGTCGCCCTCGCCGAAATCAGCACCGAAGGAATCGGCCACCAGGTTGATTGCCGACGTTGCGTTGCGGGTGAAGATGATTTCATCGACGCTTTCAGCGTTGAGGAAGCGCCGCACGCTCTCACGCGCATCCTCGAACCGCTGCGTCGTCGTGTTCGACAGGTAATGCAGCCCGCGATGCACGTTGGCGTATTCGAAGCGATTGACATGGTCCATCGCTTCGATCACCGACCGCGGTTTCTGCGCGCTCGCCGCGTTATCGAGATAGACAAGCGGTTTGCCGTAAACTTCCCGATAGAGAATGGGAAAGTCCGCGCGGATGGCCTCGACATCAAACGGCGCTCCGAGGCTACCGGATGCCCCGGCCACCGTTGCCACCGTCTTGGGATCGTCCATCGCGCGCGTTCCTGTCGTCATGCTGGAGACAATCGCCTGTCATCAAATCGCGATGCGGCTCCAGGCTTTTTAGGCCGATGATTCACGCTTCGTACGGATAGGGTCCGAAGCGATCATGGTCTTTCTCGAGACCGATGATTCACGCTTCGTACGGATAGGGTCCGAAGCGATCATGGTCTGGTCTTCCCGTGCGGACCAACAGCCTTAAGCCGCAACCTTCTCGGCCGCTGCCCGATGCAGCCATTCACGGGCGATATCAGCCAGCGCGTCGCGCACGTCTTCGCGCTCGACCTTCTCGATGGCTTCGCCGACGAACGACTCGATCAGCAGCGCCCGTGCCTGTGCCAACGGAATGCCCCGCGAGCGACAGTAGAACACGAGGTCTTCATCCAGATCAGCGCTGGTGGAGCCATGGCCGCAGACAACGTCGTCGGCATAGATTTCCAGCTCCGGCTTGGAGTCGAACTCGCAGTCGGGCGACAGCATCAGCACCTGAGCCATCTGCTTACCGTCGGTCTTCTGTGCGTCCTGACGCACGATAACCTTGCCCTGGAACACACCGCGGGCATGGTCGTCCAGCACGCCCTTGAACAGCTCGCGGCTGATGCAGCGCGGGACAGCGTGATCGACAACCAGCGTTGTATCAACGTGCTCGCCGTGCCGGGCAATGAAGATGCCCGAAAGATCGATTTCGCTTTCCTCACCGGCGAAGGTGATGACCAGTTCGTTGCGAGCCAATCCCGTTCCGGCCGTGAGATGGAAGGCGCGATAGTTGGCCTTGGCGTCAAGATCCACCAGCCAGTTGGCGAGATGAATACCAGCGCCCGCTTCCAGCGTTGCCTTCACGTGGCTCAGCTTTGCGCCTTTGCCAACCGCAACCTTGGTCAGCGTGTTGCAACGATAGTCCGTCGCTGCACCCGGCAGCTTCACGAACGCTTCAACAACGGTCGCTTCAGACGCTTCGCCAATGCGCACGATGTTGCGCACAGTTGTGGTGACGGCATTGCCATCTGCGCGCAGGTGTACGACCAGCACCGGACGATCGAGCGTTACTTCCGCAGCGATGTCGATCACGGCGCCATCGGTTGCGTAAGCGGAGTTCAGAGCCACGACAGCATTGCTTTCGCTGCCGGCAGCCGCCAGCAGTTCGGCGTCGCCATCGCTCGCCAGTACCGTCGCCAGCGATGAAACTGTCACCGCACCATCCGCGACGAGATCCGAAAGATCCGGCGCGAATTTGCCATCGACAAACACAACGCGGTGTGCCGCGAATGTTGCCAGCGGACCGAGAACGGAAATGACCTCAGCGTTCGAAGGCAGCGATGCCTTGCCCGATGCGGGAGGCAGAGCCTCCTTCATCGCGTTGCGCAGGTCGGTATATTTCCACTCTTCAACGCGCCGATGCGGCAGACCAAGCGCACCGAAATGGCCCAGCGCCTCAAGGCGGACTTTAGCGGCCGCTTCGCCACCTGGCAGCTCGCCAGCACGGCTTGCAAACGCTTCACTCAGCGCCTGCTCAGCCTTTGTTTTCATGATCGCCACGTTCATCTCACGCCGCCTTCGTCTGGTACTCGGCATAGCCGGACTTTTCGAGCTGCTTCGCGAGCGAAGCATCACCCGATGTGCGGATACGTCCATCAACCATCACGTGAACACGGTCAGGCACGATGTAGTTCAACAGACGCTGATAGTGCGTGATCACCAGCATCGAGCGATCGGGCGAACGCATGGAGTTGACGCCCTCCGAAACGATGCGCAGCGCGTCGATGTCGAGACCGGAATCCGTTTCGTCGAGCACGCACAGCGTCGGCTCCAGAACTTCCATCTGCAGGATTTCCGAGCGCTTCTTTTCACCACCCGAGAAGCCAACGTTCACCGGGCGCTTCAGCATCTCAGTGTCGATGTTGAGCCGGTCAGCCTTCGACTTCACGAACTTCATGAACTCAGGCGTTGTCAGCTCAGCTTCGCCACGCGCCTTGCGCACCGCGTTCACCGCTGTACGCAGGAACGTGAGGCCAGCAACGCCCGGGATCTCCATCGGATACTGGAACGCCAGGAACACGCCCTTTGCAGCGCGCTCTTCCGGATCCATCTCAAGGATGCTTTCGCCGTTCCAGAGAATGTCGCCGCCGGTTACTTCATAGTCGTCGCGGCCGGCCAGCACATAGGCGAGCGTGGATTTGCCCGATCCGTTCGGCCCCATGATCGCGTGCACTTCTCCCTTGGGGATGGTCAGCGTCAGCCCCTTCAGGATCTCGCGATCCTCGTCGGCGATTTTCACATGCAGGTCTTTGATCTCAAGCATTCTCGTTACTTTCTTTCAGTGTTCGCCGAGCGCCGACTCGGACCGATTTAATCTCATCTGAGGCGGTGCCGATGCACCGCCTTTGCTCATTTCAATTTGCGTGCGCCGCCGTTAGCCGACGCTGCCTTCCAGCGAAATGCCGATCAGCTTCTGCGTTTCCGCCATGAACTCCATCGGCAGCTTCTGCAGCACGTCGCGAACGAAGCCGTTCACAACCAGTGCCACAGCCTCTTCCTCGGAAAGTCCGCGCTGGCGGCAATAGAACAGCGTGTCGTCGGAAATTTTCGACGTCGTCGCCTCATGCTCGAAGTGCGCGGTCGAGTTCTTGGCCTCGATGTACGGCACCGTATGCGCACCACAGCGATCGCCGATCAGCAGCGAATCGCAGTTGGTGAAGTTGCGCGCGCCGGTTGCCTTGCGATGCGCCGACACGAGACCGCGATAGGTGTTCTGCGAGAAGCCCGCCGCGATGCCCTTGGAGATGATCCGGCTGGTGGTGTTCTTGCCCAGGTGGATCATCTTGGTGCCGCTATCCACCTGCTGCCACCCGTTCGACACCGCGATGGAATAGAATTCACCGCAGGAGTTGTCGCCGCGCAGGATGCAGCTCGGATACTTCCAGGTGATCGCAGAGCCGGTCTCAACCTGCGTCCACGAAATCTTCGAGTTGCGGCCACGGCAATCGCCGCGCTTGGTCACGAAGTTATAGATGCCGCCCTTGCCCTGCTTGTCGCCGGGATACCAGTTCTGCACCGTCGAATACTTGATTTCGGCATCGTCCAGAGCGATCAGTTCGACGACAGCAGCATGCAGCTGATGCTCATCGCGCATCGGCGCCGTGCAACCTTCCAGATACGAAACGTAAGCACCCTTGTCGGCGATGATCAGCGTACGCTCGAACTGGCCGGTCTGCTTCTCGTTGATGCGGAAGTAGGTGGAAAGTTCCATCGGGCAGCGCACGCCTTCCGGCACGTACACGAACGAGCCGTCGGTAAACACCGCCGAGTTCAGCGCCGCATAGAAGTTGTCAGCCTGCGGAACGACAGAGCCGAGATACTTCTGCACCAGCTCCGGATGCTCACGCACCGCTTCGGAGATCGAGCAGAAGATCACGCCAGCCTTCGCCAGCTCTTCCTTGAAGGTCGTGACGACCGAGACGCTGTCGAACACCGCGTCGACGGCCACCTTCGCGCCCTGCACACCGGCAAGCACTTCCTGCTCGCTGCAGGGGAATGCCAAGCTTTGCATAGGTTGCCAGCAACTCGGGATCGACTTCATCCAGGCTCTTGGGACCCTCGGCGTTCTTCGGCGCCGCGTAGTAATACAGATCCTGAAAATCGATCTTGGGATAGTTGACCTTGGCCCATGTCGGCTCGGTCATGTTGACCCAACGCCGATAGGCTTCAAGCCGCCATTCCAGCATCCACTGCGGCTCGCCCTTCTTCGCCGAGATGAAACGCACGATGTCTTCGGAAAGACCCTTGGGCGCGCTTCACCGTCTCGATCTTGGTTTCGAAGCCATACTTGTACTGGTCGACGTCGATCTTACGGACCTGGTCGATCGTCTCTTGTACCGCTGCCATCAGCTACCCTTTCAACGTCCAATTCCTTAGCAGTCAGGCGGCGAGCGCCGTTCCACCTGCTGCCTTCTTCCATGCCGCCAGAAAGGCGGTAACGTCGTCATCGGTGGTGCCAGCACCAAGGCTGACACGCACCGCCGAACCTGTGATCGATGCGTCGAGGCCCATCGCGGCCAGCACGGTGTTTTCACCGATCTTGCCGGAGGTGCAGGCCGCACCGGAACTGATTGCGATGCCGTCGAGATCCATACGGATCACCAGCGTCTCGGACGGTTTGCCCGGCATCGCGATGCATGATGTGTTGGCAATGCGCGCAACATTCCGGCCGATGATGACTGCTGCAGGCGTCTCGCGCATGACATCCGCCTCCAGCCTATCGCGCAGCACCTGCAGCCGCTCCGACGAGCGCTCGCATTCCCTCTGCACTTCGGCCGCTGCCGCACCGAACCCCGCAATACCAGCGACGTTTTCAGTGCCGCCACGGCGACGCCGTTCCTGCCCGCCGCCACGCACCAGCGCCGGCAGATTATTGCCGTCGCCAACGATGAGCGCACCGACGCCGCGCGGACCACCCAGTTTGTGGGCTGAAATCGTGAGCGTGTCGGCGCCGATATCGGAAAACTGAAACGGCAACCGTCCAACACCCTGCACAGCATCAACATGGAACTGGATGCCGAGATCGCGCGCCATATTGCCCGCTTTCGCCACCGGCTGAATAACGCCGGTCTCGTTGTTGGCCATCATGACGCTGAGCAGCACCCGCCGCGCATCCTGATGCCGCGACACTGCTTCGGCCAGAGCCTCCCTTGCCGCAGCAAGATCGACAACGCCATCGGTGGAAACCGGCAGCTTGATAATTTCAGCGCCGCTTCCACGCGCCGGCGCCAGCACGGGATCGTGTTCGATATCAGCAACGCATATCGCAGCCCAACCGGCCGCCATCACGCAATTGTTGGCTTCTGTCGCGCCACTGGTGAACACAACCTCGCTGGGCGTGGCGCCGACAAGCGCGGCCACGTGTTCGCGTGCGCCCTCGATGATCGTACGCGCGCGCCGCCCTTCAGCATGCACGGATGAAGCATTGCCCGGCGCATCAAGCGCCGCCAGCACTGCTTCACGCGCGGCAGGCCGCAGCGGCGCCGATGCGTTGTAATCAAGGTATGTCCGCACCCGCGTCATTGGCCAGCGAACTCCGGTGCGCGTGCTGCAGATACGGGTTGCTGAACCGGCTGATCGGCCTTGACGCCGTACGCCAGTTTTTCCTGCGGAATGCCGTGCACCACTTCCGCCAGCGAGACGCCGGAGAGAAACGCCAGAATGTGCCCGCTGAGCGCATGCCGCAGTCCGTGGGTCAGGCAGCGCTTGTCGCCAAGGCAACCCGGCTCTTCGCTGTCATGGCAACGGGTGAGCCGCGTTTCTTCCTCCACAGCGCGCAGGATGTCGACAACGGGAATTTCGGTCGCCGGACGCGCAAGCGCATAACCGCCGCTGCGGCCGCGCGCGCTTTCCACCAGACCGGCGCGACGCAGGCGCAGGAAGATCTGCTCCAGATACGCAACCGACAGCCCCTGGCGCTCAGCGATGGCGGACAGCGGAATAGCGGATTCCGCGCCATACTTGGCGAGGTCTGCCATCGCCATCACGGCGTATCGGCCCTTGGTGTTCAGTTCCACGGTCGCTTTCCTCCATGATCGCACCCCAAATTCCGCATCTGGGCGATCACTCAAGCCGCGTCATTCCGGCGCTTTCACTTGCAATTGGCACTGGGCCATGTGCTAAGAAGCGCCACCCCGTTGCCAAAGCTGGGTTTCGAATAATTCGAGCCCATCTTTTCGAACGGTTCTAAAGTTTCTGGGAATATGAAAATTCCGAGCCCACAAGTCAAGGTTTGGGTTTGCCCGAATCCACGACATGTATTCAAGGGCCCTGCGGCGCGTTTACGCGCAGGCCGCCATCCGTAGCCCCGATAGAACTGGAATTGCGATGCCCGAATTGATCATCAATGGGCCGGCTGGCCGTCTGGAAGCCCGCTACCATCATGAACCGGCCAGCGATAGCCCCATCGCCCTGATTCTGCATCCGCATCCGCAGTTCGGCGGCACGATGAACAATCAGGTCGTCTACACGCTCTATCACACCTTCGTGGAGCGCGGCTTTTCGGTGCTTCGCTTCAACTTCCGGGGCGTTGGACGCAGCCAGGGCATCTGGGACGGCGGTCCGGGCGAGCTTTCGGACGCCGCTTCTGCGCTCGACTGGCTTCAGATCGTCAAGCCGGACGCCAAGAGCTGCTGGATTGCCGGCGTATCGTTCGGCACCTGGATCGCCATGCAGTTGCTGATGCGCCGCCCAGAAGTTGCGGGCTTCATCTGCGTCGCTCCGCCATCCAACCTCTATGACTTTTCGTTCCTGGCGCCCTGCCCCTCTTCGGGCCTGATGATCAACGGCGACAAGGACCGCGTGGTGCCGTCGAACTCGGTGGCGGATCTGTCCCAGCGCCTCAAGACCCAGCGCGGCATCAAGATCACCCATCAGGTCGTTCCGGGCGCCAATCACTTCTTCGAGAACAAGACTGACGAACTGAAGGACGCGGTCGGCACCTACCTCGATGAACGTCTGGTGCAGGCCGAAATCGATCGCGCCAACGAGAAGGAGCGCGAGAAGGAGAAGGAGCGCGAGCGTCAACGCCAGCGCGAAACCGATCGCCAGGAAGCTGCGCCTGAAATCGAAGATATCGACGACGGCGCTGACGACGGCGACGACGATTGATACCAAGCGGGGGGCGCAGATGTTACGGATCGTCACGCGAACGCTCGTTACACTGCTCCTGCTGGCTCTCGTCGCGCTCGGCGCGGCCTATTGGTATTCAGTGCATCTACCGGGACGGAGCTTTTCAGGCCCTGTCCCGGCCGCCACGGAACAGGAACGCGCACTCGCCACCCGGCTGCAGCGCCATGTCGAGGCGATCGCCAGCGAACCGCACAATGTGGCTCACTACGCAGCGCTTGAACGGGCTGCAGCGTATATCGAAACCGAGCTTGCTGCGCTCGGTTACATCCCGCAAGCGCAGGCGTGGGATGTCGACGGCAAATCCGTCCGCAATATCTCCGTTGAACTCGCACCACAGAACGCCAACGCTGATACACCGGCGCTGGTGATCGGTGCCCATTACGATTCCTATGCCGACGCACCCGGCGCCAACGACAATGGCACCGGATCGGCGGCGGTTATCGAGCTTGCGCGGCTGTTGAAAGATGCCCCACTCGGCGACAAACGCCTGCGATTGGTGCTGTTCGTGAACGAAGAGCCACCCTACGGCGGCACGCCGGACATGGGCAGCTATCATTACGCCAAGGCGCTGAAAGAAGCGGGTGAGAACGTCATCGGCATGATGTCGCTGGAAACCATCGGGTCGTTTTCCGACGAGCCAGGTTCGCAGCAATACCCGTTCCCGTTCAACCATGTCTTCGATGACGTCGGCAATTTCGTCGCCTTCGTAGCGCTGCCGGGCGGGCGCACCTTCCTGCATGACGTTGTGCGCAGCTTCCGCGCCGATACCGCGCTGCCGTCGATCGGCGGCACTGCACCGGAATCCATTCCCGGCATCGCCTGGTCAGATCACTGGTCGTTCTACACCTTCGGCTATCCGGCGATCATGGTGACGGACACTGCGCCGTTCCGCTATCGCCACTATCACACCACCGAGGACACGCCGGACAAGGTCGATTACGACAAGCTGGCCCGCGTCACGTTTGGAATTGCAGCGGCCGCGCGCGATCAACTGCGCTGATCACGTGGCAGTCTGCTCCGTGCTCCGCTCATCCGGCACTCATGGGATGTTACGGAACACACCGCCTGACATCGGACGCACGACACCTGTTGTTTCGGGATAGGTGATTGGCAATCCCAGCTCCGCACGCACCGCCAGATAGGCCCACGCCTCGGCCTCGATAAAATCGCCATTGAAGCCCAGCGCCTCCGCCGGAACGACGGCATTCTCCACATTGCCGGCAATGAGACTCATCAGCGTCCGGTTCTTCCGGCCACCGCCACACACGACCCAGATGGTCGGCTCCTCGGGCATATGCTCGCGCGCACGGCCCACAGCCGCGGCGGTGAAGGCCGCCAGCGTTGCAGCTCCATCCGCAACTGAAAGCCTGCTGGCCGGATCAGGCGAGAACGCGTTGCGATCAAGCGATTTTGGCGGCGGTGCTCCGAAGTAATTGTGCGTGAGCAGATCGCGCAACACGTCTTCATCGCACACACCCTGCGCCGACCAGCCGCCATCGGTGTCGTGTGCTTCGCCGGTGTGTTGCAGCATCCAGTCGTCGATCAGCGCATTGCCGGGCCCGGTGTCGAACGCGAGCAACCTGCCGCCGCGACCAACCCACGTGACATTTGCCACGCCGCCGACATTGAGAAACGCCGCCGGCAGTTCCGGCACCTTTGCCGCCAGCGCGCGGTGATACACCGGCACCAGCGGCGCACCCTGGCCGCCAGCCGCGATATCTGCTGCTCTCAGGTCATGCACGACACTGATGCCCGTGCGCTCCGCCAGCAAACCACCGTCGCCAAGCTGCACCGACAGCGCCCTCGCCGGATCATGCAGTACCGTCTGGCCGTGATAGCCGATAACGTCGATATGGCCGCTTTCCAGGCCATTCTGGGCCAGGAACTGCGCCACAGCGGCCGCATTGAGCTCGGTCAGGGCTGTTTCCACCTCGGCCAGCGTTCCCGGCCGCTGAGCGCGGTCTGTCAGGCCCCGGGCCTCCTCGATCGCAGCCCGCACCTGAGCCCTGATCTTGTCCGGATAGGGATAACCCGCCGCAGGCCCGTGCCGCAGCTCCCGGTCGCCATCGGTCCAGAGCAAAGCCACGTCGATGCCATCCATCGACGTACCGCTCATCAGTCCCAATGCGCACCGCACCTTGCCCATGCTGTCCATCCGTTGCATGTTCCGCCCCGCCGCTGCTGCGGAACCCCGTGAAAGTGATAGCGAAGCGATGACCCAACTCAAATCCGACTTTCTGAAGATTCTTACCGAGCGTGGCTATATCCACCAGTGTTCGGATCTGGCCGCCGTTGACGATCTGGCCGCCAAGCGCGCCCTCATTGCCTATGTCGGCTATGACTGCACGGCCGCTTCGCTGCATGTCGGCCACCTGCTGTCGATCATGATGCTGCACTGGCTGCAACAGACCGGCAACAAGCCGATTGCGCTGATGGGTGGCGGCACAACGCGCGTCGGCGATCCCTCGGGTCGCGACGAAACGCGTAAGCTGCTCACCTACGAGCAGATCGACGCCAACAAGAATTCCATCCGCACTACGTTCGACAAGTTCATCCGCTTCGGCGATGGCGCGGGCGATGCGGTGATGGTCGATAACGCCGACTGGCTCACCAAGCTGAACTATATCGAGATGCTGCGCGATATCGGTCGCCACTTCTCGGTCAATCGCATGATGTCGATGGACTCGGTGCGCATGCGCCTTGAGCGCGAGCAGGAGCTGTCGTTCATCGAATTCAACTACATGATCCTGCAATCCTACGATTACGTGGAGCTGTCGCGCCGCCTTGGCGCCAACCTGCAGATGGGCGGATCGGACCAGTGGGGCAACATCGTCAACGGCATCGACCTTGGCCGTCGCATGGGCACGCATCAGCTCTATGCGCTCACCTGTCCACTGCTGACGACATCATCCGGCGCCAAGATGGGCAAGACCGCAGCGGGCGCTGTGTGGCTCAACGCCGATCAGCTGTCGCCGTATGACTACTGGCAGTTCTGGCGCAATACCGAGGATGGCGACGTCGAACGCTTCCTGAAGCTGTTCACGACGCTGCCGATGGATGAGATCGCCAAGCTTGCAGCGTTGCAGGGCTCGGAGATCAACGAGGCCAAGAAAACGCTGGCCACCGAAGCAACGGCGCTGATGCACGGTCGCGCTGCCGCTGAAGCCGCCGCTGAAACCGCGCGCCAGACGTTTGAACAGGGCGCATCGGCGGAAGGTCTGCCGACCATCGAAGTGCCGCGCGCCGATCTCAGCGCAGGCATCGGTGTGCTGGGCGCATTCGTGCAGGCAGGTCTCGTTAAATCGAACGGTGAGGCGCGGCGCCAGATTCAGGGCGGTGGTCTCAAGATCAACGACCAGACCGTGGCCGATGAGAAAGCTCTGCTGAACGAAGCCGACGTGACAGCTGACGGCACGATCAAGCTGTCACTGGGCAAGAAGAAGCATGTGTTGTTGAAGCCCGTCTGACGCGAGCGGCGGCGCTGTAATACAGCCAGCAAAAACATAGGGCACGCTGAGATCAGCGCGCCCTTTTTTATTCAGACTGCTTTGTACTTTCAACGGCGTGCGCATCAGCACTCAGCGTCGGCGTACCGGTGGCGCCACGGTTTGCGACGACCAGCCGTCGACCGTTTCCCGGCCAACAACAGTTCCCGGCGCTGCAGTCACATCACCGGTGTCGAGACCGCCGCCAACGGTACTAGAGGCTTTCGCCCCACCTCCGACATTGCCGCCCATATCGTCGCGACGCTGCACCTTCGGATTGAACGGCGTCATCTGGAATATGTCGCGGAAGATGCCCGGCGCCAGCATCGAAAGCGGATTGACGATCACCTCCGGCCGATCCATCGACCCTTGGATGGCGAACGTCATGCCGGAAATACCTTCGCACTTCGGCCCGGTGATGATCTGGCCGACCAGCGGAATTTCGCACAGCGCGCTGTTGAGGCCCTGCAGCGGAACATACGTGCCGCCCAGGTTCATCCGGCGCATGGTGAAGTCGACCTTGCCGCGCATCGTTGCGCCGAGCAGAGGCCCGCGCAACTGCGCATCGTTCATCACAAACTGTCCGTAGCCGACTGAAAACAGCACGCGCATCAGCGAGAAGTCGAACACCTCGCGTGTCACGCGCTTGCCCTGGCGTCTTCCCGTGCCTTCAATTGCCGGGCGACCATCATCGGCGGAACTGCTGAACACCTCCGCGACCACCGGATCGCCCAGAATGCGGAAATTCTCCACCCACAGCGTGCCGGTTTTCTCAGCCGCGCCGCTACCATCCAGGTTGACCTCGAGCCGCACACGTCCACCCTGGATGTTGGGATAAAAGTCGATCAGCTTGAACGCCTGTCCCGCGTCGGTGGAATCGGCCAGCAGCTTGCGTTGTCCGCTTTCGTTGCGCAGCGTAACCGCCAGCGGCTTGCCGCCATCCAACGTGCCACGCACATCCAGCGCGGCCAGCTTCTCACCGCGCTTCGAAGCCGTCACTTTCACGCTGCGATAACCAACCTCGCGGAAGCCAATGATGTTGTTGATCTCGGCCTCGATATCGATGCCTTCCTGCGACTTCTGCTTCTTTGCCGCCTGCTGCTCCGCCAGCTGATCAAGCGAGAACAGCGCCCGGAAAAAGTCGCGGCCATCCAGCGTTGGGCCCTTCGCCTTTATCTTCCAGACGTCATCGCTGCCACGCGTGCCGCGCACTTCCATGCGCGTGACGACATTGAGCGAGAAGTCAGGGAAGTAGAACTCGCGCAACCGGTTGTCAGCGTCGATCGCCGCCCAGCCCTCGATGGCGATATCGTCACCGGCCACTTTGAAGTTCTGCAGCTCGGTTTTGTATTTCGTGCCCTTCGCGATGTCCGATTGCAGACGCGCCGGGCGGCCCGCAGGCTTGCGCCACGCAACGCCGTCGATCGTAAGTTCCGCACCCGAGAGATCAGCGTGAAGCTGCACAACCGGGTCGGCGTTTTCCAGCAGCTTCACCGTCAACTCGATCGGCACATCGCCCTGCACCATGTCGTTGATATCGAGGCCGAGGTGAACACGATCCGCATTGTCGAGAACCGCCTTTACGCGTAACGGCGGCTGCTTATCAAGCTCCGCATCGAAAATGCGCTGCCACGCCAGTTTGGCCAGCACACCATTCACCAGCATCTGACCGCTGGCGCCGGCCGCTTTCTCGGTGATGTCGATGTCAAAGCTTGCGCTCTGCACTTGATAGGCGCCGAGGAATTGCTTGATGCGGCCGTCGCTGATCCGCGCCTTGCCCTCAACCTTCACCGCTGAAGCTGGAAGATCGGCCAGCAACGGCAGACCAATCTTGAACTTTGCGTCCACCTTTCCCTCGATGCCATCACGGGGCAAACCGGTGTCATCCAGGAACGTGACGGGCGAGCGCTCCAATAGCGTGATGATGTCGGCAAGTGCCGACTGCGACGCAAACGCGATCTCGCCCGTCGGCACTTCGTTCATGATGCCGACCGCGGTGAAGCGCCCTGCTTGCAGCGGCACACCCCGGCCCTCGCCCAGCACTATTGAGCCCTCTGGAACGTTGGCTTCAAGTGCATCGTTTTCTATGCGCAATGTCGCGCGCGGAACCGCGACCGGAGGCAAGGCATCCAGCACCCGCATCTCAAGATCAGCGACATCCATCGAGAACGAAAGTTGGTGCTGCTCCGGTCCGACGTCCTGATCGGGCAGCATATGCGTGCCACTGAGGAAGCGAAAACTGCCGCCCAGAATAGTGCCGCGGTCTACCTGTTCGCCGACCCACTCGCGCGCTCCGGGCGCCACCGCCTTCGGCCACAGTGCCTTCAGCGTACCCAATGGCATCTCGCCGAAGCCACCTTCCAGACGCGTACTGGCCGGCTCATCGCCAGCAACCAGATTGCCTTTGAGCGTTATCTCAGCGCCGCCGGCCCGCAGGCTGAAGTCGCTTATATCAACCTCGCCGCTGTGAGGAATGACGCGGCCGCGCGCTGTCCAGCGCTCCAACGCGACTGGCGCAACCTTGAATTCATCGGCAGCCAGAACACCATCGCGGGCACCGACATCAAAATCCCATACCGGATGCTGGGCGTTCTCGTCGACCATCTTCGCACCGCCTTCGACGGTAACGCGGCTTCCGCGCCAACGCAGCGTTGATGGCAACAGTGAAATCTTTTCGGCAACGCCATCATAGCTGAGCCGGATTAAACCTCCGTCGATATCCAACGGCGCCTCCGGCAACGCCGGCAATCTCAGGCTGCCTGCACCCAGCGTAACCTGCAGCGCAGCAGTGCGCAGATCGCCATCGCTCGTAAGTTCAAGCCGGGCCTCGCCGTCAACTGGCAGATCCAACGCGTGCAGCAAACTTAGCTGAGGCAATGCATTGGCGATCGTGCGCGGTGTGAGATCGCTGATCGACGCCTTGATTGCCAGTGTTCTGTTGTGTTCCCGTTCATCGGTCTCGAACTTGACCTGCCACGGCAGGCCGCCAACGGCTGCGATACTCGCCGAGCCGGAAATCACACTGCGGGTGCGCGCGTGCACCAACCCGACGGTCAGACTTGGCACGCGCCATTCCGTCGTCTGGCCGCCCGATTCAACCAGCACGGTGGCGTTGCGCAGACCAAACTCGCGCAGGAACGATGTTGCATCGAGACGCTGGCGCGCGCGCGACGACATATCGGTGATGACACGCGCCAGATCGATACGTTTCAGAGGGCCGCTTGTCTCCGCAGCCGTCGCCGCTGCGGGCGCCTGCAAGCGCTGCGTCGGCTGAGTTGGCACGGCGGCAAGCTGGCCATCACGGCGCGCGCTGGCGTCAGTCCGCGCCGCTGCGCCATCGCCAGCTTCGCTGCCGTCTCCATCTTCAACTTCGACTTTCGAAAAACTCAGCGCTAGGCCGCCGTCTTCCGAATAGAAAAGAAATAGCCGTGGCTCGATCAGTTCGATGCGCGCCGGCACAACACGCATAGACCACAAAGCCTGCGTGCTCAGTTCAACCGCAGCCGAGGGCGCTGAAGCGACAACATCACCATCGGCTTCGTGCACGCGAATATTGCGCAGCCGAAACTCAAGCCCTCCGGTTCCGGAGAGGCTAACAACGGCATCGTCAATGCGCACCCTGTTGCCTGCAAGCTCCGCATTGATGCCTTGCTCAATCGGCTCAACAAGAAATTTCAGCGAAATGGGGCCATGGCTCAGGCGCACATAGCCGAGGCCGACAACCAGCAGCACCAGAATCAACACTGGCGCCAGAATGAAAACCACGCGTCCGACGCCATGCAAGACATGGTCGCAGGCCACAGCCGCAGTCACGACTCCGCGCTTCAGGCCCGACTTGCGTTCTTCGGTTCGTGCCGGCTCGCCAGATTGATGGTGTGGTCTTCCGGTCGTTTGCAAACCTCGCCCCTCGACGGTTTCGGGATTTGGATCCCGACGCAAACAGCATTCGGCACTTGGAAAGAAAACTGATGCGACACTTGCGACACATCAATCTCAGATCGGCATCCCCAAATGCCGACCGTGTTCCATCATACGGTTCGTTCTGTCACTGGTTTCGATCGATCGGCCATACCCTTGTGCTGTCCAAGACAGGCGGCTAAGCCTCGGGCCCACCAATCAATGATTTCAATGTACTGAAATCACCGTGCACGGGCAAAAGCGACAAAAGAAAGGCATCCCGATGACCCTCATCGAAGGCTCCAGCGCACCGGATTTTGCCCTGCCCGACAGCGAAGAAAAAACAGTTGCATTGACCCAGTTTCGCGGCCGACCGGTCGTGGTTTATTTCTATCCCAAGGATGATACGTCCGGTTGCACCGCTGAAGCCAAGGATTTCACCTGTCTCGCCGCAGAATTCCAGCGTGCCGGTGCCGCAGTGCTCGGGATCTCGCCCGACAGCCCAGCCAAACACCGCAAATTCATCCTCAGGCACGACCTTGGCGTGCATCTGCTATCTGACGAAAACCAAAGCGTTGCGGAGGCCTTTGGTGTGTGGGTCGAAAAGGCTATGTACGGTCGCAAATACATGGGCGTTGAGCGTGCCACATTCCTGATCGATAAGGCCGGTAAGGTGGCGCGGATCTGGCGCAAGGTGCGAGTGCCCAACCATGCCGAAGAGGTGCTGGCCGCCGTGCAAGCGCTGAATGGTTAGCCACGTAGTTGGTTACGATGCACACATTTTGTGCGCGCTGCCACACCGTGGCCGATGATTCGATTCGGGATCTGTGCTTATATGTTTACCGGGGGGATCATACGGGGCCTAGCGGCGGCGTAACCCGATTATCCCATAGATAGGCCTCACCAATTTACCGTGAGGCTGATTTCAAGTCGTGATCGTTGCGTCAAAGCAGAGGTGGTGCGCGTATGTTGCCAAATTTCAAGAGATCCGATTCCGAACCACCCAAGGTCAACCCAGGTTTCACGGCGGCAACGCCTCTCCCCCCTGTGCCATCGCCCGCACCGGTGCCAAGCGCCGCTGCCAGCCGCCCGATGGGGCTCAATCGGCCCGCTGAGCGCACGGCTCCGTCGGTGATCGGAACCGATCTCACCATCAGCGGCAACCTCGTCACCAAGGGCGAAGTCCAGATTGACGGCGAAGTTCAGGGCGATATCCAAGGCACCTATGTCGTCATCGGAGAGAAGGCACGTATCACCGGCAGCGTCGTTGCCGAGGAAGTTGTTGTGCGCGGCCATGTGATGGGCTCGGTGCGCGGACGCCGCGTAATGCTGCAGGCTTCCAGCCACGTTGAAGGCGACATCTTCCATCACGCACTGGCAATTGAGCAGGGCGCATTTTTTGAAGGCAAATCCCGCCGATCCGCCGACCCGACCGGCGACCCGCAGCCCGCCAAGCACGATGCGCCGTCGTCGCTCGCTGGTGCGCCACTGGGTGCAGCCCACGCACCGCTGTTGTAAGTCACAACAAACATATGCGCCCGCAGGTCAAAGCGATGCTTTCTGCGGGCGTATATCACGTGCGGCTAGGCCAGCCCCCACGCGCCCCTCGGGGTAAGACGACTGCCACCCGTGATGGCACAAACTTTCAGGCTTAACGACGGGTGCGCCTGCGGTACCGCGGGGATCGCTGGCGCACTTCGCCCAACACCGAGGCGCAGGCAACGGCACCGACCGCAGCTCTCTGTGTTCTATGGCGCGCATTCCGTCCTTTGCGCAGCACCTGCTCTCCTTAAAACGCCGTTCCAACTACGATTCCAAGCGAGAGCTAATCTCGGGGCGCCATCGCCGCGCGCAAAGCTTTTTGGCGTTTATTTCCTCATCTCTACGCAGTGCCAAGCGCACCTACTTTTCGGGCCTCACGGGATCGAACCTCAGGCCGCTTCCGACATCACGTGCCACGGCTGCAATGCAACGCGTTGCCCCCCAAGTTCTTGGAAAGCCCGTTCACGACAGGTGGTCACCAACACCTGATGATGCTCCGAAGCGGTACGCAATGCATTGAACACAGCCTGCAGCCGCCCATCGCTGGCGTAGATCAACGGATCATCCAACAGTAGAGGCGCCGGTGTTCCGCGGTCCGCTAGCAACCGCCCGAAAGCAAGCCGCACCAGCAACTGCAACTGCTCCTGCGTACCATCGCTCAGCCGATCCAGATCTTCGCTGCCGCCTCCGCGTAGCAGCGTCGAAGGGACCAGATCTTCGTTGAGCTTGAGAGCTGCGCCGGGAAGTATACCCTCAAGATAGGGCATCATTCGCTGCAACACCGGCTGCGTGAATTGGTCTCGCGTGCGCTTTGCAGCCTCATCAAACTCTCGACTGAGAAGCTGCAACGCGGCCGCAGTTTTTTGCAACTCGCAGCACCGATTGTCCGCAACCTTCAATCGGTCGTTCAATTCAGCAAGGCGGGCGGCGATGTCATCGTCGTGATCCCGACGCAGCATACCTTCAACCAAAGCGGTTTGTTCGCGCAGCATTCCGATGCGCCTGGCAGCCTGTTCACAGGCATTCTGCGTCTGCTCAGCTGCCTGTTGCATCGATTCAAAGCACGTCTCGTCCGGCGCCTGCTCACGCCAGGCGGAAACCTCGCGCACAGCAGCATTCAAAGCTGTTTCAGCCGTCGCCACAGCGGCCTGCATTTCAAGCAGCCGCGCAGCTCGGTCATCGGCCGATCCAAGTTCTCTCAATATCTCTGTGAGCGTGTCGTTTACCGCTACGAGACGAGCCTGTAGCGTATTTAGCCGATGGCTCGCGGCACGATCAGCTTCAACAGCTTGAGTCAATGCAGTTTCGGCGGCGGCAAAACGGTCCTGCAAGTCCATAATACGGGCATCGGAAATATCGACTTCCTCTTCCTCCGGCAGGCTCGATGCAAGACGTGCAATGTCGGCATCAAGATCCGAACACTTCTGCTCAAGCATCGCGATGCCACGCGGTGCGATCGCATCCAACCTAGCCGTCGCCTCCGACACGCTCCGCGACGCGTCCTGGCGCACTTCAGCCTGCGCCACTGCATCGTCCAGAGACGTCGCGCCGATTTCATCCAACGCTACCGCAAGGGCTTGCTTTCTATCCGCAAGCTCAGCTTCACCGAGCTGCATATTCTGCGCACGCCCTGGCGCGATGGAAATCGAGCCAATACCGGCAATGTCGATAACGATAGGGTGCGTTGGCGTTAGTTGTTCGCCGTGCTGTAATGCCCGACCATCGCTGGTCAGTTTGCCGGCTGCACCGGCGTCCAGTGCGATCGTCACCGACGGGGCAGCCGCCTGCAGCCGTGCCTCAAGCCCGGCAATTTCAGCCGCAAGCTTCTGAGCCCTTTTAACCACCTCGGGCTTGGCACGGTTGCTCGCCAGAATACTGCCACCAGCGGCGATCGCCGCTTCAGCTTCACGCCCAATCCCGAGCTGCCTATCTAGCTGCGCGCGACGCTCCCGCATTTCGCGCAACTTGCGCGCCGCCTCACCCGCTGCAACAGCCTGCTTCAGTTCGTCCAGCGCCACCTGACATTCACGCTTTCGGTTCGCGTGCGTCAGCACCTCCTGCTCCGCCGCCACGATGGCAGCTTCGAACTCAGTGCGCTGCTCTTCACACTTGGCGAGCGCGGAAAGTCGGCCTTCGTAACCCTTCAGAACGGCTGCGCGCGCCCGGCCATTTTCCTCTTGAGTTTTCCTTGCCTGCTCCGCAGCGCGCATCCGGTTGCGGGCCTCAACCGCAGCAGCCAACGCATCGCGCGCCTCGTTCCTACGCGCCTCGCGAAGTTCGCCTGCGCCCGGAGCCGTCAAACTGTCCAGCTCGGCACGCAACCCCTCCAGTCGGTCAAGACGAGCCTGTGCCTCAGCAAGGCGCACTCCCGCTTCTCGGGCCTCTTTGTCAAGAGACTCACGCTCATCAAGCGCGCGCTTCAACTCTCCGGTTGGCCGTGGCACTGCGTGCGCAGTCATCAAGGTTGCCAGCTCCGTGCGTACTCTATCAGCAACGGTGCGTACGACACTGCCATCGGCAACGTTTTCAATCTCAGCTTCGATTGCAGATAAAAACGCCGCGCCACCGACTTTCCGAGCATCAATCTGAGCCAGTGGCAAACCTTGCTCGGCATATAGCAACGCAAAATTGCCGGGCGCTTCGATCAGCTCGGCGAGGCGCAATTCAGCGTCAGCGCCGCGTGCAACATTGTTTGACTGAAGATCGCGAAGCTCCGCCAGCGGCGATGAAAGAAATTGCTTTCGCAACCGCCAGGCTTTGCCGCGCGCTTCAAAATCCAGTTCGATAAGCGGAGCACCGCCAGAGTAAGGCCGGAATGCTTCCAGCTTGCGGCTGCGCCCCCGGTGCTGTTCGAACAGAACCAATTGCAGCGCGCGCATAATGGTGGATTTGCCGAATTCGTTCGGTCCCGAAAGAACGTCTAGCCCACCGCTCAGTCCCTCAAGCGCGACCGGAGCACTGAATCGTCCAACCTCTTTCAGACGAATTGCCTTGATCTTCATGCCTGCGCCCGCCCCTCGGAATTTTCAACTTCGCGCGCAAGCGAAAAAAGACGATGCAACGCCCGTTGAGCGACGCTCGCAGTGTCGCCGCCGGCCTCACTTGCAAGCTTCAAGCGCTGTGCAATATCGGCGAGCACAGGTGTCGCGATGCTGCCAAGATCTGTTTCAGCGGCGACAATGTTCAATGTCTCCCGATTGACGTTGAGATGGAACAGCGCTGGCTCCAGAGCGCTCAGACGCGCTTCAATCGCAACAAACTCAGCGAGAGTGACGCCACCGGAAAGCTGTAATGACACCAGCGAGCGCATAGCGTTGCTGCCCAGCGCCGCGACCTCCTGCTCGACGACATCCAGCGCGTCCGCCGAACCGACATCCAGCACGCGCCGCGACCACTTGAAATTACCTGTCGCCACCTGTTCCACTTTTGGCGGCCCCGCACCATCAACGCGCACGATCAGTGCGTTGCCCGGATTGTTGTCGCGAAAACCATCCGGCTCTGGTGTACCGGAATACCAGACGTGGTCCGATATCCGCATCGTTCCATGCCAGTCGCCCAACGCAAGATACGCAAGGCCGGCTGACCGAACACGTGCAGGATTGATCGGCACGCTGGCTTCGCCAGCACTGCCGAAACCCTGCACCGATCCGTGCGCCAACCCGATGCGCAACACACCGTCCGCTGACGGAGCATCATCCATCCACGCGGTGGGATCACTGGCTACACGTTTGGAGGCGAGCGGCGCGGGCAGCACGACGGCGCCCGGCACGAGTTCGGCAGCGACCGGCTGCATGTGAACACGCACGTTCTGGGGCAATCCGCTGGCGAGTATGCCAGTCCAGACGCCGCCCGTGCGCGCCGGATCATGATTGCCCGGCAACAGGTGCCAAACGAGCGATGGATAGGATTTCAACCGCGCCAAAAGTTGCGAAGTCAGCGCCTGAGGCACTGTTTCTGCATCAAAAATATCGCCTGCCACCAGCACCGCCGAGCACCCGCCATCGACGGCGGCACGGGCCAGACGGTCCACCGCCTCCAGCCGCTGATTGCGCAGGATGGCTGGTTTGTCGCCTGGAAAAGAGCCGAAGCGCTTACCGAGCTGCCAGTCGGCCGTATGGAGAAATGCGATGCTCATATCTCAGTTTGTTCTATTTATGTTCCAGAAGCAAGACGTAAGTTAACAACCGTCAACACATCCGTTCTGCAAAATTAAGGGCTGGGGGGATCCCGGGGAGGCAAAATCACAAAAACCTACGGTCAACAGGCCGGGTGCGGCCGGAGGGAACGTAACGGCAGGGACGGAACGGCCGGAGAACCGGAACGGACGGCAGGAACGGAAGCGGCCGAGAGGCAGGGACGGCACGGCGGGGAGAGGCAGAGAAGTAAGCCACGCCGGCCGGACCATCCATTGGCCCGTCGAGCCGGGGCCGCCCCCACCCTGGAACAGGGAGGACCTGCGGTGCCGAAAAGGATCGGCGGCGGGCGCACCTTCCAGCGCCGCCCGCCAGCCTTTAACCGTCAATCGAGGATCTGTTGCGCCCTCAATCTTCGTCACTATCGTCGTCGTCACCTTCTTCGGCGTCTTCTTCCTCGTCGTCGTCTTCCTCTTCTTCCTCATCATCGTCCTCGTCGATGATGCTTCTCAAGGTTTCGACGATCTGCATCTCGCCTTCTTCCTGCGACTCCACCAACCACTCGATGAGAATCGTATCACCCTGCTTGAACACAACCTTGAACGGCAGCTCTTCGCCGTCGACGGCGACGACATCGCCAGTGACAAATGCCATGGGGAACCTCCAAAACGCCATGCCGGACACGGTAACGACCATGCCCGACGGCGGAAACGTAATTAGGATTCGAAATATTTCGAGCGGTGTACACGCAGCAATTCTCCTGTGGAAAACTGCCTTGGAACACATTGCTGACGTAAGGATGGAACGTGACGCCTGAGGTTGAGACCGTTGTAGTCGGTGGTGGCGTTATCGGCCTCGCCACAACGCACGCGCTGGCCAAGGCGGGCCATGACGTTGTGCTGCTTGAACGCCATCCGATGGTGGGCAGCGAAACCAGCTCCCGCAACTCTGAAGTAATCCATGCCGGCATCTATTATCCGCCGGGAAGCATGCGCGCGCAGCTGTGCGTTGCGGGCAAGGAAATGCTTTACCGCTTCTGCGACGAGAACGGCGTCACCCACCGCCGCTACGGCAAGCTGCTGGTGGCAACTCAAGCGGCCGAACTGGAAAGGCTGGAAGCGCTCGCCGCCTATGCGCAGGCCAACGGCGTATCCGACCTCCGACAACTTTCTGCCGACGAAGCACGCGCGCTTGAGCCTGAAGTTGCGTGCATCGCCGCTTATCTTTCGCCATCCACCGGCGTCATCGACAGCCATGGGCTGATGCTCGCGCTGCAAGGGCATATAGAAACGCAGGGCGGCGCCATCGTACTCAACACGGCGGTGAATAGTGTCGATGCCCGCCATGGCATTTTCACACTGCAAACCGTCAGCAATGGCAGCGAAACGGGCACGCTGACGGCGCGCAACGTAGTGCTGGCGGCCGGGCTGGGCGGTTCGGACCTCAGTGCCACCATGGCATGGCGCGATGGCTATAGCGTGCCGCAGACATTCCCGGCACGCGGACACTATTACGCGCTGACGCGCAAGGCGCCGTTCCAGCACCTAGTATATCCGATGCCGACCGGTGCCTGGCTCGGCGTACACCTGACGCTGGATGTTGCAGGCCGTGCCCGCTTCGGCCCTGATTGCGAATGGATCGACCGCGTCGACTATGCGTTTGATGATCCGCACGGGGAGCGTCTGGCCCGCTTCGAACAGGAAATCCGGCGCTACTGGCCGGGACTGCCCGAAGGCGCACTGGCCCCCGATACCGTTGGCATCCGGCCCAAGATCTACCGCGAGGGCGAACCGGCGGCCGACTTCACCATTCATGGCCCACGCGATCACGGCATCGACCGGCTTGTCGCCCTCTACGGCATCGAGAGCCCGGGCCTGACCTCATCACTGGCAATCGGCCAGCACGTGGCGGATCTGCTTTGCGGCGGCCGCGAACAGCCATAGATTATCCCGCTTTTGTCTGAATGTTTGCAGACGGCATCACCGGACCTGCGTTGACCCGGTGCTGGCCGCTGCATCTTTTTGGGGATCTTGATGGGTCGATTGTTCTTTGCCTCGCTTGTCACAGTGGGGCTGCTGTTCAGCATGGTCTGCGGCCTCATTCTGGCGCTGCTGGTTTTGACCGATCAGGTCAATCTTGGCCTCGCGATTACAATCACCATCGTGCTCAACACCATCATCTGGCTCGTCAGCCCATGGATCAGCGACCTGACGCTGCGCTGGTTCAACAAACTGCAGTTCATCGATGACGCCGAAGTCGCCAGCCGCTATCCACACATTCATCAGTTGATCCATGGCGTGGCGAACGAGTATCGGTTCAAGGCGCCGCGTATTGGCCTGATCCCCGACCGCAATCCAACCGCGTTCACCTATGGCATCCTGCGCTCCAACGCGCGCATCGTGGTGACCGACGGCATCTTCGAATTTCTGAACGCCGATGAGCAGCGTGCCGTGGTTGCGCACGAGCTTGGACACATCGTGCACCGCGATTTCATCGTGATGACCGCCGCCGGAACTCTGGTGCAGATCATGTATCAGATCTATGCGGCCGCGATGCGCTCCAGCCGTCAGGGCAGCTCCGGCAACAGCAAGAACAAGGGCGGTCAGGCGCTGGTCGGCATCGGCGCACTGATCGCCTACTATGTCGGCATCTACCTGCTGTATTATCTCAGCCGCACACGCGAATATCTGGCCGATGCATTTTCGGCGGAGCGCGTTGAAGGCCGCCATCTGGCTTCAGCGCTGGTGAAGATCGCCTACGGCATCGTCAAGGCCGAAGATACAGATGCAACGCAGTCACTGCTGCAAAGCACGCGGCACATGGGCGTCGTCGACGTGAAAAACGCGCGCTATTCCGGCCTTGAAGCGGAGAACGATCTCGATGAGCCCGAGCGCGCTTCCGAAGCGATGCTGTTCGATGCGCATAACCCCTGGGCGCGGCTGATCGAGCTGAACTCAACCCATCCGCTGACCGGCCTGCGCATTGCGCATCTGGGCGACATTGCGCGCGCCAAAGCGCAGTCGTTCCCCGACTATGATCTGAAGGCGGCTGCGCAGCGTGTGGGCCTGAACAAGGGCGCGCTGTGGAGCCGGTTCTGGTATGAGCTGGCCATTCTGCTGTTCCCGCTGGCGCTCGGCATTCTTGCCGCCGCATTGCAGGCGTGGGTACTGATCCCGGCCGCCATCGCCATCGGCGTGCTCGCGACATTGCGCTTGCGCTATCCAAGCGGCACCGCGCCTGCCACAACGGTCGCGAACCTGATGACCGATCCGACGGTATCGCCCGTCATCGGCCGCCCCGCGCAACTGACCGGCAAGGCGATTGGCCGCGCCAATCCGGGCTTCATCGCCGGCGAAGACGTTATCTACCAGGATCGCACCGGCCTGGTGACCGCCGATTTCCGCTCCATGCTGGGCTTCATCGGCAATCTGTTCGCGGGCTGGAAGCGCGTGCCCAAACACATCGGCCAGGACGGGCAGCTGCAGGGCTGGTTCCGCCGTGGCATGGGCGGCTATGTCATCATGCGGGAGATGTCGTCGACGGCGGGGACACTGCGCGCGCGGCCCTATTTCTGGCAGGCATTTCTGAGCGTGGCTGTCATTGTGGCCACCCTGTTCTTCTATTTCGCCAGCACGCAGTACACGCTCGATCCTGAAGCGCTGCGGATCGATCGCACATTTGGCGAAGGGCGCTGATTTATGTCGCGGCTATGCGGGTCTGGCGGTTGCGGGCGCTCAATCGGCCACAGCCGCTGGCCGCATTGCAGCCCCAGCGCCCGGATAGATTGTCCCTATGCGCGGATCATGCATAAAGGTGGCAAGGTCGCGGATTGATTTGCGAAGGGAAATCGGCCCATGCGGGCAATTGCACTTTTGGTTTCGGTTCTCGCCACTGTATTTGCC
Source organism: Hyphomicrobium sp. D-2 (assembly GCF_029872155.1). Classification (GTDB taxonomy): domain Bacteria; phylum Pseudomonadota; class Alphaproteobacteria; order Rhizobiales; family Hyphomicrobiaceae; genus Hyphomicrobium_A. The sequence goes on along the minus strand of NZ_JARXLA010000005.1, from coordinate 79,045 downwards.
GCCGCTCCGGCGTGGTCCCAGGGGGCGGAACGCCTGAAGGGGTACTGGATCGACTCGCACGGTGAAGTCATCCTGCAATTCGGCGCCTGCGGACGCGAGCTGTGCGGGCGCGTGGCGTGGCTGCAGAAACCGCGCGGGCCGGATCTCGGGCCCCTGCGTGACTTTCGCAACCCGAATGAGAAACTGCGCAATCGCTTTGTGTGCGGTCTGACCGTCGTCACCGGCTTCAAGCGGCAGCCCGATGGCACGTGGGCGGATGGCAATGTCTATGTGCCGGATCACGGCATGAACTTTTCCGGCTATGCGGAAGTGCTGGGCCCCACCAAGGTGAAGGTGACGGGCTATGTGCTGCTGCCGATGTTCGGCACCTCCGAGGTGTGGACGCGCATGCCGCGCACGCCGCCATCATGCGAAGAACAGGCGAAGATGATTGCGGATGGCACGTGGTCGACTGACACATCCGCATGGCCATCCAGCCGCTGATGATCGTTTGGCACGGCGCAACCGCGCCGTGGGCAGATCAATTGCAACGGAATGTGATCGCTACGATCTGATTACATCTTCGTAAGACAGCAGCGGTGCACGCACGGCGCGCTGCGCTGCCTTTCGTCGCGTTCAAAAACGCGCGAGCCCTGATTCCACGCGCAATTTGGCGACGCGCCGTTCCATCCGGCACAGCGCTATGCACGCAATGGTTATAACGAGCGACGCAATGCATGCTGGTGCGTCGACTTGCATACGCCTTTTAGTTCCCATACTTGGGACCAATAAGGGATAGAGGCGTTCTGCCCGCTGCAAACGCAGGAAGGCTTCAGGAGATTACTATGCGCAAGCATTCAATGGCAGCTTCGGTTGCATGGGTTGGCGCGGCTTTGGTTGCCGCGACGGCCATGTCGGCACCGGCGCGTGCCGATACCAATCCGGCGCTCGGCCTGTGGGTCGATCACACCGGCCGAGGCGCTATCGAAATAACGGAGTGCGGCGGCAAGCTTTGCGGTCATGTCGCATGGCTGAAGGACCCGCAATTCTCCGATCAGTGCGGCAAGCAGATCATCGGCAACGTGCAGCCGGTGGGCAAGAACAAGTGGGATCGCGGCTGGATCTTTGATCCGGAGCGCGGCAAGAAGTTCGATGTCGAGCTGACCCTGCTGCGTGAAGATCGCATGCGGGTGAAGGGCTATGCGGGCCTCAAATGGCTGAGCGAAAGCCACACCTGGAAGCGTGCGCCGGCAGACATGCAGAAGTGCGGCACGGTGGACAACGGCGAGACGACGGCGGCTGCGCCTGCAGCGGCATCGCCCGGCGTTGAGACGAAAGCGGCGGCGGCTCCTGTTGGCGCTCCGACGAACGGCGCTAGCGATCGCGCAATCGATCAGGCGGACGGTTCAAAACCCGATGTTGCGGGCAAGCAGCAGCGTGCGGCCGCTGGCGCTAAGGCAGGCAAGTCCGCCGACGCAAAGTCAGCCAACCTGTCGCCGCCGAATGTCGGTCAGCACAACAGCGGCAAGGACGGGGTTACGATATTGAATGCTCCGGGCGCAACAGCAGCAAAGCAGCCGGATCGCGCTTCAAAGCAAGCTGGCACCCAGCGCGATCAGGCTGGCGGATCGCAAGACGGCGATGCCCCGCGCACCGCAAGCCGTGCAGATGACGCGCGCCCCGGCGACGATCAGCGCGACAACACCAAATCAGCGAAGCGTGACCGTGAGCGCGATCAGGACCGCATGGCGCGTTCAGATGAGATCGACGAATACGATGATGAGGCCGATGAGCCGCCGCGTCGTGGCCGTGTGCTGGCGCGTTTGATGGAGCAGCTGGAAAGCGGTGACGGTCCGGTGAAGCTGCGCCGCTCGGGCCGCAACTGCAGCGTCGAGGTTCCGTATGCGGGTGTGATCTCGTTTCCGTGCGAACGTCAGTAACGCGGTCGACAGATACACACGGCAAAACTTGCACCGATCAAAGCGAAGCCCGCGGAGCAAACTGCGGGCTTTTTTCTTTATAACGGAGCAGGTGCGCGGTGCGGGCGGCCGCTACAGCGGTCGGCCGAGAAACACCAGTTCATGGCCGTTTCGAAGCGTCGTTGCCTGCGGGCTGAAGCCGGTACGCCGATAAAAGCGTACATTGCGGGCATCGGATGATGTCACGACATGCATGCCGGGCGCACCGGCCTGCGCGGCAGCCGCCGCAAACGCTTCAATCAGCAGCGCGCCGACACCACGGCTGCGAAACTGCGGCGCCAAATTGACATGCAGATGGGCGGGAAAGCGCTCGGCCGCCGCGCGGAAATCGTCAAACGATGTCGGCTCATCTATCGCGCCGACAAGATAGCCAGCGATTTCACCGTCGCCGGTGATGGCCAGATAGGCCCACTGCGGATATTCGCGCAGATAGCGCCCGAACCAGCGGTCGCGGAACTGGACGCGCGCCTCGTCATCGGCGAATGACTTGGTGCCGCTCGCCTCGAAAAAGATGGCATCCAATTCTTCGTGTAGTTGCTCGCGGTGGGGGATCTCACCCCAGCGCACGATACGCGTTGTCGCGTTCTTGTCGCCCACGTCACTCTCGCGGTGCTGTGCCGGCACCCGCCAGCGGACAGATTGGAAGAGCCGGCGGAACGACCGGCACTGCCATTGTCGCGGAGCTGGGCTTAATAATCTTCAACGCAGGCGTAATAGCGATCCCACCAGTAGGCGCTGCGCGTCGTCAGGGCCCGCTGACGGAACCAGCGGCACTCATCAAATCCGAACCCGCCCCCGTAGTAGGAATAATAGCCATAGGGCGCGTAGAAGCCGCCGCCATAGGGCGGGCGCGGCCGGAAATGGGGAGGCCTGCCGGGGCGACCGGGGCCAGCATGTCCGGGTCTGCCGGGCCGGACGCCCGGACCGCCACCGTGGCGCGGACCACGGGGACCGGAAAAGCGAGGACCACCACCACCGGGTCGTGGACCGGCAAAACCACGGCCGCCGCCGCGAGGACCGGCCATGCCGCGCCCTCCGCCGCCAGGCCCGCGCCCCATGGCGCCACCGCCACCACGCGGACCGCCCGGCCCGGCCTGCACCGGCAAAATATTATCGCTGACTGCGGGTTGCTGCAGCGCCGAGACCGGCAATGCGAGCGCGGGCGTGAGCATGAATATCGTCCCGCACAAACCGGCTATCGCCCCGCCTGCATACATCGCACGCTTCATCATACGCCTCCCGCAGGCCACACCTCGGGCCCGCTTCAATTCATAATGGATTTACTATAGGTGGCGACGCGTCATCGGGTTGCAAGGCCGCGCGCGAGATGGTGCCGGGATGTGTGACCGCAAAAGCGCGCGGCTCGACCACCACGATCGGCGCGCATACTGGCGCCCATGTCGCGCGCTTTTGCGGCGGCCCTACTGCAGACAGGCGCGATAGCGCGTCCACCAGTTGCTGTTCTTGGTTGCGATGGCGCGCTGAGCATAACGCCGACATGACGATGGCGAGCGATCCCGATCGCTATAATAGCGGTAGTCGTAAGGTTCGCGTCGCGCGCCGCCGGAGGTATCGGGCCGTTTGATGCCGGGTGTTTGGATGCCGGGGCTGCGTATCGTCGGCGTGCGCGATTTCATAACGCCATAGCCGCCTGCCCCCGGCCGATGGGCATCGCTGGCATAGGGCTGCTTGGGAGCCGCCAGAACGGCGCCGCCATGCAGCACCACAGCTGCGGTCAGCAACGCGACGGCAAGGCCTCCAGATACATGCACCGCATCTCTCCTGACAGTTGCACGATCACCGACATCGGATCCACCACAGGGATCGCCCGTCGCCCTTACGAGCCTATGATCCAACAGTCATATGGGATGTAAACGTGCGCGGTCGAAATGCAAAGTAATGCCGGAAATTAGGCCGGTCCGCTGGCGCCGTAGTCGTCATGGATGTCGCCGTAATCCTCAGCGGCGGGCTGCAACGGCACTTCGCCATAGTTTGGGCTGAACGGCTGGGTGGGGTCATCCTCGCGGGTGAACATGCGCTGACGCGGCGGGCGCTGCGCTTCCAGCCCATCGTCCTCAAGCTCGACCGACGGCCACAGTGGGCGCGGGGGCGGCTGCGCAACAAAGGCGCTGACGAGACCGCTGTTTGCCTGCGGTGCAGGCGCGCTGCTGCATCCACCGAGCACCAATGCGGAGCAGGAAAGCAGGAGCGCCACGCGGGCGCACGACGCTCCTGATTTGGCCTTACTCCGACCAGTACGCATGAATACGGATACAGAACGCCATACTGACTGGTTACGCCACATGGGGACACGCCTTTCAACGAACGCGACTGTCCCTGAGTATGGGCTGGCATAGTTAATGGCGACCTAACCGGCGTGCCATTTTTGAACTTTTATGACGTAAACGGATTTTAACGCTTCGGGCCTCCAACGCGCGCCTTCAAGCTGGAACGCGCAGCACATTGCTGGCGGCCAACCCATTGAACACCGCCTGCACCGCAATGGCGGCGAGCAGAATTCCGAACACACGCATCAGCACACGCTGCGCCGTGATGCCGATCATGTGATTGACCTGATGCGATGCGAGCAGCAGCACCAGCGTGATGGCCATCACCAATGCAAGACCACCAACTGTTGCGGCGAGCGCCAGCGGATCATTCTCGGTATTTGCAGCAAGCAGAATGCCGGCACTCATCGCGCCCGGCCCCGCTAGCAACGGCATCGCCAGCGGAAAAACTGCGATGTCATCCTTGGTGTGCGCCTCTTCATCTTCAGGCTGACTAAGCTTGAATGCGCTTGTCGGCTTGGCGAAAATCATGTCGAGCGCAATGATGAGCAGGATCACACCGCCCGCAGTCTGCAAGGCTGCAATGCTGACACCCAGCTCATCCAGCAACGTGCGGCCAAGCAGCGTGAACACCAGCAGCAGCACGCTTGCGATAGCAGTTGCGCGCAACGCAATCGCCGCGCGTTCCTCGCGCGCCATCTTGGGCGTTAGCGTGGCGAACAGCACAGCGGTTTCAACCGGGCCGACGGTTGCGAAGAAGGTCGTGAAACTGGTCAGCAGAAATTCGAACATCACCCTGCCTCTTGCAACAGCATCTGCCTGCGCGCGCCGCATGGATTTTCGGCGTTTGTCAGCAGCCGCCAGCACAGGCTGCTAACATGCTCCAAATATGAAACAAATTCGTTGTCAGCGAATTCTGCACGACTATCATTTTGAAGGCTGAGTCCAGGAACCTCTGAGCGAACTTTGGGGGACATCATGTACGAGCCTGAAATATCCCGACTGCTGAAAGGCTATAGCCTGACCACTGCCGAAATCCTTTACCGACTGCCCGATCATCCGGCTTTGCTGCAAAGCTACATCTGGCAGGATTACGATTTGCACCCGCGCTTTCCGAAGCTGAAAGGATTTCTGGACTTCTGGAGCGCGAAGCTGGAAGGCAAGCTTTTCAAGGTGACGGTGTCGCACAGCAAGCTGCTGTCACCGGCAGAGGTGCGTCTCGTCGATGCCGAATACAAGGTGCACTGAGGGCCGCAAGTGAGCGTGCTCCGCTAAGGCCGCCGACCCTTGCGTCAAGGATAACGGAGAGCTCACGCGTCAAGTTAAGGGAGTGAAGGGAAAGAACGCCCCTTCGCTCCACACACCGAAGTTTGGCTCGCCAGCGTCTGCTTCGCCGGCATCTACGGCACCCGCTGGCGCCTCAACGGCAAGGGCGGCCAGATCATGCACCAGCGAGCGCGTCACCAGCGCCTCCAGACGGCCGCGCACCAGCAGATACGGTTTTAAACCACCGCTGCCTTTTTCCTCAATGAAGCGCAAAGGATGTGACGGGCCGCACACGACCTGATCGTCAAGGTTGGTCCGGAACGACAGCCGCTGAGCTTCGCCCCCGCCCTCGACTTGCATATCGACGGCGAGGAACGGCGCGTCCTCAACCTCAATGGCGATCTTCTCGGCCGGAGTGACGAGATAGGTGCGCCCGTCACTGTCCTTGCGCAGCACGCTGGCGAACAGGTTCACCAGCTCCGGCCGCCGGATTGGGCTGCCTTGATAGAGCCATGTGCCATCGCGGAGGATTTTGAGGCCGATGTCGCCGCAAAAGGGCGGGTTCCAGTTTTCGACCGGCGCGCAACGTTGCCCCGGCGGCAGTGCCTTCAAAACTTCTTGAAGTTTGCCAATATCACCCAAGTGCATATGCCTTCCGGTTGTCTCGATGCCCGGCTCCGCTTATGCCTCGGCCCGATAGATATATGCCCGCGCGATGGCGCTCGGGAGCCTGTGACAGCCCGATCGAGGGGCTTTGTGCCATTCTACTTACCCCCAATCTAACGTAACATTCACTTGACCCACGGCATGGCCGCCTCAATCGTCGTAGCTGGTAAATCCTGTTAAGATCCCACCGAAGCCAAAGCTTAGCGTCAGCAGCGATACGGCACGAACAACGCCATACGCCGAACAGCACAACTCTAGACCGACAAGCGAGCCAATCGCCATGAGCACCGTCACCGACACGCAGGCCGACATCGTTCCACGCCTAGAGGCGGCCTCGGAGCGCGTTCAGCGCGCGCACAAGGCGGCCGCATCCGTGATTTTCGGTCAGGATGTCGTCATTGAACGGACGCTGGTCACGATCCTGTCCGGTGGTCATGGCCTGCTGATCGGTGTCCCCGGTCTTGCCAAGACGCTGCTGGTAGAAACGCTGGGCCGCGTGCTCGGGCTGGACGCCAAGCGCGTGCAGTTCACGCCCGACCTGATGCCCTCGGACATCATCGGCTCGGAAGTGCTGGAAGACATTCCCGGCAAGGCGCGCTCGTTCCGGCTGGTGAAGGGCCCGATCTTCACACAGCTGCTGATGGCAGACGAAATCAACCGCGCTTCGCCACGTACCCAGTCGGCGCTGCTGCAGGCTATGCAGGAGCATCACGTCACCGTCGCCGGTGTGCGCCATGACATCCCCTCGCCGTTCCATGTGCTGGCGACGCAAAACCCGCTGGAGCACGAAGGCACCTATCCGCTGCCGGAAGCGCAGCTCGACCGCTTCCTGCTGCAGATCGACGTGACCTATCCCGATCTGCTGGCCGAGCGGCGCATGCTGTTCGCCACCACCGGCACTGACGACCGTCAGCTTGAGTCCGTGCTTTCCGGGCCGGAGCTGATGAGCATCCAGCGGCTCGTGCGGCAGATCCCGGTGCCCGATAAGGTCGTAGATGCGATCTTGAAGCTGGTGCGCTCGGCGCGTCCGGGTACTGGCGCCAACGAACAAACCGATCGCTATGTGGCCTGGGGCCCCGGCCCGCGCGCCAGCCAGGCGTTCATGCTCGCTGTGCGCGCGAAGGCACTGATTGATGGACGTCTTGCGCCGTCGGTCGATGACGTTGTCGCACTGGCCGATCCGATCCTGAAGCACCGCATGGCGCTGACGTTCTCGGCGCGCGCGGAAGGCAAGGATCTCGGCAGCATCATTGCGCAGCTCGCGGCGGCGGTGGAGTAACGCATGGCGGATGCCACGCAAGCCCGTCAGGCCGCAGCCAATGCCGGTGCTGGGGTGCTTACCCTTGAGCGCGAAGCCCATACGCTGGCCGACCGCCTGCCGGAGATACTGATCAACGCGCAACGCATCGCGCATACGGTTGCGCATGGCCTGCACGGTCGGCGACGCTCCGGGCCGGGCGAAACGTTCTGGCAGTTCCGGCAATTTCAATCCAGCGACACGCTGCGCCAGATCGATTGGCGTCGTTCGGCAAGCTCCGATCATCTGTTCGTGCGCGAGCGCGAATGGGAGGCGGCGCATACGGTGTCGCTGTGGTGCGATCTGTCGCCGTCGATGGATTTCCGCAGTCATCTGGCGCCGGTGACGAAGCGCGAACGTGCACTGCTGATAACGCTGGCCGCAGCCGAACTGCTGGTGCGCGGCGGCGAGCGGGTTTCGCTGCTGGGCCTGACGCCGCCCAGCGCCAGCCGCAAGGCAACGACGCGCATGGCCGAAGCGGTGCTGGCGCACGAGGGCAGCGAAGCGCAACAGGCCACGCAGCCGCCGAAGGTGACTCTGGCGCGGTTTTCCGGCGCGGTGATCGTCAGCGATTTTCTCGATCCGATCGAGCGCACACGCGCGCACATTGAGGCGCTGGCCGCCGATGGCGCTGTCGGCCACCTGATCGAGATTGTCGATCCGGCGGAAGAAACGCTGCCCTATGACGGGCGCACAGAATTCCTCAGCCCCGATGGCGGTCAACGCTGGGTGGCGGACCGTGTGCAGACGCTGCGCGCGCGCTATCAGGAGCGCATTGCCGCCCACCGCGCTGAAGTGCGCGAGCTGGCGCAACGGATGGGTTGGTCGTTCCTGGTGCACCACACCGATCGTTCGCCCACCGAACCGTTGCTGTCGCTCATCATGCGCATGCAGGGCAGCGGCGCCGATCATCGCTGGCAATCGCAGGAAAGCTCGTCCGCAGAGTATCAGCAGCAGCCGGAGGCAAATCGATGAGCCTTGGCGCGCTGACGTTTCTCAGTCCGTGGCTGCTGGCTTCGCTGGCTGCCCTACCGATCATCTACTGGCTGCTGCGCACCGTTCCGCCCAGCCCACGGCAGGTGACATTCCCACCGACGCGCATTCTCGTCGGGCTTGAGAACAAGGACAAAACGCCAGCGGCATCGCCCTGGTGGCTGACGCTTATCCGTCTGCTTGCAGCAGCGCTGTTCATTTTCGCGCTGGCCGATCCGGTTATGAATCCGACGCGTGAAGCGGCGCTGAAAGGCACCGGTCCGATTGCCATTGTGGTTGATAATGGCTGGTCGTCGGCCGCGCACTGGGATCAGCGCAAGCGCATGATCGACCGCCTCATCACCGATGCGGAAGGGCAAAGCCGCGCGGTTGTGATTGTGCCGACAGCGCCGACATCGAAAGGCGCCACCGCACAGATTGAAGCGCCATCCGATGCCCGGTCGACCGCAGCCGCGCTGATGCCGCAACCGTTTGCGCCGGATCGTCTGGCGGCTGCAAACACGCTGGCCGCAGCGGTGGAAGGCGCCGCTGGCGGCACCAGCGTTGTATGGCTGAGCGACGACATCGATCACGACGGCAAAGCCGCCGCAGCAGCCGCGAAGCTGCGTGAATTGGCAACCGACGGCACGCTGGCGGTTGTTGAGGACGGCGGCAACCGCGAGCCGCTTGGGCTCAGCGCCGGCATCGGCATTCAAAGTGGCCGGCTCGAAGCGCGCATTCTGCGCCCCAACGGCGATGGCACGCGCGACGGTTTCGTGCACGCCATCTCAACGCGCGGCCAGAGTTTGGCCGAAGCAAGCTTCAGATTTTTGCCGGGACAAACCGAGCTTGTCGTGCCGTTTGATCTGCCGCTTGAACTGCGCAACCAGATTGGCCGCGTGGAGATTGCAGGCGAGCGAGCAGCCGGTGCTGTCAGCCTGATCGACGCGCGTTCGCAATGGCACCGCGTGGCGCTGATTTCCGGCGAGAGCCGCGAACAGGCGCAGCCGCTGCTGGCGCCGCTGTACTACATCGAAAAGGCGCTGGCCCCCTCCGCTGAACTCATCCGGCCGAAGGGCTCCAATCTCGTCGCCGGCATCCAGGAAGCGCTGTCGCAGAACGCCAGCGTTCTAATGCTGGCCGACATCGGTACGCTTTCCGGCGACGCTGCACATCACGTTGCCGACTGGGTTGAGAAAGGTGGCGTGCTGGTGCGCTTTGCCGGCCCTCGGCTTGAGAACGGCGGCGATGAATTGCTGCCGGTGCCGCTACGGCTTGGCGGGCGCACGCTCGGTGGCGCGCTGTCATGGTCGACGCCGCAGAAGCTTGGCCCGATTGAAAATCAGAGCCCGTTTGCCGGACTGACCGTGCCGCCTGAAGTTACCGTCAACCGTCAGGTGCTGGCCGATCCCGCGATGCTGGGACCCGATGTACAGGTGTGGGCGCGGCTGGAGGACGGCACACCGCTTGTCACCGAGCGCAAGCTGGGGCAAGGCCGCATCATTCTGTTCCACGTGACCGCCAACACCGATTGGTCGAACCTGCCGCTGTCGGGGCTGTTCGTTGAGATGCTGCGCCGTATCTCGGCGCTTGGCACCAGCGTTGCTTCGGGCGATGCCAGCGGATCGGTCGCCGCCGACAGCGCTGTCGCCACCGCCGCCGATATGCCCGCCGTGCTGCCGCCACTGCAAACGCTGAACGGCTATGGCGTGCTTGGCGCGCCACCGCCGACTGCGCAGCCTGTGGCAGCCGAAAAGGCGCACGATCTGGTGCCTACTCTGGATCATCCGCCCGGTTACTACGGTGCTGGCAATGCGCCGCGCGCCATCAACGTTCTGCACGCAGAGAGCTCGCTTGCACCCTTGCCGCCGCTACCTTCCGGAACCGACCGCTTGAACTATTCCAGTGAAAGTTCGCAACCGCTCAAGCCATGGCTGCTGCTTGCGGCTCTGGGCTTGTTGTTCACCGACATGATCGCCGTAATCCTGTTGCGCGCCGGTGGCTTCGGCGGTGTCCGACGCCGCACGCAACGCCCCGCTGCAGCGGCACTCGCGCTCGCGATTATCGGTGCGGGAGCGATGCTGACGGTCGCACCGCCGCAGGCGTTCGCGCAATCATCCGGCGCTTCACCGTCTGGCGTTGCAGTGCCGCGACCGCAGAACCCATCCGTCAATCAGGCAACTGACGAACGCGCGATTGAAGCCACCGCCAAGGTGACGCTTGGCTATGTGCTGACCGGCAACGCGGAAGTGGATGAGATCAGCCGCGTCGGCCTCGACGGTCTTGGGCGTTTGCTGTCCGTGCGCACCGCTATCGAGCCCGGGCGTCCGCTGGGCATCAACATTCTCACCGACGAGATCGCTTTTTACCCGGTGATCTACTGGCCGGTGCTACCCGATGCGCAGGCGTTGCCGGAGGACGTGCTGGCCAAGATCGACGCCTATATGAAGCAGGGCGGGCTGATCGTTTTCGACACGCGCGATTACGGTCTGGGGCTGACAGGAACGGGCGGTCCGAGCGAAGCGGCGCTGAAGCGCATCACCGGCAAGCTGGACGTGCCGCGGCTGGAGCCGGTGCCTGAAAATCACGTGCTGACGAAGGCGTTTTATCTGCTGCGCAACTTTCCGGGTCGCTGGGATGGTGGGCAGCTTTGGGTTGAAGCGCTCGACAATGATGACGGGCCCAGCCGCCGCGCGCGCATTTCCGATGGTGTCACATCCATCATCGTGACGGCCAACGATCTGGCTTCGGCCTGGGCACTCGATGAAGGTGGCCGCCCGCTTTATCCCACCGTTGGCGGCGGCGAGAACCAGCGCGAAATGGCTTTCCGCACCGGCGTCAACATCGTGATGCATGCGCTGACCGGCAACTATAAAGCCGATCAGGTGCACGTGCCGGCGCTGCTGGAACGGCTGGGACAGTGAGGCAGCCATGAACTGGTCGATTGATTTTGCTCCGATGCTGCCGACGCCGTTCTTCTGGGCTGCCGGCGTGCTGGCGGCACTGCTGATCGGATACCTCATCTATCGCGGATCGCGCGGCGCCTTGCTGCGCGCCGCTGCAATCGCCGCCGTGCTTGCCGCGCTCGCCAATCCGATCCTGCGCGAAGAGCAGCGCGAGAGCCTTGCCAATATCGCAATCGTCGTCGTCGACGAAAGCGCCAGCCAGACGCTGGGCAAGCGCGCCGAGCAGACAGCGGCTGTGCGCGAGAACCTGGAAGCCAAGCTCGGCAAAATCCCGAACCTTGAAATCAAGTGGGTGGCGGCATCGCGCCCCGATCAGACAACCACGCCGGGCACGCATCTGTTTGGCGATCTGAACAAGGCCCTCGCCGATACACCGCCGGATCGTCTGGCGGGCGTGATCATGCTGACCGACGGTCAGGTGCATGACGTGCCCAAATCCGCCCAAGCGCTTGGATTCGATGCGCCCGTGCATGCGCTTGTGACCGGCGCGCCGGATGAGTTCGACCGCCGCATACAGGTGCTGTCAGCGCCGCGCTACGGCATCGTCGGACAATCGCGCGAGATTGAAGTTGTGGTGCGCGAGGCCGGCCGCAAAAGCCATGCCGCCGAGCCGCTTTCTCTCACCATCCGCCGCGAAGGTCGCGAGGACGAAACCGTTGTGACGACGGTGGACCGGCCGGTGAAGATCGAGATGCCGTTCCCGCACGCCGGGCAGAACATCCTTGAAGTCGATCTGCCGACCGCGCCGGGCGAACTGACGCCCGCCAACAACCGCGCCGTGGTTGCTGCTGAGGGCGTGCGCGAGAACCTGCGCGTGCTGCTAGTATCGGGCGAACCGCACGCGGGCGAGCGCACATGGCGCAACCTGCTGAAGTCGGATGCCGCCGTCGATCTGGTGCACTTCACCATTCTGCGGCCGCCGGAGAAGCATGACGGCACGCCGATCAACCAGCTGTCACTGATCGCCTTCCCCACCCGGGAGCTGTTCTCGGAGAAGATCAACGATTTCGATCTGATCATCTTCGATCGTTATCAGCATCGCGGGCTGTTGCAGCTGCCGTACTATGACAACATCGCGCGTTATGTGACCGAACACGGCGGCGCGTTGCTGGTTGCCGCTGGTGATGATTATGCCAGCAACCTGTCATTGTTCCGCACGCCGCTGTCACCGGTTCTGCCGGCGGTGCCGACGGGGCGCGTGTTGCAGGAGCCGTTCAAGGCCAAGCTGACCGAAGACGGCCGCAAGCATCCCGTTACGCAGGGGCTGACCGGCGCGGGGCCGATCAATGGCCAGCCGAGCTGGGGCCGCTGGTTCCGCCAGGTCGAGGTGCAGCCGGATCAGGGCCGCACGCTGATGCATGGCGTGCAGAAAGAGCCGCTGCTGATCCTCGATCACAAGGGCAAGGGCCGCGTGGCGCTGCTCACGTCCGATCAGGCGTGGCTGTGGGCGCGCGGCTATGACGGCGGCGGTCCGCACAGTGATCTGCTGCGCCGTCTTTCGCACTGGCTGATGAAAGAACCCGACCTGGAAGAGGAACGTCTGATTGCCAGCGCGCGCGGCCTGAAGCTGACGCTTGAGCGCCGCTCGATGGAAGAAAAGGTTGAGCCGATTACGCTGTCGGCGCCTGGCGGTGACACATCGCAGGTAACGCTGCAGCCGGAAGGCAACGGCGTGTGGCGCGCAACCATCGATGTGAAGGTGCCCGGCCTCTACAAGGCCCAGACGATGGGTCCGGAAGGTGAGTTGCAGGCTGTTGCGCACGCCGGCATCGACGACCCGATCGAGATGAGCGAAGTGACGGCGACTGACGCCAAGCTGTCGCCCATCAACGAAGCGACAGGCGGCGGTGCATTCTGGACCAGCACATCGGCCGAGGCGACGCGCGCCGATCCTACATCGGTTTCGGTGCCGCGTGTGTCGATGCTGTCCGGCGCCAAGGTGCTGGCCGGATCGGGCTGGCTGGGCCTGAAGGACCGCGAAGCGTTCGTGACGCGTGGCGTGAAGCTGACGCCGATGTTCACCGGCTTCGGTGCACTCGCCGCGCTGCTGCTGCTGATCTCGCTGGCCTGGTGGCGCGAGGGCAAGTAACTTTTTAGAACTGACAAGGGTGTCGAGTGGCTTTGCGTGCGGTGACGGTGGTGCCGGTTGTGAGCCGGCGCTCGCGCCGGGAGCCGTTGGCCCCTTGCCGCCTTTTGACGGCAGGGATGAATTATCGTGTCGCCCGCGCCAACCTGACAATCACCCACATCCACACCAATGCCGCTATAACTGCCAGAATGACCGCCAACTGCTGCACCGCCTGCAGATCAATGGCGCTCACTTCGGGACGCGCGCGGCTGTAATATACGGTGAGCCACGCATCGCCCTGTGACAGCGCTTCAAAGCGGCTGCGGCTGATGGGCTGACGCGCGCTGTGCAGGCGCCCGCTTTCATCACGGAAGCTGTAGCGCGCGAAGTAGCGCTCGCGAGCGCCGACAATGATCTTGCCAAGTTTCGGTTCGCTTTCCGGCACCACCGACAGCGCCTTCGCTGCGCCCTCATCGGCCAGGATCAGCCAGTAGGTGTGGCCATACCAGACGGCCAGCACTGTTGCGAACAGCGCAATGGCGACCGGCATTCCGATGCGCTTGTTCGATTTCGCTCGCAAAATTGCCGTCTCCATCCATGTCGGCGCCATTCATCCACGCCCAAGTTGCAGCAACAGTGCGGCGCACGTTTGCCCAATGGGGCGACTCGCCTAGCGTCGGCGCAAATCCAAAGTTTGTCTGCGGGAGCAATAGGGCATGAGCCTTCTTTATCGCATCGTCTATGCGGCCCACGCCAACGGTACACACCACAAGCTGGCGCTCGACGCGCTGCCGCAGCTGCGCGCGCCGAATGCCGACCGCTGGCAGAACCTGTTCCTGAAGCATGCGGCGAAGTTTCTCGAAGGCTCGAAAGCGCCGGACAACACCTTCAAGGATTTCAAGAACCACGTGCTGCACGTGCGCGACAAATATTGGGGTGGCGCACCGGAAAAGGCAGCGGAATGGTATGGCAAGCTGATCGCAGGGCTGCGCGCCGAGCAGTGGGAACAGGCCGTTTATTCCGCTGGCGTGCTGAGCCACTATTACACCGATCCGATCCATCCGTTTCACACCGGCCAGACGGAAGCTGAAAACGTCATCCACCGCGCCTGCGAGTGGAGCATCAATCGCTCGTATGACGATCTAGCCAAGCTCGGCCGTCAACGCAGTGCGGCGCTGCCGGTGGAAGTGCCGGTGCCGGAGGGCCCGAACTGGCTGAAGGAAATGGTGTGCAACGGCGCGGATCTTTCCAACAAACAGTATGAGCGCCTCATCGGTCACTATGACATTCATCGCGGCAGCGCTGATCCGCGCGCAGGGCTGGATAGCGTTGCGCAGAAACTCGTCGGCGATCTGATCGTTTATGCGGCAGCCGGATTTGCGCGCATTCTCGACCGCGCATTCGCTGAGAGCGGCGCAACGCCGCCGGATGTTTCGCTGACTGCGGAAACGTTCGTCGCAACGCTGCAGATACCGGCCAAGTGGGTGCAGAAAAAGCTGGCCGATGCGGCTGACCGCGCTGCCGTTCTGGCCATGTACGATGAATTGCAGACCACCGGCCGCGTTGAGGCGACGCTGCCCGAAGATGACCGCATCGTGCGCGATCTGCATGCTGTGGAGGTGGAAGCGCCGCGCCAGAAGGAGCTGGAAGCACAGCGCGCGAGCAGAATAGCAGCTGGCGGCGATGTCGGGTTGGCGTCTGTGGCAACGGCAGCACCTGCGGCAGTCGCCAGCGTCAACGCAGCGCCGACGCAATCTGCGCCAGCGGCGCAAAAAGCTGAATCGCTGCAGTTGACGCCGGCAGCGCCGGTTGTCGCCAACCAACCTGCTCCGCAAGCGTCAGTCACTTCAGCTCCGCCATCGGCGCTGCCACAAACCAAGACTGATGCTGGCCCTCAATCTGCTCCGACGGACACAACTTCGGCGGCGCCTGCTCCGGCAGTGCCTGCGGCTTCGACAACATCAACGCCTGAACTTGCGTCCGCATGGGCGCCCACCTCGTCTACGCAATCAAATCCTGCTCCGGCCGTCGCCGCACCTTCGTCGCTCATTGCGCGCATGGCCAGCCTTGGCGCAGCCGCTGAAGCGCCCGCCAACTCGTTTGGCTCCGGCGCGACAGCACATCCAGCCGCCAACGATACGCAGCCGCGTCACACGGGAGAAAACACCGACACACCGCGCGAAACTGCACCGCCGCGCTTTTATCTCAAGCCGTCAGATGATGTTGCGGCCGGTCCTTCAATCGGCCCCAAGACGGCGGATCGTCTCGCCAAGGTGGACATCTTTTTCGTCGCCGATCTGATCGCAGCCGACGCACAAAAACTGGCGAAAAAGCTGAAGGCCATCGGCATCCGCCCCGACGCATTTGTGCTTTGGCAGCAGCAGGCGCAGCTGGTGATGGACGTGCCCGGATTGCGCGGCACCCATGCGCAATTGCTGACCGGCGCGGGGTATACCTGTGCGGACACAATCGCCGCTGCCAACGATGACGCGGTTTGCGCCGCCGTGCTGGAATATGCGGCGAGCACGGAGGGGCAGCGGCTGTTGCGTCAGGGAGAGCCACCGGCCCGCGAGAAGATCATGGGCTGGGTGAAAGCCGCCGCCGCGACGCGCAACGCAGCTTAAATACCGTGGAGAGGTGCACGGGTAAGGGTTGCATCCTCAAGCGAGACATCGCACATTAGAGACGTTCCGAGGGGCGCCGGAGGTAGCCGGCTGAGATTGCGCATCGTGCGCGAGCACCCTTAGAACCTGATCCGGTTAGCACCGGCGAAGGGACGGAATATGACAAGCGCACCGCGCGCGAAAGCGCTCTTCCTATATCTATCCGCCATGCTGGGGCTTGTCTCCGGCACTGCATCCGCGCACGCTGCATGCAAACGCACGCAGATTGAAGGCGCGCGCTATGTCGTCTGCGAGTTCAAAGCCAGCGACGGCATTGAGCTGTTTCTGCGCGATGACTCGGGCTCCAACATCGGCCAGTTCGACCGCGTGCGCAAAACACTGGCCGCGCGCGGACGCCAGCTCGTTTTCGCGATGAACGCCGGCATGTATCACGAGGACCGCTCGCCCGTGGGCCTCTATGTCGAGAACGGGCGCGAGGTGCAGCGCATTTCCACCGCCAACGGCTGGGGCAACTTCAGCCTGAAGCCGAACGGTGTGTTCTTCATCAACGACGACGGCGCGGGCGTGCTGGAAACTGATCAGTACATCCGCAGCAAGATCAAACCGCGCTTTGCCACGCAGTCCGGCCCGATGCTGGTCATCGACGGCAAGCTGCACCACCGGTTCTTAAAGGACGCCACATCGCGCTATCGCCGCAACGGCGTTGGTGTTGATGGCGACCGCGTGGTGTTCGCGATCAGCGACGACGCGGTGACATTCCACCAGTTCGGCCGCGCCTTCCGCGACGTGTTCAAAACGCCGAACGCACTTTATCTGGACGGCTCCATCAGCCGTCTCTTCGCTCCCAACCTCAGGCGCTACGACTTCGGCTTCCCGATGGGACCGATCGTAGGCGTATCCATTCCATCGCAAAACGATAGGTGAAGCCATGAACAAGCCGACGCGCCAGTCCGAGCTCACCCTGCCCAACGTAACGACCGGAGCGCTGCCCGCCTCGCGCAAGGTCTATTCAGCGCCGGAAGCGTTCCCGGATCTGCGCGTGCCATTCCGCGAAATTGCACTGGCGGAAAAGAGCGGCGAAGCGCCGGTGCGGGTTTACGATCCCTCGGGCCCTTATACGGACGAAGCTGCAAGCATCGATCTGGAGCGTGGACTGCCGCGCCATCGCGAAGCGTGGATCATCGAACGCGGCGGCGTTGAGCGCTATGTCGGCCGCGAAGTGAAGCCGGAAGACAACGGCCACGTTTCTGGCGCCCGCGCTGCACGCGACTTCCCCAACAAACCAGCACCCTTTGTGGGCGTCGGCGACTCCCCTGCGGGGAGCCGGCCGCCGACGCCAATTACGCAGTTGGAGTATGCGCGCGCGGGCGTCATCACCAAGGAAATGGCTTACGTCGCGCATCGCGAGAACCTCGGCCGAGCGGCGATGCTGGAGCGGGCCAACGCCGCGCTGAACGACGGCGAAAATTTTGGCGCCGCCATTCCGCCTTTCATCACGCCGGAATTCGTGCGCGATGAGATCGCCCGCGGCCGCGCCATCATTCCGGCCAACATCAATCACGGCGAACTGGAGCCGATGATCATCGGCCGCAACTTCCTGGTGAAGATCAACGCCAACATCGGCAATTCCGCCGTCACCTCGTCGGTCGAGGAAGAGGTGGAGAAGATGGTGTGGGCGATCCGCTGGGGCGCCGACACGGTGATGGATCTTTCCACCGGCCGCAACATTCACACCACGCGCGAATGGATTTTGCGCAACTCACCCGTACCCATCGGCACCGTGCCGATCTATCAGGCGCTAGAGAAAGTCGGCGGCGATCCGGTGAAGCTCGATTGGGAAGTGTACAAAGATACGCTGATTGAGCAGTGCGAACAGGGCGTCGATTATTTCACTATCCATGCGGGCGTGCGTTTGCGCTACGTGCCGCTGACCGCAAATCGCGTCACCGGCATCGTTTCGCGCGGCGGTTCCATCATGGCCAAGTGGTGCCTGGCGCATCACCGCGAGAGCTTCCTCTACGAGCGTTTCGACGAGATCTGCGATCTGATGCGCCGCTATGACGTGTCGTTTTCGCTCGGCGACGGCCTGCGTCCGGGCTCCATCGCCGACGCCAATGATCGCGCGCAGTTCGCCGAGCTGGAAACGCTGGGCGAGCTGACGAAAATTGCGTGGGACAAGGGCTGTCAGGTGATGATCGAGGGCCCGGGACACGTGCCGATGCACAAGGTGCAGGTGAACGTGACCAAGCAGCTCAAGGAATGCGGCGAGGCGCCGTTCTACACGCTGGGGCCGCTCGTCACCGACATCGCGCCGGGCTACGATCACATCACGTCCGGCATCGGCGCGGCGATGATCGGCTGGTTCGGCACTGCGATGCTCTGCTACGTGACGCCGAAGGAGCATCTGGGTCTGCCCAACCGCGACGACGTGAAAGTGGGCGTTATCACCTACAAGATCGCCGCCCACGCCGCCGATCTCGCCAAGGGGCATCCAGCGGCGCAGTTGCGCGACGATGCGCTGTCACGCGCGCGCTTCGATTTCCGCTGGGAGGATCAGTTCAATCTGTCACTCGATCCCGACACCGCGCGCGCCTACCACGACGAAACGCTGCCGAAGGATGCGCACAAGGTGGCGCATTTCTGCTCCATGTGCGGGCCGAAGTTCTGCTCGATGGAGATCACACAGCAGGTGCGCGATTACGCGGCGAAGCTGAATGAGCAGCAGGACGGGATGGATGAGATGAGCCAGAAGTTCCGTGACATGGGCGCGGAGGTTTATGTCGAGGCCGACGCCGCATCCGCGACGCCAGACCAAGCGTAGCCAACACGCGCGAGTTCCGCATCTCATGTGGAGGAGATGCAGAGCAATTCGCTTGCACCGACGATGATCGGAGCAGCAGGGCACCACTCTGTGCCCTGCTTGTTGGCGACGACCGTGGCAAGCCTGCCGGCGCTACTTCCGCAGCTCGACGGTTGCGTGTTGGGCCGCCGGCAGGAAAACCTGCATGCAATTTCCGGCGCCAGTCTCGATTACCCACGGATGCGTGCGGTAGGTGTCAATCGTCACCTGATGGCCCGCGTTCAACCGCCCGTAGTCTTGCAGTTTGCCGTTGAAATCGATCCACTTCAGAACGCGATCCGAACCGGCAGAGTTGATGAAGGTGATCTTGGTTGCCTCATTAGAGTTCTTTGACCGCAAACCTCTGCGCTCGGAACATTTGCGTTCAGCCGCCCGTGCCGATGTGGGAACAGCCTGGGCTACGCGAGCGGCGGTTGGCTGGGCGGATGTATTTGTGTTTGCGGTTGTGGCCGCGGGCCGCAAATCAGCGCCAAGTTCAACGGTCGCGCGTTCGTCTCCCGGGAGGAAAATCTGCAGACAATCCCTCGACGGTGTCGCGATCAGAAAAGGGTGCGTGCGGTAGGTGTCAATCGTCACCTGATGGCCCGCTTTCAGCAGGCCGTTATCTTGCAGCTTGCCCTCATAGTCGATCCACTTCAGCAGGCGGTCCGCCCCGGACGCGTTGATGAAGGTGATCTTCGTCGCCACCCCGGCGTCGAGCGACCGCATTGCCTTGCGCTCGGTACATTTGAGCGCAACAGCTTGTGCGGAAGGAAGGACAGTTTGAGCTGCCGGAACATTCGCTGCCTGCGGCTGGTCGCCCAACTTCTTTAGGTAAGCGCGCGCCAGATCGGCGTGAAACCCATTAGAAAATGAGTTGATGAAGGCGTGCCAGGCGTCCGCCGTTCCCAACTCTTTGGCCTGTTCAAAGGCTGCGCTTTCTGGCGTGGCCGATGCCTGCGCCATAGCTGGCGGCACGCCGAAGGGCGCTATTGAGGAGAGACCGGCAAGCGCGGAAACAGCAAGGAACGGTGCGAACACAAATACAGAAAACCGGAAAGTCACTAGCATCCTCCAACTCGCGGCGCGCCATTACGCCGGATTTGGTATAACGGATGCATAGTTTGATGTCGTCGCTAAACGGTGCCTGTCTGATAGGCAGATCTGCGCATGGTAAGCGGGCGAGGAGCGCAGCGACGTCGGGCAGAGCGCGGCCCACCGGTTCCTGCATGTCGGCCCGACGGTTTATATTTGACCCTGAGGCCGATTCTTTACGCAACGAAGGACGAAAATCGTGACCGATGGGCACAAACTTCCCGACGTTCTCTCCACTGATCTGGATATCGTTTTCGTCGGAACCGCCGCGGGAAAGGAGTCAGCGGAGCGTGGCGAATATTATGCCGGAGCAGGAAATCGTTTCTGGCAGACGCTGCATGAGGTCGGCCTGACGCCGCGACGCTTTCGGCCGGATGAATTTCATGAGCTCCGCAGCCTGCGGATGGGTCTCACCGATCTGTCTAAATTTGAATCTGGCACGGATGGCGAAATCCGCCATTTTGATCTTGAGCACTTTGCACAGAATATCGTCCGCTACCGTCCCCGAGCGATTGCATTCACAGGTAAGAAAGCCGCTGCAATTGCGCTAGGAAAAGACGGCACGGATCAAGTGGCTTACGGGCGCCAACCCGCTCGTGACGGTTTTCCGGAGGTGTTCGTCCTTACGTCCACTTCTGCCGCCGCCCGCTCCCATTGGGACATCGCCCCTTGGGCGGCGCTGGCGGATTGGCACGCCGCGACGCGCAGCATCCCAGGCTGAGCCGGTCAGTTTAGAATCGTTCGTTCGTGACAATATCCATTTTGATCTGCCACTTTGCTGAGCCAGTCGGATTACCGGCTTGGCCGTATAATGTTAGGCAGAGTCTTATGGTATTTATAAAACGTGCTTTTTTCGCTCTAGCGGCAATGCTCTTCACGATTCAGGTAGCCCCCACGGCTTCACCCCCAGCCATTGCCGCAGAGAAGATGCCGCCGTTCGTCACTGTTGTCTCGCCCATCTTCGGGCAACTCGTCGCTTTTTCTCAGCCGTCTGACTTCGTGATCGGCCTCGAGAACGTCAACGGCTCTAACTACATCCGCGAAGCCATTCCAAGCGGCGAGACGGTCGAGGACTGGACGCAGATGGTTACAGTCACCGGCTTTAAACAGTTGGCGCTGCAGCCCCAAGCCGAACCTGTCGCGATCACTAGCGCTATCGCAAACGGCTATAAGAATTTCTGCCCAGATCTGTTCGCCGTAATGCCGGTACCGCCCCCGGATGTTGACGGTTTCAAATCGTTCGCTGCCGTCGTCGGCTGCGGAACTGTAACCGGCAACGGATCACCGCGCCGCGAAGAAACGCTCATCATCGCGATCGAGGGCGAGAGCGACTACTACACCATCCAGTGGGCCACGCGCGGTCCGGCATCCGATAAACCACCCGCATTCGACAAAGCAGCCTGGGAAAAGCGTAGAGCTGATCTCAGCCCGATACGACTATGCCGTATTGTTCCGGGCGAAAGCGCGCCCTACCCGAGTTGCGTAAGACGCTGACTTTCCCAATCTGCAAAGACGCGTCATCGCCTCCCTGCGTGGCGCGGAATTGCAAGGGATGTGGCGCAGAACTCCGCTGCAACGCGACGAAGGCCCTGCGCTATCAAGTTTAGCGCAACAGCCCCGGTGCTTCCTGGCCGGTGCGCTCGACGTATTCGGTGTAGCCGCCGCCGTAGACGTGCGGGCCTTCCGGCGTCAGCTCCAGCACGCGGTTGGTGAGTGCGGCGAGGAAGCGCCGGTCGTGCGAGACTAGCAGCATCGCGCCCTCGTAATTCGCCAGCGCCTCGATCAGCATTTCCTTGGTTGCCATGTCGAGATGGTTGGTGGGCTCGTCGAGCACGAGGAAATTGGGCGGATCGTACAGCATCTTCGCCATCACAAGCCGCGCCTTCTCACCGCCGGACAGCACGCGGCACGGCTTCTCGACATCGTCACCCGAGAAGCCGAAGCAGCCGGCCAGCGTGCGCAGCGCGCCCGTGCCTGCCTGCGGGAAGGTGTATTCCAGCTCTTCGAACACCGAGCGCTCGCCGTCGAGCAGGTCCATCGCGTGCTGCGCGAAGTAGCCCATCTTCACGCTGGCGCCGATGTTGACGCTGCCTTTATCGGGTTCCGATGTTCCCGCCACCAGCTTCAGCAACGTTGATTTACCGGCGCCGTTGACGCCGAGGATGCACCAGCGCTCGCGCCGGCGCACATGGAAGTCGAGACCGTCATAGATCGTGAGCGGACCGTAGCGCTTGTCGACGCCCTTGATGGAAACGACGTCTTCGCCCGAGCGCGGCGCCTGCTGGAATTCAAACTTCACCGCCTGGCGGCGCTTCGGCGGCTCAACGCGCTCGATCTTCGCGATCTGCTTGACGCGGCTTTGCACCTGCGCGGCGTGCGACGCACGCGCCTTGAAACGCTCAATGAACTTCAGCTCCTTCGCAAGCATCGCCTGCTGACGTTCAAACTGCGCCTGCTGCTGCTTTTCACTGATCGCGCGCTGCTGCTCATAAAATTCGTGATCGCCGGAATAGGACGTCAGCGAACCGCCGTCGATCTCGACGATCTTGCTGACGATGCGGTTCATGAACTCGCGGTCGTGCGAGGTCATCAGCAGCATGCCGTCATAGTTCTGCAGGAACTGCTCCAGCCAGATGAGGCTTTCGAGATCCAGGTGGTTGCTCGGCTCGTCGAGCAGCATTGCGTCGGGCCGCATCAGCAGAATGCGCGCCAGCGCCACGCGCATCTTCCAGCCGCCGGAAAGCGCGCCGACATCGCCGTCCATCATTTCCTGCGTGAATGACAGGCCGCCCAGAACTTCGCGCGCGCGGCTTTCAAGCGCGTAGCCGCCCAGTTCCTCGAAGTGGCCCTGCACGTCGCCATAGCGCTCGATGATCTGCTCCATCTCGTCGGCGCGGTCGGGATCGGCCATCGCGGCCTCAAGCTCTTTCAGCTCCTCCGCCAACTCGCTGACCGGCCCTGCTCCGTTCATCACCTCGGCGACGGCGCTGCGGCCGGACATTTCGCCCACGTCCTGGCTGAAGTAGCCGATGGTGATGCCGCGGTCGGTGGAGACCTGGCCCTCGTCCGGCTGCTCCTGCCCCGCGATTATGCGGAACAGCGTGGTCTTGCCGGCGCCGTTCGGCCCCACAAGTCCGATCTTCTCGCCCCGGTTGAGTGCCGCCGAAGCCTCGATGAACACGATCTGATGGCCGTTCTGCTTGGTAATGTTGTCGAGACGAATCATGTGCGGCGGGGCCCTTGGGATCAGCGTTTGCGCTTCGCATAATCCATGCGGCGGCCCGGGGAAAGGGCATGCGGCAATTGCGGGGTGATGAGCCCCCGCCTGCGACGATACTTAACGCCGCCCTCGCCCGGCGCTAAAATGCCGAAGACGCGGCGGCAGCAGCCCCCGCACTCCGGGGGAACCATGCGCCTTAAAATCCATCAGCTCGGCGAGCTGTTCGGCATCCTGCTGTTGCTCGGCTCAACGGCCATGCAGCTGTTCTATCTCGAACCGATGAAGCGCCAGATCGAGTGGCGGCTGGCGGCGTTCACCGCGCAGCAGAATGCGCAGGTGCAGTTGCGCGAGAGCTTTATCAATCAGATCACGTTGCTGCAGCAGATGAATGCCGCGCCGGAGGTGATTACCGCGACGGAAGCAAGGCGCGACGAAATCTTCGCCAAGTATCGCAACTCGGACGCCGACATTTCGGATTACATGCTCGAAAATGAGCGGGTCGAAGGCTATCTGGAGATTGTGGTGATTGTGCTGTTCGGGCTGGGATCGCTGCTGGCGGGGCTTGGGCGCACATTCGACATGATGGCCGCGCGCAAGACCGCAGGGGAATAACCTCCGATTGATGGCAACCGCCACTGTGCTTGCGGCGTTTCAGCCGGCGTGGCGCAGCCGACGCAAATTTGGCCATGAAGTGGCGTCACAAAACTCGAAACAAAAAAGGATCAACGCCAATGGTGCGCAATATCATGTGGGCGGTCATGGCCGCCATTCTGCTTGCCTCCCCTGCCCTCGCTCCGCAGGCCAAGGCCGCGTCGGCGCATGAAATCGATGTCGATGTCGACGCCACGCTGGATCGCTTCTTTCACAGCGTGCGGGGCGCGCGGGAACTTGCGCACAAATCCGTTGGCATCCTGGTGTTCCCGTCGGTGGTGAAGGCTGGCTTCGGCATCGGTGGCGAATATGGCGAAGGCGCGCTGCGCATCGGCGGACGCACGGTTGACTACTTCAACACCGTTTCAGCTTCGGTCGGGTTTCAGCTCGGCGTGCAGGAGCGATCCGTCATCATCATGTTCATGACGCCGGAAGCCCTGCAGCAGTTCCGCCGCACCAAGGGCTGGAAGGTTGGCGCGGATGCTTCTGTTGCGGTCATCACGGTCGGCATCGGCGGATCGATCGACACCAACAAGATCACCAGTCCGGTTATCGGCTTCGTGCTCGATCCGAAGGGCCTGATGTATAACCTGACGCTGGAAGGCTCGAAGATCAGCCGCATCAGGCCGCGCTAAGCGGTGCGCCGGACCGGGCGAAGCGCTTTTTTTTAATGCGCGGCGCAGCTAAACATAATCATTCAGTGCAAATAGCGTGGGGACCGCTTGCCGGTTGCCGCGCTCCAGCGATCATTAGCCGATGTGGGCCATCCTGATTCGGCGAGTGAAAACGCATGGACCTCAGCACTGATCCCGCCGTGCCGGATCGCGCCACGGCACCGCAGTTCAGCGACAGCGCACCGGGCCCGACGTCGCCTGATATTCTGTGTGCCGGGCTTGACCTTGTGTTTGCCTGCCCCGTCAATTCACATCCGCACGGCGCCGAGACGATGTTCGCCAATGCGGGCAATCGGTTCTGGCCGACAGCGCACGAGGCGGGGCTTATCCCGCGGCGTTATTCAGCGGACACGATCAATCGTCTACCGGAGATCGGCATGGGCGTGCTGTTTCTACCCGGCGTTCATCGTGATGGCACCGGCGGCAAGAGCAAAGTCAGCGCGCAGGACATAACGCAATTCAACGACAAGCTGCTGCGATTCCGGCCGCGCGCCTGCGCATTTGTCGGCAAGCGCAGCGCCAGCATCTGGCTGCAGCGCAGCCCCACACGCTTGCGATATGGCCGGCAGACACATCGGCGCGACGGCATCGGCTGCGAAATTTTTGTACTACCGCCGACAATGGCCTCGGCACGCCGTTATTGGAACTCCGAGCCGTGGCATCAGCTCGCGAGCTGGATAGTCAACACCCGGCCCTGGCGCTTCTGATGCAAACATTGCACAGGCGCCCGCATGTCCAAAACGTAACTTTGCAGACGGCGAAAAGCGTGGCAGCCTGCAAGCGTGGTTCAACAATTGAAAGGAGGTGATCCGATGTCGAGTGGGATCTTGAGGACGGCGATGTCGTGGTCGCTCGGGTTCAAGCCGGATTTACCTCTGGTGAGCGCCTGAAGCGCAGCGGCCAGGAGCAGCCGATACTGCCCCGCCGCCGAAGTCTCACGGAGGCCGTCCCTCGGGGCGGCCTCTTTGTTTTTTAGCGTTGTGTTACGACGCTGCGCTTGCCCCGTTGAGCACCTGCCTTGGGAGGCAGGGGGCGTGAACCGCCAATCCTTCTGCCCGCGGATCCGCTCCGCCCTCCCAGCCCTCCGCTCCGGCGTGGCCTTGCTCCGTGCATCCGCAAGCCAGCCTCAGCCCCTTGCCGCTCTCCATCCGGGCTCCTAAATGGTCGGTCACCCACCTTGGAGCGTGGTCGCCTTTCCCAATCGCGACACGCTCTAACATTTGATGAGACCGATGATGCACGCCTCGGGACTATCAGGCTCCGAAGCGATCATGGCCTAAGGAGCTTCCCAGATGTCTCAGACGCGCGCGGACCAGCGATCCGATCTCTTTGATCCTGTCGAATTGGGGCCGTATCGGCTCGCCAACCGGATTGCGATGGCGCCACTGACCCGCTCACGCGCGACCGATGAGGGCGTGCCCGGCGAGCTTCAGGCCATCCACTACGCCCAGCGCGCATCCGCGGGTCTCATCATCAGCGAGGCCACGAATATTTCGCCGCAAGGCAAGGGCTACATCCGCACGCCTGGCATCTGGTCGCCGGAGCAGGTGGCTGGATGGAAGCTGACGACCAAGGCCGTGCATGACAAGGGCGGCCGCATCTTCCTGCAGCTCTGGCATGTGGGGCGTATATCGCATCCCGATTTACAGCCGGGCGGACAGCTTCCTGTGGCCCCCAGCGCCGTCGCTCCGGAAAATCAGCAGGCTTACACCGCCGAAGGCTTCAAGCCGATCGGCACGCCGCGCGCACTGGAAACCGATGAGATTGCCGGCATCGTCGCCGACTATGCCCATGCCGCCAAATGCGCGCTTGAGGCCGGGTTTGACGGCGTCGAGATCCACGCCGCGAACGGCTATCTGCTGCAACAGTTTCTGTCCGACAAAACCAACAAGCGCACCGATCAATATGGCGGCTCGATAGAAAACCGGACGCGCATCGTTCGTGAGGTGGTGGATGCGGTGACAAAGGTCTGGGGCGGCGATCGCGTCGGCATCCGCATTTCGCCGCTGACCAAATTCGGCGACATCGGCGATTCAAACCCCGAACCGCTGTATCTGTCGCTCGTCGAAGAACTCAACGCTTACAATCTCGCCTATCTGCACGTTATCGAAGGCGATACCGGCGGCGACCGCAATCCGCCGGGTGGCTTTGATCTGCAGAAACTGCACCGAGCGTTCAACGGCCTCTTCATGGCCAACAATAACTACACGTTGGAACTCGCCATCAAGGCACGTGAGGAAAACCTCGCCGACATCATCTGCTTCGGGCGGCCGTTCATTTCCAATCCGGATCTGGTCGAGCGTCTGCGGTCCGGTGCGCCGCTTGCGGAGGCAGATCCGAACACGTTCTATGCCGGCGAAGAGCGCGGCTATACCGACTATCCCGCATTGACGCCGACATCCGCTTAGTCGGCTAGCTCCAACACTACACCGGAGCGGCGAACGCACGCGCCGCCCGGTTGCCCGGTAGTGGGGTGGCTCAGGATCGATCAGCAGGTGCGGGCGACGACGTTTCAAGCGCCCGCACACCAACGCACATCGCCACGGCGGCAATACCGAGCGTTCCGATCAGCCACACCTGCCACATGCCATAGCTGGACGTCAGGACGGCTGCCGTCAGCGCGAATGCGGCCAGCGCATAGCGCTGCACACGCCGATCCAGCCGGGCGATCGTCGACAGGATTGCCAGCCCGATTGCCGCCAGCAGAACCGCACCGACTGCACCCAGCTCAAACCACGTCTGCAGGTACATATTGTGGGCGTGGATCGACAGCCGGTGTGGCCAGCGGTCATTGCCAACGGTCACCGCGGTCTTTTCCAGCTCAGGGCCGATGACGCGCGTCATGTTTGCGCCGACGCCGAACCACGGATTTTCGAACGTTTTTTCCGCCGTGTATTTCCAGATAATCAGACGCGCCTGCACTGATGAGCCGAGCGCATCCACCTGCTGCAGGTTGGCCTTGTAGGCACCCAGCGCCAGCGGAATAACCGCGAAGCAGGCAATGAGCCACCCTGCCGCCACGCACCGCCGCGCCCATAGCAGCGACCGGGAGGCGATTGCGAACACGATGACACCCGCGATCAAGGCGAGCTGCGAGGCCGCATGGTTCGAGATCATGATGGCGGCAGCCGCGATGACGAACAGGGCAATGGCTGCGTAGAAATTCATTGGACGTCGCCAGACGCCCAGAACGGCCGCGATGGCTGGCCAGAGATAGACACCGACACCGGTCAGGTTGCGAACCAGATCGTTAGGCTCGATCCAGATCAGCGCGCCCTTGTTCCAGTAAAAATATTCAGCGGGTTTGAGCTGCCCCGGCTGCATCTCGAGAAAATTGAATACCGCAATCTTGATGGCCTGTTCGCTCAGATGCTCCTCCAGCAGGAACAGCGTGCCTATCAGAACGCCCAGGAAAACGCCCTCGCCCATATGGATTATGTTGGCGCGCGTCTCCTGACGGATCAGGGCGCACATCATCCAGATCGCCGCCACCGTGCCGGCAGCCAGGGCTGCCTTTTCCAAGGGCATGGCTGGCACGTCGGCCCACGTGGCGCTGAGAAATACGTAGCCGACAAAAAGGGCCAGCGTTGCGGTGACCGGACCGGGGCGGAATTGTTGCATATCGATGTCACGGCGCAGGAAGGCCGAGACCAGAAAAGCAAGCGCCACGATCCAGAATGTGACAGCCAACGTGCGCGGACTGATGAGCGCTGCAATTACCGCCACCATAAGGAGCGTGCCGAGCGCGATGCCGCGGTAACGCTGACCGAGGCCAACACCACCCGTTTCATTCGAAAACACAGAACTTCCCCCCTAGGTAATCCGGCGGCCCCGAGGCTTACCCGCAGAGCCGCCGCTTCTTACCACGGAGTCGAGAGGGATAGGCAAGTCTGCGCACAGCGTGCCCCCATGGCTTGGAGGTGGCCGGCAATCGATCAATTGTTAAGCTCAATTGCATTACGGTCGGACCCAAACATCGCAGCGGCGCCCGAACATGGCAGCGGCGCTGGTGGGGCGACGGGTCAACGGAATGCATAATTTGAAAATACGCACAGGCGGATGGCTCGCAGTCGCATTGCTTGGTCTGGCAGCGGCCGGATGCAGTGACAGCAACACCTATCAGCCGCCGCCGCCCGCCGAGGTTACAGTCGCACAGCCAGAAAAGCGCAACGTAACGCTGTATATGGAATTCACCGGCAATACCGTGGCCTACAATCGCGTCGATCTCGTCGCGCGCGTCCAGGGCTTCCTGGAAAAGGTGGGCTACAAGGACGGCGATCAGGTCAAGAAGGGCGATCTGCTGTTCCAGATCGACAAGACCGATTACGAAATCGCGCTGCAGATTGCTCAGGCGACGGTTGCCCAGCAGGACGCATTGCTGTTGCAGGCTGAGGCGGATCTGAAGCGCAAACGCGATCTGGTCAAGACTTCGGCCGTCTCCGTCGCGCAGGTCGATGAATCGCTGGCCAAGCGGGATTCCACCGCAGCGGCACTGGCGCAGGCCAAGGGCCAGCTGGAGCAGGCAAAGACCAATCTCGCTTACACAACCATCGTCGCTCCGTTCGATGGCGCCGTCACCGCGCGTTTCGTCGATCCCGGTGCGATGGTCGGCGCTGGCGAGCCAACCAAATTGGCAACGATCGTTCAGCAGAAGCCGATCTACATCAACTTCAACATCGACGAGCAGCAGGTGCTGAACGTGCGCGAGCAATTGCGCGAGGCTGGGGTGACGCTGGAAGAGCTGGGGCCAATTCCGGTCGGTATCGGCGTGCAGACGGAAACGGGCTATCCGCATACCGGAACGCTGAACTACGTGGCGCCGGAAGTGGATGCCTCGACCGGAACGTTGGCGGCACGCGCCATCTTCAAGAACGACGGCATCATTCTGACGCCCGGCATGTTTGTGCGCGTACGCATCCCGAAGCAGAAGGACGTGCCCTCGCTGCTGATACCCGATGTGGCGCTCGGCAATAGTCAGGAAGGCCGCTACGTTCTGGTGGTCAACGACAAGAACGTCGTCGAGCAGCGCCTGGTTGAAACCGGCGACACGATAGACGGCGGCCTACGCATCATCACCGGTGGCCTGAAGCCTGACGACCGGGTTATCGTCGGCGGGCTGATGCGTGCCCTGCCCGGCAACACCGTGGTGCCCGTATCGAGAACCGCAGGCGGCGATGGTTCCGGTCCGGAAATCCCCGTGCCGAAAGACGCCCCCAGCGGCAGCAAAAACGCTGCGAACGACGACGCTTCATCGTCATCGGCGAAAAGCGCTGAGCCAGCGCGCGGCGCCGACAGCAAGGCCGTGGAGAGCAACCTTCCGATGAAGAAGGATGCCGCGGACGCCGCCGCTGATAGTTCCGACGCTCAGACAAAATCGAAAGCCAAGAGCGCGGGAACGCGGGGCCAATGATCGCCAAGTTTTTTATCGACCGGCCCATCCTCGCCAACGTGATCGCGATTTTGATCGTGATCTTAGGCCTTGTGTCGCTGGTGCGGCTGCCGGTAGCGCAATATCCCGATATCGTTCCGCCGACCGTTGTCGTTACCGCACGCTATCCAGGTGCAACGGCCGCAACCGTCACGCGCGAAGTGGCCCTGCCGATCGAGCAGAAGGTCAACGGCGTCGAAAACATGATCTACATGTCGTCGCTTTCGACCAGCGATGGCCAGTACACGCTTACAGTCACTTTCAAGATCGGCACCGACGCCGACAAAGCCCAGATCCTGGTGCAGGATCGCGTTTCTGCCGCGCTCCCTTCCTTGCCGGAGGCGGTGCAGAAACAGGGCGTGCAGACCAACAAGAAATCGACGTCGATCCTTGAGATCGTGTCGCTGACATCACCGGACGGGAAGTTCGACAGCCTGTTCCTGTCGAACTTCGCGACCATCAATATCGTCGACGAGTTGTCCCGGCTTGATGGCGTCGGCAGTGTCTCGGTTTTCGGCGGCGGCGAGTATGCCATCCGCATCTGGCTCGATCCGCAGAAGCTGCAGGCGCGCGGTCTTGTTCCGCAGGACGTCAGCGAAGCGGTCAATCTGCAGAGCCGATCGACCAGCGCTGGACAGGTGGGCTTACCACCGGTGCCGATGGGGCAATCGTTCCAGTATTCGATCAACATCCACGGCAAGCTCGACGACGTTTCCGAGTTTGAAAACATCATCGTCAAGACCGACAAGGGCGGACGCATAACGCGGCTGAAGGATGTCGCGACGGTGGAGCTTGGCGCGCAGCTTTACAGCCAGTCGTTCAAGCTCGACGGCAAACCTTCAGCGGGTGTTGCGATCTACCTGCTGCCGGAAGCGAACGCGCTCGATGTTGCCAAACGCGTCGAAGAGCAAATGACAAGGCTTGCCAAGTCGTTCCCGAAGGGAATGGACTGGGTGGTGCCATTCGACACGACGAAGTTCGTCTCTTCCGCCGTCAACGACGTTTATCACACGCTGATCGAAGCGGCGTTGCTGGTGCTGGTCGTCATCCTTGTGTTCCTGCAGGACTGGCGCGCCACGCTGGTGCCCGCAACTACGGTGCCGGTTACCATCATCGGCGCGTTTGCTGCCATGGCACTGCTCGGGTTCTCGGTGAACCTTTCAACGCTGTTCGCCATCATTCTCGCGATCGGCATCGTGGTGGATGACGCGATCATCGTCGTTGAAGGTGCCGCCAAGCATATCGAGCGTGGACTAACGCCGCACGACGCCGCCGTGAAGGCCATGGACGAGTTGCTGGGCCCGATCATTGGCATCACGCTGGTGCTGATGGCGGTGTTCATTCCCGCCGCGTTCCTGCCCGGTCTCTCCGGCCAGATGTATCGCCAGTTCGCTCTCGTCATTGCCGCAACTGCGATCATCTCGGCCATCAACGCCATGACGCTGAAGCCGACGCAGTGCGCGCTGTGGCTGCGCCCGGCAACACCGCCGGAGCAGCGCAACGTGCTGGCTCGCGGCTTCAACTATGTTTATGGCAAGCTGGAGAATGCATACACGGGCCTGATCGCACGCATGGTGCGCCATGCAGGCTTTATGACGCTGATCGTTGCTGGCCTTGTTGCGCTGGCAGTGTGGAGCCTCAGCCGCGTTCCGACGGGCTTCTTGCCGGTTGAGGATCAGGGCTACTTCATCGCCGTGGTGCAGCTTCCCGAAGGCGCTTCGCTGGAACGCACTACGCGCGCGATGGACGATGTCAGCGTCAGGCTGAGACAACAGCCTGGTGTTGAGCATGTCGTTTCAATCGGCGGCATTGCTGCGCTGAACGACAGCGCCAGCCTCTCCAGCGCGGGCGTGGCTTATGTTGTTCTGACCGACTGGGACAAGCGTGGCGAGGGGCAGGATCTGCTGAGCCTTTATCATGCGCTCTCCGCGCGCGTGAACGACATCCCGGACGGCACCGCCCTCGTCATTCCACCACCGGCCATTCAGGGCATCGGCAACGTCTCCGGTGCAACGATGAAGGTGCAGTTGCGCGATGGTTCGTTCGACTATGCGAAGCTGCAGCGCCTGGCGGAGGCGATCTCAAGCCGCGCTGGCGACCAGTCGATGATCCAGTCGGCCACCAACACCTTCAAAGCCGACGCACCGCAGATCAACGTCGAGATCGACCGCGTGAAGGCCGAGACGCTCGGTGTGCCGCTTGGCAATGCGCTCGACACGCTCTCGACCTACATCGGCTCGAGCTACATCGGGCAGTTCAACAAGTTCGGACGCGTGTTCCAGATCTATGTGCAGGCCGATGCCGCCGCGCGCATCGATCCGGAAAGCCTGCAATATCTTCAGGTGCGTAATAACGAAGGCAACATGGTGCCGCTGGGCACGATGGCAAAGATCACCACCATTGCCGGGCCATCGGTCATCAGCCTTTACAATCTTTATCCGGCTGCAACCGTCGTGACCAACACCGCTCAGGGCTATTCATCCGGCCAGGGCATGGACATGCTGGAGCAGATCGCCAACGAAACGCTGCCGACGGATGCGGGCTTCGAATGGACGGCGATGTCCTATCAGGAGCAGGAAGTCGGCAATCAGATCTACATCATCTACGGGCTGAGCCTGTTGCTGGTTTATCTCGTTCTTGCTGGCCAGTATGAAAGCTGGTTCGCGCCGGCAACGGTTATTGCATCGGTGCCGCTGGCATTGCTTGGAACAGCCGGCACACTGATCGCACTGGGTGTGCCGAACAATCTCTACACCCAGATCGGCCTCATCCTGCTGATCGCGCTGTCGAGCAAAAATGCCATCCTCATCGTCGAGTTTGCGCGCGAATTGCGTCACGAAGGCAAAGGCTTGCTAGAGGCGGCAACGGAAGCTGCACGCTCGCGCTTTCGTCCGATCCTGATGACGTCGTTTGCATTTATCCTTGGCGTCGTGCCGCTGGTGCTCGCCGATGGAGCCGGTGCAAACGCGCAGAAGTCGATCGGCATCGCGGTGCTGTCCGGCATGCTTGCATCAACGCTGCTCACCGTGACTTTTGTGCCTTCGGTGTTTGTCGTTCTGCAACGCCTGGAAGAATGGTTCAGCCGTCGCAAGCAAACGCGTGATGAAGCAACCGCACACAGCGCAGTTTCGTGATCGCTATCAACAGCAATCGCTCTTGATTTTCCTGACGGAGGGTCCAATCTCCTAGTGCCGCCGCTTTCCAGTGTTGGACTTAAATAAAATTGCTGGCTGTTGGCGGAACCTCCGCGCCCCCATGCGGGTTGCACTGTTGGCTAATAAAATAACGTGCAGCACAAGCCTAAGGAGTGAAAGCGATGCGTCTTGGAACGACAGCGTTCGTTGCCACGGTTCTCGCCGGTTTCTTCTATGTCACAATCCCTAGCGCGTCGGCTCTCCCCTCCGCGTCGCGCGCAGACATCGTCGGAAAAACCGCCACCAGCACCGCCGAAGAAGTGCGGTACCATCGGCGTAAGTACCGCGGTTATCGCGGCTACCGCGGCTACTATGGTGGCCCGCGTTATCGCCCGTACCGTTACTATGGTGGCCCGCGCTACTATCGCCCGTACCGCTATGGCGGATACGGCCCGCGGTATTACCGCCGCCCGGGTTTTGGAATCTATCTCGGTTTCTGATCCCCAACATTGCAAAGCTTAGCGCGAGGCCTTCGGGCCTCGTTTGCTTTTGTGACAAGTCTTTTACAGCATCAGACTTTTCAGCATCGCCGGTATCTGCCCGCGCAGTCTTCACTGCGCCCGGCAGGGGCGAACTCCGTTTCGGCTAACGCATCCATCGGTCTGCTCCGGGGGGTTAATCCGCCCATTTCCGCTGTCTGAGCCCTGCTGCGCGCGTCGCCGGGCCTGCGGGGCGTTGCCGCTCTGGACCATGACAGGGCGCCATGCTACAGGCGCGCAATGACGAGGCTGTTCCGAGGCACAGAATTACGACGAGGCCGCACCTTCTGCGTGCGTTGACCTTGCCTGACCGTTCGCCATCCCAGTAGTCGCTCCGCGCCGCTCCCTTCACCCATCCAGCGCGGATTGCCCGGAATTCCCCAATGCCAGCCAGTGCGTCGCCCAACGTCATGACATCCAGCGTCGTCGATCGTCCCATGACTGCCGCCGATTTTCCGGTCGTCTCACGCCTGCACGCGGAAGCGTTTGGGCCCGGCCGATTTGCCCGCACGGCATACCGCGTACGCGAAGGCACCAACGATCTGTCACGCTATTGCCGCGTGGCGATGCTGGGCGACCGCACGATTGCGGCGGTTGGCTTCACGCCGATCACCATCGGCGGCAAGCCCGGCGCCCTGCTGCTTGGTCCGCTGGTGGTCCATCAGGATTTTACCGACCGTGGCCATGGTACGCGGCTGATCCTGCAGGCGATGGATGCAGCCCGCGCGGATGGGCTGGAGCTGATGCTGCTGGTGGGTGATGAGCCCTACTATGGCCGCTTCGGATACCGCGCCGTGCCGATGGGGCAGATCCGGCTTCCCGGCCCGGTCAATCCGCAGCGTCTTTTGGCAGCTGAACTGCAGCCTGACGCACTTTCCCGTTTCAGTGGCGCCATCGCCGGCCAACGCAGCTAGAGCGTTTGCGATCCGATAGAAACGGATCACACGCCGTAGTCTGTTTTATTGGTCGCATTTTCTTGCGACGAACCGGTGCCCACTCGTCGGAAAATGCTCTGATGACCTGACGCAACGGGCACGGTTAAGCTGTGCCAATTGTCAGCCGATGCGGGGATTGAGGACGATGGACAGGCGCGAGCTTTTAACAGGCGCGGGCGCGCTTTTTTCTGCGCACGTCATTTCTGCAACGGCAGTGGCTGAGGCAAGGTCGGGTGCAACCACGACGCCGGCCACGGAAGCCGATATCCGGTTCATGCAGCTTGCCGTCGATCAGGCCAAGCTTGGCGACTATCCGTTCGGCGCCGCCATCGTGCGCGACGGGCATGTGATGGCGCTGGCGCACAACCGCACGCGCAGCAACGGCGATCCAACCGCGCACGCGGAGATGATGGCTATCCGCACGTTTCTGCAGGAACACCGGCCGGAGGATCTGCGCGCCACCACGCTTTATGCATCCGGAGAGCCCTGCGTGATGTGCATGGGCGCGATCATCTGGAGCGGCATCAAGCGGCTGGTGTTCGCCGCTTCCATTGCTGAACTTGCAACAAGCATCGGGCAGATCGACATCACCGCGCGGCAGATCGCCGACGCAACGCCATTTACATCGATAGAGATTACCGGCGGCGTTCTGGCGAGTGAGGCGATGCGGTTGTTTCAGGCGCCAACGCCCTAGAGAGCGCGATCGCTTCATTCGAAAAGCGGTGAGCATGCAGGCAAATCGCGGACATCGTTGCAAACAATAATGAGGGAACCCAGAGCCGCCGTTGCGGGTTTATTCAGCACACCGCAAATTGGAGAAGCCCCATGGCTCGCAGCGTTTTTCTGTGGCTGCTCGGCGTGCCGATCAGCGTCATTGTTCTGATGCATCTTTTTGGCGTGCTCTAGCGCAATAGTGCTCTGGCACCTTCGCCCTGATCGCTTCGCGTATCGGCGAGGGAACCAAAGCCTGCAGGCCGCGTTTCATCTGCGGAAACGCGCCTCGCTCCTCCCCTCCCCCCGAGGTGCAGATCCACCATTTAAGTGGGACACCCACAGCGCGATATGCGCCGTGTGGTGTCCCTTTTTTTGCACGCCCAATCGGATTGAAACCCCGCCATCACGCCTTTACGCTGACCTGTAATTTGCAGGTCCGGGAGACCAACACCATGGCGGATGCTTTCGCGAGCGGTGGATGCCTGTGTGGCGAGGTGACATTCACGGCTGCCGCGCCGCCGATTGTCATGTCCCAATGTCACTGCACCGATTGTCAGCGCGTATCAGGCGGCGGGCATCTGTCGGTTGCCCGGTTCAAACGCGATGACATCGCAATTAAAGGCCAACCCAAAACCCATGCGATCAGGGCTGACAGCGGCAACGTCATAACGCGCCACTTCTGCCCAACCTGCGGCAGCAGACTGTTCAGCGAAACAACGGGACGGCCCGGCATTATCGGCGTGATGGCTGGCGCGTTCGATGACAACAGCTGGTTTCAGCCGGAGATGATCATCTTCAAGCGTTCGCAGCCGCTATGGGACATCACAACCTGCGATGTCCCCGGCTATCAAACGCTGCCGCCGCCAATCTGACTTCTGTGCGTCAGTAGACGGCTCAGTCGGCGAACGGATCTTTCATCAGGATGGTGTCGTCGCGCTCGGGGCTGGTCGAGAGCATCGTCACCGGACGCTCGATCAGCTCCTCGATATAGCGCACGTACTTCACCGCCTGCGCGGGCAGTTCGCTCCACGAGCGTGCGCCCTGGGTCGACTGCGTCCAGCCCGGCAGCGTCTCATAGATCGGCTGCACGCGTGCCTGCGCGTCGCTCTCGGCGGGCAACACGTCGATACGCTCGCCGTCCAGCATGTAGCCAACGCCGACCTTCAGCTCGTCGAAGCCATCCAGCACGTCCAGCTTGGTGAGCGCGATGCCATCGATGCCAGCGATTTTCAGCGTCTGGCGCACCAGCGCGGCATCGAACCAGCCGCAGCGGCGCTTACGCCCCGTGACGGTGCCGAACTCGCGGCCACGCTCGCCGATGCGCGTGCCGATCTCGTCGGTCAGCTCAGTCGGGAACGGCCCCGAGCCCACACGCGTAGTGTAAGCCTTGGCGATGCCCAGCACGTAGCCGATGCTGCGCGGACCCATGCCGGAACCGGTGGCCGCCTGCGCCGCAACCGTGTTCGACGAGGTGACGAACGGATAGGTGCCGTGGTCGATGTCGAGCAACGCGCCCTGCGCGCCCTCAAACAGGATGCGCTTGCCGGCGCGACGCTCGCGATCCAGCAGCTCCCAGGTGACATCAACGAACGGAAGAATTCTCGGCGCGATCTCCGCCAGCTGAGCCATCAGCTCCGACTTGGAAATCTCGGGCTGCGACAGGCCGCGCCGCAGCGCGTTGTGGTGCACCAGCAGGCGATCGATCTTGTCGCTGAGTGTCGTCAGGTTGCGCAGATCCTGCACGCGGATAGCGCGGCGGCCGACCTTATCTTCATAGGCCGGGCCGATGCCGCGACCCGTGGTGCCGATCTTGCCAGCGCCCGCAGCTTCCTCGCGCAGCGCATCCAGTTCGCGGTGCAGCGGCAGAATAAGCGTAGCGTTCTCGGCGATGCGCAGGTTGTCGTGATTGACGGCCACGCCCTGGGCGCCGAGCTTTTCGATCTCCGAGCACAGCGCCCACGGATCGACGACAACACCGTTGCCGATCACGCCCAGCTTGCCCGCGCGCACGACGCCCGAAGGCAGCAGTGACAGCTTGAAGGTCTTGTCGCCTATGACGAGCGTATGGCCAGCGTTACGACCGCCCTGGAATCGCACCACGACATCGGCACGCTCCGAGAGCCAATCAACAACCTTACCCTTGCCTTCATCGCCCCACTGGGCGCCGACAACCGCTACGTTCGCCATTTATAGCCCCACTCGCAACGAAGCCCCGGAGTGAGCACCGGGGCCTACCGGGGGCTTATAGCGCAGATCTGCCGTTGCCAACCCCTTCGAGGGTGCATTCGGGGGGATCAGGCGCTTCTGTCGCCCCAATTTCCGCATTTTTGCAGCCGGGCAAGGCGCCCAGCCGATCCCTGCCCGGCCAGCAGGTGGGGCATAGGGCGCGCCCCGCGCTGAGCTCCGATCCGCGTTAACGATAGGTGATCGCCCGGGCGCCCGGCCAGATCACCCGATAGCCAAACTCGATCTGCCGCTCTTCCTCGGGCCCGAGCTTCGATTCAAAGGCGATGACCCCGCGCTTGCCGTCGACATCCCGTTTCAGTGGCTGCGCCGGGCCCAGCATCTCAACCTTGATATCTTCGTTGCGCGACACCGGCACCTGATCCAGCACGACCAGCTCAACCGCGCGCTCGTGCATATTCCGGACCGTGATGCGGAAGTTGCGGCTGTCGGTGCGCGCCGATGAAATGAGCCCGGTCTCGCCGCGCTTCTCTTCCGCAACCGTGTGGCGCACGCGAACCAAATCGTCGGCACCGAAGCCAAGTTCGTGCGGTTCACCCGGCGACAGCACCGGCAGCGAGCCGGTGCCGACAAAGGTGCCATCGCGGAACAGCAGCACATCGCCCTGAAGCGCCGGCGCGCCCTTGGGCAGGGTCAGCTTGGCATAAAGGTACGCTTTGGCGTCGGCCTTCGGCACGGTGCGCACCGCAAGCACCGGCTCAATTGTGTCCTGTTGCAGGAACACGCGCTTTGACTCGCCCGTTGAAGGCACAGCCAAGCGGCCCGGCACGGAGAACACGGCCTGGAACGGCGCCGCTTCAACAACAGACCGTTGCTCAGCGACTTCCAGC
The DNA here is from genome assembly GCF_029872155.1 of Hyphomicrobium sp. D-2. Classification (GTDB taxonomy): domain Bacteria; phylum Pseudomonadota; class Alphaproteobacteria; order Rhizobiales; family Hyphomicrobiaceae; genus Hyphomicrobium_A. Next base: position 40,637 of record NZ_JARXLA010000005.1, on the reverse strand, counting down.
ATCATCGGCGCGGCTTCCGCCATCACCATATCGTCTGCCGGCCCGGCACCACCAACACGCTGCCGCTGCTGAACGGCTGCACGCCGCTCATACGCTGCAGCTGGAGCGGGCATGGCGACGGGCGGCGGCGGCGGTTCAGGCTCGAAATCAACGAACGTGGAATTGATGTCCGGCGCAGCAGCATTGGCCGTCGGACGCGTCGTCGACAGATGCAGCGCGATGTTGCTCCAGTCCTCACCGGTTCGCTGCACGATATCGGCGCGGCGGGTCAATTCCAGCTTGGCCGGATCGGTCTTGGAACCGGTTGAAAGCCGGGCGTCATAACGCGGCGTCCAGCCTGCGTTCTGCACCTGATACCTGATCGTCAGATCGGCTTCCAACTGGGCTTCGGCCACGACATGCACCGTCACCTCGGTCTGCTCCGTGCGGCCCGGAGCCAGTGCTGACAGTTTCCGTTCCAGATCTTCGATGCGACGGTCGAGATCGCGGCGCTTCACCTCGACATCAACCGCAAGCTTCTGCGCCTCAGTCATGCCCGAGCCAATCAGCGCCAGCACCTGCGTCCAATCGGTTGCGGGCACTGCGGCACCACCGGCAGCAGGCGCTTCGGCGGAACCCTGCGGACGCGCGGGAAGCTGAGCCAGATTTTGCAGCAGGGCCTTCTGCGTCAGCGCCGCATCCTCCTGCCCCTGCAACAGCCCACGCTCATCGCGCAGGCGCTCGATCTGATCGTCAATGCTCTTGCGTTCGGCCTGCAGCGCTTCCTGATCGGCGCGCGGGATATAGCGGCGGCGGGTATCGACCGATTGAATATCAAGCCCGGCGGTCGCCTTGCCATCAACGCGAATTGAGCTCGCCACCGCTTCGGCTGGAAGATCGTTGAAGACAAGCGTGTGCTCGCCCCTGCTCAACGGAAGACGCGCGGTTCTGGTCGCTTCAGCGCCGGACGGAAACACCGTGACCGATTCAATGCGGGAATTGACCTGCGTGTCAGCGAATAGCGGCGCCGGAAAAACGACAGCACTAAACACAGCAACGATGGCGGCGAGCTTGCGCATGGGAACACTATTCCTTGCTTGCAGTCTTGAGCATGCAGTCCTGAGGCTTGCATGCAGGACTTGCGTTGCTGGCTTTCGCCTTGCTTGTTTCGAGGCCAGCAACGGCATCGGCAAGACCTGCGCCGGGTAAGACGAGTGGCGGCCGTTCACGTCTGAATTATGACAACCGCGCCTTAGTTTGGATGACACGCCTCAGTTTGGACGGGCGGCGTGCGGCAGCTTCAGTCCGTACCACGGACCTGCGCGTATGCCCACTCCAGCCATGGAATGAGCGCTTCAACGTCGCTGCGTTCTACTGTAGCGCCGCACCAGACACGCAACCCCGGCGGTGCGCCGCGATAGGCCCCGATATCATAAGCGACGCCTTCGCTTTCGAGCAGGCTGACGATGCCATCAGCGATGCGGCGCTCAGCGCCGGACGCTCCGCCAACATCGGTAAAGCGCATGCAAACCGATGTATTCGAACGCGTTGCAGGATGAGCCGCAAGGTTGGCGATCCATGGTGTGCGCGCGATCCAGTCAAACAGCACAGCGGCGTTGGCGTCGACGCGTGCACACAGCGCTTCCAACCCGCCAATGCTTGCCGCCCATGCCAGCGTATCGAGATAATCCTCAACGCACAGCATCGACGGTGTGTTGATGGTGACGCCCGCGAAGATGTCGTCCTGCAGCTTGCCGCCTTCGGTCAACCGGAACAGCTTTGGAACCGGCCAGGACGGTCGATGATTTTGCAGGCGCTCGATTGCGCGCGGCGACAGCACGATCATGCCATGCGCAGCTTCTCCGCCAAGTATTTTCTGCCAGGAGAACGTGGCGACATCCACCTTCGCCCAATCGATACGCTGCGCGAACAGCGCCGATGTTGCATCGACGATGGTGAGGCCCTTGCGATCAGCCGCGATCCACGCGCCATCGGGCACACGCACACCGGCGGCCGTGCCGTTCCATGGCAGGATGACATCGTGATCGAAATCGACCGCGGCGAGATCAGGCAGATGGCCGTAGTCGGCAGCCAGCACGCGCGCATCGGCAATCTGTAATTCGGCAATGATGTCACGCACCCAGCGATGGCCGAAATCTTCCCACGCCAGCACATCAACGTCGCGCGCGCCGAGAAGATTCCACAGCGCCATTTCAAAGGCGCCGGTGTCGGAGCCCGGCACTATCGCAACACGATAATCATGCGGAAGCTGCAGCAGCGCGTGGGTCCGGTCGATGGCTAGCTTCAACCGCTGCTTACCTACCGGGGAGCGGTGCGAGCGGCCGACAAGCGCACCGCTGAGCACATCCAGCGACCACCCGGGACGCTTGGAACACGGCCCGCTGGAAAAATGCGGGTTGGCTGGCCGCAGCGTTGGCTTGGGTAAGCCGCCCATGGCAGACGCGATCCTCGACTGATCCGGCACGCTTAGGCGCGCGCCACGAAGCGTTTTCACATCACAACGCTCTATGGCCCGGCGCGGATAACGTCAACCATGCCCCGGAAAAACGAAAGGGCGGCACAGGGCCGCCCTCTCTACGCAAAACTCAGCGCCGGTTAATTGACATAAAACCTGAGACCAGCGCGGATCTGATGTTCGTTGAGGCTGCCGAACTCAACCGTTGAAGCATAGTTCGGTGACGAGCTGACGCTCGGGCCGCCGACATGCAGGAAGCGGTAGTTCACGTCCAGCGCCCAGAACGATGAAAATTCGTAGGTGAGACCGACCATCGCCGCACCGGCGAACTGCACCTGCGTGCTGCGGTCTCCGGTCGAGAATGAGCCGACACCCGTGTTGGTGTAATCGACGTTGCGCGTGCCCTGATTGACCGCGAAGCCAAGACCACCACCGATGTAGGGCGTCCAGGGCGTACCGGTACGAATGTCGTAGTAGCCGTTCAGCATAAGGATGGTGGACATCCACTTGGTGCGATCCACCGCCGAAACGGTGTTGCCACCGATCACAGCGGAAGCGGTCTGCTTAGTGCTCATGATCGAATGCATGTCGACGGTGAGATCGGTGCGGAAGTACGGTCCCCACACATAACCCACACCGACGCCGCCGGTGAAAGATGGCTCGAAGCTGTTCTCGCGCCCGACATTGCCGAACGTCTGCTCGATGATGTTGGCACCAAGCACGTTGACCGAGGGCGAGCCGCCAAAGCCAGCCGCGAAGTCACCGCGGAAGTACCACTCGGCTTCGTAAACCGGCACCGGAATGGGTGCTGGCACGGGTGTGCGGATGCCTGACGGATTGATGCCGTTGGAATAGTATGGGTCGCCGTCAGCCAGCGCCATCGAAGCCATCGGGGCGATCATGCCAACGCCAACGGCCAAGGCGAGCGAAATTCTTTTCAGGGCGCAGTTCATGTGCGTCGATCCTTGCTTGACGGCTGGCTGGCTTGAAGCCTCGCTCAACGTCCTAACTCTGCTTTTAAAGCTACTGCCCGCCCGACGGGGACGAACGATCACGCGTAAGCAAAACAGGAAATCGAACTGGAGACTTTCAGGCGGCCACAATCGACGCGGGCCGCGCACGCCGGGCTTGTTGCGATGAACAGCCCGGCGTCACGCTAGTTTGTGTGCGGCGCTGAGGGATGCGCCGCGCAGTATTACTTCACAGGAGCGTAAGCAACGGTTTCGCGCTGCAGCTTGTAGCGAACACCGAACAGCAGGTCGTTCGAGGTGATGTCCTTGATGTGGACGCCGCTGTGCGCGTAGTTGCCGTTGAAGTCGTAAACCGCTCCGCTGGAAGCGCTGCCCAGATCGGTGTAGCGGTACGACAGATCGACAACCATCTGCGGTGTCACGTCGTAGCTCACACCGGCGTGGATCGCCCAGGCAAAGTTGGTCGTGGTCTTGTCGCCACCGAAGGCAACGCCACCCAGAGGCACGTTGATGTCCTTCATGCCGGAGACGTTGACCGATGCAAAACCGATGCCGGCACCGATGTAAGGCGTGAAGCCACACCAGTTGCCCATGTCGATGTAAGCGTTGGCGAGACCGAGCCAGCTCTTGACGTCGGCGGTGTATTCGTTGGTGCCGGCACCGAAGCCAAAACCACCGGGATAGCTGTCGTGACCAACGAACAGCGCGTCGCCGCGATATTCACCGGTCAGGTCGAAGCGCAGCCAGTGGCGCGCCTGCCAGCCAATGCCGATGCCGTACAGCGGGCTCGACTTGATGTCCTTGTGATGCACCGAGAAGGTGTTGGTGTTGTAGGCGTCGGTCCAGATGTTGCCGACATCCGGATTGGCCTGACCAACATAACCCTTGAAGTAGATGCCGCGATCGGACGGCGGCGGCGGCGGCACGTCATAGCCACCCTTCAGACCGCCGTCGTAACCACCATTATAAATGTCCGCGGCAGAGGCTGGAGCGCACAGGGCGAGCACGAGGGCTGAGCCGAGCGCGGCGCCAAGCGCGTAGGAACTGCGATTGGTATTCATGTTACTTCCCCTTCGAAATCGTCATGCCAACCCGTAGGCCGGCGCTCGTCTGGCGAACGCGCAACGTGCTCGGTTAGCGACTATGGGGAAGAAGGTTTAAAGGACACTTAATCGCCGTTTCGGTTTGAAACAAAACCGTCGGCCATAGTGTTAACGAAGTGTAAACGGCGCCCAGCCGGATTATTCAGCACGCGGACATCGAAACGGAAATGCCCCGCCGAAGCAGGGCATCTCTATAGCGTCAGCGCGATATGCTGCAAGCGGATCGATCACTCAACAGCGGCTGCGCGTACGGCTTCAACGATATCGCCGACGACATTGTTGACGAGCGTTTCATCGTCGCCCTCCGCCATGACGCGGATGACCGGTTCGGTTCCGGACGGGCGAATGACAAGCCGGCCGCACTTGCCGAGCTTTTTCTTACCCGCACTGATCGCCTCGACCACGCGCGTGTCTTCCAGCGGCTTGCCGCTTTCATAGCGCACGTTTTTGAGGATCTGCGGCAGCGGATCGAAACGCTTCGTGACCTCGCTGACCGGAACGCCGGTGGAAACAACAACCGCCAGCAGCTGCAGCGCCGTGACGAGGCCGTCGCCCGTGGTGGCGTACTCGGACAGCACAATGTGCCCCGACTGCTCGCCGCCGACGTTGTAGCCATGCTTGCGCATGTGATCGACGACATAGCGATCGCCCACCGGCGTGCGCACCATCTCAAGGCCGATGCCCTTCAGGTAACGCTCAAGACCGAGGTTGCTCATCACCGTTGCAACCACACCACCGGCGGTAAGCCGGCCGGTGCGATGCCAGTTCTCTGCGATCACCGCCATGAGCTGATCGCCATCGACGATCTCACCCTTCTCGTTGACGATCACGACGCGATCGGCGTCGCCATCGAGCGCGATGCCAATGTCGGCGCGCACTTCGCGCACCTTGCTGATCAGCGCATCCGGGGCAGTGGAGCCGCACTTGTCGTTGATGTTACGGCCGTTGGGCTCAACGCCGATCTTGATGACCTCGGCGCCCAGTTCCCACAGCGCTTCCGGCGCCACCTTGTAGCCAGCGCCGTTGGCGCAATCGATGACGATGCGCATACCGTCGAGCCGCAAGTTCTTCGGCAGGGTGCGCTTGGCGAATTCGATGTAGCGCTCCTGCGCGCTCTCAACCCGGGTGGCGCGACCGATGCGATCCGCAGGCGCGAGCAGATCGGCGACGTTGCCGTCGATCAGTCCCTCGATCTCAAGCTCCGTCTCATCGGAAAGCTTGTAGCCATCGGGATCGAACAGCTTGATGCCGTTGTCGTCGTAAGGGTTGTGCGAAGCGGAGATCATCACGCCGAGATCGGCACGCAGCGAACGCGTGAGCATCGCGACCGCTGGCGTCGGCATCGGACCGAGCAGAAACACATCCATGCCGACCGCCGTGAAGCCGGACATTAGCGCGGCTTCAAGCATGTAACCGGACAGGCGCGTATCCTTGCCGATCACCACGCGGTGGCGATAATTCGATTGCTGCTTCTGGAAGATCTTGCCTGCGGCCATCCCGACCTTAAGCGCAACCTCGGACGTCATGGGCGGACGATTGGCGAGCCCCCGGATGCCGTCGGTCCCGAAATAACGACGCGACATATGGATCCCCTTGGATTTGCGGTGAGACGCCTGCACCCACCAATTCTGCTGAATCAAAATCAAAGACTTAAGACGCTCATTTCGAGCATACGGATGGGCCAGTACAAGCCCTAATGGCCGCTATCCCGCGGTCGTACAATCAAATTAGGTTCTATCAGGTTGCAGTATAAACTCTATGTATACCGCACGATCCTGATGTCACAAATCCCGGCATAATTGATCGTTAGCGCAGCGCCTCTGCCGTGCCGGCAATCGAAGCACGCCAGACGTTCAACGCCTGATACGTCGCCGCAACGTCGTGCACGCGCACAATCTGCACACCCTGCGCGGAGCCCGCCAACGCTGCCGCGATTGAGCCGGGTACTCTGTCCCGTGGATTGGGCACATCGCAGATATGGTCGATCAACTTTTTACGCGATGCGCCCAGCAGAATCGGCACGCCCAGCGCATGATAAAGCGACAGCGACGCCATCACAGCTACGTTGTGGTGCAGATGTTTGCCAAAGCCGATACCGGGATCGACGATCAGGCGCGCGCGCGGAATGCCCACCTCCTCGCATGCAGCAATGCGCCCTTCCAGATAATCAAAAACATCGAGCACGACGTCGTCATACTGCGGGTTGTCGTTCATGGTGCGCGGATCGCCCTGCGCATGCATCAGGATCACCGGCAGCCCGGTCGCGGCGGCAATGCGCATCGCATCGGGATCATGCGACAGCGCTGAAACATCGTTCAGGATATCGGCCCCGGCTGCCGCTGCCTGACGCATAACTTCGGCCTTGCGTGTGTCGATAGAAATAAGCTTGTCGGTGCGCTTTCTGAGACCTTCGATCACCGGAATAACGCGCGCAAGCTCGTCCTCCGCCGGCACGTAAGCCGCGCCGGGGCGGGTCGATTCTCCGCCGATATCCAGGATATCCGCGCCCTCTTCGGCAAGCTGGAGCGCGTGGTTGATCGCGGCCTCCGCCTGATCATGCAGACCACCATCGGAGAAACTGTCTGGCGTGACGTTGACGATGCCCATGATGCGCGGACGGTCAAGCGCAAGGCCAGCAATGCGCGGACGTGGAGCGGTAATGGCTTCCAGATCCTGCGCGGCCAGCAGCGTCGCGCGGCCCCAGTCGCGTTCGATGGCATCGCCCAGCGTCACGATGCGGCGGGTTATGTGGGTGCCATCGCGTTCCGCCAGTTCAACCGTCGTGAAGGACAGCGCCTGCCCGGCGAGTGGCAGCCCCGCAAAGCCTTCCTCGATGGGATCGGCGGGAGCCGGGAACAATCCGATCGGCTTCAGATAGGTGGCGCGCTGCATGGGTGAAGGAGCCTCTTTCGCAAAAAACAAAGCGGCCGCGATGTTTGTCTCGCGGCCGCTTCTAGCGTGTTCTTGTCGCTACCGTAAACCCGAGGAGGCTAGCCTCAGGCGGAGGGAGCAGGCTCCATGCCGCCGGAAGGACGGAACCGGCCACCGGCGGTCGGCACAGCCGAGCCGGCCTGATCCTTCGGCAGGTCGTCGTCGTTCTTGCGGACGATCTTCTCGCCGCGCATCACAGCCTGCACTTCTTCGCCGGAGATCGTCTCGTACTCCATCAGCGCCTGCGTGATCGCCTCAAGATCCTGACGGTGCTTCTCGATCACCTCGCGAGCGGTATTTTCGCCCTCGGTGACGATGCGGCGGATCTCATGGTCGATCAGGCGTGCGGTGTCTTCCGACATGTTCTGGCGCTGCGTGATCGCATGGCCGAGGAACACTTCCTGCTGGTTCTCATTGTAGAGCAGCGGGCCGAGCTTCTCGCTCATGCCCCATTCGGTGACCATCCGGCGGGCAATGTTGGTCGCCTGCATGATGTCGCTGGAAGCACCGGTATTCAGGTGTTCCTTGCCATAGATCGCCTGTTCGGCAATACGGCCGCCGAACGCCATGGCAACGCGGGCTTCACACCACTGCTTGGAGTAGCTGAGCTTGTCGCGCTCCGGCAGGTTCATCGTCACGCCCAGCGCACGGCCGCGCGGGATGATGGTGACCTTGTGCAGCGGATCGCCGCCCGGAACGACCAGCGACACAAGCGCGTGGCCGGCCTCGTGATAGGCGGTGGCGAGCTTCTCTTCCTCGGTCATGGCCATGGAGCGACGTTCCGCACCCATCATCACCTTATCCTTGGAATCCTCGAACTCCTGCTGCGTGACCAAGCGCTTGTTGCGACGTGCGGCCAGCAGTGCAGCTTCGTTGACGAGGTTGGCAAGATCGGCGCCCGAGAAGCCCGGCGTGCCACGGGCAAGCACCCGCGGATCGACGTTCGGTGCGACCGGAACCTTGCGCATGTGTACGCGCAGGATCTTTTCGCGACCGGCGACATCAGGGTTCGGCACCGTGATCTGACGGTCGAAGCGGCCCGGACGCAGCAGCGCCGGATCGAGCACGTCAGGACGGTTGGTTGCAGCGATGAGGATGATGCCCTCGTTCGCCTCGAAGCCATCCATCTCAACCAGCAGCTGGTTCAGCGTCTGCTCGCGCTCGTCGTTGCCACCGCCAAGGCCTGCACCGCGGTGACGGCCGACAGCGTCGATTTCGTCGATGAAGATGATGCACGGCGCGTTCTTCTTCGCCTGCTCGAACATGTCGCGCACGCGGGAAGCACCGACACCAACGAACATTTCAACGAAGTCCGAACCGGAGATGGTGAAGAACGGCACGTTGGCTTCGCCTGCGATGGCGCGGGCAAGCAGCGTCTTACCGGTACCCGGAGGACCGACGAGAAGCGCACCGCGCGGAATGCGGCCGCCGAGGCGCTGGAACTTCTGCGGATCACGCAGGAATTCCACGATCTCCTGCAGGTCGTCCTTGGCTTCGTCAACGCCCGCAACGTCCTCGAACGTGACGCGGCCATGACGCTCGGTGAGCAGCTTGGCGCGCGACTTACCGAAGCCCATCGCGCGGCCCGAGCCCGACTGCATCTGACGCATGAAGAAGATCCACACTGCGATCAGCAGCAGCATGGGGAACCAGTTGAGCAGCACGCCCATGATCGAGGGCACGTCCTCATCGGAAGGACGGGCACGGAACTTTACGTCCTTCTTCTCCAGTCGCTCAACGAGGGTAGGATCCGCCGGAGCATAGGTGGAGAAGGCCGTGCCGCCATCGCGCATCGTACCGTAGATGCGATTGCCGGCGATGGTGGCATCCGAAACGTTGCCGTTGTCGACCGCGGAGATGAATTCCGAATAGGTGATTTCACTGCCGCGACGGCTCTGGGCCGGATTGTTGAACAGATTGAACAGCGCCGCGAGCAGCACCAGAATGGCTACCCAGATGGCAAGCTTTTGAAAGTTTGAGTTCATCTCGTTCCCTGTGGAGCGCACATATGGCTCAGCCCAACCCTATTTTCGGTCCTTGACCGGACGTCCCTGCGGGTCTGCGCATCGCTTCCCGCTAACATAGGAGTGAGCCTCGGCAATGCCAAGTTACACCGTCTTTTTACACCTGCTTCGCTGCCCAGGAGCTTAACGCCGACCAACGAAAAACGCGACGGGCCAGCCGCCGCAGAGTTTGTTGATCCCGCTCAAAAGCTGCCTCCAGCGCACAAATTAAAGCCAAGGTCGCTTGAACGGACGTAGCTAGGGCGTTCCCACAAATGGTTGTATGGATCGCGAAATAACGGTGCGATCGCGTTTCTAGGCCAGAAATTCGGCCGAATAGAGTTCGATCTCGCGCCCGAAATGGCCCTTATCATTCTTAAGCCAATCGGCAAAAAAGGGCACCGCCACCAGCTCATCGCCCCGCCAGATCGCCGGTAAGGTCGCCGCCGGAGCTGCTTGCATGGTATCCGGCCAGCCCTCCATCCGCCGCAGATTCGCCAACGCCGGCCGGCCCAGTGCCCTGACCTCTACCAATGACGGGCTTGTGATGTCGGCCCGGACGCGGAAGCGGCCGTCCCAGATTGCGGTTTCGCCGGGTTGCAGCGTCAGCACTGGCAGCCCACGGCCGTCCTCGCGCCAGATCCGCAGCTCATCGCCCTGGGGGGTGACGATGGCGCCGCCCAGCGTTGCACCTTCAAACCCTACGGCGCTGGCCCGGCGCGTCAGATCCTCCAGGCTCGCCAGCGAAACCGGAACGGCAGATCCGCCAAAGCGGCCGATCAGATCGCCCAGCATGCGCAGCCGCAGTTCCTCCGGCGCCTGCCGCCAGATCGTCAGGTCGAAACTTGCGTAGGCGCCCCGGTGCAGATCGAGACGCGCACGGGCCGCCAGTTCCTTCTGCGCCTCCAGGAGCGCAGCGCGAGCACGCGCAATCCGCCGCACACTGACAGCCAGCCGATCGTTGCTGAAGCCCATTTCAGCCAGCAGCCGTGCGGCCTTGCGGATTCGCACCCGCTCGAACCGTTCAACAGCGTTGCTGGGATCGTCGATCCAGCCGATGCCCCGCGCCTGCAACGTGGCGCGCAGCGATGCTCCCGAGATGCTCAGCAGCGGCCGCACCAGCATCACGCCATCGGCTGCGGCGGCATCCAACGGCCGTTCCGGAGCCATGCCCGCCAGCCCATCGATGCCACTGCCACGCGCCAGCCGCATCAGCAGCGTTTCGGCCTGATCGTCCGCAGTGTGCGCCGTAACAACGGCAACCCGTCCTCGCTCCGGCAGGCTATTCGCCAGCTCACCCAACAGCCGGTAGCGCTCGCGGCGCGCTGCATCCTGAATACCGGTGGCGGGTTTGTCGCCGATCCAGCTCAGCAGATGAGCTTCGAGATCTAAATCGCGCGCCTGCTGCACAACCCATTCAGCTTCGCGGCGCGATTCAGCTCGCAGGCCGTGATCGACGGTTGCGACGATGATGTTGGGGGAGCGCTTCCCGCACTGCTGGCGCCAGCGTGCAGCCAGATGCATCAGCGCCATGCTATCACCGCCCCCGGACACCGCCAGCACAACGGCATCAAAAGCGGTTAGCGGCGCAAACAGCGCCGCCAGTGCATCATCCGAAATCAAGGGTTCGGCCGCGACCGCGCAGCCTTCGGCGGCATCGGTACGTCCATCGGCATCGTCCGGAGCAGCCGCAGCTTGCCGGGCATCACGCGCTAAGCTGTTCGGATTATCCGCAGCCAATGCGCTGACGCTCCTCCTTGGCCCGCGACTTCACGTTCTCCGCCGCATTGGGAAAGCGCGTCGAAAGTTCGCCAAACGAAGAGCAGGCGGCATCTTTCTGGCCGAGGCGGTCCAGCGACATGGCAAGCTTGAGCAGACTGTCGGCCGCGCGCGCGTTACCGGCGTAGTTCTGATAGCCCTTCAGGAATGCAGCCGCTGCAGCCTTGTATTCGCCGCGCACAAAGTACGCCTCACCCAGCCAGTATTGGGCGTTTCCCGCCAGCGAGTCCTGCGGATAGCGGCCCAGAAAATCCTCGAACGCACCCTGCGCAGCCGGGTAATCGCGCTGCATCAGATAGCCATAGGCGGTTTCGTAAAGCTGCTTGGCGTTGCCTTGCTCGGCGGCATTCAATGCTGTAGCTGCGCCGAATGCTGGCGGAAGCGCTGCCATTTCCGGAGCAGGATCGGCCGCCGCAGCAATACCGCCCGGCATTTGTGCTCCGCGCATCGCACCCGCCGAACCGGCGGCGCTATCATTTTCGATCAGCCCGCCGATCAGATCGTTTCCGCTGCCAGCCGTAACGGTCGTGGAGCCAAACCGCGCCGTATCAGGAACCGTCGCGCCGAAGTCTGCCGGTTGCCCCGCCGCCGGCATCAACTGCGTAGCGAAGCCGCCACCGCTGCTGTCCGTACCCGCATCGGAACGGCGCGGACTGCCGCCCATCGTGCGGATCTGATCGGTAAGCTGCTGCACCTGAGCCGACAGCGCGCGCATCTGTGTTTCGAGGCCATCGAGGCGCAGACCATCAGCGCCGCCGCCACCGCCGGATGCGCCACCGCCGCCGCCACGCGCCAGCGACTCCACGGTGCCGATCATCACCTGCATGTCGACAAGCTGTTCCTCAAGCTGCTCGATGCGACGGCGCAAAGCTGCCGCCTCGGAGTTTGCGGACGATGCCGACGATCCTGCCTTGGGTGCGCCCTGCCCCGCCGGAGCTGCCTGAGCAATCCGCAGCGGCTGTTCGGCAGTTGCCTGCGCCACATTGGCCGTCAACAGGCACGGCGCGGCGAGCAACGCTGAAGCCAGCAGGAGCCCTGACTGCGCACCGCGGCGGATCGGGGTGAATGGAGTGTGGCGGAGCATTGGCGTTTGGCTACCTGAATTCTGAAGCGAAACTTGGTATCTAAAGCCTGTCAGCATTTCATTGAACCACGGAAAGGCCCTAGATGTCTGTTTTGCCGTGCTTCTCTTCGGAAAACCGGTTCCCCACTTTTCCGGAAGCACCCTAGGCGTTCGATGAAACTATGTGCCGCAAATTTGCGGCATGCATGCAATCGCACGCTGCTAGCGTTAAGCGCAAACCAGACTATGCAAGCTTTGGCGTCTGTTTTAGCCACCATTTCGCGCTAGGCCACCATTTCACGCTAGGGTTGTCAACGCGACACCCCCACCTGCCTGACCAATGCGGAATTATCGTGTCCGTCGGCCCCGGCGCGGTGTTCGTGGTGGATCGCAGTCGCGTCATCCTCAACAATCCGCGCGGCGGTGGCAATCGGCGGCGGCGTCAGGCCAAGACGCGCATGCGTACCGGCGACGAACACCACCGTTATGACGCGGCGGTTCTGTGCCTGGCAGCCCGCATCGGAACAGACTGCAACTCGACCGGAGCGGCCGTGAGGCGCGACAGCCAAACGGGAAGGCTCAACACCTTCATCGATAAGACGCTGGCGCACGGCGGTGGCGCGCTTGACCGACAAAGCCACGTTGTCCTCATCGGAGCCTGGCTCGTCAGCGTATCCGGCGATAGTAGCTTCAAACTCATGCCAGCGCTTCAGCCAGAGCGCCTGCGCTGCGAGGGCCATGCGCGCACGGCTGCCAAGCTCGGCACTGCCGGCGGAGAAAAACACACGGTCCCCGGCTTCGAGGCGCATCCGCGTTTGGATCGAAGCGTTCCGGCGCACCTCCTGATCCCATGCGGGTGTAGGACGGAAGCCCTGATACAGATTTTTCGGCGGTTGCTGCACAACAGGAAGCGGCAACGAACCGGTGGTCATCTCGCCGGTTACAGCAACCGCAGCCGCATCGTAACGCGCGTCCAGACCATGCGCCTGCAGATCGAATGTTCCAGCTTCCGTTGGGACAGCTGCAGCTTCAGCATAATGCGGCGGCGTGCCTGCACGGGCGATGGCCGGAACTTCCGCTACGGAATGAAACGCGCTGTCCGCAAGCCGTGAAAGCTCGTTCTGTGCCCGCTGCGCCGACCCCGTTTCGGGAAACTGCAGCACAACAGTTTCAAACATCCGGCGCGCGACATCCTCATGCCCCGCCTGCAGCTTTTCAATGCCGTCGAGATAGAGCTCGCGTGCGCGCTGCTCGTCGCTGAACAACGAATAGCCAGTTCCTGCATGGGAAGGCTCCGCCGACGCGGGAACAACAGGCGCCCAGACCGCGACGGCAACACCGAAGCACGCTGCAACGAAACCACACCGACTGTTCGCAAAAGCCAAACGAACCATCATTCCACCCACGGACAAACCGCTGAAAACACGCTGATCATTGCGCAGCGTTTGCGGCGATTCTTTGCCGTTTTTGCCCATGTCACATGCTGTTGTGGATGTGCGGCATGCACGCAACAGATTTGCGCATCGGGAGCAATCGCGGGCGTGCGGCCGTGACACCAAATCGTTGCATGTCGACATAATTACGCGGGCGCGCTGGTGCGCCGTTTCCGGCACTGACCGCAGAAACAAAAAACACCCCGAGTTGCCCCGAGGTGTTTTTATGTTTGCTTCAGACGGGCCGTTTCAGCCTGTCGCCGTCATCGCCAAGCTTGGCCCAATGACAACGCAGCGGCGGAATCAGTTTCCGGCGGTGCGAGAGTTCAGCACCGTTTGTGCTCGGCGATTCTGCGACCAGCACGAGATGTCGTTACATACCGCAACCGGGCGTTCCTTACCGTAGGAGATGGTGCGGATACGCGCGCCGTTGATGCCGTTCTGCGCCAGGAAGTTGCGCACCGTGGTGGCACGGCGTGCGCCCAGCGCAATGTTGTATTCACGCGTACCGCGCTCGTCCGCGTGGCCTTCGATCGTCACCGTGTACTGCGGATAGTGCTGCAGCCATTGCGCCTGCTTCTGCAGGGTTGCAACAGCTTCCGGCGTAAGATCCGTGCTGTCGGTTGTGAAGTAGACGATATCACCCACATTCACAGAGAAGTCGCGATGCGTACCCGGCGCGACCGAACCATCACGGCCGGTTAACTGCGAGTTGGGCTGGTTCTCATTGTTGGCGCAGCCGGCAGCCAACGCTCCTAAAAGAACGACGGCGAGCAGGCGCGTCCCACGAGCGAACCAAGTTGTCGACGCCATGAAAATCCCTTTCGTCAGCCCGCATAACAACTCCGCAAGCGGGCGACTGTTTCCCTCTGCATGGGCTACCCCATTGGCCGTACCAAATTGTGGCCACCCAGCAATTTCCGAAACCTTGCTCCGATTCGTCCGGCGAAGGTCCGTATGCAACAAAATAATCGGTGGGCAGTCATCGCGCGCGGCGACCAAAGGCCCCGGTGTGTCCGGTTTGCACACATGTGTTACCCGGCTCGGGAACTAACATGGGGTTAACCGGGAGGTGACGGGCAACCGGAGATGGGCGTTGCGGGCTGCATCCAGCGTGACGTTGCGGAGCATCGGTGTGCTCAGCGTCCGGTACCAAACGCGGCGTAAGGTGCAGCCGACTCGCAGCCAAGGCTTGGTGAATTTGCGGCCCGTCGATTGCCAGCCAGAGAATCAGACAACGGATCGGAAACTGCGAGGAACCGCCCGTTACCCAATTGCCGGTCGTCCCCTTGATCTCCGCACGGCCACTCGAACGGTCAGGGCGCCGCTCAGCATGACAGAAAGCTGACTGATGCGCCGTTCCGCGCGACGCTGATGAGGCCTCGACCGCATCAACCGCCCATCACCATCTGGGCTGGGAGCTACGTACGCGCAATTCCTGATCCGAGCAGTCCGACTCGGCGACCATCCATCCATCGATCGGAGCAGTTGCAGGCCAGCAGTCGCCTGTGCCTTCGCCCGCCACAGCACAGCGCCGCCCACATTTCAGACGGCGAGAGTGCCCATCTAGGCCGGGCAGCGCACGAAGGCGAATCACAGCTGGCCGTGCAGCAGGAAAGGCGCGGCGCCACACCAAACGATCCGCGGATCAGCCCAACGTCCATATCGGCTTACCGTCAGAGGCCGCGGGCGCGGGAAAATTGGGTGGCCTGCGAGGGGCGGACCAGCGAGGCCAGAGCTTTGAGGGGTGCGCCTGCGAGGCTGGAGCCGTACTCGCCCGATAGCCAATCGCGATACGGCGACAACGCAGAGACGAAGCCGGGAGCAGCGACGCAGAAACAACCCCAAAAACGACAAGGCCGAGGCCAGCGTTCTTCACGCTAGCCTCGGCCTTAAAAATCGCCCTCAGGAAACCTGAGAGGAAGTTAGCTCACAAATTAGCGAGCAACTTCGGTGGTGATCACGTCCGTAGCGCCGAGCTTCAGCGGAACCGGCTCTTCACGGCGGCAAGCGCCCAGAGCAACAGCAGCAGCAACGGCCGCAACAAGGATGGCCCCCTTCATCGTCGTATCTCCTAAAAAGGTAAGTAGGCTAAATGTCCCCACTCACTAAGCGGAATGCTTAGCGAGCAACTTCGGTGGTGATCAGGTCAGTGGCGCCGAGCTTCAGCGGAACAGGCTCTTCACGACGGCAAGCGCCCAGAGCAACAGCAGCAACGACGGCGGCGAGTACGAGTGCACTCTTCATAGCTTTTTCTCCTAATGTTGTCCTGGCCTTGCCCCGGCTCTTAGCGAGCGGGCTGCGTGGCGACAGGTAGTTCGGCGCCCAGCTTCAACGGCACCGGTTCTTCACGGCGGCAAGCACTTAGCGCAATGGCCGCAACCACTGCTGACAAAACGATCAGCCCCTTCACCTGCATGGTAATCTCCTGATGCTTTATCGGCACTAGCCATATATTGGCGTACTGGCGCGGCTCGTCTTGATCAAGAACAGAGGCGATTATCCCTCTGTTTTCCAACCACGTAGATGCGAAAATGCAACTCCATTTCACACCTTTTCAAACGGCACGCGCAGCACTACCCCGACATTCGCAAGTCGTTGTTCTTGCATATGAAAAACGCCAAACGAATCTCGGAGCACTTGTGCATAATACAGCATCTGAAATGGTTAACACCAAGTTAAATGCCGTATCAATTCAGGAGCGGTGACCAAGCCGGATCCGACGCGAAAGATGGCGTACGGATTATTCGCTCGTTGTAGCCGGTCAAATCGACCGAAAAGATCTGTGCTCCGCCGTTCGCGCCCTGCGATTCTCTGAAGAACATCAGAACTCTGCCGTTCGGCGCCCAGGTCGGGCCCTCGTTGTGGTAGCCCTCGGTCAACACACGCTCGCCGGTGCCGTCCGGACGCATGACGCCGATAAGGAAGCGGCCGCCATACTGCTTGGTGAAGGCGATGTAGTCGCCGCGTGGCGACCACACGGGCGTTGAGTAACGCCCCTCACCGCGACTGATCCGATGTGCACCTGAACCATCGGAATTCATTACATAAATTTGCTGGGTGCCTTCGCGATCGGTCTCGAACACGATCTGCCGGCCATCGGGTGAATAGCTTGGCCCCGTATCAATCGAGGTGCCCGGCGTGAGCTGGCGCCGCTGTCGGCTGCGCAGATCCATTTCGAAGATCGCTGAATTGCCGTCCGACTGCAGACTCATCACGATGCGCTGCCCATCCGGAGAGAATCGCGGCGCAAACGTCATGCCCGGGAAATCGCCGACGACTTCGCGCTGCCCTGTTTCCAGATTCATCAGGAACACCCGCGGCTGTCCGCTCGTATAGGACATGAAGGTGATTTCCTGATTCGTCGGGCTGAAGCGCGGCGTCAGCACCAGCTCGTTGCCCTTGGTCAGCAGGCGCACGTTGTGGCCATCCTGATCCATGATCGCCAGACGCTTCACGCGGCGATCTTTCGGGCCGGTTTCATCGACGAAAACTACGCGGGAATCGAAGTAACCGGATTCACCGGTGAGTTGCTTGTAAACCTGATCGGCGATGATGTGACCGACACGACGCCAGTTCTGCGGCGCGGTTGCGAACCGCTGCCCAGCCAACTGCTTGCCCGTGGTCACGTCCCACAGCCGGAACTGCGCAATGATTCGCCCATCGGGGCCGCGCGCGACATCACCCACGACCAGAGCATCGGCACGAATGGCGCGCCAATCACCGAAGCGGGGCGCGGCGTTGACGTCCCGCACCTGCTCCAGGAATGACGCACGGTCGAGCGGATCAAACAGACCCGAGCCGCCCAAGTCGGCGGTCACAACCTCGGCGACATCCGCCGCCAGCTTTGGATCGGGCCCCAGGAAGAACGGAATCGCAATCGGGATTGGCGCGATGGTGCCCTGCGTCTGGCGTCCCTGCAGACCACCGCCGGAAGTGCCGCCCGAAAGTCCGCCACCACCGCCACTCATTTGCGGCGGCGGGGCTTGCATCTGCTGGAGCTGGCTATCGAAACCACCTCCAGCCCCTGGGCCCTTGTAGCTATCGTCAGGGCGCTGCGCGAATACCGGCGTCGACAGCACTCCGGCCATCAGAAGCGCCAACGCCCCCAATCGTGCCCATACGTGCCGCACGGAATTTCCGCGTCCACCTGCTGCAACCGTCTGCTTCGCGTTTTGCATGTCGTCGAACCCTTTGTCGCTGAGGGTTGCTTAGCATCAAACTGGGGCGTTTTGCGATCCGATAGAATCGGATCGCACGCCCTGGATTTTTGATTGGTCGCATTTTCTTTCGACGAACGGCGTCAGCTTCGTCGGAAAATGCTCCAGGCCCTCGCGCATTCCTATCGCTGCACAAGACCGAGGATGACGGGCCAATCAAAGGCCCAGGTTACCGTGCTCCAGGCGCCATATTTGTCCGGCGGAAGCTGGAATGGCGCGCATTGTTTGACGGCCCGGACGGATGCATCGGCGGCAATGGCAAACAGCGGCGTGTTCTGCCGCCCCAGCACCACCGGTTCGCCATTCAACGAACCGTCCTGATTGAGCTGGAAGCGCACGTTGACAATCGGCGTATCGGGACCGCCGCCACCGCCCGGCAGACGCGCGCACGGCTCAAGCTGGCGATTGATCATCGACAGCAGCAAGTCTTGCTCGCGTGCGGACAAAACGGTGTCGTTGCCCTGCCGCTCACCTGCGGTGGGGCCGGTATAGTCGGTCGGCCTGGTCGGCGGCGTTGAAGACTGCGGCGCACCGCGTTTGTCCGGCGTCTTGTCCAGCAGCGCGGCAATCTTGTCGGCGTCGAACTTGTTCTTCTCCGCGGCCTTGCGCTTTTCCTCAGCCAGCTTGCGCTTACGCTCGTCCTCTTTCTTCTTCGCCTCGGCCTTTTTCTTAGCTTCAGCTTTCTTTTTGGCTTCGGCCTTGCGCTTTTCTTCGGCCTGCTTCTTCGCCTCTTCCGCCTTGCGCTCCTGCTCGATCTTTTCCTCAAGCAGCTTCTTTTCGTCCGGCGTTGGCCCCGGTTCGGGTTCAGGTGGAGTGGGTTCGGGCGGCGGCGCAGCCGCCAGCTTTTCGGCGATCGGATCCGACTTCGGCGGCGGCGGTGTTTCGGTTTTCTGCGGAGGCTCGGGCTCCGGCGGAGGCGGCGGCGGTTCGGCAGCAGGCGGCGGTGCCGTCACCGGCTTGGGCTTCTCAGCCTCTTTCTTTGAGATTTGAGGCTCGGGCTCTTCCTTCGCCTTCGCTTCGAGTTGCTTGGACTGCGGATCGCCCTGCTTCAGACGCGTGATTTCCGACGGCGTGACAATCGTCGCCTCGATCGGAATCACGGTCGGCAGATCAAGCGGCGCCTGTTTGAACGAAAACAGCGCGTATGCCAGCAGCATCGCGTGGCCTGCAAACGAGGTGAAGAGACCGCGGTACACGGCTAGCGTCCCAATACTAAAGCTCGCCAGCGGTTATCGCCGGAAAACGAAGCAAACTCAGATCCCTCGACCGGAGATCTGGGCATTCGAAAATCGCGCATGTGAGCGTCGCGAAAGTCACAATCGGTTTCGACGCAGTGGAGCGCGAGTTTCACGGTCACCGCATCAGCCTCCATCCTCCACTTCGGTTACGAGAGACACCTTGCGGAATCCGCCAGCGCTGATGCGCCCCATCACCCGCATCACGGTGCCGTAGGAAACGCCCTTGTCGCCGCGCACGAAAATCTGTTCGTCGTAGCCGTTCTTGGCGATTGCCTTCAGCTTCAGCGCAATTTCCTCAAGGTCGACTGCGGTCTCGCCGATGTAGACGCTGCCATCCGCCTTAACGCTGATGGCCAGCGGTTCCTTGTTGGATTCAAGCTGCTTGCCCTTTGCCTGCGGCAGCTCGATCGGCACGCCCACCTGCAGCATCGGTGCTGCGACCATGAAGATGATCAGCAGCACCAGCATCACGTCGACGAACGGCGTGACGTTGATCTCGGCCATCGGAGCATGGCGCCCACGGCGGCGGCGTTTGCCACCGCCTCCGTTGTTCATCCTGACGCTAGCGCCCATGGATTATCGGATCTCCGTCTTGCTGCCGCCCGATGGCGCGCAGTCTCAACTTCTAACGTCAATCTGGCGCGATACGATGGCAGCGAACTCGTCGGCGAACGATTCAAGCCGCTGGCTGATCTGCGCGCTGTCGGCGGAGAACTTGTTGTAGAAAATAACGGCTGGAATAGCCGCCAGCAGGCCCAGCGCGGTGGCGAACAACGCTTCGGCGATACCCGGCGCAACGACAGCCAGATTGGTATTCTTGGAAACGGCGATGGCCTGGAAGCTGGTCATGATGCCCCAGACGGTGCCGAACAGTCCGACGAACGGCGCGATCGCGCCCACGGTGGCGAGGAACAGCAACCGGCGGTCCAGGCGCTCCATCTCGCGGCTGATGGTGACGTCCATCACCTTCTCAACGCGCAACTGGATGCCGCCCATGGCGCGGATGTTGCCCTCGACGGAGCGCTTCCACTCGCGCATCGCAGCAACGAACAGCGCCGCCGTGGTGATCGGCTTGGTACGCGACAGAGCCGAATAGAGCTCGTCAAGCGACTGGCCGGACCAGAACATATGCTCGAACCGATCGGACTCGGCGCGTGCCTTGCGGAACGCGAAGAACTTCTCGATGACGATTGCCCAGGACCAGATCGAGGCGATGACCAGCCCGACCATGACGAGCTGCACGACGATGTGGGCCTGCAGGAACAGTTCCAGGAACGAAAAGCCGTGCGCCGTCGGCGGACCGATGGCTTCCTGGGCAAGATCGGTGGGATTCATCTGTTTATCCGTGGCGAGGATGGCTCTGGGAACATGGCGGCCGAAGGTGGTCCGGAGCCGCCTTTGGCGCGCAACCGTTCCAAGGTTAGACGTGCTTCACCCAAATCCCCAATCGGGCATGTTGCCTCGCAATATGTCCAAACGAGGGCGCGGTTCCGCGACTCAATGCGATGCCCATACTACAAGCACCACCCCGGTGCCGATGCCCCGGCGCCATCTGAACACACCGCAATCCACGCCTATTCTGCCCCGACGGCGAAATCCGACGTGGAGATTGGTCGGCACGCACGCTCACTTGGCGGCGCAGGCAGTCAGTGCAGCCTCGCGCTTCTGGGCCGTGGCGCGCGAGGTGTCGGGGCTAACGGATGCGCACCATGCCGCGTGGGCAGCCTTATCGCCCGACCATTCCGCGCCCGACAGCTCGCACCGATGCTTCAGATTACGCTGCTGCTGTTCCAGCGCGGTCTTCACGTACCAGTCGCAGTTGGCGGATGCTGGCAGCGCGGCGGCGGTGAGTCCGAATATCAGCGTGGCGACCGGCGCAAACCCGAACATCCGTAGCTTCCGTTTCATGGTCGTCCTCACCGTCTCACCGTCACAATCATTGCGCCCGAAGCCCGAAATTAACCAAGGGGGCCTGAACCGCATCTGAATACGGCGCCGGGCGGTGCTTTTCCATCACCCAGATGCAGCAGCGATAGCGTGGCTAGAATCTAGGCGTTTTCAGTGGCGAGGCGATTCTGGCGTCATATTTGGCACTGTGTGGCTCTCCATCGTGACCGTGCGGCCACAGTTCCACAGGTAACAGCCCCACATGGCGCCTGTGGGACATTCTGCCTCCGTAAGCTGACAAAAATCTGCCGCATACGAACACGAGCGTGCCGCACATTCGCCAAGGGCCAGGGGCATAACTCCGGCGCTGGCCCACTGGGGGTGGCGGATCAAAACAGTAACCTACGTCTCCGCAAGCGCGGCGACGCGTACAACCACCGGAGCCGAACCAATGGCGACGACCTTCGATCTCAGCGACGTGCCAGCTTCGAATGCGGCGGATCTTGCCGCAGCGATGCGCTCACTGATCGAATCGGGCCACGGGCTGGTGCTGCTCAACGGCGCCACCGACACTGATCTAGACGCTGCCCGAGCGACCCTGCAACGCCGTCTGCATGCCGATCCACAGCAGGCGCTGGCCGCATTCCTGCGCTTCCGGCACCTTGTGGCAGTGTTTGGCGCCCGCCGCCTGCACAGCATGATGCTGCAAAACGGCTACACGCTTATGGCGCCGTCCATTGCCATCGCCGCCAACATGCGCCTCAACAGCAAGCGCGGGTTCAACCCGCAGCGGTTTCTGCTGGCGCTGAACGAGGCGCTCAACGGCAACATCGTGCCATTCGGCGCGCGGGCGCTGCTGCCTGGCGATGCCCACCCCAATCTGGCGGCCGCCTGACGGCTTGGCCACGCCTACTCCCATCCGGATAAAAAAATCGGCCGGCCCCGCTCATTGCGGGATCGGCCGAATTCATATTTGGGCAGCAAGCTTGGCCACGCCAAGCCGGAACGGACAGCCGTTTACCGGTGTGCGCGGGCTTTATTCAGTGACGCAAAGCGGCAGGTCTGCCGGTGCCGGCTTCCAGATGAAGCTGCGGCTGAAGAACTTGATGCCCTTGTAGCCGATCACCTTCATCGTGCCGTCGCGCAATGGCTGCAACTGCACATCGAACTTCGCGTCGTTGTCAGGATCGTAGATCCAGCCCTCATCGAAGGTGCCATCGCTCATTGGCTTCACGTCACCAATGATATCGAGGCCACAACCCTTAGAGTTGGCCTGATCGGCAACCCATACGACCTTGCCGCACAACGCCTTGCCGCATTCAGAGATTTTTACGGCGCCGCGTCCGGTGTGATCGATCCAGACCCCAAGCGGTGCGCGGTCGTTCTGCGCGTGGGCCGTGAGGCCAAACGTTGTCGCAAACGCGGCCATCGCGATGGCAACTTTCGCAAGCTTCATTGTCGTCTTCCCCTGCATCCCTGAGCTGATGATTCCGACGACGGCCCCGCCGCGCGCCATCGCGCCGAATCTACGGCCTAGAGCATGATCGCTTTTCTTTGAATCGCGATCCAACTCTAGCCCTTTGATCTGGCCCTTTGATGAGACCGATGATTCACGCTCCGGACTGATAGGGTCCGAAGCGATCATGGTCTAACGCCCCACACGCGGTTAATGTCTTAGGATCGACCCGCGCAGATGTCACGCTGCAGATTCCGGATAAATCGCCGCCGCCAACACATGGGAAAATATTGCCTTGCATGCAGCGCACGCATTGCGTGTCCGCATTTGCAGGGGCGACCTGGATCAGCCGCCTGATTCGCAGAACTGCAGCGCTAAAGCTCGAAACGAAGATTAGCCTAAGTCCGGTTTGCCGGTGCGCAACCGCTTCACCGTACTGCGGCGTGTTTTGCTATCGAGACGCCTCTCCTTCGACGCGCGCGTCGGCTTCGTCTTCACGCGCCGCTTCGGCACCACGCATGCTTCACGGATCAGCTCGAACAGTCGTTCGCGCGCATCGTCGCGATTGCGTTCCTGCGTGCGGAAGCGCTCAGCGCGGATGACAAGCACACCCTCCTCGTTGACGCGCTTGCCGGCAATGCGCAGCAGCCGCACGCGCACCTCACCGGGAAGCGCGGGCGAGCCAACATCGAACCGCAATTCAACCGCCGTCGAAACCTTGTTGACGTTCTGTCCGCCAGGGCCGGAGGAACGCACGAAGCGCTCTTTCAGCTCGTCCTCGTCGAGGGTCACGCTTTCGCAGACATAGACAGTTGCCACGGCCTAACCCTTCCTATGTCGCGAACGGCGCGTCCATGCCCGCAGCGGCCCGGACAGATCGCGCAGTATCTCGCGCGCTGCGTTATGGCCGGGCGCACCGGTGACACCACCACCGGGATGCGCGCCAGACCCGCACAGATATAGCCCTGCAAGCGGCAAACGATAGTCGGCAAAGCCCAACCGCGGGCGTGCCGAGAAAAGCTGATCGAGCGACAGCGCGCCGTGGAAGATATCGCCATCGATCATGCCGAAGCGGTTTTCCAGATCCAGCGGCGACAGAACCTGCCGTCCGATTACCGACGCGGCAAAGTTCGGCGCGTGGCGGTTCACGGTGTTGATGACAACGTCAGCGAACGCTGCCTTCTCATGCGCATTTGCCCAACTCCTGCCAGCGGGCAGATGCGGCGCAACGTGCTGCACAAAGAGGCTCGCAACATGTTGGCCGGGCGGCGCGAGCGTATCGTCGATCGTCGATGGGATGAGCATCTCCACCACCGGCTCACGCGACCAGCCCTCAAGGCGCGCATCGAGATAGGCCCGTTCGAGATAATCCAGCGTCGGCCCGATGACGATACCGGCGCCGTGGTGATCCTGCTGCTGCGTTCCGGGCCTGCATGTGAAATCCGGCAATTCGGACAGCGCAACATTCATGCGGAACGTGCCGGAACCGGCCTTCATGCCGGTGAACTGCGCGCGCGTTTCTGATGGCACGGCATCGGGCGCAATCAAATCGCGGAACAGCAGCTTCGGCGGCACGTTGGCGACGACTGTACGCGCGAAAATCTGTTCGCCATCCGCCAGCTCGACACCAACCGCGGCGTCATTGCGGGTGATGATACGCGCAACCTTGGCATCGGTGCGGATGAATGCGCCGCGCTGCGTGGCGGCAGCGGCGAGTGCAGCGCTGATTGCACCCATGCCGCCGATAGCGTGCCCCCACGCACCACGCTTGCCGTTCACCTCGCCGAAGCAATGGTGCAGCAGCACGTAGGCGGTGCCGGGCGTCGATGGCGCTGCGTAGTTGCCGACAATGCCATCGAATGCGAACGCCGCCTTGACGACATCACTCTCGAACCAGCCATCGAGAAAATCGGATGCGCTGCGCGTGAACAAATCCAGCAGCACGCGCTTTTCATTGAGGCTGAGCGCCATCATGCGCCGCCCCAGTCCAGCGCCCTTGATCAGTTCGGTGATGCCACCACCAGCATTGGGAGGCGTTGTGAGCACAAGATCGCGCAATACATCGGCAGCGCGTTCAAGCATCGCGTCATAGGCCGGCAACCGTCCGGCATCGGCCTGCGAGAATTGCGCGACAGCCGCCTGTCGTTCGGACAGCCCGCCGCGCATCAGCAGATAACGCTTATCGTCCACCGGCCAGAAGTTTGCCGCCGGACGATGCACGATGCGCAGCCCATGGCGCACAAGCTCAAGATCATCGATCACCTTGGGATTCAGCAGACTGACCGTATAGGCCGCGACCGAGTTACGGAAGCCGGGATGAAACTCCTCGGTGAACGCAGCACCGCCAACAGCGGCATTCTTCTCAAGCACCAGCACCTTGAGACCGGCGCCAGCCAGATAGGCCGCACATGTCAGGCCGTTATGACCGCCACCGACAATAATCGCGTCCAGATGCTGCAAATCCGGCGCTGCGCGGGCGGTGCCTGTTTCTGACCCGCTAATCATCGTTCAACCTTCTGCACTTGCTTCAGCACCTGCACATTGACTGATTTTTGTGGCTTCTGGACACCGTTACAGGCGGGGCCGTAGCTCAATCGAAAATTTGCTTTGAACTTTTTCTATTCCGTTAGCGTACCCTTGAGGGGCCCGATCATACCCTCCCAAGTTCGTTGACCCTTCAACGTCTAACGGTGGGAGTTTTTGAATGTCAGTTGCCACAGCAAGAGCTGTAACGATTGCCGCCGATCTCCCATCAACCGACTATCGTTTCGTGGGCCTGCTGATTATAGCCCTTTTTCCCGCCCTGTTCTGGACCGCGCTGATTGCAGCGGTTGGATCAATGGCCGGTACCGGTATCAGCCAGATGACGCTGCTCACCATCGGCACGACCATAATGGCAACCTGCGGCCTCATCGGCCAGTTGTTGTTCGCACGGGTGCAAAACCCGTCATAGGGGTCATGCTACGCGACACAGAGGCCAACACCCTTTCCCTGATGCAAACGAAAACGCCCGCCAATCCGGCGGGCGTTTGCTTTAGAGCTGTGAAAGTTCAACGCGCGAAAGCGTTGTAGCTGCTTACTCTGCCGCCTTACGGGAAGGCTGCACGCATGCAGTGTAATCGTTCAGCAGGTTCTTGGAGATCTCAGCCGGAGTATAGGTGTGCTCACCGATCTGCGAGACCGGCGTCACTTCAGCTGCGGTGCCGGTGACGAACACCTCGGTGAAGTCCTTCAACTCCTCAGGCATGATCGCGCGTTCGATCACCTGATAACCACGCTTCTTGGCCAGATCGATCACCGTGCGGCGAGTGATGCCGTTCAGGAAGCAATCGGCTTCCGGCGTGTGAATGACGCCATCCTTGACGAAGAAGATGTTGGCGCCGGTACACTCGGCCACGCGGCCGCGCCAGTCCAGCATCAGCGCATCGGCAAAGCCCGCGTTCTCGGCCCGGTGCTTCTCAACGGTGCAGATCATGTAAAGGCCAGCTGCCTTGCTCGTGGAGGGCGCCGTGGCCGGGTCAGGACGGCGGTATTTCGCCATCGTGATCTTGATGCCCTTCAGGCGCTGCTCCATCGGGAAGTAGGAACCCCACTCCCACGCCGCCACGGAAAGGTGGATCTTGGTGGCCTGCGCCGCCACGCCGATCTGCTCCGAACCGCGCCAGGCGATGGGGCGGATGTAGCAATCGGACAGATTGTTGGCCGCAACGACATCGCGGCAGATCTGATCGATTTCCGCCACCGTATAGGGGATGTCGAAATCGAGCGTCTTGGCGCTGTCGATCAGACGCTGGGAATGCTCCGAAAGCTTGAAAATCTCGCCGCCATAGGCGCGCAGCCCCTCAAACACGCCGCTGCCATAGTGCAGCGCGTGGGTGAGAACGTGAATGTTGGCCTCGCGCCAGGGCACCATCTTGCCATCAAGCCAGATGAGACCGTCGCGATCGTGGAAAGGGGTTGGCCCTGACATCCTGTGTTCTCTCCGTAGACTTTCGCGCCAGGATTGCTAGTAACCGACTGCGGGTAACCTAGGTAAGGCTGGCTTGGCGATTGTTCTCGTGAATTTTGAAGGTGGTTGGTGTAATCGGCGCAAATTAGAAGCGATCCAGACTGCCCTTCCAGATCACCACAAGGCTTAAGGTGTGCACCGTTCCCAAGTTTATCCAGTGCGCTTCAGCATCCGATGCAAGGCCGGGCAAATTAACCCGGAAACCCCTTGATGTAGCCTGAAAGCGCGGACTTGAGAGACTGGGCGAGCACGCCACCACCTGCGCGAAATCACTTGTCATGACTATCAATCGAGGCCAAATAAGTCAACATGACTGACATAACGTCCGACGCCACATCGGGTCGCCGCAGGGCGCGCGCCACCAAGGCTGCATCCACCCCCTCCCGCAGGGCACAGGGGGAGAGCTCGGATAACGGAGCAGCCTCGGGAATGGCCGCTCCGGCAGGTGTCGCATCGCCGGATGATCTGGTCGCCTGCGTCGAGCTGCTGTTCTTCGCCTATCGTGATTTCACCGGCGGCCCCGATGCGATACTCGAAACCTATGGCTTCGGGCGCGCGCATCACCGGGTGCTGCATTTCGTCTATCGCAATCCCGGCCTGCGGGTCGCCGATCTGCTCGATATTCTGCGCATCACCAAGCAGAGCCTTGCCCGTGTGCTGAAACAGCTCATCGATAAAGGTTTTATTATTCAACGCACCGGTGATGACGACCGGCGTGAGCGGCGCCTGTTTGTCAGCACCAAAGGCGGGCGTCTGGCGGAAAAGCTCATTACCCTGCAAACGCGACACATGGCGTCAGCGCTTGCCAATGTTGGCCCCGAAGCGTCGGAGTTTGCACGCCGCTTCCTTTTTGCCATGATTGCGGCCTCCGATCGCGCGCACGTGGAGGCCCTGGTCAAGCAGGCGGCCCCGCGCACGTGATTGCATATATTCGAACCGGCGAGGGGCACCCATGAGAACGGCAAAGGCTGCGAGCACTCCGCTTCCTGACAACGCGCCCCATGTGTTGATTGTCGACGACGACCAGAAGATCCGCGATCTGCTTGCGCGCTATCTGGCCGAGCAGGGCTTCCGCGTAACCACCGCACAGGACGCAGCAACCGCACGCGCAGGAATGCGCGGCCTTGAGTTCGACGCCGTGCTGCTGGACGTGATGATGCCGGGGGAAAGCGGGCTGGATCTTGCGCGCGAGCTGAAAGCAACGCGGCCCGTTCCCATCTGCATGCTGACGGCGCGATCGGAGCCCGAGCACCGCATCGAGGGGCTGGAAGCCGGCGTTGACGATTACATCCCCAAGCCATTCGAGCCGCGCGAGTTGCTGCTGCGCCTGCGCAACATTCTGCGCCGGGCGGCGGGCGGTGGCCTGGGCCCGGCCGGTGATGAAATCCGCATGGGCAATCACGTTTTCCACGTGACGCGCGGCGAGCTGAAGCACATGGAAGAAACGGTGAAGCTGACGGAGCGGGAGCGCGACCTGCTGCGCATGTTCTCGCAGCGCATCGGCATGCCCATTCCACGCCATGAACTGGCGTCGGAGGATTCCACTGGCAGCGACCGCGCCATCGACGTGCAGATCAATCGTCTGCGCCGGAAAATTGAAACCGACCCCTCCAACCCGGTCTACCTCCAGACAGTTCGGGGCAAAGGGTATATTCTCTACGCGGATTGATCACGGTGATCGTCCGCAGTTTTAAGGTCGGTTGTTGATGCTTGCCAGAGGCGATGAACCCGAGCGCCGCTCGCTCCTGCCATGGCATGCGCTCTGGCAGTGGCTGCGCCGTGGACGCAAGGACCCCGCCACCGAAAGCATAACGACGGCTGCACCTGAAGCGCCCGCACGCAGCGGTATCATCCCGGCATGGCTTATGCCGCCTGTCTGGCTGCTGGCGTTTCCCGCTGCACTGTGGAACCGGCTGCCAGCCACGCCGCAATGGCTGCGGTCGTTCGGCTCCTGGTTCGGGCGCGTTCATCGCCGCAACATGGCCTATATCGGCGGCTGGCTTGGCGACCTGCTGCCGAAGGGCCTCTATGCGCGCGCGCTCATCATCATCATCGCGCCGATCGTGGTGCTGGAAGGCGTGATCGCGTTCGTCTTCATGGAACGCCACTGGCAGGCGGTGACGCGGCGCCTTTCGGAGGCAACCGCGCGTGACATTGCAGCAGTCATCGACATCTATCAGCAGTATCCGAAGAGCGACGACAGCCAGCTCATCGAGATGGCGCGCAACCGCCTGAACCTTTCCATGCAGGTTCTGCCGAGCGGCGATCTGCCGGCGCCACGTCCCAAGCCGTTTTTCGCGCTTCTAGATCGTGCGTTGTCAGACGAAATCCGCAAGCAGGTGCAACGGCCGTTCTGGATCGACACAGTTGGCCAATCGCGGCACGTTGAAATTCGCGTCAAGCTGGATGACGCCATTCTGCGCTTCGTCGCCACACGCTCCCAGACGTACGCCTCCAATTCGCACATCTTCCTGCTGTGGATGATCGGCTCATCCGTCATTCTGCTGACGGTAGCCATCCTGTTCCTGCGCAATCAGATCCGGCCCATTTTGCGCTTGGCGGAAGCTGCCGACGCATTCGGCAAAGGGCGCCGGGTACCTGAGGATTTCCGGCCGCGCGGCGCGCGCGAAGTTCGCCAAGCGGCAACGGCATTTCTCGAGATGCGCGATCGCATCACCACGCACGTCGAACAGCGCACAACGATGCTGGCCGGTGTCAGCCACGACATGCGCACCATTCTGACGCGCTTCAAGTTAGAGCTGGCGCTGCTGGGCGATACGCCTGAAGCGCTGTCGCTGCAGTCGGACGTGCGCGAGATGCAGCACATGCTGGAAGATTATCTGGCATTCGCGAAGGGTGATGGCGGCGAGGAATCGACGCCTACCAATCTGCGCGAACTGCTGCAGGAAATTTACGACGAGGCCCAGTACTTCGGCACGCCGATTGAACTGAAGCTGCGCAAGCGGCGGCAGGATCTGGTGTTGCCGCTGAAGCGGCAGGCGTTCAAGCGCGCGATCACCAACCTTGTTTCAAACGCGGCCCGTTATGGCGACCAGATCATCATCCGCGGTGCGGTCGAGGGCCAGTGGCTGCGGATTGAGGTGGACGACAACGGCCCCGGCATTCCGGAGGAGGAACGCGCGAACGTGTTCCGGCCATTCTATCGCATCGACCATGCGCGCAATCAGGACGAGGGCAACACCGGCCTTGGCCTAGCCATCGCCCGCGACATCGCCAAGAGCCATGGCGGCGACATCGCGCTTGGTGTCAGTTCAATGGGCGGACTGCGCGCGATCATTTCCGTGCCGCTTTAGCTTTTTGATTGCGCTCGGCGACTCTCCTCCGGAGAGCCGGCCGCCGAGCGCGTGACGGTTCACGACAGCGCGCCGGGGGGAATGTTTTCCATGTCGTCCGGCGTCGGATCGGCGGTGTTGGCCTTCGATGCTCCCCGCGATGATGTGCGCCTGTTGACTGCATCCCGGCACGATCTGGCAAAACCGCATAGCTTGCCGAATGCACTGTCGGCCTGCTTCAGCACGCTTTCGCCACGGCGCAACCGGCGATCGAGCACAGCCATTGTTTTGCCGAGGCCCGGATCGTCGTCGGTCAGCCAGGTGCGATAGACCGATGCATATACGCCGGTAAGACCGCCTGCACGCAAACGGCCCTCGACGCCATCGGCACCTATACCAGCCGCGCGCAGCATCCAGACTTGCGAGCGCGCAACAGCAGCTGCGATAGCGGGATCGACCGACCAGCTGTCAGAAATTGAACGCAGCGCCGCCTTATACGGACCCAGCGCATCGAAGCGCGCCATGATGACTTCGAACAGCGCATCGCGCGGCGTTGTCTGCGATGGAGCGCCATCTTCCGTTGTTTGCGCGCGCCCACGCTGCGTAAGCTGCGTTTGAGCAAGTACCTCGTCGTCGATCATGCGCACGAAAGCTGCGATCACCTCGCCTTTAGAACTGAAGGTGTTGCGCAAATCAACGAGACTGACACCCGCTGAAGCTGCGATATCTGTCAGCGTTACGTCACGCCACGGCGACTGCGCGGCGAGGCGCATGGCCGCTGCCACCAGCCGCCCCTTTATCGTCGATTGATCGATCATCGTGCTGCCTCCTTGCCGGAGCCGTTGCCCCGTCGCGGCGTGCTCTCTTCCGCTACCTTAGAGATAGGCAGCCATCGAGGCCGGAAAAAGCCACCGCAGTCATCGGAATTGGAGTTTCCCTTGGGCTAGCTCAGCAGCAACGTTAAATGCCTGCCGGATGGAGGGCGTCAGCGAAGCGAGCTGTCACGCAGCCCTGAGGGGTTTGGAGCGCCGAGGTTTGTTCAGATCACGCACCGACACGATTGCGTGAGACGCCCGCGAGGCGGTTGAACGGCCTGTAACACTATACCATAACTATCTGCATGGTGTGGCGCCCTGGGGCACCGGACGCGCAGAGCTCAGCAGCCTATCCTCCTTGGTTTTCTGAGCCTTGGGTGCCAGACACACCAACTTGCCCGAGCCGCCGGGGTTCTTGTCCGCTCAGGCAATGCAAGTGACGCGGTCGCGATCGGCTGATGCGCTTTCAGCGCTTACTTGGCCAAGTCGCGGCCGCGTTGCGTTGCAGCCGCCACTGCTTCCGTCATCAGCTTTTGCAGTCCGTCGCCGGGTGCACTCAGCACCTCCAGCGCCGCTGCCGTGGTGCCGCCAGGCGATGTCACGTTGCGGCGAAGATCCGCCGCTGACAGCTCCGATGCATCCAGCAACGCACCGGCGCCGGAAACCGTGGCGCGTGCGAGTTGCTGCGCCAATGCTGGATCAAGGCCCGCAGCCTCGCCCGCCTGCGCGAGACATTCAGCCAGATAGAAAACGTAAGCCGGTCCAGAGCCCGAAACCGCGGTGACAGCGTCGAGCAGGTCTTCATCGTCGAGCCAGATCACGTCGCCGACTGCCGCAAGCATGGCATCCGCAACGGCGCGCTGCGCATCGCTCACCTTGGCATTCGGAACAGCAACCGTGGTGCCGCGCAGAATCGCAGCCGGCGTATTCGGCATCGCGCGCACAACGGCGGCATCCGCGAAGTACTGCTCGAAGTTGGCGATCCGCCGTCCTGCCGCGATAGAAACGATAAGCGTCTGCGGCCCGGCA
Organism: Hyphomicrobium sp. D-2; assembly: GCF_029872155.1. Lineage (GTDB taxonomy): Bacteria > Pseudomonadota > Alphaproteobacteria > Rhizobiales > Hyphomicrobiaceae > Hyphomicrobium_A. Next base: position 8,952 of record NZ_JARXLA010000005.1, on the reverse strand, counting down.
AGCACGGCAAGCGCGGGCAGCACGTCGTCCATGATCTGCGGCTTGACCGCGACCAGGATCACCGCTGGCGTGACATCGACAGCGGCGGCATCGGGCACGGTCTTGATTGCGTGTTCGGCCAGCAGATCCATGACGGCCTGCGGCGGTGCCGGATCCTGCACAACGACCGTGGAAGGATCCAGTCCGCGGGCTAGCAATCCCTTCAGGATCGCTCCACCCATCTTGCCGGCCCCGGCAAACAGCAAAGGCCCGTTGAAGGCAACGCTCATATTTTACGCCCCAGTGCTGCGGGGCGCGCGCCGCGCCCGATATCAGGCCCCGGAGTTCAAAGCCCCGATCTCAGGCCTGGCCTTCGGTCTCAAACATCGCCGAAACCAAAGCCTCACGGCTTTGCTTACCTGCCCAGACGACGAACTGGAAGGCCTGATAGTAGCGCTCACAGCCCTCAAGCGCGGCCTGCAGCATGGCCTCGCACTGACGGGTGGTTGCAACAGCACCGTTGAGCAGCAGCGCATGTCGGAACATGACCAGCCCGTCCTGTGCCCACAGATCGAAATGCCCCAGCCAGAGCTGTTCGTTGATCTGGGCCACCAGCTTGTACATTTCCGGCAGCCGGTTTTCCGGCACGCGGAAGTCGAAAGCACATGCCAGATGCAGCGCTTCCAGATCGTCCCGCCAGTTGAGCGAGACGTGATAGTCGGTCCACGTGCCGGCGATAACCAGCGTCAGCTCAACTGGCAGGACGATCTGGAAGCGCTGCATCTGGCATGTGCTTTCGACTTCCGCGTGCCGGAAAACCGGCTGCCGGAAATGTACAAGCTGGTGGCCCAGATCAAGCAGGCAACTCTGGCTGGAAAATCTGAAGATGCTAAAGACAACTGGTCATGTTCCGACATGCCGCTGCTGCTCAATGACCTGCTGTTACTATGCCCGTCGGTCTGAGGCCATGCTGCAGGCGGCCGAAACTGTGAAGCGCTACTATCAGGCGCCGGTTCGTCTCTGGGCCCCGGGTAAGCAGGCACCGTGAGGCGCGCGGCTTCGGCGGCGTATTTGAAGACGAAGGCGGGCCTGAATCCGAAATCCGGGGCCCTGATATCGGGCGCGGCGCACGCCCCGCGCATTTTGAGCACAAGTGCCGAGCGTTGCACTTCAACGGATTTTGCTGACGCCGGGGTTGTGCAAAGTGGGTGGGCGATCCTGAAAGTTGCTAGCCCGCGGACTGAATCACTCCGCATTCGTTGTGCGGGATCCGGCACCGCCGAGCCGTCATGCTGTCAGGCGCAATCAGACCGTGCTTGATACCGCCGCTGTCGATGTCGCCAGCGGTGATCTGGTCGCTCTGAATCATGGACTGGCGCCCGCGCTGCGCAGACGCTTATCGTTATCGCGTCGAGCAGTACTTCGCCGGATGCCGCCGTGCTGCGCGTGCCGAAACGCGTATTCTGCGCTACGGCTGCGGTATACCGAATGCCAGATGAGCGATGCGCAGCGCGCCGTTGCAGATGCCAGCTCTTGCGGCAGTCAGCGCGACGTGATCTGGCTCGACGATGAAGACCTGCTCGACTGTCACCACTGGTCAGACTCTGGAACAGGCCATTTCTATCTGGCTGAATGTCTCGCGCAGACGAGCTGGGCCTTGATCCAGCGTGGCAACCTTGCGCGCCACGGTTTCGTGCATCAGACTGTCAGCTGGCGGATCTTCGCCGCAGCGGCTGTTATCGCCTGGCGGCTGCGGCGGCGGGTAATTGCGCTGACGGCTGAACAAAACTGATGACGGAAGCGTGGCGGCATTCTGTACAACGCGGCCGCGACCCGAGCAGATAGCGCTGAAACGCATCCGTGATCCTCGACATCCTTGCCTGAGCAGACAAACCTGTCGCGCTCGGCGCAGGAACAGTATTGTCGCCAGATAAGCCGGGGCCAGACTGCTGGCTCTGCGTCAGCTGCAGGCGCTGCCATGCAGATGAGATTATGAGTATGAATGTGCAGGCCGTTCAACCGCGCCATAGGCGTCACTTTTGTCGATGTCGATGCGTGATCGGCGCTCCAGAAACGCGTGACAACTCGCGCTGACGCCTGCATCCATGCGGGAGACGCTGCTGAGCTTAGCCAAAGGATAATTCCATTGCAATTAACGGCCTCGATGGCTGCCGTCTAAGGTAGCGGAAGCGCGCCGCGGCGCCGGAACGAGCAGCTCCGAAGGTAACGATGATCGATCAATCGATAAAGAGACGCTGAACAACAGCAACCACATGCGCCCTCGCCGCGCCGTGGCGTGGCAGCAGCAGCTGACGGAATATCGCAACTTCAGCAGATGTCGATTGGTGCGCAACACTTCAGTTCAAAGGCGGGTAATCGCAGCTTTCGTGCATGATCGACGACAGGAATACTACTCAAACGCAGCACTGCGCGGCTGTCGCGCAACAACGGAAGATAGCGCTCCATCGCGAACAACGCCGCTGATGCTGTTCAGAATCATCATGGCGCCTTTCGATGCCTTGGCAAAACGGCGCTGCGTTCAATTTCTGACAGCTGTCGGTCGTCCATATCGCAACAATGTGCGCGCTCGCAAGTCTGGATGCCGCTGTAACATAGATGCCGATGGCGTCGAGGGCCTTGCGGATGTCTTACCAGCGTATATCACATCGGTCTATCGCACTGGCTGACTCTGGCGGAAATCAGACCTCAGCTAAAACAGTAAGCAATGTCCGTCGCTGACTGGCAGCGCTTAGCCGGCAATGCGGACTGCCGGAACGTAAACAGGCACGCATCGCGGGAACATCGAAGATAACGCCGCCGATCCGACGCCGACATGGGCATTTGGCGCGCTGTATCTCGTAGACCGTTGCTCGGCGGCCGGCTCTTCCGGGAAAATCGCCGAGCGCAATCAAAGAGAGCTAAACTGGCGCGAAATCGCGCGCAATCCATATTGAACTGACGCAAGCACCTCACCGCCGTAACTCTTGGCGATGTCGCAGACGATGGCGGAGCCCAGGCCGGTGCCTCGTCTGACGCACATGGTCGATGCGATAGAATGGCCGGAACTGCATTCGCCTCCCCTCCGGAATGCCGGGAATGTCGTCACCTCAATCAGCCGCTGGCCCTCGACCGCACCGCGATGATGTCTGTCGCCATAACGAATATCTGATGAAAAGTAGGTGAAATCGCCTTGCTTGACGCCTGCCGCTCGGGTAACGACGCAGATCCTGCCGCCGCTTGCGCAGCTGCTTCGGTATCGGCGTGCTGATCGTCGTAAATTTCCTGCGGCAGTTCGCGCAGATTGGCATAGGCGTCGATTCGCGTCTGCGCCATCACCCTTCGCGAAATGCCAGATGTCTTCACGGCATCTCGCGCATCGGCTTTAAAGCGACAGCGCTCAGGCGTATCGCCAGCGCCAGCTCTGGCGAGCGCAAAATGGTGGCTGACGCCGGCCAGCATCGTTACTGTTCGACGTGCAGTGGTGTCCGCGCATCTCGAGAATGCCGTTGCCACTGGCGGAGCTTCGCGCGCTACGCGCGAATCCTCAGGTACCCGACCCGAATGCGTCGGCAGCTTCCTGCCAGCGCAAGATGGGCCTGATCTGGTGCGCGGAACTGGATGGCTGCCGTCAGCGGGAGATGCGATGAGCAAATCCGCAGCGGGAAGATGTGCGCGGGCGTGGGGCTACGTCTGGGAGCGCTGGCGACGCAGGCGCAGAATGGCGTCGTAACTGACGCAATTTCAACGTGCGCGAATTAGCCAACTATGTCGGTAACCGTTGCACCTGCTTACTCGTCTGACAACGCGCGATCTAGAAGCGCGAAGAAAAGCAACTGGTTGTGGCAGCGGCAGATCGCCGCTCAGCAGAACCTGCATGAAAGGTGACGGTACGCCATCTCGATGAGCTGGCTATCGTCGCGCTCGGATGCTGCTGATAGGTATCGATGACTGCTGCAATGCGCGCGCGGTGCGCCGAAGGCGCCGCGTCGCCGCCCGAGTGGCATTCCATGAAGACGAACGCGTCACGCGCTCCAGCGCACGTCGCTGATAATGATGAGCGCATCAGCAGAGGTAACTGTATAGATGCAAACCAGCCGCCGACATTGCAACGATAGACGCATACAGACCAGAGGCTCCAGACGACCGCAGCCATGCAGCGTGGCGCTAACGTAATTCCTGAATGCAGCGAAACGCCAGCAGCCGAACGGCGGCATAAACGCCATGCCCGGACGATGCACCGCGTGCAGATGCGGCAAAATGGTGCTCTCGGTGGCGAAATCGCGCGCTGCGTCCGCAGCGCAGCCACTGCTTAGGCGCTGGCTGCTGCATGGCAGGAGCGAGCGGCTTTCAGGTTCATCGCCTCTGGCAACATCAACAACCGACCTTAAAACTGCGGACGTCACCCGATCAATCCGCGCGCAGAGAACGCGCTTGCCCCGAACTTCTCTGGTGACGGGTAAGAGAAGTCGGTTTCAATTTTCCGGCGCAGACGGTGATCTGCGCGTCAGCGGTCGCCTTGTCTGACGCCAGTTCATGGCGTGGAGATAGGCATGCCGATGCGCTGCGGGAACATGCGCGGCGAATCGCGCTCCACCGTCAGCTTCACCGTTTCTTCCATGCTTCAGCTCGCCGCGCTGTCGCCGATGAAACGTGATTGCCATGCAGATTTCATCACCCAGCAGGCCCAGGCCACCGCCCACCGCCAGCAGGCTCCAGCGGTGACGAAACGCTCGCGCGGCATCAAGCCCCAGAGGATGTAATCATCAGCGCGGAAAGCTTCCATAAATCGCGCCGTCAGCATACGGATGGGGCAGCGCGTTGCTTTCGGCTTCGCGCTGGAATCCAGCCCTTTCCTGGCATCATCACGTCAGCCAATGCAGCGTCAGACTCAGGCCGCTTTTGCATTCCTGCGCCATTGCTGCGTCCTGTGCGTGGTTACGCGGAAACTTCTCACGGCGCCAGATAACGCGAGCCAGTGGATCTTCTGGTCGTCGTCGGCAATCGGCACGTTATCAGAGCGGAATTCTTTCGCGGCTTGCCGTTCTCATGGGTGCCCCTCGCATTCGAATGCCAATACTGTCGATGCGCGGGCATTACCGCGCTGACCAGGCTCCGCGGCGATCGAGCCGCAATCATGTGGCAAGCGTGCAAACTCCGGCAGCTTCGAGACAGTGGCAAGCGCTGACGCCAGTAATGTCGCGTTGCAGAATGAAGGCACCGCCAGACGCCCGCTGTACAATGCTGATAGGCAGGCGCCACGCCGAATCGTCATCACCGAGTAATTGCGTGAATGTAGGCAGCACATCGATGATATTTCAGCGCACGAAAAAGCTCTGCTTGTGATGCGCCAGATATCAGGCAAGCGACCCCTCGAAAACCCGGATACGCGATAATGCAGCGCAGTTGATGCGCGCTGTAGGTTTCGGAGATATCGCATCGAGACCGCCAGTAAATCACGATAGGCAGAACAACAGCTCGGCCTCAGGCGACCAGATCATCCGGCGATGCGGCACCTGCCGGAATTCCCGAGACTGCTCCGTTATCAGCTCCTCTATTGCTTACTGCGGAAGCCTTGGTGGCGCGCCCTGGCCCGTGGCGTCGGGCGGTGTAATCAGTCATGTTGACGCTGACTGGCCTCGATTGATAGTCATGACGAAATGATTTCGCGCGGAATGGTGGCGTGCTCGCCCAGTCTATAAAGTCCGCGCTTCAGGCTTGCATCAAGGAGGTTTCAGGTATCTTGAAGCGCTGGATAAACTGGGAGCAGTACTACACCGCCAAACTGCCCCAATTGATCTGGAAGAGCAATCTGGATCGCTTCTGGTGCGCCGATTACGCAACCGCAAAATTCACGGAACAATCGCCAAGCCAGCCTTTTCATTACTAGCAATCCTGGCGCGAAATCTGAAAACTGGAATGGGAATACCTCGATCGCGACGGTCATCATCTGAAAGCGATGGCTGGATGTGCTTACAGCGCTGTAGATAACATTCACGTTCTCACCCACGCGCTGCGCTATAACGGCAATGCGTGTTTGAGGCCGCCTGTAACGGCGGATTTTCCGGAAACTCGGAGCATTTCAACGTCTGATCGACAGCGCCAGACGCTCGATTTCGACATCCCTGCGGTAATCGGAATCGGTCAGATCTGCCGCGATGTCGTGCGGTAATCTGTCCGGTGCCACATCCGCCCCATCGCTGGCGCGCAATTCAGGATCGGCATGGCGGCGCAGGCCTCTCCGCCTTTCTGGCCGCGCGTCGTCGTCGCCGATGAACAGCGCCTGAAAGGCATCAAGGTCCGCGATGGCAATACCGCCGTCACAACCTGGCGCCCTCCAGCAAAGAACTGTAGCCTTATGATGCGACCAACGCCGGGCTGCGGAGCGCACGTATGTCGCCGGGCTGGCGCAGCCTGGCCGAGTGTACCCGGCGCCAACATCAGGTGGCGTCATTCCGCCGAAATTGACCTTCGCTATCGCCTCTGCCATTGTCCAGAAGCGTGGGTAAGATGATCGAACGCGTAATGTCTGAAGTTGAAGGCTTCGCAGGTATTCGTCACCCTGGCACCGCAACTGAAAACTGACGCCGGTCTCGCAGATCGATGAGCACCTATACTCCGGCTGCTTCTCCAGAACCTGCTGGGCGATTACGCTGCATGCGTTGACCTTCCCGTAAAGGGCTGGCAGATAAACGGCTACAGCTTTCGCTTGCCCTTCGCAGCTCTAAAGCAAACGCCCGCCGGATTGGCGCAGCGTTTTTCGTTTGCATCAGAATGATTGCCTCGCAGTAATCGCGCGGCACTGACTTCTATGACGAGTTTTGCCACCCGTACAGTGGCTGCTGGCCGATAACCGCGAATTTGCCATTATGTCGTGCCGATATTGAGCAACAATCGCTCTGGCGTCACCGGTACCCGGCCATTGATCCAGCCGCTGCAATCAGCAATCAGAACAGAGCGGAAAGAACATAATCAGCGAATTTTGGGAACGATAGTCAGTGATGGGATCGGCAGTAATCATGCAGCTCTTGCTGTAACTGGCTTATTACATTCAAACTCCACCCGTTAGACGGAGGTCAACTGAACTTGGGAAGATGATCAGATACTCAAGTGTATGACGGAATAGAAGAAATTCAAACAAATTTTCGGTGAATATATGGCTGTCAAATACAAAATCAGTCAATGTGCAGATGCTGAAACAAGTGTGGAGCGATGATGCTGGAATCAAGGCACCGCCGCGCAGCGCCCGTTCGCATCTGGACATGATTATTAATCGAGTAGCGATATTGGCTGATGTGCGGCCTATCTGGCTGGCGCTGATCTCAAGTGCTGAATAGCGGAAAATTCTGTTGCTGTGCTGCGTTCACCGAATTTCATCAGCTTCCGTAATCAGTCGCCATGCCTTGTCGGTCCTGCTCTGAAATCCCAGGTGATCGATGATCTGAACTGTGCGCCATGGGCTGCGCATCGTACGTCGTCCGGCGGATGCAATACAGACGAATAAGCGTTATCTGCTGATGCGCGGCGGAATATGGGCGATATCGCAATTCATCGCGGGCGGCTCTCTGGGCGGTGCCAATATGTGCGCGATGCGCGCTGCTGTGCGCGATCTTAATGCTCGCAGCGCCTCCCAGTAGCAGTGGCATCACCAGACTGATCAAGGGCGCTGGACTGGGGCGGCGCATGATGGCGCTCGGCTATGATGAAAGCGCGATTCTTCTGGATATTCGCGCTTGGCGCATCCGATTTTCTCGATGGCTGGTCAGGTGATGTCGTCAGACGGCGTTCATTCGATGGCGGTATCGACATTACACTGGCGCAGCGCGGCGCACTGCCGTGCTGCTGCTGTGCGCTTCGGCGGCGTTGAAGACGGCGTGGTGCGTGGGGCGCGCTATCGTAACGCTGCGCTGCCGCCCATCGGCGCATTCATCCCGCGCCGATGCCAAGGTGCGCGTATCATCACCCGCGGCGCAATGCCGCGGTTGAGATGTCGAGCTGGCGGATGGCGAACTGAATTTTCGCGTACGGTATCGTCGCCAGCGTGCCGCCGAGCTGTATTTCAGGTGTGCGCCCGATGCCTGCATCAGAAGACGCGCGCATTACACCGGCATGAAGGCGGTAGCGCGTTCGCATGAATCTGCGCTGTCCAGATTGCCAGTTTCAATGCAGGCCCGGAACACGGCAGCGGGATCACCACTGACGCCGGTATCAACGCTGGACTCAGACGGGCTATCCTCGATGCGCGCCTTCGCGTGATGAATGCGTCCATCGACGATCGACGATACGCTCGCGCGAACCTCTTGCGCCGCGTCTGCGCCAGCTGGCGAGTTGAACCCAGATGCGCGTGAAGGCGGCGTTCGCTGACGTTGTCATCAACCGTGGTCCGCCGCGCTGAACTTGCCGCGTCGGCAATCGGACGGCGAACTCCTGTCGCGGATGAAGGCCGCTTCGGCTGTTGCCGATGGCATTCCCGCGGCGCGCTGAACTCGCCCGCTGTAGGCTTTGCCGATATCGTTGCCGTAAACTGGGGCTATATCTGTGCGGGTCTGGCGCATCCCTGATGATGTGTCACCGATGCGCCCTGGCACCGCAACCTGGCGCGGATACTGCGGTCAGGCCGCTGCGGGCATCGAACGCGCCGTTCGCGGCATGGAAGGAGTTAGGTATGCAACTGTCTATGTCTCGCGAAGCGTGACCTCGTGGAACCGGCTGGCGACCAACGTTCCTCCGGCGAACGTCAGCAGATGGTGGTGCGGTTCGATGTTGGCTCGCCCGCGCTTCCAGTGAGCGTGCGCGTGCAGCTGCTGCGCTGTGCCGGCAAACGCGTCAGCGGAGAGTGTGCTTGTCATCCGCGCTTGAGCAGCGCGCGCAGGGCACGATGCGTGCGCGCGGGCGGCTGTTCAGGCTGATCCGTGAGCATGATGCCGAGAGATATCTGTCACGAGTATGGAAGTCGTTTCTTTAATATGGCAATAT
>NZ_JARXLA010000004.1 GCF_029872155.1 Hyphomicrobium sp. D-2 | reverse complement strand
AGTTACGGGCTGCTGGGCGCTGTAAAGAACGACTTCCATACTCGTGTGACAGCACTCCGGCACTACCAGCGCATAGAGAATGAAATCATCGTACTGGTTGCGGAAATGGCTCGCCTTAAAACGCGCCTTATCGCCATCCATCAGAACATTATCGCGCAGCACATTGGCGCCGAGACTCCGTGTTCTTTGAACGCACCTCGCCCCTGATGTTCGGATTTACACGCAGCAACGCCGTCCGAAAATCCCAATAGAGTTCGCGCAAACCTGGGGCACGGAAGCCTTCGGTGTATCGCGCATAGAGCTGCAAGCCGTCGAATGGCTTCACGATCAGACCCGCGTTCTGGGCTGAACCGCTCCTGTTCTTTATCCGGGTGATTAGCGGCAATGCGCTTCTCTGCCTTCGGCCGAGCAATGGTCAAACCGCGCCCCGGCCGAAAGCTCCAGCCAGTTTGTCGGCTCAAGCGTTAGTCTTGCCATAGGCGCTTCGCCAGATTGCGGCGGACGCCGTTCGACCACGGCTTTCGCGCCAGCGCGTTCATTGGTTTCGGCTGCGAACGCCACCTCTTTGCCGGTATTCGCCGCCGGCATCCACAGTCAACTCGCCGACAAGGTTGTGATAACGGAGCGGTTGGAAATGTCTGCGCCGGTTGTTTCCATGCTGTCCGGTTGCGGCCCACGTAGGTCCAGCCGATATCCCGCGTGTGCTCGAGCGTCCGTATACCACAGGTCTGACTTCCACGTTCAGCAGCCGGTTGTCCGAGCGGCGCGTAACGGTAGCGTGCGGTGTAGGTATCGACCTTTGTGCGGCTGAGATTGCGCTGCCCGTAGTTGAGGCCCAGCTGCGGTTCATCCTCTCTCGCCGGCAAGGCTGTCGAATCAAGCATACAGCCAGCTCCAGCGACTGGCCGTCGCCCCACTTTCACGTGCCCTTCGCCAGCAGCGAGTCCGTCTCCGCGGACGTATTGTAAACTTCATCGCCCGGCGCGACACGCGCGTTGCGTGCACCTCCAGAGAAAACAAAGCCGTGCCGGAACATTGTTCTTACCGGCGAAACCGTTGCCCTGCTTGCGTCTGGAGATTGCGAGCACGCCGTCGAAATTTTCCTGCGACGTCGCCACAGCCACTACTGCCCGACCAGGCATCGCCTTCAAAGAAGCCGGAGGGCGGTCGGCGTCGCGTAATCACCTCAGGGCCGGTGCCGGGTGGCACACCAGCAGGCGGTGTCGCGTTGTTGCCGCCATGGGCTGCCCGCGAAGCGCGCCGCGCACGCTGCTCGCGCCAGCCCTTGACGAAGATCCTGCGCAGCAAGCGTGCGCATGTTGATGGTGCCGCCGATTGCGCTGTTCGGGCCATCGCTCGGCCCTTTGGTGATATCAATACCGCCGATCAAATCCGGATCGACGTAGGTCCTCATCTTGCGCGTGCCTGCACCTTCGCCGCGATAAGATGCGATGAGTTGATGGCTCCGGGTCGACGGTTGTCGTTAACGCGCCCCGCTGCCCTGCAATCCACGGATGTTCGGATTGACGGAGGTGCCAACGCGATTGCCGCCATTCAGAACGCCGGGCGTACTGACGAACATGTCGCCAGGCGATGTTACCGGCACCCGTTCCAGCTGCTCGCTGGTAACATGACTGACGGAGCCGGCCGTTTCGTATGGGCTATCCGCCGTAAAGCCTTCTGACGCGCCGCCACCGCCGCTCTACATCGATCGTAACAAGAGCAATCGCGCCATCCACGCTCGCACCGGCCTGACCGCCGCCAGCGTTCGGATCGGTGATCGTCACCGCATCGGAGCCATTGAACGTGTAGGCAAGGCCCGTGCCTGCCAGCAGCCGGTTCAGCGCCTGCTCGCGCGTCAGCGCACCCGAGACACCCGCACTGGATTTGCCTGACACCAGGCTCGAAGGCACCAGCAGCTTCCAGCCCGCGCGATCGGCAAACGCCGTCAGCGCCGAACCCAACGACTGCGCCGGAATATTGAAGCTGATCTGCGCTGTCGCTGTAGAAGCCTGCTGCGCATAGGCGCCACTTAACGGCGATGCCGCCAGCATCAGCGCTGCAAAGAGCGCCGCACTAACTGACTGCCCTCTGGCCCGCTGCCCTCTGGATTTTCCGGAACGAACGCACGCAATTCGACCGCTACCAAACTCAACACACATGAAACCCGCCTACGCTTACTCAACTAACTGGCGGAAACGCTGATGCACTTTAACGCCGTGCAACCTGTCCCCGTGTTCAAGGACGAAGCGTCGATTACAACCTTGTAGGCCTCGGCTGAAAATATTTCATACTTTGGCGGTCATCAAACCGCCGGTGTTGCAAATTTGACAACACCGATTGGCCGCACCCCTGCAGCGCAATTGCCAGCGAATGCTGATCCATCCTGGAATACCAACGCTGTCAGCGGATGATCGTCACCCACGGCAGACGCGTCACCTTCACCGGCAGCGTCTCTTCGATCATGCGCAGAATGGAATCGGGATCGGAGGTTTTCAAACACGCCCGTCACCGGCAACCGGCGCAAGCTGTCGCCCATCAGCATGATGCGGCCGGAGCGGTGCCGCTCGACCTCCGCGATCACATCGCCCAGCGCGCGGTCGTTGAAGATCAGCTTGCCGCGACGCCACGCCGTTGCTGCCGCCGCATCGACATCCTGCGGTGCGGCTGGCGCCCGGCCAGCAACGTATGACACACGCTGATTGCCGCCAACATCGACAGCCCCCGCCGCACCTGACGACGCCACCGCCACCTTGCCTTCAACAACCGTCACCACGGTATCGTCCGGACGCAGATCAACGTCGAAGACGGTGCCGAGAACTCTTGCCGTACCGCCGCCGGCCTCAACTACGAACGGTCGCGCCGGATTGGCCGCCACGGAAAAGATCGCCTGTCCGCGATGCAGCGCAACCTTGCGCAGAGCGTCAGAATACTCGACCGACAGCGCACTGTCGCCGTTCAGCTCAACCTGCGTTCCGTCCGGCAAAGTCACGGTGCGCGTTTCGGCCACCGCGGTTACGTAATCGGCAAACAGGTGCCCACCGATCATCCCGCTGCGGTAAAGGCCCGCTCCGGCAATCAGCAGCACGCCACCGCCCAGAACGCTCCGCCGCGTCATCTTCTTGCGGCTGGCCTTGCGCTCCGCCTTACGCTGCTCGCCGCCAACCGTACCGATGCCGCTCCACACGGCCTCCGCTTCCTGCGCCGCGCTTTCATGGTCGGCGCTCTGCACCCGCCAGCGCGCAAATGCCTGCCGCTCGGTGTCCGTCGCCTTGCCGGAGTTCAGCCGCACAACCCAGGCGATGGCTTCATCGCTGAGCGAAAGGTCGGCCGCTGTTGTGTTCCTGTCCGTAGCCATTTGATGTGTTCAGTCCGCCGATGTGGAAGCGCGGGTACCCGACACACCAATCACCGCCGCCATATTCATAAGACGAACCGAGCCCAGCAAACTTGCAGCATCAAATCACGCGATACGGCGGAAATGATCGCGGCAGTGCCGCACCGCCTGCACCAGATACTGCGCCACGCGGCTTTCGCTCACGCCCAGCTTGCGGGCGATCTGCGCATGCGTGCGCCCATCGCATCGGTTCAGCAGCAGTGCCGTGCGCGGCTTGGGCGGCAACTCCGCCAGCGCCAGTGCCAGTTGCCGGAGCTGGTCGCGATCGACAACAATCGCTTCTGCGGAAGGGTAGGTGTCCGCGATCGACCGCAAAATCTCGTCGTCGCTGATGCAGTGCGCCGCGTGCCGGCCCTCCTTGCGGATCAGGTCGGTCGCGATATTGGCGGCGATGCGCAGCACAAATGCGTTGCCGTCGCGAATGGGAACTTCAGGCTTCTGCATGCCGGCAATGCGCAGCCACGTCTCCTGCAGCGCATCCTCGGCCAGCTCCGACGAACCGGTACGGCGCTTCAGTGCGGCCAGCAGAAAATGCCACTGGCGCAGGTACACGCTCATCAATTCATTGTCTGTCCGGGTCAGGATCATGGATCTGGATTACGCACGCGCGCCGATTGATGCAGATACTGGTGTTGGCAACAGCTTGCCCCACAGCTACGCGCTCCAGAAATTTCCAGCAACACCAATGATTTATAATGATCCCAAGCTTTTTGCCCGCTTCTCCGCCTCAAACTATACCAGATCCGTATTGTTTTTTCTTTTGCCTGCGATGACTTAGGTCAAGGGCTGGCTGCGGTCCGCCCCCTGCAAATCGGGATGGCCCGCACGGCCCTGCGGACCACGAACGCCGCCACGAGTTGCAGAAACGCCACGAGTTGCCGCTGCCAAGCTCGCCCGTTCCCTTCCCCAGCACGCAACACGCCCTCGCAGCCTCGGCGCCAACAAGATTGAGGCGCTTCCAACCTGCATTAATGCCCCGGCCCCTTGCTTTGCAGCGCGCAAGTTCGATAGGTGGTCCTCACCTATTTGCGATCCTGCCCCTCTTCCCGCCCGGATCGCGCAACAACCGAAAGGCGCGTCCGCGATGGCACAACCCACAATCACGCTGCACAAGGGCGATCTGCCCGCCGGTCTGAACCTCGGGCCAAGCGTCGCCATCGACACTGAAACGCTGGGCCTCAATCTGCACCGTGATCGCCTGTGCCTGGCGCAGCTCTCCGCTGGCGACGGCAGCGCCCATCTGGTGCAGTTCGACGGCACCGACTATTCCGCGCCGAACCTGAAGGCCCTTCTGGCCGATCCGAACATCGAGAAGATCTTCCACTTCGCCCGCTTCGATGTTGCCGTTCTCAAGCGCGATCTGGGAGTCGTTACATCGCCGGTTTACTGCACGAAAATCGCTTCCAAGCTGGTCCGCACCTATACCGACCGCCACGGCCTGAAGGATCTTGTCGCCGAACTCGTCGGCGTCGAGCTGTCAAAGCAGCAGCAAAGCTCCGACTGGGCCGCGCGCGAGCTATCCGAACAGCAGCTCGCCTACGCCGCTTCGGATGTGCTGTATCTCCACGCCGCCAAGGCCAAACTGGATTTCATGCTTGAGCGCCAGAACCGCCGCGAGCTGGCCGACGCCGCGTTCCGCTTCCTGCCGACTCAGGCGGCGCTCGATCTGGCCGGATTCGGCGATATGGACATTTTTCTCCCACTGATCAGCGGCTTTGAAGTGTTTTACCCGGATGCGGCGCCAGAACTCGGCGCTCACCCCCCGTTCCCTGCCCAAAATCAAGGCGCGGGCTGCAAAAAACCGGGGGTTGCAGGCTGGCGGCGGCCACTCACCATTGCGTGTCGTGCCCGTCCCAATATAACCCTATTTGCCGGTGACTTAGACATGATCGCTTCGGACCCATCAGTCTGAAGCGTGAAGCATCGGTCCGGTCAAAAAGGCCGGAGCTGCATCGCGTTTTTTGAGAAAGCGATCAGGCTCTGGCCATCAGCGGAGCGGAGGCTTGCCGCCCATCAAACCAGCGGGCGGGAACCCGAAACCGCTGAAATGGATAACGGCGGCAGGCAGCAGCCCCATAGCGAGCGCATGGCATCAACCACCAATTTCACGCCCGGCGATGCATGGACCAAGGTGAACCCGTTCTCCGGCAGCACCGCGGCCGAAAGGACGCGTAACTTCAAGCTCGCCAAACGGCACACGCGGCTTGTCCGCTTGCTGCGCTGGTTGTTTCCCATTTCCACCGTCGGCATTCTCGGGCTCTACCTGCTGCTGGTGCTGGATACCTCCGGCATGGTCTCGCAGCTTCCGCGCCTGGAAGTGCCGCGCATCATCCCTGAAAACCTCACCATGGATAACCCCAGCTACGAGGGGTACACCAACGACGGTGGCCGTTACACGGTGCACGCGAAAACCGCCGTGCAGGATTTCACCAACACCGACTTCGTACGCCTCAACAGCATTACCGGCGACCTCTTCGACGCCAAGAAAGCCCGAACACGCCTCACCGCTCTTGAAGGTGAGTTCAACACCAAGCAAAACCAGCTCGTCCTGTCGGGCGGCATCGATATCGTCGCCGACAGCGGCCTGAAGGCCAAGCTATCCCGCGCGACCATTCTCACCAACGAAAGCCTCATCACCTCAAACGAGCCGGTGCTGGTGGAAATGCCGACCGGCACCATCCGCTCCAATTCCATGCGCCTGCTGAGCAAGACCCGCGAGATCGCGTTTGTCGATGATGTGCGCGCGCATCTCATCCCGCCGAAAAACGAAAACGCTGACGGCGCTGCAAGCGACGCAGCCAAGCCTGATGGCGCAAGCGCAGCCGCCCCGCTTATCGGTGGCGGCGATGCACCGATCGACATCAACGCCAACCGCCTCGACATCGATGACACCGGGAAAACCGCAACCTTCACCGGCAACGTCCATGCACGGCAGGCCGACGCCGCGCTGGAAACCGCAGCGCTCGAAGTTTTCTATGAGGGTGGCAACGCCGAGGATGGCGGCGCCGCCGCAACGCCCGACATGCCCGGTGCCGGTGCCAAGATCCAGCGCATCTTGTCTCGAACACCGGTTGTCATGACGCGCGCCCCGAACGATCGCGTCACCGGCGCCAACCTCGACTATGACGCCATCAAGCAGGTGGCCGTAATCGATGGCGACGTGAAGATGCTGTCGGGGCCGGACCGCAACGCAACCGCCCGACGCGTCACCGTCGATCAGAAGGCCGACACTATCCTGCTCACCGGCAATGTCGCGGTCAGCCAAGGTCGCAACCAGCTCAAGGGCGAGCGCTTGTTCGTCGACCGGGCCAAGGGGCGCACGCAGCTTTCAGCAGCCGCCTCACGCGGCGACAATGGCCGCATCTGGACCCAGTTCTACCGCACTGAACCCAGCAACGCGCAGCAGAAGGGCCAGAGCGCAGCAGCCGCGGCCGCCGCTGCGGGCGCCGCTGCGGGCGCCGTCGGCGTCTTCAAGACTGATCCCAGCGCGCCAATCACGGTCGAAGCCGCCCGGCTTGACGTCGATGATCGCGCCAAGCAGGCGATCTACAATGGCGAGGTGCATGCGGTGCAGGGTGATTTCGTCGTCCGCACATCGCAGTTGAAGGCCTTTTACACCGGTGCTGCCGGCCTTGCTGAAGATACCGCCAAAACACCCGACGCCGCCCCCGCTCAGCTCTCGCGCATCGAGGCACGCGGCAAGGTCGTCGTAACGTCCCGCGACGGTCAAAGGGCATCCGGCGACTGGGCCAATTATGACGTCAAGAAAAACGAGGTCGTTCTCGGCGGCGATGTGGTGCTGACGCAGGACAAGAACGTCATCAACGGCACCAAGCTCACCATCAACATGCTGACCGGACAGAGCATCATTGATAGCGGCGACAGCGGTGCCTGGTCGGCGCGCGCTGCTCCGCAGGCCAAAAATGCTTCCGGCTACACCGTCCGGCAGGGCCGACCGAGCGCAATTTTTTACCCTAAGGACAAGAACGCCGCCGAAAAGAAGCCGTCAGCTAATGCTAATAACGGCTCTTACGCCAAGCCCGATTGGGCGCCGGTGGCTCCGTCACCCTAAAGTGTCGCGCCACGACGCCAATTGACAGGCTTTCCTATAGGCGCACCAATATCTGCCGTACACTTGCGGCCCGCACACCGAGGTTTCCTGTAACGTGGTCAAATTCCTGCCCTTTGGCTTCAAAAAGGCCCAGCAGGCATCCTACGATGAGTGGGACCCACCTGAATATGGCGCCGCCGATGCGTCGTCGTATGACTATGCGCCGGCGCTGGCCGCCATTGGCGCTCATGGTCAGCCCCAGCAGCAGCCTCATCAGGCGCCCTACCAGCAAAATACGCAGCAGCAGGGCCAGGGCGAGCAGTATTCCAGCCATCCCGGCGGCGAAGGCTGGCTGACGATCCGCGAAGTTCGGAAGAGTTATAAAAAGCGTCTCGTGGTGCGCAGTGTCAGCATCGACGTGCGGCGCGGCGAATCCGTCGGCCTGCTGGGCCCGAACGGCGCCGGCAAAACCACCGTTTTCTACATGATCACCGGCCTCGTCCCGGCCGACAACGGCACCATCACCATCGACGGGCTGGATGTCACCCGCCTGCCGATGTACCGCCGCGCCCGCCTCGGCATCGGCTATCTACCTCAGGAAGCATCCATTTTCCGCGGCCTCTCGGTCGAAAAGAACATCATGGCGGTGCTGGAGATCGTCGAGCCATCCGCCAAAAAGCGCCGCGAAAAGCTGGAAAGCCTGCTGGAGGAGTTCCGCATCACGCACCTGCGCAAATCGCCCTCCATCGCCCTTTCAGGCGGCGAGCGGCGGCGGTGCGAAATTGCCTGGGCCCTGGCCTCCGGGCCGTCATTTATGCTGCTGGACGAACCATTTGCGGGCATCGACCCGATCGCGGTCGGTGACATTCAGGAGTTGGTGCGACACCTGACGGAGCGGGGCATCGGAGTTCTCATCACCGACCATAACGTCCGCGAAACCCTTAGCCTGATAGACCGGGCCTACATCATCTATGATGGGCAGGTTCTGACCCAAGGCAAGCCGGAAGAAATCATAGCTAACGACGACGTGCGAAGAGTCTACTTGGGGGACATGTTCGGTTAACGCACGCTGATCGGGAAGAGCGTACAGGGTAATCGGGGCGGGGCGCATGGCGCTAGCTACGAAGCTGGAATTGAGACAAGGCCAGCAGTTGGTGATGACACCCCAACTGCAGCAGGCCATCCGTTTGCTTCAGTTCTCAAACATAGAACTCGCCCAATTCCTGGAAACCGAACTTGAGCGCAATCCGCTGCTTGAAGCGGACGACAACACCGAAGCGCCGGTTCGTGGCGAGCGCGATACCGAAAGCGACGATCACACGCCTGAACGCGCCTCGACTGACGGCGCCGCAGACAACACCTCCGATGCCTCAGCCGCTGACACCAGCGGCGGCGATGACGACAGCGACTGGGTCGATCTTGAACGCCCCGCTGCCGATCCCGAAGGCACCTTCGACACCGAATACGAGAACCTCTACCCCGACAGTACGCCAACGGAGCAGATGCAGGATGCCTCGGCCACCGATAGCGGCTGGGCATCACTCCGCCAGCGCGGAACGGGGTCAGGTGAAGATGTAAATATCGAAGCCTACCTGCAGAGCGAAACATCCCTGCGCGATCACCTGAGCGAGCAACTGCCGCTGGCGCTCAGCGAACCGGTTGATCGCCTGATCGGCCAGTATCTCATCGATATGGTCGACGAAGCCGGTTATCTCCCGGCCGACTTCGACCGTATCGTGGAAAATCTCGGTGCGCCGCACAGCAAGGTCGAGCAGGTACTCAGCCGCCTGCAGACCTTCGATCCGCCCGGCGTGTTCGCCCGCTCATTGGCCGAATGTCTCGCGCTCCAGCTCAAGGAGCAAAACCGCTACGATCCGATCGTCGCCCGCTTCCTTGAGAACCTCCATCTGCTCGCCGGACACAATCTTCCCGCACTGCGCCGTGCCGTCGACATCGAGATGGACGAGTTGCTGGAAATCATCGCCGAGATCAAGCGGCTGAACCCGAAGCCGGGTCTGAAGTTCGGTTCGGAATATCTGCAGCCAGTCGTTCCCGACGTGCTCGTCCGCGCGGCGCAGGATGGCTCCTGGATCGTCGAGCTCAACGCAGAAACGCTGCCGCGCGTGCTGGTCAACCGCACGTATCTCACCACCGTCACCAAAGCCACCGGCTCCGCAGAAGACCGCAACTATCTGCTCGAATGCCTGCAGACCGCCAACTGGCTGGTGAAGAGTCTCGACCAGCGCGCCCGCACAATCCTGCGCGTGGCGGAAGAAATCGTGCGACAGCAGGATGCCTTCTTCACCCACGGTGTGCAGTTCCTGCGGCCGCTCAATCTGCGCACCGTCGCCGACGCAATCTCGATGCATGAATCGACCGTCTCGCGCGTCACCTCCAACAAGTACATGGCGACGCCGCGCGGCATCTTCGAAATGAAGTACTTCTTCACCTCCGCCATCGCATCGGCCGAAGACGGTGCGGAATCCCATTCGTCGGAAGCGGTGCGCCACCGCATCAAGCAGATGATCGACGGCGAATCCTCCGTCAGCGTTCTGTCCGACGACAAGATCGTCGAGCTGCTCAAGACCGATGGCATCGACATCGCCCGGCGCACGGTAGCCAAGTACCGCGAAGCGATGCGCATCCCCTCATCGGTGCAGCGCCGGCGCGACAAGCGACTCGTCGTTCGCGTCTCGCAGTCGGAAGAAGCGCTGTAGAGCTTCGCCCGTCATCAGGCAGGTTTTCCCGGTCAGAAGCACAATGAGACAAACGGCCTAGCGCCGTTGCTAGCTTCTATAAAATGCCAGCCGGCTCCGGCCCGGCCCCGATGCCCCACCGTCTGCGGGCTTGTCCGCGGAACGGTAGTGCTCTATAGCCACATTCAGGTGGCGGGATACGCCTCAGTGCTTTGCCGCACCGTGAATGGCATATAGCAAGCGCCCTCGGGCTCCGTAATTCGGGGCCATTGGCCCGGATCTTGCTTTGTACACTCCGAAGGGAAGCCTCAGGATGGGCAGATACGGAGTAGGATTTTCTTAACGCAGCGCTAAACCGGAAAAACGGGCAAAAACCCTGTGAACCGGGCGACTTAGATGAGTGTTAGGGAGAAACGCGCCATGTATGTTGTCACCTTTGGTCACCTTCCAGATGCCATTATTTTGGTCTCTCAAGGGTCAGTTTAAGGCAAGGGATGGCTCACCTGATCGGCATGGATCCGATCGGACAGGGCATTGGTTGTAATCGTTAAGAACGCCGGCATTTACACGCAGCTCCGAGCAGGAGCGGCGGCTGGTGTTCGCAACAGTTGGAACGGGATTGGACGATGGATCTCTGTGACCTGCTGGCCCCCGACGGTGTCATTGCATCACTCAAGGCATCCAGCAAAAAGGACGCCCTTGAACAGCTCGCTGCGGCGGCCGCTGAAAAAACGGGTCTCGACCGGCTGGAAATCTTCAACACGCTGCTGCAGCGTGAGCGCCTCGGCTCAACCGGCCTTGGTGCTGGCATTGCCATACCGCACGTGAAGCTGGCGGGCCTGACGAAAATCGTGTGCCTGTTCGCGCGCCTCACCGACCCGATCGAGTTTGACTCGCACGACGATCAGCCTGTCGATCTGGTGTTTCTGCTGCTAGCGCCCGAGCATGCCAGCGGCGACCATCTGAAAGCACTGGCAAGCATTTCGCGCCTGGTGCGTGAGCCCTCGGTCATCGACAGCCTGCGCAAGGCCCCCGATGCCGAGACGCTGCGCCAGGCACTGACACGGACGCTGCCGTCCCACGCAGCCTGATCAAACGGCGATGCTGTTCTGACTGAGCAGCAACGCTGGCCTTCGCCAGCTCTGAATCAAAAAAGCCGCGCAAGCATTAAGCTGCGCGGCTTTTTCATTGCCATCGTTGCGCCGGTCAGTGAACCACGCAGCTTCCAGATGTGTCGCCCATCGCCAGCATGGCGATGATCGCAGCGCTGCCAACGATAATGCGCCACCACCCGAACAGCGCAAAACCATGCCGGCTCACGTAATCGAGCAGGTGCTTCACCACGAACACCGCCGCAATGAATGCGGTGATGAACCCGATCACGATGTTGGTCACATCCGCCGTGTTCAGTATCGCCGAGTTCTTGTAGAGGTCGAATGCAAACGCACCCGCCATCGTCGGCATCGCGAGGAAGAATGAGAACTCGGCTGCTGAGCGCTTATCCGTTCCCAGCAGCATCGCACCGACGATGGTCGCTCCGGAACGGGACACACCCGGAATCATCGCGAAACACTGCATAACGCCGATCTTGAAGGCCAGAGACGGCGGAAAATCCATCGCGTCAGTGTAGCGAACGCTCAGCTTCATGCGGTCGACGATCAGCAGCACGACACCGCCGATCACCAGCATCGAAGCGATCAGCATCGGCGTTTCGAACAGCACCGTCTTGATGAAATCATGCGCCAGCGCGCCGATGAACGCGGCGGGCAGAAACGCCAGCAGCACGCTGGCGACGAAACGGCGGGCGCGAGCATCGTGCGGCATGGCCAGCGCCACGCGCGTCAGCTTCACCGAATAGACACTGAGAATGGCAAGGATGGCGCCAAGCTGAATCAGAACTTCAAAGCTCTTGCCCGGATTGCAGATGTCGAGAAAATGCTCTGTCAACAGCAGATGCCCGGTCGAGGAGACAGGTAGAAATTCGGTCAATCCCTCGATCAGACCAAGCAGGATCACTTCCCAGATTGGCATCGGTTCCTCATTATCCTGCTGGATCTCGTTTTTTCTGTGCGGCGTGAACGATTAGCAGCATTTGGTGGGCCCCGGTGCCACTTCCGTGCCACACGGGCAGATTGTCTTATGTCATCGCTGCCCTTCAGTGGCGCAAATCACAGCAATACAAAAGCAAAAACGGCCAGCCCCTCCGATGCACACACTGACGCACTTTCGCCTCTGTCCGTTCTCGCGTGCCGCGCGCCTTGCGCTGGCGGAGTTCGCCATCGAGCCGACGCTTGTCGAGGAGCGCACATGGGAATGGCGGCCCGAATTTCTGGCCCTCAATCCTGCAGGTGAGTTGCCGGTGCTCCAGATCGACGATGCAGCGCCCATTTGCGGCATCTACGCCATCGCCGAATATCTGGGCGATACGCCGCCGCTCGACGACGCTGACAGCGCCGCTAGTATCGATCCGGAAGACGCCGGAAATGACCAAGATCCGGACGATACGACACCGATAAATTGCAAGCTATTTCCCGGCACGCCCGCTGAACGGGCCGAAATCCGCCGGCTGGTGGATTGGTTCAACGGCAAGTTTAACCGCGAGATAACCCAGGAACTGCTGTACGAGCGTGTCTATACGCGCATGCAGCACGATCGCACCGCGACGCCGGATGTTGACGTTCTGCGCGCGATTGCTACCAATCTGCGCTACCATATGAGCTACATCAACCATCTGGCGGACCAACGCCGATGGTTGGGCGGAGAAGAGCTTTCATTCGCCGATCTCGCAGCAGCCGCGCAGCTCTCTGTTGTCGATTACCTCGGTGAGGTGCCATGGGAAAACTATCCGAGCGCGAAGATCTGGTACGCACGCCTCAAGTCGCGGCGATCGTTCCGCGGCCTGCTGGCCGACCGGCTTCCGGGCGCACTGCCTGCCGCCCACTACGCCGATCTCGATTTCTAGCGCTCACGCAGTAACGGTGTGCCGTGACCGACAGCGCCCAACAACTGAAAGACAAGCTGTTCGCGCACGCGCGCGAGCTGGGCTTCGATGCTGTGCGCGTCACCACCCCCGATGCTATCGCCGCCGCGCCGGAGCGTCTGGCTGAGTACCTGCGTAAGGGCCACCACGGCGACATGGGCTGGTTGGAATCCCACGCCGATCGCCGCGCCAACCCGCTGCAGCTCTGGCCCGATGTGCAATCGATCATCATGCTCGGCATGAGTTACGCGCCGGATGAAAATCCGATGGATCTGCTGGATGAGCCCGAGCGCGGCATCATCTCGGTCTATGCGCGCGGCAAGGATTATCACGACATCCTCAAGGGCAAGCTGAAGCAACTTGCAGGCGCATTTGCGGCGCAGGCCGGCGCCGATGTGAAAGTGTTCGTCGACACCGCGCCGGTGATGGAAAAGCCGCTCGCCGCCGCCGCAGGGCTTGGCTGGCAGGGCAAGAACACAATGCTGGTGTCGCGTCAGCATGGCTCGTGGTTGTTCCTCGGCTCTATCTTCACCAGCGCGCCTCTGCCGCCTGACGATCCCGAGCCCGACCACTGCGGCAGTTGCAGACGTTGTGTTACCGCCTGCCCCACGTCGGCGTTTCCCGCACCCTATCAGCTCGATGCGCGCCGCTGCCTCGCCTACCTTTCAATCGAGCACAAAGGCCACATCCCGGCCGAGTTCCGCCGCCCGATGGCCAACCGCATTTTCGGTTGCGACGATTGCCTCGCCGTGTGTCCGTGGAACAAGTTCGCCCAGTCCGCGCGCGAAGCCCGTTTCGCCGCCCGCGCCGAGACCGACAATCCGCCGCTTGGTGAGTTGCTGCTGCTCGACGACGCCACCTTCCGTCTGCGTTTCGCGGGCACGCCCATCAAACGCACGGGCCGCGACCGCTTCATCCGCAACGTGCTCATCGCCGCCGGCAACTCGGGCGATCGCAATCTCATTGCCCGCATTGAACCGCTGCTGGGCGACGCATCGCCTTTGGTGCGCGCAATGGCCGTATGGGCACTGCGCGAGCTGACGCGGGATGATGTCGGCGAAACACTGCGCCATCGCCATCTTGCGCGCGAACACGACAGCGACGTGCGCGCCGAATGGCGGCACATGGAGGAACACGCCCAATGAGCCGAGCGAATGGCCATCTTGTTTGCCTTGGGCTTGGCTACAGCGCCGGCCGGATCGCACAGCGGCTCGCCGTCGATGGCTGGCGCATCTCCGGCACGGCACGCACGCCCGCTGGTGTCGATGCCATAGCTGCATCGGGCTACGATGCATTCCTGTTCGACGGCACCCAGCCCAACGCAGCGCTCGGAGCTGCGCTGCGCGATGCAACGCATATCCTGCTTTCCGCGCCGCCCGGCCCCGATGGCGATCCGCTGCTGGTCCAGCACCGCTCTGACCTGGAGCACGCGCCCAACCTCAAATGGATCGGCTATCTCTCCACCCTCGGCGTCTATGGCAACAGCGACGGCGAATGGATCGACGAGACAACGCCACCGCGCGCCACCTCCGCACGCGGCCAGCGCCGCATTGCGTCCGAAGCTGAATGGCTGGCGTTCGGCAAACGCATCGGCGCCACCGCGCAGGTCTTCCGCCTCGCCGGCATCTACGGCCCCGGACGCAGCGCCATCGAACGGATGCGCGAGGGCACAGCGCATCGCATCATCAAGCCGGGGCAGGTGTTCAACCGCATCCATGTCGATGACATCGCCGCGGTTGTCTGTGCTGCGATGGAGCGCGGCGCGCACGACATCTATAACGTCGCCGATGGCGAGCCTTCACCGCCGCAGGATGTCATCACCTACGCCGCCGAACTGTTGCAGATGCCGCCGCCACCCGAAGTGCCGTTCGAGGAAGCCGATCTCAGCCCGATGGCAATCAGCTTCTATGCCGACAACCGCCGCGTCAGCAATCAGCGCATCCGCGAAGCACTCGGCGTTGAACTGAAATATCCCAACTATCGCGAAGGCTTGCGCGCAATCGTCAGCGGCGCTTCGGTCTGATCGCGCAGCCATTCGGATAGCAATCCACTACGCAATCGCTCCCACACGCCGCATGAACGCCGTCGTTCAGCCGCCGTTCAACCGCGCTTCGCTTTATTGCAAGCACAGCGTCGCAATTGCAGCGACAGGAAGCGCGGCTTCCGAACGGTTGTTCAGGGCGAGGGGCATCATGCGATCAACGGCGAAAAGCTTCGGCAACGGCGCAGCATGCGCCATCGCGTTCGCAGCAACCGTCATTGCGCTCCCACACCTCGCCGCCGCCGACGATCCCGCACACTCGCTGGCCGAGAAGTTTGCACGCGCAGCCGATGACAGCGCAAAAATTGCCGCGCAGGAAAAGCGCGCAGCCGAACGCCTCGCCGCCCAACAGAAGGCTGCCGCCGAGCGCGATGCTGCACAGGCCCGTGCACGGCGCGAAAAGGCCGCAGCTGCCGAGCAAGCACGTGTTGCAGCCCAGCGAGCCGCCGACGAAGCCGAAATGCTGCGCAAGGCTGAAGCTGAGAAAAAGCAGCGCCAACTCGCCGAACAGGAACGCGCGGAAAAGAAGCGCATCGAGGCCGAGCGTAAACTTGCGCGCGACAACGCCCAGCGCATCGCCGAAGAAGCACGCCGTCAACGCGCTGAAATGGATCGCAAGGCTGAAATCGCCCGCCGCGCCGAAGCCGAACGGCTGATCCGCGAAGTTGAACAGCAGCGCATTGCCGATGAAAAGCGCCTCGCTGCCGCTGCAAAGGCCGCCGAGCAGAAAAAGCGCGCGGAAGAAGCACGCATCGCCGAAATCCGTCGTCAGGCTGAAGCTGCCGAGAAGCAGCGCCGCGATGAGGAAGCGCGCGTTGCCGAGCTGAAGCGCAAGGCGCAGGCCGCCGAAGCGGAGCGCCGCGCGCAGGAAGAACGTCTTGCCCAGCAACAGCGCGCCGCCGATGCCGCCGCCGCCAAGCAACGCGCAGCGCTGGAAGCTGCACGCGAGGATGAAGCGCGCCGCATCGCTGAAAAATTCCGTCTTGCCCGAGAAGCACAGGAAGCCCGCGATGCGCAGGAAGCTCGCGCCGTTCGCGAAGCCAGCGCTCGTCCACTTGCGCAGCCCGGCACGCGTCCGTTGCCGGACATGGGCGCACGCAGCAGCCTGGGCGGCCCCATCCCCGATGCATTGCCGCCCGCTTCACCCTTCATCGATGCGCCTGCGGTCAAAGCCTCCGTGCCCGCGGCTAAACCTGGTGCCAAAGCAAACACCGCTGCGCGCGCACGCCCCGCCGCTGCGAACACCTATCCGCAGCGCGTCACAGTGCTGATCGAGATGGACGCGCGCCGCCATGGCTTCATGGGCGAGAAGATGACGGCCAATCCCGTCCTGTGCGTCGCCGATAGCTGCTACGTCAGCAACGGCTCAACCATGCCCGCCACGGCGATGAACCGTAACAAGACGCTCGGCCCCGGCAACACGCTGGGCCGCAACGCCAGCGTCTGCCGCAACGACACGACATGCGTGTTCCGCGGCGTGCTGCTGCCTTCCGCCAACACAACCATCCAGCCGGTGGACATGGGCATGCTGCGCCACGACCGTCGCGAGATCCGCTCTGTGAAGCCCGACACCTCATGCCAGGCACGTAACGGACAGCTGTCCTGCGCCACGCCGATCGTTGCGTCGCGCTACCGCGCATGGATCGTGCCGGAGCAGGTCGCCGAAGCCGCCGGATCGCGCGCCCTTGAGAATGCGCTCGACGCCGGCCTCCCCGCCATCAGCGCCACCTACGGCAGCTGGGACACTACGGTGCGCACACGTTAATAGCTACACACTCCTTATGCGACGAGCTTGGCCGTCTGCGATGCAAGAAAAAAACAATGGCGTAGGAGGAAAACTGCGCCGCTGACTTAATCGACCTTCCTCAAGCTTTTCGCCGTAACGAAAATAGTATGAAAAGTGTCTGCGGAGGACGCAAATTCGAGTTCGACGTTTCCGAGCTCGTCAAACCCCGACACCTTCATTTTTGAACCAATCTGGGCCGCAATCGCCGCCACGTCCTCATCTGGCAGCCCAGAAATCAATTCAGGCGGAACTTCGCTGAGCACGACGACATCACCTACGGTTATTGGAGTGTCCTTTTCCGTAGGCAGATTTTCCCGCTGCCCAAGAATGAGTTCCATAACTTCGAACTGGCGCTGCAGCAGCTCCCCGACAGCTGCCTTTTGTTCTTTCGCGAGATCGACATCGCTTAGTGAGCGACCTATCTCCATGAGTCTGCCGATGGGGCCATCCATTTCGCGGAGCTTCTTTAAGAGCTGACCCAAATCATCCGCCATCGTTGACTTCAATCTAGCTCCCCATTTCCGCCGCGCTTTCGCCTCCCACAGCACTACTGCCGCGTCGCGAGATAGCCGATCGCACCGTTAGAGTTCTGCCGCTTGGTTTCCAGGAAATCATACACTTCGCGCGGATGCAGCGGCCGTCCAGAACGGTCGATGCGGCGACGCTCCAGCGCCTGCAATTCATCCAGCAGCGGCTCGGCCGTCCGATGCAGCATCCCGACCGCCTTGATGGGCTAGATTCTCAGGTGACGTTGAAATTGCATAGCGACGAGCACCACAGCAAATATCGAAACTCCGCCCAATCCACTCCACCCTTTAGCGTCGTAAAAGAGCATTCCAGCGGGTACCAGCAATAAGTATGGCACAATCCACCACAGCCGGGATGCCCGCGCTACGCCGCACACGAGCATAGCCACTATGGACCCTACCGCGAATGCTGCACCGTACCCAAAGCTGTCCATCTGACCCCTATTAAAAATATGGAGAGATCGCTGACCCCAATCCGTAATTTTACACTTACATTCATAGTCGCCGATCTGGCAGAGCGCTCAAACTCGAAAACGCAACGCCAGATCAGGCGATAATTCTTGAATCTTTAGGTGCCCACACCATGAGCCAAAAAAAACATCAGAGTGGCGTTAAAAACTCAGCTGACCCCGGGCGACCAGCCCGAGTCGCTTGCGGCTCTAATCATTTTCTACGCATGCAGTGCAATTAACTGATACCCCCATCTCGGCAAGGCATTTAATTTCTTCAACCGAAAAATCTATAGCAGTCGAGTCCCATATTTGATCGACATAGATGTCGAGCATGGCACTTTCGACGCCGGGCAACGCAAGCACTGGCTTTGGAAAATTTGATATTTTCTCCCGCAAAGAAGAGAAATGCGCAGTAAAATCGTTCGAGGCGCAATCCGATGAGAATGTACAATATCCCATTTTTCGAACCCCTATTGAATCACTTGTTGGCGAATTCAATATATCACCACGTTTTCCAGCGCGTGCTGGCAGCAATCCCGTCGCCGCTTTGATGACGTCAGGATCTAGTTCCAGACCGTACAGGTAAAGGGTGACATGCATGCTCGCCATTCGCTTCTGGCCTTCCTGCGTAACCGGCACCATGACACAGTCTCCATCCGTAACCTGCACCGCATCGATTGATCCGTGACACCACGAATACCTAGCCCAACACCTTGCTTTGAATTGAGCTTTCGATGTCTCTCAATGTCATAGAATTGTAGCAATTATCTCTGAAAATGTTAAACGGCAGAAGCGATCGTATAAATTGAGTCAAGACGTTTTTGCCCGAAAATTCTGGCGGGAAATATTTGCCAAAACAGAACGTCGACAGGTCGACGTCATATTCCAATTGCAAAATCTCCAAGCAGGATTCAGCCACGTCGCCATAAATGCCAAGATCATGAAACATTCTAGTATCGGGTGTAGCATTCCGGATCTTGCGATCGGAGAGCCCGCATTTGTGAAGATAGGTGACAAGTTCTTCGCTTAGCATATCGTTCACGCGACAACTCTTGGGTCATTGGGCGCGCGCACTGTGAGCCAAAATATCATCACCGTGGAGCTTAAAAACTCAACGACCCCGGGCAACACCCGCCCCAATCCCTCAAATCCCTTCATTCTCCTTGCGGCTCGCCATTTCTTTGCGAACAAGTGGCCATAGTCTGCAGCATAGGTTCGATAGTGAATGCCTGCCAATTCGTCTGCTTCGCAGCCGGTGCCCTTTAGATAGTAGAGACCCAATCTATTTATTGCGGGCAAGTGGCCTACCGCGGCAGTGCTGTTCATCAGGCCAAAAGCTTCTTCGCTGCGCTGTACGGATTCGAGAAAATTCGCATAGAAGTATTTCCCGAGCCAATCGCCGCTTTCAGCCGCCCGACACAGCAACTCCTCCGCACGAGCTTCATCTTTAGCAACAACATCGCCCTGCTGCAGCATGAAGCCTAGCTGGACCGTGGCAAATGCGCAGCCGCGCCGGACGAGATTCTCGTATTCTGCGACGGCAGCTTGCACATCTCCTTCCAACCGGAGTCGTGCTGCTACTTCCAATCGGCCTTGAATTTCACTGTCAGTCATTTCCTCATGCCGTAGTCCGAGCGGTGGCTATTCTGCAGGGCACTCGCGTCCGAGACCAGTTCCGAGCGGTTTCAAACGCCGCACGCAGCCTCAATCGCAGCCCTACTTTGACTGCGCCGTTGCCAGATAGCCGATCGCACCGTTCGAATTCTGCCGCTTGGTTTCCAGGAAATCATAAACCTCGCGCGGATGCAGCGGACGGCCGGTGCGGTCGATGCGACGACGCTCCAGCGCCTGCAATTCATCCAGCAGCGGCTCGGCCGTCCGATGCAGCATCGCCACTGCCTTGATCGCCGAGCGCGTCATGTTCGGCGGCACGGTCGGCACCACATCTGCGATCAGTTGCTTGGCGCGCGTTGAAAGCTGGCCCGACATCTGCCCCATCCAGCCGATCAGGCGGACCGGAAAATCCTCCTCGAACCGATAGTCGTGCGTTTCCATCCAGTGGAACAGCTGATCCATCAGCAGATCCTGCAACCGCAGGCGCGAGGTGACGCGATAGTCCTGCCACTCCGCCACCACGTCGAAATCCGGCTCCATTTCGATGTCGGCGGGCGCGAACGTTTCGCGCGCGGTCACACCGATGCGATCCACGAAGTCGCGGTTGCGCATGTCGAAGCGTGTCATGAATGTCGGCAGTGTAACCCTGTTCTCACTGCCCAGCCGGAACGCCTCACGCACCAGCTTGGAACAGAATAGCTCCTTGTTGCCCTCTAGCTCCATCGAGAAGTCGTACCAGATGTGGCCGTTGCGCTTCTGATGTGACTTGGCGATGGTGTGATAGATCATCGCCGCCGCACGCGCCGCCAGTTCCGGATCGCGATGGCGGAACACAATGCAGCGGCCAAGCCCGTGGTGCAGCGTTTCGGACAGCGGATTGATCACCGATCCCGATTCAATCAGCGCTTCCACCACCCAGTGTTTGCCGTTGGCGTCAGTGTAGATCATCGCCAGATGGCTGAACTGGCTGTCGACATCACCGATGCGTGCAATCGCGGCGCTGTTGTGCGCCATGCCGCGCATGAGCAGCAGATCGCCGGTGCGGAAATCGATGTCTTCGCCGGTCTCAAACTTCGGATTGACGAACGTGTTAAAGCTGCGGCCGCTGAAGCCGCGCAGCGTTTTCTCGTTCGGGCCGAGCTGGGCGTAGCGGATGTTGATCTCGCCCATCATGTCGGTGACGTAACGGGCAATGCGAAGCGCGTTGCGCAATGCGCGCTCGCCCGGCCGCGTCAGAAATCCGCGCGCGTGCCAATCGGCAATCTGGCTGCGCAGACGCAGGCGCATCGCAAAGATGGCCTGCGCTATTTCTGGCGCCGAATGCAGCAGCGTGTCGAGCTCGTAGCGGTCGAGACAAAGCTCATACGTCGCCGCATAGAGCTCGTTCAGGTTCGCTGCCAGTTCCCGCGCGGTGCCTGCCGGACGCGCGGCGATCTCCTCGATCCGCGCCAAATCCTCCGCCAGCCTGCCGCCGGGCGTTGTCTGCAGCATCCGTCCCTCCCCCTTTTATTCCTTCACCTCCTGTAGCATGGCGGAGAAAGACGACGGATGCTTGTTCGCAACATCATGAAGGACTGCGGGCGGCGTCCAGCAGCTTCACCGAACTGGCCTGCGGACCCATCGGCCCTTCCGCCGGCGAGCGCAGCACGTGCACCATCGCCCCGACCTTTATGTCCTCGAACGCCCCGTTACCGCAGGCATCGCGGGAAAAATATAGGTCCGGCGAGCCTTTAACCTCGATGAAGCCATAGTCCTCATCCGGGAACATCCGCACCACAATGCCGGTATCTCCAGCCGAAGCGTGCTGCTTCACGGCCCCCTTGCGCGTCGCCATGATCTGGCCGAGCTGCCGCTCGATCGCCTCGAACACGCGGTTCACCACCGCCGTATTTTCGCCCTTGGCGTCGGCGCGCTCCTGCTCGCCCTTGGCCACAACCGTGTTATGGCCTGGCACCTCCACCTCAACCGCAATGCCAAGCGGAAGCTTGCCGGCTTCCGATGCGCGGTGCGGCACGCTCACCACCACGCGCGCGCCAATGATGTTGGGGTGGAACTTCTTCAAACGGTCCGCTCGCATGCGGATCATATTCTCCAGGGAAGCTGAGCTCTCCACGTTCTTGAAGACGATTTGCAGGGCTCTCTCCATAGGCGCTCTCCTGTTTTCTGTGATCGTGACAATCGTAAAATTCAGCGCAAATCCATGGTCGCTCTAAGGCGACGGTGTGATCATTGATGTCGCGCAAATCCTCCAACATTGGCGGCAATTTTAATTGTCGTGCGCACGTTGAACTCCTCTGCTGCAAACACAGTTCGATTTTTTGGTTCACGCAATGCGCAGCATCGCATTGCGATGCAATTGTCCTCCTAGTGTTTGGGATTGACCGAATACGACGACAACGTCACCGCGCGTGCTTGCGGCGACGACATCTGCAACGACTGACGATAAGCGCACGCGCGACTTCCCGTGCGCTGCAACGCAAGCTGAGCGCGCTGGTTCACCGATCGCGGGTTATGGCGCGAATTGTATTTGGAAGCGTGGTGGGCGCCGCGGTGGCCCGCTGCAAAATCTGCCGGGTTCCACCGCGTGCTTTTGACGATCAGGCCGAACTCGACTTCGGCTCCGACAGTGGCAATCACTGCGGGATGAGAGAAAATTCACAAGCGACTCTGAGGGCGCCAAGGCCCGCATTCGTCATGGCGGTGCTCGCATTCCATCACTCGAACACCAGCTTTCCACGGACCGAAGCTTCTGTCGATCCCTCTTTTTTCTGTCCCGCTACTTGAAGTTTGCCCGCGCGATCATCTCGTCGATTTTGGTAAAAAGAAGCGATATATCCTGCGGCCGCGACAACCGATGATCGCCGTCTGGAATCTCTACAAACTCCGCCCAGCCGCCTTCCAGCACACTCACCAGTGCGCGCGAATGGCTGATCGGAACCGACGTATCAAAGCGCCCCTGCAGAATGACAACCGGACGCCCCGGATCGAACGGCCGGCGCCCCATCAGATGACTGCGCCCCTCTTCAATCAGTGCGCGGGATATCGCATAGGGCTCGCCGTACTCCGACGGCAGCAAAAACACGCCTGTCTCTTCCAGATCGCGGCGCGCCTTCTGATCGAACTGTTTCCACATCAGCTCTTCGGTCATGTCCCAGGCCGGCGCGATCAGCACAACGCCCGCGATGCGCGCAGCCTGCTCCGGCGCAATCGCCAGCAGCCGCCGCAGCATCAGCAGCGCGATGTAGCCGCCCATGCTGGAACCGACCACGATCTGGCGCCCGCTGGTAACGGTGCGGAACACCTTCAGCGCTTCTTCCAGCCAAGACCCGATCGTGCCATTCTCAAATTCGCCGCTGGAAATGCCATGGCCCGAATAATCAAAGCGCGTGCAGCCATAGCCGTTGGCCGCCGCAAAGGCCGCCAGTTCGGTCGCCTTCGTGCTGCCCATGTCAGACTTGTAGCCCGACAGCCAGAACAGGCTGATGCCCTCGCCATCGCCCGCAGCCGGCGGATCAGCCCGATAGGCGATGCGCCGCTCCGAAACAGTTTCACCTCGACCCAATTGGAGGAATTGCGGTTGGCTCTCACTCAATCTAAACAACCCTTTCGATGGCGGAGGACTAGCTTGTGGCCGAGAAGCGCCCGACCGTACTTCAGATCATACCGGAGCTTGATACCGGCGGCGCGGAACTCTCTACCATAGAGATTGCCGATGCCGTCCAGTCCGCAGGCGGGCGGTGCATCGTTCTGACCGAAGGCGGCCGCATGGTGCAACGGCTGCGCGATACCGGCGCCGATGTACGGTTTTTTGCCGCGGCCACCAAGAACCCTCTGCACATCATCTGGAACGCCCATCTCATCGCCGGCATTGTGCGCCAGGATGGCGTCGATCTCATCCACGCACGTAGCCGCGCCCCCGCCTGGAGCGCCTTGCTGGCCGCCCGCCGCACGGGCGTTCCGTACGTCACCACCTACCATGGCGCCTATTCTGAAAAGTCATCCTTAAAGAGCCTCTACAACAGCGTCATGGCGCGCGGCGACATCGTCATCGCTAATTCCCATTACACCAGCGACCTCATCCGCATGCGCTATGGCACCCCCGGCGCCAAACTGCGGGTGATCTATCGCGGCGTCGATGGCGCGCACTTCAACCCTGAAGCCGTCGAGCCCGAACGAGTCGCCGCTGTACGCCGCCGCTGGGGTGTCGAACCGGGCCAGCGCGTCGTGTTGCATGCAGCACGTCTCACCGCATGGAAGGGACAGAAGGTCGTCATCGGCGCGGCGGAGCTGCTTGCCCGTGGCAATACGATCGATGATGTCGTGTTCATTCTGGCGGGCGATGCACAGAACCGCAGCGCCTATCGGGATGCCTTGCAGCAGCAGATCAATGACGCGGGCCTTAAGGATCGCGTGCGTCTCGTCGGCCACGAGGGCGACATGCCCGCCGCGCTGTGCGCGTCCCATGTCTCCGTTGTGGCGTCCATCGAGCCCGAAGCATTCGGACGCACCGCCACTGAGGCGCAGGTGATGGCGACTCCGGTGATCGCAACCGAAATCGGCGCCCCGCCCGAAACCGTGCGCGGACGTCCCGGCTGCCCCGCCGATCGCGCCACCGGATGGCTGGTTCCGCCGGGCGACGAAGCCGCGCTGGCCAAGGCCATCGGCGAAGCGCTTTCGATGTCGGCGCAAGAACGCACGCAGATGGGCGCACGCGCGCGCCAGCACGTGCTCTCGTCGTACTCACTGGAGCAGATGAAACAGCAGACGCTGGAAGTCTACGATAGCCTGCTCAAAACTCAGATGGCAGCAAGCACCACCGCAGCACCGCGCTGATCGGT
This sequence comes from Hyphomicrobium sp. D-2, assembly GCF_029872155.1. Classification (GTDB taxonomy): domain Bacteria; phylum Pseudomonadota; class Alphaproteobacteria; order Rhizobiales; family Hyphomicrobiaceae; genus Hyphomicrobium_A. The sequence continues at coordinate 331,478 of NZ_JARXLA010000004.1, read as the reverse complement.
TCTTTCTTTTTGGCGCTCGGTGACTCCCCTCCGGGGAGCCGGCCGCCGAACGCGTGATTGCACTTCGGCAGCGCCGGGCTAATCGGCTACGCCGCGACCCGTCCCATTAAGCAGGTGGCACTCGACGCCGCGCGATAATGCGATTGCGAATTGATACAACCGGGAACGCGATTAGCTGCCCAATCGCAATGAATACCAACGAGTTTAGAATTGCCCCTATCGGCTGCAATGCATTGCCAGTATCGTTGATCGCGATCTTCAAAAATCTGTCGTACAGGCGAGGCTCGGTGCTACCGTCATTTGAAAGGTACTGAGAGCCATACTCGTCATAAACAGTGACGCGCCAGTGCGCATACTCATGCAGAAGTGTCGAGAGCAGCCAAATGAATGCGACCGAAAATAGAAAAAGGCCTGCAAGCTTTTTCCAATGAAATTTATTTCCGTACCGAAGGTTGATCCGTACGCAAATCAATATGACGCACAGAAACCACGCAAGCCATATTGCCTGGGGTCCGTACGTAAAGAAAAAAGCTCAAACCCCATGGCGTCATCCCCGCATCGCTTGGGTAGCCTCAGATAATCTCACGCTTGAAGTGCAGTCGTTCGACGCTTTCCCCCGTCATCCCGACAACAGTCGAAATCCACGCCAGCTTCAACGCTCGATCAGCTGAAATAGCATGCGCGGCGCCGGAAGAGCCTCTTTCCAGCCGCATCATGGCAAAGATTTGCGTAGATCCCGGCCTACGCCGGGAGGAAGTTTAGTTAGGCGACCAGCAGCGACATGCCCCGCGGTTATCTAGCGTGAGCAGTCGCGTCCCGTATCGCCTTGCCGGCGAGGGGGCGGGATCGCCGCAACGGTGAAGCGCGCAGGATCTGCAATGTTCCTGCGCACGGGCCGCTGCTGATGCGATGTCATCATGCACCGGCGGCCAGCTCCGCGAAGCGGAACGCCGGTGCGAAAAACGTATTACGGGTTGCTGGCTGGATTGGCGCGCAGGCTCTTCAGTACATCCTCGGTCGGCCAGCAGGTGATCTTCAGACCGCTCGCCTTCTGATACGTGCCAACCTGCCGCCGCGTGTTGGAACCGATCTTGCCGTCCACGATGTCGATGCCATAGCCAAGCTCGGCAAGCCGCGCCTGGATCTCGCTGACCTGCGCCGTGCGCGGCTGCGCAACCTTGGCGGCAGGCACATGGAAGCCGCCACCGCCTGCAATCCGATCTGCAAGATCGCCAACGAACAGCGCGTAAAGATCGGACGTATTGTAGAGGCGGATGACCCTGAAGTTTTCCGTCGCCAGGAAGCCCGGACCGAACGAGCCCGATGGCATCATCAGATAGGCGCTGATGCTGTCTTCAGCGGGCTTGAACGGTGTCTTGCCGTGCCGCTTCAAACCCAGCTTGCGCCATTCGCCGATGGTGCGCTCGCCGGGCGGGCCTTCAAGCGAGCAGTCGCCGTTTGCCGGCAGATCGATCTCATAGCCCCAACGCAAACCGCGCACCCAACCCTTGTTGGCAAGCTGGCGCGCAGCCGATGCAAGCGCGTCGGGAACAGAATCGAAAATGTCGACCTTGCCGTCGCCATCGCCGTCTTCAAGATGCTGGAAATATTCCGTCGGCATGAACTGCGTCTGGCCAACGGCGCCGGCCCACGAAGCGCGCATCTTGGCGCGCGGCACGCCTTCTTGCAGCATCTTCAGTGCAGCGAGAATTTCAGCGCGGAACTGATCCTTGCGGCGCCCCGTGTAAGCCTGCGTTGCCAGCACACGGATGGCATCGTGCGGAAGCTTGTGGCGGCCATATGCCGTTTCGCGGCCCCAGATCGCCACCATGATGTAGCGATCAACGCCTGTCCGGCGTTCGATCTCGATGATTTCCTTCTCGTGGTCCTTGAGGAACTTGCGCCCCTTCTCCGAGAGCGAGGAAAGATACTTCAGGTTCAGATATTCAAACGCCGACTTGGTGAACTCGGCCTGGCCAGCACTGTCGTCCCGCTTCTTGCCCGGAATGATGAGATCGGGCAGCGACAGGTCTGGTTTCAATCCACGGAAGGCATCGTCGAACGTCTTGCGCGAGACACCCTGCGCCTCAGCTTCAGGCCAAAGTCCGTTGACAAACTCATCCCAGGTCTCAGCCGCTGCCGGAGCGGATACCCCAGCGGTCAGCAGCATGGCGACAGCGGCCATTGCAACGGCGTGCGAGATGACTTCGCGCATGCCATTTCGGAGGATGCTCATCGTCGATCGATCCTTCTGGTGAGTTTGAACTGGAGCGGCGAGGCAGTTGCGGAACGGGCCGGTTCCAAACATCGACCTGACCGATTGCGGCCCGATCATTGGAACGGGGATAAGCCGTGACGAAACCATATGCGCCATAAATAGGCGCATTTTTCAGACCCTCAAGATAAACGGGCGTTAACCGCCATTAACAGACGCTAACTTTGCTGTCGCGCGGGCCGCTTAACTTGCGTTCTTGAACTGCTTCAGATGGGTTTCCCAAGCCAGCGCATTGCGTGTGATCGTTATCAGAGATCGTCGTATTCAGGGCGCCATCACCAGCCGCACGCGGATCTTGTCCGATGCCGCTACAATCGCTGCCGGATCACCGGCCCGGCGCGGCGACAGACGCACCTCAAAGTCCGAACCAGACCACACGCTTTACAGCGTCGACCACTTCAAGAACCGAGAAGCCCTTCGAGTAGCCGCAATTGAAGATTTCCGAGGCACCGCCATCGCGCAGATGCCGCAGCGCAGCCATATGCGCGCGCACCAGATCGGTGACGTGGATGTAGTCGCGCACGCAGGTGCCGTCCGCAGTTTCGTAATCGGTGCCAAACACTTCGATGTATGGCCGCCTGCCCAGCGCCACTTCCGAGGCAACCTTAATCAGGTGTGTTGCGTTAGGTGTGGACTGGCCGGTGCGTCCCTTCGGATCGGCCCCCGCCACGTTGAAATAACGCAAAGCAACATACCGGAAATTATGGGCTCTCGCCGTATCCGCCAGCATGATTTCGGTCATCAGCTTGGACGACCCGTAGGGCGAAACCGGAGCCAGCGGCGCGTCCTCCCGCACAGGAATTTCCTGCGGGTTGCCGTACACCGCCGCCGTCGAGGAGAAGATGAAGTGTTCGATGCCGAGCTCAACCGCCACTTCCATCAGGGCGCGCGACTTGACCGTGTTGTTATGATAATAGCCCAGCGGATCCACGACCGACTCTGGCACAACGATCGAACCGGCAAAGTGAATGATCGCCTTCACGCCATGCTTGCGCACGATGCTGCGGACCAGTTCCTGATCGCCGATGTCGCCCACAACAAGGGTGGCAAGCTCCGGCACAGCCCACCGGAAGCCGGTCGAAAGATTATCGAGGACGACCACATTTTCGCCGCTGTCCAGCAGCTCAAGAACCATATGGCTGCCGATATATCCGGCACCGCCGGTAACGAGGATGGTCATCTTGGTTCACACCTTCCCGACGCTGTCGTCGATCGCCGAAATCCGCACCAATACGGGGCGTTAACTATGCCTTGATTCAAGCGACCGCGCACCGCAGATCGTCCCCAAGGATATATCGCATCTCTTTCAAGAACTGAGCCAGTTCATGCTCAGCTTCGCCCGACTACTCCGCAACACCCCAAGAACCCCTTAAACGCAAGCGACTTGCTTCCGGGAGTTTCCAATGTCCGTGACGTCCAAACGCATCCGCAAGGCCGTGTTTCCGGTTGCGGGGCTAGGCACGCGCTTTCTGCCTGCGACCAAGACCATTCCGAAGGAAATGCTGACCGTCGTCGACCGCCCCGTCATTCAGCACGTCGTGGATGAAGCGCGCGCGGCCGGCATTGAGCATTTCGTATTCGTCACCGGACGCAACAAAGCAACCATCGAAGACCACTTCGACCACGCACCCGAACTCGAAGCGACGCTCAATCAGCGTGGCAAAATCAAAGAGCTGGAAGAACTCGCCAGCGATCTGCCTGGGCCGGGTTGCACCAGCTTCACGCGCCAACAGGCGCCGTTAGGATTGGGCCACGCTGTTTGGTGCGCGCGCGAAGTCATCGGCGACGAACCGTTTGCGCTGCTGCTGCCGGATATGCTGCACCACGGCGGCGATGGCTGTCTGGCCGAAATGATGGACGCTTATAACAATCACGGCGGCAATCTCATCGCTGTATCGCCGGTGCCTGAAAGCGAAACGCATCAGTACGGTATCGTCGGCGTTGACGATGCCAGCGAGAAAGTTTCGCGCATCGCCAAGATGGTTGAGAAGCCAAAGCAGGGAACCGCCCCGTCCAACCTGCACATCACCGGACGCTACATTCTGCAGCCCGAAGTGTTCGATATTCTGGCAACGCAGGAGCGCGGCGCTGGCGGAGAAATCCAGCTCACCGATGCCATGCTGGCCATGTTGCAAGCCGGTAAACCGTTCCATGCCGTACGCTTCGACGGCACAATCTATGACACTGGCACCAAGCTAGGCTTCCTGCTGGCGAATATCGCCTACGGACTTGAGCGCCCTGAGCTTGCCAATGCGCTCAAAGCCGGGTTGGCGAAGCTGGCTTGACGCTGCTGCGCCACTACGTGCGCCATCGCCTGCGCCACCACACAACGTCTGCGGCGCTCAATCAGTGTCGCAGACGTACACCAGCCTGTATTTCGTTGGCCGTGTAACTGCCTGCTGGCCATGAAGACTGGAAGTCTGTGTATTCATAGCGTGCGAACAGAACCGCCCAACGGTTGAGATAATAGTCGGCGCCCACCGCTCCGCTGAACTGCTCTTCCGTTTGTCCAACACCAATGAAATCACGCGTCATGAAGCCCACGCCTGCAATGCCGACAAGGTTTTGCGTGAAAGAGTGCCGCGCTTCCAGACCATAAGTGCGTTCCATAACGCCAGGCGAACCAGCGGTCGTCGTTTCCGCAACTTCACTTGTCGCCACGAATTGCAGCGTCGTCAGCGGCGTCACCTGCCATGCAAGGTCGGCATCGATCAGCAGTCCATCGACCACAGGCAGTTCATGGTTGTTGATCTGCTGACGGCCGTAGCCCAGGCTGATACTGCCGCGCAGGATTTCGCTCACGTTTCCAAATGATACGCCGACGCGGTAACGCTCGCCCTGCGATGAACGATTGATGCCATCGGAGTAAGTGGCGACGTTGTAGTCGCGCTGATTGATCGCGATGTCTGAGAACAGGAACAGATAGGGAGAGAACTCCCATTGCGGGCGGAATGCCTGCTCATACAGCGTGTAATTGCGATCGGCGTTGCTTTGCAAAAAGCCGAAAATGACATCATCGCTATACGAGGTATCGATGATCGAACCCCGCGCCTGCACCGACAGCCGATTGAAACGGTGATTGAATGCGGCGCGATAGCGATCGACATTGATGTTCGGCCGCGATCCCACCGAGATCGCGTTGATGGCGGAGCGACTTTCCTGCGCTTCCTGATGCGCGATCAAACCTTGCAGGTTGGTGCGGCTGGTTATGTCGAGACGGCCAAGCCCCTCTACCAGATATGCTTTATCGTTCTCCGATGGGTAGCGATCATGGAAGCTGAAATCGGCGCTACCGCGCAGTTCCACCGCATGGCGTGCCCAGTTTGATACCAGCCGCCCAGCCGGACGCAACACAAGCGAGCTGTCACCCAGCGCAACCGGTGAAGCGAACAGGTTGCTGTTGTAATCGTAATAGGCATCCACATTCGAATAGAGCGTGAAGCTGCCAATGCGTGTGCCGAGCTGCGGGAATGGATCCAGCACAAAGCCCTGAAAGTTGCTGCGCCCCATGATGAGATTGATCTCATCGGCCTGCAGCAATAGCGGATCGTACCCCGCCGGTTCCATCGCGAACGCCCGCACATCGTCCGGCGACCGCATATCCGCAGCCGTTATATCCTCTTCGCCTTCCATCGGCGCTTCCGGCTCGGACAGATCGATGACACCATCCATTGGCGCCTGCGGTTCTGCCAATGAGACGGGATCGCCGTCACCCGCGATGGTCAGGCGCCCGCGGCCATCCTCGGCGTTCGCATCAGCCGGCAGCATGCCCGGCAACGCATTGCCCTCAGCACCTTGCTGTGCGGTTTGCTCTTGTCCGCTATCTACGCCGGTGCCCAGTTCGATGCCCTCGCCCTCATCATCCGTGCCCGGACGCAGCAGCGGTCGGCGGGGCGCGGGCTGATCGATGCCGAAGCGGCCATCATCGAACGCGTTTTGATCTTCCTGCTCGAAGACCGAATCATCTGGAAGCGTGGGGCGCAGCAGAGGCCGTCGCGGCTCAGCAGCGCGCTGTGGCGGATCAAGGATCTGGGCCACCGCCGGAGCAGGCGCGAAAATTCGCGCCGCGCCGACAATAACGGCGCAGCCGAACAGAAGCCCCACGATCATGCGGATGCCGGACACAGACGCTCCCATGTGACAAATTCCACCACGTGAACGCTGTACAAGACCATTGGAACGCTAAAGAGCGTCGGTTAACGGTCTGTTTAGATTGACGGCCGGGACGGCTCCAAAGATCGTGCAAGACGTGTTGCATGAGCTGGACACGGCCTGAAAATTGTAAGAAGTTGTTAACACTTAGCCATCGGGGGCATAGGGCGATGACAGCGACCGACGGGCCTTTGCGTAATTTGAAAAGCGTTGAGGGCGACAAGAAACTCGGCAGGCTTCCCGTTGCGTCCGCATTGCGCACCCTGGATCTGGAGTGCGACGGCCTCAATCTCCTGCGCGAAGCTCTGACGGGTGAGATGGCGCGCGCGTTCGCTGAAGCGGTGCGGGTGATGCGTGCGGCCAAGGGCCGTGTGGTCGTCACCGGCATCGGCAAGAGCGGGCATGTCGGCCAGAAGATCGCCGCCACGTTCGCTTCAACAGGCCGGCCCGCTTTCTTTGTGCACCCGACCGAAGCCTCCCATGGCGACCTCGGCATGGTGACCACCGACGACGTATTGCTCGCGCTTTCATGGTCAGGCGAAACGGTCGAACTCAAACCGCTGATCACCTACTCGCGCCGATATAACGTGCCGCTGGTTGCAATTACGTCGCGCAGCGAGTCGGCGCTCGGTAAGCATTCCGACGTCGTTCTGGAACTGCCGCGCGCCAAGGAAGCCTGTCCGCACGGATTGGCGCCAACAACATCCACGACCATGCAGCTTGCGCTCGGCGATTGCCTAGCCATCGCCCTGCTGGAAGCGCGCGGTTTCACGCCGCAGGAATTCAAGGCGTTCCATCCGGGTGGCTCGCTGGGCGCAAGCCTGAAGTACGTCGCTGATGTGATGCACACGGGCGACCGCATGCCGATCGCGCGCGACACCGATCAGATGAGCGATGCGCTCGTCACCATGACGCAGAAGAGCCTCGGCTGCCTTGGCATCGTCGACGCGAAGGGCAAGCTGGTCGGCATCGTCACCGACGGCGACTTGCGGCGTCACATGGGCGAAAATCTCATTCTGCGCCGTACGGTCGACATCATGACCCGGTCACCGAAAACGGTGAAGCCGGGCATGCTTGCCTCGGCCGCACTGGAACAGATCAACGCTTCGCGCATCACGGCGCTGTTCGTGGTGGAACGCGGCAAGCCGGTGGGCATCATTCACGTCCACGACCTGCTGCGGGCTGGCGTTGCATAAGCAGCCGGTTATCCTGCTGCCTGCAGCTTTAAAAGCGCTTGGCTGTCGTCCGCGCCATCCCGTTGCCAGAGACTAATTGCGCTCCGGAAGCGGCGGCCTGCGTATGCCCTCAAGATACTGTCGGAAAATACGCCTGATGCCGTCCGCCGATCTCCTCGTCACCTGTCACCCTTCGGAACAAAGCCTGTGCGGGCAAGTGGCGCGAATGGTGACGCAGACGCTGCAGGCTCAGGGGCGCGATGTACTGAGCGACGATCTCAATCAGACGTACTTCAATCCAGTCATCTCACCAGCTGAATACGCAAACTTCTTCCGCGATGAGATCCCTACCGATCTCACCGATCTGGCCGAGCATCTGAGCCAAGCCGAGCGCGTCATCTTCATTCTGCCGGTGTGGATGTACGACATGCCGGCGCTGCTGAAGGGATATTTCGAGCGGGTGTGGAGGCCGGGCATCGCGTATCGCATCGCGGGCGATCAGATCTCGCCGCTGCTGACGCACATCCGCGAAATGATTGTCATCGTCACCCACGGCCGCAACGAAGAGGAGACGGACGCCTGCGGTGATGCCACGCGCACGTTCTTTGCCACGTCGCTGCCAACGCTGCTGCCGAACCTGCAATCAAACATCCGCTTTGATTTTTACGCGCTCGACACGCCGGACAAAGCCGCGATCACCGACCAGCTCGAGGCTATTCGCAAGCATCTCACAATCGGTGGCAAAGGCGTTGCGTAGGCGGAAGGTAGAGCGTTCGTGCAGCGTTTGTTGCGCGGAGAGCTGATTACAAGCGCTCGACTGTAAGCACCGAATTTTTCGATCCACTGACCCGGAGCTGTTCGCCGACTTCGGCCTCAACGCCATCGGCAGCCCATTCGCCATCGCCGGCTTCAACCCGCCCGCGCCCATCAGCGGGAATAGCTGCCGACACCGTCACGACCTGTCCGATCAAAAGATCGGCGCGACGGTTGAGAGCCGGTTCACGGCGATTCCAGAATGCCCATTTGCGGTCAATGATTGTGTCGACGATCAGCAGCCCCACACCGGCCAGCGCCCACAACCAGCCCTCCGCACCTTTCTCCAGCACGAGGTAAAGCCCGTAGAGCGTCAACGCGACTCCGGCAACGGGCAGCACTAGGCTAACAAGAGCCAGCAGCCATACGAACATGCCCGGCTGACGTGCGTCCCGTTTAATTGACCGCATGTTCGACCACGAGCACTGTTCCGACTGCTCCCGTAACTCTGACCATCGCGCCCTGTGGCGCATCGGAACCCTGCGCGTTCCAGACGGTGTCACCGACGCGCACTTTTCCGCGCCCCCCGGTGATGGCCTCTTCGACGGTCACCACACGGCCCAGATACTGTCCGGCACGGGAGTTAAGATCCGGCTCATCGCTGGCCGACATATCCGGCGCGGCGTAGCGACGGGCAACGAACACTGAAGCGCAGGACAGCACGGCGAAGGCAATAAGTTGCCACTCCCACGCGATGTCGAATGTCAGGCCGAAAAGCCCCACAACAGCCGCTGCAGCGCCGAACCATACGAAGTGCACGCCAGGTACAATTGCTTCCAGCACGAACAGCGCCACCGCAAGGATGAACCAGTTCCACGCGCCAAGGCTTGAGAAAAACTCGGTCAACCCCATCAGGACTCTCCCACCGCTATTGGCTGAGCTTAGCAGGACCGCCACACACCATCATCATGGTTGTGTTGCGATCCTGCATGCGCTGCATCGTTCGAGCCTGATCCTCAGGCGCGCGGCACGCTGCCTCGCGGCGGTGTCGATGGCGCAGGCGCTCCCGAGCCACTACCGAACGCCTCGCCGGTGATCTGGGCCAGACCGGCTAGCGATCCGATAACCGAGGATGCTTCCAGCGGCATCAAAATCACTTTCTGGTTCGGCGCTTTGGCAAGCGATTCAAGGGCCTTCACGTAGTTGTTGGCGACGAAGTAGTTGATGGCCTGCACGTTGCCATTGGCGATGGCGTCGGAAACCATCTGCGTCGCCCTGGCTTCCGCTTCCGCGGAACGCTCGCGGGCTTCGGCATCGCGGAACGCAGCTTCTTTACGGCCTTCGGCCTCAAGCATCACGGCCTGCTTCTCGCCCTCAGCACGCAGAATTTCCGCTGCACGTGAGCCTTCTGCATCAAGGATCTGTGCACGTTTTTCGCGTTCAGCCTTCATCTGACGGGCCATCGCGTCAACCAGATCGCGCGGCGGATCGATGTCCTTGATCTCGATGCGGGTGACCTTGATGCCCCAGGCTTCCGTTGCCTGATCGAGCACCTGCAACAGCCGCGCGTTGATCTGATCACGATTGGACAGCAGTTCGTCGAGATCCATCGAGCCCATAACAGTACGGATATTCGTCATCGTCAGGTTGACGATCGAAGGCTCCAGCGCGTCCACTTCGTAAGCTGCGCGCGCCGCATTCAAGATCTGAAAGAAGGTGACGCCGTTGACGCGCACCATGGCGTTGTCGCGCGTGATGACATCCTGGCTCGGAATATCGAGCACCTGCTCCTTCATGTTCATTCGGTGGCCGATGCGCTCCATCACCGGGATAAGAATATGCAGGCCGGGCGTCAGCGTACGGGTGTAACGGCCGAAATTCTCGACCGTGTAGTTCATGCCCTGGGGCACGATCTTGACCGTCGACCACAGGATGACGACCGCCAGAATGACGAGCAGCACGCCGAAAACTTCAAAGCCGGTATTCGCGGCGAAAAATGATGGTTCCATGGAGCCCCCGGGGGTGAGATGCAGCCCCGGCACGCTACCGTACTGAGGCAAACACAATATTAAAAAACGGTGCCTCGACAGTCAGTTATGGAACACACCTGAACTGCGGACGAAGCCTGTATGGCGGAAGGGTGGCGCAGTAATATGGCCAACGGTGGGGCCTGGGCCGGGGCGTGCCGTTTTTTACAAGCAAGCGCGCACCAACGTACGGCGGGCTACAGCGAGTAGTTGCCGCCGCATCCCATAAGGTGCCGATCACCGCTGAGCGATCAGGCGATCAGATCCAGCCTTGTAACTCGCGGCGGACCACCGCCTCAATGACGCGGATGCCCTCGTCGCTGTCGTTCAGCGCTGGCAGATAAGCGAATTTTTCACCGCCGCCACCCTCGAAGTAATGGCGGTTTTCGCCGTCAAGCTCTTCAAGCGTTTCGAGGCAGTCCGCCGAGAAGCCCGGCGCGACCAGTGCCAGCCGTTTGACGCCTTCCGCAGCAAGGCGCTTCACTGTCTCGTCAGTGTAGGGCTGCAGCCAGGGATCATTGCCAAAGCGCGACTGGAATGTGGTCAGCCACTTTTCCTCAGGCCATCCAAGGCTGGCGCGAAGGAGGCGCGAGGTCTTCTGGCACTGGCAATGGTAGGGATCGCCCGCTTCCAGGTATGCCTGCGGCATGCCGTGAAACGTCGCGATGATCATTTCCGGCTCGAAATCGAGTTTGGCCAGATCCTGGCGCATCGCGTTGGCGACGGCGTCGATGTAGACCGGATCATCGTGATAACTCGGCGCGACGCGAACAGCGGGCTGCCAGCGCATCTTCATCAGGGCGCGGAACGCCTGATCGGCGGCAGTCGCCGTCGTCGCGGCGGCGTACTGGGGATAGAGCGGCACCAGCAGGATGCGATCGCATCCCTTTTCCATCAGCGCCTTTATGCGGCTCTCAGTCGTCGGGTTCGCCTATCGCATCGCGAAGTCGACTTCGATCCGTTCCGGATTACCTACGGCGGCCGCCAACTTCTGGGCCTGGCCGCGCGTGATCGTCTTCAGCGGGCCTTCGTCCAGCTCTTTGTTCCAGATGGTGTCGTAGTCCTTGCCCTTGGCGCCGGGGCGGACGGTGAGAATGATGAGATTGAGAATTGGCCACCACTTCCAGCGAGGCACCTCAATGACGCGCTCGTCGGACAAAAGCTCCTCAAGGTAGCGCCGCATCGACCAGTAGTCGGTGCCGTCCGGCGTGCCGAGATTGAGCAGCAGAACGCCGATGCGTCCGCATTTGACGTTCGGATGGTTGGCCGGGCGGAACCGCGGATCGGGCTGGAAGGTCGCGGCAGGCTTTATCTCGTTCACGGGTGGGAAATCCTGGCTGAGCTATCGGCTCTATGGCACCGATTTAATATCGGGCTGTACCCTAGCCAATATCCAGGTTCAGCGCTAAGGCACAAATCGACAATTGTGTGAGGGGCTTAAAGCACCGGAACGAGCCGCCACCGGGCCTGTCCCGCGCCAAGCCATACGCCCTGGCGAACCGGCACCTGATCGGCTTTTCAGCCCTTGAGTTGCATAAGGCTATTCAGCCGATTTTCTGACTTTGCGGCCAACATTGCTAACGCGCTTGCGGGCCTTGCCCCCGTTACCGCCATTACATGACGGTTCGGCGGTACGGTCATCTTCCAGCGCTTTGAGAGCCGCCGCCGCATTCCAGAACTCACCCACTGCGCGACGCAGACGTTTCGGTCCCGCCGCAAACAGCCGTTGGCCCCGTGCATGGGCTTCTACGCGCAGAGCTTGCTGTGCATCCCTAGCCTTGGCCACAATCAACACGCGGCCTTTTTCATCCACATCGGTTGTTGCATCGGACTGCAGAAAGGCAACCACGACGGCCAGATCGTGATCATCGCCAAGCAACTGCGACAAAGCCCGCGCCTCAGCCGCCCGCGCGCCCAGATAAGCCGGCCATGCCGGCGCAAGCAGCAGCATCTGGCGCCAGTGCGTCTGCGCGCCCTTGCGCCATTCGTGGAACGCCTCATCATCGCCGCTGCGATAGGCTTCAGCAAACGCGAGACGGGCGCGGCGATAGGATTGCTCCAAACCTGCACCGACGACATCGAACTGGCTACCGGCGAACTTCAGCGCTTCAAGGCGAGCCTTCGCATCATCGAGCAATGCATCGGCCCGCTTGATCGCCAATCGCGTTTGCTGAGGATCGCTTGCTTCACTATTGCCAGCGATGCACTCGCACACTTCGGCGATAAGCGAGCGCGGTTCGATCTGCGCTTCAGCGCCTAGTGTCTTCAACGTCTCCGCCAGCACGAAACAATCGCGCGCGCCGGAAAGCGACAGGCCTATATCGCGAAGAAAAGCGTTCTCACTTTTGAAGGTTTTTTCACCAATCGAAGGCCGCACCAGCCGCAGCAGCGCACGCAGCCGCTTTATCGATTTGCGCGCCTCGTGCACGGCGACGGATTGCTCGTCTGCGGTACGCAGAATTTGCTGCGCGCGTGCAATCTGCTCAGCGACGATGCGCTGAAAGCCATCTTCAATGCGTTCTGTGGGTTTGAAGCGAAACGCCATGCATCACCGTTCGTCTGCACTCTGTTCTGCAATGGATATCGATGCAGTTGTCGCGCGCATTTGATGCTGCGATCACTTTAGAGGCAAGCAGTGTAAGCTCTGAACCTTAAGCCAACCGTTGACGCGTCGCCCACGCAAGCCAGGTTTCGATGCGTTTCTCAGGATGTTGCGCTGTCATAAAATCGGTAATGACAGCGACGCTATCAGCGCCCGCAGCCACGACGCCATCGGCCCGTTCCGGCGTAATGCCACCAATCGCAACCAGCGGCAGCGCCCCGATTCGCTGTTTCCATACGCCGATGCGATCCAACCCCTGCGGCTGCCATTTCATCGCCTTCAGCTTCGTCTCGTAGATCGGACCAAGCGCAATGTAGTCAGGCCCGGCTGCGAGTGCGATATCCAGCTCTTCAATGGAGTGGGTCGAAATGCCGATGCGAATGCCAGCAGCTTTGATCGCGGCAACGTCAGCGGCGGTTAGGTCTTCCTGCCCGAGGTGCACATAGTCCGCACCCGCAGCAATCGCCTCGCGCCAATAGTCGTTCACGATCAGCTGGCATCCATAGCGCCGCGCAATCGCAAGCGTGGCTTCGATCTGCTGCAGAACATCCGCCGACGCCGCATCCTTGATGCGCAGTTGCAGCGTACGCACACCCAGCGAAATGACACGCGCCGCCCAGGCGGCATCCGGCACGATGGGATAGAAAACATCTGGCTGCGAAATTGATGGCGCATTTTTCGGATCAGTCACGGCTCAGGCACCATCCTTGCGTAGATCAAAAAAAGGCGTACCGACCACCGGGGTCGATGGCTGAGCCATATCGCGCACGCCCATGAGGCCAGCTTCATAGGCGGTGCGACCGGCTTCAATCGCCTGCGCGAACGCGCGCGCCATGCGCACAGGATCGGCAGCCTTTGCAATCGCGGTGTTCAGAAGCACGCCATCAAAGCCCATTTCCATTGCCTGCGCGGCGTGGGACGGCGCACCGATGCCGGCGTCGATAATCAACGGCACATCGGGAAAATAGGCGCGCATGCTACGCAGCGCATAGGGGTTGGCAAGACCGCGCCCGGTGCCAATCGGCGCGCCCCACGGCATCAGCACGCGGCAACCGGCGGCAAGCAACCGATCCGCCACCGAAAGATCTTCCGTCGTGTACGGCAGCACGTTGAAGCCATCGGCACACAGCGTCCGCGCAGCATCAACGAGACCGAACACGTCCGGCTGCAACGTGTCGTCGTTGGCGATCACCTCAAGCTTCAGCCACGGCGTATCGAACAGCTCGCGCGCCATGTGCGCAGTGGTGACGGCCTCTTTTACCGTGTGACATCCTGCGGTGTTGGGCAGAACGCGAACACCGAGATCGGCAATGAGCTGCAAAAACCGCTCACCGGTGCGCCCACGCGCCTGCTCCCGCCGCAGCGAAACCGTTACGATGCCTGCGCCTGACGCTTCAACCGCTTCGGCCAGAACTTGCGGCGAAGGATATTGCGCTGTGCCGATCAGCATGCGCGAAGACAAAGCCTCGCCATACAGCGTCAGCGCGCTGCGTTCAGCCGCCGCCTTGATGTCCATCCCGGTTGAAGGTGCGTTCATGGTTGCGTGGCCTCAGCCGCCGTGGCGTGCGGAAAGAATTTCAATGCGGTCTCCCGCCTGCAAACGTGTTTCGGCGCGCGCGCGTTCGGGAATGAAATCACCGTTGCGCGCAGTGGCAATGCGCACATCCGCCAGGCCGCGCTCCGCCACCAGATCGAGCAACGTCGGCGCGGCGGTCGCCGTCGCCTCACCGTTCACAACGATCTCAACCGCGCAGCCAGTGTCGCCTCGATCATCAATACTTGCGTCCATCGCCAGTCTCCCGGGCAACTTCGCCTAACCCGATATGCGGATATATAGGAACGGAGCCGGTTTAATACCGCATCGACGGCAAATCCAGCCCGCATCCAGCGCCGCACTCAAACCCGCAACAGTGCACCCGTGCGGCCATCAGCCAGATAATCCGCCACCGTGCGCGCCAGAACCGGGCCAAGCAGAAAGCCATGCCGATAGGCGCCATTTACGAATATGCGCCGCCCCCCATCGCGCACGATCGCGCGCGGCACGTTATCGGGAAACGCGGGCCTCACGCCTGCTCCAAAGGCCAGAATCTCAGCCTCGGCGAACGCCGGATGCACCGCATAGGCACCGCCCAGAAGCTCCAGCGCAGAGCGCACGCTCATCGCGCCGGACTCTTCGCTTTCGATAACGGTGGCACCAATCATGTACAGCCCGTCGCCCCACGGCACGACATAAAGCGGAATGCGCGGATGCAGGAACTGCACCGGCCGCGATAGCGTGACGTCATTGGAGCGGATCAACACGCGCTCGCCGCGTACACCGCGCAGATCGGGCAGGTGATCGCGTGCCGCCATACCGCGACAATCGATGACCACATCGGCGGCGTCGTGGCCGTCAGTGTCAACGCCAGCGCCAACACCGAATACAATCTCGGCACCCGCCTGACGCGCTTCATCCAGCAAAAACTGCAACGCATCTGGCGCAGACATGTGTGCTTCGTCGGCAAAGAACAGCGCGCCGTTGAAACGCCCGGCAAGATCGGGCTCGCGCTCAGCCAGTTCGTCGGCGCGCAACAAGCCGTGGCCTTGTGTGCGGTGTGCGAAACGTTCCAGTTCACCCTGATCGCGCGGGCTCGCCATCACCAGGCTGCCGTTACAGCACAACTGCGGATAAAGCGCACGCCAGAGCGCGACGCCTTCAAGGCCCAGTTCGCGCAGCATGGCCGGCGCTGTTTCCGCCTCACGCTCCGGCGCCAGCATCACACCGCCATAGAGACTGGCAGCCGCTGCAAATGGCTCAGCGCTGCTTTCCAGCAGACGCACCCGATGGCCCGCCCGCGCGAGGGTCAGCGCCTGCCAGAGACCCAGAACCCCGGCACCGAGCACCGTAATGGAACGCGTCATGCTCAATCTCCGAGTGCGGCGCCTTCACGGCGGATATCGGCCGCACCCTCAAGCTGGCCATTGCGCTGACCAACGATATGCACACCCGATGTCATGAGCGAAGGCAAAATGGCATGCCCAAACGGCCGCAACGCCAGAGCCAATGGCACCGCACGCCAACCCACTTCCAGCTCAAGCGCATGCCCCTGGCTGCCGAAGTTCAACAGGTCTGCCGCCTGCTGTGCATCCATGCGCCAGTCGATCATCGCGATCAGCGTCTTCAGCACATACAGGATGATGCGGCTGCCACCGGGCGAACCCAGCACGGCTTCAACGTTGCGCTGCGCGTCGAACACGATAGTGGGCGACATGGACGATCGCGGCCGTTTACCCGGCCCCACCGCATTGGCAGCCGGCTGGCCATCGGCATCAACCGGACGCAACGAAAAATCCGTCAGCTCATTGTTAAGCAGAAAACCCGCTGCCCAGTTATGCGAACCGAAAGCGCCTTCGATCGTGGTGGTCATCGACAGCGCGTTGCCGTCCGCATCGATGATGGAGATGTGGCTGGTGCCTGCGCGCTCAACCGTTGCATCAACGCCGAATGACTGCCTCTCCGATCCCGGTGGCTTGCCTGCGGGCGGACGATCGGCGGCATTTTTCGGATCGATCAGCTTGCGGCGCTCCGCCAGATACGCCTCGTCCAGCATGCCCTCGGGAACGTGCACGAATTCAGGATCGCCGATGTAACGATTGCGATCGGCAAAGGCGAGCTTCTGCGCTTCAGCAATCAGATGCACAGCCGGCGCACCTAGCGCCACATCCGGCGAATTGCCCAGATTGAACGGCTCAATCAGCTTCAGCGTTTGCGCCACCGCGATGCCGCCCGACGAAGGCGCGCCAACGCCGCACACCTCATAGGTCCGATAGGTGATGCACAGCGGCGCGCGCTGCTTGACCTGATAATTGCTCAGATCCTCCAGCGTCATGCCGCCGGCAGCGATCGGCGCAGAAGCCACCGCATCGACAATCGCCTGCGCTATCTCACCGCTGTAAAACGCTTCCGATCCATCCGCTGCGATCGCGCGCAGTGTTTTAGCAAATTCGGGATTCTTGAGCAGGTGTCCCACCGGCACCGGTGCACCATCCTCGGTAAAAAAATACCGCCGCGCTGCGGGCACAAAGCTGTCGGCGCCTTCGAGATGCAGCAGCAGATTAAGCCGCGGCGAAACCTCAAAGCCTTCCTCGGCAAGGCGGATCGCGGGCTCGAACAGCTTCGCCCACGGCAGCTTGCCGTGCTGGCGATGGGTGTCTTCCAGCAGACGCACAATTCCTGGCACGCCGATGCTCAAGCCGGAGCGCACTGCCTCACCAAACGGCATCGGTTTGCCGTCCTTCATGAAGCGATCCGGTTCGGCCGATGCCGGGGCGGTTTCGCGGCCGTCATAAACCTGCAGCGACGCCTTCGCCTTGTCCCAATAGAGAATGAACGCCCCGCCGCCGATGCCGCTCGATTGCGGCTCGACGATGTTGAGCACGAGCTGCGTTGCAATGGCGGCGTCGATAGCCGAGCCGCCCTGGCGCAGCATCTCGCGCCCTGCCTCGGCGGCGCGCGCGTTGGCCGCCGAAACCATGTGGCGCGTTGCAGCTGCCAGTTTGTGGCGGCCATACCCCGATGCCGCCTCGGGCTGGCTGCGCGGATCGAGCAACTGGGCCACGGCCGCACTGGGCATCGCCATCATGGCGATGCCGACGCCGATCCAGACGGCAGCCGCCCAACTCAAACCGTACCGTCGCAGGGCAACGCCTGCGCGGCCAACCAAAGTCTGAGTTCCGGAGCGAGCAATCATTGGCATTCGATGGGCCTAACAAGGATGCGAGGAAGGGGGAGTTGTTCATCAACTTCGGCCATGATCCCGCAGAGCACAATCCGCATTCGCGCGACGTTCAAAGAGAGCAGGGCATGGCACGTAGACAATTAGCTTACCGATATCTGCCGGGCCTGTGTCTTGGCCTGATGCTGGTCGGTCTGGCAACCCTGGGCGAAAGGAGCATTGCCCGCGAGGCCAACGCTCCTGCGCACGCGGGCGAGAGCGTAACCACCCTGCTCAATACGGCGCAAACGGTGATTGGTCAGGCCATCGCCTATCCAGAACAGCGCCCCGCGCATGTAACCGCAGTCATCGTAACCATGCAGCCCGGTGAGACAACCGGCTGGCACCAGCACGACGTGCCCATGTTCGGATACATATTGGAGGGCGAGGTTACCGTCGACTACGGCGCGCAGGGCACCCGGACGTACCGTCAGGGCGACGCCGTCATGGAAGCGATGGATTGGCCCCACAGCGGCCGCAACTCCGGCGGCATTCCGGCTCGGATTCTTGCGGTATTCATGGGCGCCGATGGCGTGCCGAATACCGAAAAGGCGCCGTCTCCTAGCGAAACCGACCCCCTAAAATCCGTGCCGCCGGCCTCCCGGCACTAGGTGGCGCGGATGGCCCTTAGCCCATCCGACGGTGCGGATCACCGGAACGGCGAAGGGGGCTCGCCGCGCCGGTGACCGAGTACCTCAGACCCTACTGACGCAACCGATTACGCAAACCCGCACTGGGCCAGACACTGCTTGCGAGACCAACGGAAGCGGCCGAACGGGGTGGGGGATAGGCCGCCTGCTCCGATGAAACGCTCTCGCACCTTCAGGGACAACGGATACACCGCTGTTCTTTTTTTGTTCTAACCAATGTGTCCGCTGGCGTCAAGATCAAAAAGGGAACAAACCCATTCGCACTCGCCGCGAAAAATATGTCTGCGCCGCCGTCCCAAGCTTCTCCACAGGATACCCCTTGACCCGATTCGAATCGTGCGACGCACCGAAGCGCCCCGCCTCCTGCTTCAGCCATCGGAGCAATTCGCCAATGGAATCAGGCGCAAAAGCGTGCGCCAAAGAACACACCGCCCACGGAATAGCTGGCCGAAGGCCCCGCCAAATTGTGTTCAAAGTGTGAGTGTGGCCGGTGTGCCCTGCCGCAAAAAATGAGACTGCGATAAACCTAGCATTCACCAACTGGCCGCATCCTTAAGCGCATCCCGCTTAGCCCTCCCCCAATTTCAGGAGCCCCTCAGAAATGCTCTGCCGCCGTCTGATGAGTTCTGTTGCTGTAGCCGCGTCAACGCTGCTCGCTCCCCTCGCTGCTCCGTCGGCACAGGCTCAAAGCCTGTTCGAATTTTTATGGGGTGGCGGCAAAGAGTGGGGCGGCAGCAAACAGACTGTAAGCTTCAATCCCAAATACACGTCTGGCCAGATCATCGTCAGCTTCGGTGACCGACGGCTTTATCTCATCACCAAGACGGGCACAGCGCTGAGCTACCCGATTGCGGTGCCGCGCGAGCAGAGCCGTTGGCAGGGCGCGACCAGCGTAACCAGCAAGCGCGAAAATCCGTCGTGGCGCCCGACGCCGGAAATGCTGCGCGAAAATCCGCGCCTGCCGAGCTGGGTGCCCGGTGGCCATCCGCAGAACCCGCTGGGTGTGCGCGCGCTCTACCTCGGCTCCAGCCTCTATCGCATCCATGGCACCGACGCGCCTTGGACGATCGGGCAGGCTGTGTCGAAGGGTTGCATCCGCATGCTCAACGAGGACGTGCTGGATCTCTATCCGCGCATTCCGGTTGGCACCAAGGTGACCGTGACGTGGGAGCGCTTCAACGGCCAGACGTTCGCTTCCAGCGATGAAGCCCCTGATCCACGGCCGGTAGCACCGCTGCGCACGGCCCGCTCGGAAGGTACGCCACCGGCATATCGTCCGGCTGCGCGCCCCGTACGCAACCTCGCTCCTTCTGCTGCGGCGCAAGCTGAAGCGATGGGTGCCGACATCGACAGCCGTCCGCTGGATCAGCCGAAGCCCGTCAAGCTTCCGAAGCGCAAGCCTGGAAGCGGTTTCCCGCTGCCTGCTGCCGCTGCCGGAAGACACGCTGGCAATCGCCGAACGCGCCGCTGCCACCGCAGCCCGCGCTGCCGAAGCTGCAAAGCGCGCTGCCGAGGCCGCGAAGAAGGCGGCTGAGGCTGCCCGGCGTGCTTCCACCGATCATGCTGAGGAAGAAAAGAGCGCTGCTCTCTGAGTCCTCTCTCAAACCAAACAAACAAAAAGGCAGCGCTCTAGCGCTGCCTTTTTTATTGTCCTCATCAGGCGGAATTAGACCCGGATAATGTGAACCTGCGTGTCGGCTGGTCTGCTGCCCGACGCTGGTTTAGCTCCGTTGCCAGGGCCGGTGATCTAAGCAAATGCCCGAACACCGGTAACACTCACCCGCGTGGCTCATCCCGTTCATGACGATTGCCAATCGACTTAACCTCAGCCTTCACTAGCCGCGTTTGCCAGGCATCGATTGAGATCCGCCGCGAGATTGCGCATCAGCTTTTCGTAAAGGTCAGGCCCCGGTTTCAGCAGCATTCCCTCCGGATCCAGCGTGCCGGACCGCGCATCCGTGCCCTCAATCACTGCCTCGACGAGCCGCGGCTGATACATCGGCTCGGCAAAGACACATGCGGCCTTCAGCGAACGGATACGCCGACGCAACTCCGACAGGCGCTTCGCGCTCGGGCGCACATCCGGGCTGACGGTGATCGAGCCAACCGCGTTGAGCGCGAAACGAACATCGAAATACTGATAGGCGTCGTGGAACACGATGAACGGGCGATCCTTTACCGCGCGCAGGTCGCTCTCCAGTTCAGCTGCAAGCGCATCGATGCGCCCATGCGCGGCTTCTGCATTCACCGCAAACTTCGCGGCATGGGCCGGATAGTGCTTGCTCAGCACATCCGCGATGTAGCTCACGAGATGCTTGGCGTTCTGCGGATCAAGCCAGATGTGGCTGTCGCTCGACCCAACGTCATCGTGGCTGTGGTGATGCCCGTGATCGCTGTCGTGATGATGGGAATGCTCACCCGCGTGATCGTGTGGCTCGAACGTTCCGGTCTTGCGCCGGGGCAGCAGCTTCAGCCCCGGCGTGTCCATCAAGGTTACAAGCTCGACCGACGCTGGTAGCGCGCGCACCACTTTGCCGGTGAACGGCTCCAGCCATTCCGACACACGGAAAAACACGGTCGCGCGATTGATTGCGGCAACCTGTGATGGTTTGAGCGAAAAACTGTGCGGCGAGGCCGAACCTTCAACCAGCAGCGACGGCTGTCCTACGCCCTCCATGACCTGAGCAACGAGCGAATGGATGGGCTTGATGGTGACAACCACATCAAGAGGCGCTTCCGCCGACGTCACAGCATCGGGCGCGCCATCAGCTGCGTTGGCGGCGGCGATCGAGGACGCAAGGAAAGGCACAGCCACCAGAAGCCAGATCGCCGCAACCCGCAGTAGCATTGCCGCCAACGCACCGCGCAGGGACTCCGCATCGGCAGGGCGGCCACCTATATAATGGGGCATCGACCCCAGCGCGCAAACGCGCCCCGTCATGCTATAAATCCTGCTGTTGGCGTGATGTGATAATATCCGGGTGAAAGCTAGTGTACCGGACGCGACCACGCAACTGCCACGTTCCTGCACCATTCACATTCGCGATCATTGCGCATCGGCTAGCGTCGCCGATCCGTCTCCAGGAGAACAAGCTTTGCGCGCCGTCATTTCCGCCATGCCCGCCATTGTCGCGACAGTGCTTGCCGTCACGACCGCAATGTTTGGAACGTGGGATCGCGCCGCCGCGCATCCGCACGTCTGGGTGACGATGAAAGAGACGGTGCTCTACGAGAATGGCGCCATCGCTGGCCTCCAGCAGGCCTGGACGTTTGACGAGCTGTATACAGAGACCGCGATCGAGGGCCTCGACAAAAATGGCGACGGCAAATACTCGCGCGAGGAGTTGCAGGAACTGGCGCAGGTGAACATCGACGGCCTGAAGGAGTTCGACTACTTCATCAGCGCAAAACTCGGCGATGCCAATCTCACCTTTAAACCGCCGACCGACTATTGGCTCGAGCACACCGACGACGGCATCCTGACGCTGTTCTTCACTCTGCCGCTTGAAAAGCCGGTGCCCGCCGATGCCAAGGGCTTTTCATTCTCGGTGTTCGATTCCAGCTATTTCATCGCCTTCAATTTCGCTGAGGCGGACCCGATCAAGCTGGGCGCTGGCGCACCGTCCAACTGCAAGCCCGCCATCAGCGAGGCCCAGCCGGAACCGGACAACGACCTGCAAAACCTGAACGATGCTTTCTCCAGCGTCATGGGCGACGGTGGCACGGTAAACATCGGGTCTTCACGTGCTGTCGCAATTGAATGCGCAAAGTCATAACCGGCCCGCACTCTTTACGCGGTGCCGCTGCTGATAACGCCGTCACTGCACAGGGCGTTGTCAACCGTAGCACGATAGGTTTTGATGCCGCCATCTGCCGTCAGGGATGTGCTTACGATGGACCGCCGTGACTTCCTGAAATCGACGGGTGCTGCCGCCGCCGCATCGACATTGGCGGTCGGGCAATCCTTCGCAGCCGATCATCAGACCAGCACGCCAACGCCTGCTATCAATCGGGGCATCCGGCAACTACGCCTCGCGTTACCTTGGGCCGATGGATTTGCCGGCCCCGCCGATTGGGCCAACCGGCTCGCCCGCTCGATTGCGCTGCTCGGGCAAGGGCATCTGGAAGTGTCGCTTCAGTACAGCGCGGACGATGGCCTTGCAGCCGTGCAAAAGGGCGACGCGGATCTGTTCTTCGGCGACCTCAACGCACATTCTGGACAACATCGGGCCTTCAGCTTTTTCTCCGGCCTGCCAGGCGAATGCGGATTGCCGCCGCGCCTGCTCAACACCTGGCTCACGGCAGGCGGCGGGCATGAGCTGTGGGACGAACTGGGAGCGGAAGCAAATATCAAACCGCTGCTGTCCGCCCATACCGGTCCCACCAGTTACCTCATGGCCAGCAAGCGCATCGAAACGGTGAGTGCACTCGCTGAACACAAAATGCAGATCAACGGGCTGGGTGGCGATGTCGCGCGTGGTCTGGGGCTTGAGCCGGTCAACATGGCGCCAGCCCAAATCGCCGATGCAATCGCAAACGGCGGATTGCTCGCGGCTGAGTGCGGTGGCGCCATCGCAAGCTATGCCATCGGATTAACGCGCAGTGCTCCCTATTTCGCCGGCACCAGCATCAATCGCAACGGCATCGCTCTAGCGCTGGCGATCAACCTGCCGTTCTGGGAAAGCCTCCAGGATAGCGAACAGGCTGTGCTGACTGCCGCAGCGGCAAGCGAGTTCAATCAGTCGCTGGCGGAAGAAGAAGCCCATCGGCATCTGCTGCACCCTGCCCCCGATGTTGAATACATCTGGCCAATTGCGCAGGAATTGGACCACACCATCCGGCAGATCGCCGATGCTGTCGTTGCGCACGTTGCAGGCTCAGATGCCATCACAAGGCGCATCAACTACAGCTTCAATGCTTTCCGCCGTTCTGCTCGGCATAGTGAAAGCTTTATTGGCTAAATTATCTAACCACCCATTTTTTAACACTGTTTTTCAATTCGCGGCGACGGACAGCTGATTTGCTCAGCGTTACCGTAACGCACGCGATCAAGCACCGAATGATCTGGAAAGCACAACCGCACCCCGTTCGCGCGGACGCCGGTTTCCCGTTCGGCACTCTCCCCATTCTGGTTTGATGTCGTCAGTACGCCCACCCAATCGCGGACATCCCGCAAAGTAAGGAGCTAACGACATAAGCAATTCCAATGCAGCGGGCGTTCTGGTCATCGAACGTTGCGACGCTGAAGCGGACCGCATTTGCGCAACGCTGCGCGTTCTGTTCGGATATGCCGCCCTTATTGAGCACGCGAATACGCTAGATCGCGCCATCGATCGGGTCGCCGAGCAACCGCCTTCGCTTGTATTCATTGGCGACCTTGCGGCCGATGGCGAGCCGCATCAGGCACTGGCCGCGATCGCGCAGCTACGGAATGTGCGATTCACAGGCCCGATCGTTGTGGTCAGCAACTGGCTGACACAAGCGTATCGCGCCCGCCTTTTCACCGAAGGCGTCACCGATGCTTTCCACAAGGACGATCTTTGCAGCGATCGGATCAGCGAGGCGCTGCGACGCGCGCGTATAAGCAAATAAAATCGCCGGTTCGCAGAGCGCAGCAAGGCAATAAAAAACCCCGCAACTCACGGCGGGGTTTTCAGTTCTGTGTGTACTCCGGCGCCGAAATCAGCCGCAGCGGTGGCAGTATCAGGCGGCCTGCGCCGTTGCCGGGCTCGCAGCTTCAGCGAGATAGGCCATCGCTGCCAATACGCCGCCCTTGTTGTGCGGCACGCGAGCAAGCTCCAGACCCATTTCAACACCGGCCAGAGCACCCATGATCGTCAGCTCGTTGGTGTAACCAAGGTGAGCGATACGGAATGCCTTGCCTGCCAGCTTGTTGAGGCCGGTTCCGAGCGACATGTTGAAGTTCTCAAGCACGATCTTGCGGAACGCGTCGGAGTTGTGCCCCTCAGGCATCTCGACAGCCGTGACGACCGGCGAATAGCCGCGTGCATCCTGGCACCAGACCTCAAGTCCCCAGGCCTTGACGGCACGACGGGTCGCTTCGGCTAGGCGCTCATGGCGGGCAAAAACGTTGCTGAGGCCTTCCTCGTTCAGGATCGCGATCGTCTCAGCGAGGCCAAACAGCAGACCGATCGGGGGCGTATAGGGGAATGTGCCGGAGCCGTTGATGGCCAGCATGTCATCCCAGCTGAAATAGGCTCGCGCCAGTGTCGCCTTCTTGGAAGCAGCCAAAGCCTTCTGGCTGACTGCCGTGAAGGACAGGCCCGGCGGCAACATCAGGCCCTTTTGCGAGCCCGAAATGGTGATGTCGACGCCCCATTCGTCATGGCGGTAATCCATGGCGGCCAGCGAGGAGATGGTGTCGACCATCAGCAGCGCCGAATGACCGGCGGCATCCATCGCCTTGCGAATTTCGTCGATGTGGGTGCGGGCACCGGTGGACGTCTCGTTCTGCACCACGCACACAGCCTTGATCTGCTGTGTGCTGTCGGCGCGCAGACGGGCCTCAAGCGCATTCGCATCCGCACCGGAGCGCCAATCATTGGCGATGACTTCCGGCTTCAGGCCCATGCGTTCAGCCATCTTCGTCCAGAGGACTGCGAACTGCCCGGTTTCCATGACGATGATGTGGTCGCCAGGAGAAAGCGTGTTGGTCAGCGCAGCTTCCCAGGAGCCCGTGCCCGAGGACGGAAAGATGATAACCGGCTGCTGCGTTTTGAAGATGCCCTTGACGTCGGCAAACAGCTTCTGCCCAAATTCACAGAAAGCCGGGCCGCGATGATCCATCATCGACCGTGACATGGCATTGTGGACGCGCTCCGGCACCGGCGTAGGGCCCGGAATTTGCAGGAAATGTCGGCCGGCGTGATTGGCCATTGTCGTTCCCCTAGCAGCCCTGCGAACAATTCGCAGCTTTACCCACGGCACCAGCCTCGGCCAAAACCGAGCACGAGGCACCCGCGTGGGCTTTCTTTTGTCGGCGAAGTGCCAGCTATAGGTACGAAAGCAAACCGTCGTCAAGCCATGCCCATGGTTTGGGCCCTGCCAATACCCCCGACCGGGGGTGGGCAAACTGTAGCACCTTGCCCGGCCATGTCAGAGCCCATCCGAAACCGGTGAGCCAACTGCTGTCCCTGCGCTGATATTATCCTTGGCGGCCATCCATTCGTTGCCTAGCCAGAAACCTTACCGGGCAGCCGCCCAGGCGCACCGCCAGCGTGCTTTTTTGGCAAGCGGTTACCAATCGGGCATAGCGTGGCTCAACTCCGGGGTAAGATAACCGGATCTCTTCCGCACCCGTTGGAAAACTGATAGACGGGGCCCAGCCCCCGGCCGGATAATGTTCAACCGGCCGCCTCAAGCGGGTCAGACCCCAGGGAAACTATGGCCAAACCGATCTTTGTCCTCAACGGACCAAACCTTAACATGCTCGGGCTGCGCGAGCCGGCCATCTATGGCACGGACACCCTTGAGGATGTGCGCAAGCGGGCAGAGGCGCGGGCTGCAGCTTTGGGGCTCTCAATCGATTTCCGACAGTCGAACAGCGAAGGTGAGCTCGTTACCTGGATACAGGAGGCGCGTGACAACGCTGCAGCCATCATCCTGAACGCGGGCGCCTATTCACACACGTCGATTGCTATTCTGGATGCCCTGCAAGCGGCGGAATTGCCGGTTATCGAGGTGCATCTATCTAATCTGTTCCGCCGCGAACAATTCCGGCAGCATTCTTATGTAACGCTGGCAGCAAAGGGCCTCATTTGCGGGCTCGGCGCCAAGGGGTACGAGTTAGCCTTGGAAGCCCTCGCCGATTTACTGGCGCAGGCGCGTCGTGGCTAAAAGGACTGAGCGGAAAGACAAGCCGCACAAGAAGGAAAAGCGAAGCATGACGGCGAAGGATAAAGGCGATACGGCAGGTGACGAGCAGCGGGTAATCCGCCAGCTCGCCGAACTGTTGAATGAGACTGGCCTGAGTGAAATCGAGATCGAGAAAAGCGGGCTGAAAATCCGCGTCGCTCGCACCCTGAATGTCCAGTCAGTGGTCGCCGCTCCGGCAGCGGTCGCCGCTTCCGCTGGGGCTAGTGCTGCTCCGGCCAAGGCTGTGTCCGCCGATCCGGCCAAGCATCCCGGCGTCGTGAAATCGCCGATGGTTGGCACTGCCTACCGTTCGCCGGAGCCTGGCGCTGCATCATTCGTTGAGGTTGGTTCGCAGGTTACCCAGGGCGACACGCTCTTCATCATCGAAGCGATGAAGACCATGAACCAGATTCCTGCCCCCCACTCCGGCAAGGTGACCGCAGTTCTGATCGAAAATGGTCAGCCCGTTGAGTTCGGCGAACCACTCGTCATCATCGAATAAAGGGAGGCTGGCTGCGGGTGCTGGCCATAGCGGTGGACGGAGAAAAAACAGCTTCTTCCTGCCATCGCATTGATCCTGCCCGCCGCCCTGACATCGTATGTTCGACAAAGTCCTGATTGCAAACCGAGGTGAGATTGCACTGCGCATCCAGCGCGCTTGCAAGGAGCTCGGTATCGCCACCGTGGCCGTACATTCGACCGCCGATGCCGACGCCATGCATGTCCGCCTCGCCGACGAAAGTGTTTGTATCGGACCGCCTCCGGCCGCCGAGAGCTATCTGAACATCCCGCGCCTGCTGGCTGCCTGTGAAATCACCGGCGCCGACGCGGTTCATCCCGGCTATGGCTTCCTGTCGGAAAACGCCCGCTTCGCCGAGATCCTCGAAGAGCATCAGATCACCTTTATCGGCCCCACGTCCGAACATATCCGGATCATGGGCGACAAGATCGAGGCCAAGGAGACCGCCAAACGTCTTGGCATTCCGGTCGTGCCGGGCTCCGACGGCGCTGTCAACACCGAAGCCGAGGCAATGAAGGTTGCCAAGAGCATGGGCTTCCCCGTGCTTATCAAGGCATCAGCAGGCGGCGGTGGCCGCGGCATGAAGGTTGCGCACACCGCAGCCGACCTGGGCCTGGCGCTTTCAACGGCCCGCGCCGAAGCCAAGGCAGCCTTCGGCAACGATGCCGTCTATGTCGAGAAGTATCTCGGCAAACCGCGCCATATCGAAGTGCAGGTGTTCGGCGACGGACAGGGCAACGCCATCCATCTGGGCGAGCGCGATTGCTCGTTACAGCGCCGCCATCAGAAGGTGCTGGAAGAGGCGCCCTCACCGGCGCTCAACGCCGCCTCCCGCGCCAAGATCGGCGAGACGGTTGCCGATGCCATGCGCAAGCTGAAGTATCGCGGCGCCGGCACGGTGGAGTTCCTGTACGAGGACGGCGAGTTCTACTTCATCGAAATGAACACACGCCTGCAGGTGGAGCATCCGGTTACCGAGGCGATCACCGGCATCGATCTGGTGCTGGAGCAGATCCGCGTTGCTTCCGGCGCCAAGCTGTCGCTGACCCAGCAGGATGTAACGTTCTCGGGCCACGCCATCGAGTGCCGCATCAATGCGGAAAACCCGCGCACGTTCCGTCCCTCACCGGGCCAGATCACCTACTGGCATCCGCCGGGCGGCCTCGGCGTTCGCGTCGATTCCGGTGTCTATCAGGGCTATCGCATTCCGCCCTACTACGACAGCCTCATCGGCAAGCTGATCGTGCATGGCAAGACCCGCAATGAATGTCTGATGCGCCTGAAGCGCGCGCTGTCCGAATTCGTGATCGATGGCATCGAGACCACCATCCCGCTGTTCAACGATCTCATCCAGCAGGCCGACATCGCCAACGGCATGTACGACATCCACTGGCTGGAAAAATACCTCGCGCAAACGCCGTAATAAATTCCACCCATCGGGTGCGGCGAAGTCGGCAAGGGTTGTTTTCACGTCTGGCTGCTATACCTGATTAGGTACGGCAGATATGAGCCGTGAGACTTCAACTTCCGGACGTCATGGCTTCGCGCGACGACATTGCCATCGAAATTACACCGCAGGTGCTGCTGAAGGCATATACCTGCGGGATTTTTCCGATGGCCGAGAGCGCCGACGATCCGGCGCTGTTCTGGATCGAGCCGCAGCATCGCGGCATCCTGCCGTTAAATCGCATCCATGTTCCGAAGCGCCTGGCGCGCACGCTGCGCACCACGCACCTGAAGGTGAAGATCGATACCGACATCGATCGCGTGATCGACGGCTGTGCGGGCTCAAGGCCGGGCCGCCGGTCCACCTGGATCAACGACCGCATCCGCACGCTCTATCGCGAACTATTCAACCTTGGCCATTGCCATACGGTTGAAACCTGGGATGGCGACCGTCTCGTCGGCGGGTTGTATGGCGTAGCGCTGAACGGCGCCTTCTTCGGCGAAAGCATGTTCTCGTTCGAGCGTGATGCTTCAAAGATCGCGCTGCTGCATCTGGCAGCGCGGCTGATACACGGGCGCTTTCGCCTGCTCGATACGCAGTTCGTAACCGACCATTTGCGGCAGTTCGGCACCGTTGAACTTAACCGCGAAGAGTTTCATCGCGCGCTGGAACAGGCGCTCGATACCGATGCCGATTTCTTCGCGCTGCCGCTCGATGCGCAGCCGCAGCAGGTGCTCGATATTCTGGATCATGCGAACACAAAGAAAATGCGCTGACACTTTCCAGCGTCAGCGCATCCATGTTGCTTGATGATGCCAGGGCAGTTGCTCTGAGAGAGACAGATCAGCCCGTAAGGCGCTCAATCTGCGCGCCGCAGCGCGACAGCTTCTGTTCAAGCTGCTCGAAACCGCGATCAAGATGATAGACGCGGTTGATCATCGTCTCGCCTTCAGCCATAAGCGCTGCGATAACCAGCGACACCGATGCGCGCAGATCCGTTGCCATCACCGGAGCACCGGTCAGCCCCTTCACGCCCTTGATCGTGGCGCTATCGCCGTGCAGCTGAATGTCGGCGCCAAGACGCGCCAGTTCCTGCACGTGCATGAAGCGGTTTTCGAAGATCGTTTCGCGGATCACGCTTGTGCCCTTGGCACGCGTCATCAGCGCCATGAACTGCGCCTGCAAATCGGTCGGGAAACCGGGGAACGGCTGCGTTTCCACCGATACCGGATCGATGCCATGGCCGTTACGGACCACGCGGATACCGCTGTTGGTGGGCGTAATTTCGACGCCGGCCTCAGCCAGTGAATCGAGCGCCGTTTTCAGCAGTTCCGGTCGTGCGCCCTCAAGGGTTACGTCACCACCGGTTGCAGCAACCGCCATTGCGAACGTGCCAGTCTCGATGCGGTCTGCCAGCACCGAATGCACTGCGCCTTCAAGCTGGTTAGCGCCCTGGATCGTGAGCGTCGATGTGCCGATGCCGTCGATCTTGACGCCCATCTTCACGAGGCATTCCGCAACGTCACCGATTTCCGGTTCGCGCGCGGCGTTTTCAATCACCGTCTCGCCGCGTGCCAGCGCAGCGGCCAGCAGCACGTTGTGCGTGGCGCCAACGGAAACCTTCGGGAAGGTGACGCGGCCGCCGCGGAGTGAACCACCCTTAGCCTTGGCGATGACATAGCCGTTTTCGATTTCGATTTCGGCGCCCAGTTCCTTCAGGCCGGTGAGATGCAGATCCACCGGGCGCGTGCCGATGGCGCAACCGCCCGGCAGCGAAACCTTGGCCTGACCGCAACGCGCAAGCAGCGGACCGAGCACCCAGAAGCTGGCGCGCATGCGGCTGACCATCTCGTACGGCGCCACCGTATCGACGATGTCGCGCGCGGAAAGATGGAACGTCTCGCCGATGTGCTGCGCCGGACCGGTACGCTTACCGTCGACAGCGAGATCGACGCCATGGTTGCGCAGAATACGGGCCAGCAGATTGACGTCTGCAAGATTGGGAACGTTTTTAAGCGTCAGCCGATCCGGCGTGAGCAAGCTGGCGATCATCAGCGGCAGCGCCGCGTTCTTGGCACCTGAAATCGGAATTGTGCCAATGAGCTTCTGGCCACCGATGATCTTGATGCGATCCATGCGTCATCCCTCTGCTCCGGTCGTACCGGCAACGATTAAGATGTGATTAAGCGCTTCAGGACGCTCGCAGCAAGTGCGACCGAAATACCCCGTGTCTGTCCTGAAACAAGCAGCACCGAACACTAGCCGGGTTGGCTGTCATTAAAGTTAATCGCCTTCCTCTTTAAGGCAATTTTCCGGTGCAGCGCGCCGAGGGATGGTTCGCAGGTGCTTCAGAAAGCCGCCGCACTTGCGCCGCCATAATTGCCACAAAGCGATCAGGCTACGTCCCAGCATGCTCACATTCTCCCGTCTGAAATCTGGACGCATCGCGTTCCTGTTCGCCCTCATCGCAATGCCCGCAGTCCTGCAGGCTCAGGCTCTAGCACAGCAGTCAACGGCGCAGCCGCCGCCCGTGGCGGTGGACACCAGCGTACCAGCTGCCATCGATGCGGCCGTGCCTAGTGCTGCGGCTCCGGAGCCAAAAGCGGGCGCGACCGCGCCGGTTGCCGCTGAACCGCCGGCGGATCAAAACGCACAGGGCTCTGCTGCAGCTGCAGCCGCTCCAGCGACGACCGACGAGGCAACGGAAGCGTCCGATCGCGCCATCGAGCGCATGAAGGCTCGCATCCAGGAACTCGAAGCACGCTCCGATGTGGCGCCCGATATTCGTGATCAGGCAATCGCACAGTTGCGGAATGCGCTCGGCCAGCTTGAGGCGGCGTCAGCCAGCGCGGCAGCATCGAAGCGTTTTCAGGATTCGGTGCAAAGGTCGGCCGAACGAATTGCTGAGGCTAAGCAGCAATTGGAAGCCGCACAAAAGGACGCGGCCGACGCCGACTTCGAGAATCGCATCACCAAACTTCCGCTGGCCGAGGCGCAGCAGGCTCTTGATGCTTCCAACGCTTCAGCGGCAACAATCAAAGCCGATCTCGATCAGCTTGAGGGCCGCCTGCGCGAGATGTCGACTCGCGCCACCGCCGCACGCGAGGAGCAGACAGCAGAGAGACAGGCTCTCGATGCTCTGGAAGGTGGCGACGAGACAACATCCAGTGATGCACATCCCATTCTTGCTGACGCTCGCCGCGCTGCAATCGCGGCCGAACGTCGGGCAAGAGCGGCCAAGCTCAATACATTCGAGCAGGAGCTGATAAGTCTGCCTGCCCGCCAGGCCTCAGCGACCGCCCGACGCGACTTGGCCGCGTTAAAGCTCGACAGGCTTACGAAGCGGATCCCCATTATTGAAGCACGCGTCAACGCGCTGCAGGCGGCCGATACGGCGCTGCGTCAAGCCGAGGCCGACCGCGATGCACGCAAGCTTGCCGCCAAGCATCCGGTGCTCGAAGCCTATGTCAAAGACACCGAAATTATTCGCCAGCGGGAAGCAGAGGCCGTACGCCTGCTGGACCAGAGCAAATCGCGTTTCAATGACATACAGGCAGAACTGGCGCGCGTGCGGGACAGCAAGGTCGCTGCGCAACAGGTGCTGGAGATCGGCAGCATCGGCGGAGAGTTCAGCGAACTGTTGCGGACGATGCGGAACCAATTGCCGGAAACGTCGCGCTTGCAGCGGCGCATAGCCGATCGCAATCAAGCAATCGTTGACGGTCGCCTCAAGCGACTTCAGGCAGAGGAAGCCCGCCGGGCTCTGACAGACACCGGAAACATGGCGGAGCGCATCCTCGGACTGTATGCGCAGCGCCACGGGGAGACACCGCCGGCAGAAGTGCGCGAGTCATTGGAAAAGCTCGTCGGTGCGCGCAGAGATCTGTACGTCCAGCTTCATGATACGCTGGTGACCCGCATTTCTCAGCTTGCGGAATCTAACGCCGCCGAGCGCGATCTGCTCAATCAGACAACTCAGCTTCGGGCGCTGCTGAACAGTCGCCTGCTCTGGTTGCCGACTTCCGGCACAATCGGCATAGGCTGGCTCGATCAGGTGCGCACTAGCTTCGGCTGGATCTTAAACGTCGAGGCATGGCAGGAAACCGCCAGTACCCTGCTCTCGCGCGCGGCGCAATTGCCGTTGCCGACAGCGCTGGTGCTGCTTGTGTTCAGTGCCCTTGTGCTGTTCACGCGAAAAATGACGCGGCGCCTCGCCACCATAGCCGACGCTGTACGCCGCTATTCTAGCGATAATTACATGCGCACGCCTGAGGCGATGGCGATTACAGCACTGCTTAGCGTGAAGACGCCGCTGCTGATCGGATACGCCGGATGGCTGCTGACGCTTCCACCACCGCCGCCCGCATCCGAGTTCTCCGCAGCGGTCGGGGCAGGCCTTCTCGCCGTCGCGTATCTGCTGCTGTTCCTGCGACTGATCCAGTTCATCAGCGCAGAGAACGGCCTGTTTTCAGCCCACTTCGGTTGGAGCGAACGTGCGCGCGCCGTCCTGCGCCGGAACGTGATCTGGCTGAAATACACCATCACCCCCATCGCGCTCATTCTCGGGATGATCAACGTCAGCAGCGCCCAAAGCGTACGCGACGGGCTCGGCCGCTTCGCATTTCTGGCCGGTGCATTTGCCGTCGCGATATTCATCGCCCGCGTAATTGATCCGCGGCGCGGCGTTGTTGCAGATCGGATCAGCACAGGCCATCCGCTGTGGGCGATGCGCATGATCTGGCATCCGTTCATTTCACTGGTGCCGCTTGCAGTGGCCGGCATAGCGCTGTGGGGTTATTACGACGGCGCCTCGCAGATCCGCGATGGACTGCTGCTTTCCGTTACCCTCATCGCGGGTGCCTATCTGATTTATTGCGTGATCATGCGCCAAGTGTTGGTGGCGCGTCGCCAACTTGAGATTGCCCGCGCTCTGGAACGACGCGAACAGGCACGTGCTAAGGCAGCCGCACTGCAGGAAACGGAAGCAACGGGCGAGCAGCAGCCCGCGCCGGTCGTGACCGAGCCGGAAGTTGACATCGCTTCCATCAGCGATCAGACGCGGCAGCTCGTACGCCTGACCGTATTTTTGCTACTCGGCACGACGCTGTATTTCTTCTGGCGAGAGGCATTGCCGTCGCTCGCGCTGCTCGATGTGCCTCTGTGGCAGCAGGTGATAACGGTGGATGGTGCGCCGCGCAGCATGCCCGTTACCGTTTCCAATGTGTTCGTGGCGCTGGCAATCGGCATCATCACCCTTATCGCTGCCCGCAACCTGCCTGGACTGCTGGAAATCACGGCTTTGCACCGCCTGCGGATCGAAGCCGGTACGCGATATGCAATCAGCGCCGTCAGCCGGTATCTGATCGCGATCGTCGGCTTGATATTCGCTTTTCGCAGTATCGGGTTCGATTGGAGTCAGGTGCAGTGGATCGTGGCCGCACTGGGTGTTGGCGTCGGCTTTGGTCTGCAGGAGATCGTTGCCAATTTCATCTCCGGTTTGATCATCCTGTTTGAACGCCCCGTCCGCGTCGGCGATACGGTGACGATCGGCAATCTCACCGGCACGGTTTCGCGCATCCACATACGCGCGACCTCCATGACCGATGGTGAGAACCGCGAAATTATCATTCCGAACAAATCGCTAATTACCGAAAAGGTCATCAACTGGACATTGACCGACAGCATCACACGCGTGACGCTTAAGATCGGCATTGCCTATGGCACTGACACACTGCGTGCGCAGCTTTTGATTCTCGATGCTGTGAAGGCAACGCCACAGGTGCTCGATTCACCGGCACCCAGCGTGTTCTTCATTGGCTTCGGTTCAAAAGGCCTCGAATTCGAAGTTCGTGCTTTTGTTTTGCAGCTGGCGCATCGCTCAGCCGTTATCAACGATCTGCACGTTTCGATTGAGCGCGCATTGCGTGAAAAGGAAATCGCCATGTCATGAGCGTACCAACGTACGTCATGAGGGCAAACTCCGACTGACCTGATGTTGGCACGTTACAGCATGCACTTCGGCGCGGATCACTTCACCGCTGCGTCAGGCCTGAAAAATCGCCTGCTCCGCTACCCGATTTCCGATGGCCGGTCCGCCGTGCCATCGGAAACTTCGCACGGCATCGCATTCCAGATTCCGCAAACGCTCTAGTCGGAATCGACACGCACATTGAAGCGCGCCATTTCTTCCTGCATGGCAATGCGCGCCCGCTCCTCGACGCGCCGGTAAGCAGCGGCGACTTCCATCCCATACTCGGTCAGCTTGGCCCCGCCACCGTGGGATCCACCGGGCGACGCTTTCACTAACAGGTCCGGGAACATGCGGTTCAGCGCATCAACCAGCAGCCAGGCGCGGCGATAGGACATGCCAAGTTCTCGTCCCGCTGCCGAGATTGAGCCCGTCCGGCCAATTGCTTCAAGCAGCTCAACCTTACCCGGTCCCAACACCATCTCATCGCCAATGCGGATCTGCACGCGAGGAAACGCGTGCTCCCTCCGACGGCGCGGCTTGTGCGAAGGCGCTTTGTCGGCGCCACCGGCCGTTGCTGCTGGACGCCCTTTGGCTGCAGTCTTCGCAGCAGCCTTTACTGCACCTTTACGCGCAGGTTTCTGCTCAGCCAAAGAACTCTCCTTGCTCGCCAGTAAGGGCGCCTCGCCAGTATCGCTCAATCTAATTTGAGTTGATCTCGTAGTAGTGAAAAATATCGTATGCCATATTTAATTGGGCATAATGCAGATCCCACCTTAAGTGCCTTTCCCGTGGCAGGATATGGTTCAAGCGTCTTCGTTTCCAGCATGTCCATGGTTTCATGGCTTGGATGGCAATCAACGCCCCAAGGGGCGGGCTACTCTCAAAATGGGATTTAGATCATGCGGATCAGCGCGCGCAACGTTCTCAAAGGCACTGTGGTTGAAGTTACCAAGGGGCAGACCACCGCACATATTCGGATTGATGTCGGGGGCACCATCGTCACGTCATCGATAACCAACGAAGCCGTTGACGATCTGAAACTGAAGGTTGGGATGCAAGCTGCCGCAGTGATCAAAGCGTCGGATGTCATGATCGCAGTTGAATGAAGCAACGCTGCACCAGTTGGAATAGGTGCATCGGAAATTCGCGCTCACTCAAAGGCAGTGGTCTAATTTTCATCCGCCTTGGCATCCGAGGCGCGCTGACCGGCAGCCTTTGAGCGTGCCCGTGCCTGATCCTTGCGACGCTTCAGATTGGCGCGCAGTTCCGCAGCCAAGCGCTCAGCGCGCACATCCGCAGCACTGCGATTTACACGGCCAGAGTTGTTGTCGCCCATCACACCACACCCGATTGCCTGCCCAGATCCTCATCCCTTACACGCATCAAAGCCGCGATCACTGCTTGTCCTGAGGCATCAGAACCCACAACAGAATGTAGATCAGCAGGCCAGGAAAGGCAGCCGAGAGCACGGTCAGAACCAGATAGCCAAGCCGAACCAGCGTTGGGTCCCAACCCAGCCATTTCGCCAGACCACCGCACACGCCGGCGATCATCTTGCCCTGCCGCACGCGCGTCAGCGGTCGGCGCATCGGATCATCTATCGACATTCACACTCCATCACCATCGTTGAGCGGCAGCGGCGACCACCAAGCGGCGCCGCAGCTACCCATTTAGCGTACACCAACGATCATGGCGACAGGCTGTTGATGTAGGCGATGATGGTGTCGACCTCGGCCTCGGAAAGCTCAAATTTGGGCATTTCGTCATGCGGCCGGGCAATTCCCCGCGACAGCGGCTCCCGCAACGCCAAAATGGGGTGGCGGCCGGCCATATCGATCCAGCGCGGCGCGCGCGGGTTGGGGCTTTCACCCGTGCGGCCAATCGCATGGCACCAGGCGCAGTTTTTCTGCGCTAGCTCCTTGCCGTGGGCAACGAGAGCCTTGCTGCGTTCCGCAACCTGAGCGTCAGCGCCGCCGAGCCGCTTTAGTCCCTTTGCCGCGCCGGTCAATGCCGGATCGAGCGCCAGCGCGCGCTCCAGATCCGCCGTAGCGGAAAGCTTGTCACCCTGTGATTCATAAACGTAACCGCGATTCGCATACGCCTGCGCGAACGAAGGATTGAGACGGATCGCGGCCGAATAGTCAGCGATCGCGCTGGCGTTGTCGCCCTTCTTGCGATGGGCCAGACCGCGATTGTTATAGGCCGACGCATTGTCTTTCTGCTTGCCGATGGCGGCGGTGAAATCCGCAATCGCCTCGTCAGCGTTGCCCTGCAAAAGCCATGCATAGCCACGCGCGACGTGGAGCCCGCCGGTGGCGCCTTCAAAGCGCATGGCGTCCGTCAGATCGGAGATGGCGGCGGCATGTTCGCCCATAGCAAGCCGCGCTTCGGCACGGCCGATCAACGCCGCGCCAGAGTTCGGCTGCAACCGCAGCGCTTCGGTGTAGTCCGCTTCGGCCTGCCTGAAAGCACCACGTGCGTCGTGCGCGGAACCGCGTCGGCGCAAAGCCTCGATGCGATCCGGCGTCGATGTGGCAGATGACGCTATCATCTTGCTGCATGCTGCAATCCGGGCATCAGGCGATCCGCTCTTGCGGCAGTCGGCCATTCCCGCAGCATGCGCGGCGCCCGCGATCAGCAACGCGACACTTGCGGATACGGCCCCCAGCGCCAGCTTCCGCACGCGATCTGATCGGATGGTTTGAAAAGAATCGGTCATGGCATCCCCGTTTGGCTGACTTGGAACAGTAGCGCCGTTGCGCGTCTCCTCTTTGCGCCACGTCAAAGAGACAACTGTTCACACACTCAAAAAACAAACGGGCAGCAACGGATTTGCCCGCTGCCGCCCGATCATGAATACGCAAGTTGCCGAAAAGCGTTATTTCTTTGCGGTTGTTTCCGCCATCACGCCCTTGCATGGCCGCGCCAGAATTTCGCAGCGATACATCACCTGCCCCATCGTTTCGCCGATTGAAACGCGGCCGCAGCGGGAAACGAAATCGTGCGCGTTGGTCATGTCGAGATAGGACTCGCCGTAGTCATAACGCACGCGCTCCATCCAATCTTTCTTGGCGGCATCAAGCGCGCCCTCGGTGCCAATCCATTGCGTCCCAAGACCGCGCACCTTTTCGGCGCACTGCACATCGGCGCGCGCAACGTTCTCGCCCTCACGGCGCACATAAGCCATCACACGTGTCGCGTCGTTTGTTGTTTTGGCCGCAGCCGACGACGCTACGCTGGTTGTCTTCGCCTTCGCTTTCTTGCGATAGCGCTTCGCGTGCTTCACCTGAGCCTTCTGGCGGGCGGTCGGCGCACCGCTGCCCATGCTCCAGTCCCAGTATTCGGTGGCGTGAACCGGCGCGTTGTATGCCGGGATGGCAATGGCGGCGGCTAAAACAAGCAGGGTCGGTTTCATCATCGACATCATCCCCCCAATGCGACGTGCCCGCGTGCGACATGCAAGAGCACATTCGTGCGTTCGGTATCGCGCCTTGGACGCATCGAACACGTACGAGAGACTTCGACAGACAGAGATGGCGCATGCGGCCGAACTATGCCGCCGGATTGCTGCGTGAAAGCGCGCAGAATCGTTGCATCAACCTTAGCTGAAACGGCGCGCCGCAAATGGGCCGATACAGCAATATCCACAATGACGGACGTTCAGTGTGCCGACGTCACTTCACATCGCGATTGAGGCGCCACATTTCTTCCTGCACGCGGATGTCGGCCAGCACGCGATCGAGCAGCAGGCATGTGCGCTTGAAGAGATCTGAGCCGCGACGGTAATCGGCAGGCGCAAAGAAATCACAGCGCTTGGCCTTGAACAGATCAACGCATTTCTTGCGCGCCTTGCCTGGCCGGTGCACGGCGATGGCATAGCCGCCGTTCTTGCGCATCACCGCCATCGACGGCACATCCGTATCGCCGTCGCCGAAGTAGATCATGTTCGAGAACGGGATCGGCCGCTTGCTCTCGTCCATGTGCTCGTTGATGCCCTGGCCGAGATCCTCGATGCCCTTGTTGATGCGGAACAGATACTGCGTTTTGCCGGTGTCGGTGATGACGCGCTTAGGGTACGGCAGATCGTAAGCGTCGAACCAGTATTCCGACGCGAAAACATTGTGAAAACGCTTGTAGATGCTGGTGCCTTCGATGATCTCGGTAAGACCGGCCGACACGATATAATGGCGCAACGAAACACCATGCGTCTCGGACTTCAGCTTAATGTAATTGTTGATCTCTTCGAACCATTCTTCAACGCCGGGGAACAGCTCAACTTTCTTGCCCTGCGCGACGAGATCTTCACGGTCGATGCGGATGCCTTTTTCCTTCGCCTTGCGATACATCAGCCGCATGTAGGAGATGAGGCCGTCGGCACCTTCCTGCCGCGCAATCTCGTTCGATTCGCGCCAGAACTCTTCTGGATCAATACCGATCTGCGGCAGGAACGCATAATCCTGCATCGGACGCGGCGACAGCGTGCCGTCGAAATCATAGACGAGCGCGATGGTTTTCTTCTCGAACGTCGCACGCGCGGATTCACGCGGCTTTACATCGGCCTCGGATGTCATTGTGTCTTCGATGTCCGCCACGTCGTCAGCCATTGCCGATTACTCCGGCTTGGCGCGCCAGCCCAAATTACCCGTACGGAACGGGCTCAGTCATCAGCGCGCCGCCGATGACTTGCATCGGCGACCATCGCGTGATTCGGGCGGCGAATTAAAGACGGCGGCGGAAAA
This sequence comes from Hyphomicrobium sp. D-2, assembly GCF_029872155.1. GTDB lineage: Bacteria > Pseudomonadota > Alphaproteobacteria > Rhizobiales > Hyphomicrobiaceae > Hyphomicrobium_A. Next base: position 292,538 of record NZ_JARXLA010000004.1, on the reverse strand, counting down.
ACGGGGCAGCAGCGCAGATTTTGCCTTGCGCATCAGCGCCAACTTGCCCCGCTCCGTTGTTGCTTAGTGCTTGCAGCCGCAGCCTTCGCCGTGAGCGTGCTCATGTTTGTGGCCATGATCGTGCGAGTGGTCGTGTCCACCGCAGCAGCCGCCCTCGTGATCGTGGCTGTGGCTATGACCGTGATCATGGTCGTGATGGCCACCACAGCAGCCACCGTCATGGTCGTGGTGATGCTCGTTCGGATCGACCAGCGCCGCATGCAGTTTCTGTTCAATCGCCACGGCCTGCTCGCGCGGGGCGTCGCGATCTTCGATGCACAGCGCCATAATCTCAGCGCCGAGGCGCACGTCATCCACCGCGCCCAGATAGTGGCGGCGCAGACGGCCCTGGCGGTCGAACACCAGCACCGTAGGCGTGCCCTGCATGCCGTATGCTTCCATGGTCTGCGGCAAACCATCAGCGGAGTGAGCATCGACCGCAACGGGGATGTCGATGTGTTCCGTCTTCAGGAACTCCACCAGATGCTCCGGCGCCATATCCTTGTGGTTCTCGAACACCATGTGCAGGCCGACGACCGCCACCTGTTCCGGCGTGAAGGCGCGCGCAATGCGCGTGGCCTGCGGCAGCGCGTGGCGCAGCGAACCGGCGCACTGCATCTGGAACGCGACCAGCACCACCACTTTGCCCTTGAGCGCCTTCAGGGAAAGCGGCTCCGTGTTGAACCACTGCGAAACGACCAGTTCAGGCGGCTGCTCGGGATTGAATTGCTGGGAGGCCATGGGCAGGCTTTCTCGATTTGGGTGTTGGGCGCGGATAGGCCGTCAGATGGGCGGCCGGGTGTAGTATTAAAGTGCAGTGCATATTGGGGCTCGGCATACCGTACGCAACTGACGCACTCAAGCGACAGCCTCGCGCGGAAGCCGTAAACGGATGTTCAACGGCAGCGGGAATCCGGATCTGCCTGCACTGGCAGCGGGCGGGTGCAGGCGTATTCCTCGCTAAGCTGGCATTCAGGGGCGAGCTTTTCACGCCCGGCCGCATAAATGGAGAAATGCAACGGACAGCCGCGCATCACGTTGAAGGTTTCGATGCAGCCTAGCCGTTGCGGTTTGCTGGCTCCGCGCGCGGCCAACGCTTCATCGAGATCGGGCTGCCAGCGGTCGTCCACCAGGGCAATTGCGTTGTCACCGGCGGCGATCCAGTCCGCCACCGCCGGGATATTGGAATAGGCGGTGCGGCCGAATGCGAAGGTGGCCGAAGGTTCGCGGAAACCGATCACCCCAACCGGCCCGGTGACGCAGCGGCGCAAGGGGGCGAGCGCTTCTTCCATGCGTTGCGCGGGCCAGCCGATTTCCATGTGCGGCATCACCAGCGCGAAGGTGGAAGGGATGAATAGCGCAAAGCCAGTAACCGCGGCGGCAAACCAGGCAGCGGCGTAGTTGCGCAGAATTGCGACTGCGGAAAGCGTCAGCATCGCGACAACGACCGCAATGACCAATGCAATCGTCCAGTCGAAGACAGCACCGGCAAGCCACAATCCGCCGACGTAAATGCCAGACAATCCGATGGCGACCAGCCACCACGGCATGCGCAAAGTCTGCGGCGGCACGATCAGCCCTTGCCCGGTTTTTGCCTGCGCGGGCGTACGCGTTGGATCAATGACAAGCGCAATCGCTAAAGCAATGGCCGGAAAAATCGCCTGCACGGTGTACAGCGCGGGCTTGGATGCAATCAGCTCCAGATAGAGCCAGTAGCCGACGATCCATGCGAACAGGAAGCGCTCGACGGCAAGACTGCGCGTCTGCCAAAGGTTGCGAAGTGCTGGAAAAAGGAAGATCGCGGCTGGCAGTGTGCCCAGCAAAATGGCGAGCGTGAACGTGAGCGGCGCGGCGTGCCACTTCATGTTCTGCGCACCGCCAAGGGCGCGGATGAACTTGTCCCAGGGCATGCCAGCGAAGGGAACGCCGCCGTCGAAATGGGCGCGGATCAGCAGCCACGGCGCTGCGATGGCGCACATCAGAAGCACGCCGATGAGCGGGCGCAGGCGCCAAAGCCAGGCAAGCCTGCGATCAAACACATAGAGCAGCACAACGGTGACCAGCGACAGGATCGGCACCGCCAGCGCGTTGAGCAGGATGCTGACACCCTGCGCAACCCAGAACGCCATTGCCAGCCACAACTCATGCCGATTTTCATCCGGCTCGCTTGCGTAGATCCGCATCAGGCAAAGCTGCGTGATGACAATGGTCAGCAGTAGCGGCCCTTCCGGTATCGCTAACGTCGCCTGCAGCGCGACAATCGGCGAAACGGCAAACAGCGCGGCGGCAATAATGGCCCGGCGCGGCCCCACCAACGGTCGGCTCAGCCACCACAACGCCACGACCGCGAGTATACCCCCGAGCAGCGACGGCAGACGGTAGGTGATGACGTCGTCCCAGCTCCATTCGCCGAGCAGTTTGCCTGCCGCGACCTGGAACCAGTAAATCCCGATGGGGCGGAATTGAAAATGCTCGCCATCGAAGCTGGCATCGATGGCCGTGTCCTGCGCCAGCATCTTCTGGGACGTCAGCGTGTAGATCACCTCGGTGCGATCTACGGGCGAAAGCATGATAACGCCGGGCAGGTACACAAACAGCGCCAGCGCGCCGAGCACCAGCGCCGCAAACCCCGGCCGCAACGCCAGAAAATCGAGCAGGCGGACCGTATGACGCTCAAGGCGCTGAAGGATTGAAACCGATGTGCTCATGGGCGGGTCAGGCAACCGAACCGGTGGACTGCCTGCTAAAGCTCAAGCTTCAGCCCACAATGCTGGGAAATCCGCCAGGACGCGCCGAGCGGGGTTGACACTGATACCGCACTTAAGCGATTGCGCAAGCGGTGGAATTTCCGGCGGAGGCGCGGCACGATGGCAATAAATGCGAACAGGGCGGCGCTCAAGGCGCAACTCATTGAAATCATTAAGCGTCGTTCGTTTCAGTCGGGCCGCGAGATCAAACTGGCCTCGGGCAAAACCTCGACCTACTACTTCAATTTGAAGCCAACGATGATGGACGCCGCAGGCGCACACCTGATCGCGACGCTGATCCTGGACACGATCGCCGAACTGAAGCCGGACTTCGTCGGTGGCCTGGAGATGGGGGCCGTCCCCATCGCTGCGGCGGTAACTGCCGTCAGCCACACCACGGATCAGCCCGTCGGCGCGTTCTTCGTCCGCAAGCAGGCCAAGGATCATGGCACCCAGAGCTTGATCGAAGGACTGCCCGCTGGCGAAACGCTGCGGGGCAAGCGCGTGGTGATCGTGGAAGACGTAACCACCACCGGCGGTTCGGCGGTGAAGGCGGCGCAAAACGTGCGCGATGAAGGAGCCGATGTCGTCGGCGTGGTGACGATTGTCGATCGGCTTGAAGGCGCTGGCGAAGCGTTCGCAGCCGCCGGCCTGACGCTGACCCCGATCCTGACGCTGGGTGATTTCCGGGGCTAATCCACGGCGAGGCGCGGAGACGTCCGCAGCTTGGCTGATGGGCAGATGTTTTAGAGCCGCTCTATTCGATGCGGCTCTAAAACATTTCTGGCTACTATTTGATTACGCAGCCTGGTCGCGCGCGACGCCTACGAGACGCACCAACTCCTTGCGAACTTCATCGCCATTGCTGACCCGCGAGGCAAAACGCAGGCGCAGCGCACGGGCGCCCAGCACCAGATCGCAACCTTCCGGATCAACGCCGGTCATGCGCCATTCGCCAGCGGGAGCGCCGAGAAGCTGCGTGGCATATAGCCCGATGGCATCGGCGTGATCTTCGTTCATGTGAGACACGATGCCCTGCTCAGCCTCCACCAGAGCTTCTGCTCCGGACAGGTCTACGAGCAATTGTTCGCGAGGAAGATCGAAGATGCGTCCGAAGCCGCCGATGTAGTGGGCGGTTTCAACCTGCAGCGTATAAAACGAGAAATCAGGGAAGCTCGCATAGCCGGCCGCGCTCGGATGACGGGCCAGGAAACGGCGAGCAATTGATTCGTCCGTTACGGGGCGCGCCTCGCCGACCAGCGTGATTCGCGAGCCCTGCATGGGATCGGATTCAGTTCCGGTCGCGTCGATCAACAGGCTAGCGCGCGCATCTTCCAGCAGATTCCGGGTATGCAGCGCGAGCTTGGAGATCAGGAAAATAGGCGTTCCATCGGCGGTTGTTGCCGTCAGCAGCAGCGAAGCATATGGATGGCCGCCCGGCGTCAGCAGCGTCGCGAGCGAACCCTTCATCGCTGATCTGATTATTGTTCGCGCCAGCACATCGGTTTCCTTAATATCGGAAAAAGACGGCTGTTTTGCAGGCTCTTCAACAGACATGGGCTCTCCCCCGCTTCCTGTGGACAAGCTATTCAGATAACGTTCAGGCAGAAATCACGAAATTGGCTCTGCCACAATTGATACACCTTGGAGCCATAAAGCGCGGCGGGGTGGTACTCTGCCGCAGGGTCGGGACATGATGAAAGAAAAAAGCACGATCGCGCTGGTTGATGACGAGCGGAACATTCTCACATCACTACGTATGGCGCTTGAGGCCGAAGGCTACAAGGTACGCACGTATAACGACGGCGTGTCTGCACTGGAAGCCTTGACCGAAGATCCAGCCGATCTCGGCATCTTCGATATCAAGATGCCGCGCATGGATGGCATGGAACTTCTGCGTCGCATTCGCCAACGCTCCGACATGCCGGTCATCTTCCTCACCTCCAAGGACGAAGAGATCGACGAATTGTTCGGCTTGAAGATGGGTGCCGACGATTACGTTGCCAAGCCTTTCTCGCAGCGTCTCGTTGTTGAACGGGTGAAAGCGGTTCTCCGTCGCTTCCAGCCGAAAGATCCAGCGGCTGTAACTGAAACGGAAGCGGCACGTATTCTCGAACGCGGCAAGCTGAAGCTTGATCCCGAGCGTCACAACTGCCACTGGGACAACAAGCCCGTTACACTCACCGTGACGGAATTTCTGATCCTGCAGGCACTTGCCGCACGCCCCGGCGTCGTCAAGACACGTGACGCGCTGATGGATGCCGCGTATGACGATCAGGTCTACGTTGACGATCGCACGATCGACAGCCACATCAAGCGCCTGCGCAAAAAGTTCAAACAGGTCGATGACAACTTCGATGTCATTGAAACCCTGTATGGCGTTGGCTACCGCTTCAAGGAATCTTGAGGCGCGGAGGTGAGATGACGCTCGAAACCGGGCGATCTGAGGAACAGCCGCTGCCACCGGATCAGTTCGCCAACCCGCAAGGGCTGGCGGGCGACGTCCGGAGCGCGACGGTGTCTGTGTTTTCCGCAGCAGCAGCCAAAGCAACCGCGATGTACGGAGCCGTTTATACGGCAGTCAAACCAACGGCCGTTGCAATCGGCAATGTTGCGCGCGACACGTTCAATTCTATTCACCGCGCAGCCACTTCAATCGCATTGGGTTCTCCGGCCGCTACTGCCGATGCCGGCGATGCCGCATCCCGTCCGAGTGCATTAGCACCACTGCAGGCCTGGTTTTCCCGTCAGCGGATCGTGCGCTTCTTTTCTGCCAGTTTGCTACGGCGCATCCTGATTTCAAACCTGCTCGGCTTCATCATCCTGCTGGGCGGCATTCTCTATCTAAGCTCGTTCCACACCTGGCTGATCGACGCCAAGGTCGACGCGCTGACCACGCAAGGCAAGATCATCGCCGATGCCATCGCGGGCAATGCCAAGGTCGTGCGCGAGCAGATCGTCATCGATCCGGACTCGCTCCCCGATGCGCCACCGGCCGTAACGCGTTACCGCGACGACGGACTGGCATCGCTGGAACTGTCAATCCATCCCGAAGATGTGACGCCAATTGTACGCAAGCTGATTCAACCGACGAACACGCGCGCGCGGATTTATGGCCGCGACGGCACGCTGATCGTCGATACGCAGCAGACGCTGGCGCGCTGGAAAGCGCTGCGCAATGAGCCGACCGGCGCCGACGGTGACAGAACCAAAACGCAGAATTTCTGGACACGCCTGACGCGCTATCTCTTCCGCGAACCGCTGTCGGTGTATCAGGAGATCGGCACCGGCAACGGCATGGCCTACAAGGAAGTGCGCGAAGCACTGACCGGCCAGGAAACCAGCATGCTGCTGCTCAACCGCAAGGGTGAGCAGATTGTTTCGATTGCCCAGCCCATCAAGCGCTTCGGCGAAGTGCGGGGCGTGTTGCTGCTTTCAACCCGGCCGGGCCAGATCGACAAGATCCTGAACGAAGAGCGCGTCATCATTCTGATTTTTGCGGCCGTTGCGCTGCTTGCCTCGGTGGTGACTTCGCTGTTGCTGGCGCGCACGGTTGCAGGTCCGATCCGTCGCCTTTCCGCAGCCGCCGAACGCGTCAGCCAGAGCATTGATGCACGCACGCAGTTGCCGCAGTATCGCAATCGCACCGATGAAGTGGCGCAGATGGCCGAAGCTTTTCAGGCCATGACTGGCGCGTTGTGCCGGCGCATTGAGGCCAGCGAGAAATTTGCCGCCGACGTGGCACACGAGCTGAAAAATCCGCTCACCGCTGCACGCTCCACCGCTGAATCGCTGGGCTACGCGAAAACCGATGAACAGCGCATGCATCTGGTGGGGCAGATTCAGGATGAGTTAAAGCGTCTCAACCGCCTGATTACCGACGTATCGAAGTTTTCACGGCTCGATGCGGAGCTGGCGCGCAAGGAAATGCGCCACGTTCACGTGCCTACGATGCTCGAAAACGTTGTTTCGATCTTCAGCGACATCATTGGCGACGATAGCCGCAGCGTAACCTTGGAAATCGGCACAGAGCCCTTCTCCGGCGCATTTTACATCGTCGGCGACGAGGGCCGGCTCGGACAGGTGCTGACAAACCTGATCGACAACGCAATCTCATTTTCGCCCGAAGGCGGCAAGGTGAGAGTGCTCGCTCGGGTCGCGTCTCCGCATCTGGAAGTTTTCGTTGAAGACGAAGGCCCCGGCATCCCCGCCGACCGTCTGGAAATCATCTTCGACCGGTTCTATTCCGATCGCCCGGCAACGGACACCAGCCGCGGCAAGAACTCTGGGCTTGGCCTCAGCATCTCGCGCGAGATCGTGCTTGCGCACGGCGGCGACATCATCGCCGAGAACCGCTATCCGCCGAATGCCGGGCCGGATGATGTGCCGGATGCAGCGCCATGCGGCGCCAGGTTCACGGTGCGGTTGCCGATGGCCAATCCCACGCACCGGGGCAATGCTTCGGGTGGTCGCCGTGCCTGACCACCTGCCCGCAACCCATCACGGTACCGCAATCGCGGTGGATGGACGGGCAGTGCTTATTCGCGGCGCTTCAGGTGCCGGCAAATCCGATTTGGCATTGCGTTGTATCGCCCTGCCGCCATCCCTGTTGCTGCCAGCGCCGGCCGAACTTGTTGCCGATGACCGCGTCATTTTGACGAGCGATGGCAACAGGTTGCGCATTGAACCGCCCAGCATTCTGGCAGGCCGCATGGAGGTGCGCGGGCTGGGAATCGTCGCAATGCCCTATGTGCCGTGGGCATTTGTCGAGCTGGTCGTGGATCTTACAGCCCCGGCCGAGGTCGACCGGCTGCCCGATCCGCCTTTACGCACCAACCTGCAAGGCATAAATCTGCCCTTGCTACGGGTGGCTCCGTTTGAGGCCTCAGCGCCGATAAAGCTGCTTCTGGCCTTGGAATCCTGCAAGGACTAGCGTTGGATACCCCACGGACAGTTGCATAGGGAGAAGCCAAATCCACTTGCGCCCCGTAAGAAGCCTTGTAAATTCTGCCGCGCTGCGAATAGGCCCTGCCTGGGATTTGCCCGGCGAAAGCAGTCAGCGATCGCAACGATCAAGCCCCTCGCCCACTAGCGGCAGGGCAACAGACGAGATCGGCTTTATTCCATGATCGGACTTGTCATCGTTACCCATTGCGGACTCGCGCTAGAGTTTCGTTCTGCGCTCGAGCACGTGGTGGGGCCCCAAACACAGCTTGAGACGGTCTCCATCGGACCGGATGACGATGCTGCCCTCAGACGCGGTCAGATCATCGAGGCCATCCGGCGTGTCGATACCGGCGACGGCGTTATTCTCCTGACCGACATGTTCGGGGGCACCCCCTCCAATCTCGCCATCTCGGTGATGGACGAGGCCAACGTGGAAGTCATTGCAGGCATAAACCTGCCCATTCTTGTCAAACTTGCCAGCATCCGCAGCGAGATGCCGTTGGCGGATGCGGTGCAATGCGCGCGTGATGCGGGCCGCAAGTACATCAAGATCGCCAGCCAGGAGCTGTCGGGAGAAGGTTCGAGTTGAGTATGCCAGAGATCGAGAACAGCTCCCGTCCTGAAGCGCTGGTGACGATACGCAATTGCAAAGGGCTGCATGCCCGTGCCTCCGCAAAATTCGTCAAATGCGCTGAGACCTACGATGCAGTCATCACCGTGACGCGCGATGGCCAGTCGGTGGGCGGCACCTCAATCATGGGGCTGATGATGCTGGCCGCTGGTCCCGGATCGACGCTGCACATGACAGCGCAGGGCCCACAGGGGCCGGAAGCGCTGCAGGCGCTGGTCTCGTTGGTCGAGGATGGTTTCGGCGAGGAATGCGTCGAGGACGGCTGAACACTGCTGCGGTGGTATCAAGCTTCTACCCGCATCGGATCCGATACATCGCATAGAAGAAAAAGGGAGCACACTGCTTCACAGCGCGCTCCCTGCAAAATCTATCCGATTTTTACCCAGCTTATCGCGACAGATAAAGCGACGACATTTTCAGCGCGATATCCCGGAAGGCCTGTTTGAGCTGGTCACCAGTAGTGGCCATGTAATAATGCAGTCCCTTTTCAGGTTCCGTCGCACAGCTTTTCAATAGCGATTTCGCTTCATCGGCAACGCCGCTGCCAAACCCGATCGAATAAATGATGATACCCTTGGCTTTCATTGCGTCACAGAGTGCCCGCGCCTGATATTCAGAGCTGCGGCCGGGGTATTCAGAGCTGCTGTTGGTCGCGTTGCAATTGATATGGTCAGCATCGCCACCGCTGCCGTCGCCCGAATCTTTCGCGATGACGCCGTTGCAATAGGCTGTGTTGAACTCACCGTCGGTCATCAGCACCGCAATCTTGCGCAGCATCGGTGCGCCCTTGCGGTCCTTTTCAGTCAGCTTGCTGTAAGACGCCGGTGCACTCTCTCCGGTAAACACCGAACTCCAGTTTGGTGATAGCGCGTACCAGCCCCACGCAATACCGATATGGCCGGCCGTGGAACCTGCAGCTTCATAATTCGCAATAGCCGTCAACAGCTTTAGCTTGTCCTTTGTGAGCGGAACGACTTGCGCCGACGGGCACGGATTGCTCGAACCGGAGACCGGATAATTCAGTCCGACTTTTGCCGACGTCGGCGATTGATCGGTGAACTTTTCAGAACCGGTGCGCTCGGTAGCGCAGGTGCTGATCGAGAACGTTTTCTCGGCTGCCCGGCGCTCAGCATTCGTGAACTTGTACTTCTGAGAGCCTGGGGTTGTTGCGGTGCCGCTCTTAATGGATCCGCGTACGGTCGTCGCCAGATCGCCCACATTGACAGCAGCCGCATACGGCACCAGCGCCACCTTTGCGTAGTGTTCACTCTGATCTTCCCAGACCACAGTGTTCACCAGATCGGCAGCTGCCGCTTTCATATCAGCAAGCCTTGTGCCTTCCTTCATAGACCCGGTGATGTCGAGAATGAGTGACACCTCGACACTTCCCTTGCCCATTGCAAATTCGGCCTGCGCACCGCTTTCCAGCGGGAGCTTACTGACACCCGAGCCGCCAAAGAACTTGGTGAATGCCAGCAGCGGCGTCGAAATTTCCGCCATGCCGGAGGCGCTCATGCCCTTGTTGTCATCGCGCACGTTGAAGTTCACCGTGTCCGAGACGACATCCATCCGGTTCTTGACGTTCTCATCATAAAAACTCTGCGCGGCTGCGATCGCAGCTGCCTTGGTGCCACCAGTCTGCAGCACCCGACCGCCCGCCAGAACCGCAGCGTCGACCGCTTCCTGCGTCTTGTCACGCGCGTGCAGCCAACGGCTGAAATCAATGGCGGCACCTGCGGCCAACATGATCACAAGGATAGAGAGCCCAAATACAATAGCTACGCCGCCGCGATCATCGCGCCTGAAACGGCGAAATCCCTTACCGAAATGACCTGCCCGGCGCTCCCAGAAATGGTTCATCGACGCCCTCACCCTGCAATATCAGTTGTTGTTCGCAGGAATATGCCTCGTTCAAAGATTGAATGTTATTAAAAGATCGAACGCCCGCTTCTAATGCATAATAATTTATTATTGCGGCCATTAGCTTTGCATTTTATTTAGATTAACAAGTCGTTGTTTTTCGAAAAAACAGGTCCGGACACCTGCGTTCACGCCGTCCGCCCCAGTGTTGGGCCCAGGCGTCCTTGGAACACATATAAGGACTTGTTTATATCTTGTTGCGGTGCAGGACGTGTCTCGCTAGAAGAGCCGCTAAAGGTGGCGAAGCCGCCGTCCACCGGCCTCTCTGGTCGTCAGTCAAGGAGCACACGCGCATGGGTAAGCCCGTAGACTACGTCGTTAAAGACATCAGCCTCGCCGATTGGGGTCGCAAGGAAATCGCCATCGCCGAAACCGAGATGCCCGGCTTGATGGCCACCCGCGAAGAGTTCGGCGCTTCTCAGCCCCTCAAGGGCGCCCGCATCGCCGGCTCGCTGCACATGACCATCCAGACCGCTGTGCTCATCGAGACGCTGGTGGCTCTTGGCGCCGATGTCCGCTGGGTGTCGTGCAACATCTATTCCACGCAGGACCATGCTGCCGCAGCCATCGCGGCCGCTGGCGTTCCAGTGTTCGCTTACAAGGGCGAAACCCTGCAGGAATACTGGGACTTCACGCGCCGTCTGCTTGAGTGGGGTGACGGCGGCACGCCGAACCTGATCCTCGACGACGGCGGCGACGCCACCATGCTCGTCCACCTCGGTCTGCGCGCCGAGAAGGGCGACACGGCATTCCTCGACAAGCCCGGCTCTGAAGAAGAGACGGTGCTATTCAACCTGATCAAGAAGACGCTGACGGAAAAGCCCGGCTGGTTTGCCGAGCTGGCCAAGAACATCAAGGGCGTTTCGGAAGAGACCACCACGGGCGTGCATCGTCTTTACGACATGCAGAAGCGTGGCGAACTGCTGTTCCCTGCCATTAACGTCAATGACAGCGTCACCAAGTCGAAGTTCGACAACCTCTACGGTTGCCGCGAGTCGCTGGTGGACGGCATCCGCCGCGGCACCGACGTGATGATGGCCGGCAAGGTCGCCATGGTTGCCGGCTTCGGCGACGTCGGCAAGGGTTCGGCCGCATCGCTGCGCAACGCCGGTTGCCGCGTGCTCGTTTCCGAAATCGATCCGATCTGCGCACTGCAGGCGGCGATGGAAGGTTATGAAGTCGTGACGATGGAGAACGCTGTTCCCCGCGCCGATATCTTCGTGACCGCCACCGGCAACAAGGACGTCATCACGTCCGAGCACATGCGCGGCATGAAGGATCGCGCCATCGTGTGCAACATCGGCCACTTCGACAACGAGATCGAGGTTGCGGGCCTGAAGAACCTGAAGTGGAACAACATCAAGCCGCAGGTCGACGAGATCGAGTTCCCCGATGGCCACCGCATCATCCTGCTATCCGAAGGCCGCCTGGTGAACCTTGGCAACGCGATGGGTCATCCCTCGTTCGTGATGTCGGCGTCGTTCACCAACCAGACGCTGGCGCAGATGGAACTGTGGGCCGACGCGGGCAAGTACAAGAATGAAGTCTATACGTTGCCCAAGCACCTCGACGAGAAGGTTGCCCGTCTCCACCTTGAGAAGATCGGCGTCGAGCTGACCAAGCTGAGCCCGGAGCAGGCGGCTTATATCGGTGTCACCCAGGAAGGCCCGTTCAAGGCCGACCACTACCGCTACTAAGGCCCGCGCTTCTTGCGAACCGGCAACGCTGCTGCTGCTTGCCGGAGCCAACAACTCATCGCTGCGGGCTGGGAATGCCCGCAGCGATTATGGCCTTGCTGGGACCGATGATTCACGCCGGGGGCCGATAGAGCCCGCATCGATCAGGTCTGAAACAGCCACCATCACCGGGTGCGTGCGTCTTGTCGGCAGCACCTGACAGCCAAAAGCTCCCGCCCCGCTACTGCGACGGCTGCATCGCTGGCCACGGCGGTCCTGCCTGCCCCATAATCGGATGTGATTCGCCCCTGAGGGCGATGGCGCAGGGCCTTTGTCCGTTGTTCGTTGCGTCTTTGGCCTCGGGTGCCCCCTTTCCTGTCCCGGATCCCGATGCAGTTTGCGACCCTGACCCGACTTGCAAGAAAGCCGTATGGGCTGGCCGCATTAGCAACGGCGAGCTTTGCATGCGTGCTTCTGCTTGCCGCCAGCGTCACATCCGGCACAGGATTCAATCTGCCATTGCTTGGCGCCCAGGCCGGCATTCTGCTCGGCGCAACAGTGGCCGCTCTGGTCATTGCGGGCGGGATCGGCTGGATGGCGTTTGATCGACTGCGCAGCAAGGAAAGCCAATCGCGCGCGGAAATAACCGCGCTGAAGCGCTCCCTCACCGCAGCAGACTCCGTCATCCGTTCCGAGCCGCAGGTGTTGCTCTACTGGGAGCAGCACAAGCCTTTGGCTGTCGCTGCCTATACGTTGCATGGCATCCCCGGCCTGCCGGACTCGCCCGAAAAATTCCTGCGGTTCGGCAACTGGCTGGAACCGGCCTCAGCGGCCGCATTGAAACCCGCCATTGATGCCCTGTTCGCTTCCGGCCACCCGTTCAACCTGATTGTCCGCACGACGGCGGATGGACACCTCGAAGCTGAAGGCCGCACCTCGGGCGGACGCGCCATCCTGCGCTTCCGCGATGTTGCAGGCCATCGCGATGAAGTTGCGCGCATCATGGCTCAGCATCAACGGCTGGCCCGCGAAGTTCGCGCCAGCCGTGCGCTGCTCGATGCTCTGCCCATACCCGTGTGGCTGCGCGCCAAGGATGGCCGCATCACCTGGGTGAACAACGCATACGTTCGCGCCGTTGAGGCGCGCGGCCGCTCGGAAGTGCACGAGCGCCAGATCGAACTGCTGGAGCAGCGCCAGCGCCGCAATGCCGCCCGCGTGCTAGCGCGCGGCGAAGGATACCGCGACCGCCTGCATCTGATTGTTGGCAGGGATCGGCGGCTGTTCGATGTGACGATGCTGCCATTTGACGAAGCAACGGCGGCCGTGGCTGTTGAAGTGCCGTCGCTGGAAAAACCGCAAGGCGAAGGTGAGCGGCCGCAGTTCTACGACAGCACGCTCAATCGCGTGGCGACTGCGGTGGCCGTATTCAATGATCGCCAGCAACTCGTGTTCTTCAACGAAGCATTCCGCAAGCTGTGGCGCCTGGATGAAGCGTGGCTGAAATCTCGGCCCTCCGCTGGCGCCATTCTCGACCGGCTGCGCGAGCTTGGCCGTCTGCCTCAGGTCGTGAACTACGCCGAGTGGAAGGAAAACATTCTCGACGCCTACGCCAGCCCATCGGTCAGCGATGATACCTGGTCGCTGCCGGACGGACGCACGCTGCAGGTGCGCCCGGAAAAGAACTCCGACGGTGGCATCACCTATCTGTTCATCGACGACACTGACAGATTGGCGCTGGAGCGAGAGATCAACGCCCTCGTCAATGTTCAGCGCGAGACACTCGACACGCTGAAGGAAGGCGTTGCGGTTTTCGGCACCGATGGCCGCCTGAAGCTGTTCAACGCTGCGCTGGCAGAAATCTGGGATCTGCCGAAGCGGGCCTTGGCGGAACATCCGCACATCGATGCCTTCATCGAACAGTCCCGGCCGCTGTATGATGATCCGGCAATCTGGAACCGCCTAAATCACTCGGTCACGTCAATCTCCGAGCATCGCGAAGAGTTCACCGGCCAGATGGTGCGCTCCAACGAGACGCTGATCGATTATGCCGCCATGCCGCTGCCCGATGGCGCAACATTGCTGACGTTCAGCGATGTAACCAACGCCAAGCGGTATGAACGCATGCTGGAGGAACGCAACGCCGCGCTCGTTGCGGCCGACCGCATCAAGAACGCCTTTATCAGCCACGTTTCCTACAAGCTGCGCACCCCGCTGACATCAATCATCGGCTTCAGCGAGATGCTGAGCAATCCGATCATCGGGCCGCTTAACGACAAGCAGGAAGAGTATCTCGCCGATATCTCCAATTCGTCGAAGGAACTGCTCACCACCATCGACGACATCCTGACGCTGGCTTCGATCGATGCTGGCTCGATGGAACTGAAGCAGGCCCCGATTGACGTTTCTACGGTTATCGATGCAGCCATCGTCGGCGTGCGCGAAGCCGCCTCCCATTCCCGGCTGTCACTGAGCATCGGCGTTGCCGATGACGCGCGCTCATTCATCGGCGACGAAGCACGGGTGCGGCAGATCCTGTTCAATCTGTTGTCCAATGCCGTCAGCTTCTCGAAGCCCGGCGACACGATCGAGATCAACTGCCGTCGCGACGGCGAAATGGTTGTCTTCACCGTGGATGACGAGGGCGTCGGCATCGCGAAGGACGACCTGTGGCGTGTGTTCGACCGCTTCGAGAGCGGCAATCACAGCGCCGGCCACCGGGGCGCCGGTTTGGGGCTGTCGATCGTCAAGAGCCTGGTCGAGTTGCACGGCGGCACCGTTGCGCTGGAATCGGAGCCTAATCTGGGTACGCGCGTCACTGTGCGCCTTCCGGCCAATGGACGCCCTGATAAAGCAGATCCGGCCTTGCCTTATGAAGGCCCTGCGGCTCAGTTATCGGCCGGTAGTAAATCAGCCTGATGTGAGCCCGTATGCCGGCGCCCGATGCTTTCACCCATGTGTTTCCCTGCCTCGACGAGGCCCAGCTTGCCAACCTCGGCGCGGATCTCGCGTTTGTCGCCCGCACCGGCGATCTGCTGACGCTCAGCGGCGAATTGGGTGCGGGCAAGACCACGCTGGCGCGTTCCATCATCCACACGCTGATGGACGGCGCGCAGGAAGAAATTCCGAGCCCCACCTTCACGCTGGTGCAGACCTACACAACACCGCGCATGGGCGTTGCGCATTTCGACCTTTATCGTCTCGGCGCCCCGGAAGAGCTGGACGAACTGGGGCTCGATCTGGCGCTGACGGAAGGCATCGCGCTGGTGGAATGGCCGGAGCGCGCAGAAAGCTTTCTGCCCCACGACCGGCTGCAAGTGCGCATCGACGATCCGGATGAAAGCATCGACGCCGGGGGCGAAGACACCGCAGACGATGTCGTCAACGCAACCCGCCGTATCACGCTGACCGGCTTCGGCGCATGGGCTTCGCGGCTGCAACGCTTCATCGCCATGCGCGCACTCGTCTACGGCAACGGCGACGAAAGCGATGCCGCCAACCCGCGCCAGATCCGCTATCTGCAGGGCGATGCTTCGGCGCGCCGATACGGCCGCATTTATGCAGGCACGCAGTGCAAGGCAATCCTGATGGATGCGCCGCGCCAGCCCGACGGCCCGATCATTCGCAACGGGCTGCCCTATAGCCGCATCGCGCATCTCGCCGAAGATGTCCGGCCGTTCGTTGCCGTTGCCGATGCCTTGCGCGCGGTCGGCACTACTGTTCCGCGCATCAGGGCGCAGGATCTGGCAAACGGGTTTCTGATCATCGACGATCTCGGCGATCGCGTGTTCGGTGCCGAAGTTTTGGCGGGCACCGCCGACCAGGCCACGCTATGGCGCGCCGCAACCGATGTGCTGCTTGCACTGCACGCCGCTCCGCCACCACGCACGTTGCCGGTTGCAGGCGATGGCGCACACGAACTGCCCAAGTATGACGGCACTGCGATGGCCATCGAAACCGAACTGATCACCGATTGGTTTTGGCCAGCAGTGAAAGGCGCACCGATCGATGATGCCGCACGCGCGCAATTTGTTGCGCTGTGGCGCGATGTGATTGCAGAGCTTGAGAAATTGCCGCCCGCCTGGGTGTTACGTGACTATCACTCGCCCAACCTGCTGTGGTTGCCGGAGCGCGAAGGCGTTGCGCGTGTCGGACTAATCGACTTTCAGGATGCCATGTGCGGGCCAGCGGCCTATGATCTCGTCTCACTTCTGCAGGACGCGCGCGTTGATGTGCCAGCCGAGCTTGAGACTGAACTGCTTGACTATTATTGCAACGCGTCGGCTGGCCGCGAGGGCTTCGACCGTGAGCGCTTCGCGTTCTCCTATGCTGCCCTTGGCGCCCAGCGCAACACCAAGATCGTCGGCATCTTCGCCCGCCTCGCCAAGCGCGATCACAAGCCGGGATACCTGCGTCACATTCCGCGTCTATGGCGTTATCTGGAACGCGACCTTGCCCATCCGGCACTTGAACCGTTGCGGCACTGGTACGATGCGCATTTTCCCGCTGAACTGCGCGGCGCCATCCCTGGCTGACAGAGGCATTTCATGACTGCGCAGAACGACAACACTCCGCGCACGGACACTGACGGAACCAAATGGCGCCCTGAGGTTGCGATGGTGCTCGCCGGTGGTTTCGGCAAGCGCATGCTTCCGCTGACGCGCGATATTCCCAAACCCATGGTGCCGCTGAAAGGGCGTCCGCTGATCGATCACGTGCTTGATCGCATTGCGGCGACCGGTGTGCCACGTGCTGTCGTGAACGTGCACTACTGCGCCGACGTTCTGGAAGCGCATGTAAAAACGCGCACGCACCCGCAGGTTACCATATCGGATGAGCGCACGGAGTTGCTCGACACCGGCGGCGGCGTCGTCAAGGCGTTGCCTCTGCTCGGCCCGGAACCATTCCTCATTCAAAACTCTGACTCAGTGTGGATCGAAAGCGTCACTCCGAATCTAGAGCGCCTGTTTTCATTCTGGAACCCGGACATCATGGACAGCGCAATGCTGCTCGCCTCAACCGCGACCAGCCTGGGCTACGATGGTTCCGGCGACTTCGTGATGGACAACGACGGTCGCCTCCACCGCCGTGCTGAAGGGCGGATGGCGCCGTTCGTATTTGCCGGCGTATCCATTGCGCATCCGCGTTTGTTCGAAGGCGCGCCGACGGGCCCGTTCTCGCTCAACAAACTATGGGATCGCGCCATCGACAATGGCAGACTCTATGGTATCCGCCTCGACGGAACATGGATGCACGTTGGCACGCCGGAAGCTCTGGCCGATGCGGAAAGGTTGATCGACAGTGGGGACGCAGCCTGACGACATGGAAGGGGATTTCGAGGCATCGGACACACCGGTTGCCGGTGCGCGCGTGTTCACCGTCCCCAGCGGCAGACCGTTTCTCTATTCGGTTGCGCACGCCATCCTGAGCGGCGATCTGGCGGGCGGAACCGGCAAGCCGCCAACGCCGCTTGAATTGCCTGACATCACATTGTTACTGCCGACCCGGCGCGCAACGCGCAGCATGCAGGAGGCGTTTCTGTCAGCGGCGGGTGGGCGCGCGCTGACGCTGCCGCAGATACGGCCCATTTCCGCCAGCGAGGAAGATGCGACGCTGCTGGCTGGCCTCGCTGGCCCCGGAACGCTTGGCACAGATGCCCTCGACCTGCCGCCCGCCGCAAGCGAGATCGAACGACGGCTTGTGCTCACCATGCTGGTGCAGCGGTGGTCTGAGGCCATCCGCAGTGCAGGCGGCGATGCAGCGCATCTTTCCGATCACGCTGTCGCCGCAGGGGCCAATACGCCCGCGCAGGCCGCCCACCTCGCCGCCGAACTTGCACGCCTGATGGACATGATCGAAACGGAAAACGTTCCGCTCGATCGCCTCGCGACGCTGGTGCCGGATGAATACGCCGCGCACTGGCAGGATACGCTGAAGTTTCTCGAAATCATCACGGCGTTCTGGCCCGCGCACCTTGAGGAGAAACAACTTCTCTCTCCAGCGGAGCGGCGCAACCGCGCAATACTGCTGCAAGCCGAACAGCTCGCAAAACTGCCTCCCAAAGGGCCAGTGATTGTTGCCGGTGTGACGGGCTCGGTTCCTGCAACGGTTGAGCTGATGCGCGCGGTCGCGCAGATGCCGGAAGGCGCGATCGTGCTGCCGGGCCTCGACCTCTATCTCGATACGGAAAGCTGGAACGCGATTGCTCATCACCCGGAGCATCCGCAGTTCGGTTTCCATAAGTTGCTCACCGCTCTCGGCTTGCAGCGCTCCGACGTTCAGATGTTGCCCGGAACCGAAACGCTTCCGCTCCTGCACGAACGGGACGCGCTGATCTCCGAGATGATGCGCCCTTCCAGCACAACCGCGAAGTGGCGCCGATACGTTGCAACGACCATGCCCGACGCGGTGCGTAATGCGCTTGATGGCATGTCGCTCATTGAGGCGCCCACAGCGCAGGACGAAGCCGAAACCATCGCGCTTATTCTGCGCGAAGCGGCTGAAACGCCGGGCCGCACAGCGGCGTTGATTTCACCTGACCGACTGCTGGCGCGCCGCGTTGCCGTGCGGCTTGAAGCGTGGGGCATCCGTGTCGACGATTCCGCCGGCCGGCCGTTTGCGAAAACACCGCCGGGCACGTTCCTTGATCTCGTCGTTACCACCGCCGCCGAGGATTTTGCGCCCGCTGCCGTGATGGCCTTGCTCAAGCATCCGCTGGCGCGCCTTGGCCTTGACGCCTTCACCATTCGCCGGTCGGCGCGTGCATTGGAACTTATCGCATTCCGAGATGTCTATCTCGGCAGCGGCATCGACGGCATTGCCGATGCGCTGGAAATGGCGCGGGCGAATGTCGATGAGGGCCGCCGCCGCCAACGGGCGGTGAAGCGTCTGTGGGAGGAAGACTGGGCCGCCGCGCACGCGCTGGTCGATCTGCTGCGTGAAGCCTACGCGCCGCTGACTGAAGCCTTTGCCGATCGCGACGAACAACCGTTGGCGCAGCTTGCCGAGGCACACATTGCTGCGGCCGAAGCCATATGCCGCCTGCCGGAAGACGCGGATGCTGACGATGGCAGCTCGCCGCTTTGGCGCGAGGAAGCGGGCCGTGCAGGCGCCAGTTTCTTTGCCGGCCTGATCGCCCCCGAGGCACCGCAACTTTCGGTGCGCACTGCTGACTACGCCGACCTTTATCGCAGCCTCATCAGCGCCGAGAATGTGCGCCAGCACGTTGCCGTTCATCCGCGCCTTGCGATCTGGGGACCGTTCGAAGCGCGTCTGCAGCAGCCGGATGTCGTTATTCTAGGCTCGCTGAACGACGGCACCTGGCCAGAGGCGGCCGATCCAGGTCCATGGCTCAATCGCCCGATGCGCGCTGAGCTTGGCCTGCCATCACCGGAAGAAAAGATCGGCTACGCTGCGCACGATTTTACATCCCAACTCGGTGCGCCGCGGGTTTACCTGACGCGTGCAGAAAAAATCGACGGCGTGCCAACGGTGCCATCGCGCTGGTTGATGCGCATGCAAGCGCTGCTGTCGGGACTTGGCGTTAGCGATGCGCTCAATTCCGACAAGCCTTGGCTCGGATGGGCGCGCATGCGCGATCACATCGGCAATCGTATTCGGCTCAACGCGCCTGCGCCGTGCCCACCGGTGGACATGCGCCCGCGCCGCATCAGCGTGACCCGCATCGATCAATGGCTTGCAAATCCCTATGCAATTTTCGCCAGCGAGATCCTCAAACTGGAGCCGCTGCCAGAACTAGGCGCCGACCCAACCAATGCGCTGCGCGGCAGCGTCGTGCACGAAATCATGAACCGATTTGCGGCGAAGTTTCCCGATCAGCTACCCGAAAACATCCATGGCGAGCTGACAGCCATGGCGCAGGATACGCTGGCGAACTATGCGCAGAACCCCAGGATCAAAGCCTTCTGGCAAGGACGGTTCGAGCGGTTCGCGCAATGGTTCGCCGAGCACGAACCGCAGTGGCGCGAAGGCATGGAGCGCATCGTGTCGGAGGTTTCAGGCCGGCTGATCATCGAAGCGCCTGCTGGGCCGTTCACGCTTTCAGCGCGCGCCGATCGCATCGATGTGCGCAGCAATGGCATTGTCATTGTCGATTACAAAACCGGCGGCATCCCGGCCAAGAAATCCGTGCTCGATGGCACCAGTCCGCAGCTGTCGCTAGAAGCAGCGATTGCACAAAGCACCGGCGGCTTCGCCAAGGTGCCGCGCGGGCCTGTTGCCGGTCTGCGTTACATACGCGCGACGGGCGCGGAACCGCCAGGCGAGCAATTGTTTATCGACCCGAGCGAGGCAGACCTCGATCAGGTTGTTGCGTCGGTGCTTACAAATGTAACCGCGCTCATTAGACAGTTCGATGATCCAGCGACGCCGTACAGGGCATTGCGTCGGCCCGGCTTCACATACCTCTATGACGACTATGCGCATCTGGCGCGCGTGGCCGAATGGTCCATGCCCGGCGAAGATGACGGGACAGCATCAGAAGGGGCTGCATCATGAGCATTGATCCGCCCGTCAACGATCTCGAACGCACAAAAAAATCCCAGCGCGATGCTGCTGATCCTGCAGCCTCCGTATGGGTCAGCGCCAACGCCGGAACCGGCAAGACGCACGTACTGACGCAGCGGGTGTTGCGCTTAATGCTGGCCGGCACCAAGCCAGAGCGCATTCTCTGCCTCACCTACACCAAGGCCGCTGCCGCCGAGATGTCGAAGCGCGTGTTCGACACGCTTGCAGGCTGGGTTAGCCTGCCCGACGAAGCGCTGCACGACAGGTTGCAGGAGCTCAACAACCGGGCACCGACATTCGACGAAGTTCAGTTCGCACGCACGCTGTTCGCGGTCGCCATCGAAACGCCGGGCGGCCTTAAAGTGCAGACGATCCATTCGTTCTGCGAACGCCTCTTGCAACGCTTTCCGCTTGAAGCCGGTGTAACGCCGGGGTTCTCCGTGCTTGACGACACGCTGGCCCGCAAGCTGCTGCGCGAGGCGATTGACGCTACGCTGTTCGATGTGACCGGCAGCGCCGGAAGCGACGTGCAGGCACAGGCCCTCGCCGCCATCATCCCGTTCGCATCGGAGGACGTCTTCGAGAAGATCCTCAAAAACGCGCTGCAACAGCGTCGTTGGCTGGACAGCGCCTTGCGCATCGATTTCGGCGATGATTCAGACGATAGTTTTCATGGTCTCGACCGAGCATTCCGCCGTGCGTTCAATGTGCGTGCAGATATCAGACCCACCCAGATCGACGAGGAGATTGCCAATCTGTTCGACGACGCAACGCTGATGCGCTTGCGCGATGCGTTGTCCGGCGGAAAAAAATCTGATCAGGATCTTTCCGCTCACGTCGTCAGGGCGTTGAGCGCTCGCTCTGCCGCCCCCCGCGCCGAAGCGTTGATGGGCTATCTGCTGACAGGCAAGAAAGAGCCGCGTGATCGTCTGATGACAAAAGGCGTCAGTGATGGCTTCAGCGGTTTGAAGGACGCGGCGACCGAAGCACAAATGCACTGCCTTGAACTTCATAATGAGCGCCGCGCGCTACGGGCGGTCGAGGCAACCATCGCGCTTCACCGCATCGCCAGTGTCGTGCTGCAACGGTATTCGGTTGCAAAAATGCGGCGCGCGGCTCTGGACTATGACGATCTCATCACCAAGAGCGTTTACCTGCTCAGCGGGCAGGATCTCGCATCGTGGGTGATGTTCAAACTTGATCGCGGCATCGATCACATCCTCGTCGATGAAGCGCAGGATACCAGCCCGGAGCAGTGGCAGATCGTTGCATCACTGGCGCGCGAATTCTTCACCGGCGAAGGGCAGATGGAAACCATCCGCACGCTGTTCGGCGTCGGCGATGAGAAGCAATCGATCTATAGCTTCCAGGGCGCCGATCCACGCCAGTTCGCCGCCATGGGCACGCGCTTTGCCGAAATGAGCGGCCCTGATGCGTGGCGCCGCATCCCACTCGATCTGTCGTTCCGCACCGTTGCGCCGATACTTGAAGCGGTTGACCGCGTGTTCTCCGACCATTTGCGCACACCGGGGCTCACGGCTGATCGCAGCCGCATCCATCACGCCGTACACCGGATGGGCCACGGTGGTGTTGTCGAGCTTTGGCCACCGGAGCTAGCCGAGGACGCTGTCAGGTCCGACCGCTGGGCGCCGCTGGAAGAGGAACACGAGCAGAAGCCGATCGCGCGTGTTGCCGACCGCATCGCCAACACCATTCGCTCGTGGCTGGATACAGGCGAGATGCTCGCTTCTGAGGCGCGCCCGATCCGCGCTGGCGACATCATCATATTGGTGCGCAAACGCAGGCCGTTTGCCGATCCGATGGTCGCCGCTCTCAAGGCGCGCAACATTCCGGTGGCCGGTTCCGATCGCCTGCGCCTGTCCGATCAGATCGCGGTGCAGGACCTCGTTTCGCTCGGTGATTTCCTCACCCTGCCTGAAGACGATCTGGCGCTGGCTGAAGTGCTGAAGTCGCCTTTGATCGGGCTGGACGATGACGACCTGCTGGCCATTGCGCATGGACGCAACGGCTCGTTGTGGAAAGGGCTGATCGCACATAAAGGCGACAACGATCGCTTCCGCACCGCGTTCGAAACACTCAAGCGCTGGCGCTCGCGTGCCGACTTCGTGCCGCCGTTCGAATTCTTCGCGTCGATCCTCGATCGTGAGGGTGCCCGTTCGCGTCTGCTTGCGCGTCTCGGCAGCGAGGCCGCCGACCCGATCGACGAGTTTCTCAACCTCGCTCTACGATACGACGATGCCGAAGCGCCTTCGCTCACGGGCTTCCTGACCTTCCTGCGTAAAGCAGAGAGCGAGGTGAAGCGCGACATGGAGCAGGGCCGCGATGAAGTTCGCGTCATGACCGTGCACGGCGCCAAGGGCCTGGAAGCCCCAATAGTATTCCTGCCTGATACGTGCAGCACGCGCTCGAACTCCGGCAAGGGCGACGAGCTTCTGACACTGGACGGCGTCGCCTTGCCGGATGGCACGAAGGACAAGCCGTTTGTCTGGGTTGTCAAAGGCACCGGCAAGCATCCGCTGATCGAAGCGGCAAAGGCGGACGAATCCCGGCGCGAACTGGAAGAGCGCAATCGCCTGCTTTACGTCGCCATGACCCGCGCGCGCGACAGGCTTTACGTCGCCGGATTCGCAGGCAAGAACGGTCCGATGGCCGGAAGCTGGTATGAGCTGATCGAGCAGGGCCTTGAGGGCCTGATGGAGAAGGTGGACACCGGTGAAGGAACAACGGCGCGCCGCTATAGCGTTCCGCAGTCGGCGGCACCCGGCAAGCCGAAGTCCGAACACAGACGTCAGACCACCATTGCCACGCTGCCTGAATGGGCCGCCGCCGCTGCGCCAAAGGAGGCTGCGCTTTCCATTCCGCTCGCGCCGTCCCGTCTTGAGGCCTACGCGCCCGACGATGAAGGCGAAGCGTTGCCGGTGCAGCCGGAGCACCGCCGCCCGGCCGAGGAAGAGCCCGCCGCTCCTTCACCGCGCCTGCAAACCAGCGAGCATCGCTTCCTGCGCGGAACGCTCACCCATGCGTTGCTGCAACATCTCCCGACGTTGCCGGTTGCGGGATGGGAGCAGGCGGCACACACTTTTCTGGAGCTACGCGGCGCCGCTCTCAGCGCTGGCATGCGCGCAAGCATCGCCAAAGAGACGCTGGCAATCCTCACCGCACCGCAGTTCACGGATCTGTTCGGGCCTAGCAGCCGGGCCGAGGTGCCCATCGTAGCCCTGATTCCGCATCCCAACGGACGCAGCGCTCCGCTGAAACTGATGGGCCAGATCGACCGGCTGGTGGATACGGGCTCGGAGGTGCTGATCGTCGATTACAAGACCAATCGCCCGCCGCCCCGAACCATCGAGACGGTGGCTCCAGCCTATCTTTACCAGCTTGCCGCCTACCGGCTTGCATTGCAGGAGATTTATCCCGGCAGGGTTGTGCGCGCGGCCCTGCTGTGGACCGATGGCCCCCGCATGATGATGTTGCCGGACGCCCTGCTGGACGACTATACCGGGCGCCTCTGGAACATTGACCTGGATAACCTTGACGGGCAGGGGTCGCATTCCTAACTTCCCTGCACAAAGAGGCGTGGCCGCCGTGCGGTGCTTACCTACGCTTCAAATGGAGAATTCAAATGGCAAATGCAGTGTCCGACAGCACCTTCGACCAGGAGGTTTTGCAGTCTTCGGAGCCGGTTCTGGTGGACTTTTTCGCGGAATGGTGCGGCCCCTGCAAGGCCATGGCCCCTGCTCTCGACCAGGTCGCGCTGGAGATGAAGGGCAAGGTCAAGGTTGTGAAGCTTGACGTCGACGCAAATCCTGGCGTCACCGGCAAGTACGGCATCCGCGCCATGCCGACCCTGATCCTGTTCAAGGACGGTCAGGTTGCCGCTCAGCACACCGGTGCCCTGGTGCAGAAGAAGCGCCTTGAGGACTGGATCAACTCCGCCGTCTGACGCATCATCGCGTCAACGGTGCCGTAAAATAACGATCGAAGGCCCTGCAAGCGCAGGGCCTTTTTTCGTTGGCCACGCCTTGCTCCACAGCGCCTTTGCAACACCATTAGGCGGGCACCGCGACCTGCGATAAGCTGTTTGAATTGAAGTGAATTTGCCCGGGTGAGGCGCAATGCATATTTCAAAAGCCGCTTTTTTCGTTGTCACGCACATCACCAAGCGCCGCATGTTCGGCGCGCTTGCCGCAACGCTGCTTGCTGCAGCGCCCGCATATGCTGGCGGGACGATACCGCTGTCCGATGTGATGGAGCAGCTCAAGCACGAGCCACGCTTGATTGCCGCTATCCAGGCGGAGCTGGAACAACAGACGCTAGACGCCGATACACTCATCTGTACCGGCTCGCGCTTCGGCAACCATTGGCGCGAACTGGGTGGCGCACGGGCCGTACCCTACGAGTGCGAGATCGGCGGCAAAACGCTGCTGATCGATGGCACTGTCCACCTGTTCGACGACGAAGGCCGCGAACTCGACATGAGCGATGAGAATGCGCCCAGCCGCGCCTTCGATTACAGCCAGACAGATCTGGTGTGGAGCTGGAAGTAGCCGCTAGAGCCTTTCAGCGTTTCGTTGAATCGCGGAACGGCTCTAGATGTTTGTTTTGTCGTGCTTCTTGTCGGAAAATCGGTGCCCACTTTTCCGGAAGCACTCCATGCTGATCGCAACAGCAGCGTGGGCTTGTACTTTGCCGGACAAGGGCCCAGGCTCAGCTGGCGTCGCGGGTGAACGGCACGAAGCGCACCGGCATAATATCGCCTTCAGATATTTGTCCGCCGCCTTGTTTGGTGACAACCTTTAGCGTCTGCTCGGTGCCTCCGACCGGGATCACCATGCGGCCACCCTCTTTCAATTGGGCAACGAGGCCGTCGGGCATATGATCGGGTGCCGCCGTTACGATGATGCAATCGAACGGTGCCGCTTCCGGCCAACCGCTGTTTCCATCGCCGATGCGCGTATGCACATTCGCATACCTCATCCGCGTCAGCGTGGCTGCCGCCCGCTTCGCAAGACTTTCAACAATCTCGACCGTAAACACGTCGCCCGCCAGCTCGGCCAGTATCGCGGTTTGATAGCCGCAACCGGTGCCGATCTCCAGCACGCGATCACTGGGCTTCAGATGCAGCAGGCTGGTCATCAGCGCGACCATGAACGGCTGCGATATCGTCTGACCATCGCCGATATCAAGCGGACGGTCGCGATAGGCCGCATGCCGCCTGACGCCCGGCACGAATTCATGCCGCGGCACGCGACGCATCACCGTCAACACCGCCGGATCGAGCGAAACCGCTGGATAGCTTTCCATGCTCTCCGCAGCGATGGCGATGATCTCATCCACCATGCGCTGGCGATCAGCGGCCCGGCCATCATTGAGTTCAGGTGCGATGGAAGCCTCCATCTGCGAAGCCATCACCCCTCAGCGCGGTTCTAACCGAAGAGCGTTTACAAGCGGAATTCAGACCGCATCGCAATCGACTTAGATGCTGCCCAATGCAGCGATCGGAACGACGCGTTGCGGCATGCGGCGTGGCTACGCTGCCTTGCGCTCACCGTTGATCAGATCCCAGGCAATGTTGATCTGCCGAATGCGCTGCTCCCGCATCTCGCGATCCGCATCATCGCGGGCATGGTCGGGGTGCCAGCTCATGCGCAGCGCGTCGACGATCTTTTTCAGCACGCCCGCACTCACGTGCGCATTTACGCCCAGCACGTCGTAGGCTTCGCTCGCTGTCTGAGGCAAAGTCGATTGCGTATTTCCGGACTTTTTCAAGCTCGCGACGGCGCTGTCGACAATCCGCCGGATACGCTCCAGATCTCTCACCATCGCACGATATTGCATTCCAGACTTTTCCGGTGCGACATCACCTTTGCCTGCTGCAAGTTCAACATGCGCTGCCCGCTCGCGAACTGCCTGCACCTCACTCAGCAGCACTTCGCGCAAAGGTCCGGCCCCCTTGAGCTGTGTCACGGCGTCGGCCGTCTGCTCAAGCAAAGAGGAAATCGTCGTTGCTGCATTGGCTATGGAAACACTGCGCCGCCGCAACCTCAGACGGGTCGATCGAACAGCGTATCTTTGCGCCAGAGGCGGCAACTTCATCAGCAGTGCCGCAATCACAGCAACGCCGAAAGCGCTGAATACCACCAGCCACAAGCCGCCCCAACCGCGTACCGTTGCATCCGTTGCCTGCTCTGCCCCCACAACAGCGTTGTCAGCCGCTTCAAGTCCAGCGCTTTGTGCGACGTTCACTTCCACATGGCCGGGCGCATTTTCTGCAGCGCCGGAATGCACAACCGTCACCCAATCATCCTGTCCGTATTCCGGTTGCAGCACTGTATCCCACGCCTGCATTCTCGTGCCGGCAGTGCGCATGGCCTCAGGATCGATGACAGCGACGGTGGTTTCGCGCGTGCGGGACTGCGTGGTCATCGCCACGGGAGACAGCAGCGCGGCATAGACGGGCGCAAATTGCGGGGTCGGCGAGGTGGCATACGTCAGCCGCGCACCAAGCTCATCAACCGGAGCAGATCCGGCCGGTAGCACCAGATGATCGAGCGCCGCTTTGCGCACCCATGGCAGGCAGTTGCCTTCAATGACAACATCGCGACCCGATGCAGCCGCCTGCGCTTCGCGTCGATGGCATTCTGTTTGCGCGTCGGCGGCATCCGGCCGGGCCATCAACAGATTGAGCTGGCCGTTTTCGATCCAGACGCGGTTGCCAGCGGCATTGCGAAGTTCGGCCGCGATATCGATCCATGCCGCAGCCCCACCGTTACAGGCGACATCGAAACGATGCGCCGTCACGGCACGGCAGCCGCCAGATCCATCTCGTGCGCAGGTTGATGTCTTGCGTTCATGACGCACGCCCAAAACGGCGTATTCAGTCACGCGGCCAGGTTGAAGAACGATCCGGCCATCTATGATCGCGCACTCGAACGGCATGGATATGCGTTCGTCAGCCAGCGCTGAACTAAGCGGCTGAAGCCCCGCAAATGCGAGAACTGTTACAAACAGACAGCGGAAGACGCCACGCACCGCTATGCCCTCTCCATGTTGGCATGCATGGATGTGTTCTTATGGTGAACAAGGGCGCGACTGTGGCGGATATGCGTTTTATCAACGTAATCGGCGGCCAATTCGAACCCTGGCGCGCGCCAGGAACCGCTGGCAATTAAACAATGACGAAAGCCGGCCACAAGCGCGCCGCAAAATCGCCCCGTCCACCGGCGAAGTCTCGACAATCAAGTTATTTCAACAATAGAACAACATAGGGCACCGTGGCCCACCGGCTCATGTGCAAATCGTATTTGCCCGCGTTTAGAGGGAGCGCGAAAAATGTCATCAATCGACGCGCAGGCGGCTTCTGCGCCTAACGCGACCGATTATTCCAACGCCCGAGCTGATGGCCCACCGCAGGATGCGCCTGGCACAGTTGCGGGCACCGATGACGAGGTTTCCGCCTTCGACGCTATCAAGCCGGAAGGCGAGCGCGCCCGTGAGCGTTTCATCCCGGTTACCCGCTTCGCCCTTCTGGATCGGCTGACGTCACCCACCGCATGGCCCAACGGTCAGGCACAGGAAGCGCGGCGCTTCTTCCGCTATCTCGATCACTGGCGCCGGCAGCAATACACCGCCGAGCTGCACGAGCTTGAAGAAACGTATGAGCCGTTCAGCCCCGACAGCGATCTGCTGATGACGCGCGCCTTCACCCCCGACGAGCGGGCCGTGATGCAGCATCGCATTCTGCGCGGCATGGAACGAATTCTGCAGCAGGCAAACTATGTGCAGATCCAGCACTCGGACGTCGCGCAAATCCTGACGCAGGATTCCGCCTACGGTCTCGACCTGCATGTCGATCTGTGCGCCTTCGATGAACTGCTGCTGTTTTATCGTGGCGCCACGTCGCGTCGCAATCATCGGCGCCGCTGGAACAAGTTTTATCTGCGCGAGGAATTCGACGTTCCGATCTTCCAGCGACTGTTCCTGCTGTTCAAGGTAAAGCCGTTTGAGAAGCATGTGCGTGAAGTCATGCAAACACAGCAGCTCAATCGGCGCGATGCGGAGAAGTTCGTCAAAAAAGCGCGCGAGACCATTCCTTCGGAAGTGAAGGAATCGTGCGTCTACATGAAGCTGTTCAAGAACATTCCGCGCTCTGACATCGAGATGGTGTTTCCCAACACGCGCGTGCGCTTCCGCTTTTATGACAAGCTGCGGCTCAGCGCGACGGCGGGCGGAGGTCTTACCCTCGGCACTGTCAGCGCGGCGGGCAAGATCGCCCTGCTAGCTTCGAACCCTGTTGCAGCGGCTACAGCGCTGTTCGGCCTCGGCGGCATCGCCTTCCGCCAGACGATGAACTTCATGAACCAGAAGCAGCGCTACATGGTGGTGATGGCGCAGAACCTTTACTTCCACGCCATGGCGGACAATCGCGGCGTGATGCTCAAGCTTGCCGCTCGCGCCGCTGAGGAAGACATCAAAGAGGAAATGCTGCTTTATTCGGTGCTGGCCAAGGAAAATGCTTACCGGCAGGATATCGAGGCCATCGACGCGGCGATTGAGCAATATCTGGCTTCCAGCTTTGGGGTCAGCGTCGATTTCGATATTTCCGACGCTTTGGAACGTCTGACGGCCGACGGTCTGGTTGTAGAGCAGCCCGATGGCCGGTTACTAACCATGCCACCCGCAGAAGCCGCATTGCATATCGACAGAAAGTGGGATCTTTTCCTCGACGAGTTGCCCGATCCGGTTAGCGCTGAGGGCATGGAGTTCGAAGGATATTCGGGCAGCCGCTGACCCACACGGGCGCATGGCTGCCCTTCACACATCTGGAATACGCATGCCCAGCACAAAACTATCCGTGCGCGCGGCCGACCATGGCCTGGCGCAGACGATCGAAGACATCCTATCGCAAGCCGATCCGGCCGCCGATGCCGTCACCCTGTTTGAAGACGGCCCTGCCGCGTGGCGCATCGAGGCCTACTGGGAAGACCGCAGCGCGGCGGATGTCGCCGTAGAACAATTGAGCGCTACGGTTGGCGCGGACCTGCCCGCTGTAACGCTTGAGGATCTGCCCGATCTCAACTGGGTGGCGATGTCCCAGGCCGCCCTGCCGCCGGTGAACGCCGGGCGCTTCGTTGTACACGGCAGCCACGACCGCGATCGCATTCCGCATGGCCCGAGATCGATCCTGATCGATGCGGGAGAAGCCTTTGGCACCGCCCACCACGAAACCACGCTTGGCTGTCTGATCGCCATCGACCGGCTGACGCGCTCGTATAATTTCACGCGCATTCTGGATCTCGGTTGCGGATCGGGCGTGCTGGCCATTGCTGCGGCACGCGCATTGCCTTCCGCCCGCGTCTATGCCTCGGATAACGATCCAATTGCCGTGGACGTTGCGCGCACCAATGCCGAAGCCAACGGCGTGCGCCACATCACGTTCGCATGCACGGCTGGGCTCGCACATCCAACGTTGCGCGCCGCGGCGCCCTTCGATCTCATCATCGCCAACATTCTCGCCGGTCCGCTGCGTGGCCTTGCCGGTGGCATTGGCGCAGGGCTGCGTCCGGGCGGCTTCACCGTGCTCTCGGGCATTCTGAACCCGGAAGCCCCGACAGTGGTCGCCTCCTATCTGGCGCACGGTTTTACGCTGGTAGAGCGTCGGCGCATGGGCGACTGGACAACGCTGACGCTGCGTCGGCGCGGTTAACCGCTTCAAAATCTGATCGGACAGGCGACAGCACTGGGCGTGCGCAACTTCATTTGCGCCGCCTTTGACGCTGCACGCGTGCATGACGCTGTGCAATCGGCTGGTTTCCTGTGTCTTCCGTTCGCAACAACGCCGATCAGATCCCATGTTCCAAAGCTTCGAAAGCCAGTCCGAGCGCGGCGCCGCCGCCGAGCGCATCAAAGAACTTCGCCGCCATCTGGCTGCGGCCAAGCTTGATGCCTTTCTTGTGCCGCGCGCTGACGAGCATCAGGGCGAATACGTTCCCGCGTCGTCTGCCCGGCTCGGCTGGCTGACAGGCTTCTCGGGCTCAGCCGGCCTAGCGATCATCGCCAAGAAATCCGCTGTTCTGTTCACCGACGGCCGCTACACCGTACAGGCCAAAGCAGAGGTCGACCCCGACATCATGTCGGTTTCGCTGCTACCGCGCGGACGCATTGGCGAATGGCTGCTGGAAAATCTGCCGAAGGGCGCCCGCGTCGGTTTCGATCCGCGTTTGCACACCGTTTCTGAGATCGAACGCCTTGAAGCCGCGCTGCAGCCGCGCGCCATCAAGATGGTTCCGACACCGCGCAATCCGGTTGACCGCGTGTGGGGCAGCGAGCGCCCTGCTCCGCCATCCGACCCGATTTTCCTCCACCCGATGAAGTTTGCCGGTCGCTCCGCTGCCGACAAGATCGCCGACATTCAGAAGGCGCTGAAAGCGGCCAATCAGGATGCCGTCGTTCTTACGCTCAGCGATTCCGTTGCGTGGGCGTTCAACATCCGCGGCTCCGACATTCCGCACACGCCCGCGCCGCTTGCGTTCGCAATAATCCCCGCAACGGGCAAGCCCGAGCTGTTCATTGCTGACGCCAAAGTGCCCGATGCCGGACGCAAACAGCTTGAAACATTCACGCGCGTCAGCCCACCCGATGCGATGGCTGACCGCCTCAAGGCGCTGCGTACATCCGGCAAAAAAGTGCGGCTTGATACCAACGCCGCAAGCTACTGGTTTGCGAAATCGCTCGGTGGCGCGCGCAAGATCGTGCGCGGCGGCGATCCTGTCGTTGCACTGAAGGCAATCAAGAACACCACCGAGATCAAGGGCGCACGCGCTGCCCATGTGCGCGATGGCGTTGCTGTGACGCGCTTTCTTGCCTGGCTGGATAGCGCAGTTCAGTCCGGCACAGTTGATGAGATCGAGGCCGTTCGACGCTTGGAAGGCTTCCGCCGTGACACCAACCAGCTGCGCGAGATTTCGTTCGACACCATTTCTGGCAGCGGCCCCAATGGCGCGATCGTGCATTACCGCGTCAATGAAGCCACCAATCGCAATCTGAAAGCCGGCGAGCTGTTTCTCATCGACAGCGGCGCTCAGTATTCCGATGGCACCACCGACATCACGCGCACCGTCGCCATCGGCAAACCTTCAGCGGAAATGCGCGAGCGCTTTACGCTGGTGCTGAAGGGCCATATCGACATTGCAACGGCGCGCTTCCCCAAGGGCACGCGCGGCATCGATCTCGATCCGTTCGCACGCCGCGCGCTGTGGCAGGCCGGGCTGGATTACGATCACGGCACCGGCCATGGCATCGGCAGCTATCTGTCCGTACACGAAGGCCCGCAATCGATCTCGCGCGCAGGGATGGCCGTTCTGGAACCGGGCATGATCATTTCCAACGAGCCCGGCTATTACAAAGAAGGCGCATACGGCATCCGCATCGAAAATCTCGTGCTCGTTACTCCGCTGGAAAAGCCAGCGGGCGGCGATCGAGAGATGATGAGCTTCGAGACCATCACGCTGGCGCCGATTGATCGCCGGCTGATCGCGAAAGAGCTGCTGACGGCGGAGCAGATCGAATGGCTCAACGCCTATCACGCGCGCGTCTTCGCCGAGCTTGCTCCGCTCATTGACGACACTAAGGAGCGGGCATGGTTGAAGCAGGCAACGGCGTCGATTTAGGCTTGCGTGCACGCATCGCACTGCGATCAAGGTGAAACAAAAAAGAGAGGGCGCTGACCCTCTCTTTTGCATTCTTGACGGAGCAACATGCGCCGCGCACAGCGAACAGCTACGCGGCGGCCTCTCAAACTTATGCGTTGACCGCTGCCGGCTGTTTCACCGCCAGTCGCTCCGCAATAATCTCCGGCGTCAGCCCGAAGTCCTCCAACACGTATTGGTGGCGGCCGTGCTTGTCGCTCGGATGGCTGGCAAGCCATTGCGACATGCGCGCCCTCAGTGACGAATGGGCATCGTACCCGAAGCGCTCGTAGATCGACATCGCCATGCCGACCGGATCGGCAACCAGATCGTTATATTCGACATGGATCACCTGGCCGGGTGGCGCGATCTTCAGCGCCTCGCGGCCTGCAGCTTCACAGCTTTCAGCCAGATTGAGCGCGAACTCACCGACCTTTTTCAGATCAACCGTGTCGGATGTCATGCACCACGTCACGGCAGCAAGGCTGCACAGCGACGGCACGGTTTTATCAGCGCTGCGGTGCGTATTGACGATGCGCGCATCGGGATAAACTTCCAGTAGCTGCTTCAGGCCCGAAAGATGATTGGGGCACTTCAGCACCCAATGCTGATTGGGGTTGAGCCATTGCAGCGCCTGCAGCTGACGCTTGTGCATGCGATAGGCATCTTCATGCGCGCTTGCATCCCACCACTTCCAGAACGACGGCACATAGGCAAAGTCAAAGCCCGGCGGCACCAGGAAGTGGTTGCGGAAAAGGTGATAGCACTCCTCCGGATCATCAACTTCGATCGGATGGATCTTGTTGAATTCCGGCCCCACGAAGTTCAGCAACTTGAGCCGGCTAGCCGCTTCCGCGTGGCGGCCATCGCGGCCACCTTCATGCTTGCCGAACTTGCGCGGGAACGGCGAATAGC
Source organism: Hyphomicrobium sp. D-2 (assembly GCF_029872155.1). Lineage (GTDB taxonomy): Bacteria > Pseudomonadota > Alphaproteobacteria > Rhizobiales > Hyphomicrobiaceae > Hyphomicrobium_A. The sequence continues at coordinate 259,432 of NZ_JARXLA010000004.1, read as the reverse complement.
CTTCCCAGAATGGCAGATATCGCGCGCCGGGATGCATCGACAAAAGCCGCTGCAGCAGCGTCGTGCCGGTGCGGGCAAGGCCAAGCACGAACAGCGGGCGCTCGATCTTCTCTTCCAGAATTTCAGGATGCGCCGCAATCAAATCTTCAAGCGCCAGCGCGTTGTCGGCGCTCTTGATGAACTGATCGCGAACCGCGAGCATTCCGAACAACGAAAGATCCGCATCCTCGTTAAACGCCTTTGCGCGCACAGGCAGCGCACGGCGGATTTCATCCGGCCAGTCATCGCGTCCATACTTGCGCTCGATGTCACGCATCATCTTGTCGACATCGATAGACGGCCACTTGCCCGCCGCGCGCACGAGCGGCCCAAGCTGATTGAACATGCGCAACGGCAGCGGAGGCCCCAGGCGTACTCCCGACGAAAGATGGCGTCTCCTCAGCATGCGTCTTCCTTTTTTGTTTTCGCTGACGGCTTGCGGCCCGCAGACAATGAATCAATGTTGTATGTCTATCCGGGCAACTAGCCGCTATCGCGCTCGCCGGTCAACCGCAGCCACTCAACCTCATCGATCACCGCGACACCAAGTTCGCGCGCTTTGGCAAGCTTCGAGCCCGCGTCAGCTCCGGCGACAACATAATCGGTTTTCTTTGACACAGAACCGGCAACTTTCGCACCCAGCCGTTCGGCTTGGGCCTTAGCTTCACTACGCGTCAAAATAGTGAGCGTGCCGGTGAATACAACGGTTTTGCCCGCTATCGCCGATGTTGCATCGACGGCCTCCAGCGGCTGCGGCGAAACTTCCTTCAAAAGATCGTCAACCACAGTCACATTGTGCGGCTCGACGAAAAAGTCGGCGATGGCCTGCGCCACCACTTCGCCAATGCCTTCGATGTTGGTCAGCTCCTTGAAGGCTTCTGTATCCTTGCCCTCAGCCGCTTCCATCATCGATGCGCGGAAATTCTCCACCGTTCCGTAAAAGCGCGCGAGCAGTTTCGCCGTCGTCTCGCCGACATGACGAATGCCAAGCGCGAAGATGAAGCGATCGAGCGCGATCTCACGCCGCGCGGCGATGGCGCTGAACAGCTTGGTTGCGGATTGCGGCCCCCAGCCTTCCCAGCTTTCAAGCCGTTTATCGGCGCGCGCATCACGGGCCGCCAACGTGAAAATATCTTCAGGCGATTGAATCAGCTTCTCGTCATAGAAGGCCTGAATGTTTTTCTCGCCCAGACCCTCGATGTCGAAGGCGTTGCGCGACACGAAGTGCTTTAGCCTCTCCACCCGCTGCGCCGCACAGATGAGCCCGCCGGTACAGCGCCGCACCGCATCCACCTTGCCGGTTTTCTCGTTCACCTCGCGCACCGCGTGGCTGTCACACACAGGGCAGCGTTCGGGAAAGACATAGGGCTTCGCATAGGCCGGACGCTTGTCAGGCACAAAGCCAAGTATCTGCGGAATGACATCACCCGCGCGCTGCACGATCACCGTATCGCCGATGCGGACATCCTTGCGCTTGATCTCATCTTCGTTGTGCAGCGTCGCGTTGGTGACGACAACGCCGCCCACCGTCACCGGCTCCAATCGTGCAACCGGTGTTAGCGCCCCCGTGCGGCCCACCTGAATTTCAATATCGCGCAAGATAGTCATCGCCTGCTGCGCGGGGAATTTGTGCGCAATCGCCCAGCGCGGCGAGCGCGAGACGAAACCCAGCCGCTCCTGCAGATCAAGGCGGTTCACCTTGTAGACGATGCCGTCGATGTCATACGGCAGGCTCGCGCGTTCAGCCGCAAGCTTGTCATAGTAGGCGATCAGCTCGTCCGCTCCGTTGCACACCCGCGCAAGCGGATTGACCGGCAGCCCCCACGACGCAAACGCCTCATCCACTCCAGACTGCGTATCGGCGGGCAACGACGAAGCCTCGCCCCACGCGTAAGCAAAAAAGCGTAAGGGCCGTGCAGCGGTGATCGTTGGATCGAGCTGCCGCAGCGATCCGGCAGCAGCATTGCGCGGATTGGCGAACACCTTGCCGCCTGCCGCAGTCTGCCGTTCATTCAGTGCCGCGAAATCACCATGCGCCATGTAGATCTCACCGCGCACGTCGATCACTTCCGGCACCTTGGCGCCATTCAGCCGATGCGGAATTTCCGCAATCGTCATCACGTTGCGGGTGACATTCTCGCCTTCCATGCCATCGCCGCGCGTCGCCGCTTCAATCAACTCGCCATTCACGTAGCGCAGCGAAATCGACAGGCCATCGATTTTCGGTTCGGCCATGAACGCCAGCGGCTCATCTTCCGGCAGACGCAGAAAGCGATGCACGCGCTGCACAAATTCGCTCACGTCCTCAGCAGCGAACGCGTTGCCCAGCGACAGCATCGGCACCCGATGCCTGACCTTGCCGAACCCTTCAGCCACGGGCGCGCCGACGCGCATTGAGGGACTGTCAGGCCGAACGAGCTTCGGAAACCGCGCCTCTATGGCATCATTGCGCAGGCGCAGGGCGTCATATTCCGCATCCGAAATCTCCGGCGCGTCCTGGCGATAATAAAGATCGTCGTGATGCCGGATAAGCGTCGCCAGGCGCTGCAGCTCGGTTGCCGCCTCCGCGCGTTTCAAATCTTCAACGGGCGTGGTGCTGAAATCCTGGCTCATCGAAGTCCGATCTTACGGGCGTTTCACCCGAGAGATAGCGGATGCCGTCACACCCGCAAACCGCACAGCGCGCGAATGCACAGCGAGATGATGATGACGTTGTTCAAATGCCGAACACGAACGCAGGTCAACGCAACGCATTAAGCGCACGGCTCATGTGGAGAGGCTGGGCGACCGGACGTGCGCCGGTCACCGGGCTCAATCCCCATTAGCTGCTAGGACCGCCCAGCGATGATGGTGGCGGCGGCGAGGTGGTTGTGGCGGCCGGCCAATCGGGTACCGAAGGCGCTGCCGGAGCAGGCGCAGGCGCCGGTGCGGCGGCCGGCGGCGCTGCCGGCGGTTTGCTCGGGCCGCTCAGAACATCCGTCATCCAGGAACCTGCGCTGACCTGCGGCATCAGCCCCTGCTTCTGCAGCAGCGCGTAGGAATCCTTGTACCAGCTCGAATTCGGGAAGTTATGGCCCAGCACCGCGACCGCGTTCTGCGCTTCTGGCGCGATGCCGAGCGCAAGATACGACGCCGACAGACGATAGAGCGCTTCTTCAACGTGCGCCGTGGTCTGGTATTCGGTCACCACCGTCTTGAAGCGGTTAATGGCGGCGATGTGGTTGCCCTTGTTGAGGTAGTAGCGGCCTACATCCATCTCCTGAGCAGCCAGCGTGTCCTCGCAAAGGCGGATCTGGTTATCGGCTTTCTGCGCGTATGTGCTGTCCGGATAGCGCGCCTTCAGGATCTTGAACTGGGCCAACGCTTTGCGCGTCGTGTCCTGATCGCGGTTTGGCGTCTTCATCTGGTCGAAGTACGACTGCGCGATGATGTGATGGGCGAGCGGTGCTTCCTTGGTGCCCGGATGCATCGTCGTATAGCGCTCGGCAGCGGCGATAGCTTCCGGCGTCTTGCCTGCCTTGTAATAGGAATAGGCGGCCATCACGATCGCGCGGCGCGCCTCAGGCGAATAGGGATGCTCGCGATCAACGTCCTCGAATTTCTTCGCCGCAGATTCATGGCTGCCCTTGGCCATAAGGGCATCCGCGTCAGCAAACATCTTGGAGGGCGGATCGGGGTTGAGAGCACGAATAGCGTCGTTGGAAGAACAAGCGGCCAGAATCGCAGCAGCTGCGATCGCCGAAACGACGGTGAACGCACGGCGCGCCGGGCCGATTTCCCTGATTTTCCCCACGTGCGGCATTCGCCTGCTTTCTTCTGGTCCCCCGGGGAATACCCCAGCAGTACGCTACCCCTAGCACATCCCGCCACCGCGGCGATACCACGGCGGAACGACGCTCCACACGGTCGTGATCGCTATGGGATGATTATGGTTCTTCTGGGACTTGAGCGCTATCGCGTTGCCCATCCATCAAGCCTCAAAGAAGTTGCGTGCTGTGCCGTGAAACATAGCCGCGACAACGCAAGACACCGGAGCTGAAAACGAGAGGCTGTGTCCGTCCACCACTGGACAGCAAGACCAGTGGCTGCAGCGTGATATTCGCATTTTGCGAAGCTAAATCGGCCGACACGGCTGGGAATGGGCGCCGCTTCAATCGACGGCATCAGCCTGAGCGAAAGCTACCGATAATGTCTGGTGGACAGCGCCGCTGATCCGGCGCACCGCGTTTCCCGCGCCTTAATCGATCACGCTTTCCGTAGGGGCTGAAGCTCTACAGCAACAGCTGGCGTCGGAAGAACTACGGAGCGGCCCGATTTCAAAACTCGGCTTCTAAACCGAGGGCCCAGGGCTGCTAGCTCGGGGGGGGGGGGGGCCCAGGCAGGCGCGTATCACTCGCCTGCGGCAACTGCGAAGTGCATGTCCACGTGCTTGGTTTCGCGAACATGTGGAACCGTCGCGACGGTCCAAGCGTCTTTATCGGCAAGGAGAGCCTGAACGACGAGCGAGTTGAGACGGTGACCACCCTTCACGGAGCGGAATGCAGCCAACAGCGGCTTACCGGCCAGAGCGAGGTCGCCAACAGCGTCCAGCATCTTGTGGCGGACGAACTCCTGCGGGAAGCGCAAACCTTCCGGGTTCATCACCTTATCGTCGCCGATGGCGACAGTGTTGGAGAGGTTGGCGCCAAGAGCCAGACCGGCCTTCCACAGACGCTCAACATCGCTCATGAAGCCGAAAGTGCGTGCCTTGGCGATTTCGTGACGGAAAACGCCGGGGCTCATCTCAAAGGCTACGCGCTGGTTGCCGATCAGCGGTGTCGGGAAGTCGATCTCGACGTCGACGTGGAAACCTGCGTGCGGAAGGAGCTCTCCGTAGCTCTCGCCTTCCTGCACCCGCACCGGCTTCAAAACCTTGATGTAACGGCGGGGAGCCTGCAGTTCACGGATGCCTGCTTCGTCGATCAGATCAACGAACGGCGCCGCGCTGCCGTCCATGATCGGAACTTCTTTGCTGTCGATTTCGATGATGCAGTTATCGACCGCAAGACCGCGCAGCGCGGAGAGAAGGTGCTCGATCGTGCCGACGGTTACACCGGCGTCGTTTCCGATGACCGTGCAGAGCGTCAGGTTCTTGACGTGCTCAACGGTGGCCGGAATTTCCGCGATAATGCGGTTACGTTTGGTGACAAGAAAACGGAGGCCAGTATCGATCGCTGCCGGATGCAGGATGACCGAAACTGGCGCTCCGCTGTGGACCCCCGTCCCTGTCACCTCGATTTCGCGCGCGATTGTGGTCTGCCGCGCGCCGATAAATCGATTCGACATCTGCCCCTGTCCCTCGATGCTATTTCAGTGGCTTCCCAGTGTGTCCTGGTTGCCACCACCCCCAACAATGTTCGAGTCCCAATCTGCGATCTTCGTTAACTTATCCGGGCGTCTTTTTAGGCTGCGCCCTAGGAAGTGCAGGGACTTAGCGAACGCTGTCGTTAACGAGTCAAACGATACGCCGGGCCTCGGTTACACGCCAAATCACGGTTTCTTACGATGTGTTACCACTATAATACACATGCCGTTTTAGCCTTATTTTCTGCACTTTTAAGGCAGCTCAGCGGCAAATTCTAGCGGCGACGATTGAAGAACTCCGGCAGCGGTCCTGGGTCATCCCCGGAATCCACCTCTTGTGATTCGTTACCGGGCTCCCACCATGAGTCGGTTACCGGGCTCGATGACTGGCGTGTCTCTCCACCTCGGCGGCGGTCATCGTAACCTTGATCGTAGCGATCATCGCCCTGCCGCTCGCGTTGCGGATGAGCAACACTACCCTCAACGTCCTCGCGACGCGTGCGCGCCATTATGCGCTGCAGAATACCCCGGCGCTGAGGTTCCTCGCCGCCCGATTGCGGCACGGCGGGCGGCATCTGCCCCAGATCTTCCGCGTGGGCGGTCTCGGTAAAACTCGCCTTCGCCCGGTATTCGCGCTGAGCCAGCGGCGGGAAATCTTCGACTTCCGGCATCCGGCGTCCGTTGCGACGCAGATCAGCCGGCGGAGCTGGCACAAACGAGCCTGTTGCAGGCTGAGCAGCGGACGACGGCGGCTGGGCTTGCGTCTGAGCTGTGCGGCGGGCTGCGCTCTCGCGCGGCCATGAAAGCTGCGAAAACCCCTCTTCGATCACCACGTTGCCGGGCGCGCGCCAAACCTCACCACTGGACGGCTGGCCCTGACCGTGATTCTGGCTTTGGCCGTGCCCATGCGCCTGAACCTGGTCTCCCGATGCCTCACCGCCGATTGCCTCGCTCAAACGGCGCTGCATGTCCTCTTCGGTGGACCGCGTCGGCTGCGGAAAGCCGCGTCCAGCATCAGATCGCTGGGGCTGGGGATGTGGCGGCGGCTGCTGCGCAGGCGGCCGGGATACCGGGTGTGAGACCTCAGGCGCCGGATGGAAACCGGGAACTGGCTGGAAGTGGTTGGCAGAAGGCTGCTGCATTGCCATGCCACCAGGCTGCGAAGGCGGTGCGCGATGCATATCTTCCCGCTGCTGCGCGCCGGTATAGCCATGCGGCGATGCCGACGGAGCCGAAGCGCTGTGCGCGTCGTTCCGATCCTGACCGGCGGCCGGCGGCGTTGCCAAGCCTGAAGCAACGATCGACACGCGGACCTTGTCGCCCAGCAGATCGTCGAAAGTCGCGCCGACGATGATGTTCGCCTCGGGATCGACTTCCTGGCGGACACGGCTCGCGGCTTCATCGACTTCATAAAGCGTCAGGTTGCTGCCACCGGTAATCGATAGCAGCAGGCCGCGTGCACCGCGCAGTGACACGTCGTCGAGTAGCGGATTGGCGATGGCTTCCTCGGCCGCGATGGAAGCCCGATGCTCGCCGGAGGCTTCGCCCGTGCCCATAACGGCCGAACCCATGCCGCTCATAACCGTGCGCACATCCGCAAAGTCGAGATTGATCAGACCTTCCTTGATGATCAGATCAACAATGCAGGCAACGCCGGAATACGGCACCTGATCGGCCAGCACGAAGGCTTCCGCGAAGGTGGTCTTCTCGTTGGCGATGCGAAACAGGTTCTGGTTCGGAATAACGATCAGGGTATCGACATGCTTGCGGATTTCGGCAATGCCAGCCTCCGCGACGCGCATGCGGCGCGCGCCCTCGAAATGGAACGGCTTCGTTACGATGCCGACCGCGAGGATGCCCAGTTCCTTCGCCGCGCGGGCGATAACTGCCGCTGCGCCGGTGCCGGTGCCGCCGCCCATACCGGCAGCGATGAACACCATGTGCGCGCCGGCAATCTGCGCGCGAATGTCCTCGATAGCTTCTTCGGCTGCAGCTTCGCCAATCTCGGGCTTTGAGCCAGCGCCAAGCCCTTCGGTCAGACTAGCCCCCAGTTGCAGGCGGTGCTCAGCAGTGGATGTCGCCAACGCCTGCGCGTCTGTGTTGGCGACCACAAATTCCACACCCTCAAGACCGGCGGAAATCATGTTGTTAATGGCATTACAGCCGGCGCCACCGACACCGACGACAATGATGCGCGGTTTCAGATCAGGTAAGCTTTGGAAGCTGCAGCTTGATGCTCATCGCGTTCGGCCGCCCCCTGTGCCCGGTCGGACGCCTGGAAGCGCCGATCCATAAGTTGAGGCCGGGATCGGATTACGCGAAGCCAGCCTTCAGCCACTCACCGACGCGCTCGAGGTAACCTCCACCGAGCGCCTCGCCGCTCCGTCTGACCGGAACCTCTCCACTTCCCGAAGCGGCAACGGCCAGCAGCCCCGCAACGGTCGAAAACGCCGGACTCGAAGTGCCCTGCGGCATGCCAGCGATCGGTTGCGGCGTTGCAGCCCGTGCCGGACGCCCCAGCGCGTTAGCGGCAAACTCGCCAAAACCGACCAGTGCGCTGGCACCGCCGGTCAGAACTACACGCTCGCCGGCGAAATCCAGCACACCGGCTTTTTCCAGTCGTTCACGCACCAGCCCCAGGATGTTCGACACGCGTGGTCGAATAATTCCGGCAAGTTCGGCCTTCGTAGCTTGCCCGAGCGCCCCATCCTCATCACCCGCAAGCGGGAACGAAAACGTTTCAAACTCATCAGACTGCGCGACAACAAGTGAGCCGTATAGCGTCTTGATTCGCTCCGCCTCCGCAAGTGGTGTCTGCAAGGACTGGGCAATATCTAGCGTGATGTGGTGCCCGCCCAACGGTACCGTGGCGGCGTGGATGAAGTGCCCATCGGCGAACGACGCAACCGTTGCGGTTCCGCCACCGATATCGATGCATGTGACCCCCAGAGCGCGCTCCTCTTCGGTGGTGGCCGAAAGGGCACTGGCGTAGGGGGTTGCGATGAGTGCGCGCACATTCAGGTAGCAGCGCTCCACCACCAGCATGAGGTTGCGCACCGGCGCTTCGTCGGCCGCCACCGTGTGCAGATCGGCGGCAAGCTTGCTGGCCGCCAGCCCGCGCGGGTCACTGGCGCCTGCAACGCCGTCAATCCGGTAGCCGATGCGATTGAGATGGATCAGCGTGCGCCCGTCGCGCTCGGCGAAGGCATGGCCACCCGCCATCAGCCGATCGATATCGTCGGTGCGGATCACCCCGCCCGGCACGTCAACGCTGGCGGAAAAATTGGACGATTGCAGCCGACCGCAGGAAACCGAGACCAGCACTTCTTCCAGCGTCACGCGGGCCATGCGCTCGGCCTGGGCAATGGCCGCCCGCACCGTCGCTTCGGCCTCAGCCAGATCGATGATCACCCCCGACTTCAGCCCGCGCGAACGCAGATGCCCGATGCCCAGCAGGCGCGTAACGCGCGGCTCGCCTGGCACCGGCGAAGGCTCCAGGGCAGCAATGATGCACACCACCTTGCTCGTTCCGATATCGAGCAGGCCGACAATTTCGGAGCCTTTCGGGGCTGATTTTTCGCGGTTGAGCATCACGGTCTTCCTCGACCTACTAACTCTGACTTGGGGGTTGAATAATGGATGCCGACGCGGGGGCCCGGCGCACAACGATGCGGCCGCGGGCCCTCAGATCGATGACGACATTGCGTGCGTTGAGAAATCCGCCAAGCTCGTCGGGCGAGGAGAGCGCGGCAAACGCCACCGCTTCACGGTCGGCGCCGAGGTGGACGACAAGCCCGTTTTTCAGATGCAGCGTCCAGCGACGGCCGCCGACACGCTCGGCCATGACAAAGCGTTCGGCGATGTTGGGATAGCGCACGATCAGCTCAAGCAGCGCTCTGGCATCCTGCGGGGCGCCTTCACCCGCAAGACGCGGCAAGCGAACCATCGTGCCCGGCTTCAGCCCCGACAGCACGCGGCCCGTGCTGTCGACCAGAAACTCACGCCCACCATTCGCCCACAGCGCTGTGGGCCGCCGTTCGGTGATACGGATATCGAGGGAAGCTGGATAAACGCGGCTGACGGCTGCGGTTGAAACCCACGGCAACGCCTCAACGCGTTCGCGCGCCGCCTCCACGTCAAAGGTCGCGAGCGAACCGGCATTCGGCAGATCAATGGCTTCGAACACGTCCGCATCGGACGTGAAGCGCTGGCCGGTAAGCGCCACCTGCTCGATGCGCAGCCCGGTCCAGGCCAGAACCTGATCCGCCTTCGGCAGGAAACTTGCGACCTCCCGCGTGCGGGTGCCGCCATCGGTCAGCAGCGAGAACGCAAGCGCACCAAAAAGCCCCATGAACAGCGCCGTGCCAAGACGGCGGCCATAGGTTGTATAGCGGGGCATCGGACGGCGTCGCAGCTGCAGCGGGCCAGGCCTTGCAGTGCCAGACCTTGCAGCCCCGGATCTCGCGGAGCCAGACCGCGCGGCCGTCTTGGGTTTCGATGGCTTGGTGTTCGGTGCAGCCTTGGCGGAGGAGGCCGGTGCCTTGCGTTGGCGGGAAGGACGTTCAATCTCTGAGGTAGTGCGGTTCGTAGCGGATTTGAGCGACGGTGCCTTCGGCACTCGCTGCGCAACTCCCAACTCGCCCCCTACCTGTTGCAACTCGCATCCTCGACCAAAAATCTGACGAGCTCGCCAAACGACCAGCCCGCGTATTGCGCCAGCTCCGGCACCAGCGACGTCTCCGTCATGCCCGGCTGCGTATTGACCTCAAGGCAGATCAGTTCACCCGTCCCACCGGCGGCCGCATCGTCGAAACGAAAATCGGCACGCGCGGCGCCCCGGCATCCCAATGCGCTGCACGCCGCCAACGTGTATTTCTGGACCAATTGGTAAACATCCGGTGAAACATCCGCCGGCAATACATGCTGAGAGCCGCCGGGCGCGTACTTCGCCTCGTAATCGTAGAATTCGAGGCCCTTCAGCGGCTTTATCTCGATGATGTTGGAAACGAAATCGCCGATCACCGCGCAGGTCAGCTCGCGGCCGGGAATGTAGCGCTCCACCATCACCAGATCCTCCGGCTTGCCGATCTCGCCGATGCGCGCGGGCGGCCCGTTGGCGCCCGCCTCGACGATAACGACGCCGACACTCGAACCTTCATCAACCGGCTTCACCACGTAGGGCGGCTTGATCGCATGGCGCTCCATCGCCTGGCGGCGGGTCACGACTTCCGCTTCTGCGACCGGCACGCCTGCAAGGCGCATCACATCCTTGGCGCGCTCCTTGTGCATGGCCAGCGCCGATGCCAGCACGCCCGAGTGCGTATAGGGAATGGCCAGGCACTCCAGCACGCCCTGCAGACAGCCATCCTCGCCGAAGCGGCCATGCAGCGCGTTGAAGCACACATCCGGCTGCACTTCCTTCAGGCGCGCGGCGATATCGCGATCGACGTCAATCTGCGTGACGCGATAACCCTCGCCCTCAAGCGCCTTGGCGCACGCAGCGCCGGACCGCAAACTGACATCGCGCTCCGCCGACCAGCCGCCCATCAGCACAGCGACATGCTCTCGCGTACGCTCCGGCGCCTTACCAATCATAGAACTTCCGCCTCCGCGAGTGCTTCACCTGTCGGGCATCCGGGCAGCGGTTCTCCGAGGCGGATGATTTCCCATTGCAGTTCGATGCCGGAATTCGCCTTCACGCGCGCACGTACCGTCTCGCCGAGACGTTCAATGTCCTCGGCGGTGGCGTTGGCGTCGTTGATCAGGAAGTTGCAGTGCATCTCCGAAACCTTGGCGCCGCCGACACGCAGGCCCCGGCATCCGGCTTCATCCACCAGACGCCATGAACTCTGGCCCGGCGGGTTCTTGAACGTGGAGCCGCCAGTGCGTTCCTTGATCGGCTGGTTCTTCTCGCGATACTGCGCCACCTCTTCCATCTCTTGCAGGATGGCAGCGGAATCGCCGGGGCGTCCCTGATACAGCGCTTCGGTAAGAATCCAATCCTTCGGCACCGAGCTGTGGCGGTAGCTGAAACCCATGTCGGCGTTCGACAGCACATGGATGTTGCCCTGGCGGTCCACCGCACGGGCTTCAAACAGCACGTCCTTGGTTTCGCTACCGTGCGCACCGGCATTCATGCGCAGAGCGCCACCGATCGAACCCGGAATACCGCGATAGAAAGCCAGCCCCGCGATGCCTGCATCGGCAGCGGCGCGCGCAACCTTCACATCGGGCACAGCGGTGCCAGCGCGGATGCGGTTGCCCGGCTCGGCAGTGACGTTGGCAAAGCCGCGCCCAAGGCGGATCACCACGCCCTCGACGCCGCCATCGCGCACCAGCAGATTGGAACCAAGCCCGATCACCGTAACCGGCAGATCGCGCGGACAGTTGGCGAGGAAGTAAGCCAGGTCGGCTTCATCGGCCGGGGTGAACAGCGCCTGCGCAGCGCCGCCAACCCGGAACCAGGTGATGTCGGCCAGCCGCACATCCGCAGCAAGACGACCACGCAGATCCGGCATCATGGCCGCCAGATCAGCGCTGAGATCGGAAACCGTCAACGTCGCGCCTCCGCTAATGTCTGATGGAACAGGCAGTTTACGCGTTGACGCGCCGCGGCTCATCGGCCGCAAGCCAACCGGGAAGTGCATGTGCCCATTCGGTGGAGGTGCCTGCGCCAAGGCAGATCACCGTGTCACCGGGGCGAATATGATGACGCAACATCGGCGTCAGATCCTGGATGCTGTCGAGGTGGATCGCTGACAGATGACCCGCAGCACGGATGCCCTCGGCGATATAACGCTGATCGATGCCCGGCAGCGGCTGCTCACCAGCCGAATACATCGGCGCTACGATCACCGTGTCGGCATCGCCAAAGCAGGTGCAGAATTCACCGAACAGATCATTCACGCGCGAATAGCGGTGCGGCTCGAACACCGCGATAATGCGACCACGTGCGCTGCCACGCGCCGCCGCCAGCACTGCACTGATCTCGGCCGGGTGATGCGCATAGTCGTCATAGATGGCCGCACCATTCCACTCGCCGGTCAGCTCGAAGCGACGCTTCACGCCCGCGAAGGTTCCAAGCGCCCGGCGAATGGCGCCGTCGTTGATGCCGGCTTCGCTCGCCACCGCAATGGCTGCCAGCGCGTTCAGTGCGTTGTGCTGGCCGGAGACGGAAATTTTCCAGCCGCGCAGCTGGCGCTCACCACCGGCAACGCGCGAGCTCAGGTCGGCGTCGATGACGATGCCACCGGCTTCATGCACCAGCCCAACGAGACGCAGATCCGCCCCCGGCATGGTGCCGTATGTCAGCAGCGGGCGGCCGTCGCGGCGCAGTTCCAGCCGCTCGACCATCTCGCGCGAAACAGGATGATCCACGCAGACGACCGCGAGACCATAGAACGGAATGTTGCGCAGGAAGTTCTCATATTCGCGGTGCATGTTCTCGACCGACTTGAAGTAGTCGAGATGCTCCGGATCGATGTTGGTCACAACGCCGATCTGCGTTGGCAGACGCACGAACGTGCCGTCGGATTCATCGGCCTCGACAATCATCCAGTCGCCCTTGCCGAGGCGCGCGTTGGTGCCCCAGTCCTGGATGATGCCGCCGGAGATAACCGTGGGATCGGTTCCGGAGGCGGCAAAGATGTGCGACGTCAGCGAGGTCGTCGTCGTCTTGCCGTGCGTACCGGTGATCGAAACGGTGGAATAGAGCCGCATCAGCTCGGCCAGCATCTCGGCGCGGCGGATGACGGGAATGCCCTTTGCGCGGGCTGCCTCAAGCTCGGGATTGCCGGCCTTCACCGCCGTCGAGATGACGATGCAGCGCGCGCCCACCAGGTTCACGGCATCATGGCCGATAAAAACCCGCATGCCCTTGGCGCGCAACCGGCGCACGTTGGGCGAGTCTTTCTGGTCGCTGCCCTGGACCGCATAGCCTTTCGCGAGAAGAATCTCGGCGATGGCGCTCATGCCGATCCCGCCGATTCCGATGATGTGGAAGGTCCCGATCTCGCGGGGCATCTGCATGCGGTAATCCCTCGTTCTTATACGTCAGCCACTGGCAGCAGCATCATGGCTCGCCGATGGCGACGACTGCTTTAGCCCCCACAGCCGCAACACAACCAACCTGTCCGAATCACTTCAAACGTATCAGCTCTTCGGCCATATCGGCCAGACGCGCAGCAGCATCCGGCAACCCAAGTTGTTTGGAGGCGTCTGCCGCCAAGGTCAGGAGACCAGGATCACCCAACAGCCTTGCGATGTCATGCGCAAGCCGCTGCGACGACAAATCCTTCTGCTCGATACACCAGGCAGCCCCGGATTCGGCAAGCCTGCCAGCATTCTGGAGCTGATCGTTATCGATCGCGTGCGGCAGCGGAACCAGAATTGACGGGCGTCCGATGACCGTCAGTTCAGCAACGGTAGAGGCGCCGGAGCGGCCGATGACCAGATGCGCTGCCGCCATCCGCTCAGGAAGATCAGCAAAGAAATGTGATACCTCCGCCCTTATGCCACTTTCGGCATAAGCAGCCTTCACCGCATCTGCATCCTCGGCTCGTGCCTGCTGCACCACCTCAAGACGCCGCCGCAAACTTTCCGGCAGCAGCGCCAACGCCGGGGGCACCGCCTCCGAAAAGAATCGCGCGCCTTGGCTGCCGCCAAACACGAGCAGCTTCAACGGACCGTCAGCCTCAGGCGCCTGATAGCCAAGCTGCGCCGCAGCCATCACTGAGCTGCGCACCGGGTTGCCGATCAGCCTTACCTTTGGCTGCCACTCGGGCAGCAGAAACTTGGTCTGCGCAAATGACGTCGCAATTCCCGAAGCGCCTTTGGCCAGCATGCGGTTGGCGCGCCCCAGCACAGCATTCTGCTCGTGCAGCAACGTCGGGATGCCACGCAGTTGCGCAGCCTTGATCGGCGCGAACGTCGGATAGCCGCCGAAGCCCACCACCACCTTCGGGCGCACGCGGCCCAGCAGCTGATACGCGTTGAACAGGCCTTGCGTCAGCAGCCATCCGGTGCGCGCCACCGCCATCGGCGAGCGGCTGCCCAGCGTTGCCGATGGCAGACGATAAACCGTGCGCGCGGGAAAGCCGGTGCCATAACGGTCGCCGCGCATATCCGTTGCCAGATCAACCTCGATGCCACGCCGGGCCAATTCCTCAGCCAGCGCCTGCGCGGGGAACAGATGCCCGCCGGTCCCGCCTGCTGCCAACAGTACAGTGTGCTGCGTATTGTTCACTTCTGCGCCGATCCTGATGTCTGCAAACGTTGATCCATGGGAGCCATGTCGTTCAGCAGCGGGGGCTTTCTCAGCCGGGTCGCGTGCGGGCGATGCCGCGTCAACGCCAATAGCATGCCAAGCGTCAACGAAACCGCAATCATCGACGAGCCGCCCGATGAAATGAACGGTAGCGTGATGCCCTTCGCCGGCAGTAGGCCCACGTTCACCCCCATGTTGATGAGCGCCTGCGTACCGAACAGGATCGCCAGCCCCTGAATGGCAAGACGTATTCCGGCATCGCTCTCCTGCGCGGCGGTGACAAGCGCACGCATGACGATGAACGCGAACAGCCCCAACAGAACCATGCAGGCGATGATGCCATATTCCTCCGCCACGACAGCGAAGATGAAATCGGTATGCGCGTCGGGCAGTACCGTTTTGATGACGCCTTCGCCCGGTCCGCGCCCCAGGAATCCGCCCTCGGAAAACGAGCGCATGGCACGGTCAAGCTGCGAAAAATCACCCGGCGTCGCAAACAAAAACTTGTCGATGCGATAGCGCACGTGGTCGAACGTGGAATAGGCGAACGCGAAGCTCAGCACGCCGCAGCCCGCGATGATGCCAGCGCCCAGCAGCGGCTGCCCTGAAAGAAAATACAGCGACGTCCAGACAGCAATGACAAGCAGCGTCTGACCGACGTCCGGCTGCGACAACAACAGGCCCGTGAAGCACAGCAGCAGGATGATCGCCAGCGGAACCGCGGGCATATCGGCGCGCTTGCCGCTCTCGGCGAACAGCCATGCCGACAGCACCACAAATCCCGGCTTGGCAAATTCAGACGGCTGCAGCGAATGCCCCGCGATTGAAAGCCAGCGCCGCGCGCCCTGCATTTCAGCGCCGGTAAAGAACACCACCAGCAATCCGGCAAGCGCAGCGCCGAACAGCAGCAGCGCCAGCCGACGCACACCGCGCGGGCTCAGCAATGACACCGCCAGCATCACCACGACACCGATGGCGGAAAAGATCAGATGCCGCTCGACGAAATGATACGTCGGCAGATCCTTGCGCAGTGCCACGGCGGGGCTGGCCGCCAATGACAGCACCAGTCCGGCAGCAACAAGCGCCAGGATGGCACCGACAAGCACGTGATCGACCGTAAACCACCAGTCGGCGACGCGGCTCCTGTCGGCGCGCGACAGCCTCATGCCCCGCTCCGGAAAGCACTGAAGCCGGGAAGCGCGGCGACCTGCGCGCGGAAGGCATCGCCACGCACTTCGAAGTTGCGGAACTGATCAAACGAGGCACACGCCGGCGACAGCAGCACGACCGGCTCGGCAGACGCACCGTTGAGCGATGCGGCGGCATCGCGCGCGGCAGCTTTCGTTGCAGCTTCCAGCGTTCCGCAACGGTCAAACTTCACCTTGCCTTCAAGCGTCGCCGCGAAATCCTCGGTCGCCTCGCCGATCAGATACGCCTTGGCGACACGATCGAAATAGGGAACGAGCTCGGCAATACCGCCAGCTTTGGGCTTGCCGCCGAGTATCCAGAAGATGTTGCCCTTGAACGAGAGCAGCGCCTTCTCGGTGGAATCCGCATTGGTCGCCTTCGAGTCGTTGACGAACAGCGTTTGCCCCACCCGGCCGAGTTGCTCCATGCGGTGCGCAAGTCCAGGAAACGTCTTCAGTCCGGCATCAATCTCGGTCGGCTTCATCGGTTGCGGCAACGACAGCAGCGCCGCCGCAGCAGCGCAGGCGTTCTCCGCATTGTGCGCGCCACGCAGCGAGCCGATGCCCGCCAGTCCGGCAATGGTGGATTCCCAACCGTCGCGGCGCAGAACGATATCGCCATCCTCGACGCCGACATCGCACATTGCCTCGGGACGCGATGAGATGCGCAGCACGGCATCCGCACCCTTGGCATCGATCAGCTTCGCGGCGATTGCGCGGCAATAGTTGTCGTCAACGCCAATGACAGCGTGTTTTGCCTGCAGCACCAGCTGCGCCTTCACCGCCGCATAATTTTCGATTGTGCCGTGGCGATCGAGATGGTCGGGCGTCACGTTCAGCAACACACCGACGCTTGCATCGAGGCTAGGCGCGAGATCGATCTGATACGACGAGCACTCGATCACATAATGGCGGCCGGGCACGAACGGCTCCAGCGCCAGCATGGCGGTGCCGATGTTGCCGCCCACCTGCACATCCCGGCCCGCTTCACGCAGCAGATGGCCGACCAGCGCCGTCGTGGTCGATTTGCCGTTGGTGCCTGTGATGGCAATCAGCGGCACATCGAAATCCTGCAGACGCCGCTCGCGCACGAACAGCTCCAGGTCGCCGATCACCTCGACGCCGGCAAGCCGCGCCGCCCGCACGGTCCAGTGCGGTTCGGGATGGGTGAGTGGCACACCGGGGGCAAGGATCAGCGCCGCATAAACGGCCCAGTTCGCCTCCTTCAGATCGGCGGTTGCCAATCCGGCATCCGCTGCCGCCTGAAGCCCCGAAGCGTTGTCGTCACAGCAGACAACATTGGCGCCGCCCGCGACGAGCGCCTTCGCGGTGGCAATGCCCGAAGCCCCAAGGCCGAACACCGCCACCCGCTTGCCTGCAAAGCTGGTGATGCGAATCATGCGCAGAATCTAACGCAACTGAGGCCCGAAGGCGTTGATGTTAGCGAAGCTTGAGGGTTGCGAGGCCGACCAGCGCCAGGATCACCGAGATGATCCAGAAGCGCACGACGACCGTCGATTCTCGCCAGCCTTGCTGCTCATAATGGTGATGTAGCGGCGCCATTCGGAACACGCGTTTCCCCGTCATCTTGAATGACGCCACCTGAATGATGACCGAAAGCGTCTCAAGCACGAACAGGCCGCCGACGATGCCGAGCACGATCTCGTGCTTCGTCGCCACCGCGATGGCGCCCAGCGTGCCGCCCAATGCCAGCGAGCCAGTGTCGCCCATGAAGATCATGGCCGGTGGCGCGTTGAACCACAGGAAGCCGAGGCCCGCGCCGATCAGCGCGCCGCAGATGACAGCCAGCTCGCCCGTGCCCGCCACGTAATGGATCTGCAGATACTGGGCGAACTTCGCGTTGCCGATCAAATATGCAATCAGACCGAAGGTAGCCGCCGCGATCATCACCGGAACGATGGCAAGACCATCGAGGCCATCGGTCAGGTTCACGGCATTGCCCGCACCCGCGATGACGAACACGCCGACAACCAGGAAGAACAGCCCCAGATCCAGCACCATGTTCTTGAAGAACGGCAGCGTCAGAACCTGACTGATTTCCGGCGGACCCAGATACATTACCGCGCCGGTGGCGATGGCCGCGATCAGCAGTTCCAGCCCCAATCGCATGCGGCTCGAAAAGCCCGACGATGTGCGGCGCGTGACCTTCAGATAATCGTCGTAGAAACCGATGGCGCCGTAGCCGAGCATGACGCCCAGCACGATCCAGATGTATGGATTTCTGAGGTTGGCCCACAGCAGCACCGAAACGGTGATGCCCGCCAAAATCATGAGGCCGCCCATGGTCGGCGTGCCGACCTTCGACAGATGCGACTTTGGCCCGTCGTCGCGGATCGGCTGACCCTTGCCCTGCTTCACCCGCAACAGATCGATGATGCCAGGCCCAAACAGCATGACGAACAACAATGCGGTGAAGATGGCGCCGCCGGTGCGGAACGTGATGTAGCGAAAGACGTTCAGCACGCCGATCTGGTCGCTGAAGGCTACAAGTTCATACAGCATTCAAGTCTCCGCCCAACACTTCCAACGGCATCGGCCGTTCTCCCTCTCGTGCCATAACCGGAGCCCCGTCAAGTCGCTCCGGTAAATTCATCAGGCGCGCGCTTCGTGTCCCTTGGCAACCAGCGCATCGACCAGCGGCGCCATGCGCGAGCCCAGCGAGCCCTTGACCACCACCACATCGCCGCCGCGTACGTTGCCCAGCACCGCTTCCCTTATGCCATCGGATGCCGGTGCCCAGGCACCGCGCCGCGATGGCGGTAGCGCCTCATAGAGCCGCTGCATATTTGGCCCGCAGGCGAACACCAGATCCACCTCGGCGGCTTCCACTGGATCGCTCAACCCGGCATGAAGGTCGCCGGATGCCTCGCCCAGTTCGAGCATGTCGCCCAGCACCGCAATCCGGCGTTGATACTGCGCACGGGGCACCGTCGCCATCGCCTCCAACGCCGACCGCATGGAAGCGGGATTGGCATTGTAACTTTCATCTATGAGCAAAAGCGGGCCGTCCACCAGATCGATCCGACTGCGCTCGCCCCGCCCCTTGGCAGCGCGCACCTCAGCCAGCGCCGATATGGCAGCCTCGATATCAACACCCAGCGCATCCAGCGCGGCAACCACCGCCAGTGAATTCTGCGCCTGATGTGCTCCGGGAGCACCGATGCGATACGAAATCAGCCGATCGCCGAGACGGACGGTGAGATCGCTGCCCTCAGCATCAAGCACCCACACTTCCGGTCGCACGTCGGCGTTTTCATGACGGCCAAACGAAACCACCCGCGCGCCATGCAACGCCGCGCGGGCGGCCAACAACTCAAAATGAGGATTATCGCGCGGCAGCACCGCCACACCACCGGGCTCCAGCCCTGAGAAAATTTCCGCCTTCGCCTCGGCGATGCGGTCCGTGGTGCCGAAGAACTCCAGATGCACCGGCTCCACCGTGGTGACGATGGCAACATGGGGCCGCACAAGCGCCGTCAGCGGCGTGATCTCGCCGGCGTGGTTCATGCCGATTTCAAACACGCCATAGCGCACATCAGCGGGCATGCGCGCCAGCGTCAGCGGCACACCCCAATGATTGTTGAATGATTTTTCCGCCGCATGCGTCGGCGCTATCTGCGACAGACAGCGGCGCAGCGCCTCTTTGGTACCGGTTTTGCCGACACTGCCGGTGACAGCCACGATGCGCGCATCGGTACGGCGGCGCGCGGCCGCCGCGATGCTGCGCAACCCCTGCAAAACATCATCGACCCGGATCAGCGCCCCGTCGCCATCGGCCTTGCGATAGGCCATCTCGACCAGCGCCGCCGACGCGCCCCTGCGAAACGCTTCCAGCACGAAATCATGGCCGTCACGCACATCGCGCAGAGCAACGAAAACCTCACCGGGTTGCAGCGAGCGCGTATCGATCGAAAATCCGGTGATGGATTGGCTCGGCACACCCTCAGCCATGCCAATCGCGGCCGGCACAAGGCTGTCCCAGGTCCACAGAGCTCGGGTCATCGTCTAGTCGCGCTCCAGCGCTTTGCGGATTTCGTCGTGGTCGGAAAACGGCAGCACCGTATCGCCAACAATCTGGCCTGTCTCGTGGCCTTTACCCGCAACCACCACAACATCCCCAGCGCCCAGCATGGCGACTGCGGCAGCGATGGCCGCCGCGCGATCGCCAATCTCCTGCGCGCCCGGTGCCGCCGCCAGAATTTCAGTGCGGATCGCCTGTGGATCTTCCGTGCGGGGGTTATCGTCGGTCACGATGACGACGTCGGCCTTCTCCACCGCGATCGCGCCCATGATTGGCCGCTTGCCACGATCGCGATCACCGCCGCAGCCCATGACGCAGATGAGCCGGCCGGTCGCGAACGGACGCAGCGCATCCAACACTGCCGCCAGCGCCTCAGGCTTATGCGCATAGTCGACGGCAGCGAGGCCGCCGTTCTTTTCGCCGATGATCTCCAGCCGTCCTTTGACGCCCTTCAGCCCCTGAAGCGCGGGCAGCACGCGGCCGGCAACCTCACCGGTAGCAATCGCCAACCCGGCCGCGACCAGCGCATTTGCCGCCTGATATTCGCCCAGCAGCGGCAGACGAACGTCGAACACGCGGCCCTCATGCGCCACCGACATGCGCTGCGCAAAACCTTCACGCACCAGACGTTCCAGCTTCAAACCGGTGCCCGCACGCCCAACAGTGAACACGCGCCGACCGGCAGCCTCTGCGACCTCGACCGCGCGCGCGCCGCCTTCGGCATCGACGTTGATAACCGCAACGCCATCCTCAGGCAGCAGATCGCTGAACAGGCGCAGCTTGGCCGCCAGATATTCCTCAACGGTCGGATGATAATCCAGATGGTCGCGGCCAAGGTTCGTGAACCCCGCCGCCTTCAAAATCGCGCCATCAAGCCGATGCTGATCGAGCCCATGCGACGAAGCCTCGAACGCCAGATGCGTAACGCCATCGGCCGCCAGTTGCGCCAGCGTACGGTGCAGCGAGACCGGATCGGGCGTCGTCAGCGAGCCATAGACCGCCTCGTCGCCCTTGATGACACCGATGGTGCCGAGCGATGCACTGGAATGGCCGAGCGCGGCATAAATCTGGCGGGTGAAATCAGCGACCGATGTCTTGCCGCTGGTGCCCGTCACCGCAACCGTTGTCGCCGGTTGCTGTAATCCGTAAAGCCGCGCCGCCATCAGCGCCAGCAAGCGGCGCGGTTCTATCGCGCGCACCACCGGAACCTCGCCCGCGCCCGACACTTCAGTGTCGGGTGACACCACGACTGCGGCCGCGCCGCTCGCAACCGCATTGGCGATGAAGCGCGCACCATCGGCCTTGGCACCGGGCACGGCTACGAACACGAACCCGGGCTGCACCTGACGGCTGTCGGATGTGATGCCGCTGACTTCCACGTTTCCGGAGCCGGCCGGAGCGCTGGCGTCAGCCCCTATGAGAGAGGAGAGAAGCATGGTTCTCCAGGTGCTGTGGAACGCAACGCCTCGAATAAACGCCCCGCACCAGGGCGTCACCGAGTTTCATATTTTGCCACCGTCGCAGCGTCAAACGCCAGCCGCGACCGTAGCGCCAGAGACCCGTTGCCTTGGCCGGATGAGCCCGGAACATGGTCAGCCGAGGCCGATTGCTTGGGCAGGATCCCAAGCAGCGGCCCGATACGCGACACAACCCGTGCCATGGTGGGCGCAGCATTGCGCGAGGCAAGAATTTCGCCCCCCGTTTCAGCGGTACCCTTAGGCTCAAACAGCAGCACGAAAACCACATACTGCGGTGCTTCCATCGGGAATGCACCGATGAACGAGGAAATCACGGCCTTTTCGCGATAGCCGCCCGGCCCCGGCAATTCGGCCGTTCCGGTTTTGCCGCCGACATCATATCCGGGCACGTTGGCGCGCTTGCCGGTGCCCACCGGACCGCTGACGTTACCGCGCATCAGGGTGCGCATCGCCGCGCTGGTGGCGGGCGAGATCAACTGCTGCTGCGGAGCCGTCTGCGCATCGTCCGCGCCGGGGTTCCGCTTCACCAGTGTCGGCACCACCTTGCGGCCGCCATTGATGAGTGTGGCCACCGCGCCTGCAAACTGCAGCGGCGCCATCGCAATGCCATGGCCATAGGAAACCGTTACGGTTTCAACTTCGCCCCAGCGCTTCGGCACCTGCGGCGGTGGCACCGGCCCCGCCTCAGTCTTTATGCCTTCCAGCAGCGACATATGCTGCAAAAATTCCTGCTGCCGCTTCGGTCCGGCCTGCAACGCCAACTTCGCTGAACCGACGTTGGAGGAGCGCAGGAAAATTTCCGCAACGCTCAGCGGTCGCCCGGTCGAGTGCACGTCCTTGATTGTGAAGCGCCCGGTCTTCATTTCGCGCCCGACATCGATCACGGTATCCGGCGTCACCAGTTGCTGGTCGAGCGCCATCGCCACCGTCAGCGTCTTGAAGACCGATCCGAGTTCGAAGGTGCCGGAGGAAATCTTGTCGGCGAAGGCGGTGTCGAGACTCGTGCCCGGTCGCGCCGGATCAACCGTCGGCAGCGATGCCGAAGCCAGAAGCTCGCCGGTGTTTACATCCATCACCAGCGCGGCCGCACCCTTGGCCTTGTAGCGCTCTATCGCGTCGGCAAGTTCCGCCTCGACCGCGTGCTGCACACCGACATCGATTGAGAGCCGCACGGGCGGACGATCGGCAATCGTCGCGGTATGAACGGCATCAACACCGACAACTTCATCGACGTAGCGCTCGATACCGGCAACGCCCTTGTTGTCGATGTTGACGTAGCCAATCGTGTGTCCCGCGATGTTGCCAGCCGGATAGGCGCGGCGCAGCTCGCGGCGGAAATCCAGCCCCGGCAGCCCGAGGTTATGCACCTGCTGGGCAACGCGCGGCGACAGTCCGCGCCGCAGCCACACAAAGCGGCGATTGCGATCGGAGAGGTCGCGGCGCAGCGTGGTGCGATCGATGTCGGTGAACACCGCGCTCAGCTTCTCAATCACCTCGTCGCGATCGATAACGCGCTGCGGATCGGCAAACAGCGAATAGGCCTCAACGTCGGTGGCGAGCAACCGCCCGTTGCGATCCACAATATCAGGACGGGCAAAGCTCTGCGCCACAGTCTCGTTGATCGATACCGACATGCCGCCTTGGCCGCGAATGGCCAGCCGCACGAGTTGCGCGCCAACTGCAACGAAGGCCAGCCCCATCGCAAGCGTAGCAATCAGCGTCCGCAGCGGACCGCTCGCGCGCCTTCCCATCATTGCCGTGTCGAACGCAACTGCAGCGGCGGCTTCATCGTTGGTTTGCGGCGTTTGCAAATTCAGCGCCCCCGATTCTGCGGAACAGAGCCGGTGTCGGAACCGGAAGCACGGTCGAGCGCAGCCGCCACCGATGGCGCAAGCTGACGCTCCGAAGCAGGGCCAAGCCCCAGCGCGCGCGCCAGCGGCTCAATGCGCGCCGGACGGCCAAGGTGCGCGCGTTCCGCCTTCAGCACGGCGATGTCACTGCGTGCGCGCTCAATTGCGCGCTCCTGCTTCGCCACCTGCTCTTCCAGAAGCCGGGTGTCGTAGTTGCTGGAATAGAGGACGAAAGCGCTGGCAATGGTCGCCAATAATGCACCCAGAATGATGATCCGCATCACACCCCCTCAAGACCATGATCGCTTCAGACCACCAGTCCGAAGCGTCGATCATCGGCCTCAGCAAATGGCTAGAGCGCATCGCGTTTCTGAAGAGAAGCGATCACGCTCCAGGCCTTCGCAGCCAGCTACTCATCTGTCGAGGGCACCGCGAGCCGTTTCTCATCCAAAGGCCAGGCCGGCTGATCGGTCCGGGTTGCTGCCCTCAGGCGTGCCGATCTGGCGCGCGGGTTTACCTCAAGTTCTGCTTTCGAAGCAGTTAATGGACGCCGGTTAACAATCTCAAAACTGGGTAGCTGCAATTTTATCTTTCTCTCTGGCAGGTGGCGCGAAACCCCCTCTTCCTTGCCGGCGCGCTCCTGCATAAAGCGCTTCACAATGCGGTCTTCCAGCGAATGGAATGTCACCACTACCAGCCTGCCGCCGGGCTTCAGGCAGCGCTCGGCCGCGGCCATCGCACGCGCCAGCTCGCCCAGCTCATCGTTCACATAAATGCGCAGCGCCTGAAAAGTCTTGCTGGCCGGGTGCTGATCGTCACCGCGACGCCCGCCCACTGCCTTGGAAACCGTCTCCGCCAGCACACGGGTGGTCTCGATCGGCGCCTCAGCCCGCACGCGAACAATCGCCCGGGCTATCGCGCGCGAACGGCGCTCCTCGCCCAGCCGGAAAATGATGTTCGCAAGATCTTCTTCCTCGGCGTCATTGACGACATCCGCTGCCGACAACCCCGATGACGCCATGCGCATATCGAGCGGACCGTCGGACTGGAACGAGAACCCACGCTCCGCCTGATCGAGTTGCATCGACGAAACGCCGATATCGAGCACGACGCCATCCACCGGCGCCACGCCCTGCTCGCGCGCAACATCTTCAAGCTCTGAAAAGCGCGACTCAACCAGCGTCAGCCGATCGCCGAACTCGCGCACCAGCGGCTGCCCACCGAGAATGGCAGAAGGATCGCGATCCAGCGCCAGCACATTGCAATTGGCCGCCTCCAGAATGGCGCGCGTGTAACCGCCAGCGCCAAACGTGCCGTCGACATAAACACCCCCATCCTGCGGCTGAAGGCCATCAAGCACCTCAGCGAGCAGCACGGGGATGTGGCGCGCGCGATCGGGATTAGTTGATCGGTCTCCCGGTCCGCGTCCTGCCGTCATCCCCGTGCTCCTTCGCTACCGTCATCCTCGCCTGAGGATGAGCGGCTCCCCGCGCCAAAGAGCTTGCGTGTCTGATGAACCTTCTGGCGGGCACGTTCGCGGCGCTCTGCGAACTGCTCCGGGTTCCACATTTGAAACTTGTCGCCCAGCCCGACAAAAGTGACCTGGGAAGTGAGACCGGCGTGGGCGCGCAACGCTTCAGGAAGATTGATGCGGCCGTCGCCATCGATCGAGAGAATCTGGACGTCGCCGTAGAGCGCGACAGAGAGCTCGTCCCGCTCGTCCGAATAGTCCGGCAGGCCTGCGAGAAGCCCGTCGATTTTTTGCGCAAGTCTCTCGCCGCCTGCATCAAGGGCAGGAGCTTCGAGCGCGGGGTAGCAATAGATGCCGGCTGCGCCTCCGGAAGCATAGGCGTCGCGCTCAAGCACAGCGCGGAATGAGGCTGGCACGGAAACCCTGCCCTTGGCGTCAATCTTGTTGGTGAACGTCGAGACAAAGCGGTCCATCCCCTGTTTTCGGCCTCGCATAACTCTCGAACACAAAACTCAACGCCGAAGGACGGACTTCCTCTTCGCCTTGCTCAACCCGTTTGGCGCACCGTTGCCATCCGCTCGCTTGCGCGAACCGGAGGGCCGTGGCGGTCGCTCGCTGTCTGCGAGCCCTCATTCGAAGACCGGCGCCCTGCCACGAAACCCTGCCCGGTGCGGTTCGGGCATCAATGGGATCGCATGGGATTATATGGGCGTCAATGGATCTACAGGGAATTTGACCCGTCACAAGCGGGTATCCACAGCAAGTGTGGAGGCAGCGCCTCAACTCGGGCGCAATTGTTACGTTGGCGCCACACATCCATCCTGCGCACGCCAATGCGCGCGCCCATTCGGCGCCCCCGCGCGCCAGCCGCCACGAATGCGGGTTTCAACTTCGGTCAAACCGATCTATGGCCGATGCTGTTGTGAAGACGGCGAAGAAGCGAAAGCGAGCGAGTGAAGACAATGCAGATGCCTGACGTGCGATCGATGTGCGCCATCGGCCTTTCCGGACAGATCGGTCTCAACGGACATTTGCCGTGGGAAGGCAATCCAGATCCGGAGTTCCGCGAAGACGTCGCCAACTTCTTCCGCAACACGCGCGGGCACGTGCTGATGGCGGGACCAACGACATGCCGCGCGGTTCCAGCTTACGAACGTCAGTTCATGACGATCTTCGAGCTGCGCTCACATATGGATCCGCTGGAGACGCTGGCGAAGTTTGCCGGTCGCGTCGTGTACATCGGCGGCGGCCCGCCGGTATGGGATGTCTACGCGAAATACATTCGCCACTGGGACATCACCCGCCTGCCGTACGACGGGCCAGCGGATCGATGGTTCAACCCGGCCTGGCTCGTCGATAACGGGCAGAAGTAAGCAACGGGAACAGAGCCGCGGCGCATGCTGCAAATGCGCCGCGCAGCTCAACACCCGTTAGCGGCAGCAACGCGCCGCGCGACGGCCGCCGTAGTAGGCACCGCGTGCCGGCGCTACGTAGTAAGGCTGCACATAGCGCTGCACCGGAACAACAACCGGCGCGGGATAATACGTGTAGGCCGGACCAACAACGTAGCCGCCGCAGCAAGCCGAGTAGACCTTGCGCGGATAGTACGGATAGGCAGGCGGCACCACATACATGGCCGGCGGTCCGTAATAAACCTGCGGATACATCGGCGCATAATCGCGATACCAGCGATAGGAACGCGCGGAAGCGTCGTCAGCGGTGGCGCCGAAAGTGGCGACAGCAGCCGCTCCGCAGAGCAGTGACAAGAGAACTTTACGCATGTGGACCTCCATGAACCCGTGCATGGAAGCTAAGCCCGATTGCTTACTGCTGAATTGAAATTTCAAAGCGAAATCAGGCATTAAATCGGCGCGAATTAATGCGTTTTGCGAGTCTGTGCCAAAGCGCGACAGCAGCAAGCCCACACGCCCAATCCGACAATCGCATTCGCTAACGGCCGGCAGGAATGACTACCGAAGCGCTAATTTTCGGCGCAGCGAAGCGCGCAGACAAACGCAATAATCGTCGACGTACAAACGGCAGCGGATAGCCCGCGCCCGACACCTATGACACCTGCACAGCTACGGCACGCACCCAAGCCGGCGACCGACACGCAGACAGCCGACCACCATGAGACGGACAAGCGCGCAAAAACAGGAAGCCGCGAACGAGAAATTTTGTCAGCCGGCCTGTAAGCCGGGTTCTGTCTGGAGGCGAGCCCAACATCGGCATGCCGAATGCTGGCCAAATCCTCCGCGACGGCCATTCGTCTGGGACGTCCATTGCTGAACGCCTCTAGCAACCAACCCGGGTAGCGGATCTGAAGACGGATCTGGCGCCGCGTTGCCGCGCGCCTGGCCACCCCTATTTGGTCTTGCTCCCGGTGGGGTTTACCCTGCCACCGACGTCACCGTCGGCGCGGTGCGCTCTTACCGCACCCTTTCACCCTTACCCGGCACGGGCCGAAGCCTCTCCGGGCGGTTTGCTTTCTGTGGCACTTTCCCTGGGGTCGCCCCCGGCGGCCGTTAGCCGCCACCGTGTCTCCATGGAGCCCGGACTTTCCTCCATCGAAGCCGCCGGCGTTGCCGCCCGCGAATCCAACAGCGACCGTCCAGCCGGCTGACACGGCGAATAAGGGGCCAGACACCCCCGACGTCAAGGCCTCTCGCCCGCGCTCCCCAGCATCGCGCCCCACCTCAGTCAGAGGCCGAGAGCCCAGCAACCCAGCCGGCGCGCGCACTGACATGGCGAGCCGGAACGCCATCAAGCGAACAAACCAACCCCATTGGGCGCAAAATAAACATATTAGACTACCCTTTTGGGCAGTCATCAGGCGGGAATCGTCTGAAAATATCGGCCATGAATGCAGCAATTGACCAACCATCTACCATCTACGCATTAACTCTCAACCTACCCAATGGTATAATCGAAATGCGCCACAAGGTCGCTAAAAGCAGCCATGCGTCGCGAAGCCTATACGTCCACTACGGCGCCCGTTGCCTGAGGCGCGTTCAAACGGGCCCGCTCTGAAGGTTCGGAAAATTCCAAGCGCTGACACGACCATCCGAGGAAACGTCACACATGAACGTTCAAGCGCCGATCAGAGCCGCCGCTTCCCACGGCGCATTGCCCACCGCCAACCCCAAGGTTCTGGCTTTTGTTGCAGAAGCCAACGCGCGCTTCCAACCGGACAATGTCTATTGGTGTGATGGGTCGCCGGAGGAATATCAGCTGCTCGTGAAGACCATGGTCGACAGCGGAACCGCAATCCGGCTCAACGAGCAACTGCGCCCAAACTCCATTCTCGTGCGCTCCGACCCCGCTGACGTTGCACGCGTCGAAGATCAGACATTCATCTGCTCACAGTCGTCGGACGACGCAGGCCCGACCAACAACTGGCGCGATCCGTCTGAAATGAAAGCCACGCTTTCGAAGCTGTTCGACGGCGCCATGGCAGGCCGCACGATGTACGTGGCGCCCTATTCCATGGGACCCATTGGTTCGCCCATCGCAGGCATCGGTGTCATGGTGACGGACAGCGCCTATGCAGTCGCCAACATGCACATCATGACGCGCGTCGGCTCAAAAGTGTGGGACGCGCTCGGCAACTCGGATGATTTCGTACGCGGCATGCATACGGTTGGCGCGCCGCTCAGCTCCGGCACAACCGCAGACGTTCCCTGGCCCTGCAACGCCACCAAGTACATCTCGCACTTCCCCGAAACGCGCGAGATCTGGTCCTACGGCTCCGGTTACGGCGGCAATGCACTGCTGGGCAAAAAGTGTCACGCGCTGCGCATCGCATCCGTGAAGGCGCGCGATGAAGGCTGGATGGCCGAGCACATGCTCATCCTCAAGCTCACCAATCCTGAGGGCAGGGTGAAGTACGTTGCGGCGGCATTCCCGTCCGCATGCGGCAAGACCAATCTCGCCATGCTCGTGCCGACCATCGCCGGCTGGAAGGCAGAAACGATCGGCGACGACATCTGCTGGATGAAGTTCGGAGCAGACGGACGCCTTTACGCGATCAATCCTGAAACCGGGTTCTTCGGCGTCGCGCCGGGCACCGGCAACGATTCCAACTTCAACGCCATGTGTACCCTGCACAGCAACGTCATCTTCTCAAATGTCGCCCTCACCGATGACGGTGATGCGTGGTGGGAAGGCATGACAAAAAAACAGCCGGAGCATCTGACGGACTGGATGCGCCGCTCGTGGCGCCCAGGCAGCGGCCGCCCTGCTGCACACGCCAATGCGCGCTTCACCGTACCCGCCAACCAATGCCCTGTGATCGCCCGCGAATGGGAAGATCCGCAAGGCGTGCCAATCGACGCGATCCTGTTCGGCGGTCGCCGCGCCACCACGGTGCCGCTGGTCATGGAAGCATTGAACTGGGCCCACGGCACGTTCCTTGGCTCCATCATGGCTTCGGAAAAAACCGCCGCTGCCGCCGGCCAGGTTGGCGAACTGCGTCGCGACCCGATGGCGATGCTTCCGTTCTGCGGCTACCACATGGGCGACTACTTCGCGCACTGGCTCAAGATGGGCGAGAAGGGCGGCGATAAGATGCCGAAGATCTTCTACGTCAACTGGTTCCGCAAGAATGCCAAGGGCAAGTTCATGTGGCCGGGTTACTCCGACAACAGTCGCGTGCTCAAATGGATCTTCGAGCGCTGCGATGGCAACGCTGCCGCTACCGAAACGGCTATCGGCCGGCTGCCCGCGGAAGGCTCGATGGATACGAACGGCCTTGCTGTCGATCCAGCCGATATGAAGGCTCTGACAAGCGTCGATCGCGACGGCTGGAAGTCTGAGCTGTCATCTATCCGCGCGCACTTCGCGACATTCGGCGCCCGGCTGCCGCAAAAGCTCAACGACGAGCTCTCCAACCTGGAGCAGCGTCTGGGCTGACGCCAGCTTGAAGAAATGTGGGCACCACCAACAGGCTGCGCAGGCCTCCCCCTCGCGGCCTTTGCCCATACCGGGAGCCCCTCCCGCACTCTCGCTACCGAATTGACATCGGGTTGCATCGCGCACAAATCGGCGGACGTTCGCATACGGTTAATCTTTGAACCGTAGTGGTCCTTTGCACGTTATCGCTTTTGAAAGTCCTGTCGCTGGAATGCGCGAAAACGCTCCCATGCGACGGATCTCAAAAGCCCGCAACGTAGTCCCGTCAGACCGCCACCAACCTCCCTCCACACCGCTGAACCGACCCAAAAACCCGCCGACAACTGAATGCCACCGAAAGGCCCTGTCCCTGCCAAGACACCGCCAAGGTTAGGGGCCTGATGGTCAGTCGAGGGGTTTTGACCCGAACCAGGAGCAATCGGACGAAAATGATAATGCGAAGCTTCCTTGCCGCCGTCGCCGTTCTGGCGACGCTTGGCATCACGGCGGCGGCCCAGGCAGAGCCCGGGTACTCGACCGCCAACGTGAATATGCGCACCGGACCCGACATCGACTTCCCGAGCATCGGCGTCATCCCCGAAGGTGAGCCAATCTACATTGAAGGCTGCCTGCGCGATGAATCGTGGTGCGATGTTCGCTGGGGACCGGATCGCGGTTGGGTTTACAGCGAATATCTGGCCTTCGATTATCGCGGCAACATGGTTGCCGTGCCCGATATCGGGCTGGCAGCATTCCGCATTCCGTATGTCACCTTCAGCGCCCGCGATTACTGGGGCCGCTACTACGTCGGACGCCCCTGGTACGCCGAGCGCAATCGCTGGTACGGCTACAAGGTACGGCCGCGCCCGGGTTGGCGCGCACCTCCTCCAGGTCAGCGCCGTGCTGGCTGGTGGCGCGATGGCTATAACGCTCCGCGTGGCATGAAGGCGCCGCCACAGCGCTGGAACCGTCAGCCGCATCATCGCAACCATGACCACTATCGCGGTCCGGATCGCCGTGATAGCCGCGGACACGATCACCGCGGCCCTGATCGTCGTGATGACCGTCGCGGCAACGACCACCGTGGCGGAGATCACCGCGGCGGTGGCGACCGCGGACCTGATCGCGGCGAATATCGCCGCTGATTTTCAGCGCGTAACGGTCACAAAAAATGCAAACGCCCCCTCGGCACTGCCGCAGGGGGCGTTTTTGTTATGCCAATGCCTCAAGCTCATGCGCGTCAGTCAAAGCACTGCGAAGTTACGCGCACAAATATCGGTAAACGATACATGCACGGACACAGATCAACACATCCGCACCCGATGACGAAATCGAGCACTGCAACGCAGACCGAACCAAACGCGTCCTGACGCAAGCCCAATTGAAGCAGCACTGCACAGAGCCACGCAGGCTTGGTCATCTCGCTCGGCAGAGCTGGCCTGACACCAACCGCTACTGCGCCACCACCGGCCGCCAGCCCGCATCGGCCGCTTCCGCCTCGCTGCAGAACCAGCGCTCGCCCTTTGCCTCCTCAATCTTCACCTTGCCGTACCAGGGGCCCCACGGCATGTGGTAGATGCGGCCCTTGTCTGTGATGTTGCCCTTGATGGCGCAGCCCTCAGGCGCGACCTGCTCCGCATGCGCCCAACGCTGCTCGCGATATTCCCATGCCGGCGCGGTTTCAGCCTGCCACACACCCGCACGCAACGCGCGCGCCTGCGCTTCCTCGCGCACATAGGTGTCCGAATACTTCACGAACGCCCAGGCAAGGCCTTCGCGTACAAGCTGCGCGTTGACGTCGGTGTCGCCGACAAAGCAGATGCCCAGCATCCGGCGATATTTGTCATAGCCCCGGTTTTCGCAACTCACCGTGCGCTGGAAGACGAGGCTGGCCAGCCGCTCGGCCGCCGCTTCACCGCATCTCCAGCTGCCTGAACCACCGGAGCGGGCGCACACCTGCCCCGTCTCCGGAGCATCAATCCCCTCAAGGCGTACGCGGTGGCCAGCAATCTCCAGCGTATCGCCGTCGATCACCCGTGCGGTTCCGCTGAGCGTGGCATCGCCGCTGGCAACAACGCGTGCTGCGGCTTCATCGTCGGAGGGCAGCAACGACAGTCCGCCGAATGCGAGAACGCCAACCAGCGCAGACGCCACCGGTCGACGGGAGAACAAACGCGAGAGACATACATACATGCCTCCAACAAATGCTGATTCGTTTGACTCAACCTTGGCGGAGTCGTGTGCGTATTACGCAATCAACGGGGGAATTGTGGCGACGATGCCCGCGCGCTGAAAACAAGACAACGCCTGCCGCCGCACCCTGAATGCTTCCGGAAAAGTGGGAACCGGTTTTCCGAGAAGAAGCACGACAAACAGACAGCTAGAGCCGTTCCGCGATTCAACGAAACGCTGGAAGGCTCTAGACCTTGGCACGCGCAGCAAAGCAGCGGCGGCACGAAGAGACAGTCCGCACACGAACTGAAGAGGGCGAGAAGCTCAGCCCAAACACAAAGCCGGGCCAACGCCTTGCGGCGTTACCCGGCTATCAAACCGCCCGCGCAATGCGCAGACACAGGCATCAATCAGATCAGCGGCGACGGAAGTTGCCTGGACCACCGGGGCGCGGCGGCGGTGGTGGTCCACCTGCGCGAACATCCTTGTGGCGGAAGTTGATACGGCCCTTCGTCAGATCGTAGGGCGTCATTTCGATCGTCACACGGTCACCGGCAAGGATACGGATGCGGTTTTTCTTCATACGCCCAGAGGTGTAGGCGACCACTTCATGTCCGTTGTCGAGTTTCACGCGGCAGCGGGCATCGGGAAGCACTTCTTCCACCACGCCCTCGAACTCGAGCATCTCTTCCTTGGCCATCAGGTTCCTTAGGTGAAGCAGCGCTGCAGACAGACGCCGCTGCGCGTGTGAGCACGGGGAGTGCAAAAAATCGGAAGTCAGAAAAGCATTAGGGGAGCAGACCGCGCCCGCTCCCCTAAGCGGAAATAAATCCGCAGTCGATTAGAGCGGACGCAGGTTAACTGCAGCCACCTTACCGTTCCGGCCGGTCTCGGTCTCGTAAGCGATCTTCTGACCCTCACGCAGAGTCGAGAGGCCAGCGCGCTCAACAGCCGAAATGTGCACGAAAACGTCGTTGCCACCTTCATCCGGCTGGATGAAGCCATAGCCCTTTTGACCGTTGA
Source organism: Hyphomicrobium sp. D-2 (assembly GCF_029872155.1). Classification (GTDB taxonomy): domain Bacteria; phylum Pseudomonadota; class Alphaproteobacteria; order Rhizobiales; family Hyphomicrobiaceae; genus Hyphomicrobium_A. The sequence goes on along the minus strand of NZ_JARXLA010000004.1, from coordinate 226,672 downwards.
ACCACTTTACGGTGCCGTTTGCCATCAAGTCTCTCCAAAGCAGGTAGGCAAATTGCCCGGGTTGCCCCGGGTAGATCAAATCGCGCGATGGAGACGTCCAGTGTCGGCGCACGATGGCACCGCCGTAGAGTGAACCAAGGCGTGTTCGATCCGCATTATATGGACTGGTCCAGCCCGAAAGGCAAGGCGGCGTTGGTTAGGCACACGAAATTGTTCTCGGCCCCGTGCGGAGACCAAGTGCGACAGCAAAGACCCATGATTCTCAAGACTTGCTATAGAAAGGCGTAGAAGTGGCATTACCTTGAAGCCTGTTTGCGCCGCTGTCAAATCGCGGCATTTTTGCGGCGGATTTCTTGGTGGAAGGTGTTCAAATCCTTGCCGAAACCCGCGGATTGCGCTTCCGTGCACGGGCCGTCCTCTCAACCGGGGTACAAAAAAGGGCGCCAAGCCTTCGCCTGACGCCCTCTTGGACATTCTCGTGATCGGCTTCCGGACGCTGCAGCGGCGCAAAAGCACCGATGCTCGCCCCGGCTAACCGGCCGCAACCTCAGTAAATCGTGGCATAGCCGCCGGAATAGCTTCCGGTGCCAGAGCCGTTGCCGTAATAGCTGCCGCCGCCACCGTAGCTCGCCCGCGACGAATACGACGAACGTCCGCCGTAGTAGGCGTCGCCGTCATAGTAGCGCGAGCCCGACGACGAAGCGTGGCGGCTGCGCTTGCCGCTGGAACGGCTGGCCGTCTTGCGCCCACCAGCCAGGGAAACGAAGTGGCGGCCGATATCGACGTGGATATGGCTCATGCTCGGATAGGTCATCGTGCCACCCTTCTTGTGGTTGGCCACGAGCCAGCTCACGATCGCCCCTTTGCGGTTGCCCGCATCAAAGTCGACCGCATTGCCGCTGGCATGGCGTGAAATGCGGCCGGATCCCGCGATGCGCGCACCCGGACGGCAGGTGGAGATAACCCGCACCGGACCGAACTTTTCTTCGATCTGATCGAGCAGCGCACGCGCCGGCGCCGAGAGACACTTGCGCGGCGCGCCTCTGGCATCGGCCAGGCGCTTTACAGGCTTCTTGTCTTCGGCGGGCCTTACGTCAGCGCCGTAGACAGCCTTCGTTTCTGACTGGGCGTTGGTTCTGGGGTCTGCTTTCACTTCCGCGGTTCCATTGGCCTGCCGTGGTGTTTTCGAGCCCGGATTGGGCGCAGCAACGGCGGAATGGATGGAAACGAGCGCAACGCAGATCGCTGCGGTGGAGAGCCGCTTGATCATGGGTACTCCTGGATATGTCGAGATTTCGGGCCGCCCTACCCTGCATGGGATCGCTGGCGCCCGATCGGTTTGAAACGCCGGACCATTCCCCCACAGAGCCGCAATCAGCCAGCCGCCGTGTGAACGATCCTGCTCAGTCCCCGGTCCGTCTCGCCTCAGTTAAGGGCGGCGGTATGCGCCTCGCTGCCTCGACAGCGGCCCGCTCCGGGTTGGCCGCACATTGCCACAGGATTGGGTAAGAATACGGCAAGGTTAACCGACTGCGTCGATGCGCCGTATGCGTCTCTAAAAAAGCAACGGGGCGCCGATTTTTCAATCGGCGCCCCGTTATAATTCTTGCCTGTTGCATCAACGCATTACCGCACCCTATGCACGCGTATTATGCGCGTGCGGATGTCGGCAGGATTTAGCGCAGATATGGGCAGATGCGCTCGTCGCCGTAGCGGTTGATGTAGGTGCCGGTGCGGCGATCGAAGGAGTAGAAATCGCGTTCGCAGCGGCGCAGATCGCGCTCTTCGGCACGGCCTTCGCGCACCGATGAAGCGATGATGGCGCCAGCGATAAGACCGCCAATGATTGCAGCACCGGTGGCAGGACCGCGGCCGCGGCGATGCACCAGCGTCACGTCACTGTCAGCATTAGTGATCGCGGGCTTCGGCAGCGGCGCAGCGACCGCCTGCGTCTGAACAAGCGGCACCAGCAATGAAGCACACACAAGCGCGGCAACAGACGATTTCACTTTCACGGTCACGTTCCTTTCAAGCCAAGGGCGATCAAATTCCAGATACATGGGTTGCGCGCACAATGCCGCGCATCAATGGCATTCGCGCGGCAACAGCGCGGCGATGTCATGTCCACATGAACGGTGATGAGACTAAGGTTCCGTCGCATGGGTCCCCTGTGCGACGGCCCCGAGCGATCAACGCAGCACGGCCCATAAAGGTTGCCGTCTAGGCCGTGCCAATGAGCGTGCGTGCGCAAAAACCTGCATAGCGCACGCAACGCTCACCATCAGGCACAGATCAGTCGTCGTCCATCTTCAGCGCGGCGATGAAGGCTTCCTGCGGAATTTCCACGCGGCCGAACTCGCGCATCTTCTTCTTGCCGGCCTTCTGCTTCTCCAGCAGCTTGCGCTTACGGCTGATGTCGCCGCCATAGCACTTGGCGATCACGTCCTTGCGCAACGCGCTGATCGTTTCACGCGCGATAACCTTGCCACCAATCGCCGCCTGAATCGGAATCTTGAACAGGTGCGGGCGGATCAGCTCTTTCAGCTTTTCGCACATGGCACGGCCACGGCTTTCAGCGCGCGTACGGTGCACGATGATCGACAGCGCATCCACCGGCTCGTCGTTGACGAGGATGGACAGCTTCACCAGATCGTTCCGCTCATAGCCGATGATCTGATAGTCGAACGAGGCATAGCCTTTGCTGATCGACTTGAGGCGGTCATAGAAGTCGAACACCACCTCGTTCAGCGGCAGTTCGTAGACCAGCATCGCACGGTTACCCGCATAGGTCAGCTCTTTCTGCCGGCCGCGCCGGTCCTGACACAGCTTGAGAATGCTGCCCAGATAGTCGTCCGGCACCATGATCGTCGCCTTGATCCAAGGCTCTTCGATGCGGTCGATGCGCGTCGTTTCCGGCATGTCGGCCGGATTGTGCATCTCCACCATGCTGCCGTCGGTTAGATAGATGTGATAGATGACGCTCGGCGCCGTCGTGATGAGATCGAGATTGAACTCGCGCTCAAGACGTTCGGTAATGATCTCCAGGTGCAGAAGCCCCAGGAAGCCGCAGCGGAAGCCCAGTCCCAGCGCAGCCGAAGTCTCCATCTCGAAGGAGAAGCTGGCGTCGTTCAGGCGCAACTTGCCCATCGCCTCGCGCAGATCGGCGAAGTCCGCCGCATCCACCGGGAACAGACCGCAGAACACCACCGGCTGCGCCGGCTTGAAGCCCGGCAACGGCTCGCTGGTCGGATTCTTGGCATCGGTCACCGTATCGCCAACGCGCGTATCGGCCACCTGCTTGATGGCAGCGGTGAAGAAGCCCACCTCGCCCGGACCGAGACTGTCCAGCATCTGCTGCTTGGGCCGGAATACGCCCACCCGCTCCACCTGATAGCTGGCATCGGTGGACATCAGCGTGACCTTCTGGCCCTTTTTCAGCGAGCCATCGATGACGCGCACCAAAACGACAACGCCCAGATAGGCGTCGTACCAGCTGTCGATCAGCAGGGCCTTCAGCGTCTTGGTGACATCGCCCTTCGGCGGCGGGAGGCGTTCGACAATGCCTTCCAGCACAGCTTCGACGTTAAGGCCGGTCTTGGCGGAAATGGGGATCGCATCCGAGGCATCGATGCCGATCACGTCCTCGATCTGCTGCTTCACGCGATCGGAATCAGCGGCCGGAAGATCGACCTTGTTCAGCACCGGCAGCAGATCGAGATTGTTATCGATCGCCTGATACACATTGGCCAGCGTCTGGGCTTCAACACCCTGGGAAGCGTCTACCACCAGAATGGCGCCTTCACAGGCCGCCAGACAGCGGGAAACCTCGTAGGCGAAGTCCACGTGGCCTGGGGTATCCATCAGGTTGAGCTGATAGATTTGGCCATCCTTGGCCTTGTAATCGAGGCGCACTGTCTGCGCCTTGATGGTGATGCCGCGCTCTCGCTCGATCTCCATCGAATCGAGAATTTGCTCCTTCATCTCCCGGTCGGCGACGTTTCCGCAAAGCTGTATCAGCCGGTCGGACAGCGTCGACTTACCGTGGTCGATGTGGGCGATGATCGAGAAATTGCGAATGTGAGAGGTATCGGTCATGGCGGCTAGATAGCACTGCCCCAACCGCCTAGAAAGGGGCTGTAACTTGGCTGGCAGCCCCTTTTTCTCGCAAGGCTGAAAATACCGCATGCCCGAGGGCCGCCGGTGTCTTGACGCGGCCACATACCGCGGGATTGTGTTACCCTCGAAAAATGTGAAAAACGCCGAAGGACGCCCGATGAACGCTTTGAAATTCTGTACGGCAATTGCCGCCGTGGCCTTCATTTTCGGTGCGGGATACCCCGCCCAGGCCCAGAAAGAGCCTTCTCCCGCCGTCAAAACGGAGCCACCACCAAGAGCCGCAAGCCGCTCCGCGCAGCTACCGAAGCTGCCTCAGGCTGCTGAGACTGATCTGCAGCCGCTGGTGCAGGTTGCCGCCAATTCCCGCGTTCAGCCCGTCACCTCGCATGAGACGCACCCGGAAAAGCGGGCGCCCTATCCTCCGCCCAATGACAACTGCAAGAACACCCAGTCGTTTGACGCCTGGAAGCGCGACTTCCGCAAGCTCGCCGCCGAGCGTGGTCTGAGCAACCGTTCCGTCGCCATTGTCGACGGTACCCAGCTCAACCCCACCATCATCCAGCGCGACCGCAAGCAGTCGTTCTTCGCCATGAGCTTCCTGGATTTCCAGAAGCGCCTGGCAACGCAGAACCGCGTCGTGTCCGGCAAGCGCAAGATTGCCCAGCACAGCGACACGTTCAATCGCGCCGCCAAGGAATTCGGCGTGCCCGCCTCTGTCATCACCGGCTTCTGGGCACTGGAAAGCGACTTCGGCGCCGGTATGGGCAAGTTCCCGATCATGCCCGCGCTCGTCACCCTCGCCTATGATTGCCGCCGCAGCTACATGTTCACCGAAGAGCTGATCGCAGCGCTGCAGATCATCGAGCGCGGAGACATGACGCCCTCCACCATGATCGGTTCATGGGCTGGCGAGATCGGCCAGACGCAGTTCCTGCCGACCCGCTATCTCGATTACGCGATCGACTATGATGGCGACGGCCGCATCGATCTGTTCTCGAACGACCGTGACGTTATCGGCTCCACCGCCAACTACATGAAGAACCTCGGCTGGCGCTCCAACGAGCCTTGGCTTGAGGAAGTGCGCGTCACCCGCGATCTGCCGTGGGACAAGGCCGACCTGGCCATCAAGCTGCCGCGCTCGCAGTGGGCGCAGTGGGGCATCCAGTATCCGAATGGCAGCCCTGTAGCATCCGACGACCTGCAAGCATCGCTGCTGCTGCCGATGGGCCGCTTCGGTCCGGCGTTCCTCGCCTATCCGAACTTCGACATCTACACCGAGTGGAACAACTCGCTGAACTACGCCACCACCGCCGCCTATCTCTCGACCCGCATCGATGGCGCGGGCGCAATGGGGATGGGTCGCGGCAACACCAACGGCCTCGACTATGAAGGCACCAAGGAGTTGCAGCGTCAGCTGGTGGCGCGCGGTTATGATGTCGGTAAGGTCGACGGCTTGGCCGGTGCAAAAACCCGCGCTGCGGTGAAGGACGTGCAGATCAAGTTCGGCCTGCCAGCGGATTCGTTCGCCACGCCGGAACTGCTCAACGCGCTGCGCCGCAACCGCTGATCCGCACGCAAGCACATTGCATAAACTGAAAGCCCTCGGATTTCTCCGAGGGCTTTTTTTGTTGGCGCTCGGCGACTCCGCGAACGGAGTCGCCGGTGCTGAAATAGCAGGAGGTCAGTGCAGCTTGACCACCGGCTCGGTGCGTCGCGTAAGCGTGCGTGACAGCGTGTCCAGAAACACCTTCCACGGCCCGTGCAGGGCCACTTCATGCATCTTGTACAGCGAGCGATACATCAGCTTCGCGAACAGCCCCTCGATGATGAAGCTGCGTCCAACGACGAAGCCCATCAGGCTGCCCACCGTCGAATAGTGGCCCAGCGATACCAGCGATCCGAAATCACGATACTTAAACGGACGCAGCGGCTCGCCCTTCAGCTTGCGCTGGATCTCAGTATAGAGGTGCGAGGCCTCCTGATGCGCCGCCTGCGCACGCGGCGGAATAGGCTGCGTCTCGCCTTCCGGCACCAGATAGGCGCAATCACCCATCGCGAAGATGCTTGGATCGCTCGTCTGCAACGTTGGCGACACCACAAGCTGGTTAGACTTGCTGACCTCAAGGCCGAGGTTGCCCAGCACGGCCGGACCCTTCACGCCCGCTGCCCACACGACCAGCTCCGAGGGGATGAAATTGCCATTGGCAAGATGCACGCCCTTGTCGGTCACTTCGGTAACGCGCGAATTGGTCTGGATATCGACCTTCAGACCCTTCAGCGTCTCCGATACGCCCTGCGAAATGCGATCCGGCAACGCCGGCAGAATGCGCGGCGCAGCTTCAATCAGCGTGATCTTGATGTCGTTTTCTGGATCAATCTTGTCGAGGCCGAACGCAACCACGCCGCGCGCGGTGCGATGCAGCTCCGCCGCCAGCTCCGTGCCAGTCGCGCCAGCGCCGATGATCGCAACATCGAGCTGACCCGGCAGCACCGGGCCCTCCTGCGCATAGGCGCGCACGCACGCGTTGATCAGGCGACGGTTGAACCGCTCCGCCTGAACGGGTGTATCCAGCATGATCGCGTATTTCTCAACGCCCGGCGTTCCGAACGCGTTGCCGACCGAGCCGATCGCAATCACCAGAATGTCATACCGGAACGAGCGCACCGGCGTGATCTCGCGGCCTTCCTCGTCATAGGTCGCCGCCAGATAGACGAGCTTCTTTTCCCGATCGACACCGGTCATCTCGCCGTAGCGGAACTTGAAGCCGTGCCAGTAGCCCTGCGCCTGATATTCCAGCTCGTGCTGCGACACGTCCATGCTGCCCGCCGCGATCTCATGCAGCAGCGGCTTCCAAATGTGCGTGCGCGACTTCTCAATCAGCGAGATGTCCGCCTTCTTCTTTTTCCAGCGGCCGGTCTTGCCCAGCTTCTTGCCCAGACGGGTCGCCAGCTCCAGCCCGCCCGCGCCGCCGCCAACGATGACGATGTGCGGCAGATCCTTGTCGCCTTCGCCAACGGGCATGATCTTGGTGGGCAGATCGGCAGTGGTCATCTCGGTCATCGCGGGCACGCCTCTTGGGTGGTGAACCTACGGGCAGCGAAACGCCCGGGCCGCATACGCTGCACAGGACGCTTCGGTCCATTCCTTGGAATGGTGCTCCGCAGCAGAACTTCGAAGCACTCTAAACCGGGCTTATAGCATCAGCATATCGGTGCGGCGCTAGCCACACAGACGCATAGGCGTTACGCGGCAGCAGCATTGCCGCACCCGGCCAAAGCGAAAGCGGAAAGCGCTGATTACTGCGCTGCGTCCGGCTGGGCTGCGGGAGCCTCGGCGGGAACCGGGGCCGGAGCCTCAGTCTGCGCTTCCATGGCTTCCTCAGCCTCAATGGCCGCCTTGGAATCCGGGCCGGTCGCAAACGGCAGATCGGCGAACACAAATGTGTAAGCAAGCGCCGCCAGGATGCAGGCCACGAAGCCGAAAATCAGAAACTTGCGATTGTCCATCATAGCGTGGGGCTCCCCGTTGCGCGCAGCTATAGCGCGATCGCACTTTTTCGAATTGCGATGCCGCTCCAGCCTTTTGATCGGGCCGATGATCCACGCTTCCGACTGGTAGGTCCGAAGCGGTCATGGCCCAGGTTCAGGGACCACGAAGCACACAATCTCCTGAGAAACCGCTAAGCCGCCGCCGTTCTGCGCCCACGCCCCGGCATTTCAGGCAACGACAGCCATCAATCAGCCAGTCATCTGTGGGTTGTAACGGCTTGCAAATTTTGCGTGCGATGCGAATTCCCAGCGCACCCGGCAATCTCGCGCCTCAAAGGCTCTCCAGCCAGCCGTGGCCCGGATGGATAATCGCCAGCCAGTCCGCCAACCGCTCCCGCTGGCCCGCATCAAGCTTCGGCAAAGCGCGCGCGAAATCCGTTTCGTCCTTCTCGCGCCGATACTTGGCCTTGAACAGCAGCACCGCCTCCGGTGCCAGATACGGAATGCCGCCAGCGCTTCTGCTCACCATCTCCGCGCGTGGCGCATGAATGGCTTCGTCGCGCTTGCAGACCCAGCGCATTTGCGTGCCGCGCTCGATCATCATATCGACGCGCCAGCATCCGGCTTCCCGGTCCAGCCCCCACATCTGCCCGATGTGAGGCGCGGGCACAGCATCCGCAGCCAGATGTTCCAGCTGGCCATCATGGGCGGTGAAAAATTCCAGTTCGCTCAAAGCTGCGCGAAACCGTGCGATGTCGTCCGGCAGCACCGCGAATTCCAGATCGTCATGCGGCCGCGTCTGCTCGCCGTGCCAGAGATCCAGCGCCCATCCGCCGACGACGTACCAGACACACGGCACGCCACGAAGGCGCTGCGCCAGTTGCTCAGGATCCCACGCGCTCCAGGCATCGTCAGAAGGCGGCTGCATGTTTGAAGCGCGTTTCCATCATTTGGGCGGCGCTGCCGCGCCGTCGCGCGCCCAAACCAAGCCGATCAATCCAAGCAACGGCGCGCCGCAATCTGCGCGTCGTATTGGCGTGTCAGCTTAGCGCCCGCCTCGGCTTACGAGCGGATTTCGCCGCCCGTCGCCTTCTTCACCGCCGCGGTGATCTTCTGCGAAACGGCCTCGATGTCCTTGTCGGTCAGCGTCTCCGAAGTCGGCTGCAGCACCACCTCGATGCCGATCGACTTCTTGCCTTCCTTCTCAAGCGCACCGCCCTCGAACACGTCGAACACCGACACATCCTGGATCAACGCCTTGTCGGCACCAACCGCCGCGCGCACCACGTCACCGGCCGCGACGTCCTTGTCGAGCACGAATGCAAAGTCGCGACGCACCGCCTGCAGGTCGTTCATCTCAAGGCGCGGTTTGGTGCGGCCCTTGGCCTTCTGCGCCGGCAGCGCATCGATGAACACTTCGAACGCCGCAACCGGGCCATCGACATCCAGCGCCTTCAGCGTCGCCGGATGCAGCTCACCAAAGTGCGCCAGCACCGTCTTCGGTCCGAGACGCAGCGTGCCAGAACGGCCGGGGTGATACCAGTCCGGTGCATCGCGCGTGACCTGCGCCTTCGTTGGATCGACGTTCAGCGACGCCAGCAGCGCGAACACGTCCGACTTGGCGTCGAACACATCCACGGCCTTTGCCGCGCCATCCCAATTACGTCCGCCACCTGCAGCCTTCGCCGTGCCCGAGCGCACGCCCGAAGCGGAAAGATACTGATCGCCCTCCGCGTCACCGCGATAGGCCTGCCCAAGTTCGAACAGCGCGACGTCGTGCACACCGCGATCCTGGTTGCGGCCCAGCGCCGAGATAAGCCCCGGCAGCAGACCCGGGCGCATCACCGACATCTCCACCGAGATCGGATTGGCGAGATGCAGCGCCGCGTCACCACCGCCGAACAGTTTGGCATCATCTTCCGGCAGGAACGACCACGTGATCGCTTCCGTCAGTCCACGCGCAGCCAATGCGCGACGCGCGCGACGCGCACGCTTCTGCCGCTCGGTCAGCACCGGCTTGGCGATGCCCTCAGGACGCGGCAGCGGCGTTGACGGCACGCGGTCGAGGCCGGCGATACGCACAACCTCCTCCACCAGATCCGCCGCGCCGTGAATGTCCGGGCGCCATGTCGGCACCGTCACCTGCGCAGGCTTGCCCTTGCCGCCTTGCGCAACTGTGCAACCCAGCGCCTCAAGGATGCGCGTGATTTCCGCATCCGAAACGTCGATGCCGCTCAGCTTGGCAACGCGCGCATAGTCGAACGCGATGACGCGTTGGTCGACCGGCGGCGTGCCCGCCATGCGATGCTTGGAAGGCTTGCCGCCCGCCAGCTTCAGGATCATGTCGGTTGCAAGATCCAGCCCCGGCAGCACCGATGCCGGATCGACGCCGCGCTCGAAGCGGTAACGCGCGTCGGTAACAAGGCCTGTCTTGCGGCCGGTTGCAGCCGTACGCCCCGGATCGAAATACGCGCTCTCGATCAGCACGTTCACGGTCGCTTCCGTCGAACCGGAATCTTCGCCGCCCATGATGCCGCCAAAACCCAGCGGGCCATTGGCGTCGGCAATCACGCACATCGTGTCGTCGACCGCATATTCCTTGCCGTCGAGACCGAGGAACTTTTCACCCGCCTTGCCAAGGCGCGCAACGATGGCGCCGTTCAGCTTGTCAGCATCATAGACATGCAGCGGGCGACCGCGATCCTGGCTGATGTAGTTGGTCACATCGACCAGCGCATTGATGGGCCGCAGGCCAACCGCGCGCAGCCGCTGCTGCATCCACTCCGGCGACGGGCCGTTCTTCACGCCGCGCACATAGCGCGCCGCAAACGCCGGACACGCATCGGCAGTGTCGGCGCTGAACTCAAGCTTCACATCCACCGGGCAATCGAAATCGCCTTCCACCGCGCCGAGCGTCGGCTCCGGCTTGAGCGTGCCGAGACCAGCCGCAGCGAGATCGCGCGCAATGCCGCGCACGCCGGTGCAGTCGGGACGGTTCGGCGTCAGCGACACATCAATGACGGGATCGTTCAGGCCAGCCGCATCGATGTAGGCTTCGCCCACGCGCGCAGCCATGTCCTCCGGCAGCTCGATGATGCCAGCGCTCTCGTCGGACAGCTCAAGCTCTGCCGCCGAGCACATCATACCGTTGGAAACGACACCGCGAACCGGCTTCTTCACCAGCGTGATATCGCTGCCGGGAATGTAGGTGCCGAGCGGCGCGAACACACCGACGAGGCCAGTGCGCGCGTTCGGAGCACCGCACACCACTTCAACCGGCGGCGCGCCCTGCTCGATCTCGACCATCACGATCTGCAGCTTGTCAGCATCGGGATGGCGCCGCGCATCGACGATGCGTGCAACCTTGAACGCACCCAGCTTCTCAGCCGGATCGTCGATACCTTCAACCTCGAGTCCGATCGCCGACAGCTTCGCTTCCAGCTCAATGAGCGAAGCGTTGGTGTCGAGGTGATCCTTCAGCCAGGATAGCGTGAATTTCATGGCGTGCCATCGCTCCGCAGGGTGGTCGTCGGACTTGCGAAAACGCTAATTAGGTAAGCGATCAAAAAAATGATCAACCACCCAATCGCTATTGGGAAACCAAAGACGAGCTTGCTCGCTTCTGCATTGGCGAATTCAGAAAAAGTGCACGGCATAGTGTCGCCGAACAATCCAACGCACACCCCGTGGTAGCCCGGCAGGCGCGCGAGATAGAAGCCAAGCAGGGTCAGCGGACCGCCTGCCAGACCGACAAAAAAAACAATCCAGCCGGAGGCACGACGGACCCTTAGCTGCCAGTGCAAGAATGCCAGCTAACCCAAGCCCAACCAGCACGACAACAATCGCGATCAGCCCCCAGAATTGGCCTGACCCGATCAAGACGAAAGGCCGCCCGACAGCGTTGGCGCGTCCAGCACCGAGAAGCCGTAGTGGCGCAGCCAGCGCAGATCGCCGGAGAAGAACGCGCGCAGATCCGGGATGCCGTACTTCAGCATCGTCAGGCGATCGAGGCCGACGCCGAACGCGAAACCCTGATACTTCTCCGGATCGAGCCCGCAGTTGCGGATGACGTTGGGATGCACCATGCCGCAACCCAGAATCTCCAGCCACTGGCCGGGCTTGCCGATCGCTTCGGCGCCGACATCCACTTCCATGGAAGGCTCGGTGAACGGGAAGTGCGACGCGCGGAAACGCATCTTCACTTCGTCCACCTCGAAGAACGCCTTGCAGAACTCCTCAAGCACCCACTTCAGGTGCCCCATGTGCGTGGTCTCGTCGATGACCAGACCTTCAATCTGGTGGAACATCGGCGTGTGCGTCTGGTCGCTGTCGCAGCGATAAACGCGGCCCGGCGCGACGATGCGGATCGGCGGCTTCTGGCCCAGCATGGTGCGGATCTGCACCGGGCTCGTGTGCGTACGCAGCAGCAGGCGCGATCCATCTTCCTTCGGCTGGAAGTAGAACGTGTCGTGCTCCTGGCGCGCGGGATGCTCAGCCGGAATGTTCAGCTTGGTGAAGTTCAGGTCGTCGGATTCGATATCCGGACCTTCCGCAACCGAGAAGCCGAGGTTGGCGAAAATCTCGATGCACTCATCATAGACCTGACTGACCGGATGGATGCGCCCTTCGGCAACCGGGCCGAGCCGCACCGGCAGCGTAACGTCTGTGCGCTCGTTGGCGAGACGCTGCGACAGAGCAGCTTCCTCAAGCACCGCCTTGCGGGCTTCAAGCGCGTCGGTTACGCGGCCCTTCAATTCGTTGACGGTCTGGCCGAACGTCTTGCGCTCTTCCGGCGGCAGCTTGCCGAGAGTCTGCATCAGCTCGGCGATGCGGCCCTTCTTGCCCAGCACGCCAACGCGCACCTGCTCGATGGCCGGCAGATCGCCTGCGGCGGCAATGCCCGCCAGCAGCTCAGTTTCGAGGGATTTCAGGTCAGAGCCTGTCGCGGTCGAAGACATTCGCTTGTCCAGCTTCTCTCAAGTGTGATCCTCGGGCTTGTCCCGACGATCCCTTGCGCTGTGCAAGCGGATGCCTGGCTCCCCGGCCAATTCTGACGGCCGGGGATGACAAGCGTAGAGGTAGAGAACCCTAGACCATGATCACTTCGGACCCTGTTAGTCCGAAGTGTGAATCATCGGTCTCAGAAACTTCCATGATCGCTTCGGACCCTATTCAGTCCGAAGCATGGATCATTGGTCTCAGAGTGCTTCGCGCACTAGGCTTAGGCAGCGGCGGCGTTCTGCACAGCGGCAGCAGCCTGATCGGCCAGCGCCTTGAACGCAGCAGCGTCCTTGACAGCGAGGTCGGCCAGAACCTTGCGGTCGATCTCGATGCCGGCCTTGTTCAGACCATCGATAAATCGGCCATAGGTCATGCCATGCTCACGCACGGCTGCGTTGATGCGCTGGATCCACAGGGCGCGGAACGTACGCTTGCGATTCTTGCGGTCGCGATACTGATACTGCAGTGCCTTTTCAACGGCCTGCTTTGCGACGCGGATCGTATTCTTGCGGCGGCCATAGTAACCCTTGGCGGCCTTCAGAACCTTCTTGTGCTTGGCATGGGCGGTAACACCGCGCTTGACGCGTGCCATGATGCTGCTCCGTTAGATGACGTTGTTCGGATTGCGCGAGCGCCGCTGACTCTTAATCAGCAGCAAGCTCAGCGTGCGTAGGGCATGTACTTCTTGACGATCTTCGCATCCGACTCGCTCAGCACCATCGTGCCGCGCGCATCGCGAATGAACTTCGAAGTCCGCTTGATCATGCCGTGACGCTTGCCGGCGGCAGCAACTTTCACCTTGCCGGTACCCGTCATCTTGAAGCGCTTTTTGGCGCCGCTCTTGGTCTTCATCTTGGGCATTTGGCTCGATCCTTTCTAACTCGCGGCAAACCCTTATTCCACGTCCGGCGCGACACCGATCAATTCGGTGCAGATCCGGTCGGGAAACTCCCTTGCGGGAGGGGTCGCCTATTTGAGGCTTGTCAAAGCAATTGCAGCCGCCACGGCATGCCCCGCCGGGCGGCTTCGGCGTCCTTATAGAAGCGCCTTCAGTAAACGGCAAGCGGTCAAAGGTTAACTTGGGCTAACCTTTTGAACACTACTCTTCGACGGGCGCAGGCGTCGGAGCCGCCTCAGTCTCGACCTTCGGCTTCGGCGCGGCCTTGATGCTCGATGGCGACGGGGCCAGCACCATGACCATCTGACGGCCTTCCAGGCGCGGCTCGGATCTGACCTTGGCGGCTTCGCCGAGATCGCTCTTCACGCGCTGCAGAACAGCCATGCCGAGCTGCTGATGCGCCATCTCACGGCCACGGAAGCGCAGGGTAACCTTTACCTTGTCGCCCTCTTCGAAGAACCGCTTGATCGACCGCATCTTCACATCATAGTCGTGGTCGTCGATCGCCGGACGCATCTTGATCTCTTTGATCTCAACGGTCTTTTGGTGCTTGCGCGCCTCGGCTGCCTTCTTCTGCGACTGGAATTTGAATTTTCCATAATCGAGGATCTTGCAAACGGGCGGCGTCGCCTCAGGCGAGATCTCCACGAGATCCAGGCCCGCATTCTGGGCCTGCTCGAGAGCATCGGTGTGGGACACCACACCTACGTTCTGTCCGTCTTCGTCAATCAATCGCACTTCGCGGGCCCGGATTGCCTCATTGATCCGGGGGCCGGATGGCTCGCGCTCGGGCGCGGCTCGCATTGGTCGGCGGATGTTGCGTCTCCTTGAATTGCTTCGATAAATCCGTTTCTACACGGAAAGCCGGGTAGGCTCCCAGGAGCCGAACCGGCATAGTAACAGGCTACAATAGCGCAAAAGATCGAGAAGAAACGGGCGCAAGTCAAGGGTGGATCGTGGCGCGCACCGGCCTCAACCCACCCAAAAAAGTATCAGATCGCCCCCATTTACCGGGCTTAGCCCCGGCTCAGCCCCTTCTGGCCCAGCTCCTCCAGATACTTCGTCCAGCGCTTTTCCTTTTCCCGGCCAAGCTGCTGCAGGTAGCTCCACGTATAAAGGCCGGTATCGTGGCGATCATCGAACGATATGCGCACCGCATAGTTACCGACCGCGCGCAGATCCTTGATCTTCACGTTACGCTTGCCGCCAACAGTCACCCGCTGGTCCGGTGAATGTCCCTGCACCTCCGCCGACGGGCTCATCACCCGCAGCATCTCGGCCGTGAACTCATAGCGGGTCTTGCAGGCGAACTCGACGATCAGCCCGGTGCCGCCGCCGGTGATCTCCAGCCGGGGCGGGCGCACAGCGTTCTGTTTCGCCTGATCCAGTTCTTCCAGCGTGCGCTTGGCGATATCCTTGAATATGCGCGCGTGCTCGCTGTCCGGCAGCGTTGCCGTCACCGGCTGACCGGTATCGGACCGCAGCCGAACATCCATATCAAGCGGCACCTCACCCAGGAACGGCACGCCCAGACGCTCAGCTTCGCTGCGGGCGCCGCCGTGGCCGAAGATATCCGAGCGCTCACCGCACTTCGGACAGATGAAGGTGCTCATGTTTTCGACGATGCCCAGCACCGGCACGCCCACCTTGCGGAACATCGCCAGACCCTTGCGGGCGTCGATCAGCGCCAGATCCTGCGGCGTCGAAACCACCACCGCGCCGGAAAGCGGCACCTGCTGCGCCATTGTGAGCTGCACGTCGCCCGTACCCGGCGGCATGTCGATGATGAGCACGTCAAGGTCGCCGTCCTCACCCCATGCCACGTCACGAAGCATCTGGTTGAGCGCACCCACCACCATCGGACCGCGCCAGATCACCGGCGTTTCTTCATCGACGAGGAAGCCCATAGACATCGCCTTCAGGCCATAGCCTTCCAGCGGCTTCAGCGTCTTGCCCTTCACCACCTGCGGCTGACCCTTGAGGCCAAGCAGGCGCGGCTGCGACGGGCCGAAAATGTCGGCATCAAGTATGCCCACCTTCTTGCCCGCGGCCGCCATGCCCAGCGCCAGGTTCACCGCCACCGTCGATTTGCCGACGCCGCCCTTGCCCGACGAAACCGCAATCAGCGATTTGACGCCCGGCACTTCCGGCAGTTCGCGCTTGCCGGTCTCAGCGCCCGGCGGTGGAGTTGCTGATGCGCCAGCCGGTCCGTGGCTGTGACCGTGCGAATGGTCGTGCTTATGGTCGTGGCCGTGGTCATGGTTGTGGGAATGTCCCTGCGCGCCGCCATTGCCGCCTTGCAGGCCGACGCCCTGCGCCCGTGCCTGCGCTACCCGCGCACTTTCCGGCGCCCGGCCCGCGGGAGCTGCCTGCGCACGCGTCGCCTCCGCCGTCAGCACCGCGCTCACCCCGGCCACGCCCGGCAGCGCCTTAACGACCGTCTCGGCCGCCTGGCGCAGCGGCTCAAGCTCTTCCGCGCGCGCAACCGGCACGGTGATGGAAAAATAAACCCGATCGTCCTTCACCAGCACCTCGGACACCAGCCCGAGATCCACGATATTCCCTTCCAGATCAGGGCCTTTTATACGGCGCAGCTCGTCGAGAACCTGCGTCTTCGAAACAGTCATTTCCAGCTCCAGGGGGCAT
Organism: Hyphomicrobium sp. D-2; assembly: GCF_029872155.1. Taxonomy (GTDB): domain Bacteria; phylum Pseudomonadota; class Alphaproteobacteria; order Rhizobiales; family Hyphomicrobiaceae; genus Hyphomicrobium_A. The sequence goes on along the minus strand of NZ_JARXLA010000004.1, from coordinate 210,522 downwards.
AGGCGGCGAGGGAGGATCGCCTGGAGTACTTCCGAAAACGTGGCTCCCGATTTTCCAACAAGAAGCACGATTGAACAGCGTGGCTTCCAGAAAAATGGGGACCGGTTCTCCGATGCGAAGTACGGCCAAACAAATAAAGTCCTAGAGCCGTTCCGCGTTTCCGCTAAATCAGATCGGCTCTAGAGTCATTCTAGAGTGTCAGAGGCTTTACTGGAAGTCACGGACTGGCATCGATATAGGATGCCACACCGAATTGAGCAGCCTTGCAACAATGCCAGCTCGTTCGTCACAGAATGGGCGCCATAGCAGGATCAGGAGAGATGCATGCGAGCGCTGCTTGCGCTCAGCCGCTGGATAGACAACGCCACTCGCATCATCGGCCAGTCCGTTGCCTGGCTGGTCATCGTCGCCGCCGTCATCAGTGCCGGCAACGCAGTCGTGCGCAAGCTGCTCGACAGCAGCTCCAACGCGTGGCTCGAAGTGCAATGGTGGCTATTCGCGGCCGTGTTCCTTCTGGCAGCCCCCTGGACGCTCGCCATCAACGAGCACATCCGCATCGACATCGTGAACGAGCGGCTGTCAAAGCGCACGCGCAACATCATTGAACTGATCGGGCACACGTTCTTCCTGCTGCCCACAGCGGCGCTCATTGCTTACACGTCGTGGGGCTTCGCCATGATGTCATGGCAGCAGAACGAACAGTCAGCCAACTACGGTGGCCTGCCGCAATGGCCGATCAAATTTCTGATCCCGATTGCGTTCTGGCTGCTGTTTGCGCAGGGCATCTCAGAGCTGATCAAGCGCATCGCCATCATGCGCGGCGAGCTGCCGGATGACCGCGACACACCCGCAACCGCCCCGCAGCAGGCATCGGAAGCATCTGAGCTTCCAATCCTTGCCCCGCCACCCGGCAAACACAACCAAGCGCCGCCAGCGGGCCAGAAGGGGGATTGATGCTGCTGCCGTTCATTGCCGAGAACCTCGCGCCGATCATGTTTGCGGCGCTGGTGCTGTTCCTGCTGCTCGGCTATCCGGCCGCGTTCTCGCTTGCCGCCGTCGGCCTCGTGTTCTTCGTCATCGGTGTTGAGCTTGCGCCCTATTCCGGCGGCGCCATCAATCTGTCGTGGCCGCTACTCGGCACCATGCCCGAACGCATATACGGCGTGATGACCAACGACACGCTGCTGGCCATCCCCTTCTTTGCCTACATGGGGCTGATACTCGAACGCTCCGGCATGGCCGAGGATCTGCTCGAAACGGTCGGCCAGTTGTTTGGCAGCGTGCGCGGCGGTCTTGCATTCGCCGTCATCTTCGTTGGCGCACTGCTTGCCGCCACCACCGGCGTCGTCGCCGCTTCCGTCATCTCCATGGGCCTCATCTCGCTGCCCATCATGATGCGCTATGGCTATGATCGGCGCTTCTCCGCAGGCACCATCGCCGCCTCGGGCACGCTGGCGCAAATCTTCCCGCCGTCGCTGGTGCTTATCGTACTCGCCGACCAGCTCGGCCGCTCCGTCGGCGACATGTACACCGGCGCACTTATTCCTGCGCTCATTCTCACCGGCCTTTACGCCGTGTTCGCGTTCGCCATCGCGTTCATCTGGAAAACCGCCGCACCGGGCCTGCCGCCGGAAGCGATCCGCTATCGTCAGCCTGACGGTAGCCGCGGGTATCTCTCGCTAGTCGTGCTCACCAGCATCTGCTCCGTATCGGCACTGCTCATCATGCTGCAGAGCCATTATCGAGGCGCCGATTTCGTCGTCCTCACCATGACGCTTGGCGTCTGCTTCGCCGTCGTCATCGCGGGCATCAACTGGCTGCTGCGCCTCGTGCGCGGACCGCAATTCCTCTCGCCGCTGGCCGAACAAGTCGTGTTCGTCATGGTGCCGCCGTTGCTGCTCATCTTCCTGGTGCTCGGCACCATCTTCATCGGCGTCGCCACCCCAACCGAGGGCGGCGCCATGGGCGCGGTCGGTGCCATGCTGCTCGCGCTCGGCAAGCGCTACAGCGAGGGCAATCGCGCCCGCTTCAACTTCGAGATCATGCGTTCCGCCGCGCAATCCACCACCAAGCTGTCGGCGTTCGTGATGTTCATCCTCATCGGCGCGCGCATCTTCTCGCTTACGTTCTATGGCGTGAACGGTCACCTGTGGGTGGAGCACCTGCTTACGTCGCTACCGGGCGGCGAAGTCGGATTCCTCATCTTCGTCAACATCCTCGTTTTCTTCCTCGCGTTCTTCCTCGACTTCTTCGAGCTCGCGTTCATCATCGTGCCGCTGCTGGCACCCGCTGCGGAAGCGCTCGGCATCGACCTGATCTGGTTCGGCGTCATCCTGGCTGTGAACATGCAGACCAGCTTCATGCATCCGCCGTTCGGCTTCGCGCTATTTTATCTGCGCTCCGTCGCACCGCGCGCACCGTACGTCGACAAGGTCACCGGGCAAACGATGCCGCCGGTCACCACAGCCCAGATCTATTGGGGCGCCCTCCCCTATCTATGTATCCAGCTTTTCGTCGTGGCGCTGCTGATCGCGTTCCTCGGCCTCGTCCGGCACGATCCGCCGCCGACCGCTCATCGTCCCGCCGTCACAGCACCGGGTGGCGCAGCGCCCGCGTTCAAAAGCGAAGGCTTCCACCTGCCGCCGTATCCGCCCGCAATTCCCGGCGCCCCGCCGCCCGATACCACAGGGCCCGGCGCGCCAACGCTCGATATGTCGGTGCCTCCCGATCTCGTGAAGCCCAGTGAGGTGAAGCCGTAAAGCTTTTCGCCTAAACTCCCCCGTGAGACGTATGCTGAACGTCACCGGAGGTGCATCTGATGGGCGAGCAACCGACCAAACCCACCTGCCGGCTCATCCGGCCGGGCGACACACCCGGCGATACCTACGACGGCAAGCATGGTGTCACCTACTTTACAGGGATCGCAGCCGAGACTGTCGGCTCGCAGGGCATCTGCATGCATCTGCTCACCATCCCGCCCGGTGGTCGCGCCAAAGCGCACCTGCACGAGAACCACGAAGCCGCCGTCTACATTCTGGAGGGCGAAGGCGTGACGCTCTACGGCGACAACCTGGAGCATCACATTCTCACCAAGGCCGGCGACCTTTTCTATATTCCGGCCGGCGTGCCGCATATGCCCGTCAATCTCACCGACAAACCCATCTCGGCCCTCATCGCACGCACCGATCCCAACGGGCAGGAAAGCATCATGCTGCTGCCGGAGCTGGAAGAGGTTGCGGACGCCGCCATCGCCCGCATCGCCAAGCAGATGGCATAGACAGCTACATCAACTGCACCGCCCCAGCCTGCTCTCTACGCATCAGATCGCCGGCCCGGCGCGCGATGGCTTCGCCGTGTGAAAACCGCCATTGAAAAGTTCGTGCACGGATAATATTCTGAAGCCTCAATTGCTGCGCCACTTGACGGCTCGTTTTCACTGAACAACGGCCATTCCCGACGCATCTTTCCGGCGCCCGTTTGGCTCGCGTGATAGGGCAACAATCATGTTGTTGGGGGAAGTCCGCGCGCGCATCGCCTTTGCGCTGAAGCAAGCAGGCAAAGCCGTGCTTGTGCTGCTTTTGTTAACTTCAGCGGCCCATGCGCAAGAAGAAGCAAAGGAATGCGAGGGTGAAGGCATCAAGGCCATCGTCGCCTGCACGCGCATCCTCACCAAAGATCCAACCAACGCAGCCGCACTCAGCCAGCGTGGTGCGCTATACGCTACCGCGCGTCAGTATGAAAAGGCGCTGATCGATCTGGACGCAGCGCTGCTTCAGGACGCCGACCAGGAGGCTAATCTCACCGCAAGAAGCCACGTAAACTTTCGCCTGGGCCGGTTCGATGCTGCCATCGCCGACGCAAACCAGCTTCTCAAGGACAAGCGTAATCTCCGCGGCTTATACCACCGCGCAAACGCTCACCTCGGCAGCGGACAATTCGCCAACGCGGTGGTTGACTACACCGCATACATCAATCGCGATGACGATTTCATATTTGCTTATACCGGTCGCGCCAAGGCGCTGTCCGAACTCAATCTCGACAACTCGGCTCTTCGGGATGCCGACATGGCTTTCGATCTGCTGTCAAAAAGCACCGAACCGCACTCACCCGATCAGGCTGACGTCTACGAAACGCGCGGCGCCATCTATGAAAAGCTACATCTGATTTTTCGCGCAATAAACGACTATGCGCGTTGCGTGGAATACGACCCCGAACGACAAACGTGCTCTGCATCCCTGCAACGCCTGAAGGCGCAGGATCTCACCGGCAGCGACCTGAAGCTGCTCGCCACGGCAATGGCGGCTCCTTTCGACGAGAGCCCCGCAGATAAAAATCCTGCTGGCGAAACTCCGAGCAGTGAAAAATCCGCTGAAACTTCCAGCGTCCCTGCATCCAGCGGCATCTTCGCTGCCTACACGCCGACGGAACATCATACATCGCGCGTCGTCTGGGGGCCGTCGGTGCAGGTTGCGAGCGAGCTGTCGCTACAGCAGTGCCGGGCGGCATCTGACGCATGCGGAAACAAGCCCTCCGTCACCGACAATCTGGACGATGTCTTCGCGGTCATGTGTTGCAGCAAACCTCGCGTCGGCTGCGCCGCCTTCGCTGGCGCCAACGCGGCTGATGCAAAGCGCGGCGTGGAGGCGTTGTTCAAAGATGCCGGATTCAGCAAATGCAAGCTGGCCAATACGCTTTCCGCGCGGACGGGAGAAAAGCAATGAACCCTTTCCGCAACATCGCACTGATAGCGGCACTACTGTGCACCGCGCCCGCACACGCCGACCGCCTGACGAGTGACATAGCTCTAAGTCTCGACATCTGCCTCGGCGACCGGGCGGACGCGCGCGAATTCAAGGATAGCAACGGCAAGATCATTGGCGTGGTCATCCGTTGCACCGGCCCTAAGGCGGCAGCACTCTATGCCGAGGTGCGCGAGAAACGACTTGGCGAATTTGAGTTCACCAATGAATACGCTGCGATCCGGTTCGGCGCGCCGGTGCCAGACTATGCTCGCTGCCTCACAACGGTGGAGCACAAGATCGACGTCTGCGCGTTCTTCGTGCCCCAAATCAGCAAGGCTGAAGCCGATCGGCTGCTGCTAGGCAATGCGCTGTATCAGGAAGACCTGTCAGAACACTTCGGACTGAACGAGAAATTTATTCAGGCGCTACAAGCCGACGACGACGACATCCCGATCGAATAGGGTACTGCCGAAACGCGTCCGAAATTGCGCCACGCCCCCGCTCATGCTCCGCTGAGTACTTAAACCAGCCCCTTGCGCTGCTGGATCATCATGAACGTATCATAGGTGTGCTCGGCCAGCTGGAACCACAAATAGTCCTCGCCGCGAATAGCCAGCGTCGCCTCGTACACTTTCTTGAAGTCGGCGTTCTTGGCGCAGATCTCGTCGAACACTTCGTTCGATGCCTTGAAACAGGCTTCCAGAACTGCCTCGGAAAACGGCCGCGGCTCCGCACCGCCAATTGCAATCCGTTTGATCGCCGCCGGATTCTGCAGATCGTAGCGCGTCATCATGCCGATGTCCGCCATCGTCGCCGCGCTGCGCACCATCGCCTGATAGTGCTTCGGCAGCGCGTTCCATTGGTCCATGTTGATGAAGAAGTGCAGCATCGCCTGCCCTTCCCACCAGCCGGGATAATAATAGTAGCGCGCCACCTTCGAGAACCCGAGCTTCTCGTCGTCGTACGGGCCGACCCACTCGGCGGCATCGATAGTGCCCTTCTCCAGCGATGGATAAATATCGCCGCCCGCGATCTGCTGCGGAACACCGCCCAGCTTCGCTATCACCGCGCCCGCCAGCCCGCCGATGCGCATCTTCAGCCCGCGCCAATCCTCCGGCGCATTGATCTGGCGGCGATACCATCCGCCCATCTGCGTGCCGGTGTTGCCGCCAGGAAACCCGATGATGTTGTAGCGCTGATAAAACGCGTTCATCAGGTCGATGCCGCCGCCCTGATACATCCACGCATTCTGCATCCGGTAATTCAGGCCGAACGGCACCGCCGTCGCGATCGCGAATGTCGGGTCCTTGCCCCAGTAGTAATACGACGCCGTATGCGCTGCCTCGACGGAGCCATTTTGCACCGCATCGGCCGCGTTCATGCCCGGCACCAGTTCGCCCGGCGCAAACACGCGCACGCGGAAGTTACCGCCTGACATCTCACCCAGCGCCTTGGCGAACGTATCGCCTGCACCATGGATCGTATCGAGCGACTTCGGAAAGCTCGACACCAGCCGCCACTCGACAACGGGATTGGACGCGATAACCGCCGGCGCCGCCACAGCTGGAACAGCGATGCTCGCCCCGGCTGCTCCGGCCGCGGTCGTGGTCAGAAACTTGCGTCGATCAACTTTGTTCGGCACCGGGCCTTATCCTTCCGTGCAGCCGCCACGCTCGGGCAGCCCGCTCGCCTGCATCCGGCCTATAGCGCGGGGTCGGCAGACATCATTCAGTTGCCGCCGTTATACTGCGCGCCGTTTCGCCCACCAACCCGTTCCGCGCATCCCGCGCGTCATGTCCGGCGTCGATCGCGGCACCAGTTACCAACCTCTCCGCCATCAGCCCGCAATGCTGCAACGCAGCAAGCTTGCCGCAATCGCAGCGGCCCCCTAAATCGCCACCATGCAAAGTGAGACTGGCACCGCTGACAGCCCCAACCACCGCGACGACATCGTCGGCGTATTGCTGGCGGGCGGCCTGTCATCGCGCATGGGCGGGCCGGAAAAATCGCTGCTCGATCTCGGCGGCCGCCCCATGCTCCGCCGCGTGCTGGACCGCATGGAGCCGCAGGTTGGCCAGATCGCCATCAACGCCAACGGCGATCCGGCTCGCTTCGCCGCGTTCCGCTACCCCATCATTGCCGACGCCATCCCGGGCCACGCCGGACCGCTGGCCGGCCTCCATGCGGGCCTGCTGTGGGCACAACGCGAAGCCCCGGCCGCGCGCTATGTTGCAACAGCATCGGCTGACAGCCCGTTCGTGCCGCTCGACCTCGTGCAGCGTCTCGCCGACGCCATCCGCTCATCCGGCAAACCCTGCGCCATCGCCGCCCATGCGGGCGAGAAATACCCCGTCGCCGGGCTCTGGAGCATTAACCTTGCCGATGCCGCCGCCGACGCACTGGCGCGCAACATGCGGGCGCTATATCGCTTTGCCGAAGCCAACGACTGCGCCATCGTGGAATTTCCAGCTCTATCGCTTGCCGATATTTCCGTTGACCCGTTCTTCAACGTCAACACGCCGGAAGAATACGAACAGGCCCGCGCCATCTGTGCAGCAGCCACAAATCTCGGTGCGTTATGAGCGCTGATCGCACACCGCCAGCCCTGGTATCATCGCCCTACATAATCGGCGTCGCGGGATGGAAGAATTCCGGCAAGACCACGCTTGTCGAGCGGCTGGTCGCGCACTTCACACGCAGCGGCTGGCGCGTTGTCACCGTCAAGCACACACACCATCACCTGCGCCCGCACGATGGCGCAACCGACGGCGAGCGCCATAGCCACGCTGGCGCCATCGCGTCCATCGTCATCGCACCGGACGCATGGGAAATTGACGGTGTGCGGCAACCATCCGCGCCACCGCAGCTCACGGAAATTCCGCGCATCATTGGCGACGCCGATCTCATCATCGCCGAGGGCTTCAAGTCGGCGCCGATTGCAAAAATCGAAGCACGCCGCACCGCCTCGAAAACCCGCGATCCTTTGGCGCCGTCCGATCCGCACATCATCGCCATCGCCGCCGATCACACCACTGAATCAGGCGCGCTGCCGCTGTTCGATCTCAATGATGTTGAAGCCATCGCGGCCTTCATCGCGGCCGGCGCTGCGAAAAACGGCTGAGCCGCGCCCACACGGGTCTTTCGCCGGACCTTCCCCGCCAGCGCCGCCGCAGATAGCCCAATCCCAGCAAAACCAGTACAAAACCGATCAGAAGCCACAACGTGCCGTTCTCGAGCAGAGACCGCCCAACTTCCGGCTCCAGCTCTTCTCCGGGCACGGGAACCAGCCGGGCCGCGCGATCAGCGGTCGAGCCACCGAGTTCGCCGCCGCCCGCAAAACGCGCCCCTAATCCGGCCCGAGCAACCAGCCATTGCAGGACTATGACCGTACGCATCACCGCTCCACCCGGGCGCGGCGGCCTTGATCACTTGCTCAACCGCCCCAATCTTCATAACGGTCCGGTGCGGCGTGGGTTGCCCGACAGGCCCGTACCATTTATCGATAAGCGAAGGCCAACCGGCCTCACACTTAAGCCTCGGAGCGTACCACAAGCCGTGGGTCAGCCAGCTAAAACTCAGGCACAGCCAGAGCTCATCGATCGCTACGGCCGCGCGGTCACCTACCTCAGGGTGTCCGTCACCGACCGCTGCGACTTCCGGTGTGTCTATTGCATGTCCGAGAACATGAACTTCCTGCCCCGGCGCGACCTGCTATCGCTGGAGGAGCTTGACCGCGTCTGCACCGCCTTCGTCGAGCGTGGCGTGCGCAAGCTGCGCATCACCGGCGGGGAGCCGCTCGTGCGCAAAAATATCATGTCGCTGTTCCAGGGGCTGTCACGCCATCTCGATTCCGGCAAGCTTGAAGAGCTGACACTCACCACCAACGGCAGCCAGCTCAAGCGTTTCGCTCGCGAGCTTAAGGCCACCGGCGTTGAGCGCATCAACGTCTCCATCGACACGCTGCAGCCTGATCGCTTCCGCGCCATCACCCGCTGGGGCAATCTCGACACTGTGCTGCAGGGTCTCGACGCCGCCAGCGAAGCCGGGCTCAAGGTCAAGCTCAACGCCGTCGCGCTCAAGGGCACCAACGAGGACGAGATCGACGATCTCATCCGTTTCGCACACGGGCGCGGTTACGACCTCACCCTGATCGAAACGATGCCGTTGGGCGAAGTCGACGGCAATCGCCTCGACCAATACCTGCCGCTCTCCATCGTGCGCGCGCGCCTGCTCGACCGCTGGACGCTCGACGACATCCCCTACAAGACTGGTGGCCCCGCGCGCTATGTCCGCGTGCGCGAAACCGGCGGCCGCATCGGCTTCATCACGCCGATGACGCACAACTTCTGTGAAAGCTGCAACCGCGTGCGCCTCACCTGCACCGGCACGCTGTTCATGTGTCTGGGTCAGGAAGATGCTGTCGATCTGCGCGAACCCTTGCGCGCCGGACCGAACGACGCCGCTCTGCATGCCGCCATCGACGAAGCCATGCTGCTGAAGCCCAAGGGCCACGACTTCGTCATCGATCGCCGCGCTGGCCGCCCCTCCGTCGCCCGCCACATGAGCGTCACCGGCGGTTAGCGGGCACTCGCAACTCAGCAACTCCGGTTGACAATCGGAAAGGCCTTCGCGCTCTGCGCGAAATCCTGCTTGCTCCGACGTAAAACTATTCGCTAAGCTCATGCTGAGTATTGCGTGGGAGGGGGCGGTGGTTGATTGCGGGTGGAGTTCGCCTGAGGCGATTTCGGCGTGTGTAGCGATAACGCATAGCTGGCTGAAAATGGCTGGTGATTTAGCTGGCCTCGGTAGCGCGGCGCTCATCACCGCTCTCGTCGGCTATATTTTGCTGCTACGCCGGCACCGCGACAAGCTGGATGGCATGTTCAACGAATGCCGTCATCGCGCCACCAACGCCGAGGAGGCTCAGCGCCAGTTCGATGCCCGGATAGATGCAGCGAACCAAATCGAACAGAAACTGACATCAAGCAATACTGCACTTCAGGACGAGGTCCGCCGACTACGGGAAGGCGTCGCTGCCAACGCCGCAGCTCACGAAACGCTCCACGACGCGCTCGAACTGTCGCAGTCGGGTGACACTGCATTCTGGCGCAGACCGTCCTTACCGCTGCACGACGCTGGGCTCCCTCTCCAGGTGCGCATGCCCTGCCCAATACTAATGTTCGCCAATCAAAAAGGCGGCGTAGGCAAAAGCACGTTGGTTGCAAATCTTGCCGCCTACTTCGCTACTGAGGGCTTCAAGGTTTTAGCCATTGACCTTGATTACCAAGGTACGCTGACGCAACAAATGCGGCTTGAACAATTTGGTCCCGGCGGCCCGCCATTTGGACAAGCGTTGGACGCAAAAACGATCCTTCGCGACCGCTTCAGAAAATCCGATTGGCCCACATATCGTATCAACGACGCAATCATACCGGCGACCAATAATTTGCCTCGCCTCCGAACAGATCGCGCTTCCGGCCAACTGTTCTATCTGGCGAACGACTATGAACTGTCCCAAGTAGAACGCGCAGTGGAATATCACTGGGTGCTCAACATGCTTGGCGATGATCCACGTTATCGTTTGGCTGCATTCCTCTCGCACGCCGCGGAAGTGTTGCAGTTAGACTACGTGCTCATTGATGCACCGCCTCGATTCACGCTTGGCTTTATCAATGGCATGACATCTTCAACGCATCTTTTTGTGCCCACAGTTGTTGATCTGTCGTCGACGCGTGCGGTTGAAACGTTCGCGCGGCAGTTCTCGGAACTGGCGCCACGCATAAATCCAGCAATTCACTGGGCAGGCGTCATCGGCACCATGACCACCGGTAATGACGGCAGATTACCTCAAACTCTGATACCCACTGCTCAATCAACCGAATATGCCGTGCGCAACCGCATCCCCAACGCAGGGCCATTTTTTTATGATGCCACTATACCAAGATCATCGCAGATTACTGAAGGTGTACAATCTGGCATTCCCTTTCTCAGGTCGCAGAACCTGCAGAAATCCGGCATCATTCAGAATCTCGGCAACCAGATACTCGATGCAGTAGACGAACATGGACCGCAGCCATCTCCCTCAATCGCTCGCAGCCCTGAGCAGCTATCTGCAGTCTGATGTCGCGAAGACTGTCGCAGCGCTGGCGGACGCTATCAAGACGTCATCCGACAGTGCTGCAGCAGCGGCAGAGTTGTGCGCCAACGCCAAAACAAAGAAGCAGCGGGAATCGCTGGCGCGCGCTGCAAATTTGTTTGCGCTGATAGGCGAAATGCAGGAAGCAAATATCGACTTGGCTGAACTACGTGCGGCCATCGACGCAGCCTTGCAATCTCGACCGGCCGCCCCCGCCCGCACAAAAAAGCCAAAGCAAGAAACACCTGCAAAAAAGCCGTCTGTCTCGAAGAAAAAATCTTCACACAAAACTGTAAAAGTGCCCGTTGTCACAGCAGAGCAGCTTCTCGCAGAGCTTCGCGAGGCGCAATTCGACCCCGGCCGCTTCACGCAGGTTCACGAGACGTTGACAGATAGCAAGCGGGTCAAGACCGACATGCTGCATCACATCGCGAATACATTTCTTGCTCAGAACACAGCCTTCAAAGGACGCAAAGAGGCGTTGGAGGCGATCTTGCGTCGACATCACGATTTGCTGCGCATAAGCGATCAAGATCGGATGATTGAGCGTCTGAACTAAGCGCCTTGCGCCGGCCGCCCTTCCGTCGCCCTCCACATGAGCGTCACCGGCGGTTGACGCAGCCCCTCGCGCAACGGCCGTCCTGACGCTGCTGCGGAACCCAAGCCGGCGCTCACGCCGCTTTCGCTTCAACATGCGCCGCCAGCTTGTCGAGCGTCTGATAGCCATACTCCACTGCGCCGAACCCGATGGTCGCGTCGCGCTGTTCCTTGCTCGGATGCAACTGCCGCAGCGTGACAATAGTTTTGCCATCGCTCTGCTCATCAAACGTCACCGTCATCCGAAAGCGAGCGGGATCATCATCCACGTCCGCCCCGTAATCGACCTCGATCAGACGCGGCGCTTCGATCCGACGGAACATCATGCGGTTCGTGTATCGCGTGCCATCGGGCGCGATCATATCAAACCGCCACATACCGCCGACGCGAATATCAATCGCCTTCGTTTCAATCGCGATGTCCGTCGGCCCAAACCAACGCGGCAGGTGCTGCGGATCGATCCACGCCGTGAAAACACTGCTCCGCTTCGCGTTGATCGCGCGGGTAAGAACGATTTCGCGCTCCATTTCCCATCGATCAAGGGTATCGTCAGAACGTGATGTCATAGCTTAACCCTTCCGCTTTCCTGTGCTGACGTTTTTCCCGGCTTCCGCTTCCGTGCGGCGTTTGGCTTTTTTCTCCGTCGCCTGCTCCAGCGCCATCGCGTAGGCCTCGAGGCGATCGAGACGCGCCCCCCAGATGGCGCGCTGCTCCGCCAGCCAGGTCTCAACGCTTTGCATCCCGGCCGGCTTCAGCCGACACGTGCGGACCCGGCCACGCTTCTCGGTCTCAACCAGTCCGCCCGTTTCAAGCACGCGGATGTGCTTCATCAGGCTCGGCAGCGCCATGGCGAACGGGCGCGCCAGTTGCCCCACGGATGCCTCCCCTTCCGCAAGCCGCGCCACGATGGCCCGCCGCGTCGGATCGGCAAGCGCGCTGAACGTCTGATCGAGCTGGTTCTGATAGTTATCCATATGGCTAACTGTAAGCTCCGAGCCCTGCGGCGTCAATATCGGTTATCCATCTGGCTAACTTTTCGCGCAATCGTGCCCTGATAAATGGCGGGCGCAACATTCTCCTGCTGTCGCTTCTTCTGAGACGCTGCTTCCTCAGCCTTGACCGCCGCCCGATCATGTAACATTGATTGTTACATCGAGCACCCATCACCCCCCGCGCCCGACACACATGCATCGCCACGCCGCAACGCACGCAAGCGGCAGGAGAACCCCGCCATGACCGACGCCAGCACCGCGTTCTCCGATCCGCAGGCGGTCGCGCGCTACACCGAAGGCCCGCCCCGCATCGTGCCCGGCTACACCGGCATGCAGCGCATGGCCGGCCTGCTACTGGCCGAGCGCATCGGCCCCACCGGCCGCGTGCTGGTGCTCGGCGCGGGCGGCGGCCTCGAACTCAAAAGCTTCGCCGACTCCTATCCGCACTGGACCTTCGATGGCGTTGATCCGTCAGCGGAAATGTTGGCCCTGGCGGAGCAGGTGGCCGCCCCGCACATGGCGCGCATCCGCCTCCATCGCGGCACGATCGATGACACTCCCGAAGGCCCGTTCGACGGCGCAACATGTCTGCTCACGATGCATTTTCTGGATGTGGAGGAGCGCCGTCGCACGGCCGCCGAGGTGCGCCGGCGTCTGAAGCCCGGCGCGCCGTTCGTCGTCGCGCACTTTTCCATTCCGGGTGGTGAGGCGCAGCGCGCGCTGTGGCTGCAGCGTTATTCGGCGTTCGCGATTGCGTCTGGCATCGAACCGCAAAAGGCCGAAGCCGCCCGCGCGGCCATCGCCCAACAACTGACGATCCTCTCACCCGACGAGGACGAAGCCATCCTGCGCGACGCCGGCTTCACCGACGTCGAGCTGTTCTACGCAGGCTTCACTTTCAGGGGGTGGGTGGCTGGCTCAAGCAACCCACTCCTAAGATTGAAGGCGGGTGCTCAAAAAATATATCCCATACAAAGACGTAATAACGACATTTGCAAGAACAGTAAAAAACAAAGCTCTCCCAATTAACCACAGCAATTCATAGCAGCTTCCGCTGCAAAAAGTACAGGAGTTTACAAACGCCTCAACGAATGGCATTGAAGTCACAAGCAAAAGAGCGACAGTTGCCAAGTATCCAAAAAGATATGATATATACATTCTGCGCGTCAAAACCACATCATTTAATCTCTGACGCTCGTTTGACCAAGAGCGTAGAGTCGCTGGCGAACCCAGCAGAGGCTCATCGAGGTTTTTTCGATCCAATGTCGCAACCGCGGCCAAGGCTGCGATAAAAAACGCCGCCAAAAGCTCAAATAATTTTGAAAACTTCTCGACGAACTGATCGTCTCCAAAGAAATCCGGAGCTCCGAGAGCATAACGATGGAGCATGGTAAGCACAGCGCCAATGATAACTGGCGCGATTAGATCAGCAAACAATTTTGAAGCATACACACCCTTCCCAACGCGAATACGCAGATACGCGAAGCACTGAGCTAGCTGCCACAGCATCCACATCAGCTTGACGGAGTCCAATATTTTTCATTCGCAATCACGTTCGATATTTTGTTCGCAAGCTCATCATTGCAGACGCTCTCGCACTGCTCCAACGGCCTTTCAAAATCAGTTATGATGGCTGTCCTGGCGTAAATAGTTTCTGCAGACTCCAATCTTGAGATCGCAAATGTGGGCGACGCACTACTCTTGCCCTCTAAGCCGGATATGTTAATCTGAACTTCGTCATAGTTCTCTTCCCTGGCCATAATTGGAAGTTTATTTTTTAACCAATTAATTAAACGCTCTGGTCGACCCTCATAATCCAGCGTCATCGCCAGATTTCTCGTTTTTCTTTTTATGTTCACACCCAAGTCTGGGCCACTAAATTCTTCACGTCGAGATATTAATTCAATTGAATTTACGCGGCCCGCCTTAATGTCTTTCTCCAAACTGGCGCTTGGCTGCAGGGCGAAATCGATACGCGGGTAATTGGGAATCAAGCGTTGCGAACTTTGTCGCATGAAAGCAGCGCCGTTGCGTTGAGCATCAGTTCTGAGCAATGCATTAAGAAACCTTATAACGAGAGTCCTTGATACATTTGGCACTTTCTCAATGGCGGCTCTATATACCCCAAAAGATCTCTTGTGACTGTCGATAATCACGTGGCATGAGTGACCAACAAGCTCATCCCGTTTTGGTTTTGCGATCCGCACCTCGCGCTCCAAGCGATTCACAAATGCAGGGCTAGCGATAGTTTCATCGCCTCGTGTCACCAAAATAATTGTCTTATCGCCAGACCGTTGTAGATCAGCAATATATACGACATCTGATAAGTCTGCGTTGGTGGCCTTCGCCTGCTCGGGGGTCATACCAACAGTTACGTTGCTAACAGTGTCAGAATCCGTCAGCGAAGCAAAAGCGCGGCGCTCAGAAAACAAGCGCTCAATCGCAATCAAAGCGTCAGGCAAATTTATCAACGGCGCGTCAGCCGGTACCATCGATATTTTTGCATTAATGAGGAATACAGCTCGTTCGTTTTTATTCGACATAAGCGCGCCTCTCATCGGGTATGAAAGTTCATCGCACGCAAAGCCTGAAAGTGCTCATGTAGAGTAGATATATCCACACAATTTGCCCCAACCTAACCCAACAACCGCCTCACCCCGGCGCGTACATCTTCAAGCGTGAACGGCTTTGAGATCACCGCCAGCTTCGTGCCCGCCAGCGCGCGGGCGCGATCGAGCTGCTCGGAAAAGCCTGACATCAGCAGCACACGCATCTGCGGCTGCTTCAGCGCATGCTCGGCCAGCGAAATGCCGTCCAGCAGCGGCATCTCCACGTCGCTCACCAGCACATCGAACGCCTGCCCGCCGGCCGCACCGCCACCACCGGACTGCAACTGCTCCAGCGCCTCCGCGCCGTCCTGCGTAACCAGCACACTGTGCCCATCGGCCTCCAACGCGCGCCGCACCAGATCGCGTGTCGAAGCATCGTCGTCGGCAAGGAGAATGCGGGCCATGGTGATGGTGCCTCCGGTGCTGGAGCGCAATCGCTTCTCTTCAGATCGCGACGCCGCTCTTGCCATTTGATGAGACCGATGATTCACGCCTCGGACTGATCCGGCCCGAAGCGATCATGGTCTAGCCTGCCACAATCAGTTGAGTGCAAAATCCGTGCGTGACGTGATCGATCCTGTCCGAAACGCCATCGCCTTTGCCAAATCGCGAAGGAGCTCCATCCCACATTTTCAACGCGACCAATGTTTCAGATCGCTGACTGATACCCCCTCAGCGAACGAGGTCTTTTCCTGCGACCGACGATTTACGCTGCGAACTACAGTCCAGCACTCGCATCAACACGCCACGCCACCCGTCGCCGCCGTCAGTCATCAACCTATCAGCGCGACGCACAACCCGCGCCACACACCTGCAGCCCGTCGCCCTTACGGACGCACAAGCCGCCCAACGAACGGCAGCTCGCGATAGCGATGCGCCACGTCCATGCCGTAGCCGACCACGAACTCGTTCGGGCACAGGAAGGCATAATAATCGGGCTCCAGCGTGACAGCCCGCGGCAACTGCTTGTCGAGCAGCACGCAGGTGCGGATCGAGGCCGCGCCGCGCGCCGCCAGCAGGTCCTTGGCGAACGCCAGCGTGCGACCGGAGTCCAGCACGTCATCGACAATGAGGATGTTGCGGCCGCGCGCGTCGAGATCGAGATCGCGCAGGATGGAAACCTGGCCGGAGGAAATCCGCGCCTTCTTGTAGCTGGAGAGGGTCATGAAATCGACCTCCGGCGCCAGCCCGTGGCGGTGCAGCGCGCGGATCAGATCGGCCGCGAAAACGAAGCTACCCTTCAGGATCGCCACCACCAGCAGGTTGTCCAGCTTCGCCGCCGCGATCGTCTGAGCCAGCTCGTCGAGCCGCCGGGCGATGTCTTCCGGCGTGAAGATGACCTCAAGCGTGTTGTTCGGTGCATTCGTCACGTCGTTCATCAGCTCCACCCCATCCTTCGGCCCCGGCGCACTGCCCGCCCATACCCGCATCATATGGCGTCAGAATAGCAGGACATTGCATCCCCGCGGCAATACCGCCATAACGGGATTATTCCATACGTGCGCCTCGCTGCACACGAACCCGCCACATTCGTACCCGATTGATCGGCAATTCCCGTGGTTTCCGTCGTCCCTGGAGCCCTGAGGCCCCGCGCTGCAACCGGCTAGCTGACATCCGTGATTCGCCTCTCGAACATCGCCCTCGCCTATGAGGATGGCCCGGACATCCTCTCGGAGGTGGACTTTCATCTGCGGCCGGGTTCGTTCCACTTCCTCACCGGGCCATCGGGTGCCGGCAAAACCTCGCTGCTGCGGCTGCTGTTCATGTCGCGTCACCCGACGCGCGGGCAGATCCACCTCTTCAATCAGGACGTGAGCCGCATCTCCACCGCCAAGCGCGCGCAGCTGCGCCGCCGCATCGGCATCGTGTTTCAGGATTTCCGCCTGCTCGACCATCTCACCACGTGGGAGAATGTCGCCCTGCCGCTGCGCGTCGTCGGCAAGCGCCTTGGCGACTACCGCGAGGACGTGACCGACCTGCTGCAGTGGGTGGGTCTAGGCGATCGCATGCATGCATATCCATCCATTCTCTCCGGCGGTGAGAAGCAGCGCGCGGCCATCGCCCGCGCCGTCATCGGCAAGCCGGAGCTGCTGCTGGCCGACGAGCCGACGGGTAACGTTGACCCGCAGATGGCGCGCCGGCTGCTGCGTCTCTTCATCGAATTGAACCGGCTCGGCACCTCGGTGCTGATCGCCACCCACGACCATCAACTGATGCGGCAATTCAAGGCGCCGCGACTGGAGCTTCACGACGGCCATGTCCGGATCGTATGACAGGCCGAGCGGTCGCGGGGATCGCAGTGGGTCGCATGCCGCGGCCGACTATGACCCCTATGACAACGCCATGACCGGGTCGCCGGATGGCTACGGTCAGCAGGGCTATGCCGCGCAGCCGGAGCCGCGCACCGAGCCACCGCGCCGGCGCATCCCCTCAACGCGCGGCCGCAAGCCGAAGCACGAGAGCGCCAGCACGCCAGTGGTGCCGCCCGATTCGGTAACGGGCCGCTCGCTCACGCTCGTCATCGCCATCATGTGCTTCCTCGCCTGCCTCACCGCCGGCGCCGTCTACATGATCAACCAGTCCGCCAACGCCTGGCTGCAGGACATCGCCAGCGAAGTCACCGTGCAGGTTGAGCCGCGCGACGGCATCGACATGGAAAAAACCCTGCGCGATGCGGAGAATTTCCTGCGCGCGCAGCCGGGCATTGCCCGCGCCGACGCTCTGAGCCTCGAAAGCTCCACCAAGATGCTGGAGCCGTGGCTCGGCAAGTCCGATGTGCTGTCCGAGTTGCCGGTGCCGCGCATGATCGCGGTCGAGATCGACCGCAGCGCTGCGCCCGACACGGACGCCCTGCGCGCCGAGCTGACGCGTAAGTTCCCTTCCGCGACGCTGGACGACCATCGCCGCTGGCAGCAGCAGATCCGCACCGTGATGCGCTCGTTCGCGTTGGGCGGCCTGTTCATCCTGCTGCTGGTCGCGGCCGCTACTACGGCCATCATCATTTCCGCCACCCGCTCGGCACTGGCATCGAACCGCGAGATCGTTGAGGTGCTGCATCTGGTCGGCGCCACCGACCGATACATCGCCCGCGAGTTCGAGCGCCACTTCCTGCGCCTCGGCATCCGTGCCGGCATCGTCGGCGCTGCGAGCGCCATGGGCGTGTTTTTCGGCATGCCCTACATGATGCGCGTTCTGGGCGGCGGCGGCATGACCAACGCCGAGGTGCACCGCCTGATCGGATCGGGCGGCCTCGACGCCACCGGTTACGTTCTGCTCGGCATCGTTGTCATAATCATATCCGCCCTGTGCATGCTCACGTCGCGATTCGGCGTCTTCCGCATCCTCAATGCCAAGCTGTAACAGGCTCCATAAAGTCTGCCGATTCTGACCTGGATCGGTCTCCGACCGACTTGCCGTTCCGGTGTGGGCAGGTGTCGCTGCACCCTTGAATGGCTGTCCCACCGGGCTTCAAATCGGTTAGGGTAGTGATGCGTTTTTAGACTGCAGACGGCGCGATGAAAGAAAGCGTAGGCGAATAGCCCCGGCAATGAGCAGCTTGTGGCGAGTTCTGGTTTTCGGGTCGGCAGCCATTGCTGTGCTGCTGATGCTGGGTTTTGTTGTCTTCGCCAACGTCGTCACCAGCCCGGTCATGGAAGCCAATCCGAACGGCGATGCCATTGTGGTTCTGACCGGCGAAAGCGCACGCATTGCCGAAGGCGCCCGCCTGCTCGATGAAGGCCGCGCCGGTCGCATGCTGATTTCGGGCGTATTTCCCCGCACCGGCAAAAAGGCGCTGCTGGAGATATCCGGCCTGCCTGAAGACAAGTTCGATTGCTGTGTCGATATCGACTACGCCGCCCTGGATACGGTCGGAAATGCGCAGCAGACGCGCAACTGGGCCGCTGCCCATGGATACAACAGCGTCATCGTCGTCACCGCCAGCTATCACATGCCCCGCAGCCTCGCCGAACTGTCGCTGGCGCTACCCGACGTCGAACTCATTCCGCACCCGGTGATGCCCGGCAGCTTCCCCTCCTCGCACTGGTGGCTGAACACCACCGTGACGCGCACGCTCATTTCCGAGTACCTTAAATTTCTGCCTCGCGCGGCCCGTCTCACCATGGCGCGGCTGGTGCGATCGGCCTCATCAAGCTCGGTCGCGAAGGAAGCAGCTGAGAGTTCGTCTGCCGGGATCTTTTAGCCCTTGTCCACCATCATCTATATCCGCTCGCTCATCTTCGCCGCGCTGTTCTATGTCGGCACAGCCGTTTTCGTCATCGGCGGCTTCCCGCTCATGTTCGGTCCGCGCCGCTGGGCCATGGCAGGCCTGAAATGCCACGCGCGGTTCAGCCTGTGGCTGCTGCGCTGGATCACCGGAACGCGCATGGAGGTGCGCGGGCGCGAACGGCTACCGCAGGCACCGTACCTCGTCGCCGCCAAGCATCAGTCCGCGTGGGATACCTTCGCCCTCATCCCCATTTTCAACGACCCGGCCATGGTCATGAAATGGGAGCTGACGCTCATCCCCTTCTACGGCTGGTTCTCGCGCAAGTTCGAGCACATCTTCGTCCGGCGCGATCGCGGCCCGGCAGCCCTGCGCCGCCTCATCGCCGACGCCAAGGATCGCGCAGCAGCCGGCCGCGAAGTGCTGATCTTCCCCGAGGGTACCCGTCGCGCACCCGGCGGCGAGCCCGACTACAAATCCGGCGCGGTCGCCCTTTATGAAGGTCTTGGGCTTCCCTGCGTGCCGGTAGCGCTCAATTCCGGCCTCTACTGGCCGCGCCGTCAGCTGATGCGTTATCCCGGCACCATCATCGTCGAGATCCTCGATCCGATCCCCGCTGGCCTATCGCGCGCTGCCTTCCGCAACGAGTTGCAGAGCCGCATCGAAGCTGCATCCAATCGCCTGATCATCGAGGCATCCCGCTCCGCAAACCCGCCGCCGATTCCCGCTGATGTTCTGAAGCGAGCCCAGGTAGCAACGGCCGGATAACACGTGCAACGGCTGCCCCGGCTGCCGGACCACCCCGGCTATACTTTACAAAAACAAAAGCGCCGCCCTGGAGCGGCGCATTTCACATCTGCCGCACGCAATTCATGCGGGATGCGAAAAACTCTATCTAATTTCACAACTACTTCTTTTTGGCGGCCGTTTTAGTTTTCACGGATGCGGACTTTGTCCTCGCCGGAGCTGCAGAGCTGCGGCGTTCAACAACCGCTGTTTTCGCTTTGGTCGCGGCCGGAGCCACGAATTTGCCCGTGGCCGATGCTTTGCCAGAGCTCTTAGTGGAAGAAGCTTTTGCCATGTCGAACCTCGTCGATCTGGATGCAGAACGTCAGCGTCGCAATCACACACAATGCAAAGAGCAGCATGAACCCGAAATGTGGTGCTGCGATTGCGGCTGTATCACATTCTACCAGTGGTCTACCGGCGCTATTCAGTGTGCTGCATGTAAAGTTGTGCAGAACGGCCTGGATGCGCCATCATTGCCACGTCGTTGAGCAGCGCCCGTCGCTGCCCCGTCCATCGTGCTTCGACTTTCGTGCTTCCTCCCTCCGCGCACTTCAACTGCACCGCTGCACAGTTGGGCTCCGCCCCCTCTACATTCGCTCCCTTCCCGTAGATCAGCCACACGCATAACTGCCGGAGGCGATAGCCGACGCCCTTGGGCGCAGCACGCCCGGCCGGCAGGTCCGATGTTCGCGTCGAAGCCCGACATTATTGGCACGACGCGTACGCCCCTTCACGCCCCCGCAGCATTTTCACCGGACTTCCTCAAGTCATCACCCGCAGCCCCCAATCCGAGATCATGCCTCCGTCACCGTTGTCTTGATCATGAAGCCCCCCGCTCCCTACGCCAAAGCATTTCCCCTGCGCATTCCCGTAGCAACCCATTCATCGTCTGGCTCGACGCCTTTCTCTCCTTCCCCCTTTGCCCCAACAGCCGTTTATCGCACGCGATACAGTTCACCGGCCGCGCTGCTTCTCTTGTCTGCCTCATATCGTCCGCGCACCGCACGGCATTCGCACAATGTTTCTTCCGGTCTTGGCGTCTGGCGCTCGGTTGCGGACCTCGCCTAGCATCCCCTGAAGCATAGCAACTGCCTCCTTCTCAGGCAAGAACATTTAGCGATCATAGCAGGAACATTTAATTGACGGGAGGCGGAGGCGTTCCTATATTGAAAGAAATGAGTGCCGGGATGGTCCGATGTCTGATGTAGGTGACTTTCCAGCCCCGATTTCGCGCGAAATATGGGACAGCAAGTATCGGTTTAAGGGTGCACATGGCGCCCCGATCGACGGCGCGCTGGATGATACGTTCCGGCGTGTAGCCAATGCGGCCGCCGCGCCAGAAAAAGGTCGGAAAGCACGGGACAAGTGGGCCAACCGCTTTCACGCAGCTATGTCGGACTTCGGCTTTTTGCCTGCAGGGCGCGTTCTGGCCGGCGCCGGAACCGGCCGGCAGGTCACGCTTTTCAACTGCTTCGTCCTTGGCCGCATAGAAGACGATCTTTCCGCCATCTTTGATGGCGTGAAGGAAGCCGCGCTCACAATGCAGCAGGGCGGCGGCATTGGTCACGACTTCTCCACCCTGCGCCCACGCGGCGCCCCCGTCACTTCAATAGGCGCCGATGCTTCCGGCCCTGTGAGCTTCATGGAAGTGTGGGACGCCATGTGCCGCACGATCATGTCGGCAGGCAGCCGTCGCGGCGCCATGATGGCAACGCTGAGATGCAATCACCCGGACATTGAGGCTTTCATCGATGCCAAGTCCGACCCGCTCAAGCTTCGCAACTTCAATCTGTCGGTGCTGGTAACCGATGCCTTCATGGCCGCTGTACGTGGTGACCAGCCGTGGGATCTCAAGTTCGGAGGCAAGACCTATCGCACCGTCTCAGCGCGGGCGCTTTGGGAGCGCATCATGCGTTCCACGTATGACTTTGCCGAACCCGGCGTCATCTTCATCGATCGCATCAATTCGCGCAACAACCTGCACTATTGCGAGCAAATAAGCGCCACCAACCCCTGCGGGGAGCAACCTCTGCCTCCATATGGGGCGTGTCTTCTCGGTTCGATAAATCTTGCACGCTTCGTCGAGCATCCGTTCACCGATCGCGCACGGATAGACCTGAAGAAGCTGAGGCAACGGGTGGCCGTGGCCGTTCGTTTCCTGGATAACGTCATCGATATTTCCAACTATCCGTTGGCAGCTCAGCGGGATGAAGCTTTCGCAAAGCGACGCATCGGCCTCGGCATAACAGGGCTTGCCGATGCGCTGATCTTTTGCGGATTGCGCTATGGTTCTACTGAAGCGGTCGCCGCCGCGGAGAGCTGGATGTCAGTCATCCAGAACGCAGCCTATGCCGCGAGCGCCGACCTTGCCGCTGAGAAAGGCGCGTTTCCGCTCTATAGGGCCGATGCATTTCTTGCCTCGCCCAACGTTGCGCTGCTCGACAAGGATGTGCGCAAGGCGATCCGCCAGCATGGCATTCGTAATGGCTGCCTCACCTCGATCGCACCGACAGGGACAATCTCATTGCTCGCGGGCAACGTTTCTAGCGGCATTGAACCCGTGTTTGACTACCGTTATACGCGGCGCATTCTGGCCCGCGACGGATCCAGTCACGAAGAAACCGTCGAGGACTATGCTTACGCTCGCTTCCGGGAACGCTTCGGCGCAGATGCGTCACTTCCCGCCGCCTTCGTCCGGGCGTCCGATCTTACCCCCGGTGAACATCTGGCGATGCAGGCAGCGCTGCAGCCCTATGTCGACAGCGCCATCTCCAAGACTATCAATTGCCCGGAAGGCATCCCGTTCGACGACTTCAAAGACGTGTATCTCAGTGCGTACGGTTCGGGTTTAAAGGGTTGCACCACCTACCGTCCCAATCCAATCACCGGATCGGTCCTGCAATCAATCGGGCAAACCGATTCTGGCGCTGCTGCCGCCTCACCTTCTACCGATCCGCGCGCGCCCTCTGGCGTGCCATCGGGCATCGGTTCGCCTGCACCCCATTCTGGGGTCCAGGACGCAAGCCCAGGCCAAATGCTGGGCGCACCGCCTTCGCATCCAGTCCCAGGTTTCGCACCGGGGGCGACAGCACCAGCCTCAACGCATGTCTTCGACAGTGAGCTGGCGCCGCGTGATCTTGGTGCTCCAGCACTCAACAGCTCAACCGCTGGCCGCGAGGGTGTCGTCTACATGGCGCAACCGCTGCAGCGTGAGCCAGTGTTGTCCGGCCAAACCTACAAACTCAAATGGCCAGCCAGCGACCACGCGATTTATGTCACGATCAACGACATCGAACAGGCTATTCCAGGAACGTCACAAAAGCGCCGGCGTCCGTTCGAGATCTTCATCAACACCCGCAACCTTGAACATTACGCATGGACGGTCGCGCTCACGCGAATGATCAGCGCGGTATTCCGCCGCGGTGGCGATGTCAGTTTCGTCGCGGAGGAATTGAAAGCTGTATTTGACCCACAGGGAGGCCACTGGCTTGGCGGCCGTTACGTACCCAGCCTGCTGGCTGCTATCGGAGAGGTCATAGAAAACCACATGCGCCGCACCGGTGCTTTCTGTGGCACGAACGAGGCAGCGGCAGAGGCCCGTCATAACAACACCGCGAAATCCGCGTCCGGATACAGTTCTCACATCGCGATCAGTTCCGATGAACATTCGCCTTCACGCAGCAGTGCCGCACCATCAGCAGAACAGCCTGCGCGCGCCCGGATCAAGTTATGCCCGCGCTGTTCGGACACCGATTACGTTCAAAGAGAAGGCTGCTGGACGTGCAACAGATGTGGATTTTCCCGTTGCGGCTGACGGGCGTCGCAAGTCCATAAACAGACGCTAACGGCCCGTTAAATTATGCTCCATACGAGCGCGTCAATGTCTGCGACATGCCGCAAGAATGCATTCACTTTGCCCCAAAAACACTGACATCGAGCCACAATTAAGCTCGAAACCACGTTCATCGTTAAGGAATGAACCCTAGGCTGGCACGAAAAGAAAAGAGCGTCGAACACAGCGCGCGCCGCAAGGCCGCGAGGGGAACATCAGTAATGGTTGCGCGTATCATAGAGCTGGCCGTGTATCGGGCTCAGCGAACCCTAGCTAACCGGGAAGTTGCTGAGAAAGCCGCACTCGCGAAGGAACGAGCAAGCTTCCACTTCTGGGCCGGCGCTTCAGGCAAGCGCTATGTGCATCACATCTACAGCCTGCGTGAATGCCCAGCATTGCCCGCCGCAAATTATGTGCTCGTCCGCCGACATGAGAACGGCCGCGCAGAAGCGCTTGCCATCGGTCGCGTGGCGCATGAGGCTGACACCCTGAACCTTGCCGAAATTCGCCAGCGCGGCGCCGAGCTCGCCGCCGACGAGGTGCATGTCCATCTGCTGGCTCAGTCGAACAAGATCAGCAAGCTGATTGAGTTCGACCTGCGCACCGCCCAGGCACAGACTGAACTCAATGTAGCAGGCGCGGGCGCCAATCGCCTCCACTGAGCGGCCATGTGCAATAGTGACCGCACCGCCCATGCACAAAGCCGCGTGTATCAAAGACGCGGCTTTAACCAGCTCCCAAACCCCTCTCTGCCGTCGCCATCGCGAGTGCGTGTCTGAAAACGCTCGTCCAGATGATGCGCGGTGTTAAACGATGAGCACAACGTCGGGCAGCTCTGCACCCAGGTGTGAGGTGTGAACGGGCTCTAGTTGTGATGCCTCAGGAGGTTGTTCCTGGTCAGGCCGCTTCGGATGACGGGCGGCATGTGGCCGAGGCTAGCTGCTCCCTGCACTCAGCGTCGCGCGCTCAGCACCGAGCGGTAACAGAAGCGCTGCGCATCGCCCGATTGCAGCGGCCGCACCTTAACCGGGCTGCGCTCGAATTCCCGCACCATCGCAATGGCGCTGGCGCGCGTATCCCTGTTGCCGGGGCCGCGACTTGCATAGGTCCCAACAAGCCCCATCAGGCGCTCCAGTTCGCGCTCGCGGATGCCGAGCTTGGTAAGGTGAGCCACGGTGCTGGCGAGATAATCGATGTTATTGCCTGAGCGGCCAATACCACCGCGAACCAGGTGCGCCTGCTCCGCCAGGGTAAGCCTGCCTGCATAGCTTGGATGCGCGGGCTCCACCAAATAGGCGAGCGCCTGCACTTCTGTGTGGTCGCGCTCCAGCAGCGTGAGCGGCACCAGCGCCTCGCGATAAACGCTGGCCACCTGCTCGCGCTCACGCAGATAGCGCAGCGTTTCGCGCTCCGCTTCCGGCGCAACACGAAACGCAAGCCCTTCGCACACACCGCCGCGGTCAAGGCCCAGCACAAGACCGGGTCTGCGTGGCGAGCCGCGATGGAAGCGCGAATAGATGCAGAAACTGCGGCGCCAGCCTGTCAAACGCGCGTGTACGACTTCCTCGGCCTCGAACCCCGGCCGCCACATCAACGAGCCGTAGGCAAAGATCCAGAGATCGTGCTGGCCGCGTCTGCTCAACTGCGTGACCTACCGCTCGCTGCCGTTCCACCCGACGCGGCTGTCGCGTCGGCATCTGCAGCATCCGCGCGCTTATCGCCCGGCTGCGCAACCTTGTGGGCACGGCCGAAGTCCGGCGCCGACGTATCCTGACCGGCCGCCACAATGCCACGCCGAATGGCCCGCGCTTCAGTGAAGCGGCGGAACAGCGTATCGCCGTCGCCGGCTTCGATCGCGCGTTTCAGTTCATCGAGATCTTCCGAAAACCGTCGCAGCATCTCCATGACGCCATCGCGATTGCCGAGGAAAATATCGCGCCACATGGTTGGATCGGACGCCGCGATACGGGTGAAATCGCGAAAACCACCGGCGGAGAACTTGATCACTTCCTTGTCAGTGACGCGCCCAAGGTCTTCAGCCGTGTTGACGATGTTGAACGCAATGAGATGCGGCAGATGCGAGGTGATGGCGAGTACCATGTCGTGATGGCTCGGGTCCATCACTTCAACCTTGGCGCCCAGCGCTTCCCAGAACGTGCGCAGCTTTTCGACCGCCGCATCGTCCACGTCCGGGGTGGGCGTCAGGATCGTCCAGCGGCCGTCGAACAGTTCCGCAAAACCCGCTTCAGGCCCGGACTGTTCCGTACCTGCGATGGGATGCCCCGGCACGAAGTGCACACCGGCCGGAACATGCGGAGCCATATCGCGCACCACCTGCGCCTTCACCGAACCGACGTCTGTGAGAATGGCACCCGCAGCCAGATGCGGTGCGATCTCAGCCGTGATCGGCCCACACGCACCAACCGGCACGCTGAGAATAACAAGGTCCGCGCCCTCAACCGCTTCGGTTGCGCTGGCATATCCCTTGTCGATCAGGCCAAGACGCAGTGACGTTTCAAGCGTTGCAGGCGTGCGTGCGCTGCCGACAATTTCCGCTGCCAGTCCGCCACGGCGCATCGCATGACTGATCGACGAGCCAATGAGGCCGATGCCGATCAGCGCCACGCGCTTGAACATCGGCGCTGCAGAAGCCGATGCGGTGGTTTGCTGCTCGCTCATGCACTGCCCGCCATAAAATCCGTAAGCGCCGCTGCTACGGCGCGGTTGTCATCCACTGAACCGATGGTGATGCGCAGGCAATCGGGCAAACCGTAGGAAGCCACTTTGCGCACGATGATGCCACGCTGCTTCAGATAGCGATCAGCTTCGTTTGCTGTGCGCGCTCCCTCATTCGGGAAATGCACCAGAATGAAGTTGGCAACACTTGGCGTCACCTTCAGCCCCAGCGCCGCGATCTCGCCCGTCAACCATGCCAGCCAGTGCTCATTGTGCGCCACTGACATTTCTTCATGCGCGCTGTCTTCGATGGCGGCAGCACCGGCCAACAGCGACGGCACGGAAAGGTTGAACGGACCGCGAATGCGATTGAGCACATCGGCCACTGCTTCCGGGCAATAGGCCCAGCCGATACGCAGCCCAGCAAGGCCGTGAATCTTCGAGAACGTGCGCGTCATCACCGTGTTATGCGTCGTCGCGACAAGCTCGATGCCAGCTTCATAGTCGTTGCGGCGGACATATTCAGCATACGCCGCGTCCAGCACCAGCAGCACATGCGGCGGCAGTTGCGCGCGCAGCGAACGGATCTCGTCGAACGACACATAGGTGCCGGTCGGATTGTTCGGGTTAGCGAGAAACACCATCTTGGTGCGCTCGGTCACACGGTTGAGAATGGCATCGATATCGGTGCGCAAACCGGTTTCCGGCGCGACGACTGGCGTTGCTCCGTTGGCCAGAATGATAATGCGATACAGCAGAAAGCCGTGCTGCGTGTAGATGGCCTCGTCGCCTTCGCCCAGATAGGCGTGCGCCAGCATCGTTAGCAGCTCATCGGAGCCTGCGCCGCAGATGATGCGCGCAGGATTGAGGCCGTAACGGCGCGCGATCGCCTCGCGCAGCTTGGTCGCCGCGCCGTCGGGGTATCGCTCGAGTGCAGCGTCAGCGGCGCGATAGGCTTCAACCGCCTTCGGACTAGGGCCGAACGGCGTTTCATTCGACGACAGCTTGATCGGCTTGATGCCAGCGGGCAGGCTGCTTTCGCCTGGCACGTAGGGATCGATTTCGAGAATGCCGGGCTTGGGCTGGGGCGCAGCGAGGGTCATTGCGGGCTTTCCGGATGTATGGAGCCTTTAGTTTTCAGGCGCGGGAAGTGATACAGACGCCGAAAGCGAAACGCAAAGCTTTGCAGGCCAATAGACTGGCGTTGATTGACGCTGCGATCTGATGTGCGGGGCCCGACACTTGACGTTAAGGCGCCCATGCCGATATTTCGATGGCAGATGTCGTGGTGATTTGGCCGGCCGGCTTGCAACCACGTTAAATAAGTCGCTAAAAAAGGCCGCGCGCACCCGGTTAACGGATGAGGCGGCCTTCTAGGTCCTCAATATCCGGCCGGTTTTTTTATGCCTCGGTTGATGCCGGGGCCTGGAGTGCGCGGATCAATGTCGGTGCCCCCGAATTTTGCGAATACCGACACCGGTAGCGGGTCTTGCCAACGGCTGACCGAGGCAAACAACCCGTCCAGCAAGGTGCTGCGTCTGCCACAGGATCAGCCGCTGCGGCTGGCATGCGATCAGTTGCTGGCGCCGATCTCCATCGCCTATGAGACCTATGGCGAACTCAACGCTGACAAATCCAACGCCATTCTGGTTTGCCATGCGCTGACAGGCGATCAGTACGTCGCCTCGGAGCATCCGGTGACAAAAAAGCCGGGCTGGTGGTCGACACTGGTCGGACCAGGCAAGCCGGTTGATACCAACCGCTACTTCGTCATCTGCTCCAACATTCTCGGCGGTTGTATGGGCTCAACTGGCCCAGCCTCGATCGATCCCGCCACCGGCAAGCCCTATGGGCTGAATTTCCCGGTCATCACCATCGGCGACATGGTGAATGCGCAGGTGCGCCTGATCGATCACTTCGGCATCGACCAGCTGTTCAGCGTCGTTGGCGGATCAATGGGCGGCATGCAGGTGCTGGAATGGGCCGCGAGCCATTCGGAGCGCGTGTTCTCGGCCGTGCCGATCGCAACCGCGCCGCGGCACTCATCGCAGAACATCGCCTTCCATGAGGTCGGCCGCCAGGCAGTGATGGCTGACCCGGACTGGTGCGGAGGTGACTATCATTCCCACGGCAAGGTGCCGCGCAACGGGCTTTCTGTGGCGCGCATGGCCGCGCATATCACCTATCTGTCGGAAGATGCGCTGCACCACAAATTCGGCCGCAACCTGCAAAACCGCTCGCAGCTGACGTTTTCGTTCAACGCCGACTTCCAGGTGGAGAGCTATCTGCGCCATCAGGGCTCGACGTTCGTCGACCGCTTCGATGCCAACAGCTATCTCTACATCACGCGGGCGATGGACTATTTCGATCTCGGCGCAAGCCGCGGCGATGTGCTGGCGAATGCGTTTCGCGGCACAAAAACGCGATTCTGCGTGGTTTCTTTCACATCCGACTGGCTCTACCCAACACGCGAAAGCCGCGCCATCGTGCATGCGCTGAATGCGGTTGCCGCCAATGTTTCCTTCGTCGAAATCGACAGCGACAAGGGCCACGACGCCTTTCTGCTGAAAGAGCCCGAGTTCTTCGCCACCATCCACGGCTTCCTGAGCTCAGCGGGCGTGAAGCGCGGTCTGAAGGTCTGACGCGATGCAAAAAGCCTTACAATATCCGGGAACGTCGCGCGTCGATCATCAGCTCATCGCCGAAATGGTAGAGCCCGGCTCACGCGTGCTGGACGTCGGCTGCGGTGACGGCGCACTGCTGCAGTTGCTGGCTGAAACCAAGAACACTGACGGTCGCGGCGTCGAGCTCTCGCGCGAGAAGGTGAATGCCTGCGTGATGCGGGGGCTGTCGGTCATCCAGGGCGACGCCGACCGGGATCTTGCCGATTATCCGGATCAGGCGTTCGACTATGCTATCCTCAGCCTCACCATCCAGGCCACCCGCCAGCCCAAGACCGTGCTGGAGAATCTGCTGCGGATCGGCCATCGCGCCATCGTGTCGTTCCCGAATTTCGGCCATTGGCGCATCCGAACGGAGCTACTGCTCACCGGCCGCATGCCGCGAACGCGCAACCTGCCGGAGCCCTGGTACACGACAGCGGATGCACACCTGTGCACAATTAAGGATTTCGTCGATCTGGTTGCCCTGATCGATGCCGAGGTCGAGCAGGCCGTGGCCTTCAACACCTCCGGTCAGCGCCTGCCGATTCGCAAGTCGATCTCGCTGCAGAACCTGTTGGGCGAAAAGGCAGTTTTCCTGCTGCGCAAGCGTGGAGCCGGCTAGTGCCAAATCCTATGCTGGCTGCGCGGTTTCGCCGTACCCAAACGCCCCGCAAAGCTTGGCCGCGTTTTCTTGACACCCCTAGGGGGCGTCACTATGGTGCGCGCCGTTGATAAGACCTGCCGTTTGGGACGCCTCAGAAACACAATCGGGCCGGTGAAACCATGTCCTCTGAAGGGAAAGACCTACCCCCGGGACAAGGCGAAATCAGCCCTGAGGAACGCGAGGCGTTTCGCCAGCGCTCGGCTGCTATCGGGAAGCGACTGGATGATGTCCAGACCCGCCGATCCACAGTAAGCCGTGCGGATACCAACAAGGCCCGGGGCGAAGCTTTCGCCAAGGCTTTTAGGTTTGCCGCGGAGCTGGTTGCTGGTGTAGGCGTCGGTGGGTTTATCGGGTGGGCAATTGACGGCCAACTCAATACGCGGCCGTGGTTCATGGTTCTGTTCGTAATCCTCGGCTTTGCCGCAGGACTTTCGAATTTGATCCGGGTTGCACGGCAGGAACAGGCAAAACAGCAAGCGTCGCAGCTTGCATCGCCGTCCGTACCGGACGACGACGAAGACGACAGGTAGGGGATTCGACCGTGGCAGCCGGACATGGTCCTATGGAGCAGTTCGAAATCAAGCGGATCATTCCGCTGGAACTGTTCGGATGGGATATATCGTTCACTAACGCGTCGCTGTTCATGGTTCTGGCAGTGGTGCTGATCCCGCTCTTCTATCTTTTCGCCATGAATCGCCGGGCTCTCGTGCCAGGTCGGCTACAGTCGATCGCCGAACTCAGCTATGAATTCATAGCCAACATGATCAAGGATCTCGTTGGCGAAAAGGGCATGAAGTATTTCCCGTGGGTCTTCACGATCTTCATGTTCGTGTTGGCGCTGAACCTGCTGGGCATGCTGCCCTACTCGTTCACGGTAACCAGCCACATCATTGTAACCTTCGCTCTCGCTGCGATGGTCTGGATCGGCGTTACCGCTATCGGGTTCGCCAATCACGGTCCAAAATTCCTCAAGCTGTTCGTTCCCTCAGGTGTGCCGTTCTGGCTGCTGCCGGTGATCGTCATCATTGAGGTTATCTCCTATCTCATCCGCCCGATCAGCCATTCTGTGCGTCTGTTCGCCAACATGATGGCTGGCCACGCGATGTTCAAAGTTTTTGCCGGCTTCGTCGTCGGCATGGGGCTGCTCGGCGGCTGGGCACCACTGGTGTTCCTGGTTGGCTTCACCGGCTTTGAAATTGTTGTCGCCTTCCTTCAGGCATTCATCTTCACCGTGCTGACCTGCATCTATCTCAACGACGCAGTGAACATGCACGAACACTGACGCTATGAAGTCCGGTCAACGGGTACGCCCGGGCCGGACTTCATCGTACCTGATCCCAGCAAAAAACCCTTATGGAGACTACGACCATGGATCCTCAGGCAGCTAAGTTCATCGGTGCCGGCCTCGCCTGCTTCGCGCTCATCGGCGCTGGTATCGGCATCGGCAACATCTTTGCCAACTACCTCTCTGGCGCTCTGCGCAATCCGTCCGCCGCTCCCGGTCAGTTCACCAACCTGCTGATCGGCTTCGCTCTCTGCGAAGCGACCGGCCTGTTCGGCCTGCTGATCGCGCTGATGATCCTGTTCGCCTAATCGGCAACGGACCAACACGCGCTTAGGAGGATAGCATGATCGCAGCTGTCTCAGCTCTCGTCGTAGCCGCCGCAGCGGCTGCGCACGGGGAGGGGTCAAGCGGGTTGCCACAGCTCAACCCGGCGAACTTTGCCCCGCAGCTTTTCTGGCTCGCGGTCAGCTTCGTCATCCTTTACCTGATCCTGTCGCGCTCAACGCTGCCGCGCATCGGTGAAGTGCTTGAGGAGCGTCGTGATCGCGTTCAACGTGATCTCGACGCAGCCGAACGCTTCAAGGGCGAGACGGACAGCGCGCTTGCCGCCTATGAAAAGGCGCTGGCCGATGCCCGTCAGAAGGCTTCTTCGATGGCCAAGGACGTCCGCGATCGTCTCGCGGCCGACACCGAAGCCGAGCGGAACCGGGTCGAGAGCGAACTGGCTGCCGAGATCTCGGAAGCGGAGGCGCGCATCGCCGCCACCAAATCCAAGGCATTGGCCAGCGTCGATGATATCGCCGCTGAAACCGCGACCGCAGTCGTCGGCAAGCTTCTCGGCGAGGACGTAAGCCCCGCCGAGGTCAAGAACGCGCTGCAGTAAGCAGCCTAGTGAGGACGCCGATGCATTTCGATTTAGCCGATCCGACCTTCTGGGTGATGATCTCGTTCTTCGGGTTCATCGCTCTGGTGCTGTACTACAAGGTCCCGGCCATCATCGGGAAAACGCTGGACCAGCGCGCCGATGCTATTCGGAACGAGCTGGACGAAGCCCGCCGCCTGCGTGACGAAGCACAGGCGTTGCTGGCCGACTATCAGCGCAAGAGCCGCGAAGCCGAGAACGAGGCCAAGGAAATCCTCGAGCAGGCCAAGCGTGAAGCGGAGGCGCTGACGGCGCAAACCCGTGAGGCTCTGACCGAATCGGTTGAACGTCGCACCAAGTCTGCCGAAGAGAAGATCGCCCGGGCGGAAGCTCAGGCTATCGCCGATGTGCGCTCGTCCGCGGTTGAAAACGCTATTTCAGCCGCTGAGAAAATCCTGAAATCGAAAGCCTCTGCGGCAACCACCGCATCCGGCCTGATCGAAGCAGGGATCAAGGATCTGGGTGGCAAGCTGAACTAACGGTTGATGAGGGTTCACCCCGTTCATCCGTACAGTCGCTACACAAATTCAAACGCCTCGGACCTCACCGTCCGGGGCGTTTTTGTTTTGCGTTTCGTTCGTAGAAGCGGCCTCACACAAGAGTCGGTCGGTCTCGCTGCCATGCCCGCTTCCAAGTTGAGTGGAACGCGCATCAGTGTGCGCCCAGCGGGCAGGGAAGCCTTCAAGGAAAGCTTGGGGCGCTGGCAGACCTTCGAGGGCGACGACACCGGCACCAGCTAACCTGATCACATAGCGTGAAGGGCGTTATGCTCCGCTCTTCGACGACCATCGGCGGTGACTGTCAGCAGAGAAAAGCCATCGCTGTCCTTGGACGGATGCCGCCCAAAAATCTGAGAACATCGGCGCTGCCAACGCAGGCTGCCGTTTTTGACTCACCACACACAAGCGGGATGCGGCTTTCAGAGCAAACAGCGAAGGCTCAGTGCGCATCTTGCGATATGGCTGAAGCGCTCCTTTTCCAGTCGGGAGCTCAGCGCCAACGCGTGATGCTCCGGGACATCAGGCCGCCCTGCGCATAGCTGCGCTGCATAAGGGCATGCGCAGCCTTAGCGGCCCAGGTTCTGCAAATGCGCTATTAGCCCGCGCCCTGGGCGTTCTGGTCGAAGCCGACGAACACTTCATATTCGCCCGGGCGCGTGCCTTCCGGAATATCGAAAGTGACCGAGCGCACTGTCGAGAAATAGCCGATCGGATTGTCGACCGCGACGCTCGCATCGACGCTAACGGGATCGCCGCTGATGCGCGCGCGCTTGGCGTCGGTCACGACGACGTTGATCGGCAGACGCACGTTGCCGGCATGGCCGCGCGGGCCGAGCAGCACACGGCCGGAGAAACCGTAGCGCACCGTTACCCGACCGGGCTCGATGTGGCATTCACGTGCGGTCTTGGTGATTTCACCGCGGTGCATGATCGCAAGGCCATCACCGGCGCGGCCGTCCTCGTAGATGGTCAGGTGCCCGCCGTGGGGCGATATGCTCAGACGCGGACAACCGTGCGCAACCTCTCCTACGGCAGAGCCGCTGCCGCCATCGGATTTGGCGGCGGAAAGTAGCTGTTCTTCGCTTACACCGGTGGCGCCGGTCGTCTGCGAGGAAGAACCGCCGCCGAACATGCCGCCACCAAGTCCGGACGTGATGGAAGATATGCCGCACCCAGCCAGCGACATAGCACCGAGTGCCAGCAGAGACGCACACACCCCCGTGCGCGCAGCGTTAAATACGGCTAGCCTCATCGTGCCCCGGATTGACCCATTGTTGGCCCCTTCAGATCCGCAGTGGGCCAAAGCCCTAGGCCAGCGGTGGAGGCTTCCTGTATTATTGTCTACCAATACTACCACCCCTAACCGAACCGGACCAAGCGCATTGCGCCAAGTTGCTTCGGGATAGACAGAGAAAGCAATGTCTGCCGCATCACCATCGTCAGCGCCCCCGTCCCAGCCGCTGGATCAGCGACCGCCCTTGACTGTCTATCTGGCGGCCCCGCGCGGCTTTTGCGCCGGCGTCGACAGGGCCATTCAAATCGTAGAATTGGCTTTGGCCAAATACGGCGCGCCCGTCTACGTTCGTCACGAGATCGTACACAACCGATTTGTCGTCGATTCCCTGCGGGCCAAAGGCGCCGTTTTTGTGGAAGAGCTGACCGACATTCCAGAGACCGATCAACCCGTGATCTTTTCAGCACACGGGGTGGCCAAGTCGGTGCCCGCCGCAGCCAAGTCGCGCAACATGTTCGTGCTCGATGCCACCTGCCCGCTGGTGTTCAAGGTTCACATCGAAGCCGCGCGCCTACACGCTGACGGTTTGCAGATTCTGCTCATCGGTCACGCTGGCCATCCCGAGGTTGTAGGCACGATGGGGCAGCTCCCGCCGGGAGCGGTGACACTGATCGAAACCACCGAAGATGCTGAAGCCTTCCAGCCGCGCGATGAGACCAAGCTGGCATTCGTGACCCAGACCACGCTCTCGGTCGACGACACCGCCGCCATCGCCGCTGTGCTGCGCCGCCGTTTTCCCGCCATTGCAGCCCCGGCCAAGGAAGACATCTGCTATGCCACCACCAACCGCCAGGCGGCGGTGAAGTCCATCG
This sequence comes from Hyphomicrobium sp. D-2, assembly GCF_029872155.1. Taxonomy (GTDB): domain Bacteria; phylum Pseudomonadota; class Alphaproteobacteria; order Rhizobiales; family Hyphomicrobiaceae; genus Hyphomicrobium_A. Next base: position 175,784 of record NZ_JARXLA010000004.1, on the reverse strand, counting down.
CACACAAGATCGACAGCCTGCTGGTGGTCGGCAGTCCCAAGAGCTCCATCTCGCTGCGGCTGGTGGAAGTGGCCGAGCGTGCGGGCTGCCAATCGGCGTTTCTGATCGAACGCGCAGCGGATATCCCATGGGCAAAGCTGGAAGCTTTGTCGGCGATCGGTATAACTGCCGGTGCTTCAGCGCCCGAGCAACTCGTCGAGGAAGTCGTCGATGCGTTCCGCTCCCGGTACGATGTCACCGTCGAAACCGTGACCACAGCGGTCGAGAACATCGCCTTCAACGTACCGCGTGAATTGCGCCCGGCGCCCGCTGCCACCTGATCTTCGCCACCGATCTTCGAAAGATAAAAATGGCTGTTTACACGGAAGTCAGCGACGCAGAGCTGGCCAGCTTCATTGCCAGCTATGGCCTGGGCGAGCTGCTATCCTTCAAGGGCATCGCGGAGGGCGTCGAGAACACGAATTACATCGTGCACACCTCGAAAGGCCCGTTCATCCTGACGATCTACGAAAAGCGCGTCGAGGTTTCGGATCTGCCGTTCTATCTCGGCCTGATGGAGCATCTGGCGGAGAACGGCGTCACCTGCCCGACGCCGGTGCGCAATGCCGACGGCCATAACCTGAGCCAGCTTTCCGGCCGCCCCGCAGCGCTTGTGACATTCCTCGAAGGCTTCTGGGTGCGCCAGCCAACAGCGGCGCACTGCGGGCATGTCGGTCGTGCGCTGGCGGAAATGCACCGCGGCGGCGAAGGCTTCGCGATCCGGCGCGCCAATGCACTTGGGCTAAATGGATGGCGGCCGCTGTATGACAAGTTCGCGCCGGATGCGAACGGCATCGTGCCGGATCTTGCGCCGCTGATTGAAGGCGAGCTCGATTATCTGGAAGCAAACTGGCCGCAGGATCTGCCTGAAGGCGTCATCCACGCCGACCTGTTTCCCGACAACGTGTTCTTCATCGGCGATGAGCTGAGCGGCCTCATCGACTTCTATTTCGCCTGCAATGATGCGCTGGCTTACGACATCGCCGTGTGTCTTAACGCCTGGTGCTTTGAGAAGGACGGCGCTTTCAACATCACCAAGGGGCGCGCCCTGCTGCGTGGGTACGAAAGCGTACGCCCGCTCACCGACGCCGAGCGCGCCGCCATGCCGACGCTGGCGCGCGGTGCTGCAACGCGCTTTCTGCTAACGCGCGCCTATGACTGGCTGAACACGCCGAAAGACGCGCTTGTGAGCCCGAAGAACCCGTTGGAGTATGTCCGCAAACTGCGCTTCCATCAGGGCGTCAGCTCGATCGCAGAATATGGGCTTGGAGACACCGCACCATGAGCGATCCAAAGCCTGTCGTTATCTACACGGACGGCGCGTGCTCCGGTAATCCCGGCCCCGGCGGCTGGGGCGCTATCCTCACCTACGGCGAAACGAGCAAGGAAATCTTCGGCGGCGAAGCGGAGACCACCAACAACCGCATGGAGCTGATGGCGGCAATTTCCTCGTTGGAGGCGCTGAAGCGTCCCAGCCAGGTGGAACTGCACACCGACAGCGCATACGTGAAGAACGGCATCACCGCTTGGATACACGGCTGGAAGCGCAACGGCTGGCGCACCGCCGACAAGAAGCCGGTGAAGAACGCCGATCTGTGGCAGCGACTGGATGAAGCGCGCCGCATTCACGAAATTGATTGGCGTTGGGTCAAGGGCCATGCTGGAGACCCGATGAACGAGCGCGCTGACGAACTTGCACGCCTCGGCATGGAAGATTTCAAACCCGGCAAGCGCAGCCGCGCTGAGTGATGCGCGCCGCCCGATCACACCGGAACACAAAAAAGGTGAGCATTGAGCTCCCTTTTGCATGTTCGCAGGTCGTCGTGCGTTGGCGCCGTTACAGCGAACGATCGATCATGGAGCACAGCGTCGCCGCGCTCGACTTGTCATGCTGCGGAGGAATGTCCTCGACGTTGAGCACCTTCACGACACCGTCTTCCACCAGCATCGCATAGCGCGACGAACGCACACCGAAACCGCGACTGGTGAGATCAAGATCAAGCCCGATCGCCTTGGCGAAATCGCCGTTGCCATCGGCCAGCATCACGATCTTGCCTTCAGCCCCGGTGTCCTTGGCGAAGTGGGACAGCACGAACACGTCGTTCACCGCCGTGCAGGCAATGGTGTCGATGCCTTTGCCCGCCAGTTCTTCGGCGCGATCGACAAAGCCAGGCACGTGCTGGTTCTGGCACGTCGGCGTGTAGGCGCCAGGGATGGCGAACAGCGCCACCTTCTTGCCAGCGAACACATCGCTGGTTGAACGCTCAGCGGGGCCGTCGCTCGTCATCACCACAAAGCTTGCATCCGGCAGTTTGTCGCCGACTTTGATTGCCATTGGTTTGTCTCCTCCTAGATTTGTTGCACCACGTCACGGCGCTTGCGCTTTTCGATGCGCCGCCCGGACGCTCTATTCCAATGAAAACGTCATCTGAGATTGCCCGCTGCCGGACACCACCGTTGCGGTCAGCGGCTTGCCCTTGAAATCGGCGACGTCGACATCCTTGGACAAGTCGACTTCAAACGTAACCTTTCCATCGGGGCTGGCTGCCAACTGCTTTGGCAACGGAACGTAAAACCCACCCGGCGCATCCACAAACGCATCAACGCCATCGGTGCCGCCGGGAATTTGCGCTTCAATCACGATGCGCGGTTTATCGCCGCCCAGCTCCGGCGTCACCCGCTTGATGAGCGGATCATTCTCGCGCCGGGCCTCAGGCGTTGCGGGAATGCGCGCCATCGCGGCAATCAACGGCTCGCTTGTTTCAGCATCGCTGTTCGCCGGCAATGACAGTGCAAGTTCGGCTTCGGCGGGAATGCAGATGTCCTTGCATACGCCATATTCCAACCCGAGCCGGACATCGATGGGCTTGGCCGGATCCTCAGCCTTCAGCCGCACCGGAAACGTGACGCTGCCCTTGTATCCAATGGTCTCGCCACCGGCGTCTGACATCCGCTGCGGAGCCGGATAAAGCACCTCGGCACTTTCAAGGTTCGATGATTTCGACCAGTCAAACGATGGCGCCACGCCGCCTGCTTCGCCCGGATATCGCCAATAGGTTTTCCAGCCCGCAGGCAGTTCCAGCTCAACACCGACCAAACCGCCGCTGCCAATCAGACGCGTGCGCGAGTAGTGGCCATCGACCCAGTCAGAGGCGACCTCCGCGCTGGCCGTCGCCGCTGAAAATACAGCTACGCAGACAAATGCACTTTGCAGAAAATTCCGTTTGCTACGCATGGCTGTGTGTTCCTCAGCAATAACGTCGGGCAATGGCGTTGCTTCGCGTTGTAACAGCCCATTCATGTGGCCAGCTTACAACTCAGCCTAAACACCTGCCATATAAGGGCTTCCGGCACTGGATTGAACCGGGAGGGAATTTGCCCGCTTCACAGCCGCGCGGCGATCACGGTAATGTCGGGACATGAGCATAGATCACGATACGAACTGGGACTTGGAAGATGGTTATCTTGATGGCCAGCTTCTGATTGCCATGCCGGTAATGTCAGACCCGCGTTTTGCGCGCTCTGTCATCTATCTGTGCGCCCATTCCGCAGAGGGCGCCATGGGTCTGATCATCAATCAACGCGCATCGCACATTTCCTTCCCCGACCTTCTTGAGCGTTTGGGCATACTGGAAGCTGACACCGACGACGACGGTATCGGCGAAATCAACAACATGACGATCCAGGTTGGTGGTCCGGTCGAAACCGGTCGCGGATTCGTGCTGCACAGTGATGACTACTTCGCCGACGATTCCACACTTACGATTGAGGACGGCGTGTGCCTGACAGCTACCGTCGATATTCTGAAAGCCATCGCAGCTGGCGAAGGGCCTGATCGGGCCATTCTTGCGCTCGGCTATGCCGGCTGGTCACCGGGTCAGCTCGAAAGCGAGATCCAGGCTAATGGCTGGTTAAGCTGCCCCGCCGATCCCGACATCATCTTCGATCCAAATCTCGAAACGAAGTATGTGCGCGCACTGGCGAAGCTGGGCGTAGATCCATCACATCTGGTCAGCGACGCCGGACACGCCTGAGGCGAGCAGGCGAACACACTGCGACTCACGGGGCGACACGGGCGACGGAATTCGCCCCACGCCCCCTGTTCGCGATGTAAACACCGCCCAAGTATCGCTTGCAGCCAATCGATCAGGGAAGAGCCGCGCGCGCGGCTTGCCTGCAGTGCGCGTCCAGCAATCAGCTCTGGCGCGGTGGCAGTCTGCCGCCTGCCGCGTGATCGGCCAGCTCGCGCTCATCTTCCTCACGCGGCGGCCACGGCACGCCCGCGAGCTTGGCGAGGCTTGCGGCCATCGTTGGCGGCAAGCTTGCAAAATCAGGTGGTGTCCGGCGCGCAGGTGCATCTGCCGGTGCATTCTGTGACGGCTGTGCAAATGCAGGCGCATTGCCCGGAGCGGGTGCGGGTGCCGGATGCGTCACACCCACTGGCATCGGTTCATTGCCATGCTGGGGAGGCATCTGGCCGTTCTGCTGATGCTGCGCATGATTGCCTTCAGCGCCACCGGCTTGACGCTGCGGTGGCTCCATCTGCGCACCGGACGCAGGCGGCGCAAACGACGGCGCAGCGCCATGCACCAGCGGCGGATCAACGAACGCATCGAACGGTGATGCGCTGGCTTCGGTCATTGGCGTTGGCGAGCGCGCGGGCGGTGGCGTGAAGTCCGGCCGCTTAACCGGCTCCTGCTGGTGCTCGACGGGACGTCCGCCGTTGGTCATTGCCTGAGGCGCCGAGGCGAACCCAACGCCATGCGCAATTCCATCCTGGTTCATCGGCTGCATGGGCATCGGTGCAGGTGACGGAGCGGCCGGCGCATGCATGCCGTCCCTGCGCGTCTGCGATGCGCCCGGTCCAGGCGGCGAAGCAAGATCATGCCCGCCACGCAGAACCGGTTGCTGCGATGGATGAGCGTTGTCGGGGGCGATGCCGCCGGGAGCATTCGGCGCTGATCGCGGCGGCACACCACCGCCGTTTGGCATCACGCCCGGTGGGATCGCAGCACTGGACGTAGCCAACGCTCCGCCCGCAGATGATGCAACGAGTTCCGCCATTGCGGCTGAGATATCGGCGTTTGTCAGCGGCACCGGTGCTGGAGGTGGCGGACGTACACCGCGCCCTGCGGGGCCCGCGCCGTTTCCTCCGCCTGGAGGCTGCGTGCGGATGCGCGAGCGCAACGGACCACCCGATGCATTGCCTGCCGCCTGCATCGCCGCTGCCAACGTACCGTTGTTGCCCGATCTTGGCGGCGGCGTGGCGCCATTGGCGACAACCGCATTGCCGGTAGCAGCATCGGTCTGCGCTTCATCAGCGCCAGACTGGCCCTTGTTGCGCGACTTCGATTTCACCTTGTTGCGGAACAGGCCACGCGGACGCAGCTTGTGCTCGGCGGTGCGCACCATTTTCAAAAGCTGCTGCACATCGCGATCTGCCATCGGCTCGCCGTAGTAAAAGCCCTGCGCGTACTGGCAGCTGATGGACCGCAGGAATGCGACATCCTCGGATGTTTCCACGCCCTCAGCGACAACGCTTTTGCCCAGTTCGTGCCCCAGCGCCACGATTGAGCGCACGAGGGCAGAACCCGCGCTGCCGCTGTCACCGCCCGCCTGCACAAGCGCACGATCAACCTTGATGGTGTCGAACGGGAAGCGCTGCAGATAGGCCAGCGAAGAATAGCCGGTGCCGAACTCATCCAGCGCCAAACCGGCACCCGCGCCGCGCAGCCATTCCAGAATTTCCGTAGCCCGCTCCGGATTCTCCATCACCAGGCTCTCGGAGATCTCAAGCCGCAGCGAACCCTTCGGCACGATGTTACGGCCCAGGATGTGGCGGATTTCCTGGATCAGATTCTGCTGGAAGATGTGGCTGCTGCAAATGTTCACCGAGACGAAAAGCGGGCGTTCATCGCGCGGCAGTTCACGCTGCCAACGCGCAGCATCCTGCGCCGCGCGCAGCAACACGTGCGAACCCAGACGCACGATCAGGTCGGATTCTTCCGCAGCCGGGATGAAATCCTCCGGCGCAAGCAAACCGCGCTTGGGATGCTCCCAGCGGATCATCGCCTCGAACCCGGCAAGTTCCTCGGTCGGCAGGTAGATGATCGGCTGATACAGAATCTTGATCTGGTTCTTCGCCAGCGCCTTGCGCAGATCATTTTCCAGCGCAACGCGATCATCTCGATCCGATCGCATATCGGGGCGGAAGATCTCGATCCGGTCGGCGCCGCCACGCTTGGCGCGGTGCATCGCGATCTCAGCCTCTTTATAAAGGTCGAGGTGCGAAGGCGTCGCGCCATCATAAACCGCGATGCCGATTGAGCCGGTCAACACGATTTCCTGTCCGGCGATCTTGATCGGCGCACGCAGCGAACGCCGCACACGCTCCGCAAGGCCGGCCATATCCTGCGGGCTTTGACCCGCGATCATCAGAATGGCGAACTGATCGCCGCCGACGCGCGCCAGCGTATCATGCGGGCCGAGATGGCTTTGCAGACGCCGCGCGATGGTCAGCAGCAGGCTGTCGCCGACAACCAAGCCAAACGAAACGTTGACGCTCTTGAACTTGTCGATGTCGACGACCATCACGCTGGGCCGCACGCCGATCTCGGTTTTCGTGCGCGTGATGGCTACACCCAACCGGTCAAGCAGCAGCTCGCGATTAGGCAGGCCGGTCAGGCTATCGTGCACGGCATCGTGCAACAGCCGCTCATGCGCGCGCTTGGCATCGGTGACGTCACGCACAAGGCCGACACAGCGCATGGCCCGGGCGTCCGCATTGGGAACGCTCGCCGCTTCAAGCTCGAACCAGCGATAGCTGTTGTCGGTGTGGCGCATGCGGAAATCGGTGCGGATGCGCGCCCAGGTGCGCTCCTGCACCGACCACAGAATGGTGCGGAAACGCTCCCGATCCGTCGGATGCAGATGTTTTATAAAGTCATCGACCTTAGTGCACAGCTCGCCTGGATTGAGGCCCAGCGATGCCTCAATGGCGGGGCTGACCTTCACTTCATCCCGCCGTGCGCTCCATTCCCACACCGCAGAACCGGCGCCATCGACAGCAAGTGCACGCAACTGCAATTCGCTCGGCGTGGTGCCGAACAGCGGCTCCAGCGAGCGGAACGCAAACTGCGTCACCGTAAAGCCGATGAGAATGAGGATCAGCACCAGACCGGCCACGAGGCCTTGCACAGCGGCATCGCCGGAAATGCGGCCCGTCAGCACCATTGAGGCGCCGAAGATCCAGATCAGGAACAGGATCCACGTCGGGATAAGCGACAGCGCGCGATCCTGTCCGCGAACGGCAAGGAACAGCGCGAACGCGCCGCCAACGCCGCCAATGACCAGGAACGACATGCGCGCAAACGTCGAGGCGAGACGCGGATCAATGATCGCCACGGCCACCAGCGTGAGCTGAGCGATGATCCACACCGTGAACAGCATACGTATCAGGCCATGCCAGAACGCGATGCGCAAAAACACCGATATGAAAACGACGAGGCTGGCCGCGACAGCCGCCTCGCTCGCCGCTCGATAGACGGCGTTGTCCTCGGGTTTGAGCTGGAACAGTTTATGGAAGAAGCCGAAGTCGACGCACAGATATGCCAGCACGCACCAGGCAACGAGCGCGGCGCTCGGGAAGATAGCCTTGTGGTTGGCGGCAAAGATCGCCGTGAGGAAGATGGCCAGCAAGCCGGTCAGACCCAGCATGATGCCGTTCATCAATTGGCGATCGCGCGAATAAAGCTCGTATTCAAACGGCTTCCAGAGATAGATGCGGGCAAAACGATCTGCCGCCAGCTCCACCACATAAGTAACGGTCTGCCCCGGCTCGATGGTGATGCGGAAGATGTCAGCGCGGTCGGACTTGATGCGCTCGGGAATGAAACCCATCGACGGCGTTACCGCCTCGATGCGCTTGGCGTCCAGGTCGGGCCACACCGCGCCTGAGCCGACGATGTTATACCGCGCCGCCGTTAGCCAGCGCTCGATCGGCTTGTCGGTCGGATTGGTGAGCGCGAACACAACCCAGTTCGGGCTGGTGCCCGGTGTGCGCGCCGAAACGGACATACGCCCCGACATGCCGTCGGCAGCCGGTGCCGTTTCAACCTGCAGACTGTCGCCGCGTGCATCATAGAACTCGCCCAGCGTGGTCAGTTCCAGCCGGTCCTGCTCAGGATCGATCGCGATGGGCCCAAGCGCCAGCGCGCGGCCCGACAGCGAGGCAAGCAGCACCAGAATCGCGGCAACGAACATCAGCCAGCCAGCGACGCCCGATCGGGTGCCGCTCGCGAACGCGCTTTGATGTCCGATAGGGTTGCCGCAGTGATCGTTCATTCCAGCTGCGCCTCCAAGCCCACATCACGGGGGACTTCATCACACAGGAGAGCATGCAGAACGTGATCTTCCCAAGCGCCGTTTATTCTCAACAGGCCCCGCGCAAAGCCTTCACGTCGGAAGCCGTTATGTTCGAGCACGCGGATGGAAGCGATATTGTGCGGCATCGTCGCAGCTTCCAGCCGGTGCAGGTGCAGCGTCTCGAAGCCGAAGTTCACAACCGCGCGCACCGCTTCAGTCATGTAACCGCGACCGGCAAACGGCTTTCCCATCCAGTAGCCCAACACAGCCGACTGCGTCACACCGCGACGCACATTCGACATGGTCAAGCCGCCGATCAACTCATCATCGTCTTCAGAGAAAATAAGGAAGGCATAGCCCATGTCTTCCCGCGCCTCGCGCTGGTAGTAGCGCACGCGGCGACGGAAGGCGCTGCGGGACAGCTCATCGCGCTGCCAGAGGGGCTCCCACGGGGTCAGGTGATCGCGACTGACGGCGCGCAGCTCCGCCCACGCAACATAATCAGCCATGACCGGCGCTCGCAGCCACACACCGCGACCGCGCAGCGCGATGCTGACGTCCGGAATGCTGCTGGATCGCAGGAATGCCATCGGCTGTGTCCCCCTTAACAGGCGCTACGTGCCGACCGTAGCAGCCGCAAGCTCGGCGTATTTGCGCGAGCGCTTCCCACTTCCAACAAGCGAAACCGACGCCCTGTTCGACAGCAGCTTAGCTGCAAACGCCCGCGTTTCCTCCGCGGTTACGGCGTCAACCTTATCCATCAGCTCCCGGTTGGTGAGCACACGATCGTGCATCATCACGTTGCGGGCCACCTGCTCGGCGCGGGCCGAAGAACTCTCCAGGCTCATCAACAGCCCAGCCTTGAGCTGTGCCTTGGAGCGCTCCAGCTCCGCTGTTGTCGGCGCCTGCTCCGCTGCACGCTTGAACTCGGCTCCCACGACGTCGATGAGCTGTGTCATCAATCCCGTGCCCGTCGCCGCATGAACCGCAAACAGTCCGGTGTCACTCAAACTCCAGGCCGAGGAGTAGATTGCATAACAAAGCCCGCGCTTTTCACGCACCTCCTGAAACAGACGGGACGACATGCCCCCACCGAACAGGCCCGAGAACACCTGAGCCGCAAAAAATGATTCGTCCCGATAGGATGGACTGGGAAACCCGATCAGAAGATGGCTTTGCTCAAAGGATTTCTCGGAAAAACGAACGCCACCAACATATTTGGCCTTCCGTTCCCCGGTTGTTCGCTTCTTGTCAGCAAAGTCTCCGAATAGGGCTTCAACGTGGCGAACCAGATTTCCGTGGCGGACAGCGCCCGCCGCTCCGATCACCATGTTGGCAGGGCCGTAGCGCCGCCCCAAAAAGCGCCGCAGATCCCCTGACGTAAATCGGCCGACGCTTTCCGGCGTGCCGAGAATGGGCCGGCCCACCGACTGATCCGGGAATGCCGCATCGTGCAGGAGGTCGTAGCCCATATCGTCCGGGCTATCCCGCGTCGCAGCAATTTCCTGCAGAATGACCTGCCGCTCGCCTTCCAGCTCCGGCCGGCCAAACTCGGAATTGCGCAGGATGTCGGCGATGATACCCAGCGCGACTTTCTCATCGCCCTTCAGCACGCGCGCGTAATAGGCGGTCGTCTCCATGCTGGTGGCCGCGTTGAGATCGCCGCCCACCGCCTCGATCTCTTCCGCGATCTGCTGCGCCGTGCGGGTGGCCGTGCCCTTGAACGCCATATGCTCAAGGAAATGCGAGATGCCGTGCTCGCGCTCGCTTTCGTGGCGCGCCCCCGTGCCGACCCATAGCCCGAGCGAAACCGTCTCAAGCCGGGGCATGGTATCGGTCACAACCCGCAGGCCGTTCGACAGCGTCGTGATTTCAACCGGCATCAGGTGCGCTCCGCAGCTGCGCGCGTCAGCGCCTCCACATGAGCCTCCGCAGCGGCAATGTCGTTGTCGATGGTGGTGAAGCGCTCCTTGTCGGTCATCAAGGTCGAGAGCCGCGCCGGCAGCCCCGGCCGTTCGCCGGTGATGTCCTCCATCGCATCGGGGAACTTAGCCGGATGCGCGGTGGAAAGCACGATTTGCGGCGCACCGCCCTCACCCAGAACTCGCTCAGCGGCAACAATCGCGCACGCCGTATGCGGATCGGCGACATAGCCGGTTGCTGCCCGCGTGCGCATGATGGCTTCCGCCACATCCTGCTCGCTGGCCGCCGACGCGCCGAACTCGCGCCGCATCGCGTCTTTCACCGGACCGAGGTCGAAGCCGCCGGTTTCACGCAGCGCGCTCATCTTGGCGCGGATGAACGGGGCGTCGCGGCCCGATGCTTCGAACAGGTAGCGCTCGAAGTTCGACGAAATCTGAATGTCCATTGATGGCGATGACGTCGCGACGACGCCGCGCATCTGATAAGCGCCGGTTTCCAGCGTGCGGGGCAGAATGTCGTTGACGTTCGAGGCGATAACCAGCTTCTCGATCGGCAGGCCCATGCGCTTGGCGACATAGCCGGCGAAGATATCGCCGAAATTGCCGGTCGGCACGACGAACGAAACCGGACGGAACGGCGCGCCCAGCGCGGCGCCCGCCACGAAATAATATGTCACCTGCGCCGCGATGCGCGCCCAGTTGATCGAGTTGACGCCCGCCAGCGAAATGCGGTCACGGAAGCCGTGATCGTTGAACATCGCCTTCACGAGCGACTGACAGTCATCGAAGTTGCCGCGCACGGAAATGGCGTGAACGTTGCCTTCCGTTGGCGTCGTCATCATGCGCCGCTGCACATCCGACACGCGCCCTTCCGGGAACAGGATCGCCACGTCGACATGGGGCGAGCCACGGAAAGCCTCAATCGCCGCGCCGCCGGTATCGCCCGAGGTCGCGCCGACAATGGTGGCGCGTTGTCCACGCGCAGCCAGCACGCGCTCCATCAGGCGGGCGAGCAGTTGCATCGCCACATCCTTGAACGCAAGCGTCGGACCGTGGAACAGCTCCAGCACGAAACGGTTGGGGCCGACCTGCACAAGCGGCGTCACAGCGGAATGGCCAAAGCCGGAATAGGCATCGGCCGCCATGGCGCGCAGTTCGTCGCGGGTGATGGCGCCGCCGGTGAATGGCGCGATGACCTCAGCCGCCACATCGGCAAACGGCATCCCGGCAAACGACGCGATCTTTTCAGGTGAGAGCGTCGGCCACGTTTCCGGCACATACAGCCCACCATCGCGGGCCAGTCCCGCCAGCACAACGTCTTCAAAGCCCAGCAGGGGCGCTTCACCCCGGGTCGAGATGTAGTTCAAAGCGCGTCGTTCTCCGTGCGAAGCAGATGGCAGCCGCATAGGGTGTTCCGCTTTCCGCGCGGACTGGCAGAACGCCCCTAATCTTTTCGTTTGACCGTACTTTTCTTGTCGGAAACCGGTGCCCTGAATTTGCGCCGTACTTTAGAGCCCGTAACACGTGCCTACAAGCGAACGTGGCAACCCGAAGCGCCTGCCGCACAGCCGATTTCCGGTTAACCCAAAGGGCCTGGCACCGGCCGGGCCAGAAGCCCGCTCCGTTCGGGATGGCGTCTATTCAAGCGCGAAATGGACGCTGGCGATCGCTGTGCGTAGGCGGGGGCACAGGACCGCGCACAGCACGACCGACAGAATGCCGCACCGCCACGTCCGCACATAACAGCTTCAAACGGACGCCCGCCTCGCCTGCCCACCGATTCGCAGCGGTTGGATGATGCCGGACCCCGACCCCGGTCAGGGCACAGGGCGGCCGCTCTCACGTGTTCGCATCGGCGCCCTTGCGCCGCCATCGCGCCACGGCAAAAGCGGCGAATACCCCGACGAGCGTCGCGGCCAGTCCGTACCAGGTCAGCGCATACTCCAGGTGGCGATTGGGCAGCTCCAGCCGCGTCGTCCCACCTATCGGCCATCCTCCGGGCGGCACCGGGTCCTTCTCGGCATCGACAAAGAAGGCATGGACCTGCGCAGCGCCACCGTCAGTGCCACCTGCAGCTTCGGCCCCCATGGCGGCGATGTCGCGCCAGTACCAGATATTTCGCTTCAGTTCGTTTGGCGGCACAAAGGCGCCATGCGCCTCAGGTCCGCGCACGAGACCAACCACGCGCACGTCGCCCGCTACCAGCCCCTCAGCGCGCCGACCCGCATCCTTCAGTTCATTCGGAACGAAGCCGCGATTGACCAGCAGCACGCTGCCATCAGCCAGCTTCAGCGGCGTGATGATATAAAAGCCCGGCCCGTAGCTCGCATCCAGCGCATAAAGATGCATCTCGCGGTCATGCAGCCACTGCCCCTGGGCAGACACGCGCGTGTATTCGATGTCATCGCCCCGCGCCGCAGCGGCATCGACAGCTTCCACCGGCAACGGATCGCGGTGCACGCGCTCGGTAATGTTTTCCGTGAGGTGCTGCTTCCACGCCAGCCGACGCATCTGCCAGTTGCCCAGCGAAATCAGCAGGGCAAGACCAGCAAGCGTTGCAAGCGTCGGCCAGAGCAAACCCCGTTTTCGTATGATGGCTATCATCAATCAGACACTCCCGGCCGTTCCGCCCGGCCGGACCTATTCGATCCCAGCCGCCTGCAACCGGCCAGCAAATGCACCTTTCAGCCGGAAGCGGTCAACCGCGCTATACGGCGGCCCGTTAATCGGCATCCCCCATTTGCGCCATGCAGCTGCTGTTTCACTGGCGATAGGAAGCCTGCTCCGCGCTCAACGCGTCACATCCGCAGCCATTACGGCGCTGATGATCTTCTGCCACTTGTCACGAGCGGCCCAGGCCAAGCTCCAAGCCTAATCCCCGAAGTCTAACCCCTCAAGCCTAGGCCCAACGTCTCGCCGCCGACGTTTCCCCCGTTCCGCTATTCGTCCGCGAGCCGGCCCTCTTCAGCGCGATTGCGATATTGCAAGGTGATGAGCAGCGCTTTCAGGAAGCGCAACAGCCCCAGAGCGATCAGCGGCGTTCCGATGCCCCACAAAAGGAAATGCACCCACGTCGGCGGCTCGAACGTGAATTCCACATAGAGCGCGGCGCCGCACACCAGAAAGCCAAGAATAAATATGCCGAACACGGCAGGACCGTCGCCGGTATCAATGAAGCGGTAGTTCAGGCCGCAGTGGTTGCAGGCATCGCGCAGTTCAAGCACGTTCTTGAACAGCGGCCCCTTTCCGCAGCGGGGACACCGCGCTGTGATCGCCGCGTAAACCGGTGAAACGGATTTGGGCGCTGTATCCATCGCATGCCTCCTGTGCGCCAAACCTGCAGGCCGTGCTGAACGGCCACGGACGGTTGCGCTGTATTTTTATAGAGTCAGGAAGTGGCTCTAGCCACCCGCTGAGCACGCACTTTTCCGGAAGCGCTGGCTTTCCTTCGTGCTTCATATCGAAAAACCAGTGCCCACTTTTCCGGAAGCACGAATGTGGCGGGCAACCACTCACCGCAAACACCTGCAGCACTCTTTCAGGAGACCATTTCGATATGGTGCACAGAGCCACGCGCAATGCGCCATTTCTCCGGCAACAGCCCCTGAAACAGTACAGGGCGGCTCCAACATGGGCCGCCCTGCTTGGTATCCACTCGACGCTCAGACGGAACTGCATCCAGCTGAACGCGTCATCCGCGTCAGTGTCCTACGCCACCGGCGTTAGGACCCGCGCCCCACACATAGATGGAGGCGAACAGGAACAACCAGACCACGTCAACGAAGTGCCAGTACCAGGCGGCAGCTTCGAAGCCGAAGTGTGCCTTGGGCGTGAAGGCACCACGCATTGCACGGATCAGACACACCAGTAGGAAGATGGTGCCGACGATAACGTGGAAACCGTGGAAGCCGGTCGCCATGAAGAACGTCGCGCCATAGATATGACCGGCGAAGCTGAACGCGGCATGCTGATATTCATACCACTGGAAGAACGTGAAGATCATGCCCAGCAGCACCGAAAGCAGCAGGCCGAGAATGATGCCGCGGCGATCATTCTTGAGCATGGCGTGGTGAGCCCAGGTAACAGTGACGCCCGATGCCAGCAGGATCAGCGTGTTGAGCAGCGGAATGCCCCACGGATCAAACGTATGCTGGAACACGCCCGGCGTTGCGGCACCGGTTGCGGGAACCGTCACGCCAGTGCCCTCAACAGGAACCGGCGGCCACTGACCACCTACAAGCTGATCGCGCGAAATCTGCCCGACAAGGTCAGTCGTGTTCAGAAGATCGTGCACCGACTTGGGGAACAGGGCGACATCGAAATAGGCCCAGAACCAAGCCACAAAGAACATCACTTCCGAGGCGATGAACAGGATCATGCCGTAACGGAAATGAAGCTGCACAACCGGCGTGTGCTCGCCCTCATTGCCCTCGCGAATGACATCGCGCCACCAGGCAGTGGCGCTAGCAACAACGCCAAGGAAGCCAAGCCAGAACACCCACGGTCCTGTGACGCCGAAAATACCGGCGCCGCCGTCCTGCGAGCGCATCCATACGATAGCGCCGAACATCAGCACAAACGCCGCGATCGATGACGTCAGCGGCCATGGGCTAGGATTTACAAGGTGATAATCGTGTTGTTTCGCGTGCGACGCGGCCATTGTTGTTTCTCCCGTAGTCCCCGATGGTACTCCCGATCCATTTATCGTGTGGTTCCGCCCCCAGGGTGAAACCTTGCCGCCGTCCGTAAGGATCGGTCGTAGGATCCGCGGCTGTTATTCTGTGTGTCCCGTTCCAGCGTTCAGGTTTTCATCCGCCGCGTCCCTCCGTGGCGATGCCTGCCTGCCCGCCGATCTTGCTTGGCGCTGTCACCGGATAGAACGTGTACGACAGCGTGAGTTCCGACAGGTGGCCGGTCTCCTCGTCGCTGACGAACTCCGGATCGACAAAGAACGACACCGGCATGTCGATCGACTGCCCCGGCTCCAGACGCTGTTCGTTGAAGCAGAAGCACTGCACCTTGCTGAAGTGACGCCCCACGCTGTCCGGCGTGACGTTGTAAATCGAAGTGCCTGTGGTGGCGCGATCCGACGTGTTGGTGGCGCGATAGAAGGCGAGGTTGTTTTCGCCCACCTTCACATCCATCCACGGCTGCGCGGGCTCAAACGTCCACGGCAAATCCTTGGCGACATTGGCATCGAAGTGCACGCGAACGATGCGGTCCAGCACCTTGGTGGGAAGCGTTTCAGCCCGTTGCGTCGTGCCGCCGTAACCGGTCACCTGACAATAGAGCCGATAGAGCGGAACCGCGGCGAACGAAGCCCCGATCATGCCAACCACAATGGCACCGCAGATCAACGCGACAGCACCGTCGCGCCGTCCGGTTGGGCGCTTCCCTTGCTGCTGTGCGTTGATCTCATCCATTCCTATTGGTGCCCTGCGCTTGCGTTGCGTTACATTGGCCGGTTGAAAACGTTGCCGCCCAAGCGGACGATTGTTGCCGCATAGAACAGCGCCACGAGCGCAATAAGGGCAAACGCGATCGCCAGCGAACGCATACGCTGCCGCTTCTGACGCTCGCGCTCCTCCTCATTCGGGTCAGTCATTGTCAATCCTGCTGCCATTTTCGTTATGCCATCAAACGCGTTACCGCGTGCTCGACGAGCATGACGGCGAACAGCAGGAAAAGATACAGAATTGAGAAGGCAAACAGCTTGCGGGCGGCCGCATCTGCTTCACGTCCTTCAGTGATCGTACGTACCCGCCAGGCCAGCCAGAGGAAGATGCCTCCGAGCACCACAGAGGTTACGCCGTAAACCACACCGGCAAGGCCGATCAGCGCAGGCGAAACAGCCAGCGGCACCAGCAGCAGCGAGTAAAGCCAGATCTGACGCCGGGTTTCCTGCGGGCCATGCACAACCGGCAGCATCGGCACGCCGACGCGCTCGTAATCACGGCAGCGATAAAGCGCCAGAGCCCAGAAATGCGGCGGCGTCCACATGAAGATGATGAGGAACATCAACACGCTTTCGATGCTGACGCTTCCGGTGACAGCGGCCCAGCCGATCATTGGAGGGAACGAGCCCGCGGCGCCGCCAATAACGATGTTCTGCGGCGTCGAGCGCTTCAGCCACATCGTATAAATGAACATGTAAAAGCCGATGGTGATCGCGAGCAGAAGGCCAGCGGTCCAGTTCACCAGCACGCCGAGCGTCAGGATGGAAAACACTGACAGCACGGTGCCAAAGCTCAGCGCCTCATCGGCCGTAACGCGTCCGCGCGGGATCGGTCTGGCCGCCGTGCGCGCCATGTGCGCGTCGATGTCGGCGTCGTACCACATGTTCAACGCACCGGCCGCACCGGCACCGATTGCGATCGCGACAAGCGCGATAATTCCCAGCACCGGGTGCAGCGATCCCGGCGCCGCGACCATTCCAGTAAGAGCCGTGAACACAACAAGCGACATCACCCGCGGCTTAAGAAGCTGGATAAAATCGCCAACATTTGAGCCGGATACCGGGCCAGCATGCCCAAGGTCGGCTCGCGCGCGCATTCCTTGCATGTTCACTCCACCCCATCGACTTATGCTTCCGCCCCATTGTTTGAGGTCGTGCACAGCCTGATTGTTTTTCTCGTTCTGCCGGGTCTTCCGGTGCTTCTTTCCGCACCGCACAGCCGCCTGCAGGTTCCTCCCGAGGGCCGCACAGTGACCAGGGTCACTGTGCGGTTTTGAGCGTGGGGACGGGGCACACACCCGATCCAGTCGCGAAACATCGATCGCGTGTTAGTGCGGATCAGATGCCTTGATGCGCGGCAGCGTCTCGAAGCAATGGAACGGAGGCGGCGAAGAAAGCGTCCATTCCAGCGTCGTTGCACCCGGACCCCACGGATTGCCCGCAGCCTGCTTGCGAGCCATGAAGGCCTGCAGCACACCAAGGATGAATACGAGGGTACCGATGCTTGTGATGTAGGCACCGGCCGACGAAACGCCGTTCCAGAATGCGAAGGCATCCGGATAGTCGACGTAACGGCGGGGGCATGCCCGACAGTCCGGGCGAAGTGCTGCGGGAAGAAGAGAATGTTGGCGCCGATGAAGGTGAGCCGGAAAGTGCAGCTTGCCCGATGGTCTCGTTGGCACGTCAGGCCCGACATCTTCGGGAACCAGTAGTACCAGCCAGCGAACAGCGAGAACACGGCACCCAGCGACATGCACGTAATGGAAGTGTCGCAACCACGTAGTAGGTGTCGTGCAGTGCAGCGGTCGACGCCGGCGTTCCCGATAGCATCACGCCCGTAACACCACCAACGGTGAACAGGAAGATGAAGCCCAGCGACCACAGCATGGGGGTACGGAAGTTGATGGGCCGCTCATTGGCGATCCAGAGCAGATCACACCGGTCGGAACCGCGATCACCATCGTCGCGAACACGAAGTAAGCCTGTGTGTTCACCGAGATACCGGCCGCGTACATGTGGTGCGCCCACACGATGAAGCCGACGAGACCGATGGCAACCATGGCGTAGGCCATGCCGAGGTAACCGAAGATCGGTTTGCGCGAGAACGCGGACACGATGTGGCTGACCATGCCGAAGCCCGGCAAGATCATGATGTAGACTTCAGGGTGACCGAAGAACCAGAACAGATGCTGGTAGAGCAGCGGATCGCCACCACCCTGCGGGTTGAAGAACGCAGTGCCGAAGTTGCGGTCCGTCAGCAGCATCGTGATGGCACCGGCCAGAACCGGCAGCGACAGCGGCAGCAGGAACGCGGTAACCAGCACCGACCATGCGAACAGCGGCATCTTGTGCATCGTCATGCCAGGAGCGCGCATGTTGAAGATGGTGGTGATGAAGTTGATGGCGCCGAGGATCGACGAGGCACCCGCGGCGTGCAGCGCAAGGATCGCGAAGTCCATTGCCGGGCCAGGATGGCCGGAGGTGGAAAGCGGCGCATAGGCAGTCCAGCCCGTGCCCGCACCCATGCCACCGGGCGGTCCTTCAACAAACATTGACAGCAGCAGCAGCGCGAACGCGGCGGGCAGCAGCCAGAACGAAATGTTGTTCATGCGCGGGAACGCCATGTCCGGCGCACCAATCATCAACGGAACAAGCCAGTTGCCGAAGCCGCCGATCATCGCAGGCATCACCGCAGGGAACACCATGATGAGACCGTGGGCGGTGACAAACGTGTTGTAGGCGTGTCCGTCGACGAAATACTGCATGCCCGGCTCTTGCAGTTCCAGTCGCATTGCGACCGAAAGCGCGCCGCCGATCAGGCCAGCAAAGATCGAGAACGCAAGGTACATCGAACCGATGTCCTTGTGGTTAGTAGATAGCAGCCAGCGTCTCCACCCCGTCGGCGTGTGGTCGTCGTGGCTGTCATGTGCCGTTGTTGTTGTGCTTCCCATGGTGCGTTTGCCTTGTAAGTCGGTGTTCTTGTTGCCGGACGAATGCCGGAAGTGATGCGGTTAAACCGGAACGATCACTTCGCTGGAGTGGCGGCGGCGACCTGACGGACATCCGTTTGCGGACCCGAGGCCTGACGCACCATTCCCTTGGCTTTCTCCAGCAGCTCGTTGCGTTGCTGCAGAAGTTCACGGCGGCGGTCCTTGTCCTTCTCGGAGCGAGCGGACTTCGCCACCTCGTTTGCTTCCTTCATCGTGTCGGCCCAGGAAGTGTAGATCTCCTCCTTCACCACACGAACGGCGATCGGCATGAACGCATGGTCCTTACCGCAAAGCTCCGAGCACTGACCGTAGAAAACACCTTCATAGAGGGGCTTGAACCAGGTCGTCGTCACGCGGCCAGGTACAGCATCGACCTTTGAGCCGAAGGACGGGATCGTCCAGTTGTGAATGACGCCATCGGGTGCGGCCGTGATGAGCACGTTCACCACCTTATTGACGGGAACAACGACCTCATTGTCCACGGCCAGCAGACGCGGTGCGTCGTGTCCTGCAGCAATCTGCTCCTCGCGGGCAGCGTCATCGAGCATGCGGGTTTCAAACGACAGCCCGAGCTCGGGATAGGAATGCTCCCAGTACCACTGATAGCCCGTGGCCTTCAGCGTCACATCGGCCTTCGGATAGCTGTACTGGAAGTGCAGCAAGCGGAACGAAGGAATGGCAATCGCCACGAGGATGAGGATCGGAATAACCGTCCAGGCAACCTCAAGCAGCGTGTGATGCGTAACCTTCGACGGGGTCGGATTAGCCCGCGCGTTGAAGCGGTACATCACGTAGAGCATGAGCAGCAGCACGAAAACCGTAACCGCGATGATGATCGCGTTCACCAGATCGTGGAAGCTGTGAATACTCTCGGCAACCGGCGAGGCTGGGGTCTGCAAACCCATTTCACCCGGTGACGGCTGCCCCATCCCGGCCCACGCGACTGAAGCCCCGAGCCATAGCATTGCCAATGCTGCGGCTGGCGCCGAGCAAAGCAGTCGTCTCCACATGCGTCCGCTCCCCAAAAGTACTGCTCGGCTCTCTGGCCGAGTCTTTCCCCAAAACAGTCGCTGAGCTAGGTCAGCTGCCCTGTGACACCCGTGTTGGGGGACATAAAGTCTCAGCGTAGAAGACTCGTCCCCTCGTTTACTAAGAGCACAATCGACTTCCATGCCTCAAGTCAAGCTTTATGCGTCATTTCTACGCGTTGCGAGACAACAAATCGCCATTCCGCTACGCAGCAAAATCAGTGCCCATCAATCCAAAATTTGGCCCGATTCCGGGCACACCACCTCAGCAAAGCCGAGTGTCACCGCCGTGAAGCCTCAGGAGAACCGTGTGCAAAATTTCAAGCCGCTTGATCGCGCCTCATACCGCAGCGCATCAAGCACAACCGCGCATGGTATGATCAGGTTCCTATGCACGTTGATCTGGGTCAGCGCGGCGTGTCTGATTTCATCGTCCGCCTCGGCCCAGGAGGGCACCGTCAAGGCGCAGCACGGCGACTGGCAGGTCGTCTGCAAGGATCCGCCCTCGGGGGCCAAGAGCGAAGTCTGCGCGCTCGTCCAAAGCGTGACCGCTGAGGACAAGGACAACATCGGCCTCACCGTCTACTTCCAGATTTTCTCCAACGGCACGCGCGTGCTGCGCGTATTCGCGCCGCTTGGCATCCTGCTGCCGCTGGGACTGGGCCTGGAAAATCGACGACAAGGATGTTGGCCACGCGCCGTTTTTGCGCTGTCACACGTTCGCCTGTTACGCGCAGGTCGTCGTCGAGGATCCGCTGGTCGAGCAGTTGAAGAACGGCAAGACCGCGATCTTCATCATCTTCCAGGCGGAGGAAGCCGGCATCGGCATTCCGATCTCGCTGGCGGGCTTCAAAGAGGCACTTGCAAAGCCAAAGTGAGTTCTACACTAGCTGTCGCTATGTCTTCGAATACAAACAGAAAACGCCCGCACAAAAACCGTCGCGCGGGCGTTTAATTTTTTGTCCAGACGCCCTATCCGGCGCCGCTCCGTCAGGCGGCCTTGCGCTGCTGACGCGACGTCTCGGAGACCTTTGCCGTGGCTGCGGGGGCGGCAACCGCCGTATCCGCTTCCAGCTCAGGCTCGGGGAACGTGATGTAGTCTCTGGCCGTCCGTGCGGCTTCGGCCATGGCAGGCACGATACCCGGCACGGTGGTGCCGAATGCGCGACCGGCACGGGTTGCGCTCTCGACATAGTCGTCCATCGCCGAACGCCAGTACTGGAGCTGAGCCCCGGCAACGTCTTGAGCCGAACGGCAGTTGGCCAATCTCGTTGGGAAATGCATCGTGGCCTGGGCGCGCCGATTGAAGAAGCCCATCATTTCAAGCTGTGCGCGAGCCATCCCTTTGACGAAGCTGTCATAGGAGCGACCGACGTTGTCCAATCCATCAAAATACATCTGAAATCCGGAAAGCGTCGGCGACTTTTCATTCGCGGACGAAGGCGACGCGTGAGCAACCATGGTGACGTCCTCCCTTATGGGACGGGCGCAGATTGCGGCGGGGGAGCCAGACTGACGACCGTCTCCGTCTAGGGTTTTGAACCAACCCGACAAACAAACCCTTAGCAAAACAACCGGGCAATACGTTGACAGTGGTCAAACAATACACAGCCACGAATCAAACTTCCGTGTAGCGCGACGGCTGTGCCTTTTAGGGCCCACGCGATGCCTCAGTTCACTGACGGCGCCACAGACGTGTTGCATGTCGGCATATAGGATTCTAATCACACCATAGAAAACTCGCACGTTGTTCAATTTGTATTGCGTATTGCGATGTTGTGTTGGCGCCATCTTCGTTCGGTCGCGTGGCTCGCTGCGAGAAGGCGGGCAGCAGCATCTGCGCTTTGCCTCATGTCGCTGACTGCCGTCTCAGCACCCCATCACAACGCAGCCGCCGATGATGCAGAACAGCCCTACCAACCCGGCTGGATCGAAGTCTGGACCGGCGCTGATGCCGCCAGCCACACCTGGCTGATGTTTTCCGGCGTAACCGTCTCGCCCTTCAGCAATGTCTATGAAAATGGCCTACGCCTGCGCGTCTCAGGCGGTTATGGCGGCTACACTTATACCGGCGAACGCCGCTCCGAACTGCACACCTTCACCGCCCGTACGTCCTACGCCGAAGCCTTGGCTGGCTATCTGATGCGGCTTGGCCCCGTCACCGCCAAGGCGTTCGCAGGCATCACGGCAATCGAACACGACATTGCACCCTACGACCCCGACAACCCCGTGCAGGGCCAGGAGATCGGGCCAAAGGTTGTGGCGGAGCTATGGATCAACATGGGCGCCTCAGCCTGGGGGCAGGTCGATGCCTCCTGGACTTCGGCGCACAATACATCCGGCGCCCGTGTGCGGACCGGCTATCGCGTGTGGGAAGACACCTCAATCGGCATTGAGGGCGCGCTGCATGCCAACGACATGGGCGAAGATCTGCGCGGCGGCCTGTTCACGCGATTTGCCTGGAATGGCGGCGAATTCTCGATTGCGGGTGGCTATTCCGGACGCTTCCTAGAGGAGGCGAAAGAGCTGAAAGACCCATACGCGACAGCAACACTGCTGCTGCAGTTCTAGAGCCTTTCAGCCGTTTCGTTGAATCGCGGAAAGACTCTAGCCGTTTGTTTTTGCGTGCTTCTTGCCGGAAAACCGGTCCCACTTTTCCGGAAGCGCGCTCTAGGCCACCCGCCGCCATCAGCGATCGATCCAACGCCCGCCTGAGATCGCCACCTCCTCCGTTGAAACCATCTTTCCGCGTTGCAGCATGCATGCCTTCACGCCGCCACGATCCCATGCAAACAAAACGATTGTTCGTTTTACGCCCTCTCGTTACAAGACACTTGCTTAGGCATCATTTACCGCGGCGCGCACATGCCCAAACTCAAACCGGCCACTCAGGCTGCCCGGCGGGAGCACATCCTCGACGCGGCGGAGCTATGCTTCGCCCGCAGCGGCTTTCACCGCACGACCATGCAGGACATCTGCCGCGAGGCCTCTATCAGCCCCGGCGCGCTGTATGTCTATTTCAGCTCGAAAGAAGACCTGATCGCTGGCCTGGTTGAACGCGACCGCGCCGAATTCGCCCAGCGCTTCGCCGCCGTTGCCGATGGAAGCGACTTCCTCGGTGCGCTCAGCGATCTCGGCAACCACTATTTCAACGAGCAACCGGTTCACCGGCGCACGCTGTGCCTGGAGATCGCGCTGGAATCGACCCGCAACGAACGGGTTGGCGAGATTTATCGCGCCGTTGATCGCGAAGTCTCCCAGAGCTTTGAAGCGCTGTTTGCGAAACTCGCCGACGAAGGACGCATCGCGCCCGATCTCGACATCCCGACAGTCGCCAAGATCTTCTCGCTCATTGGCGACGGGCTTTTCACCCGCCGCGTTGTCGAGCCGGAACTCGACATGGAACCCATTATCGCGGGCGCGCTGAATCTCGTCGGCAAATTGCTGAACGTCGTGCCGCCCGCCCCAAGCCAAGCCCCGTCGCAAAATGCGCCATCTGATGTGGCCGCAGCATCAAGTCAGCCCTCAAAGCCAGCCAAGGCAAAACGCACATGAAGCGAGTTATCAAAACCCTGCTTTTGCTGGCGATACTGGGGGGCGGCGCATACTTCTTCGCGCCTCAAATCAAGCCGTACGTTGCGCCGCTGCTGGCTGCAATTACTGGCCAGCAGACACCGATTGAAACGGCATCGCTTCCCCCCGATACCGCGAAGCTGACGCCGCCCCCGGCCGTCACGGTGATCAAGGCGCAGCACGCTGACTTCACCGCGATGGTGACGGTTTCCGGCTCGCTGATCCCGCGCGATGAAATTCTCGTCACACCGGAGGTCGAAGGCTTCCGCGTGCTGCAGCTCAATGTGGACGAGGGCGACCGCGTCAAGCAGGGCGACGTGCTGGCTGTGCTGGTGCAGGAATCTCTCGAAGCGCAGCTGGCGCAGAATGCAGCATCCCTTGCACGCGCCGAAGCGGCCATTGCTCAGGTCCGCAGCCAGATCGTTGAAGCAACCGCCCGGCGCGAGGAAGCAGAAGCCAATTTCAATCGCGCCAAACCGCTGAAAAACTCCGGCTTCCTTTCGGGCTCGACTTATGACCAGCGCGAAGCCGCAGCCAAAAGCACCGCTGCCCAACTCAAGGCCGCCGAGGATGGATTGCGCGTCGCCGAGGCCGACAAGCTGCAGATCGAAGCGCAGCGGCGCGAACTTCAGTGGAAGCATACGAACACCAAAGTAACCTCACCTGCCGACGGCCTCATCAGCCGCCGCACCGCGCGCATCGGCGGCATGGCTTCAAGCGTCGGCGAACCGATGTTCCGTATCGTCTATCGCGGCGAGGTCGAGCTGGATGCTGAGGTCATCGAAACCGACATCGGTAAAATCGCCCAGGGGCAGAAGGCCGTTATCGACGTTGCAGGCGTCGGCCCCGTGCAGGGCACCGTGCGCCTCGTCTCACCGGAAGTCGATCGCCAAACCCGCCTCGGCCGTGTGCGCGTCTTTCTTGGTGACGACGCACGCCTGCGCATCGGTGCGTTCGCGCGCGGCACCATCACCACCGGCCGCAGCCATGGCATCGCGGTGCCTTCTGCCGCCGTCATCTTCGACCCGTCCGGCGCTTACGTTCAGGTCGTGAATGATAACCGCGTCGAGCGGCGCGATGTTAAACCCGGCCTCATCTCCGGCGGCATGGTGGAAATTCTGGAAGGGGTGCGCGATGGCGATGTCATCGTCGCCCGCGCCGGATCGTTCCTGCGCTCGGGCGATCAGGTGCGCCCGGTGCTGCCGGACTCTAAGATCAGCGAGGCGAGATAATGCGCCTTAACATTTCCGCCTGGTCGATCCGCCGGCCCGTTCCGGCGATCGTACTGTTCTGCGTGCTCACTCTGCTCGGCATCATCAGTTTCATGACGATGCCGGTGACGCGCTTCCCGAACATCGACATCCCACTGATCTCCGTTACAGTCGTACAGTCCGGTGCGGCCCCGGCTGAACTTGAAAGCCAAGTCACCAAGGAAGTCGAAGACGCTGTCGCCAACATCACCGGCGTCAAGCACGTGATGTCGACCGTTTCCGACGGCTTGTCGTCAACAGTCATCGAGTTCCGGCTGGAGATAAATCAGGATCGCGCCCTCAACGACGTGAAGGACGCGATCGACAAGATCCGTCTCGATCTTCCGCGCGACATCAACGAGCCGATCGTGCAGCGCATCGACGTTGAAGGGCAGTCCATCCTTACGTTCGCGGCGTCATCGCCCGGCATGACGCTGGAGGCCCTGTCCTGGCACGTCGACGATGTCATCAAGCGCCAGCTGCAGGGGCTCAAGGGCGTCGGCCGTGTTGAACGCTATGGCGGCGTTGACCGCGAAATCCGCATTCTGCTCGATCCTGACCGCCTGCTCGCGTTTGGTATCACCGCCGCCGAGGTCAACAATCAGGTGCGCGCCACAAACGTCGATCTGGGCGGTGGCCGTGGCGAAATCGGTGGCCAGGAGCAGGCCATCCGTATGCTCGCCGGCGCGCGCAAGGTGGAAGAGCTGGCCGAGACGCAGATCGTGCTTTCGGGCGGACGGCGCGTGCGGCTTTCCGATCTTGGCCGCGTGATCGATGACGCCAGCGAGCAGCGCTCGTTTCGTCCGCCTCGATGGCGAAGCTGTCGTCACCTTCGCGGTATTCCGATCGAAAGGCGCCAGCGAGCTTTCCGTCGCCGATGTTGTGGCTGCAAAACTCGACGAGATGCAGAAGGCGAATCCGGAAATTCGCCTCTCCAAGATCGACGATGCTGTCGCCTACACGCGCGGCAATTACAAATCGGCGATGGAAACGCTGATTGAAGGCGCGGTGCTGGCGGTTTTGGTGGTGTTCGTGTTTCTGCGCAATCTGCGCGCCACCATCATCGCAGCAGTGGCGCTGCCGCTATCGGCGATACCCACCTTCTGGGCGATGGATATGTTGGGCTTTTCGCTCAACCTCGTCAGCCTACTCGGTATCACCCTAGTAACCGGCATTCTCGTCGACGACGCCATCGTCGAAATCGAAAACATCGTGCGCCACATGCGCACCGGCAAATCGCCCTATCGCGCCGCAGTGGAAGCCGCCGACGAAATCGGCCTAGCGGTGATCGCGATCTCGCTGACCATCGTCGCGATCCTCCGCCGGTGTGCGTCTCATGGGTGGCATCGCAGGGGCAATACTTCCGCCAGTTCGGTCTCACCGTCGCCATCGCCGTGCTTATCTCGCTGCTCGTTGCGCGCCTCATAACGCCGATGATGGCCGCATATTTCATGCGCGATCGAATAGAGGAGCACGAGGGCAATGGCCCGCTGATGCGCGCCTATGTCGGCTTCCTGCGTGCAACGCTGCGCGTGCGTTATCTCACACTTGTCGTCGGTCTGGGGCTGTTCGTCGGCTCGATTTATGCAACCACACTGCTGCCTACCGGATTCATGCCCGACGAAGACACCGCCCGCGTTGTGCTGTGCGCGTGGAGCTGCCGCCCGGCTCCAAGCTGGAGGACACAGCGTCACCACCGATCGCATGGTGAAAACACTCGCCAGCATTCCGGAGATCGACCAGGTATTCGTGCTCGGCGGCGCAACGCCAACCGGCACGCTTGAAGTGCGCGTGGCCTCGCTGTTCGTGCAGCTGGTGCCCAAGACCGAACGCAAGCTGGCGCAGAAGGATGTCAAAAACATCATTTCCGCCAAGCTCGCCGACATCCCGGACGCCCGCGCATGGTACGTGAACGAACGCGGCGAACGCGAGCTGTCGTTCTCCATGCTGGCAAAGGACGGCGACGTTCTCAGCGATGCCGTGCACAAGCTGGAAGGCGCACTGCGCAAGGTGCCGGGCTTCAAGAATGTCGCCGCCGATGCTGCGGTCGACAGGCCGGAGCTGCGTGTGTCGCCTGATTTCGCGGCCGCTGCACACCTTGGCGTCGCGCCGAGCCAGATCGCGGAGACGATCCGTGTCGCAACTATCGGTGACGTTGACGCAACACCTCGCTAAATTCAACGCAGGCGATCGTCTCGTTCCCATTCGGGTCCAGATCGAGGAAGACGCGCGCACCGACATACAGCGCCTCAGGAACCTGCGTGTAACCAATGCCGCCGGCACCGCCGTGCCATTGGCCGCCGTCGCCGATGTTTCATTCAGTCAGGGGCCGAGCTCCATCAAGCGTTACGACCGCGAGCGGCGCGCCGTTATCGGTGTCGATCTGGAATCCACCGGTGCGATGTCGGATGCGCGCGAAACATTCCTCACGGTGTTCGAACAGCAGAAGCTGCCAGCCGCTGTGCGCCTGCAGGCCTCCGGCGATGCCGAGGTTCAGGATGAAGTCGCAACCGGCTTCATGACCGCCATGGGCACCGGCCTGATGATCGTGTTCGGCGTGTTGGTGCTGCTGTTCGGCAGTGTCGCGCAGCCGATCACCATTCTGCTGTCGCTGCCGCTGTCGTTCGGTGGCGTGGTGATAGGACTGCTGGCCACCAACAACTCCATCAGCATGCCGGTTTATATCGGGTTGCTGATGCTGATGGGTATCGTCACCAAGAACGCCATCGTGCTGGTTGATTTCGCCCTTGAGGAAATCGCCAGCGGCGTGCCGCGCTTTGACGCTGTCATCGACGCCGGACGCAAGCGTGCGCGGCCGATCATCATGACCACGCTGGCGATGGTGGCGGGCATGATCCCCAGCGCGCTGGCGATGGGCGACGGCGGCGAATTCCGCGCGCCGATGGCCATTGCGGTTATCGGCGGCCTGCTGGTGTCAACGGTGCTGTCGCTGGTGTTCGTGCCGTCGTTCTTCACGGTGATGGACGACTTCGGCCGGGGCGTCTGGTGGATCTTTGGCCGCTTTATCGGTCCGACAGACGAGTCGCCGGAATATCTTGCGGCGGAAGCTGCCGCGCGCAAACCGGCTCATGACAGTGCCCAGCCGCACGCACCGGCGGAGTGAATACGCACTCCGCATCGCGGGTCACACCTGCTGAAGTGTTTCTTCTGCTCATGCGGCGTGGCGGATCAGCGATGAGGAACACCGCGGAGTTGCAAGGGCCATCTCCTGCCCGATCACGCTAAAAGGTTTGCGTGTCCGCGCTGATCCGCCCTGCATCTTCTTGCTCGCACCTTATGTGCGATCCATTGCCCGGGCCAGCTCCGCAGGGATACAGGCTCGCTAAGTCTTGCCCCGTCTCTGCTCCAGATCCTGCCCCTGCTCGGCGCTGCGCCCTCATAACGCGTTCGACACCGTGCAATGGTCGTCTTTCTCGCTGTCCCCATCACGCAAAACAAAACGGGCGCACCGTTGCCGATGCGCCCGTTTCTCAATTTCAAACTTGCCGGCTTGTCAGTTCGTCGAAGCCGTCGCGTCGTGCTTGAAGAACACGTCAACGCGCATGCCCGTCAGCAGCGGCGGATTACCGTCGAGATCAACCAGAACTTCCAGCACTTCGACATCGTTTGGACGGCGCGGGCCGCGTGACACGATGTTGGGCGGCGAAAGCGACTGGGCGATTGAATCGACCTTGCCTTCAAAATCCTGGTTCGGATAGGCATCGGCGCGGACAACCACCCGCTGCCCCTTGCGGATCTTGGCGGCGTCACGCTCTTCAACCTCAGCCCGCACCTTCATGCTGGTAAGATCGCCGAATACGACAAGCGTGTTCTCAGGCGACGGCGCGGCAACTTCGCCTTCCTTCGCGATCACATTGAGAACCGTGCCGTCGAACGGTGCGCGGATGCGCGTGTGTTCAACGCCAAGTTCGGCGGCATCAACGTCGGTGCGGGAAATCGTGAGTGCCGATTCAAGACGCGTCGGCAAAGGCATGCCGCCCTTGTTGAGAACCGTCGACATCTTGGTCAGCTCGTCGTCGAGCTTCTTTTCGGTGTCGGCCAGCTTCGTGCGCGCGTTATCGACGGCGGTCTCAGCGCCGTTCTTGGTGCGCGCCTCGATATAGGCGGCGTCAAGTTCCTGCTGCGCGGCGAACACCGCGCGCTTGGCTTCAGCGACGGCGTCCTCGGCCTTGCGGCGCTCAAGCTGCAGGCCAACGGCCTCTTCCTCGTCGCGCTCACGCACGCGCACCTGCTCTTCAGCGGTTGCGGCCGTCACCTTGGTCATTGCGTCTTCGTCATCCAGACGAAGCAGAACGTCGCCGGACTTCACGCTGTCGTTCAGCGCCACAGGAATGGTGACGATGCGACCCGGCGTAGTGGCGGTCACGCGCACTTCACCGCTCTTCGGCTCAACGCGTCCAGTTGCCGAGGCTGCCCAGGTCGGGCGCATGGCCGCTGCCGTAACAGCGGCCTTCTTGTTGCTGCCGGTTTCAGTGCCCGACGAAGCCACATGCTCGCCGACCGGCGCCCAGCTCACCCTGTTCACGTAGAAGCCGACGGCGACCGCCAAAGCGCCAGCGATCGCAAGCGTGACGACGGTAGAATTGACTTTATTACCCATTGGCCTTCCGTCTCTTTGTAAGATCTGCAATTTCTGGAGCATCAAGACCGTCCGGCCGGCGCTCCTCACCAACAATTCGCCCGTCTTCAATCCGCACCACCCGATCGGCATAACTCAATGTGCGCGGATCGTGCGTAACAGCCAGAACGCTACGCTTCTGTTCCTTGGCGATGCGGGCCAACAGGGCCATCACCGCATGGCCGTTTTCGCCATCAAGTGCTGCGGTAGGCTCGTCCGCCAGCACGATCGACGGCGACGACGCGATAGCGCGCGCCACGGCAACACGCTGCTGCTCACCGCCCGAAAGGTTGCCCGGATAGCTGCGTAAACGGTGGGCGAGCCCGACATCGCGCAGCACTTCCTCGCAACGATTGGAAGCGGAGAAGTCTTTCTGTCCGCGCACGTCCAGCGCAATGCGCACGTTCTCAAGCGCGGTCAGGGTCGGAAACAGGTTATAGGACTGGAAGATGAAGCCCATGTGCTTGCGCCGCAAATCGGCCAGCTCTTCCGAATCCAGATTGGTCGTTTCGGTGCCCGCGACGCGCAGGATGCCCGACGTCGACGACAGAATGCAGCCGAGGATCGAGAGCAATGTTGTTTTGCCCGAGCCGGATGGCCCCATCAGCAGCGTCAGCTCGCCGGGGACGAGCGCCAGGCTGGCGCCTTTCACCGCGCGCACCTTGCCGGCGCCGGAGCCCAGCTCTTTGACGATGTCGATGGCTTCCAGAACAGGTTGCGGCTGATCGATCATTTGTTGAACACCACTGCAGGATCGATTTTTGTAACCTTCATGATCGCGGATAGCGCAGAGATGGCGCACATGCCGACAGTCAAAGTGAAGAGCCAGAACGCTAGCGCCGGTGTCATCACCATCGGCAGCGCCGTGTTATGACTTAGCACCAAGATTATCAGCGCTATCGAGATACCAAGGATATAGCCGACAATGGCGCTGATGCCCGCCTGTGCGAGGATAACCTTGTAAATATATCCTGACGATGACCCCAGCGCTCGCAGGGTTGTGAACTCGCCAAGGTGATCCTTGGTGCTGGAATAAAGCGTCTGCGCAACGATAACCGTGCCAACCAGGATACCCAGCAACGCGCCGCCAATCAGCGCAACACCGGCGCCGGTGCGGAACAGCCACTGCTTCAGGCTGCGATCGCGGAACTCTTCCTTGGTCAGAACTTCAGCGCCCTCAAGACGGTTTACAAGATCCTGCTGCACCTGTTTGACGTCGGCGCCAGGCACGGTCTGCACCAGATAGAACGTGGTGCCATCGCCATCGCCAAACAGGGCGCGGGCGCGGTTCAAGGTCGTATAAGCATATGGCGACTGGGTGAACGAGCGAACGCCATCGGTAACGGCCCGAATGCGGACACGGCCATTGGCGATCTGCGCGGTGTCGCCGACACCCTTGATACCCAGCTCGTTAAAATAGGTGCGGTCCACTGCGATAGCTTCTGGCGCCTTGATATCTTCCCAGGAGCCTTCGACAAGATCGAACGGCTCCAGCCCGCCGTCCTCGGCGTCAGTACCAACAAGCACGACGCGGGTTGAGCCACCTTCAGGTTTGCGCCACTCAGCAAAGCGCACGATCAACGGAATGACAGCCTTCACGCCGGGCGTTGCCAACGCCTGATGCCGCTCCCTTGAGGTCAGCAGCATGCCGCCATCCTCGAAGCTCTTCGCGCCGTAGACGGCGATCCATAGATCCGCGTTCGCGTGATCGATATTCGAGGTGATCATTTTGCTGGCACCGAGGTAGAGACCAAGTTGCACCGCCACCAGCACGATCGAAAACAGAATACCAATCAGCGTAACCGCAAGACGAATGCGGTCGTGAAACAGATTACGGAAAGCAAGCGTCAAGATCATAGATCGGTTCCGCAGTGAATAAGGATTTCAATTCGCCAATAGCGCTGGCGCTGCGGCACCGCTGCTATCCGACCAACTTGGCCATGAAATGGCAAACCCATGCTTAAGAGTTGCCCAAGTATAACGCTAAAGCGCTCCGTTTAGATACGCGAGTTTCAATTCGCTCACGGGGCGTTAACGCGAATAGGTCAAAAAAGGGTTATGTCGAGCAGTTGGAGAAAGAACTTCTCAACCCCATACTACCGTTGAAAACCCTGGCATGCCCGTCATTTGATCGGTTTTCTGCCGCTTTCAAAGCCTGGTTTTCGCTCGCAATGTCTGACACAGGAACGGCGATACCACCATGCGTCATGATCTTCCTGGCTTAACAGCCCTGAAAACACTGGCCGGCGCGTTGGTTATTAGCGTTTTGTTTGGTTGTTTCTCCAGCGTTTCTGCCGCCTCTCCGGAACTCGGCGTATGGATCAATCATACCGGCCGCGGCGCCGTAGAGATCCGTCCGTGCGCAGAGCAAGGCCCGGCATCGAGAAATCTTTGCGGCTACATCGTCTGGCTCAAAGACCCGGCGAACAAGCGCGGCGACCCGTTAACGGACGGCTACAATCCCGACCCCACGAAGCGCAATCGCAGCATCTGTGGGCTACCGGTGCTCGGCTCATTGCAGCGGGTCAGCGACGGCGGCTGGGATAATGGATGGGTGTACGATCCCGAACAGGGCGCGTCCTTCGATGCAGCCATAAAACTGGCCAACCGCGATCGGCTGGTTCTCACCGGCTACAAGGGCATCAAGCTGTTCTCGAAGTCGTTCACCTGGAAGCGCGCGCCGGACGATCTGCCCCGCTGCGATGGCGTCCAGCAGGATGCTCGCAAGAAAGCTAGCGCCAAGACACAGGAAGCGAAGGCTTTGCCCGCGCTCAAGGTGCCTCGCCCGGTTCCAGCGGTTCGGCCGAAGCCGATTGAGCAATCCAAGGCACTCGACTGATCGCCTCACTAACTGGTGGTCAGTCCGGTCCGGGCGTTAGAGATGGATAGGCGGATCGCTCACGCGGAAGCCCGGGCGGCTGTAGCTCTTCTGCGGCCTGTTCTGCACATCAGCAGCGTACGGTTCACCAGTACCGCCAGATAAACAAAAAGCCCGGCTGTCGAAGCCGGGCTTTTTGTTTATCGAATTTGATCTGAGCGAGGGGCACAATGCATGCCCACTCGACTTCATGCAGCAGCACCCTCAAATCATGGGGTGGCGCCACGGCCCTCGCCACGATTGGCGGCGGAAATGATCGCTTCCTCAGCTCGCAGCTTCTCAAACCGTGCGGTGAGACGGGTCGCGAATTCCTTGACGCGCTCCATCACGATCGGACGCTGACGGTCCAGCGTTACCATGTGATAGCAGTCATCAAGCACGCAGGTCTCGACGATGCCGGAAAGCTTACGCTGCAGAACCATCGCGTTGACCAGATCACTCTGATCGTCGTGACGCGGGTGGAACATCAGCGTGTGCTGCGTGATCTGGCCCAGCAGCGGCTTTACGTTATTCACCAGTCGGCGGAACTCATAGACCAGTCCGCCACCACGGGCGAACAGATCGGGCATCGTGCTCGACTCGCTATTCACGCTGTCGAGGATGAAGTTGCGCAGGCGCTCATCCTTGATGCCGTGCGGGTTGCGCGCCTGGAACTTGAACAGGCGTGCTGTCCACTTCTGCTGCACGAGGCTGAAGAAACGGAAATACCACGGAATCGCCCAGCCATTTGGCTTCAGCGTGGGCGAGAACAGCATGAGGCCATGAACCTTCTCAGGCCGCGTAGCCGCCAGGCGCAGGGCCAGCATGCTACCAGCCGAGATGCCGCCCACGATAACGGCGTCACACTGCTCGGTCAGATCGTTGTGCGCCTGCTCAAGCGCGCCATACCAGTCACGCCAAGTCGAAAGCCCCGAGACGTCTGTCCCGCCAGCAAGACCTGGAATGAGTGGGCAATATACGGTGTAGCCAAGTTGGCCCAGCGTGTGTGCAACGAACTTCAGCTCAAGCGGGGAACCACCCAGGCTGTGCACCAAAAGCACGCCGTTACGCCCCCCCGGGACGAAAATGCTACCCCAAGCCGCTTTCATTTTTTCGCTGTTTTGCATCTTGGTAACTGAACTCGCTCGCTTACTAGACGAAGCCAAAAGAACCCCATCCGGCTCCGGTAGACCGCGGGAGACTCAGTCCGCGATGACCGGAGATTGTCGCTGAAACTCTCTCTATTTCGTTTCCTTGATAGAGAGTGGTTGCCGAACAATTGCTAGTTTAGTGCAGACGTCCCTCTGAAATGATCAGCCGCCGCACCGGGTAAGGCCCCGCACCCGTATAGTACGAGAGGGGTCGAACCCCTCACTGAACGGATCAGCCTTGAAGTGCGACTGGTCACCTTGCCGCAGCCACTCAAAGCCAGGAACCGAAATTTCCCTCCGAACTAACCTCCCCCAAGCCACTTGGTGTGGCCTTCCCGCATAAGGGCAAGGGAAGGTGCAAATCCACCTGAGGCGAAAGAATGACGAGAACGAGGCCATTCCCCTGCCACCTGAACGGGAATTGAGAGTAACTATTTGCCCGCTCAGAAATCCGATGCGACTGCCCAACTTCATTGGTAAACGCCTTAAAACAATAACATTTCTCAATTGGTCGATTAGCCCGGACTGTAATTGAGGGTTAAAATGTCTGGCGGTTCCCTCGGGAACATCACTGCTAATACTTCAACTCAGTGTTGTACAGTCGCCACATATAAGTCGATATTCCGGCTCGATTTTTTCTGCGACCGTCACCCCACCGTCAGCCTGATGAAACATCTCGGCCACAAGCCGCAGTGTCTCAAATCGTATAAATTTGAAAGAATTTGTGATGCTCGAAGCGCCCCTCCGAGGGCCATTTCGCCCATCCCGGACAGCCGCATCGGTCAGCCTCTAGCCGATAAGTCCGCAGCTCGAACAATTGCGATCCCACTGCGCCACGCTGAGAGCGCAATCGACACACCTTATAAGTAAGGTGCATATATAATTAAGTCTCGCACCGGATCGCACCGCGGATGGGCTGCGATCGCAGACCGAAGGAATGACCCGCGTTGCTCGCCCACGCTCGCCGCCCCCTCTCGCTGCTCCTCGCCATTGCCATTGCCGCCGGACCGGTCGCTCCGGCGTTTGCCGAACCACTTTCCCGCGCGGAATATGAGGCCTGCCAGGCTCAGGACGAGGCGGCCTTCCGCAAGACTATCCAGGGCATTTCGGTGCGGGCGCTAAAGGCCGGTATCGCCGGGGTCGATTATCACGCAGCGGTGCGGGACCAGTGGCGCCGCATCGGCATGGACGGCATCATTGATACCCGGGTCGACCTCGCGGTCGAGGAAGTGCGCCAGCAGACGAGCTGGGCCAATCTTCTCCAGTCGCTGGCCAACCAGCAGAAGGCCCAGGAACTCGCCACCGCTGTGGCTGAACGGGTTTATCGCTCCGACGCCATGAAGGGCGCGCTTGAGCAGCTTGCGGTTGGCGTCGGCAACGAAATCGGCCGGCAGATGGAATTTGCCAGCGAAGACGCGACCGAACCGGCGCTGGCCTGCCTGAAGGCCTTCGTTGGTGCGCGCTATGGCGAGACTGCTGCCCGCGCGGTTGTCGGCGATGCCGGGCATGGCATTACCGTGGACCCTGGCAAAGGCGCGGCCGACATCTCCGCCGGATCCGTGCTGAAGGAGAACAGCAGCGGCATCGCCGGCGCGGCTGTGCTGCTGATGCGGCGCCAGCTTGCAAACATGGCCGGCCGCGTCGGACAGCGCATCGTCGGCGCCGTGCTGGCCCGCCTCGTTTCAGTGGTGGCCGGAGGCGTCGGGCTGGTGCTGGTAGCGAAAGACATCTGGGATCTGCGCAACGGCGTACTGCCGATCATCGCCACCGAGATGAAGTCACCCGACATCAAGGCCAAGGTGCAGGAGGCTCTGGCGGATTCGTTCTCCGAGCAGATTTCGATCCACGTGCAGGAAATCGGTGCGGCCACCGCGGACCGCATCATTGAAATCTGGCGCGACTTCCGCAACGCCCATGCCGAAGCCCTCAACCTGGCTGAACGCAACCCGCAGTTCCGCACATTCCTGGACTCGGTCCCGCCGGCGCGGATGGCGCGTCTGGACGAGGTGATCGCTTTGACCCTCGCGGCCGAAGGCGAGAGCGGCCTGTTGCGCCGCCTTGATGACGGCACCCTTGCAATGGCCGTTAAGTCGCTGCCGGATCCGGCGATGGAAATCGCCCGGCAGGTACGCTCGATCGATGCCGGATTGAAATGGTCTGTACTGGCGGGCGACCAACTGCCGAAGGTCATTGCTCTCAGTCTTTATCGCCGCACCACGCCGGATAAGATCAGCCAGCCCGACCTGCACCGCCTGCTGTCGCTGAACGACCAACTGGCGATCGTTCGCCTGACCGGCATTGAACAGGCCGACAGAGACACCCTGCTTCAGCTCAACGACACCGAGTTGACCAATCTTGCCCGCAGGTTGACCGAACACGAACTCACCAGCCTGTCGCGTTATCTCAGCGGCCTGAAGGACGCACCGCGTGCACGGGTGTTGCGTACGGTTGCCGCAGACCCGGCTAAAATCCATGCGCTTGCATCGGAGCGCGTGCGCACCGCCATCATCTCCAGCTCCGACCAAACCGCTGCCGTAGAGATGATGCTGCGAACCAACGCCATCCTGGATATCGATGCGATCAGCAACGACGTGCGGGCGACCCTGGACGGGCGCACAAGTCCGATCCTGCTATGGGAGAAGCATCCCGCCATTGTCGCAGCCTTCGGCTTTCTGATGCTGGTTCTGTTGCTGTTGTTGCGGCGGCTGTTTTTTGCACGCCCGCGCAAAAGCGCCGCAGCTAGGGGTGGCTTTCGGGTTCGGTGGAGCATCATCAGGGCACACAGGTTCGCCAACGTTTTTATACAATCCCCAACGATCCCCAGACTTGTTGAGCGCTCGGTGTCAGACCGAGTTGCTCCTGCTATAAGCCGACAGGGGCTCACGAATCGTCGTCGGGTCGCACAGCGATCCGCGCTGACATGCATCAAAGAAACCGAGGGGACTTCAATATGGGACTGAAAGCGCCAGGCATTCTGACGTTCATGCTTTCCGTTATTCTCACCGTCACTGTGCTCATCATAAAGTTCTTCGGAGCCGACATTCCGTTCATCACCGGTAACGAGTTCTGGGCGCTGCTGTTTGCACAGTTCATGCTGATTTTGGGCTGCATTATGCGGGGCCTTTAGAACCGTTCTTGCTACCGCTTAGAACGTTTCTGACGTGCTCTGATTTTTTGGTCATTTCTGTCGCGCGGCACTCAGCGCTCTGGCTTGCAGACCGGAGATCGCAGAACACTGCGGGCATGAAATGGAACCTCAGCCAACTCGATCCATACGCTGACCGTATGCGTCGATCATCGCGCGAGATCGTCGTCGCCGCCGTGCTAACGGTGGCGGCGTTTGCATTTCTACTCGTTGCGATGGTCAGCGGTTCGGCTATCAGCGAAACCAAGGTCGGTGTCATTACGGCCGACCGTACGGTTATCAAGTAGAGAAGAATTACATCGCCGCGCGCCCCTAACGTGCGACGATGACCAAATCTAAATCGAAGAAATTTTTATCAATCGAGCGCCCACAAAAAACGTGAGCGCTCGATTGTTTATGTTGAGGCTCTGCTCGGCACTCAACGGCCACCTAGAGCCGCAGCGCTGAGCGAGTTCGCTAGACGCGAACAGCGCGCAGAAGTCCGCGCACAGAATTTCCGAGATAGACCACATCGGCGTTATCAAGATCTGTGAGCGTCAGCACCGCTTCACGCGCTTTACCTTCAGCAAGCAATTCGGCGCGCAGAGTGCCCGGTAACAATCCGGCGCTGAGCGGTGGCGTCAGCAACGTGCCATCGCGCTCGATGAACACGCTCATGCGGCTGCCTTCCGCGATCTCACCGCGCTCGTTGAGGTAGATCACTTCATCGGTGCCGAGCTTGTCAGCGTATTCCTGCCATTCGCGATCATACAGCTCGCGCCGCGTCGTCTTGTGGAACAGAAATAGATCATTACTGTCGACGCGTGATGACGATACGGCAAAACGCATCGTTGCATCCGGCGCAGCAGCGCCGAGCGGCGTCGTCGTGACGGACACGGCGCCATCTTCCGTTAGCAGCAGGCGCACGCGCAGGCGCTTGTCGCTTCCGGCATCCTCGACAGCGCGATCGAGAGCTTCACGCGCCGCAGCCTCATCGTGCACGAACGCGAAATAGCTGGCCGACTTCGCAAGCCGCTCCAGATGTCGCTCCAGCAGCACGAAGCCGCCCTGCGCGGGATCGTATAGCAGCGTTTCAATCAGCTCGAAGCGCTTCACCGGATCGGTGAGGAACTTCATCTTCAGCAGGCACTCGGCATATTCCTTCGGCCCCTGGGAATCGTACACGACACCGGAACCGATCCCCATCTCGCCATCGGCGTTGCGGAAGATGACAGCGGTGCGGATGGCCACATTAAACAGCGACCGGCCTTCCGGCGAAATATATCCGATGGCGCCGCAGTAGACGCCGCGCGGTTCGGTTTCCAGCTCGCGGATTAGCTCCATGGCGCGGATCTTGGGCGCGCCGATTACCGAGCCCGGCGGGAAGATGCCGCGCATCAGTTCGCTGATGTCGATGCCTTCCTGCAATGTTGCGCGCACCCCGGATGTCATCTGATGCAGCGTCTTGTAGGTTTCGACGGTGAAGAGGTCCGTTACCTCGACGCTGCCGACCTCAGCGATGCGGCCGATGTCGTTGCGCATCAGATCGACGATCATCAGGTTTTCGGCGCGCTGCTTCACATCACCCGCGAGCTGCAGCTTGGCCTGTGCGTCAGCTTCTTCCGTTCCGGCGCGCGGCGCAGTGCCCTTCATGGGCCGGGTGAAGACAGTGCGCCCTTCCTGCTCGATAAAAAGTTCTGGCGACGCCGAAAGCACAGTCATCTCGCCGGTGTCGACGATGCCGCCATAGGCAACGCGCTGCTTCTGGCGCAGATCGAGGAAGAACGTCAGCGGTGAGCCGGAAAGCTTGAAGCGCGCCTTGAACGTGAGATTGAGCTGATAGATATCGCCGGCACGGATCTTCTCGATCACCTGATCGAAACGCTCAACGTATTGCTGCTCGTTCCACGCCAGCTTCACGTCATCGAAGTGGAATGACCCTGAACGCGTATGCGTCGCCAGCCAATGCTCAACCTCGGCGCTGGTCATCTGCTGTGGCGCCCGGTAAAGGCCGATCCACAGCAGCGGAACGTTGCGCTGCTGCGGCATCAACGGCGCGAGTTTGGGCTCCAATGCGTAGCCAAGCTCGTAGGCAAAAAAACCGGCCGCATGCAGGCCACTGGCAACGCCCGCTTCGATCCGCGCCAACGCAGCCGGAACTTCCTCCGGTGTCGACGCCGAGATGATATCGAGCGGCTCCGAAAACAGCAGCGACGGCGGCCCTGATCCGGAATTGTTATCCAGCAATACGAACGTTTGCGAGAGTGCCGCGGCCTCCTCAGTGGGTTGGCCTTGGCCGCCGCGCGGCTTTTGCGCTGTCATTCGCCTTTGTATCCTGCGAGCGAATAGAAGGACACTCGCCTTTGAGCGTTTTCACCGGCCGGGAGCGTGCGATCGGCAATCTTCTCCACGCTGGTGAAGGAGCCGGCAACCGCGCCTGGCGTTTCACCGATACGCACTAACAGCACTGGCGCCGGTGTTGAGGCGGTGAAAGGCCGCGTCATCTCGAAATGGTCGTGCGGCGCACCGACGCGCCAGGCGAGAATCGGGGTTGGTTCATCGCGCATATAATAGAGCAGTTCGGCGGTCATGGCGCGGTCATCGCTCAGCACTGCGGCAAACGGCTTGCCCGCACCAGCGGCAATGGCCAGCTCGGCTTGAGTTGCCTCCGCCACTCCCCGCCAGCCGAGCGTGCGCGCGAACGGATCGGTCTTCAGTGGCAGCGCAACCCGCCCCGCCGTCGCGGTGCCGATTGCCAGCAGCAACAGCACGGCGATGTTGATCGCGAACGAGGCCTTCAGCCAGCCCCACGCGCCATCACGCACCATCGTCGCGATCACCAGCACGGTTGCCGCGACATAGGCGGGAGCCGCCCAGTTCGCATGCGCCCGCGACAGAAACGCCTGCAGCACGATGAAACCGATGATCGGCAGCGAGAACGACAGCAACAGGCGCTCGCGGTCGCCAGCGCCCTTGCGCGCTCGCCATGCGATCACAAGCAGCGCGCCGAACAGGACGGGGCCAAACACACCGAACTGCGCGCCGAAGAATTCCAGCGCCTTGTTCGGGTGCAGCATCGAGCCACCCCAATTCGCATTGTCAGCGGTGTGCGAGAACGTCGCGAAGCTATTGGAGTAATTCCACAGCAGGTTGGGCGCAATCATTGCCGCGCCGATCACCAACGCCAGGTACAGCCGCCCGTCACGCAGCAGGCCGCGTTTTTCAGGCGAAAACACCAGATAGACGGCGATACATACGACGAACCATATCATCGCATATTTGGCGTTGAGGCCGGCACCGAACGCCACGCCCATCAACACGGCAGGCCATAACCGGTCACTGGTCAGCAGCAGCCAGAAGCCCACGAGCGCCAATGCCCAGCACAGCAGCAAAGGCACGTCGGTTGAGATGATACCGGCCGAAAGCGACACGCCCGGCAGCGTGGCGAATGCCAATGCCGACAGCGCACCGATGCGGGCATCATATAGCTGCCGACCCAGCCAGAAGATCGCGAGCGCCGTCGCCGTGTGCAGCAATGGAGACGGCAGCCGCACGCAGGCCTCACCGTTGCCGCAAGCGGTCGTCGCCGCCCCGATGATCCAGGCAATCAGCGGCGGCTTTGAGTAGTAACCCAGCGCCGGCACCTCACTCCAGGCCCAGTACTGAGCCTCATCGAAAAAGAGATCCGTGGCGTTGGCATAAAGCGCGGCAAATCTCATCGCCAGCAGCGCTGCCAGACCGACCAGGAGAACGGCGAACCAATTTGTGTCGCGCTGTTGAGTGAGGTGACCGGAGGTGGCTGGCATTGGCACTCTGATTTTGTCTTACGGGGAACAGTATGGCCCAGCGAATCGACACTTAGGCGTCAATCGATAGCCACCACGAGGGAGGGCCACCATAGTTAAAGCCCCAACCCGTGCCCCCATTTAACGGCTTCAGGCACCCGCGTGAAGCTTGGGCACTGTTGTCCTTGCCCCGCCATGCTGGGTCAACCGGTTCCGGGATCGCCGATGTGTAAGGGACGCACGCAGCGCAGGCTTTTTTGTGGATCAATCGCAGCCATCAGGCCTCCCGACGCCACCCACAACATTGATTTTACAGACATTACTCCGCTTGCGGGCAGAGCTATTTACTAGCTTGGTACAGCGCGAATAAGACTGGTATCGTCGTCGACGCGTAAGGGCTATTGAGGGGTGTCGCGGCGAGTCCTGCGGGATAGGGGAGCTTGATGCGCGTCACCATTGTCATTCCGGCCCTCAATGAAGCTGGCAACATCGGCCGCCTCATTGAAGAGTCATATGCAGCCGTTCCGGTTGCCAATCTCGCTGAGCTGATCGTCATCGACGACGCCAGCGACGACACCACGCCCAACGAAATCAAAGCGCTCATCGATTCCGGCCGCTTTCCCGGCCTGCGTTATCTGCGTCACGATCGCCGCAGTGGCCAGAGCACGGCTCTGCGTACCGGCGTTTGGGCAGCTACCAGCCCCATAATCGCAACCATGGACGGCGACGGGCAGAATGACCCGCGAGATATTCCGCGTCTGCTGGAACTGCTGGGCCAGCCGGGCAGCGACGGCGTCGCGCTGGTCGGCGGCATCCGCACCAAGCGTCAGGACACTGGCTCGAAGCGATGGGCGTCGAAGGCCGCCAATTTCATCCGCGATTCAGTGCTGAAGGATGACTGTCCGGACACCGGCTGCGGCATCAAGGTTTACTGGCGCGAGGCGTTCTTGCGACTGCCATTTTTCACCAGTATGCATCGCTACCTTCCGGCGCTGTTCCAGACCTACGGCTGCAAGGTGGCCTATCTGCCGGTTAACGATCGGCACCGGCAGGCTGGCGTGTCGAAGTACAACAATCTCAATCGCGCACTTGTTGGCATCTATGATCTTGTCGGCGTCTCCTGGCTGCGCAAGCGCACAAAAGTGCCGCAAATCGTTGATCAGCATCCTGATGGTGCGTCATCGACGAATGTTGATGCGCGGCTGCACGACAAAACCACCGTTTAGTTCAATCCAGCCTTTTATGGCGTCAGAGCGATGAATTCCGATGGAGCATCTCCACACCGCCATGACGGCATTGGCCGATTGGTGGGGCAAAACCCCCACGTACGAGATCGTCTGGCTCGGCATCGGCTTTATGGCGCAGCTGATGTTCTCGATGCGATTCATCGTGCAGTGGATCGCCAGCGAACGCGCGCGGCGTTCAATCGTGCCGGAAACTTTCTGGTACTTCAGCCTCGTCGGCGGCGCGATGCTGCTGGCCTACGCGATCTACCGTCTTGACCCCGTATTCATCATGGGACAGGCGATGGGCCTCATCATCTACAGCCGCAACATCTATTTCATCCGCTCCAGCCGCAAGGAAGATGCCGCGGCCAACGGAGAGCCGGCAGCGCATTCGGCGCAATAGCGCGCCGCCTCTCCGTGGCGGTTTGTGGGTCCCATCATGCAGCGCTGCCATCAACGCTGCTTTGCCTGCTCGCGCGCCCATCGTTCAGCGCAAAAAAAAATGCGATCAAGCCCGGCCAACGACGCAGCCGAGCTAATGTCAGAAATTCGTCGCACCGAGCTAAAACGTCTTTGTGAGACAAAGTTTTGCACAATCGCAGATTAGGCTTCACAGCCGTCAAAAACATGCTATAAGCCCCTCATCGAAGCCGCTCGGTGACGGGCGGCTTTTGTTGTCGGCGCAGAAATGCGGCGAACACTTCTGAGAAAAACGCTGCTCGATTTTTTCAGAAGTCCGGTCGGTGACGCGGGGTGGAGCAGCCCGGTAGCTCGTCAGGCTCATAACCTGAAGGTCGTAGGTTCAAATCCTGCCCCCGCAACCAACAAAAAGCCCGCCTAAGCAAAAGCTTGGCGGGCTTTTGGTTTTCTAGGCATCGGACATAGCCAGTAACGTGGCGCACCGTCAGCATGCTGGACGGCTCTCCGGCTGCCATTGGCACGATGCGAACCCGCTGAATGAGGCGGCACAGTTTGGCCCTCAATTCCGGGCCATCGTCCTCTCACGCAAAGCATCATGAAGCCCCTCTACGAGTTTTTTGGCGCACCATCGGCGATATGGCGATGTCGCGTAACCCGGCCTGACGGCAGGTGGGTATTCTCGTCTGCAAGACTGCCGACGGCGCCCTGTGGCCTCCTGCTCCGCTGCTTGCTTGCTGCTTGAGCTCGTCGCTGCTCAGCAGATCGTGTCGGCCGGCCGTGAAACGTCCAGCGCGCCGAAGACCGGATGCTTAGCTCCAGTGTTACGGAATGGCCGTGCGGACGCAGGGGCCAACAAATTCGTTCGCTCCAAGTAATTGTGCGCTTGAGCCGCAGAATCAGATCGCCGAATAGTGCTTGACATATTGATGTCGCATGTATCTCGCCGGAATTCATCCGCGTCTGTGTCGCATTTGCATTCATTCAAGCAATAGATCGATCGGACAATTGCATGCCTGCTTCTCGCCGGATCATGGCACTTGCGGCTGCCTCCTGCACGCTGCTCTACGTCCAACCCTCGCCCTCTTTGGCCCAACCGATTATGGATGCCGAGTTCAATGCGCAATGGGGCCTTGCGGTCGTCGGTGCGCAATACGCCTTGGAAAAGGGGTATACTGGCGCGGGAGTCAGCATCGGCGTGGTCGATGGCATAATACAAAAGACGCATCCGGAATTTTCCGGCCGGATACTGCCATTCGAATACAATCCCCTCGACGATCCAGCTTCCGAACACGGCACACATGTGGCTGGCATTATTGGCGCCGCGCGCAATGGCGTCGGCATGGAAGGTGTCGCGCCGGGCGTCCTGCTCTCGACCATAAGCTCGCGTGGCCCTAACACGTCCAGAGCAGCCGGATACAATCAGGCCCTGACCGCCGGCATTCGGATTTTCAACAATTCGTGGGGCATGCCAAACGGAGGCGAAGTCGACATAACCACTGTCACCAGGGCACAAGTGGAGACTATCGTCGGCCAACCCCTGCTGACTGCTTTCCGTCGAGCGATCAACGATCAATCTGTCATCGTCTTCGCAGCGGGTAACGAGCACCTATCCAATCCGGATATTTATGCAGGGTTGCCGTATCATTTCCCCGAGCTAATGCCAGGCTGGATAACCGTTACAT
Organism: Hyphomicrobium sp. D-2; assembly: GCF_029872155.1. GTDB lineage: Bacteria > Pseudomonadota > Alphaproteobacteria > Rhizobiales > Hyphomicrobiaceae > Hyphomicrobium_A. The sequence continues at coordinate 132,279 of NZ_JARXLA010000004.1, read as the reverse complement.
CAGTGCTCCGTACTCCATCCGGCGAGATTGTATTTGATAAGGACGTCAATCGCTGCGGCGCAGGAGCAGTCTGGTGCATGGCCGCCCCGGGCGAGGACATCTACTCAACAATCCCCGTCAGCACTTACGGTACGCTGTCAGGCACCTCAATGGCAGCACCACACGTTACGGGCGCAGTAGCAATCGCCAAGCAGATGTTCCCGAACGCTTCCGGCTCCGATCTCGCCAGCCTCGTGCTACGCACCGCTACCGACATGGGCACTCCGGGCCTGGACAGCACTTACGGCTGGGGCCTTCTCAGCATCGAAAACCTCGTCAACGTTATCGATCCCGGCGACGACCCGGAAGACGGCGACGATAACGGCGCGCTGTTCGTCAACTCCAGCTATGCGCGCTTTGCCGCCGTGGATACGCTGGTGACGACGTTCTGGAACCGCAGCGCGCAACGCATCATGGCGAGCGGTAGCGGCGGCACGCCGGAAACGACCGTCGCTCAGATCATCGCCAACACCAGCGCGGTGCCGGCCATGGCGCTCGGCGGCCCGCCTGTCCGAGATGACGTCGACACCGCAGTGATGCTGACCAACGGTCGCGGCACGGCGGTGTGGGCGCAAGGCATCGGCGCCTATGCACGCATCGACGGTTCTCCGCGCTCCAGCGCCACTCTCGGCGGTGCCGTGGGCGGCTACGATCTGATCGACAACGACACTATCACCGCAGGCGTTGCTATCGCCTACACCGATTCAAACATCGACATTCGCGGAACCGGCGATGACGGATCGGCAAAAGGATGGCATGGCTTCGCATACGCGACCTGGCTCGAAGACAATTGGTTCATTGACGGCATCATCGGCGGCAACCGCTTCGACAATACCTACAAGCGAACGGGCATTGGCGGCACAAACAACACCGTGCTGGGCAATGCAGGACTCGCCGGTTACTCCTCCAATGACACCAACGGTTTTGCCGGCCGTCTCACAGGCGGCCACCTCTACGGATTGGGTATGCATACGCTGGCGCCATACGCCTATGTCACGTACCTAAATCAACGCACCAGCGGCGGCATAGAAACCGGCGCTGATATTTTCTCGCTTGCAGTCAACGCCACGCGATTGGATCAGACTGAAGGCGGCATTGGTGTGCGAGCGCAAACCGCCGGCATATCCTGGGGTAGCTTTAATTTCTCGCCTGCGGTCGATCTTGGCTATGGCCGGCTCGGTGGCGATGTGGGCGTGCCTGTCGGCTTCGAGCTGCTGGGCAATACGCTGGCCGCCAATGCCAACCAAATCGGACGCAATATCTTCCGCGTAGGTCTTCAGTTCGACGTGTTGAGATTTGATGAGATGGTCGGCGCCTTCGCTGCCTATGACGGCCGCTTCCAGGAGAATGCACAGAACAACTCATTCTCTGCCGGAGCGTTCATACGGTTCTAGGTGATCAGCCCGGTAATCACCGGCTTAAGTTTGCGCTCCCTTGAGTCGCGCGCACTCTCACTGAGCCAAATCTGCGCGGCCGGATTCGTTGCTGCAGGGCAACGAAGTCCAGGATTTTAGCGCGGCTGATATCTGAAATCAGATCCGCGCTCACCGGGCGCTTCATCGACAAAGGGCTGCAATATCAACCACTAACTATACTTGTCAGGTAATATTTGTGGAAGACGCGCTCCGGCGTTCTGTAGAGAAGCTCTAAATCTTTCATGTTGCGGGAGAATTCTCGTTAGGCTTTGAGTGGCGATCGGTGGTGTGTGATCCGGTTTGCCTCTGCGTACTTTCGGCCTGCGACAGACGACGGCTCCGCCACTGACCTGAATTATTTTGAGGCGTTCTGAGTTGGAGCACCCGGATGCTCGGGATATTGGTGCAGGATCTACACCGTTCGGAAGAAGGCCGTCTGCTTCGCTTTTTCCAGCGCCGCCTGCGAAATGCTGCCGATGCAGCCGACGCCACGCAGGAAACATTTCTGCGGTTTCTCACCGTTCCGCAAAAAACGGTCATTGAGAATCCTCAGGCGTATCTGTTCCAGATCGCCAAGTCCGTCGCGAGCCGAACTACGGCTCGGTATGCAGCTGATGCACGGCTTTTCCTGCCCGACGAGGCCGGCGCCGAGCAGGCCCTGGATGCTCCATGTCAGGAGCAAATCGTCAACGGGCGGCAGTGCCTGCTGCTACTCGCCAAGGCGATTGAGAAACTCCCCAATCGCTGCCAGGAAGTTTTCATTCTGAGTCGTCTGCACGGACTGCCCAACGGCGAGATCGCGATGCGCCTCGGCATCTCTCGCAACATGGTCGAGAAGCACATCATCAAGGCATTGATCCACTGCAAACAAGCACGCGCCGAGATTATTTTCTAAGGTCGACGTCAGGTGGCGGCACTTTTTTGACTCTAGTTAAGTAGCTGCTATTCCGTTTTCCCTTCGGGGGAGCGGTCGTCATCGGCCGGGTAATTCATGACTGACCATCGCGACAAGACGGACATGGATCGCGTTGCCGAAGAAGCGGCCGGTTGGGTTGCACGCCTGCAGTCCAGCGACGCCACCGATGAAGACCGCCGGAAGTTCGCCGAGTGGCTTGAGCGCGACCCTGCCCATCGCGATGCCTTCAATGAGTTCAATCGTCTTTGGGGCGACCTCAAAGATATTCCCGTTCCTCCAGACCAACTGAAGAAGCTCAAGCGTGCCCGGCGGCGGACAACCGTATCGAAGGCAGCAGGTCTGGCGGTGCTGGTTTTACTGTCCACTGCGATGATCCAGATGGGGTACCTCGATCGTATCCGCGCCGACTACTACACGACGGTTGGCGAGGTGCGCAGCATAGTGCTCACCGACGGCACGCGCGTCGACCTCAACACCAACACGGCAATCATCGTCGACTATTCGGAGAACGAACGGCGCGTGCAGATCCTGCGCGGTGAAGCCTTCTTCGACGTCGCAAGAAATCCGCAGCGTCCGTTCATTGCCGACGAGGGAGCGCTAACGGCGCAAGCAGTTGGAACGCAGTACAGCATGCGAGCAGCTGACGGCCAGTTCCGCGGCGATGTTCTGGTCGAGGAAGGGCAAGTCGCGGTACGCAGCGGCGGCACACAGGTTCTGGTTCAAGCCGGCAGTGCGGCAACGCTAACTGCAAGTGGCGATGTTACTGTGACGCCATTGGACGTTTCCAGCGCAACGGCGTGGCGCACTGGCAAGCTGGTGTTTTCGGGACGCCCGTTGCGTGAAGTGCTGACAGTCCTATCCCGCTATCGCCACGGCCATATTTACGTCGTCGACGATGCCGCCGCCGAGCAGAGGGTGTCGGGAATATTCGACCTCAATGATACCGATGAAGCGCTGCGCGAGATCGAAAGCAGTCTTCCTGTTTCCGTTACAGCGCTGCCGGGTGTCGCGGTTGTCGTGCGGAGCAAAGCTCGCTGAAGAATACGATCGCGCTCATCTCGAAGCGCTCAAATCGCGTGCCGCAAAATTTTTCTTCGGATCAACGTCAGGAGTTTGCCGACAGCAGCGCTCTTAGTCAGTAGAGCGGTGCGTGATGCGTACGCACCCCCACGATTTGTAATGCGTATTGGGGGCACGGAATGGCCGTTAGGGTCGTCTCGCCGAGACAGGCGAGCAGATGCGGGCTGGCTATATTGGCCAGCTCGCTGGTTTTCTCAGGTGGACTGACAGTCCAGGGAACGCAGGCACGCGCGCAACAGGGGGCGCTGGTCACTGTCTCTGTGCCGGCCGGACCTTTAGAAAGCGCCTTGCTTGCACTGGGTCGCCAAGCCAATCTCAAACTTGTTTATGCCAGCGCGCTGACTGCCGGCAAGCAGACAGGTGGCGTCAGCGGACAGCTTTCATCGCAGTCAGCGATCGATCAGCTGCTGGCAGGAACGGGCCTGAGCTACAGCTTCTCCGGCGCGAACACTGTGCGGATCTTCGATCCCGCAGCGGGTGGCGGTGATGAAGCCGCGGCGGTGGACGGTGCTATCGCGCTCGATACAATCGACGTCTCTGGCAGCAACAGCGGCGGCGCGGCGCCCGGCGAAGCATTCACAGTCGATACGCCGTTCGCAACTGCAGGCTCCGTATCGCACATCTCACGCGAGCAGATTGAGCGCGTGCGTCCGCAGACGGCCGGCGACATCTTCCGCTCGACGCCCGGCGTAATTTCCGCCGGCAGTCGAGGCACATCAATCCAGCCCAACATACGCGGTCTTCAGGGAGCAGATCGCGTTAAGACGACGATCGATGGTGCCGAGCAGAGCGTCAGCTCCGATCGCGGATACATCGGCAGCCGCGATGAATCCTACATCGATCCGGACTTGATTGCTGGCGTTGACATAACAAAAGGCCCGACCAATGGCACGATCGGCGGCCTTGTCGCCATGCGCACGATCTCTGCGCCCGACATCATCACCGGCGACAAGAATTGGGGCGTCCAGGTCAAGGGCGGGATCGGCAATAACACCATCAAGCCGCTGCCCTACGGCATCGACCACCGCAATATCGAAGCCCGTGACCGACCGTCGTTCTTCGAAGGTAACGCCTGGAACGGCAGCCTTGCAGGCGCGGTCGACTACGAGCACTTTGAAGGCATCGTCGCATACGCAAAGCGCAATCGCGGCAATTACTTTGCCGGCACGCGCACGAACGGCAAAATCGGTGGCATCGACCGCTGGGGTGCGCCGACCGAAAAGTTCAGCGCTCCCGGGGAGGAAGTTCCGAACAGCTCCGAAGAGACGGAATCCTTACTCGCAAAGGGGAAGCTGAAGTGGGCTGACAATCAGTCACTCGAGCTTGCCTATCGCACGTATGATTCAATCTCGGGCGAGATCATAGAACAGGGAAGTCTGCTCGGTGGCATCGAGTGGCCGCTGGTCGATATCGCCGCCAAATCCTACACCGCACGCTACCGCTGGAACCCCGACAACAACGATCTCATCAACGTGCGTGCCAATGTGTGGCACACGGATCTCGCCGTCGCGATGCTCGGGAGAGGCGATGTCTGGAACGACGTTCGTACGAGCACCATGGTTGGCGGCGACATCGGCAACGTCTTCAAGTTCGAGACGTCAGTCGGCCTGCTGAGCTTGGACACGGGCGCGGAATATACCTTCCAGAATTATTGGGGAGATCCCACGGCTTTTTGGGGCGGCGGCTCAACGGGCAAGCGCACAACCCTAGCCGAATTCGCCAATGCCACATTCGAACCGGCAGACTGGCTGAGCATTACGGGCGGCATCCGCTACGACTGGTTCGAGAATGAAATCCCGCCGTGGGTCCGCGGCCTTCCCGAGCGCCTGTGGAAGCGGGATGGCGATGGCGTGAGCTTGAATGGCGGCGTCACCCTTACGCCGCTTGATGGCCTGCAGGTTTTCGGCCTGTTCAAGCAGGGCCTGAAGGCTCCGGCTGCGCGCGAGTTTGGGCTCGATCCGGAACGCGCCAACAGCCACGAGCTGGGCTTCAACATCCTGCGCGATAGTGTGCTCGTCGCTAACGACGTACTGCGATTCAAGACCGCCGCATTTCACAACACATACGACGACTATATCGTCCGCTACCGAGCTTCGCCCAATCTCCCCTACTTCTCCCTCAATATCGATAGCGCCATCTACAAGGGCTTCGAGTTCTCCGGTTCCTACGACTCAGGCCGGTTCTTTTTCGAAGGTGCGTTCACAAACTATATCGATATTCAGTACTGCCTGACGTCGAGCACGTGTTCGTCATTCACTTTCTCGACCGACTCCGGCGGCGGATATGTGCCTCCGAAATTCCATGGCAGCCTCACGGCCGGCGTGCGCCTCTTCGAGCAGAAGCTGACGCTTGGTGCGCGCACGCATTTCGCATCCGAGCGCATAGGTGGAGTGATGACCCAGGCAGGCGGACTATCGCCGCCCCCAACTTGGCCGGAATACGGCATCTACGATCTGTTCGGCAGCTACAAGCTCAACGAGAAAACAGAGTTGAGCTTCTCCGTCGAGAACGTCACCGACGAATACTACTTCGACGCGCTCACTGCCATCGGTCTCGCCTCGCCTGGGCGCACCGGCACGCTCTCATTCACTGCCCGCTTCTGACCGACTGATCCGCCGCGTGTGGATCACGCGTCAACCCGTTTGCTTGCGAAGGAAAGACATCATGAACCGCTCAGTATCTGCCAGCGTAATGGCCTCTACACTCGAACTCGATCTATCCACCTCACGCGGAGGAACACTTCGAAACCGTCTCATGGCTAGCGTGGCGCCACTCGCGCTGACAGTTGCCGTTGCGTTTGGATCAGCGGCGCCGGCAGCAGCGCAGAACGTCAACGCAGATTGGCGCGGCGGGATCGGCAATTGGTCGGACATCACCAAATGGCAGCAGACGGGCTCCGGCGTTCCGGGAACCGACGTATTGCCGTCGCTGAATGACAAGGTTTCCGCAAGAACACGCGACGCCGGAGCCGAGATCACCGTCAACACGCAGAACGCCTCGGCAAGGTGGCTGAGAATTGGCGAGCATCGGTACCAGTACGACAACCCATCCAAAGGTTGGTTCTACCCTTCGCTATCCGGCGGAACCGTCATCGTCGAATCCAACGGCAAGCTGAGCGCAGAATCTATCGAGATCAACTTCGGAACGTTGAATGTCGCCGGCGCGGTTGACGTCGGATATTTCTCTGCCGGCATCGATCTCTCGATGACGTTTCATCCCCTGGAAGCAGACCAGCATGGAACCGTTCGCGGCACCGGCACCATTCGAGCCGAAGCAGGTAGCTTCAACTACTTTTACAGTGGCGGCTTCCTGCGGCCGGGCGCAGCTGATGGCGATATCGGTACTCTGACGTTCGATCTCGGCGGCGCAACCTTTACTCCGGAGGAGGCAGGCGGCCCTTCCTGGGAGGGAGGCACTCTCTACCTCAACCAGGGATCGACATACGTCGTCGACATCGGCGCTAATGGCCAAAGCGACAGAGTGGTTGTGGACGGCATCGTGATGATCGACGGCGGGCGAGTAGAAATCAATCCGAGCGCGACCGTAAACTACGCACAGGCTGCCTCCGGCGGCTGGAACTACAATATTCTTAACGCGGACCATATTGAGGGCGAGTTCGCCAACGCTGCCAACGGTGCAACGTTCACGGGCGACTATCTCACCTATCGTGTGGACTATACTGGCGAAGATGTGAACCTGACTATCACAGCGGTTGATCCGAATTATTCGGGGCCGACTGACCCGACAGATCCTACCGATCCGACTGACCCAACGGACCCCACCGACCCTACGGATCCGACAGATCCTCCAGGCCCGAACTTTGCAGCACGCGCCCAGACGCCGAACCAGTTTGCCGTTGCTCAGGCACTGTCATCGCTTGCCCCGACGAACGACGTCTACCAGTCCATCCTCAACGCGGCACAGGGCGCCTCGCCCGCGGCGTTTAATCGACTCTCTGGCGAAGGCTACGCCTCCGCCCGCTCCGCCGTGATCGAAGACAGCCACTTTGTTCGCGATGCCATGAACAACCGCATGCGCGATGCGTTCAATTCGGTCGCTGCGCCCTCATTGCCGGCTGTTGCTCTCGGCGAGGAACAGGTGTCGCTTAAGGATAGCCCCGCCGCCAATCATCAACCTGCATCTTTGGAGCGTTTGGCAATCTGGGGCACCGGCTTCGGCGCGTGGGGTGCGTCGCAAGGTGGTGGTTATGGCGCTTCTGACCTTGATCGTTCCGCAGGCGGTATCGTGTTCGGTGCTGATGCGGCGGTGCTGGACAATTGGCGCCTCGGCGCACTCGCCGGCTACAGTCATTCGTCCTACAGCGACGCCAATGGCTTCGAAGGATCAAGCGACAATTATCATCTTGGTCTTTACGCAGGCGCCAACTGGTCTGGGCTCGCGTTCCGCTCTGGCTTTGCCTACACTTGGCACGACTTCAAGGCTTCGCGCGATGTCACCATCCAGCGCCAGGCGGACCTGTTCCGCTTCCCGTACACAGGCAGCACTGAAGCCAGCTATGCAGGCAATAACCTGCAGGCTTTCGGCGAGTTCGGCTACCGCATCGGCATCGCGCGGATGGCGTTCGAACCCTATGTGAACCTGGCCTATGTGCGACTGCAGACTGATGCCTTCGCGGAAAGCTTCGGTGATATCGCTCTCGGCGTGAACGGCCAGACAACCGACACCGCATTAACAACACTGGGTGGGCGCGTCTCCTCCAACTTCGAGATCGGCGGCGTACACGCCGTGGCGCGCGGTGGGCTCGGCTGGCGGCGTGCGTTCGGCGACATCGAAAGCAGGTCGGTGCATGCGTTCACTTCCGGCAGCGATGCTTTCACAGTGGTGGGCGTGTCGGTGGCTGAGAACGTCGCAGTGGTCGAAGCCGGTGCGGACTTCCTTTTCTCGGAATCCGGTTCGTTCGGCCTGGCCTACACTGGCCAGTTCGGCTCCGACGTTCAGGAGAGCGGCTTTAACGCAAAGCTCAATCTGAAGTTCTGACCACCCATCGTGCGATTGGGCGCCGCCGTGTGATCCACGGCGGTGCTCCGACCAAGGCGCGCCGCGCCAGACATCTGAGAGCGAAGCGCATCAGTCGCGCGAACAGAGCGATCAACATCATGGTGGCAGTGCCGTTCTCAATCCATGCGCGCGACGCACACTGCTGCGAGGTCCAGCATAACAATGTGCGGCAGACGCAATCAGCGATCGCCGCACCATCAATTGCGAATGATAACGTGCGCGTAGACAGCCGTATCAAAGGCTTTGACTACTATTCTGGCTTCCGGCGCGAACTTGTCGATTATGCGACGATGTTCGTCAGAGATCGGGCGCGCGGAGAAGATGTCGTCCAGGAGGCCTTTTTGCGCCTGGAGACATCAATCGCCGAAGATCGGCCCATTAAAGAACCGCTTAGCTATCTTCGCAGGATCGTCCGCAACCTATGCCTGGATTGGCTGAGGCGTTTCTCGATTGAGCGCGCATATTTCGACAGCGAGTACCCTCCAGAGACGATCGTCGAAGATCGGCCAAACCCGGAAGAGGCATTCTGTTCTCAGCAGGAATTGCGTCTCGTAATGAAGGCCATCTCCGAGCTTCCCGAGCGAACAAGAATTGCGTTCGAATTGCATCGGTTCGAAGGTTGGAAGCTCAAGGATATTGCTGCGCGCCTCGATATTTCTGTCGCGCTAACGCATAGTCTTATCTTTGATGGTCTCAAGGATTGCCGCAGGCGACTGGCCATAGAAGCATGATCGTGATCGCTTCACCGGCAGGTCGGAGACTGGGATAATTTAACCGCTCGGACCATTGCTACACGATGGTGACAGAGTACTGCGGCCGAAGGCTTCGCCAACTGCTGCAGGAGCAAAGCGATATATTCGCTTCCGCTACGCGATCAATGCACCGGTTTCCATTGATGGCGGCGATGGCTCTTCTGTCCCGCCAGAAAACGAAAATAGCCGTCGCACACTTGAGGATAAAATCTTGGCGCCCACTGGCAGACAACGCCAGCAGCGTTGCTCCATGGCTGTGCCCCGGCGCAGCTGATTTTTGTCGAGTTGGTCCACGATGACGACATTCGAGCTGAGAGCCTCTCAGCAGCTTGCTGCCATCGCTTTATGACAGGTGTGTCAGACCCCCGTCATATCTTCGAATTCAGTTGCCCGAGAAAGTTGCAATGGCACTACAGGATCACTCCCATCCTGAACGGCCAAACTTTAGATGTTTTCGTGCAGAGCGTGAAAGATTTCGCTGAGCAGACGCACGAAACAATCCGGTCTGTCATCAGAAATGCAGGCTGCTGCGCTATCGAAGCTCCATAAAATACTGATGCCCACGCGATCGCATGGAGTGCTGGCGATGAGTTTGTCCGATAGGAAGGAAGATACTTGCCGTTTGGCCGCCGACATATTGAGCTTGGCACCCGAACAGGTCGGTCGCGTTTTCTATCAGAAGCTGAAACGACGCCAGCTAACCAAGCTTGTACGCAGCCTCGACAAGCTCGTCGCAGGCGGCGGAGATGATGCCCGCCTCGCAGCGCGGGCTCTCAGCCACCTCGGGTTTCCCGTCCCTTGAAGGGCTTCCCCCTCCCTTGATGGGTGCCCGTAACTGCGACGGCTATTGTCACGGCACCGAAGACTTTGCTCCTCACCAAATGGTGTACACAAATTCTCCTCCGTCGAACTTATGCCGACAATGCCGACGTGATCCGATCATCGACACGGGGCATGCCTTGCAGCCTTTAGGCGATGATTTCTGTTTCATTGTTTTTCCTGCCCGCTTGCGATGTTCCAGCCACTCGTAATTACTTGAGAAACTGATACATAGAACGCAGATCGTTTGCTGCGCAGCTCACCCAATTGAGCAAGTGAAGGCTGCGGTCCCAGCTGAGCTTCAAAGCTTCAGTTGCAGGCCGCTTTACGTCGGTCGGCCGTCGCAAGCACTTCAAAAGGAATGGGACATGCGGACCGGGTTGTTCTGCACTTACGAGAGCACCTCGAATGATTACCGCAGCGCCTATTCCGATCAGACGCATCTGATTGAACTCGCGGAACGGCTTGGTTTCGACGAGGCATGGATCGCAGAACACCATTTCAATCCTCGTTCGGCGTGTTCAAATCCGTTCGCCATTCTTGGATATCTGGCGGCAAGAACTTCGCGGATCTGCCTCGGTTCAGCGGCTATCCTGCTGCCCTTCCACAATCCCATCATGGTTGCTGAGGGCGCCGCGACGGTCGATATCCTCTCCGGCGGCCGCTTCAATCTGGGCGTGGCCAAGGGCGGCCCCTTTCCCATGCAATTAAAGCACTTCGGTCTATCGTCAGACGAGGCGTCCGCCCGCACACGCGAGGCCGTCGTTCTCGTTGAAAAACTGCTGACCGAAAAACGCGTCGATTTTGATGGCACTTTCCACCAAGCCGATAGCGTGGAACTCACACCACAGCCTCTGCAACAACCGTTGCCAATCTTCGTGGCCACCTCCACGCCCGATATGATCGCGCTGGCCGCAACGCGCGGATATGGCTTGATGGCCGGCCCCCCGTTTCCAATCGCACACCTTCGCAACACGCTGCGCCTGTATCGCGAGACCGCGCCAAACAAAGATCCGCGCCTGGTTCTAACGCGCTTTCTGCATATCGCACCCACACGGGAGCAGGCCGTCGCCGAAGCACGGATGATGCTGCAGCCATTTGTTGAGCGCATGCGCAAGACGACGGAAGTTTTGCAGCCTTCCTGGACACCCTGGATGGATCTTGAGCCCATCATCGAAGGCTCACTCATCGGCACCCAGATGGACGTCCGCGCCAAGCTCTCCGCACTGCAGGCTGATCTCAATCCCCATAGCCTGATCGTCAAGCCAATCACCGCGCAACACGACAAGCAATGCGAAGATCTGGTCGCCTTCGCCGAGCTAAGCAAGACTTCTCTCGCCGCCTGATCCAAAAACGAGCGCCGCGCGCAATCCACGCACAGCGGCGCCCATGCCCGCCGCTATTTCCTGTCTTTCGCGAGCTTGCCGTACACAACGGCGATGGCAATTGTGATAGCGCGCGGCGGCGGCGCGAACGGCGCACTACCCTCAACCGTTTTCAGAGCACTTGCATCGAGCTGCGGCTGACCGGAACTTGCCACTACGCGCAGCGATCCCGGCACTATGCTGCCATCCGCTTGCAGACTGACGCCAATGCTAGCCTCGCCCTTCAACCCCTTCCTGCGACCTGAATCGGGATAGACGAGATTGTCTTGCACCTTCTTTACCAGCGCACGCACGTAGGCGCGCAAACGTTCTGCTTCCTGCTGTTCCTGCGCAATTGTCTGGGCCTTCTGCTGCGCCAGATCACCTTCAACATTCGCTGCACCCGATGCGCCCGCACTTGCCGCAACCGGCTCTGATGGTTGCGTCTGCTGTGGAACCGGCTCACTCTGCTGCGGTTCAGCACTTGGGTCTTCAGCCTTTTGCGGCGTACCGTCCTCAACGACCTCCTCAGGTGGCTCCTCAGTTTCCGGCGGTTGTTCAGGCTGTGAGGCTTCCTGCGGTGGCGGAGTCTCTGGTGCTGCGGCCTGCGCTTCCCGTGGCGCGCCCTCGCCCTTCGTCTGCTTCTGAACTCTTTCTTCGCTCTGCATTGGAGCATCCAGCCCCTGAAGCTCAACCACCAGGATCGGTGGATCCTCAGGCGGTGTTGCTACGGGCGGCAGCACAAACGGAAGCACAAGTGCACCGTGGATGAAGAGCGATGCGACGACCGCGTGTGATAGCGTGAAGCTCACGGCGCTGCACCTGCGCCCGCTCCGCTGCCAGCCGACGATCCGCCACCGCTCTGCGTTTGCACACCAACCTTGGTGAACGCGAGACGCTTCAAAACGTCAGCGACGTCAATGAATGCCTGGAACGGCACAGTTCTGTCAGCGCGGATGAGGAAGCTGGTGTCCTTGGGCAGATCTTTAAGGCTGGCTTCAAGCTGTTCCTTCGAGACAGCAACTCCGTCGAAGTGAATTATGCCGCCCGCCGCGATCTCAATCGCGGTCTCCGTCTGCTGCTCAACTTTTGTCGGCGAAGCCTGCGGTAGCGTGACCGGAATGCGTCCGACCGCGACGAACGTCGCCGTCGTCAGCACCATCGTCAGCAACACCAGCATGATGTCGACAAATGGAATGACGTTAAGCGATTCAAAAGGCTTTTCGTCCATCGGTCACTTTCCCCCATCGGCGGCGATGCCCTGACGCGAGGACAGCGCGTCGACAGCCGCCTGCATCTGCGCCTCGCGCTGTACCTTCCATCGCAGCTGGAGCACCTTGGCGCGCCGAACGAGGCCATTGTACGCAACCACCGCCACGATGGCGACGATGAGACCCATCGCAGTTGCCTTCAGCGCCAGCGCAAGGCCAACCATGATTTTGCCCGGATCAGCGCCCGCAGAAAAGTCCATGGAATAGAACGTGAGCATGATGCCAAGGACGGTGCCGAGCAAACCGATGTACGGCGCGTTGGAAGCCACCGATGCAACCAGCACCAGATACTTGGTCAGGTCCAGCTCCAGCCCTTCGGCAGTGACGTAGCGGTGCAGCTTGATGCGCGCGTAGAACACCAGCCGTTCCAGAATAACGGCAACGACCAGAACGCTCAAAACTCCGAGCAGGCCGATGACACCGTAGTCAATCGCTTGGCCCAGCCATTCAATGTCCAACTGCGTCTGCACGAACAACACTTTCCTCAGTAGGTAATACCGGCCTGCACCAGACCGACTGTGCCACGATCATAGCTTGCAGCGTCAGCATCGGCGCCAACCGTGTGCGCAAGATAGGCTTTGAGCAGCAGCATGCGCCCGCTCATGTATTCATAGGTGCCGTAGTAGCCAAGGCCGATATCGGCAAGCGATACATAGTCAGGCTGCGTGGTCGTATAGCTGCCATCCTCCAGCGAAACGCCGCCAACATCCGCGAATGCGCTGACGGCGTGGTTCCAGTCGCCAATCGCAGGCAGGGCATATTTCAACTTAGGCGTAATCAGCCAGCCGGTGTCGCCCGACAGCCCCTCATTATAGGAACGCACGCCATAGACGCCCGTCAGCCCGAGCTGCTCGCTGGAGTCGAGATTACCCGACAGCGATTTCTGCCCGCGCGCATCGACGATAAACGACAGCTTCTCGCTCAACGCCATTGTGACCGTGACGCCACCGGCCAGCTTGCGGAAATTGCCAGCGGTATCGGCGCCTGCCTGATTCCAGGCCAACTGCAGTGGGTCGGGATAATCGACGTTGCCGATGGTGAGACCGAGATTGGCGCTGGACACATACGGCAAGCCAAACAGCTCACCCACCCGCTGCCGGTTGATCGTGGCGATACCGGCACCAAGGTTGCGTTCGTTGATCGAGGTATCGAAGACCTGATCGTCCAACCGCTTATACGTATATCCAGCGCTGACGATGATCGTCTCATCGCGCGAACGCACCAACGGATATGACAGCGTGCCCGATGCACCCTCAGCAACGCCCGTCGACTGCGTGTTCGCGAACGTACCACCCAGCGCATATGTGGTGCGGAAGATGGCCGCCTCCGCTTTCACCCCGTCATAACCAAGCGGCACCGCATAAGCGAAACGCCAGTTGATGAGGTCGGTTGTCTCCGACACCATGCCGAACGCAGACAGGCGATCGCCTAGCCCGAGCAACGAATTTACATTTACGCCCGCCATGGCGCGGTGACGTCCGGTGTAAGGCGAGCCGAAATTGTCGCCCAGGATAAACCCGTCGACACGCTTCTCCTCTGGCACCTCAAACAGAAAATCGGACGATCCCTGTGCACGTCCTGCTCCCATCACAGACCGGGGCATACCCGCGCCGTTGAGATCCGACATCAGAAGCATGGCGCGCTCCAGTCCTTCCTTGCGGACCAGCGCGCCATTCCTGACACCATGGCGCTCAAGAATGCCCTGCACGTACCAGCTATGCACGAGCGACCGATTGTCGATTGTGACCTGACCGTAAGCGCCGGGCACCATCTTGAGACGCAGCGTTCCACCGCTCGCGTCCTGCTCGGGCACATAGGCCTTGGCGACGAGATATCCGGCCTCGCGATACAGCCCGGTTACTCTGTCGGCCGCCTCATAGATTTGCGTCAGCGTGAGCTTACGGCCCTCATATGGCTTAAGCAGCCCACGAACAACTGCTGCATCAACCAGTCCTTCGCCACCCTTTACGACGAAGCGGCGCACACGCAGCGTTTCTCCATCCTCCAGCGTCAGCGGCGGATCAATGAGCTGCGGCAGATTTATCGGTCCGGAGCGCGGCGGTTCGGGCGCATGCTCCACCGCCTGCTCGGCCTCGCGCGCGGCAGTGCCTGCATCATAGGTCTGTGCGTCGGCGATCGGTGCGATCACGGCCATGCCCAACAGTGCTGTCGTAGCGAACTTCACGCCCCGGCAAGAGCGAGGAAAGAAACAACCAATCAGGGTACGCGACATCACGCTACTCACTCATTTCCAACACAACACATACAAAACACTTCGCCCATTCGGCGCGGGGCGACTGATCTCCCGCGCCAGTGGGAGGCGAATTTACTTACCTAGCGCCGCAGCCCGATTGAGCGCAGGGCCGAAGCCGTTCACGGAAACTGCAAACGCAAGCGGACCGCCGGCATCGTTGAACGCTGTCACCGTCAGCGGATCTTTCGCGCCGCGCAGAGTGGTGAGCGCCTTGGCATCAAGGGTGAGCGGCACAACGCAGCCCTGTGGCAGACACGTCTTGAAACGCAGCGCGCCCAGCTCCGTCGCACCGGCTTTCAACGTCACGCCCTTGTCGAGCAACAGCCCAAACGGGAGCACAAGCACACCTTCAGCCTTATCGCCAATCGGCTGCAGTTCCACCGCGATCAGCCGCTGGCGCGTCTTAGCATCGGCCTGCTGTTGCGTGATAGCGCAGCGCTTGCCGCCAGCTGGTTGCACGCAGGTCATCGTCCAGTCCTGAAACGCCTCGTTGATCGCCTGAGCGCCACCGGGCAGCGTTGAGACTGTTGCCGCATTCGCCGGAGCCGCAGGAGCAGCCGTCTGCGCAAGTGCAGTGAATGGTGCGAGCGCGATGCAAGTTCCCGCAGCCGCAACGCGCATCGCCCGCCGGGTCCACTGCTTGTTGTTTGTTTGAGCCAAGCTCATTGTCTCATGCATCCTTTGCTAGGCGTACGGGAGGTGCGGTGGCTGTTTCCGCACCCGCATTTCCGTTCGATTATGGTGCTGGCGCCGTCGCCGACCCGGCGTCATCACCGGTCGAACCGTCCTGCTTTTCGAGGTCGAAGCGCTGGCCATCGACATCGATCGACTTGATGGCCGCTCCATAGTCAGCTCCGGCATCAACCGGTGCAGTTTGCGCCCGGCGGCGACGACGCTCGTCCTCATCGTCCGAGATCTGCGTCACTGTAGTTGGCGCAGCAGAAAGATCGACGTTGTCTTCCAGCTTCGGCGCGGACTTGGCTTGCGTCTGTGCTGTGCCAGCCTTGGCGTCTGTCGGTGTAGCCGCCTTTTCGAATGTTTCCTCGACTGCGCCCGTCGCAGCAACCGCAGCAGCTGACATCGTGGCGAGGAACTGTTGCGGCGTTGCGCCCGAAGGTGTCCGCGCTGGACGCGTCGGCGGTGTACCTGGCTGGCCTGCGCCACCACCGCCATTCCCGGTGCCGCCACCATTGCCTGGACCGGTAGCAATCGGCGAGCCACCGTTCATCACGCTCTCGGCGCTCTTGGCCAACGCTGCCGTGTCGCCCGCCTGCTCCTGCATGGTCTGGGCACCGGCATTGTCAACGCCAACCGCACCACCGTGGAACTGATCCGCGGTCAGGTTGGTGCCGAACTTTGCGTTGTAGGCATCGACGACAGGCGTGCTGCCGTCTTCGTGGTCGGGCTCATAGTTGCCTCTGCCGTTGGTCGAGAGGCCGCTCGTCTCAACGTTCCACGAGTTGCCGACCGACATGGCGTGCAGGCCACTGACGACATTGCCGGAGAAACCGCCGATTGTTGTCAGGTCGCCCAGAGCCGATTGAACCCTGCCCGACGAATATGAGAACGCAACGCTGCCTTCGGTGATCGAGCCGACAAAGCCGCCGGCATAGTCCTTTTCATTGCGATTGTAGGCGGTATCATTGAGATACACGTCGCCCGATGCCGTTGACTGCAAAACCAAGCTGCTCTGTTGGACATCCCCGGCGAAACCGCCGATCTCCCCGCCCTTGGCAATCACGTTGCCGCTCGCAGACGACGAGACGATATGAGCGCCTATCAGCAAACCGACGAATCCGCCGGCCGAGGCTTCCCCACGCCCGTAGCTGTCATAGGTGATGTCGCCCGATGCATGGCTGTCCAGGACAAAGAACGCCCGCGCTGTGCCCGCAAACCCGCCCGCGAAGCTGATGCCGTTGGTCGTGACGTTTACGGCCGCATAGTTGTTGTTCGCGATGCCGCCGTATTCCCCGCATAGGCCACCGACACTGCTCTTGTTTGTATTCGACAGGCTTGACTGCGCGAAGATGCTTCCCGTCGCGAACACGTTCGTCATCTGCCCCTGCGTCATCCCGGCGAGAGCACCGATGCTGTAGGTCGCAGAGTTATCGTTGCAGGCAGCGGTGCAGTTGATGTCGACGTTGGTCACGCCAAGATTGCTCAGCCCCGCATACTCAGCGACGGTGCCAAGCCTCTGGCTGGCGGTATTCTGTTGATCGCGACGTGCTTCGCCGACCGAAGCGAACAGTCCGTTGCGCGAGGATGTCAGATTGGCGACCACGTGGCCGAGACCGTTGAACACGCCATTGAAGACGTGCGTGCTGCCACCGATCATTCCGATCGGCGTCCAGTCGGCAATGCCGCTCAGGTCGATGTCGCTGCCCAGCGCATAGCGCGTGCCGCCATCAAGGTTCGCCGTGCTGTTGTTCAGCGCCACGAGGTCGGCAACCGTATTGATGATAGTGTACGCGACCTCGTTGCCGGTGCTGCCCATGGTCAGGCTGCCAGAGCTGCCAAAGTTGATCTTGCCGGCGAATTTCCCGGTTGGATTGCCATCGGCGTCCACGGCGTAGGCCATGTTGATGCCATGGAAGGTAAAATCCCGATGCAATTCTGTGACGCCAAGCAGGTTGCTGTACATCGGACCTTCGAACGAGGTCAGACCGTAGGAGACGAACAGGTTGCCTGCACCCGCTACGTTCATCACGTTGGCAACATTGATGCTCTTGCCGGAAATCAGGCTGAGCGTATTCGACGACCAGGAAACCGCATCCTTGATGTTCACATCGCCAGCGTCGGACGCCACCTTGGTGTCCATCTGACGAAGCACGGTCATCAGCCCCGCACCGCTGACATTGCCGTCAGCCGCGACGTTGAAGTCGTCCGGTGCGCGCATCAGCCAGTGGCCATTGGCAAAACCTGGGGCACCGGCAGCCGATGCGTTGAGAGCACCGTCAATGTTGAGGAAACCGGCTGTCTCGATGATGCCGTCGAGCGTGAACGTGACGCCCGATCCACCGACCAGCACAACGCGGCCACCTGCGGCCTTAATCGAACCATTGGTTGCAACGCCATTGCCGATGAGCGCAACAAAGCCTTCATCCGCAGCGTTGATCGCGCCGTATGCTTCAATCCATCCAGTCGCATCGTTGTCGCCGAACGTGTAGATGCCAGCCTTGAAATCGGTGTCGGCAATGTTTTGCGTCGACGCCACCAGCGCACCAACATTCACCTGTGACGAGCCGGTGAAAAGAACGCCAGCGGAATTGACGATGTACACGTGGCCAGGCGCAGTGATCGCACCGGCAATGACGCTTTCCTCATTGCCGACCACGCGGTTCAACGTCGCCGCCGATGCATTCGGCTGCTCGAACGCAACCGTATAGCCCTGCCCCACGTCAAAGCTCTGCCAGTTGATGATGGCGCTATTCGTCGTCTGCGCCACCGTCATCGTGGTTCCGGACGTCGAGATTCCCGCGTTGCCGTGCGCAACGACGCCGCCAAAAGGCAAATTGGCCTGATAGATAACTGCGATGCCCGCGGCGCCATCCATCGTGTAGTTGGCGTTACCTGAAGTCTGCAGCGTGCCGAGCGACATCTCGTATGTGCCGACGCCGGTGCCGCCAATGAGAGCGCGTCCCGACAGCGATACCGTGTCGCCCGCAACCAGATTGGAGACGCCAATCATCGCGGCGTCGATGAACGGCGAACCGCCCTTCGGCTGCGTTGCCACCAACTGAAGCGCACGCGGCGTAATATCCCCCGTACCAGCGGAAGGCGGCGCCAGAACGTAGTTGCCGGCATCAAGACCTTGAAGCGCAGCGGTGATGGTTACGGACTTTCCGGTTCCAGCATTTGCATCGGCAAATTGTCCGCTCGCATCCAGCGCGACAATGTCGGCGCCGAAGAGGCCGGAAATCGACGCTAGGCTTACGGTCGCGGCAGTGGTGCCGTCATAGACCTTGTTACCAACCGCATACGTTGCCGAAAGCGTCGCTGGCGTGACAGCGGCCTTGGTCGTGGCGCCGGCTGCAATCACGTAGTTGTTCGCATCACCGCCGTTGGAACCAGCGCCCAGCGTGACGGTGAGCGATACGATCTTGCCGTTGCCAACGTTCTTGTCCGCAAACGTCGCATCGGAATAGATGACATCGATGCTCTCGTTGCCGACGAGACCGACCAAGCCATTGTTGGCGGCCGTGACATCGACGAATGCACCTGTGGTGCCGTCGTAGACCTTGTCCGCAATGATGCCGTTGGCCGCCAGCGTCAGTGCCTTGGGCGCGATGGCGACAGCACCGACGATGTTGGAATAGGCACCCGCGTTGATGACGCTGCCTGCATTGTGGCCTCCGGCATTGAGATAGCCAGACGACGACAGCATTGATGCATCGCTGACATCGTACTGCAGCACACCAAGCGTATCCGTCCATTGCAGGCCGAATGCCGTTAGCGCGCCGATGATATCCGCGCCCGAAGTGCCATAGGAGAGCGTGCTCGTTTGCGGCACACTCACATAAACCGGCATCTTGGCGAGCAACGGATTGCCGGAAACCGACGACGCCCAATAGTCGGAGCTGAAGCCCACGTAATTGGCAAGGTCGGTTGCCGCGCTGCCGGCCAGCCCGACCGCGCCGGCTTTGTCCACGCTCAGTCCGGTTATATCCTGATTGTAGTATACGCTCGCGACCGTTCCGCTGTTGTGACCAGCAAACCCGCCGAATGACGTTGCCGCGGTGGACTGCTGATTGACTGAAACCTTCACAGCTCCATACGAGCTTTCAATCAGCCCGGCGTTGTCGCCAACAAAGCCACCGACGTAGATGTCGTTCTCACGGGCCGTTACGGCGCCATACGACACCACGGTGTCATTAGGGAGAGTGTATCCGCTTTGGCCCGCATACGCGTTGGTGATCGTCCCGGAGTTGTAGCCGACGAAGCCACCGGCGGTTGCTTCATTGTTGTTTCCGGTAACGACATTGGCCGCAGCGTAACTGTTATCTATTACACCGGTGTTCGTGCCGACGAGACCGCCAATATGCAGCCCCGCATTGCCGGAGTTATTGTTGGCAGACGCGTTGCCGACCGTGCTTTGATGGACAAAGCTGTTTTTGATCGTCCCGCTGTTGACCGCCACGAGCCCACCGACGCTGGTCGGCACTGTGGCTGCGGTGTTGGGGTATGAATTGAGCGCGTTACCGGATTGATAGCTGTTCGCAATCAGTCCCGAGTTAGAACCAACCAGACCGCCAGCGCTATAGCCGTATACGGTTGCAGTGGAGAACGCATTGACGATTGCGCCTTCATTCACATTGGCCAGCGCACCCAGCATCTTGGCGCCGTACTGATAGGCAAGCACGATGCCCTTCACACCGATATTGCTGATGGAAGCGGTTGATGATGTGGCCGCAAACAAACCATCGGTCTGCGTCCTGGGTGTCGCTGCCGCTATCTGAACCGTGTGGCCAAGACCATTGAAGCTGCCGGAGAAAGGCGATGCTTGCGATCCGATGCCAATCGCCCAGGCCGGCTCGGCATCGCGCATGACGATATCGCTGCCGAGCACATAATTGCCCGTCACATCGTCGGCTATTGCGGCAAGTTCGGTGAGGTTGTTGACGACGGTGTAGCCCTCACCGTTCAGCGTCACCGTTCCGGTGCCGGAGAAATTAATCTTGCCGGCAAACGTGCCGCTTGCACCGCCGAACGCGGTATAAAGTCCGTGCGGCGTACCGTCAGCGTTGGTCCCCGAACCGTACAGCGCGGAGAAGCTCGCCGTATCGGTCGCCTCCATGGCGGCATTGACGAAGATGTTGTTCGTGGCATCCAGCGTCAGCGTATTCGCCGACCAGCTTACCGCCTCGTTGACATGGATGTTGCCGTCGGTGCCGGAGCCCGATGTCGACACGATGGTCACGCTCGTGTTCGCAAGCTGATCCGTCAGCGTCGCGCCGGAAATATCGCTGCCAATGGTGAAACCATCGGGATCGATCAGCCACAGCCCATCGGCGCCGTCAGCTGATTTTGTGGTGATAACGGTGCCGTTCTGGATCGAAACCTTGTCGCCGGATGTCTCAATGAAGCCGCCATCACCGCCATCAGGCGCCGATGCGTCGAGCTTGCCAGAAACCCGTCAGCGCGGCCATGGTGCGCGCCTGCACGATGCCGGAGTTGTTCACCTGCGCGGAGAGAATTGCATCAGCGGCACGGGCTGTCATGATTACGCGGCCGCCGTCGGCGCGTATCAGCTGCCTGTTCTCAACCAGCGCGTTCAGCACGCCCTGATCGATCGTGACATCAACCAGCGAGTTGCCGCCAAAGTTGAGCGTGGTCTTCTTGCCTGAGGCCAACGCCACTGTGCCGAGCGTCGCGGTGATGACGCCCTGGTTCGACACCGTGTTGCCCATCAGCGAGATGTAGCCACCCTGCGTCGCGCTGATCTGGCCCTTGTTGACGACCGATGCCGTCGAATTGCCAGCAAAGGTATAATTGCCCGCAAGGAAGTCGTCGTTCGAGATGTCGAGCGTTGAAGCAACGAGACCGCCGACGTTCACGTTTGCGGTATCGGAGAACAAAATGCCGTTGGAGTTGACGATGAACACCTGACCGTTGGCATTCAGTGCGCCCTGAATGAGCGAACTCTCATTGCCGATGACGCGATTAAGAACAACCGACGATGCATCCGGCTGGTGGAAGTTGACCGTTTCTGATGGCGCAATCGAAAAGCCCTGCCAGTTGATGATGGCCTTGGCGCTCGACTGGGTGATGTCGGTAACAGGGCCCGTCTGCGTGATGCTGGCAGAACCCGAGACGACATTGCCGCCCTCCGGCCCTGCAAGCGCGGGCGTGGGGATGATGAGGGCTGTGATGACCGCATAGGATGCCGTGGCGCGCAGCAGCAAACTCAGGCGGCGCAGCGTGCCACTCCGATGGCCGGCAGGGCTGTCGCAGCCCGGCGATCTATCGGCACCCGAGAAACAAGCCATCGTGCAAGCAAACAAACGCATTACCGCCTCCCAACAAACCATATCCGCAGGAAACGGCGCCATCGCTGTATCCAACTTGATATAGCGTTTGCGTTAGCACGGGACCGGCAAGGGGGGTGATGACTGCAATCATACCACCGTCAGAAAGGTGGAATTTTTTTATTTAAGAAGTCGCGCGAGTGCAGAACTGCAACAAATCCAGCGTCGGGAGCCGCTTATTAGCTATGCTGGATTGAGCAGCCTGATTGCATTATCGCTGCGTTCAATCTCGCCGTCGCTTACCATGCGCGCCAACGTCCGGTAGAGAACTTCGTGCGACAAGCCCAGCTCGGTCGCAAGATCTTTCAGCGGCCCGCTGATCGTAACCGTGCTGTCGTCGTCGGCTTTGAGAATGAGAAAATGCCGGATGCGGTCCCGCGCGGAATGCAGCATCAGCCGCTCGTTGCGCACCCTCACTGCTATAAGGCTGCGGGAAATCATTGCGGTGAAGGCCGTAGCGAAATCACCGCGTCGGTCAAATTCCGCCAGCACTGCGCCTTTGGGATAAAGCCGCACCTCGGAGGGAACCAGCGCAGTAGCATCGCAATGGTAGACATCCGAGAACAGCGATGCCTCCGCAAGAAAATCGCCGGCATGCGCGACGTACAGCGATACATGCTGACCGGTGATGGTCGGCCGCCCCATACGCATGCGCCCGCTCAGCACCTCATAGAAGCCGATGGCCGTGCTACCCTGCCAGAACAGGTTATCGCCAGCCTGCAATGTCAGGACCTTGCTTGCCGAGCGGATCGATTGCGGCATCCAATCCTGAAACGACCCATCCGGCGCGGAACGCTCAATCGCGTCATGTGACTGCATAGTTTAAATCCACGATTGCACCGCGTAGCTCCGTGCGTGCGATGGCCGCTGTCATACCGGCCGAAGCGCGCCCGGCATAATCTATCCTTCGCACGGGCGGCCACCGCCGTCGTATTGGATACAATATAGCGCGCTGCGATATATTAATGTAAGCACCACCCTCCGTCCGTTTTTTCCGGAGAGGTCAAGCTTTGTCACTATCTCGACGGTCGATGCTCATTAGCGGAGCGGGAGCTGCAGCTGGTCTCGTTCTGGGCGGACAGCCGGCTGCTGGTGGCGGGCCAGACAACGGCCTGGAAGTTCTGGTTCCACACAACGCAGCGGCAATCCTGCTCGCGCGCCTAATCGACAATGGCGATCTCGCCAGCGTTGCTCCGGGCATCAGCCTGCGTACCTGGCGCTCCCCCGATGAACTGCGCGCTGCGATCGTTGCAGGACGCACACGCCTCTTTGCTACGCCCACGCATATCCCGGCAACGCTGTTCAACCTCGGCGTGCCGGTGCGACTGATGTCGCTGCTCGGCATGGGGCATTTGTCGATCGTTACAGGCGATACATCGATCAATGCGATTGCCGATCTCAAAGGGAAGCGCGTGCTCAGCTTCTTCAAGAACGACATGCCCGATCTCGTCTTTCGCAGCGTGCTCAGGATGGAGGGGCTCGATCCGGATACCGACCTGATACTCACCTACGTGCAGTCACCCATGGAAGCAGCGCACATGCTTGCGGCCGGGAAGGCCGAGACGGCGGTGCTTTCTGAACCGCCAGCTTCAGGTTCAATCCTGATGGCGCAAAACATGGGCCGCACATTGCGGCGCGCAATCGACCTGCAGCAAATATGGCTTGCTCATCGTGGTCAGCGCATCCCCATGGTCGGCTTAGCGGTTGATGCCAGCTTGCCGGCAGAAATGCCTGATCTGATCGCGGCCCTGCGCGACGGATTGCCGCGCGCCAAAACCTGGGCTTTCGAAAACCGCGCTGAAGCTGGCGAACTCGCGGCGCGCGTACTCGGCATGCGACCCGCCGCATTCATCGGAGCACTCGATCATTCTCGGATCGAAATCGTGTCGGCCCGGAGCGCAAAGAGCGAACTGACAAACTTCTATCAGACGCTACGCGAGCTTGAGCCCCGCGCACTCGGCGGCAAACTGCCAACTGACGATTTCTATCTGGATATGTGATGCGGCCGGGCGTTAGAAAATGGGCCTGGTCAGCGGTCGGAATTGTGCTGTTCGCAGCGCTCTGGCAAACGATTCACGCCATTTCTGGCCCATTAATCTTGCCGTCCCTGGCTGATACCTTCCGCGCCCTCGTCGATATTACAGCATCCGGAATTGTCGGATCTACGGTTCTTGCAACGGGGCAGCAGGCACTAGCGGGCTGGCTATTGGCAGCCGCAATCGGATGCGGACTTGGCCTGCTTGCTGGTCACGTAGACGCCGTTGGCGACGCCGTAGCACCGTTGGCCACGATGGTCTTCGCAACGCCGCCAATCGTCTGGGTCGTGCTCGCACTTCTCTGGTTCGGCCCCGGCAGCATCGAGCCAATGTTTACTGTTGTCATGTCGACATTCCCGATCATCTTCGCATCCTGTCTGCAGGGCGTGCGCGGTCGCGACAAACTGCTGGACGAAATGGCTAGCACGTTCAACGTTCCTCGAATGCAGCACACGGTTGACGTTGTCCTGCCCCAAGTCTGGGCGCAGGTTCTGCCGGCACTGGCGACAACGATCGCATACGCGTGGAAGGTTGCGATCATGGCCGAAATGCTGGGCGGCGGCACAGGTCTGGGCGGACAATTGGCGACCGCGCGGGCCAATCTCGATATGCCTGAAATGATGGCCTGGATCAGTGTTATCCTAGCGCTCGTTCTCGTTTGCGACGGCCTTCTTCTGATGCCATTCCGCCGTTATTTGAATACCCGCTTCAACACTTTGAAACTGCGCTGACCATGCTTCGTTTCGCAGACATCAGCTTCGCTTTCGGCGACGCTCCAGCGATCGACAAACTCAATCTCACCATCAACCCCGGTGAGCTGGCTGTATTGCTCGGTCGCTCTGGCTGCGGAAAGACAACCGCACTGCGACTCGCAGCCGGCCTGATTCAGCCAACCGGCGGTCAACTCATCAATACGTTCACCCGAACCGCTTCCGTGTTTCAAGAGCCCAGGCTTCTGCCCTGGGCAACCGCACTCGACAACGCCGCCTTCGGGCTGAAAGCACTTGGCGTTGATCGCGAACACCGACGTTTACAAGCTGCACAGTTGTTGCGCCAGTTCGGCATAAACGAAGCTGATTTCGACAAGCGGCCATGGGAACTTTCCGGCGGCATGGCGCAACGGGTCGCTTTTGCGCGTGCGCTTGCGATCAAGCCTCAACTCGTGCTGATGGATGAGCCATTCAGCGCCCTTGATGCCGGTTTGCGGCGCGAGATGCAGACGATCGTACGCGATGCTGCGAAAAAGGATAATGTCGCGGTGCTGTTCGTAACGCACGATGTCAACGAGGCCGTCCGCCTCGCCGACCGCATCTTCGTATTGTCGGCCGCACCGGCCCGTGCGGTTGCCGAACTGACGAATTATCCGCCCGCTTCACTCGCGGAGGCGTACCAGGCCGGATCAGCTCTGCTGCAGCACCCGATCGTCGCTGACGCACTGACGACATAAGCGCACAACGACGATGATCTGACGAGGGAGGGAACGAACTGCTTCTGGCGGCATGGTGTAGTCAGCGAGTCGTATCGACCGTTCTCACCCTGCGCGCGGCAACCGGATATGTGCGAGCAAACCGCCAAGCGATGACCGGCCAAGTTCGACACTGCCGCCATAAAGATGAACGAGATCTCGCACTATGGCCAAGCCAAGACCGGACCCGGTCGAACCAGCCTCCCATTGCTCACCGATTTTGAACACGACATCCCAGGCCTCAGGCGGCAGTCCCGGCCCATCGTCTTCCACCACTACCGAAGCGAAATCGCCGCCCTCGTCTTCATTCGTGCGCACGACGACGGTGCTTCTTGCATGCTTGCACGCGTTGTCGACGAGATTGCCAAGCATCTCGTTCAAATCCTGCGCCTCGCAAGCCACCATCACATTTGCCGGGATGCGGTTCTCGATATTCAATCCCAGATCAATATGCAGCTGCCCCAGAGCGCGGACCACCTGATCGGCAGTTTCACCCAGCGATGATGCCGCGACAGGCTTCGCACGGCCAACGGCCGCTCGCGCACGCGCAATCTGATAATCTATCTGGCTTTGCATCCTGCGGCACTGCTGGCGAATTACGGCAGCGGAATGCGTCGAGCCGCTTTGCTCCAACCGGTGGGCTTCATCGACGAGGATCGCCATCGGCGTCTTTAGCCCGTGGGCGATGTTTCCTGCCTGTGTACGGGCGCGCAGCATCTGCTCGCCAGATGCCAGCAGCAGGCTATTCAGATCGTCGATGAGCGGCTGCACTTCTTCGGGGAATGTGCCACTGACGCTTGGCGCACCATTGTTGCGCAGTCGAGAAAGCGCCTCACGCAACTGGCCGAACGGTGCCATCGCGTACAGCAGCAGCAAGACTGCAGCACCAATCAGCGACAACGCCAACGTGCCAAGCGACCAGACCAAAACGTTATTGAACTTCCGCAGTTCATCATCGAGAAAATGTCTGTCGGTGCCAATGATGATGCGCAACGGATCGCGGCTGGTATCAAGCCAGCGCAGGCGCTCGGCCACAAGCAGCTCACCCGTTGGCCCTTTTATCCGATGGGTATGAACCTGTGCGTCAACGCCATCGTCATCTGGCACATCCAGCTTCGGCCCTTCAAGGGAAGCTGATCGCGCCAGCAGATGGCCACCTTTCTGAATCTCCCAGTAGAAACCTGAAAGCGTCTTCAGGTAGCGTGGATCGCTGAGCGGACGCTGCAGCCGGAACTGCCCGTTCTCGTCGAGTTCCATCAAACTCTGCAGCTCATCGAGATGCACGTAGAGTTCGTCGTAAAACTGACTGACCAGAAAATCCTTCGATACGCGCGACAGCAGAAAGCCCGCAACCACAACACCGATTGCAATCCAGACCGTCGCGACAATGATGAGGCGGGTTTTGAGGCTGCGGATCATCAAATCAATCCATCCGGTATCCCAGACCGCGCACAGTGGTTATGAAATCACGCCCCAGCTTGCGGCGCAGGCGGCTGATATAAACCTCGATGGTGTTGGATTCCGCCGTCGCATCGAGCGCATAGAGACGCTCGGTCAACTCACTCTGGGAGACGATGCGTCCCGGCCGGTGCATGAAGTAAGTCAGCAAGCGGAGTTCTGACGCAGTGAGGTCCACAGGGTCACCCGAAGCTGTCACCTTGCCCGCAGCCGTGTCGAGACAGACGCCCTTATGGTTCAGCATCACGCTTGCCGCCCCAGACTTGCGCCGGATAAGCGCACGCAGGCGAGCGACAACCTCAGGAATGTGAAACGGCTTGGTGATGTAGTCGTCGGCGCCAGCGTTCAGCCCCTCCACTTTCTCAGTCCACGTACCTTGCGCGGTCAGAATGAGAACGGGCATGTCGCATTTCTCGGTCCGCCATTTGCGCAGCACCGCAATCCCCTGCATTTTCGGCAGCCCGAGATCAAGGATGGCGGCATCGAAATGCTCTCCCAGGCCCAGCACCACGCCGTCTTCGCCACTCGGCGCATGATCCACAACAGATCCATTCGGCCGCAGCCCGGTTACGAGCCGCCCGGCAATGTCATCGTCGTCCTCAACCAGCAAGATCCGGATGTCAGCCTCCAGTGCAGACGGAACGGATAAAAAAGGGACCTGAAACGAACCTGAAGGTAGCCACAGCCCCCTCTTTTCAGGTGAAATTCAGGTAGCCGTGCCCACAGCCCTCATCAGGAGTGGGAGCGGTTGCAGCCTATGTCATTAACAAAAAAAGTCTTTCCTACAGCAATGGGTGTCTTTCTGGCGCTCGGCACAGCCTTCAGTGCCTGGGCATCGGAGATCGTTGTTTCTCAGGCGCAGATTGATCGCCTTGAAATCCACCTTGCAGAAGTGCGTTCCGCCGCCGAGGAGGCCATCGCGCTGTTACCCGGCACCATCATTCCCCCCATGAACAGCCGCGTTGCAGTGCCTGCTCCGTTCGCCGGTACCGTCGTCACAGTCGAGGTGCTTCCCGGTGAGGCGGTAACGCCCGGCGACACGCTGATGACGATTGCCAGCCGAGAACTGGTTGAGACCCTTTCGCAGCTTCGCCAGGCCGAGGCAAACCTTTCAGCCGCGCAGGCCGTCGCCCAGCGATACAAGGGACTGGCCGAGAAAAGAATTGCCTCGCCCACGCGAGCCGCTGAAACCGAGGCCCAACGCGCAGGGTTGCAAGCAGTGGTCGAGGAGCATGAGCGCCTTGTCTCGCTGGGTAATATCAAGACCAACGCCGATGGCTCCTATTCGCTCATCGCGCAGCGCGCTGGCCGGGTTGTAGAATTGAACGTGGTGCCCGGAGCGAACATTGCAGCGATGGCGCCGGCCATCACGATCGACACCAGCGATGATCTGTGGGTTGAGGCACAACTGCCAGCTTCGCTCATCGGCCGGGTGCACGTCGGCGACACCATCCGTCTCGAAAATGGTGCGACGGGCAAAGCGCTTTCGGTTAGCCACACCGTTGACCCGCGGACGCGATCCGCGCTGCTGACGGGCAGTCTGCCTGCAAACTCCGGCTTCGTGCCCGGACAGATGGTGACGCTCAGCATCCATCGCAAAGCGCAGGCCAGCGGCCTGGATGTGCCTGCATCGGCCGTCGTTTGGCTGCATGGACAGCCGAGCGTATTCGTGCGCACCGATGCGGGCTTCAATGTTCTTGCCGTAACGCTGAAGGGAAAGACGCTGCACGGTGCAACAATCGAAGGCGATCTGACACCCGGACAGAGCGTTGCCGTATCTGGCCTGGCTCAACTTGAAAACATGATCGGCGAGGAATGACATGCTGCGCCGGCTGGTTGAGTTTGCGCTGACACAGCGCGCTTTCGTTCTGTTTGCTTCGTTGCTCATCATGGTTGCAGGCGCATGGGCGTTCCTGCGCATCCCGATCGACGCATTTCCCGATATCTCGTCGGTTCAGGTGAAGATCATCATGAAAGCACCCGGCATGACGCCGGAGGAAGTCGAAACGCGCGTCATTACGCCGATCGAGCTGGAACTGCTGGGCATCCCGCACCTGACGATCCTGCGTTCATCGGCCAAGTATGCGATTGCCGACATAACGCTGAACTTCGATGACGGAACCGACATTTACTGGGCGCGCCAGCAAGTGGCCGAGCGCCTTGCTGACGCCAACGAGGCTCTGCCCGAAAACGCCAGCGGCGGTCTTGCGCCGATTTCTACGCCGCTGTCCGATGTATTCATGTTCACCATCGAAGGCGGTGACCTGACGCTTGAACAGCGTCGTACGCTACTCGATTGGACGATACGCCCGGCCCTGCGCACTATTCCGGGCGTGGCCGATGTCAATGTTCTGGGCGGCATGGTGCGCGCATTCGAGGTGATCCCCGACAGCGCAGCGCTGGCCGCTGCCGGTGTATCGCTATCCGATATCAATGAAGCAATCGCGGCAACGAACCGCAACGACGGCGCCGGACGTCTCTCCGATGGCGAAAAGGCGTTGGTGGTGCGTGCCGAGGGCGCAATCAAGACACCAGCGGATCTGGAGCAGATCGTTCTACGCGCGGAAGGCGGCAAGGTGCTGCGGTTGCAGGATGTGGCTACGGTCGGCATCGGCAATCTCACGCGCTACGGGGCTGTCACGAAGGACGGCAAAGGCGAAGCGGTTCAAGGTCTCGTGCTGTCGTTGCGCGGCGCCGATGCCAGCGCGATTGTCGAAAGCGTCCGCGACCAGCTTGAAGCGCTCAAGCCGGGGCTGCCACCCGGCGTTGAGCTACACACATTCTACGATCGCTCGGACCTCATTCAGCGCGCCATCGGCACGGTTTCAAAAGCACTGATTGAAGCCACGGTGCTCGTCGTCATTCTGCTCATTCTGTTTCTCGGCGATTTTAGCGCATCTATCGTCGTCGCGGTAACGCTGCCGATGGCTGCGTTGATGACATTCCTGCTGATGAAGCTGCTGGGAATGTCAGCCAATCTCATGAGTCTGGGCGGTCTCGCCATCGCCATCGGCCTGATCGTCGACGCCGCTGTTGTCGTCGTTGAAAACGCCGTTGAGCGCCTCAACCACCATGCGGGTGATGATCGCGTTCCTGCGTTGCATCACATCTATGTCGCGGCATCAGAAGTGGTGACACCGGTTGCATCCGGCATTCTCATCATCTGCCTCGTCTTCCTGCCGCTGCTGTCGCTCGAAGGCCTTGAAGGCAAGCTGTTTGCGCCGGTAGCAATCACCATCGTGCTGGCTCTATCGGCTTCGCTGCTGCTGTCGCTGACGCTTATTCCGGCGCTGTCATCAATGGTTCTGCGCGGCAAGGCGCACAAAAACCCCATCCTGATGCGCATCATCGAAGCTGGCTATCGCCCGGTGCTGCGCTTCTGCCTTGCCCATCCGTTTCCGGTTTTCGTCAGCGCGGCCGCAGGTATTGCAGCCATGGTCATGGGATATCAGGCCGTCGGCAAGGCATTCATGCCTACGATGGACGAAGGCTCCGTCATCATGCAGACGACGAAGTTGCCTTCGATCAATCTCGACAACTCCATCGAAGGTGACGTGCGCATTCAGCGTCTGCTGATGGAGCGTGTGCCCGAGGTTCAGGAAATCGTCTCGCGTGTCGGCACCGACGAACTTGGCCTCGATCCCATGAGCCCCAACGACTCCGACGCGTTTCTTGTGCTGAAGCCCAAGGAGGAGTGGCGCGTTCAGGACAAGGACTGGCTGCTGCAGCAGCTACGCGACGCGATGGCCGATATGCCCGGTGTCGAGTTCTCGTTCACACAGCCCATCGAGATGCGTACGTCTGAAATGCTGACGGGCGCGCGCGGCGATCTCGCGGTCAAGATTTTCGGCTCGGATCTAAACGAGCTGGCCGCGCTGGCCGGACAAATTCAACAGACTATCGCGGGCGTGCGCGGCGCTGCAGAAGTCTTCACCGCTTCCAATGATACCGTCGATTACCTGCAAATCGACATGGACCGCCTCACCGCCGGACGTACGGGGCTTTCCGTCACCCGCATTCAGGATGAGTTGCGCGCGCTGCTGGAAGGCGCACCCGCCGGCATCGTTTCCGAAGGTGAAAAGCGCACCGGCATCATTATCCGAGGGCCTGAAACGCTGCGAGAGGCGCCCGAGTTGTTCATCCAGAGCCAGCTTGTTGCCGGTGACGGAGGCCTTGTGCGTATTGGCGATGTTGCAGCGCTGAAGCGGACCGCCGGCCTCGTGAAAGTAGACCGCGAGAACGCATCGCGCTTCGCCATCGTGCAGGCCTATGTTTCCGGGCGGGATCTCGTCGGGTTCGTCGAGGACGCTCAACGCGCCGTCGACGCTGCCGTCAAGCTTCCTCCCGGCTATCGCCTCGTGTGGGGCGGCGAGTTCGAGAACCAGCGCCGCGCCGCTACCCGCCTCGCCGTTGTGGTGCCGATTGCGCTGGCGCTTATTTTCGTCGTGCTGTTTGCCACCTTGCGATCGGTTCGACAGGCGGTGTTGATCCTCGCCAATATTCCGTTTGCGCTGATCGGTGGCGTGCTCGCGCTGTGGGTATCTGGTGAGTATCTGTCGGTGCCCGCTTCAGTCGGCTTTATCGCGCTGCTCGGCATTGCCGTGCTGAATGGTCTGGTCCTCGTCAGTTACTTCAATCAGCTGCTCGCCAGCGGAATGACACTGGACAAGGTTGTGTTTGAAGGTTCCATGCGGCGACTGCGACCCGTCTTGATGACGGCCAGTATAGCAGCGTTCGGGCTGGTGCCGCTGCTGTTCGCAAGCGGTCCGGGTTCGGAAATCCAGAAGCCGCTGGCAATCGTCGTCATCGGCGGCCTCATAACCTCAACAACGCTGACGCTAATCCTGCTGCCAATTCTGTTTCGCCGCTTCGGCGTTGTCCGCGCTGGCGCTCACACCGACACACGGAGCCTCGCATGGACCAACCCCTTTGCAAGCTGACGCTGGTTTATCCGCCAGCGTCGGAGGCCCACATCGTTGAGATGATGCTGAATGCGGAACCACCACTGCAGGGCTTCACGACGTTCGAAACCGAAGGACACGGCCATTCGTTCAGCAATGCCACCATGCGCGAACGCGTTCGCGGACGCATTGCGCGCGGCATGCTCGTCGTTGTCTTGCCACGCGCGCGCGTTCCGTCGCTTCTCGATGAGATCCGCGTGAAGGCCGCGATTGCAGATCTTGTGTATTGGGTTGAACCTGTCGATGCATTCGGCCGGCTAGCGCCCGCTGTCGCTCATTCCAAGTCCGACCTGGTCACCGAATAGCGCTCAAACGTGGGGCAACGGCTGAAAGGACTGCATCTCTCGATCAGCATCTTGCTCCGTGCTCGGAACCCGCAGAGCAGGCCATAGCGTTATTCCTCCAGCGCCACGCAACCGGAGCGGAGAAGATGGTTAAGGTGTATCTGCTGATTGAACTGCTGCGAGCGGCCAACGCCGGGGATGTCAGTACAAAAATCAGATCAATTGAATTCGATACCTGCAAACTGGCTAATGTCGTGGTGCTGGCGGACGACAAGCTTGTCGCTCAGCTCGACTGCCCATCAGGTCGCGACGCCAATGCAGCCGTGCTGACGAAAATCACACCCATTGAGGGCGTAGTGCAAACCAATGTCATGGGCGCCGTGACACCGGTAGAACGGTAGCGGATCTGGTCAAGCAAACAGCGACGACGCTGCACATGACACCGAGAGACATCAGGGCCCGGGAGCTTGTTTTCCCAACGGGGAAGCTCTAGCCTTCGCTGCCATGATTTTTATGACCAATGAAGTACATGCGGAGGCTCGGCGTCACAAAGCCGGGCAGTAGCCCCGGAACGCTATCGCAGTTCCGGGTGGGCGAACGAACTCATTCAAAATTTGGCGGCTAATGCGCATTTGCGTGCGAATGGATCGACCGTTCGCAGTCTGTGCACGCACGTACATGGCAGCCGCACACTTCAAGTTGGAAGTGACGCATGTCCTCGACGTCTTCAATCACGAATATCAAGCACCTGCAGTCTATCATAAAGCACGCGCAGCGGCGCACGGATCGATATTTCCGCCTGTATCAACGTGCAAGCAATGACACCATCAAGGCCCGTTGGTTCAATCTTGCCGTTGAGCACGATCGCATTGCTGCCGACACAGCGAAGAAGTTGCTCGAAGCAGCAGCCTGACCATCATTTGTGCCTGTAGCGAAATGCAGAGCGGCGCCATTAAGGCGCCGCTCCAAGTCTCATATGATCGAAAGATTGGAAATCAATTCGCGGCTGATTTTGCAGCATCAAAGCGCTTGGAAACTTCAGCCCAGTCGACGAGATCCCACCAGGCGCTGAGATAGTCTGCGCGGCGGTTCTGATATTTCAGGTAGTAGGCGTGCTCCCACAAATCGTTGCCCAGGATCGGCGCACCTTTTACCTCCGCAACATCCATCAGCGGATTGTCCTGATTGGGCGTCGAGGTGATTTCCAGCTCGCCACCCGGCGTCACAATCAGCCAAACCCAACCTGAGCCAAAGCGGCCCACGCCTGCGGTCTGGAACTTCTGCTTGAACTCATCGATGCTGCCGAACTTTGTCTCAATGGCCTTTGCAAGTGCATCTGCTGGCTTGCCGCCGGTGCCTGGCGCCTTCATCGACTTCCAGAACTGCGAGTGGTTCCAGTGGCCGCCCGCATTGTTACGCACCGCAGCAGGCAGAGTGCCGGCCTTAGCAAGCAACTCCTCAAGAGATTTGCCCTCTAACGCCTTATCGGCTGCAATCGCCTTGTTGAGCCCCGTTACATACGCCTGATGGTGCTTGCCATGATGGATCTCCATCGTCTTGGCATCGATCACAGGTTCCAGCGCGTTGGCTGCGTAAGGCAGTGGCGGCAACTCAAATGCAGGTTTCGGTTCGGCAGCAAACCCGACAGCGGTTGTTGCAAGCACTGCCGCGAACGCAAGCGCTCCAGTCAGTTTCCTCATCGCTAGCTTCCTTCTCCGAAAGCCCCGGCCCACGATAAAACGCGCGCTGGCGCTGGCATGTTCCACGCAACGCCAAAACTGGACAACTGCGGCGCGCACTCACCATGTGGGGCAGTCCGCGCACAAAAAAAGGGAGCGCGATGCTCCCCTTTCTCATGACAGTTCTGCAGATATATCGGCGTCAGATATAACGTTTCTAATCGACGCTAGAAATCTGCGGATTCGAAACCGCAGCGTAGAGGATGGTCATCAGCATTACCGGCACCAATGCCAGCGCGATATAGAACGCGACCGAAAAGCCCCAAATCACCGTGCCCACTACGGCGCCTGCAAGAAATGCGGCGAGCGCAGAAGAAAGCTTGTTTTCCGCGACCAGCTCCGGAACGACGCGCAGCAGCAGCGGCGCATACGGCAGCACAGCCAGCACGACGGCCACTGCCAATCCGACCGGCCAACCAACCGTCATCGCACCGATGAAGAGCGCCATAGTCGAGTTGAATACCGCCAGAATTGCCCGCGCGCGTTTACGCTCCGGCGTATCCTTCGGAAACACTGTCGAATAGCTAGTCACGGTCACGGTCGTCACGCTCCATTGGCTCGTCTTCGAATAGGATGCGGGCTGCAGCGCCTTCAAGATCGTCGTACTGCCCGGCGCGCAAACTCCACAGAAACGCAATCAGATAAAGCGCACCCAATGCCAGAGCGATGGGGATGAGAAGCAGCAGACTACTCATAACGCCCTCCCTAACTGATTTTGCGTCAATGCGTTCTCGATGAAGATTTCCCGGCGACGCTCGATTTTGGTGTCACCGTCTTCGATGCGGATGTACAGGAACCAACGCCCCGGCGTCGGCACCGAAACTCTCGCGGTTGCTTTACCGCTTATGAGCGGACCGAACGGAATAGCCACTGGCTCGTGACCACCTGCCGGCCTTCCAATCGTACCGGTAACGGTCGCCGTGGTCAGCGGCGTGCCGTCACGATCATAGGCGACCACAGTAACCTCTCCGTCGAGATCACCGTTGCGATCGAAATCGACGCTGATGCGCCAGCCCAGCTCGCGATCCTTCTTACGCTCCTTGAGCGTATCATTATAGGTGAGCCCACGTTGGTAGGGGTCTGGATCGGAAAGCCCGGTGAAGCTGCCGACCGCTAGCGTGATGAGCACCGCCTCAACGCCCGTCAGGAAGATAAAGAACAGCACAAACGAAGCCGGTATCCAGCGGTCGTTGCGGAACAGCCCCCGAAGGTAATTGATCATCGCACGCCTCCCGGTCCCCAGAAGTAAGTTTCCAGCCGCGCAACAGGCGCACGGGTTTCGCGGTCAGTGATCACAAAGGCAATCGGCACGCGCACCTTGGGGACACTGCCCTTCGGAACCGTCACCATCACCCGATCGCTGAACGAACGGCGGGCGCCCTGAGTAAACGAAGCCTGTGCGCTGTTGCTCAGACGGATCGCTGCGCCGTCGAGCCCTTCGACTCGTATTTCAACGTTGGAATCATGAACACCCAAGCGGCTGAAGCGCAGCGTGTAATCGTTGCGGATGCTGCCATCGGAAAGTTTCACGAACGGCGGCTGGCGCTGATGCTCAACAGCGGCGTTTACATCACTGCGCGTCGCCAATGCCCAGGCCATCGCCGAACCCGTAACCATCATTATGGATGCGAAGAACATCGGCTTGGCCCGGAAAAGCCGGATCCGACCGGATTTTCCTGCACACCCACCAACCGAAGACAACTCCGGCGCCATGTTGATGAGGCCGTGCGGGCGGCCGATACGCTCCATCACCGTGTTGCACGCGTCGATGCAAAGGCCGCAGCCGATGCAGCCGAGCTGCAAGCCTTCGCGAATATCGATCCGTGTCGGGCAACTGCTCACGCACTTGCCGCAGTCGATGCAGTCTCCGCGATAGGTGGTTGCAGCACTGCTGCCCGCCACTGACGCGGTCGCCACGCGCGGCATGATATAGGCGCTGCTATCAAGTGTAGCGATTTCCGGCCGCAGCGGCACGCGTGCACGCGCGCGCGGTTCTCCGCGCCAGTTCTGATAGGTGACGACCAGACTTTCAGGGTCCAGCAGCGCCGCCTGGAAACGCGGCCACGGGCACATGTGCAGACAAACGTTTTCGCGCGCATGTGCGGCCAGCGTGTAAGTCGTGAACGTGAGCACACCGACCGTGACGTAAGCTACGATCGAAGCTTGGCCCGAAATGAACTGCGGCCCAAGCTCGACAATGTTGGTGAAAAATCCAGCGAACGTGAAGCCAGTGAAGATGGCAACAACGACGTGAACGCCTGTCTTCGCCCATTGGCCGAGCGGATGATCGCGGCCGAGCATGCGATCTACGCGGCGATCGATCGCAAAAAAGAGATCAGTCCATACCGTTTGCGGACAGGCAAAGCCGCACCACACGCGACCGAAAAGCGATGTCACAAAAAAAAGCGCCGCTGCGGAAAAGATCAAAAGACCGAGCAGCAGCGGCAGATCATGCGGCCAGAACTCCAGGCCAAAGAAATAGAAGCGTTGCGCCGAAGCGTCGAACATGACGGCCTGCGAGCTTTCACCGCCCCGCGTCCAGCGCACCCACGGCACAATGTAGTAAAGACCCAGCAAAAACACCGTAAGCGCGGTCTTGACCTGCCGAAACCTTCCGGTTGCGGCATGAGGCGTGCCTGTGCGCGGCGCTCTTTGCGCGGAGGCATGCCCCAGTGCTGTGGATGCATGGGTATGCATCACTTCTCTCCGCCGCCGAGCGAATGAACGTAAACGGACAGCATCTTGACTGCATCATCGCCCAGTCGACCGCCCCACGCCGGCATGCTGCCCATCTTGGGCCGCACGATCTGATTGCGAATGGCTTCTTCCGTTTCGCCATACAGCCAGATCTGATCTGCGAGAGCCGGCACACCCATCATGCGCATGCCTTCACCCTCAGCGCCGTGGCAGCCGGCACAATTGTTAGTGTAAAGCTCAGCGCCGGGCATTGCGTTGCGTGTTTCGGCCGAAACGGACGTATCGGACATCGCCAGCACGAACTTTGCGGTGGCAGCGATTTCCTCTTCGCTCATCATGTCCTTGAACGAAGGCATTTCCGATTGGCGGCTAGACTCATCGGTGTTGCGGATGCCGTGTGTCACCGTCTGGTAGATGTCATCCAGCGTACCACCCCACAGCCAGTCGTCATCGATCAGCGACGGGAATTGCCCCTGCTGACCGCCGGCCCCGATGCCATGACAGCCCGCGCAGTTCTCATTGAAGAGCGCCTTACCGCCAGCAACCGCGAAAGTCCGCAGATCATCGGAAGCAGCGATATCGCCCACCGTATTGGCGGCAATCTGTTCGCGCCAATGCGCCTGTCCCGCGCGCGCTTCGGTCTGATATTCCGCCAGTTCGCTGTGGCTCGTCCAGCCGAGAAGACCCGTGTAGTAGGTCTTCGTCGTCGGCCACGCGGGATACAGGAACGCGTAGATGATAGCGATGATGAAACACACCACCAGCGAGATCACCCACCAGCGCGGCAGCGGGGTGCTCAGTTCTTCAATCCCGTCCCACTGATGGCCGGTCGTATACTGGCCGGTTACGGGATCGTAGCGACGCTCACTTGCCATTGCGATCGTCCTTCCCGTCCTCAAACGGAATTTCAGCGTCGTGCTTGTATTCGGCCTTGGCCTTGGCGCCCGGACGCATGACGTAAAGAACGATTGCTAGAAACGGCACGAGTCCGAAAACCGGCCACCATGCCTCAAGCAGTGCATAAAATTGGTTGCTCATAAGCGGTCTCATTTCGCCGGGGTTGCGTTGGCTGCACCGGGTTCGGAAAAGTCGACGAGTGCACCGAGGATCTGCAGGTACGCAATCAATGCATCCATCTCGGTAATCTCAGATGGATTGGCGTCGAAGTCGCCCAGCCGCGCCTTGGGATAGCGCTTCAGCAAATCGTCAGTATCACCCTGCCCAGTTGCCTGCGCCTCAATGTCGGCGCGAGCCTTTTCGAGCATCTCGTCGCTGTAGGGCACACCAACCGAGCGCAGCGCATTGAGATGCAGATCGATGTCATCGTACTGCAGCGGCTTATTCTTGAGGAACGCGTATGACGGCATGATCGATACCGGCACCACGCTCTGCGGATTGACGAGATGCGCCAGCTGCCAAGCATTCGAATACTTGCCGCCGACGCGCGCCAGATCCGGACCGGTGCGCTTCGATCCCCAGAGGAACGGGTGATCGTACATGCTCTCAGCCGGGATCGAATAATGGCCGTAGCGCTCCACTTCATCGCGGAACGGACGGATCATCTGGCTGTGACACGTGTAGCAGCCTTCGCGCGTGTAGATGTTACGTCCCAGCTGCTCAAGCGGCGTGTAGGGACGCATGCCTTCAACCGGCGGAACGGTTGTTGCGATCTTGAACAGCGGCACGATCTGTACAAGGCCGCCGATCGAGATGACGATGAACGTCAGCATGAACAGCAGAGCGACCGATTTTTCAATGAGTGCGTGATTCATAATCGGCTTACTCCGCAGGGGCCGGGCGAGCAGAAAGTCGCTTGTCAGCGGACTTTTGCTCATGCGCCCCGTAGATCGTCATGAAGATGTTGATCGCGAACAGGATGGCGCCGGCGAGGAAGAAGATTCCGCCAAGTGCACGGACGACATAGTAGGGATGCAGCATCGCGACGCTGTCGGTGAACGAGTACATAAGGAAGCCGTAGTCGTCATAAGCCTTCCACATCAGGCCCTGGGTAATACCCGAGACCCACATCGCGGTGATGTAGAGAACGATGCCGATAGCAGCGAGCCAGAAGTGAACCTCGACCAGCTTCATTGACCACAGCGGACGGTTCCAAAGCTTGCCTGCGAGGTGATACAGCGATCCGAACGCCATCAACGCGCACCATCCCAATGCACCGGAATGCACGTGGCCAACGGTCCAGTCCGTGTAGTGCGAAAGCGCGTTCACAGGCTTCAGCGCCATTAGCGGACCTTCGAACGTCGACATGCCGTAGAAGGCAACAGCCACGACGAGGAAGCGAATGATCGGATCGGTGCGCAGCTTATGCCAGGCGCCCGAAAGCGTCATGATGCCGTTAATCATGCCGCCCCAAGACGGGATCCAAAGCATGATCGAGAAAGCGGCGCCAAGGGTCTGAGTCCAGTCAGGCAGCGCCGTGAAGTGAAGATGGTGCGGACCGACCCAGATATACAGGAACACCAGCGCCCAGAAGTGCACGATCGACAGACGGTAGGAGTAGATCGGACGCTCAGCCTGCTTCGGCACAAAGTAGTACATCATGCCGATGAAGCCGGCGGTAAGCCAGAAGCCCACCATGTTGTGCCCGTACCACCACTGGATCATGGCGCTCTGAACGCCGGAGTAAAACGAATAGCTCTTCGTTGACGTCCACGAGATCGGCATCGCCATGTTGTTGACGATGTGCAGCACGGCAACGGTGATGATGAAGGCCAGGAAGAACCAGTTCGCGACGTAGATATGCGGTTCGCGACGATTGACCAGCGTGCCGACGAAGATGGCGAGATACAGCAGCCAGACCAGCGTGATCAGGATGTCCAGGAACCATTCCGGCTCCGCATATTCCTGCGACTGCGTCAGGCCGAGCGGATAGCTGATGACGGCGGCCACCATCACAATCTGGTAGCTCCAGAACAGCAGGCTGGCGAGATTCCGCCCACCCCACAGTCGAGCCTGACAGGTGCGTTGCACGACGTATAGCGATGTCGCCAGCAGCGCGTTGCCACCAAAGCCCAGGATCACACCCGAAGTGTGCACCGGACGCAGGCGACCGAACGTGAAGAATTCGCCGACGTTGAGCTGAGGAAACGCCAGAAGCAGCGCGACCCACACGCCGGCCGAAAGACCGAAGACGGCCCAGAGGACCGTCGCCACGGTGAATGCGCGTATGACGCTTTCGTTATATTCGGGAACCGAAGTGGTTCTGTCGTGAACGTCCGATAATGGTGTTGTTGCTGCTGCTATGGCCATCGCGATAACAAAATTCCATTAGAGCGTGCTGACGCACCTGATCCCGCCGATAAGCCGTCCGGCACCCCTGGCGCACATGACAGCTCGTTCTCATTTCTGTGTGGCTACGCTCGGCCCACACTTGGCGCAGCGCGCATTCGCACCACATCAAGCGTGTCGTCTGCTACCGCGCGTTAGCGTTTCCTCTGCTGGAAGCGGAATTTGGTTAGCAACCGTGCAGCGCCGGCAACGAACCGATCCAACAGCGCATGACAGGCATGCGCCGGCTTCCCTTATTTTGTTTGGGCCGTAACCGGGTTTGCTTCCCGACGGATTCCTGCGCCCAGGTTCGTTCCTGAAGCGCCGGACATCTGCACGAAGGTTGCTTCCCCAGGCAAGCCGTACCGACGTTATGTCGCGAGAGAGATCAGGCCTCGGATCGAGTGGAGACAGGAAGCGCCTGCATACGGCGCTTGTTTCCACCAGGACCAATGCGTCAATCTCTCTCAGCATGGACCTTAGTGGCCTATGGCACCCCCCGGGGGTCAACGAACACTTACGTCGCAGCCAAATTGACTTCAGTCGACGAAAATTCACTGCACACCTTTTAACTCAAACAAAGAGCATCCACGGGAGTGATCGCGGTCAACCCGATCGCGACATTCTGCCTTACGGCAACTGCGACTTACTGGTTGTTTTCCGAGGGATAAATTGACGCTTTCAAATGGTCCTGCATACGATGCTGCACCATGTGGAATCCTCGACGTTCATACAGCGCCAGATTACTGCTCGCCGCCCTCTACGGGCTGGCGCTGTTGGCCGTGCCGCTTGCGCATCGCCCTTCGCGCCCTACGGGTCCGGATCTTGCGGCCTATGCGCTGCCGGATGGCGCACTGCCTTCGATCTGCACGCGCAGTGATAACGACGACAACACACCACCGCGCGCATCGCTTGCGTCTCTCCATTCGACGCAACGTACGTTGTGTGACGCATTCCTGCTGCTGTCGACACCGGCAGCCTTGTCTGCAATTGCGAACGTCGCTCCGCCAATTGCGACACGCTACGCGCAAAACTCGACTTCAATTCACACCGGAGCGGCACATCGCTTTGAAGTAATCGCGCAGCCGCGCGCGCCACCGACCGATCTCGCCTGACCAACCTACGTTCCATTCAATGACGTCGTTCTGTCCAACGCCGACAGAACGATTTGTGGCGAGACGAAATATGTCGCGATCCGAGAATACTGCGCGTGTAACTCCCATAGCGCAGGAACTAGCAAGCACACCCGTACGAGAAGTGATGAGCACGGCCTCTCCAGTGCCCTCCGACACACCACGGCTGGACAGCTACGCGGACAAGATCACCAGCGTGATCTATTCCAAAGGCCAGACGATCTTTGATGCCGACCAGGTCAATGACGTCATCTTCCAGGTCATCTCCGGCGCAGTTGTCGTCACGCGCCTTAGCGCTGCCGGGCAGAGAGAAGTAATCGAGGTTGCCGGTCCGGGCGCCGTGCTGGGCATGGTTTCGGGGCCGCACTACGGCTGCAAGGCGGAAGCCTTGACGCGATCGACGCTCGCCAGCATCGGCCGCAGCGCCATCGAGAATTCACCTCAGTTGCAAAGGCGCATTGGCTGGGCTCTGACCCGCAAGCTTGAGAAGTTGCAGGAAGAGAGCCGCACCCGCATGCGCACGTCGGCCACGGCCTCCGTAGCCAAGCTTGTGCTGTCGCTGCCGAGCATTACCGACAAGGTTCCGCATGAACGCGTTGCATTGCCCCAGGCGGACATGGCGAGCTACCTCGGCCTTGCGATCGAAACCGTGTGCCGCGCTATCAAGGCTCTCAAGCAGAGTGGCGCCATCCAGACCACACGCCGGGACAAGATCGTGATTACCGACCCTGTCCTGCTGCAGCGGTTCTGCGACGAGCAAGCTGGCAGCTAAAGCGGCCCGGCCCAATCCATCCGATCCGCGACAGCGTTCAATCAGCACAAATTATCTGACAGCAAATAACGGCGGCCGGTACTCGAAACGGTCGCCGTTCGTCGGTCAGGACTTGCCGCGCTTGCAGCCTGGCAAGTGAGAAGCCGAGCGCGACCGTGCGATGCGCATGGCAGTTCTGTGCGCCGAGAGAAAATCCTGCTGGACCAGCTCAGCCGGAATGTGTTCGCGGAAGAAATCCGCCCAAACGAATTCGCTGAACGGGATCGGCGATTTCCTGAACCCGCCCGCCTCTCTCACCGACCACGCAAGATCGCGATAATGATCTGCCTGCAAGTGCCCCACCGTAGCGGGCAGCAGAACGGGCGATATCGTGCGCCCTTCACCGTCGCACGACCGCAACCAGCCGTGCGCCTGCATCGCGCGCAAAAACGCCAGCCGCCGACGATTGGAGAAATCCGCGACCACACGCACGAAGGTATCAGGCACGCCGCTCTGGAATAGCGCCAGACTGAGGTGATGATGATCGATGATGTAGAGTTCTTCGCCCGGGCCAAGCACTGCGGGAATGGCTCGCCTCTGCAAATAATGCGTCAGCTTCCGTGGCCGCTTGGTGAGGCGTGCAAGCTTCTCGCGCTTGGCCTCAACGGCACGCATCCCGACCGCCATCTGCGTGGGACGTAGCGCATCGACGGCCACCCGCTGTATGGGCTGCGTATCAATGTCACTGAAAATAATCGATGGCGGCAGGTCGCGCAGTGCAGCGCGTTTTCCAGATAAGACTGGCGGCATCCGTTCCCCAAGAATGCGATCCAAGACAGCG
Organism: Hyphomicrobium sp. D-2; assembly: GCF_029872155.1. GTDB lineage: Bacteria > Pseudomonadota > Alphaproteobacteria > Rhizobiales > Hyphomicrobiaceae > Hyphomicrobium_A. The sequence continues at coordinate 89,675 of NZ_JARXLA010000004.1, read as the reverse complement.
CCAGTTTCTTGGTAACGGGGTTAACCCTTGGTTAAAATGGAAACAGGCCGGAAGAAGCGACATCAAAACGCTGCCTCCGCCCTGTTGGTGATTGACTGTCATCAATCTGAGTTCGAGTTCAGTACGAGATCGACAACGGTGATTTCGCCGACGGTCTTACACCGACCATTCCTGACAGAGCATGGGCTGGCCCCTGCTCGTGTCTCAACCTGCGCGCAAACCTGGGCACGGCACGATTGCGCGACGCGTTACGTATAGCAACCGCATTGCGCCTGACCGAGAACGGCTGTGGTTGAGCGATTAGAAGTGCGTTGGCCCGCTTAAGCGGACGGGCCAAAAGCGCAGCAGTGTACACACCGGATACTGCCATATGTTCCACCGCCATGATCAGCAGCGCAACAAGCAGCCCGGCTGCGGCTCCGGAAGCACCGGCAATGCCGGCGCCTACGATTACCCCAACAAAAAGATTGAGAATTGGAACGAGCATCATCCCCGCAAGGATGATGCTTGCGATCATATCCGGCAGCATCTCTTCCCCCGATGCAGCTATCATCACAAGTTCGGATACGATGCCTTGATCGTTCGTCGGAAGCGCGACAATCACATGGCAATATCGTGACGACCGATGCAGAGGCATCAATCAAACGATAGACGCACAGAATGATGTCGCCCGGTTAAACACGCGCGAAGCTATGCGCTGAAGCATCATGGGCTGACGCTCTACCGCTGGCGGTTAGGCCACGCACATGACTGCGATGCCTGTTCTTCCGAAGCGCGCTCCGAGACGATGGGAAGATTGAAGCGGCGGGAGGTGACAGGAAGAGTAAGAGCGCCCCGGCCAAATTCGGCGCTCGGCCGAGGCGCCCACGGCTAGAGGGCGTGGTTTCCCTTACCCTGCCGATCAGAATGACGAAGCCGTGAATACCAGCGGCCACATCGTCGTTGCAGATGGTGTAGGCAGGTGGCACCATAAGATCCAATCGGATGTTATGCTGGTTTGGATCAGTATTTCTTATGCGACCTCACGTTACGCTGAAACAGCTACGCTACTTTGACGCGCTCGCCCGCGAACAACACTTCGGGCGCGCCGCCGAAGCGTGCTCGATCACGCAGCCAGCCCTGTCGATGCAAATCACCGAGCTGGAGCAGCAGCTCGGCCTGGTGCTGGTCGAACGGACGCGTTCCGGTGTGCTGCTTTCCGACAAGGGTCGCGAAATTGCCGCCAGAGCCGCGCGCATCCTGTGTGACGTCAACGAGATGATCGACTTCGCCCTGCACGCCAACAACGTGCTTGCTGGCTCGCTGCGACTGGGCGTCATTCCATCGATTGCGCCCTACATGCTGCCGCCATTGCTGCCGCTGCTGCGGGAAGGCTATCCCACTCTTGAGTTGCATGTCCGCGAAACGCAAACGCTGCTGCTGATGCAGGAGCTGACCGAGGGCAAACTCGATGTCGTGCTGTTAGCACTGCCGATCACGCAGGCGGACATCGAGACGATGCCTTTGTTTGACGACCACTTCCTGCTGGCGCTGCCGAAATCCAAGAAGCTCGCAAGCCGCGTGCGCGCGACCAAGGATCTGATCGAGCACGAACGCCTGCTGCTGCTTGAGGAAGGACATTGCTTGCGGGAGCAGGCGCTCACCTATTGCAGCCTGCAACAGTCGTCGGCGGTCAACACATTCGGCGTTTCCAGCCTTTCAACCATCGTTGAGATGGTCGCCGCTGGCTACGGTATCACCCTACTGCCGGAGATGTGCCTGAACGTGGAAGCGCGCGGGCGGGATATCGGCATCACACGTTTTGTGGAACCGCAGCCCTTGCGCACGGTTGGTCTTGCGTGGCGCGCAACATCGCCCCGCGCCGACGACTTCCGCGAACTGGGCCGCCTTATCAACCTCGCATGGTCGAAAGCGTTGATACCCCCGGCTCAACGCGAAACTGTGCCGAACAATCCCGCCAGCACTAACGCGCAGAAGTCCTGACCGAACGGGATGTCATGCCCGCACCTGCCACTTGCGCACCAACCTGCGTACCGGGCGCCTGGTGTTCATGGGCGGAAAAATCCACTGCACTACCCTTAAACTGCTGCGCCCACAGAACCTCACCGATCTGATCGCCGGGGCGTAAACGCATGGGCAGAACGATCGGCTTGTCGTCGAGCAGATCAAGCGTCCGATTCAGATCCGGGTGGACAAGCTTGAGGAACACTTCGTCATCGGCGGAGGCCGATTGCGTCAGGAACGGCGCGACCGGAAACGGACGATAGGAAAGCTCTTCCGGGTGATCGTCATCGAACTCCGGCGCTGAAGCCCAACGGCCATTTTCGTCAGCCCCAGCATCGTGCGCGGTGTGCGGCCTTAACGGCGGACCCGGCTCCATCTTTATCGGCCCCGGCTGCACGTGCCCGTGCTGGCTCAGCGCCGCCGTTTGCAACGGTTTCGCCGGCGGCTCGACCACGGGCGCTGACATTGGCGCATCGGGCGCAACAAATGCAGCTCTGCGCACCAGCGCCTCAAGCTGACGCCGGTCGGCCGCTGAAGCTTCGTTCGTGCGGATCATCACTTCCGAGGGGCCAAGCGAGGCCAGCGTCACCAGATGGTTCAAACGCCCGCGATCCACATCCGATGGTGGCGGAACAGCTGCGACGGGACGCTTTGCCAGCGTCGGCGCGGGCGGCACCAGCGCCGGCATGCCGATGGACGCCACCTGCTGACGCGCAATCGGCGCCGGAGGAATACTCAGCGATGGACGCGAAGTTTGTGCGGGTGCGGGTGGCGGCGCAAGCTCGATCGGCGGCAGTGACTGCGCTTCCGCCACGATCGTGACCGGCCGCGGATTTTTGCGCTGCTCATGGAACGCAGCAATCTGCTGCACCAGCTCCTTGTTCTGGCGCGCCTTGCGAACGTCGCCAGGCGTCAGCTCGCCCCCTGATGATGGCCGATGCTTTGAACGCCCGTTCGGGAACAGTAGCGCCAGCTCGTTGCGAAGCAGCCGCGGCCATGCGCGCACCGGACCGGTATCAACGTGCACGAACGGAATGCCGGATGTGGGGTAATAGCCGACGCCACCGCGCTCACGAATGATGGCTGAGTAGCGCATCCGCTTCAGCGACACGTCGGGGAATGTCGCGTCGATCGCCTGCCCCGTCATATGGCGGCTTTTCTTGGCCTGCCCACCGCGGGTCTTGCGCAGCATCTCGTTGGTGTGGGGCGAGCGATAGGCGCTGATGATGTGGATCGGCTTACGGCTGCCGAGCTCGGTATGCATCTCCCACAGGATATCGATGGTGTTGCGATCGATTTCCGTCGCCTTGTCGACGCGCCAGTCGCGCAGGAACCAGTTGAGCTTCTTGAGCGCGGCTTCGTCCCACTTGCCATTACGCTTGTAGGTGACGGAGATATTTTCCTTGGTGTGGATGTGATACAGCGAGATCGTTCGCGTCGAGCCAAAGGCTGCAACGACGTCCGGCGGGCCTGCGCTCAGGCCCAGCAGTGCAGCGGCGGTGAACCCGCCGAGGATAGCCTTCCTACGCGATACCAAAGTGCCACCCCGTGTTCTGACCGGCCAAAGGATGCTTGAGTTGAGGCGTCTTGCGCCCGTGCCATCCCGCCATGCGACCAGCATTCACGATCCCTAAGGGTTAATCGAAAACCCTTAATTTCAAGTGAGTGCTTCTCTAATTACGTAATTGGGGCCTAGCACGGCTGAAACGTGGCAGCAGCGTGACAACATGGAAACGAGTTAACCCACTGTTGGGACTATTCATTTTCAACGCAGTTCAATTTGATTCCAAAATGGTGAAAACGCCGACTTTACTGGATGTTTGAATCAAGAAATGGTAAACATAAATAACGCGTTGTTAGATCCAATTTAAATTAGAACGCATTTCAACAAAAGGCTCTCGGCCTGCAACTGCGTTCGGACGAACCTATCATCGTCGCCTCATTTGCCGTTGGTGCGCGATGCGTTATATCCGTAGTGATATAGCGGTTCACGGAGAAGGGGCTAGCATGTTCATTCGCCAGATGACGTATCTCGTCGCGCTCGGGCGCGAGAAGCACTTCGGCAGGGCTGCGGAGGTCTGCAGCGTCACGCAGTCAACGCTTTCAGCCGGCCTCAAGGCGCTTGAACGCGAGCTGGATATGCGGCTCGTGATCCGCGAACCGCGCTTCATGGGCTTCACCCCCGAGGGCGAGCGCGTAGTCGAATGGGCTGCGCAGATCATCGCCGACTATCAAAGCCTGCGCCAGGACATGGAGGGCTTCCGCAGCGGCCTGAAGGGCACTCTGCGGCTCGGTGTGGTGCCAGCCGCGATGCCACAGATCGCGCGACTTACCGAACCATTCTGCGCCAAGCATGCGCACGTGACCGTCGACATTCAATCCATCACCTCAGCCGAGATCCAGCGCGGTCTCGACAAGTTCGAGCTCGATGCCGGCATCACCTATCTCGACAACGAACCACTGATGAATGTGCGCAAGGTGCCGCTCTACAGCGAGAAATATGTGTTCGTTACGCCACGCACCGCGAAATGGGGCAAAGCGACGAAGATCACCTGGCGTCACGCCGCAATGGAAAATCTCTGCCTGTTGAACGAAACGATGCAGAACCGGCGCGTATTGAACAACCTCGCCCGATCAATCGGCCTGAAGCTCACTCCCACCGTTACTACAAACTCATTCCTCAGCGTTTGCTCGCATGTCTGCAGCGGCGGCTGGTCGAGCATAATTCCCCACACATTCAGCTATATATTTGCCGGCAGCGAGGATCTGGTTCTGATCGATCTCATCGATCCAGTCCATGAACAGAGCATCGGCATTGTAACGTCGGACCGTGATCCGTTGCCCCCGCTTGCACGCGCTTTGCTGCACTGTGCGGCCCAATTGGAGCTCAACGAATATGTCCGCACGCGGATCGATCTCGCAACTGCGTGATTGATGCCATCGATCAGTTGTCTCAACATATTCGTTTGATCGGTACGCTTCGCACTTCCACAGTCCGCTCGCCGTGACGCAAGCAGTGGCTGCAAAGGCCCGGAGCATCGCGGTGAGGAAGCGTTAGAAGCTGGGCCATTAGCGGCAACTGCTCGCCGCCTGCACACCGCCCCGCATGAGCAATCTGCTCGACAGACCCCGTCTGCCGAAAACGCTCCCTCTTGGCCAATCCTTGATGGAGATACCCCCATGGCGAAGATCGTGTTGGTGCTGTACGATGATCCCGTCGACGGCTACCCGAAGTCCTACGCTCGCGACGACATTCCCAACATCACCAAGTATCCCGACGGCCAGACGGCTCCGACGCCTTCCGCCATCGACTTCACGCCGGGCGAGCTGCTGGGCAGCGTTTCCGGTGAGCTTGGCCTGCGCAAGTACCTTGAATCGAACGGTCACACGCTGGTTGTGACGTCCGACAAGGACGGCGCCAACTCGAAGCTCGACCAGGAACTGCACGACGCCGAAATCGTCATTTCGCAGCCGTTCTGGCCCGCATACATGACGGCTGAGCGCATCGCGAAGGCCCCGAAGCTCAAGGCAATCATCACCGCCGGCATCGGTTCGGATCACACCGACCTGCAGGCTGCCATGGATCGCGGCATCACCGTTGCCGAGGTCACGTACTGCAACTCGAACAGCGTCGCCGAGCACGTTGTGATGCAGATGCTGTCGCTGGTCCGCAACTACATCCCGTCCTACAACTGGGTGACCAAGGGCGGCTGGAACATCGCCGATTGCGTCGCCCGCTCCTACGACATCGAAGGCATGCACGTTGGTACGGTTGCCGCTGGCCGCATCGGTCTGCGCGTGCTGCGCCTGCTGAAGCCGTTCGACGTCAACCTGCACTATCTCGATCGTCACCGTCTGCCGGAGTCGGTTGAGAAGGAGCTGAACCTTACGCACCACACCAGCCTCGAAAGCCTGGCCAAGGCTTGCGATATCGTCACGCTCAACTGCCCGCTTCACCCTGAAACCGAGCACATGATCAATGACGAGACGCTGAAGTTCTTCAAGCGCGGCACGTATCTCGTCAACACCGCTCGCGGCAAGCTCTGCGATCGCGATGCGATCGTGCGCGCCCTTGAGAGCGGCAAGCTCGCCGGTTATGCAGGCGACGTGTGGTTCCCGCAGCCCGCTCCGCAGGATCACCCGTGGCGCACCATGCCGCATCACGGCATGACCCCGCACATTTCCGGAACTTCGCTTTCGGCCCAGGCACGTTACGCTGCTGGAACGCGCGAAATTCTGGAAGCCTACTTCTCTGGCAAGCCGATCCGCGACGAATACCTCGTCGTACAGGGCGGCAAGCTGGCGGGCGTCGGTGCCCACTCCTACAGCGCCGGCAACGCGACGGGCGGCTCGGAAGAAGCTGCCAAGTTCAAGAAGGTCAACTAAGACCTGTGCGGCGCCGGATGGAAATCCGGCGCCGTTTTCACTTCAGGGGAGGGTAGTTTTGACCGAAACAACAGAATACGCGGCGCCGTCGCGGCTGGAAGCATTCCGGGCATTGCCCTGGCGTAACGCCATTCTGGCCGGCATTGGCGCCACTCTGACCATAGCCATTCTGGCGGGCGCAGCCGATCTGACGGCGCTTCCGCTCATCATCGCGCCGTTCGGCGCCAGCTGCGCGCTTGTGTTTGGTGCGCCGGCCAGCCCACTGGCCCAGCCGCGCAATGTCATCGGCGGCCATCTGGTTACGGCGTCGCTCGGGTTGTTAGCTTTCATGTTCATTGCCTCACCGGTGGCAGCCATGGCGGTCGGCGTTGGCCTCGGTATCGCTGGCATGCTTCTTACCGGCACGCTGCATCCGCCGGCAGGCGCAAATCCGATTGTCGTGGTTCTAGCCGCAGCGTCCTGGCAGTTCCTGTTGATGCCGGTCGCCGTTGGCGCCGTTTCAATCGTGCTGATCGGCTACATCTATCATCGCATTGTGACTGGCCACGCCTACAACGTTCTGCCGAAACGCTAGCTGGCAGAATAATATCGTCACACGATAATTCTGATAACTTTCTACTTCAGATACGACTACGCCGCGCCACCCTCGGGTGACGCGGCGCCGTCTCACAGCCAGGAGCTGCACGCCTCCGCGGTTTAGGCGCGCGGCTCGAGGCCGTATTCCTGCATCTTGCGATAGAGCGTCGAGCGACCGATCTTCAGGCGCTTCGCCACTTCCGTCATGTGTCCGCGATAGCGCCCAAGCGCCAGCCGGATCATGTCAGCTTCAATCTCATCCAGCGAGCGGATGTCGCCAGCTTCGGTTACGACCGGAATACCCAGCGCACTGGCGTGACCACCACCGTTGCCGCCGCGAATTTCCATCGTCTGCGGAATGATATCTTCCGCACCCAGCACCGCCGGGCCTTTGAACGCAGGCTGCTTCGGAGCCGGAGCTGGCGCAGCAGGCACAGCCGTTTCAAAGCCGGTGACGTGCGCAGCGATCTGCGGGAATTCCGCAACCGTCAGCTCCGGACCATCGGCCAGAACCACCGCACGGAACACGGCGTTTTCAAGCTGCCGCACATTACCCGGCCACGGATAGCTGCGGATCAGACGCAATGCATCCTCGCTGAGGCCACTGATGCGCTTGCCTTCCTCAGCCGCGAAGCGGGCAATGAAGTGACGCGCCAGCTCAGCAACATCACCCAGCCGCTCGCGCAGCGGCGGCACCCAGATCGGGAACACGTTGAGGCGATAGTAGAGATCCTCGCGGAACTTACCTTCGCGCACCATGTCGATCATGTTGCGGTTGGTAGCCGAGATGAGCCGGAAGTTGACGTTGACGGACTTCTTCGCGCCGACCGGATCGATTTCGCCTTCCTGCAATGCGCGCAGCAGTTTCACCTGCGCATCAAGCGGAAGCTCGCCAACCTCGTCGAGAAACAGCGTGCCGCCGTCGGCTTCCTGGAACTTGCCGATACGCTTGTCGACGGCGCCGGTGAAGGCGCCCTTCTCATGGCCGAACAGCGTGGATTCGATCAGGTTCTCCGGAATGGCGCCGCAGTTGACGACGACGAACGGTTTTCCCGCACGCTCGGATTCGCCCTGAATGGCACGGGCGATCAGCTCCTTGCCGACACCGGATTCGCCTTCGATAAGCACCGGGATATTCGAAGCCGCAGCACGCTTGCCGAGCGCAACGACACGCTCCATGCCTTCAGCCTGCACCACGAGATCGGCGAAGGTCAGCGTGCCTTCAACCTTCTTCTTGATGCGCGTGATCTCGCCGGCCAGCGCCTCGATCTTGAGCGCGCTCTTGATCGAAACTTCCAGTCGCTCCGGCGAAACCGGCTTTACGACGAAATCGACAGCACCGGCGCGCATCGCGTTGATGGCTGCGTCGATGGAACCATGCGCCGTCTGCACGATGATCGGTGGGGTGCCCGGATTGCTTCCGAGCTTTTCCAGAACCGCCATGCCGTCCACGCCGGCCATGACGAGGTCCAAAAGCACGAGGCTAATGTCGCCGCGTTCCGGGCCTTCAAGGATCTGCAGGGCTTGCTCGCCCGAGCCGGCAGTTTTAGTAGCGAACCCGAGGCGCTTGATCGTTTCTTCAAGAATGCGGCGTTGGGTGGGATCGTCATCGACGATAAGCAAACTCTTGACCATGAGGCACTCGAACTCAACCTGTAACGGACTACCTAACTGGCTGGCCTCGCCTGAAATGCGTCAGGATCGAACACTCGGCCGCCAGTGGCTCACTCACTGAAGCTAAGACTGCCCAACAAGGGTAAATAAGGAGTTGCGAAGACGCTCAGGTTGAGCCTTTTCTGATTCGGTCGGGTTCAAAACGACACGTTCAGCGTGCCTTTGCACAGCCTTAACAGACCTGTAAATCAGTTAATCGACAGCTCACATATAGCGGGCGAACGCGCTCGCGATCGCCATTCAGACCAAATTTAACGCGCAGGAGACCGCTGTGGCCAAGGCCGTTACCGCCGACACGAACGACGAACTGGGTGCAATGCCCGAGTGGAATCTCGCCGATCTTTATCCTTCGCCAACCGCTCCAGAGCTTGCGCGCGACCTCGACGCTGCCGCGGCGGAAGGCCAGCGCATCAAGGATGCCTATCACGGCAAGCTGGTTGAGATCGCCAAGGACGGCGGCGCGCTGGCAACCGCGCTCGAGGACTTCGAGCGCTTCGTCGAACTGACTGGCCGCCTTGGTTCGTTTGCGGGCCTGCACTACGCCGGCAATCAGGCTGATCCGGAACGCGCGAAATTCTATGGCGATGTCGCCGAAAAGCTGACCGCAATTTCCACCAACATCATCTTCTTCGAGCTGGAACTGAACCAGATCGACGACGCGACGCTGGAAGCAGCGCTGAAGAACGAGCGCCTTGCCCACTATCGGCCGTGGATCATCAACGTCCGCAAGGAAAAGCCCTATCAGCTTGAGGAAAAGCTGGAACGGCTGATGCACGAAAAAAGCCAGACATCGGGCGGCGCGTTCAACCGGCTGTTCAACGAAACGATGGCGGCGCTGCGCTTCCCCGTGGAAGGCGAGAGCGAGCCGCTGGCACTTGAACGCACGTTGAACCTGCTTTCGAACGCGGACGGCAAGAAGCGTCAGGCCGGCGCTGAAGCGCTATCGAAAGTGTTCAAGGACAACGTTCGCCTCTTCACGCTCATCACCAACACGCTGGCCAAGGACAAGGAAATCTCCGACCGCTGGCGCGGCTTCAAGGACGTGGCCGACAGCCGCCATCTCGCCAATCAGGTGGAAGCGGAAGTTGTCGACGCGCTGGTTTCCAGCGTGCGCGCTGCATATCCGCGTCTGTCGCACCGCTATTACGCGATGAAAGCCAAGTGGCTTGGCATGGAGCGGATGTCCCATTGGGATCGCAATGCTCCGCTGCCGGAACGTCCTGAGCGCGTGTTTGCATGGAAGGACGCGCAGCGCCTCGTGCTCAGCGCTTACAACGACTTCGCGCCGCAGATGGCCGATGTTGCGGGTGAGTTCTTCGACAAGAACTGGATCGACGCCCCGGCACGTCCCGGCAAGGCGCCCGGCGCATTCGCTGCCGCGACGGTTCCGTCCGTGCACCCCTATGTGCTGCTCAACTATCTGGGTAAGCCGCGTGATGTGATGACACTCGCGCACGAACTCGGCCACGGCGTGCACCAGATGATGGCGCGTTCGCAGGGCGCGCTGCTGGCTTCAACGCCGCTGACGCTTGCTGAAACGGCATCGGTGTTCGGCGAAATGCTGACCTTCAAGGCGCTGCTGCGGGAAACCAAGGACGCACGCGAGCGCAAGGCGATGATTGCCGGCAAGGTTGAGGATATGCTCAACACGGTCGTGCGCCAGATCGCGTTCTACACCTTCGAGCGCAAACTGCATGAAGCCCGCCGCAACGGCGAGCTGACGCCGGATCAGATCGGCCAGATCTGGTACGAAACGCAGGCAGAAAGTCTTGGCCCGGCAATTGAGCTAAAACCCGGCTACGAAGTGTTCTGGGCCTACATCCCGCACTTCGTGCATTCGCCGTTCTATGTCTACGCATACGCGTTCGGCGACTGCCTCGTGAACTCTCTCTATGGCCTTTACGAGGAAGCGCACCCCGACTTCGTCAACAAGTACTTCGATATGCTCAAGGCGGGCGGTTCCAAGCATCACTCTGAGTTGCTGGCACCGTTCGGGCTCGACGCCTCCAATCCCGAGTTCTGGAACAAGGGCCTGAAGGTCATCGAGGGCATGATTGACGAACTGGAAGCTGCGGAGAAGGCGGTCTGATCGGGCGGCGATATCGTCTGCCTGCGGGCTGACGCGTTCCGCTGCAAAGACCCGATCAATTGGTCGCCGCCCCTTCGGGAATTCCTTACCAATTGCGGCGCATCGGCTCTTCGTCGGTGCGCCGCTGTCCGTTTCTTTGCTTCCGCTTCAGTTTCACCTGTCATTGTCAAGCAATGCGTCGCGGTGAGAATATCAATTAAATGGTTCCCTTCGCTTCAGTATGGGTTCAGAAGCCCGCGCCAATTGCTGCACTGCAATCCAGCTACGGGGGTGCCACGTGGCACATTCGCAGGGGGCCCAAAAAGGCGCCGAGCCGGCCTCACCTGAAGGAATGGCGAACAAGAAGTTTCTGGGGCTGATGGTTGGTTCAGTCGGCGTCGTTTATGGCGACATCGGAACCAGCCCGCTTTACGCCTTCCGTGTCGCCGTCGATGCCGCCAAGGGTTCGAGCCTGCCCGGCAACGAAGTAGTCTATGGCGTACTGTCGCTCATCACGTGGGCGCTGCTGCTCATTGTGACGCTGAAGTACGTCGTCATTCTTCTGCGCGCTGACAACAAAGGCGAGGGCGGCATGTTCGCCCTGATGGCGCTTGGGCAATCCGTCGCGAAAAAATCAGCACCGGTTATCGTTGGCCTGGGCATTGCCGGCGCCGCGTTCTTCTATGGTGACGCGGTCATCACCCCCGCCATCTCGGTACTATCGGCGATGGAAGGCCTGACGCTTATTTCGCCAGCGTTTGAGAAGTTCGTCGTTCCGCTGTCCGTGCTCATCCTGGTGCTGCTGTTTTCCGTCCAATCGCGCGGCACCTCCAAGGTGGCGACCTTCTTCGGCCCCATAACCGTCGTCTGGTTCCTCACGCTGGCGCTCGGCGGCGTCATCAATATCGTCGCCAATCCGGGCGTTCTGCTTGCGCTCAATCCCTGGTACGGCGTGCAGTTCCTGCTCAACCACGGCTTTCTCGGCCTCACCGTTCTTGGCCTCGTCTTCCTGGCGATTACCGGTGCCGAGACGCTATATGCCGACCTTGGTCACTTCGGCCGCAAGCCCATTCAGGCCGCGTGGTTCGTGCTCGTTTTGCCCTGCCTGCTGTTGAACTATTTCGGCCAGGGCGCGCTGGTGCTGACGCATCCCGAAACGCTGACCAACACGTTCTTCCTGCTGTATCCCAGCTGGGCGCTGCCGTTCATCGTCGTGCTGGCCGCCATCGCAACGGTCGTTGCGGCGCAAGCCGTTATCACCGGCACATTCTCGCTGACACGCCAGGCGATCCAGCTCGGCATGCTGCCGCGCTTTGGCATCACCCACACATCTGAATCGATGTCCGGCCAGATCTATCTGCCGCGCGTGAACTGGATGCTGCTGATCGCCGTGCTGCTGATGGTGGTGATGTTCCAGTCGTCATCCAACCTCGCCTCGGCCTATGGCGTCGCCGTTACCGCCGCCATGGTCATCACATCGATGCTGGCCATTCTGGTGCTGTGGCAATACTGGAAGTGGCCGCTGTGGCAGACGCTGGCACTGCTGATGCCGCTCATGGTGCTGGAGCAGTTCTTCTTCGCCGCCAACATGCTGAAGGTGTTTGAAGGCGGCTGGCTGCCGCTGGTGCTGGCGGCATGCATCGCCACCATCATGTGGACATGGGTGCGCGGCTCGCGCCTGCTGGCCAAGCAGACCCGCAAGGATGAAGCCGATATGGAGTGGCTGCTGCGCAGGCTCGATGCCAAGCCGCCGCACCGCGTTCCGGGCACTGCCGTGTTCTTCACCGCCGATCCGACGGCGGCGCCAACTGCGCTTATGCATAACCTCAAGCACAACCGCGTACTGCACGAGCGTAACATCATCCTGTCGATCAAAACCGAAGATGTGCCACGCGTGCCCCGCTATGAACGCCTGACCGTCGATCGCGTGTCCGACACCTTCATCCGCGTCGTCGCGCGCTATGGCTTCATGGAAACGCCGAGCGTTCCGAAAATTTTCGAGGTGTGTCGGCGCAAGGATCTCAACGTGGATGTCGGCACCACATCGTTCTTCCTGTCGCGACGCAACTTGAAGACAACGCCAAAATCGGAAATGCCAGCGTGGCAAGACAAACTGTTCGTTGCGCTGGCGCGCAGCGCGCAGGACGCCACCACATATTTCCGCATTCCAACCGATCGCGTTGTCGAAGTGGGAACGCAGGTTGCGGTCTAGCCGGCCGTCGAACACGGCTGTCGCGGCAGATCGCATCTTGCCGATGGCGCCGCGCAACCCGATATGCGGGAAGCGATGACAAAGGAAGAAAACCGGTTCTCAGCGCGCGCGTCGCGCTATCTCAAGGTTGGCGCCAGCGTCGGTGGTGTCGCGACACGCATCGCCGGAGAGCGATTGTTCGGCCGCGAGCATGACGGTGCGCGCGGAGCTGCCGAACTGACAGCTGCACTCGGCGGGCTCAAAGGCCCGCTAATGAAGGTGGCGCAACTGCTTTCAACCATCCCCGAAGCGCTACCAGCCGAATACGCGCGTCAGCTTTCCCAGCTTCAATCCGCTGCGCCGCCGATGGGGCCAGCGTTCGCAAAGCGCCGCATGGTGGCGGAGCTGGGGCCGAACTGGCCGGGGCGCTACCGATCATTCGATCTCAACGCCGCAGCATCCGCATCGCTCGGACAGGTGCATCGCGCAACGGACAACGACGGCCGCGCTCTGGCGGTGAAGCTGCAATATCCGGATATGTCGTCGGCGGTTGAAGCGGACCTGACGCAACTGCGCGCCATCTTCGCCATCCATGCCCGTTTCAATCCCGCAATTGAAACCAGCGGCATCCTGGCTGAAATCGCCGCGCGCCTGCGCGAAGAACTCGATTACGAGCGCGAGGCCAGCCACACGCGGCTTTACGCGCACATCTTCGCCGACGATCCAACCGTCCGCGTGCCGCAAGTCATCGCAGCACTTTCAACCAAGCGTCTGCTGACCATGACGTGGCTGGATGGCAAACCGCTGCTCGATTACAAGGCCGCGCCGCTGGAGGATCGCAACGCAATCGCGCAGGCGATGTTCCGCGCCTGGTGGTATCCATTCAGCCATTACGGCGTCATCCACGGCGATCCGCACCTGGGCAATTACACCGTGTTTGCGGCGGCCGACCAAGCGGCATCAACACCGGCATCGGGCGACAGCACAGCTCCAGCGTTGCCCGCGCCCGGCGGCATCAACCTGCTGGATTATGGTTGCATACGCGCATTCCGCCCGCAGTTCGTCGGGGGCGTGGTCGACCTTTATCGCGGATTGCTCGCCAACGACCGCGACCGCATCGTCAGCGCCTATGAGACCTGGGGGTTTTCCGGTCTCTCCAACGAGCTGATTGAAGCGCTCACCATCTGGGCGCGCTTCATCTACGGCCCGCTGCTGGATGATCGCGAGCGCACCATCGCTGAGGATACGTCTCCCGGCGAGTATGGCCGGCAGGAAGCATTCACCGTGCATCGCATCCTGAAGGAAAAAGGGCCAGTTCGCATCCCGCGCGAATTCGTCTTCATGGATCGCGCTGCCATCGGTCTCGGCGGCGTCTTCCTGCACCTCGGTGCGCGCCAGAACTGGTATCGGCTGTTCAACGGCATGATCGACGATTTCGACCTCGACACGCTCGCCGCCCGCCAGCGCGAAGCGTTTGCATTGGCCGGTGTGCCGCTGCCTGAATAGGCCAGCGCACACGCCGGCCCGCCTGATCACGCACTGCCGGATCTGATATTGATCAACGCATTCGCGCGCTCCTTCAGTAGAATGCGGCGCTGATTGCGATGCCGGGGGAATGCACCATGTCGATATGGCCGAGGTTCAGCGGGGCAAACTCCTTGCACAAGCTTGCGCGCCTGGCGTGCATGGCATTCGCCGTTCTGCTTCCCGCTGCAGCCCACGCCCAAACTGGCGCCGACGCGATACGGAAAGGGCATGAGCTGGCGATTTCTCTGTGCGCCGAATGCCACCTCAATCCTGGGCAGGGCGAAAAGCAGGGCGCCATGGGCATTCCCGGCTTCAGCGCGGTGGCCAATCGACCGCTGCAAACCTACGATGGCGTGGTGAGCTGGCTGGCATCGATTCCACCGATGATGCCGAACCACAATCTCTCCCAGGATGAGATGCACGCGCTGGCCGCTTACATCATGTCCCTGCGCAAATGATCGCAGGGGAAGTGCTCGCGAACGCGCGAAAGCGCTGCAGTTTCGAGTCCGTTCGCCTTGCTCCGCAGACAGAGCACGCAGCGCATCATGCAGACGCTTTTCTGCCGAGACCAAAGTCTAAGCCCTTAGACCTATGTTCTTTTGTCCGGGCTGCCGCGCTGTCATCGCTGCGTTACTGTCGCTGCAGATGCTCGGCTGCGCTGTCCTATTGCACCGCCGCAACTGGCGGGGCAGGACCGGAAAACGGTGCCGGTCAGCATCGATGCAGCACCACGCTAACACCGTGTGCGACTTGATAGCACATCTGGCTTGATGTAACGAAGAAAGCTCAACGATCAAGCAATCCCTAGGGAGGGGCAAGCAAGTGTCGATCGATCTTTCTGGCGGCAACGAAAACATGGACTACGCCCAGTTGGAGAGCACCTACAAGGGCTTCATGTTTCTAACGAAAATCGCAGTAGTTTCGCTGATTGTGCTTCTCGTCGGCATGTACCTCTTCCTCACCTAGGCTGAAGCCAAATCCCCATGGACCGGCGGCCGACAAGCCGCCGAGTCCGGCGACAGCGTTTTTCTCACGGAATCGGACACTTGCATGGTCACCATTGCAGTTACCGCCGAGCCTGCGGATGAACCGCGCGTTGCGGTTTCGCCGGAGACGGTCAAGAAGCTCGTCGCCCTAGGGGCTAAAGTGAAGGTTGAAGCTGGCGCCGGAGCGCGATCCCGCTTTGCCGATGCGGCACTCGCGGCCCAGGGTGCGGAAATCGTGCCCACCGCCGCTGATGCGCTGCGCGATGCCGACGTGCTGTTGAAGGTGCGCCGGCCATCCGCCACCGAGGTCGCGGCGCTGAAGCCGGAAGCACTCGTCATCGCCATGCTCGATCCCTATGGCGATCGCGCAGGCATGGAGGCGCTGGCTACCGGCAAGGCCTCCCTGTTCTCGATGGAATTCATGCCGCGTATCACGCGTGCGCAGTCGATGGACGTGCTGTCCTCGCAGGCCAACCTCGCGGGCTACAAAGCGGTGATCGATGCCGCCGCGATGTTCCAGCAGGCAATGCCGATGATGATGACGGCGGCGGGCACCGTGCCTGCGGCCAAGGCCTTCATCATGGGCGCGGGCGTAGCCGGTCTCCAGGCTATCGCCACCGCACGCCGCCTCGGTGCACAGGTGTCGGCCACGGACGTTCGCCCGGCCGCGAAGGAACAGGTCGCCTCACTCGGCGCCAAGTTCATCGCCGTCGAAGACGACGAGTTCAAGCAGGCCCAGACCGCAGCCGGTTACGCGAAGGCGATGTCGGCGGAATATCAGGCCAAGCAGGCGGAACTGGTCGCCAATCACATCAAGGGCCAGGACATCGTCATCACCACCGCGCTCATTCCTGGGCGTCCGGCACCGCGTCTCATCACGCGCGCCATGGTGGAAAGCATGAAGCCCGGCTCGATCATCGTCGATCTGGCGGCGGAGCGCGGCGGCAACTGCGAGCTGACCAAGCCTGGCGAGATCGTCGACCACAACGGCGTGCGGATCTTTGGCCCGCTCAATCTCGCGGGCGAGATCGCAATCAACGCCTCCAGTCTCTACGCCAAGAACCTCTACACCTTCTTCGAGACCATGTTCGACAAGCAGGAAAAGAAGCTGGCGATCAACTGGGACGACGAGATCATCAAGGGCACGCTTGTCGCCCGCGACGGCGCGATCGTTCACCCCAGCCTGCAGGGAGCCGCATGATGCACGGTCGCAAGCAATCGACATTCGGACGGCTCACCGCTCTGGCGGCTGGCGCTGTCACGCTCACCGCCGCATTGGCATCGCCCGCACTCGCGGCGGGTGGCATCGGCGGCACCATCGACCCCATCGTCTACGAACTGATGGTGTTCGTGATGGCGATCTTCGTCGGCTACTACGTTGTGTGGGCCGTTACGCCCGCGCTGCACACGCCGCTGATGTCCGTCACCAACGCCATTTCATCGGTGATCGTGGTTGGCGCGCTGCTCGCCGTTGCGGTTGAGCACGGCGCTGTCTCGGGCCTCACGGGCGGCGACACTGTCGCTTCGAAAACGTTTGGCGTGCTGGCCCTCATCATGGCCGCCGTGAACATCTTCGGCGGCTTCCTCGTCACGCAGCGCATGTTGGCGATGTACAAGAAGAAGGGCGACAAGCGGTGATGAACCCAGCAACGCGCGCCCTCAATCCCATCCCGACCGCACTCGCAATGCCTGCCCTCGGGGGAAGTGCACAATGACACCTAATCTCGTCGCTCTGCTTTATCTCGTCTCCGGCGTGCTGTTCATCCTGGCGCTGCGTGGATTGTCGAGCCCGGCCACCTCGCGCCAGGGCAACTATTTCGGCATGACCGGCATGGCCATCGCCATGGTCACGACGCTGGCCGTCGCCGCGCCGCAGTCGGTGTGGACATGGCTACTTCTGCTTGGCGGTCTCGGCGTCGGCGGCAGCATCGGCGCCGTCACCGCCCGTCGCATCGCCATGACGGCGATGCCGGAACTGGTCGCCGCGTTCCACTCGCTTGTCGGTCTTGCCGCCGTGTTCGTTGCCGCCGCCGCGCTCTATGCGCCGGACAGCTTCGGCATCGGCACGCGCGGAGCCATCGGCGCCGCCAGTCTCATCGAGATGTCGCTTGGCGTTGCCATCGGCGCCATCACCTTCACCGGATCGGTCATAGCGTTCGCGAAGCTCTCGGGCCGCATGTCCGGCAAGCCGATCATCCTGCCCGCGCGCCACGCCATCAATCTCGGCCTGTTCGTCGCGATCGTGTACCTGATCTATCTGTTCTGCCAATCCGGCGGCGACGCAACACTGTTCTGGGCCATCACGCTGCTTTCGATGCTGTTCGGCGTGCTCATCATCATCCCGATCGGCGGCGCTGACATGCCGGTTGTGGTGTCGATGCTCAACTCCTATTCAGGCTGGGCAGCCGCGGGCATCGGCTTCACGCTATCCAACATCGCGCTCATCATCACCGGCGCGCTGGTCGGATCGTCAGGCGCAATCCTGTCGTATATCATGTGCAAGGGCATGAACCGCTCGTTCATCTCCGTCATTCTCGGCGGCTTCGGTGGCGAGACGGCGGGCCCGGCGGCCGGCGGCGAGCAGAAGCCCGTCAAGCTCGGCTCGGCGGAAGATGCCGCCTACGTGATGAAGAACGCCTCCAAGGTCATCATCGTGCCGGGCTACGGCATGGCGGTGGCGCAAGCCCAGCACGCATTGCGCGAAATGGGCGATGCGCTGAAGAAGGAAGGCGTCGAGGTCAAGTACGCCATCCATCCGGTTGCAGGCCGCATGCCCGGCCACATGAACGTGCTGCTGGCCGAAGCCAACGTGCCCTATGACGAAGTGTTCGAGCTGGAAGACATCAACTCGGAGTTCCCGCAGGCCGATGTCGTCTACGTGATCGGCGCGAACGACGTCGTCAATCCTGCGGCTGAGAACGACAAGACGTCGCCCATCTACGGCATGCCGGTGCTGCAGGCGTGGAAGGCGGGCACTGTGCTGTTCAACAAGCGCTCGCTGGCGTCCGGTTATGCAGGCATCGATAATCCGCTGTTCTACAACGACAATACGGTGATGGTGCTGGGCGACGCCAAGAAGATGACGGAAGAAATCGTCAAGGCGCTGGCCCACTAAACGGAAACCGGGCTCCACATCGGAGCCCACGATCTCGGCGCCCTGTGGCGGGGCATTGTTTCCGCCACTGGCTCATGATCACCGGGCCAATGTGCGATCGTTATCTCAAAGCCGTTCTGCGGGTTGACCGCAGAGCGGCTTTGCTGTTTTCGATGGGATGCCGCCCGGTTCCGCAGGCAGAGTTGCAACAACCATTCGCCGCACCCATGCCGCCCGCCTCTGCCAAATTAGTCCGCAAGCCACTAGCCGCCGGCGCCATCACGCGGCGTCTGACGACGATGTTTGCCGTCAGCACCATCATTGCTGTCGCCATGCCGATGCTTTCGCTGTCATCGGCTCACGCGGGCGAAGGCTTCTTCACCGACGAGCGCCCCGCAGCTGTTTCCGAGGCATGGAACTCCGTCTACGCGTTCGTGTGCGAAGGCAGCAAAGGCAGTTACACCGCCTCCGCCTTCCCGGTCCGACGCGTACCGAAGGGCGAACGCACTGAGCACTATTTCATCACCGCCGGACATGCAGTGGAGGATTGCAAAGGCCAGAAGCGCTATCTGGTTGAAGACACCAGCAGCAAACGCTTTGAGGCGGATGGCATCACGCTCGCGCCGCGCCCGCAGCGGCTCGACAATGTCAAAGCCGTCCGCATCGATGATGCGTACGATCTCGCCGTCATCCGGGTCGTAGCACCATCGAAACGCCACGTCGGCGCACCCCTGCCCGTGAACGGACAATGTGACAGCGCGTTCGAGCAGGAAGTCTACGCGATCGGCTTTCCCGGTGTCGCCAAGCGGCGCTCGCTGAAACAGTCGCAGCAGATCAAGCGCTGGAGCCACGGCATTTCTGTCGGCATCGGCAAGGCCGAGTTTCGCGACACGACATCCACCTACATCGCCACCAGCGTGGACTCACTGCCCGGCAATTCCGGCGGGCCTGTTCTTGCGCATGATGGATCGCTTGTCGGCGTCATGGCCAAAGGCGCGGCCGGACCGCAGAACCGCTTTCGATATGATGTCGATCCGAAGAAGAAGGGCGACTGGCACTCATTTGTAGCGCCATGCAGCGCGGTTCTTCGACTGCTGCAACAGAGTGGATTGCAATAGCGCAATCCGATTGAACACTGACTTATATCCTTTGACGTGCGAGTAGCGCGCGGGAAACACTTCAATTTCATTTACGCATATTGCTCACGGGAACAGCACTCTTTGCTTCCAATAGTGTGCGAACAGTCACTTAATTGCTGCTGTTACTGCTCATCTGCGTAGCTCGGATATTGCCTGCATCATTCCACAAGGGCATTCGCAATGTTCAATACCAAGAAACTTGACAGCTTTGCTGCACCAGGAAACGCCGACAGCATCGAGCCTTCTGCCCCGGCAGTACATCCTGCAACCGGAGAATACGCCGCACCAGATCGCACCAAGCCACCCGTGCATGCGCTCGTTGACGAATGCCTGACAGTGCGCGGCGATCTAGAAAGCAACGGCGACATTCTCATCAAGGGCAACGTATTCGGCAACGTGCATTGCAAGCTGCTTATCATCGACACCGATGCTTCGGTTGAAGGCGGCATTGATGCGGAGGAAGTCATCATCCGCGGACGCAGCACCGGCAAGATAAACGCCAAGCGCGTGCGAATGGAAAACACCGCGATCGTTGAGAGCGAGATCATCCATCAGATATTTTCGGCCGATGAAGGCGCGCGCATCATGGGCACTCTGCGGCACATGGATGAAACGGCCAGCGCTTCCATCAGGACCGAAACGACAAAACCAGCATCATCCCGCAACACCAGCAAGAGCGCGCCCAGCAGCGCCGCTGCTTCTGAAGCTCCCTGAACCATCACACGGCATACAGCCGGTCAGGCTTTCCCGGCCCTGGCCGGCGAAGGCGCGCGAACGTCCCCTTTCGCGCGCCTTCCCCTTTTCAGAGCTCGGATCCGCGCACGCAAAAGCGTCGTTCCAATCCGGACCATTACGCCAGCAAAGCTTCACCAGAAATCCTGTTCCTGCACCACGCGGCGGCAATCCGTTGTAGGATTAACCATGGCCTTTGCTCGCACATATATATGCGCCCTCGGTGCGCTTTCGCTCCTTGCTTTGACGGCATCAAACGCCGCCGCCGGTGCATGGACAGTCGCAGCTTCGTCTGCTCACCCCGCGACGACACTCACCGTCGTCAGCACGGTTGACGCCGGCCGCAAGGGCACGCGCAACTATCGCGAGGGTGGCAGCACCGACACCGCGGCGCCCAGCATCAGCGACTACAAGGCGCCTACTCGCGCTGAAAAACTTCAGTATTGCATCGACACCTGGGATGCAGGCACACACATCACCAAAAGCAAATGGCGTGAGATCTGCAAACGTCAGCTTGCCGCTGGCGAATAGGCTCAGCTCAGCGCGTACCACTTACCTTTGCCGCATGATTCAGTGTGACTGGCGCGCCTAAGCGACGCCGGGATGATGCTCCGCTTCGGCGTCCGGTCCGCGATAATCCTCCATGCCGACAAACCGCATCACCGCGTCGTGCAGGCTCGTGGGATTATCGACAATGATGCCATAGGTCAGCGCGCTGATCGGCAAATGGCTATAGCCGTAATCGACCAGCACCAGCGGAATGCGCGCAGCAATTGCCGCGCCGTGATCGGCGCTCGTGTCACCGACAAGCAGCGCCCGCTCCATTTGTCCGCCTGCTCGCGTAACTGCTTCCAGAACAGGGCGAGGATCGGGCTTCGCCGGCCGATCGCCACCGGCGCCAACCACCGCATCAAAACAATTCAGCAGGCGCATATCCTGCAAGATCGTACGCGCAATTTCCTCGATCTTGTTGGTGCAGACCGCAATGCGAACATTGCGCTGACGCAGCTCCTGCAACAGCGCATAGATGCCCGGATAAACGCGTGATCGACGCGCCGGCTGCTTGGCATAGCAGGCAATAAAGCGACGCCGCGCTGTATCCGCCTCATCGGCCGACAAATTGAGACGCTTGGAGGTCAACGCGCGCCAGAAGAATTCGCTGAGGCCGTCGCCCATCATGGAGGCAGCTTCATCCTCGCTGGTCGAAGCAACACCATAGGGCGCGAGAACTTCATCCAACGCGGCGGCGATGTCCGGAACGGTGTGCACAAGCGTGCCGTCCAGATCGAATACGACAGTCGGCGTTGTTGGAACGGGAGGTAACCGCATACGCATTACTCCAGGCATTCAGACGAGAATTTTGGGCGCACGGCTGCGGCGAATATCAACACGCAGAGCACATCAGAAAGGCGCCAACGAGTACCTTACATCGTAGGTCAACCACAGGTTTTGCAACCCGCGCAAAGAGTCGCCACCGATAACGTTCGGTAAGCGGTCGTAACATTCGCGATTTGCGCGGCGGGTTTGCCAGCGGATGCGACCCTGCGGCACGGCCCCCTGATGCGCCTTCCGGTTTTCAACACCATCCGGCGCATTGGCCATCGGAATGGCATCTCGCCTGATGAGCGTTCGATAGATGCGCAGTAATGTGCCCGCATGCAGACGAGTCGAATTCCCACGGCATCTGGCGCGACACAAATCCGGCTTGCGGCTGAGACCGTGCGCAAGAACGTATCCGCGCGCGACAGATACCTGAACAACTGGAACGTCGTGAAGCGCGCACGCTTCAACGCCGCAAAACGATTCGAGCGCAAGCAGGATGCAAGCACGCTGGCATTTGCGCTGGCGGGTGTGTTCGGATTTCTGCTGCCGATCTACACCACCATCTTTCAGGACAGCATCAGCGTGCATACGCGCAACGTGCTGGATTTCACCGGCTTTGTCACCGGCTCTCTGTCCATGGTCATCGGTCTCATCGAGCAGGCGAAGGATTATCCTGCCAAGGCGCGCCGCTTCGACGAGTGCGGCCGCAAGGTCAACAGCGCGCTGCAACGGCTTACGCTGATGAACGGAGTTGCCGATCGCGAATTGCAGCCGATCCTCGAAGAATACGAACGGGCGCTGCATGAGTGCGGCGAGAACCACGACGAGATCGACTATGAAATCGCCCGCGCGCAGCAGGATTTGAAGAACGCCGCAAATCAGGCAGACCAGAAAAAGAAGCTGGCCGCGTTGCGACGCCGCGAGGCTGTGCAGATCTATGGCCTCTACTGGGCAATCTGGATCGGACCGCTGCTGTTGAGCGCGATGCTGCTGCTTCTGGTTCCGCCGGGGCAGAACACCGCGTCAGCGACCAAGGGCGGCGCCTTGCCCGACTTCACCGGCGCGCAGCGCGCATCTCCATTCCGACCTGCAAATTAAGCCGAACCGCAAAAGCCGCACCCTGATATGGGGGCCAGACCAAGATCGCGGTTGCCAAGGCGGTAATCCGCAATACCCTTGCCGCGACTTCAAGCGGAGAAAGGCGCCAACATGCGCATCGGCGTGCCCAAAGAAATTAAAGTTTTCGAAAACCGGGTCGGACTTGTACCTGCCAGCGTGCGGGAACTGGTTGCCCACGGCCATCAGGTTTTCGTCGAGAAAAACGCGGCCGCCCGCATTGGCGTGACAGACGAAGACTATGTGAAAGCTGGCGCAACCGTGTTGCCGTCCGCCGACGAAGTGTTCGCCAGCAGCGATCTCATCGTGAAGGTGAAAGAGCCGCTGGCCGCTGAACGCGCCATGCTTCGCCCTGGCCAGACGCTTTTCACCTATCTCCATCTCGCGCCTGACCCGGATCAAGCGCACGGCCTGATGCGCTCCGGTGTTGCTGCCATCGCCTACGAAACGGTGACCGGCGCGCGCGGCGGCCTTCCGTTGCTGTCACCCATGAGTGAAGTTGCGGGCCGCATGTCGATTCAGGCTGGCGCCCATTGCCTTGAGATGGAACAGGGCGGACGCGGCATGCTGCTTGGCGGGTCCGCTGGCGTTGCCCCAGCCAACGTCGTCGTAATCGGCGGTGGTGTTTCCGGCGTCAACGCGGTGCGCATGGCCATCGGCCTTGAAGCCTCCGTCACCTGCCTCGATGTCAATCTTGAGCGGCTGTACGGGCTCGACCAGCAGTTCGGCGCGGGCCTCAACACTATATTCTCAACCCGCCAGGCAATTGAGGATTACGTGCTTGAAGCCGATCTCGTCATCGGCGCGGTGCTGATACCGGGTCGCTCGGCCCCCAAGCTGATCAGCACCGACATGGTCAAAGCCATGAAGCGCGGCTCGGTCATCGTCGATATTGCGATCGATCAAGGTGGGTTTGCCGAAACTTCGCGGCCGACCACACATGCGGCACCCAGCTACGTTGAGCATGGTGTCGTGCATTACTGCGTCGCCAACATGCCCGGCGCGGTCGCGCGTACTTCTGCCTTTGCCCTCAACAACGCCACGTTGCCGTTCGTACTGGCGCTGGCCAACAAGGGCACCACCGAGGCGCTGGTGGAAGATCCGCATCTGCGGGCTGGCCTCAACGTCTATGATGGCAAGATTACGCATCCAGCGGTCGCTGAATCGTTGGGCGAACCCTACTTCGATCCGCTCCGGGCACTCGGCCAGTAGCACGGACGGCCAGACGATCTGGCCAGGGCTGCGGCCCGACGCTGCAATTCGGATGGCTTGGACAAAGAGCCATCCGACATCTGTTGTCCTGTCTCCGAGTTGCATTGGCTCGTAAAATTTTTTGCGGGTTTTCAGCCACGACGTATTCGATTTTGTAATTGGCCGAAGCGGTTCGGCTTCGCAGACGGCGCCGGATCGGGCTAGTCTGCCATCCGCTTGGCACCACCGCCCGTCCGCTCAACCATCGGTGCAGCAAAAGCGCGTTGGAGAGGCATGCAGCTCATCATCAAGATCGCGCTGGCCCTTTTTGCCGTCTACGCAGTGGTAGCGGTTGCCGCATTCGTTTTGCAGCGCAAGCTAATGTACTTTCCGGATGCTGAGCGCGTCTCACCGGCAGCGTTCAACCTGCCCGGCGCCCGCGAGCGCGTGTTGACCGCTGCGGATGGCACCCAGCTCGTCAGCTGGTACGCCCCCGCCAGCCCCGGCAAGCCAACGCTGCTGTATTTCCATGGCAACGCCGGCAACCTCACCAATCGCTCCGAACGGATGCGGCGCTTCTTGGCGCAAGGCTACGGCGTGCTGATGCTCAGTTATCGCGGCTTCGGCGGATCGGAAGGTCAGCCCAGCGAAGCTGACAATGTTGCCGATGCGGCGCTGGCCTATCAGGCGCTGCGCGATGACGGCGTCGCCCCGGAAGACATCATCGTCTATGGCGAATCCATCGGGTCGGGCGTCGCCGTGCAACTGGCCGCCGCGCACGAGGTTGGCGGCGTCGTGCTGGATGCGCCGTATACGTCGATCGTCGACGTGGCAGCGCTGTCCTATCCATGGCTGCCGGTGCGGCCGTTCATCTTCGACCGCTACGAGACTCTACAGCATCTGCCGCGCGTGACCGCTCCGCTGCTCATTCTGCATGGCGAAGAAGATCGCGTCATTCCGGTGGAGATGGGGAAGGCCGTTTATGAGGCCGCCAACGCGCCGAAGGATATCATCACCTTCCCGCGCGCGGGCCACTCGGACCACCACCTGCACGGTTCGCACGAGGCGATGTTCCGCTGGATCGAGGCGCTATACGACAAGCGCGCCAAGGCGCTCGACGCCTACGATGACGCGCCTCTCCAACGGCAAATGCGCCCGTGAGCAAATAACTCAGGGCGCACTAAATCACAAGGAATGCCGTCGGAAACCGACTTTTAGCGGCGGGCACCAGCAGCGGGTGCAGCCTTGCCGGGCAGAAGGCCTTCACGCTGAGCGCGCTTGCGAGCCAGCTTACGGGCGCGGCGCACAGCTTCAGCCTGCTCACGAGCCTTACGCTCGGAGGGCTTTTCAAAATAGTTACGGAGCTTCATCTCACGGAAAATGCCCTCGCGCTGCATCTTCTTCTTGAGCGCCTTGAGAGCCTGATCGACGTTGTTGTCGCGGACGAGAACCTGCAAGCGGCTACTTCCTTGTGCCTTGTGGTGACCAATGAAAAAAGCGGCATACGGTGCGGTATCTAAACACCACGCCCCGATTGCCGTTGATGATGGCGCTTCCCCTACCACAGGGAGCGCCGGATTGTCCATGCGTGATTAGAGTGAACGGGTTTCAACGTCACCTGAGCGGGGGAATAGCCTGTTGACGTGACCCATTTTGCGGCCGGGCAAAGCTTTGTTCTTTCCGTAAAGATGCAGACAGGCATTAGCTTCGCCCGCCAACTGCGGCCACGCGGCAACATCATCGCCGATCAGATTGGTCATCTGACAATCCGAATGACGTTCCGTCGCACCCAGCGGCCAGCCGGCAACGGCCCGAATGTGGTTCTCAAACTGGCCGACGGCGCATGCATCCATCGTCCAGTGGCCTGAATTATGGACCCGCGGGGCAAACTCGTTCAGCAGCAGCGGCTCAAGCGCATCGCCGACGTAGAACATCTCGACGCCGATCAAACCGACATAACCCAGCGCCTCTGCCAGCGTCGAAGCAATCTCGATCGCCCGCTCGCGATGGGCGGCGGGCAGGCGGCTCGGCACCGTGGAGGTCCGCAGGATACCGCCCTCGTGATGGTTCTGCGGGATATCGTAAACCAGCGTTTCGCCATTGATGCCACGCACCAGCAGCACCGAAACCTCGAACTGGAAGTTGACCATCGCCTCCAAAGTTGCAGGCGCACGGCCGATGGCTTCGAACGCCTCGCCGATCTGATCGGGCGAAGCCAGCCGGGCCTGGCCCTTGCCGTCATAGCCGAGACGGCGCGACTTCAGGATCGATGGCGCGCCAACGGCTTCAATCGCGGCAGCAAAATCGCCCGGCCCTTCGACCAGCGCAAAGCGCGGCAACGGCAGGCCCAGCGAAGCGATGAAGCTTTTTTCCTTGAAGCGATCCTGCGCCACTTCCAGAGGCTTCAGCCCCGGACGCACCGGACGCACTTTTTCCACCGCAGCAGCGGCAGAAACAGGAACGTTTTCAAATTCATAGGTGATGACATCGGTCTCAGCCGCGAAAGCCGTGATCTTCGCCAGATCATCGTATGCGCCGATCGTTGTCGATGCCGCGACATCCGAAGCGGGCCCCGGAACGTCGCTATAAATGTGAGCCTTGAGGCCAAGCCGCGAAGCTGCCACGGCAAGCATACGGCCGAGCTGACCGGCACCGAGAATGCCAATCGTCGAGCCGGGGGGAAGAGGCTGCATCCTATGCGGTCTCACGTATCCTGGGGGCTTTCGGCGACAGCCGCAGAGCGGGCCGCCCGGTGCGCTTCGAGACGCTTAAGCAGCGCCGCGTCGGTAATGGCGAGAATCTGTGCCGCCAGCAGACCGGCATTCGTGGCGCCCATTTCGCCAATGGCGAGGGTGCCGACCGGAACGCCCGCTGGCATCTGCACGATCGAAAGCAGGCTGTCTTCGCCGCCCAGCGCGGTCGTGGCGATGGGCACGCCCAGAACCGGCAACTGGGTCATGGAAGCGGTCATGCCCGGCAGATGCGCGGCCCCGCCTGCACCGGCAATAATGACCTTCAAGCCCC
Source organism: Hyphomicrobium sp. D-2 (assembly GCF_029872155.1). Taxonomy (GTDB): domain Bacteria; phylum Pseudomonadota; class Alphaproteobacteria; order Rhizobiales; family Hyphomicrobiaceae; genus Hyphomicrobium_A. The sequence goes on along the minus strand of NZ_JARXLA010000004.1, from coordinate 62,644 downwards.
GATCCTTAGCGGATTTGGCATAGTCATACAGCCGTTCAGGTGTGCGGTGGGCGGAAACGATGCGCGCTTCGAATGGAACCTGCAAGTCTGCCAGGATCTGCGCGGCCTTCTTCATTGTCGGCCAGTCGGACTGGCTTCCCATGATGATGCCTACAACGGCTTTTTCGGTGCTCATCTCGTGCTGCGTGCGGCCACAGAAAGCGCGGAGTTACAGGAACAGCCCGATATTTACAAGTGTTGGTTGCCGCTTGGCCGTTTCTTAGCCCGCCGATGCCATGCTTAACGCCTCACCGTACGCGCTGGCCCGGGGACGGCCAGCCCACCAACCAGACCGCGAAACATCCTTGAGGGGCACATCCGGATGCAACCAGCGCGCACCCGCCGGGCCATTGGCGCCGGCATGATCGGCAACGTGCTGGAGTGGTATGACTTTGCCATCTACGGCTTTTTCGCCGTCGAGATCGGGCGCCAGTTCTTTCCCCATGAAAGCCAGGTCGCCCAGCTTCTCGCCACCTTTGGCGTCTTTGCCGTTGGCTACCTGATGCGCCCGCTCGGCGGCATCGCCATTGGCCACGTCAGCGACCACTACGGCCGCCGCGCCGCGCTCATCGTCGCCATCACTGCCATGGCCGTGCCGACCTTCCTCATCGGCCTGCTGCCCGGATACGCGGTGCTTGGCATTGCCGCGCCCATCCTGCTCACAATGCTGCGTATGGTGCAGGGGCTATCGCTCGGCGGCGAGCATCCCAGCTCGATGGTGTTTCTGGTTGAACGCGCACCTGAGAACCGGCGCGGCTTCATGGGCGGCCTTGCTGCCTGCGGCGCCATCGTCGGCCTGCTGCTCGGTTCCGCCACCGGCGCACTGCTAGCTGCGGTGATGTCCGCCGATGCACTCGCCGAATGGGGCTGGCGCATTCCTTTCATCATGGGTCTCGGCGTCGGCTTGGTCGGCAATCTCATCCGCCGCAACATCGAGGAGACAGTGCCGGAGCGCACCGGCAAGAGCCCGGCGATTGTCGACACGCTGCGCAATCACTGGCGCCTCGTTGGCCGCATCGCCGCCCTCGCCGCATTCAACGCGGTGCCGTTCTACCTGTTGTTCGTCTATCTCGTCAGCGTGATGGAGCTGGATAACGGCTTCACCCCCGCGCAGGCGTTGCTCATCAACACCATCAGCATGACTGCGCTGCTGCCATGCATGCTGCTCGGCGCATGGCTCACCGACAAGGTCGGACGCAAGCCGGTGCTGCTATTCTCGATCGGGATGGGCTTTCTCACCGCGTGGCCGCTGTTCACGCTCATGCACCAGCCCGACCCTGTACTCGTCTTTGCCGGCCAGCTCGGCGCCGCGCTCTTCGTCGGCCTGTTCACGTCATCGTTCCCGGCTCTGATTGTGGAATCGACCCCGGCGCCGGTGCGTTGCACGGCCGTGGCGCTCGGCTACAATCTGTCGATCGGCATCGTCGGCGGCCTCACGCCTTTCATCGCCACGCTGCTCGTCGCCTACACAGACAATCCGATGGCGCCAGCGTTCATGGTCATGTTCGCAGCAGCCGTGGCCTTCACCGCAGTGCTGACCTTCAAGGAAACGTTGGGCCAGCCGCTGGAAGGCGGCATGATCTCCACGTCGCACGGCGGCGAAGCGGATGCCGAAGCGACAACCGCAGCAGCCGCAAAGGCCCTGCGCGAAATCGCGGGCGAAGCAACCGGAACAGCAGTGGATGGCAGCAATTCGAATGCGTCAGGCGACATCCGGGCAGCCTGACGCCCTTCAGCGCGCGCTTGTTCGCGAGCGATGTCTGTCAGGCGATGATGTCAGGCAGCAGCTGATCCTCGACCGCGGTCATGCGATCCTTGATCACCAGCTTCTTTTTCTTCAGGCGCTTCACCAACAGCTGATCCGCAGTACCGGAATCCTCAAGCTGTATGATCTGATCATCAAGGTCACGGTGTTCAGCCCGCAACTTTGCCAGTTCGTCCCGAAGCTCTCTATCGTTGTTGCGCGTCATGTCCGGCCGGCGACGTCCTTTTAAACAACCAGCGCATATGCGGCCGGACTATCCATCTGTTGCTTATAACTCGCAAGTGATTGCCGTTACAGGCCAGCGCACATTCTGCACATAAAACATTGCAAAGGCGCCGCATTGCAGCGCCGCTCGCGAAGCAGATTTGCATCAAAAATTAGGCGATCCGACACAATAACGCCATTGGACAAGTCGCCGAGCTTCTGTCACGCTACTGTCGTCTTCAATATGCATGGAGGACCATGATGGCGCTTTCAGCTCACCTCGCAGAGCTATCCGAGAAGCACAAGCTTCTTAAGCGTAAGATTGAAGAGGAGCTCTCCCGCCCCGGTGCGAATGAGCAGGAAATTCAGCGACTGAAAGTACGGAAGCTGAAACTCAAAGACCAAATCACACGACTAAGCATGAACGGCAGCACACGACATTAAAGCTGCCAAACAGGAGCCTTTGGCCCTCAGTCTCCGGCCAGGATCGACAAAGGCTGGATCATCTGATCGCCGCTTTTGCTGAGCACCAGCCATTCGGCTGAATAGCCGCGATGGCAACGCAGGCCGCGGTAGCAGAATGATCCGGCCGCATATCTTACGGAGTATGTCTCCGCATCTCCCAAGCGCGGAGCATACTTCGTTCAGTAACGGGGCGCGCTTCGGGTCAAGCCGCAGAGCGCCCCACGCGACGTCTTATTTTCACGCTTTCGCTTAGACACGCTTTGCGACCAGCCTGATTTTTAGCGCCGCAAACACGTTTTGAAGCTAGTGCCGCTCGACGGAACGCCGGACGAGTGCACTCTGGGCCGCTGCCATCGAAAAAATGCGCTCACACAACGCTCAGCAAAGCAGCGCTGCGCGTCACGCGCTCTTCGCCATCTCGCGCAGCTTGAACTTCTGGATCTTGCCCGTCGATGTGCGCGGCACCTCCGCGAACACGACATAGCGCGGGCACTTGTAGTGTGCGAGCCGCTCCCGGCACCAGCCGATCAGCTCCTCGACCGAAGCATCCATGCCCGGACGCAGCTCCACGAACGCGCACGGCGTTTCGCCCCAGCGGTCGTCCGGCTTTGCCACCACCGCGCAATAGGCAACGGATGGATGCTTGTAGATCACATCCTCAACCTCGATGGATGAGATGTTCTCGCCACCGGAAATGATGACGTCCTTCGAGCGATCCTTGAGCTGAATATAGCCATCGGGATGCAGCACGCCGAGATCGCCGGAATGGAACCAGCCGCCTGCGAATGCTTCGGCCGTTGCTGTCGGGTTTTTCAGGTAGCCTTTCATTACGATGTTACCGCGGAACATGACTTCGCCCAGCGTCACACCATCAGCCGGCACCCTTTGCATCGTTTCAGGGTCCATCACGGTCAGATCTTCCAGCGCGAGATACCGCACACCCTGCCGCGTGCGCTTGAATGCCTGACCAGCGCCGTCGAGCTCATCCCATTCGACGTTCCACTTGTTCACCACCGCCGGGCCGTAGGTTTCGGTCAGGCCGTAAAGATGCGTCAAGTGAAAGCCCGCCGCTGTCATCGCATCCATCACGGCCTGCGGCGGCGGCGCTGCGGCATGGTTCACCGACACGCGATGCTCAATCGGGCGCTTCTCATTGTCTGCTGCGTTTAGCAGCGTCGCCATCACGATCGGCGCGCCTGATAGGTTCGTCACACGGTGCTCGATGATCGCGTCATACATCGCCTTCGCGCGCACCCAGCGCAGGCAGACATGCGTGCCGGCAACGGCTGACACGGACCAGGGGAAGCACCAGCCGTTGCAATGGAACATCGGCAGCGTCCACAGATATACCGCGTGCGCGCCCATGCCGGCTTCAAGGTTGTTGGCGTAGCACATCAGCGCCGCGCCACGGTGGTGATAGACGACGCCTTTTGGATTGCCGGTGGTGCCGGAAGTGTAGTTCAGCGAAATGGCGTTCCACTCGTCATCCGGCATCTGCCATGCAAACTGCGGATCACCGGCCGCGATGAATTCTTCATATTCGACTGCAGACAGACGCTCGCCCGTTTGCGGAAATTCCGGATCGTCATAATCGATGACAATCGGCTTCGCGCTCGCCAGCTCCAGCGCGGCTTTGGAAAGCGGCGCGAACTCGCGATCGGTGATCAGCAGCTTGGTTTCAGCGTGATCGAACTGGAACGCCACGATCGGCGCATCCAACCGCGTGTTGATCGTGTGCAGCACCGCACCGATCATCGGCACACCATAGTGCGCTTCGAGCATCGCCGGCGTGTTCGCCAGCATCACCGACACAGTATCGCCCGGCCCAATGCCCTGCGCCGCCAGAGCCGACGCCAGCCGCCGACAGCGGTCATAGAACTCGCCGTAGGTGAAGCGCTGATCGCCGTGGATGATCGCGATGTGATTGGGATAGGCAAGCGCCGCCCGCTGCAGAAACTGCAGAGGTGTCAGCGGCTGATAGTTGGCTGGGTTCTTACCAAGATTGTCGTCATAGGGTTTGGATGGCATGTGAGACCGGCGCTTGGTGAAGATGTGCAAGCGGAATATCCGCGCATTTGCAAAAACGCTAGCGAAAGCGCTGCGCGCGGGCAATGCGGTTTCGCGCGATCAGTCGGCACCTGTGGCCAATCAACCGTCTGGAAAACCGCATGGACACACTTCTGCACAGGCCAGCAAGCGTTTAATGTCAACTGGTCGCATGTTCCACAGAAGGGTGATGGACATGAGCCAGTCTACACAGCAATCGATCGCGCTCTGGATACTCATGATGCTGCTGATCTGGGTGCCCTGGGCTGTTGAGTAACGCCACGGGATCCACGACTTCAGTCGAGCAGATGACGTCCATGCCCGACACTCAGGCACGGTGCCTGACAATGCGCCGGTCCGGCGAGCAAAAAAGTTGCGCTTCGATGCAATGAATCTGGAGCGCCATGGGCTCCTCCGTCCAGCGGCTTGCTGGCGAAGGTCGGGGCGTTCTGGGAGGCCATGCCCCGTAGTTATCTCGCTGAACGCGCCGCGCCCTTATCCGTCGAATGGCCGGCATCCACGCCAGCTTCAACGTCTGATCAGGTGAAATGGCGTGCGCGCGGCCAAGGCTGGAAGTCCATCCAGCGGCGTTATCGCAGAATTTTGCGTGGGTTCCGGACTGCGCCGGGAAGCATGTAGCTCACTCGCACCGGCGACTCTCCTTCGGGGAGCCGGCCGCCGGTGCACTGGAGCTCAGTCCTCGTCCTCTTCGGGACGGTCGCCACCGGAAAGCTCTTTCAGCTTCGCGAACACGCGGGCCTGCTCTTCCAGCTCGGACTCCTCGCGCTCTTCCTGCTGGCGCGGCTGCATGATCTCGACCTTGCGATCTTCCGAAGTCGCCGTTGTCTCCTCGGTCGGGAGCAGCGTGCCGGCATTCTCCAGATCCGGCATGTCCGCGCGGTCTTTCTCCACGCGGCGGGCGCCCTTCTTTACCTCGGCATCCAGGTCCGTCTGAGAGCACAGCCCCAAGGTTACAGGGTCCTGCGGCGTAAGGCTGGCCGAATTCCAGTGCGTGCGCTCGCGGATCTGCAGAATGGTCGGCTTGGTGGTGCCGACAAGGCGCATGATCTGGCTGTCTTTCAGCTCCGGATGGTTCCGCAGCAGCCACAGCACCGCGTTGGGGCGGTCATGACGGCGTGATACCGGCGTGTAGCGCGGTCCGCGGCGGGTTGGCGTCTCGGGGATCGTCACCTTCGGCTCGGCCAGACGGAGCTTGCGGCCCGGATTTTCCTCAGCCGCCTCGATTTCCTCACGGGTGAGCTGGCTGGAGCTGACCGGGTCCAGACCCTTGATGCCCTGGGCGACGTCACCGTCGGCGATGCCCTTCACCTCAAGCACGTGCAAACCGCAGAAGGCAGCGATCTGATCGAACGTCAGCGAGGTGTTTTCGACGAGCCATACAGCCGTCGCCTTCGGCATAAGGGGCTTGCGGTCGCTCATAGGTGGAACCTCCGGCTCCCTGCGTCGGTCAGCAGGGCCAAGTGCATTCTAGAGTCAACTGGGGAATGGCGCCTTATAACTTGGCAGAGGCCCGGCGGCAACAAGCCAATCAGTTGAGAATTCCACCATACGCCCGCGCCCGTTAACGCCATGGCTTCTCCCCCGTTGCTGCGTCGCCCCCTGCGTCCACCCGGCCCGGTTGCCCCTGGGGTGCGGCGCGGATAGTGTCGCGACCAATCACGGACGGGAAAGATTGACGGGAGCCACAGCACTATGGCCGATACGCCGAACAGCGTTTACTTTGAAGACCTTAGCCTCGGACTGGAAGCATCGACCTCCAACACCGTAACTGCCGATGTGATTTCGGTTTTCGCGGATGTTTCCGGCGATCATAATCCTGTGCACGTCGATGCCGACTATGCCGCTGGCACCATCTTCAAGGAGCGCATCGCCCACGGCATGCTGTCAGCCGCCTATATTTCTGCGGTCTTTGGCATGAAGTTGCCCGGCCCCGGCGCCATTTACATATCTCAGACGCTGGCTTTCAAAGCGCCGGTGAAAATCGGCGACGAGGTGGTCACCACGGTCAAGGTGGCGGAGCTGGTGCCGGAAAAGAAGCGCGCCCGGTTCGACTGCGTGTGCACCATCAATGGCAAACCGGTCGTCACGGGAGAAGCGGTGCTGATGGTACCTTCGCGTCCGGCCTGACCTGATCCGGCGCCTTGTAAGGCGCTGCAGGAGCAGCCGACATTCGGCACCGGGCCGGGGAGACACGATGCTGGTCGTTCAAGGCTATAAGGATGTACCCGCGAACGCGCGCGGTGCCGTGCTGACCATCGGCAATTTCGACGGCGTGCACCGGGGCCATCAGGCCCTGCTCCACAAGGCGGTTGAAATAGCACAGGAAATCGGCGCTCCGGCCGGGGCGCTGATTTTCGAGCCTTACCCGCGCGAATTCTTCGAGCCGAAAGAGCCGATCTTCCGGCTGACGACGCTGCCCGCCAAGATCGCGCTGTTCAACCGGATCGGCCTCGACCTCACCGTCGTGCTGAACTTCGATCAGGCAATGGCCGACCTTTCAGCTGACGACTTCGTCAAGCAGGTTCTGGTCGAAGGGCTTGGTGTGCGCCATGTCATTGTCGGCCATAACTTCTTCTTCGGTTGCAGGCGCATCGGCACTCCCGAAACCCTGCGCGCGGCGGGGGAACGCTATGGCTTCGGCGTCACGATCATCTCGCCCGTGGCCGAACATGGCGAGGTTTTCTCGTCCAGCAACATCCGCCTGCGCATCACTCAAGGCGACGTGAAGGGCGCGGCCCGCCGACTGGGGCGCAACTGGAGCGTTATCGGACAGGTGGTTGGCGGCGCCAAGCGCGGCACCGGACTAGGCTTTCCCACCGCCAACATCCCGCTGGCGAAGGGAAACACCCTTGGCCATGGCATCTACGCCGTACGCGTCCACTTCGAGGGCGCCCACTATGACGGCGCGGCCTATCTCGGCACCCGGCCCACCTACGACAACGGCAAGCCGGTGCTTGAGGTCTTCCTGCTGAACTTCGACGGCGATCTCTATGGCCACACCATAGAAGTAGAGTTCGTGGACTTCATTCGCCCCGACCGGAAATTCGATTCAAGCGAAGAGCTGGTGTCGCAGATGCAGGAGGATATCGCCCGCGTTCAGGCCATCCTCGCTACCGGTTCGGCCTGAGCGAAGTAAAAGCGTGCAGCGTGAACCCATGTTGGTGAGCCGGACCACCGCCTAGATATGGCGGCCGCATGTTGCTAGAACCCCGGCTCGAAACTGGAAAGATCAAGAGCATGGCAACGGACAACGGCACCAAGGGCAACGGCAGCGCGCAGACAGATGCGACCGGGCCAGCGGCAATCGACGCAAAGGAAGGCGGGGCAAGCGGTCGCGACTGGGGCAAGACGCTGTTCCTGCCGCAGACCGAATTCCCGATGCGTGCCGGACTGCCCGCGTTGGAGCCGCGCCTGCTGGAACGCTGGACCGAGCTGGGCCTCTATGACCGCCTGCGCGAACAGGGCCGCAACCGGCCGAAGTTCCTGCTGCACGACGGCCCTCCATACGCCAACGGCAACATCCACATCGGCCATGCGCTGAACAAGATCCTCAAGGATCTCGTCGTCAAATCGCAGAGCATGGCGGGCTTCGACTCCAACTACGTTCCGGGCTGGGACTGCCACGGCCTGCCGATCGAATGGAAGATCGAGGAAGCCTATCGCGCCAAGGGCCGCAACAAGGATGCGGTGCCGATCAACGAATTCCGCGCCGAGTGTCGCGAGTTCGCTGCCAAGTGGATCGACGTGCAGCGCGAGGAGTTCAAGCGCCTCGGCGTTATCGGCGACTGGGACCACCCTTACAAGACGATGGACTACGCGGCCGAGGCGATCATCGCTGGCGAGCTGATGAAGTTCGCCATGAACGGTACGCTGTATCGCGGCTCCAAGCCGGTGATGTGGTCCGTGGTTGAGAAGACCGCGCTGGCCGAGGCCGAGGTCGAGTACCACGAGCACACGTCGGATGCGATCTGGGTGAAGTTTCCTGTGGCGAGCGATGCAGGCGAACTGGCCGGAGCATCGGTTGTCATCTGGACGACGACGCCGTGGACCATCCCCGGCAACCGCGCGATCTCGTTCTCGTCGAAGATCGACTACGGTCTTTATGAAATCACCGCCGCACCGGAAGGCAACTGGGCCAAGGTAGGGGACAAGCTCGTCCTCGCCGACAAGCTTGCAGCCGATGTGATGAAGGCTTCGAAGGTCGAAGCGTTCGAACGTCGCGCCGGCGTTGACGCTGACGTTCTGGCGACCCTCGTCGCGCAGCACCCGCTGCACGCGCTCGGCTACGATTTCACCGTGCCGCTGCTCAACGGCGATCACGTCACCGACGACGCGGGTACGGGCTTCGTGCACACTGCGCCGGGCCATGGCGCCGACGACTACATCATCTGGGTTGCCAACCAGAAGGCGCTGCACGAGCGCGACATCGACACCACGATCCCCTTCACCGTCGATGCCGGCGGCGTGTTGACATCCGAAGCGCCCGGCTTCGAAGGCCGCCGTGTGCTCACCGAAAAGGGCGACCGTGGCGACGCAAACGATTCCGTCGTCAAGGCGCTGGCCGAAGCTGAAAACATCATCGCGCGCAGCCGTATCAAGCATCAGTATCCGCACTCGTGGCGTTCGAAGAAGCCGGTGATCTTCCGCAACACGCCGCAGTGGTTCATCGCCATGGACAAGCCGGTGAAGGGCGTGCCGAAGGCGGCCAATCAGACGCTGCGCCAGCTTGCAGTGAAGGCCATCGACGACACCGAATGGGTGCCGAAGACTGGCGAGAACCGCATCCGCAGCATGGTGGAAGGCCGCCCGGATTGGGTGGTCTCGCGCCAGCGCGCCTGGGGCGTACCGATCACCGTGTTCCGCAACACCGAAACCGGCGAGGTCATTCCGTCAGCCAAGTTTCCGAAGGCGAAGGAACTCATCGGCCGCGTCACCGCTGCGTTCGCTGAAAAGGGCGCCGACGTGTGGTTCGACGAAGGCGCGAAGGAGCGTTTCCTCACCGGGCTGGTCGAAAACCCGGCCGAGTGGGAACAGGTGCGGGACATCCTCGATGTGTGGTTCGATTCCGGATCGACGCACGCCTTTACGCTGGAAGATCCCAAGCACTTCCCAACGCTGGCTGGCATCAAGCGTGAGCCGCTGGGCGCCACACCAGAACTGATCGCGGAAGACGGCCCATTCGACCGCGTGATGTATCTTGAGGGCTCCGACCAGCATCGCGGCTGGTTCCAGTCATCGCTGCTGGAATCGTGCGGCACGCGCGGCCGCGCTCCATTCGACATCGTGCTGACACACGGCTTCATCCTCGACGAAAAGGGGGATGAGAAGATGTCGAAGTCGAAGGGCAACGTGCTGTCACCGCAGGAGGTGATGAAGACCTCCGGCGCCGACATCCTGCGGCTGTGGGTTGCATCAGCAGACACCACCAATGACATCCGCTTCGGCCCGGCCATCGTGCAGTCGGCGGCTGAATCCTATCGCAAGCTGCGCAACACGCTACGTTGGATGCTGGGCGCACTTGCGCATCTGGATCACGACGAGCGCGTCAAGTTCCGCGACATGCGCGAATTCGAGCTTGAGCGGCTGATGCTGCACCGGCTGACCGAGCTCGACTGGGAAGTGCGCGCCGCCTACGCCGAATATGACTATCGCAAGGTGGTGGCAGTGCTGTCGCAGTTCATGAACACCGAACTGTCGGCGTTCTACTTCGACATCCGCAAGGACGCGCTTTACTGCGATCCACATTCCAGCACGCGCCGCCGCGCTGCGCTGACCGTGATCGACGAAATCTTCAACGCGCTTGTCACCTGGCTGGCGCCGATCCTGTCGTTCACCGCCGAGGAAGCCTGGCTTGCCCGGCAGCCCGGTCGCGAAGGCTCGATCCACCTGGAAGGCTTCGCCGAGATTGACCCGGCCTGGCGCGATGATGAACTGGCCGCCAAGTGGGACGAGGTGCGTGAAGTGCGTCGCGTCATCAACGGCGCCCTGGAGCTTGAGCGCGCGGGCAAGCGCATCGGCTCGAGCCTTGAGGCCGCGCCGGAGGTTTATGTCGCCGATGAAAAGCTACTGCGCGCGCTGGAAGGCGTCGATCTGGAAGAGGTCGCCATCACAAGTCAGGCGCGGCTGATCGCCAAGGCGCCGCCCGAAGGAGCGTTCACGCTGCCAGACGTGCCGAATGTCGGCGTGGTGCCGAAGCTGGCTGAAGGCAAAAAGTGCGCCCGGTCCTGGCGCATCGTAACCGACGTCGGCTCCGATCCGGCATTCCCCGATCTGTCCGCCCGCGATGCCGAAGCCGTACGAGAGTTCGATGCCCGCGCAGAAGGTGCCGCATGAGCGAGACAACGCAAACAGGTGCACGCGGAAGCTGGTTCTGGGGGCCCTACTCGCGCCTGGCGCTGATCGTTTTCCTGATCACGCTGGTGCTGGATCAGGCGCATAAATGGTGGATGCTGGAAATCTACGGCATCGCCGATAAGGGCCGGGTCTACATCAACCCGTTCCTTGATCTCGTCTACGTGAAGAACATCGGCATCAGCTACAGCCTGTTCGATCAGGAGAGCTACAGCGGTCAGATCATGCTGGCCGCGATGGCAGCTGTGGCCACGCTGGCGCTCTGGCTATGGGTAGCCCGCGGCGGAGGCAGCAAACTGCTGGCGGTCTCGCTGGGGCTGATCATGGGTGGCGCCATCGGCAATGCCATCGACCGGCTGGTGCTAGGCGGCGTTGCAGATTTCTTCTCGATGCACGCCTTTGGATACTACTGGTATGTCTTCAACATCGCAGATGTAGCGATAGTTGCAGGGGTCATAGGGCTGTTATATGACTCGATCGTGGCGAGTCGCAAAGACGCCGCAAAGCCGTTGTAGCGCAGTAGATTAGCGTTGCGCCGCACCTAGCCATCGTCATGCTGGCAGGGACGCCACGGGGGAAAACATGCCGCCGAAATCCTTTGCCGTTCGAGCATTTATGCCTCTGCTGCCGCTGTGTGCGGCTGTTGCGGTTGCAGGTTGCTCCATGGACGACGTCGAGTTTAACGGCGGCATCTTCAACGCAGTCGGTATTGGCGGCGACGCGAAGAAATCGGCGCAACCGCAGCTTGCCGAGCGTGCCCCGCTTGTGGTTCCGCCAACGCTCGATCGCCTGCCCGCTCCCGGTTCCGCGCCGGAGCAGCCGCAGCTCGCTATCAACGATCCGGACGTCGCCAAGAAGCGCTCGCAGGCCGAGCTTCAGGCGCAGCAGCAGGCCTATTGCGACAAGCACTATCGCGATGCCGGCATCCGCGGCGATGAAGTGGCCCATGTCGAAGGCCCGCTCGGCCCGTGCCGCAAGTCGGTGCTCACCGCCATCCAGAAGTGGAACAGCGGCGACGCCGAGGAGTGACGCTCTCACTCCGACCCAACACTTTCACCTGAATTTTGCTTTTCCGGACGCTCCTGCGCGCCCGGCGACGGTTAATTTTTATGTCGGCCGTTTCGTTGCGCAAAAAACCGCCAACGGATGAATTTTTTGCTGCGCTGCGGCATCCAAAAAGACACGCAACTACCTCAAGACATAACCAAAAATCGCAGAATCCAGTTGCAGGGCCCCATGCGTCAACCTATACCGGATGGTGGGGGACGGGCCCATGCCGACGTCCTCCCATCAAGGAGGAAACTACCCATGAAGACCTGGAACAAGCCGCAGGTGCGTGAGCAGGAAGTTGGCCTCGAAGTCACTTCCTATATGCCGGCCGAGATCGACATCATCTGATTGTCGTTCTACTGCGGTAGAGATGCGGCGGTCGAAATTTCGACCGCCGTATTTTTTTGTCCAAATGGGTTCAGGGCGAGATCGGCTCTCGGCACCTCAGCTCGCTGCTTAGCAGACACCCGAACCAAGGCCACGCGGCCTCAGGCGCTGAACTTGCCTTCGATCTTGGCCACCCACTTCTCATAGGCGCCACTCAGGGTGTCGACGTCGTAGCGCAGGCCCTCGACAACACCGACCGGATGATCCGGCTGCGCGTCAAGCTTGCGACGAATATCGCTGTGCTTGGCGACCATGTCGTCCCAATCCTTCTGCGCCTCAGCGCTGAAGTTGCCGGCCGCGCCGATCGAGTTCCGGGCCGCGTGAATCCGCTGCTCCAGCTCATCAAGCTTCTGGCGCGTCTCGACGATGATGTTTTGGCTCATTGTTGTCTCCGCATCCCATATTGCATCGCGACGCGAGACTAACGGGCACGGCTATCAATTTCGTCAAAATCCGCCGGCCGATCGCATTTACTTCGCAGGATCGGTCAGTCTGGCGGCCCCGGCGAAAACATGGTCGCAGCGATAGCTGGCCGAGCTGTTAGCAAGCTTATCAGTCTGGCACGATGAGGCTGAGAACGCAGGCAATCGTGCCGATCATCACCAACCCGATCAAGAACCAGATAAAGGCACTCTCAGTCAGACTTTCCAATGCCTGCGTGCGTCTGTGCTGCATGGCGTATCCCTCCCCGCCCGCGAACACGCTGAACGTGATCTCCGCAACAATTAATTCTCTGATTTGCCTGCTGATGCACCAGAAAATTCGGCATTTGCCGCCGAATCAGGCGCTCCACGCAAAGGGCGCGCTGAGCAACAGTGCCTAAGATATTGGGCCCCTATCGCATGCAGATGGGGAAAATTATCGGCCCGACGCAATTCTTCCAAACGATTTGCACATCAAAGATGCCGCTTTAACAGGCTTTCGCCGCCATAGCCTGTCGCCCCCGCCGCGAGTCAGCTAGCCGAATAGATAGTTCCAGATGGACTCGCTCCGTCTGATTCTTGGAGGTGGGGTAATGTCGTCGGTAAGCCGCAGTGCATTGGTCGTTAGCTGCATTGTCATGTGTGCGTTGATCGCGGGATGCGCCACCACCGATGGCCTCATCATGTCGTCCTCGTCGCCATCCAGCACCAAGCACTACCGCCAGACCAACAACAAGAAGGTAGCCCGCCGGCACAAGCCCGCCCGCGTGCACAATGCGTCCGTCGACAAAGCCGTTGCCATTCCCACTTCAGGCCCGACCTCACGAATTGAAACCGGTTCGATCGACGCCAAGAAGCCCGACGATGAAAATGGCGCGCAGGCTATCGATAGCGGCGACAGCATTGTTGTGCCGCCCAAGCAGGAGTCGCGGCTTCCCGCTGAAGAGCCCGCCGCCGTCGAACCCGTTACCTCGCGCGATGACCCACGCTGGCGCTGGTGCGAGCAGCGCCACATCGATCATCAGGCTGGAAGGGCACCGGGCGGCGCAACCGACCTTGCAAAGAAGCTTGAGGACGATCGCATCTGCGCGGCCGTGTACGAGCGCGGCTGAGCATAGACGCGGCACCCTCAACGCCTTCCAGCCTGTGATTTTGTTTGGCGCTAACCCCGATCAGATCGGTGGCACAAACAGCGCATAGGCGACGGCGATAGCAGCCAGAATAAAGCCCAGCGCCGCTACCACGCACACCAGATCCAGCACGAACGTAAAGCCCGTTCGAAGCGCCCAGCGCAACCTGCGATTTTTATAAATTGCTACGGCCGTTTCACCGGTCCAGTCGGCGTACTCGAGCGCACTGATCCAGAGCTTTTGCCCTCGCCGCGAGAACCTGACCCAGCGCGGAATGTGATACGGCGGGCGCTTGCCCAGCTCCGTCAGCCATGCGCGATTGTTGATTGCATCGCGCTCAAGCAGCGCTGCGCCAAGCTCAAGCCTGTCGAGTTCGGCGAAGGAACTCGCCGGCCTGGAAAGCTTCTGTCGATGCCCGGAACGCATGGCATAGCTCGCGCTTGCTATACCTTCGATAGTGAACGCATCTGCGCGACTGTTCAACTTCCCAGACACATTGAACCGACATCAGCGCCGATATTTTTGAAGTGTAGATGCGGCTCAGGAAAAACGATTTCGCAAACTGCTAGTGGGCCCGGTCCTGATCGATGCGATCCACCAGCGTGCGAATTGCACCCATGACAGTCTCGACCCACTGCGCGGCAGCGGCATCGTTCTCGCCCAGATCATGCATCGCATCGGCATACACGTTATGTGCATCCTGGAGTGCAGCGGCGCGCTCTTCCACGGGCAGCGAGGCGATCTTCAGCGCAATGCGCTGGATCGAAGCCATCGTCTGCTCAACCAGAGTTCGCGGGTCGTTGGGATACATGCTCGCCTTTCTATGCCGGCATCGCGCGCAAGGAATGTCGCAAGCGCCACGTCTATCATTCGATTACACAACACTAGTGCCAAGTTTTGGCAGAAAGCCAAACAGTACGCCCAGCAAAAAACAGACCAGTCCGATTCATGGCCGACCTTCTCAATATCGACAAAAAATAGCCGCGTATGTGAGCCTCCATCGTTGCTGTGGGACATTCATTTTAGTGGTGGGAAGGCGCGCCGGTCGCGCAGGAGGTAATCGCGTGTTCAATTCGGATAGCAAGAACGGACTGTTGCAACCCAAGCCCGGCCCGCTGCCGCTCGCATCGGGCGGTATGCAGCCTCCGCGTCAGATCCCACCGACTCCAGGCCAATCGCCGTTCGATCGCTCATCGTCGGCCAGCACCGGCACCTCCGTGATCGGAACCGATCTCACCATTCTGGGAGAACGGATCACCATCATCTCCGCCAACCGTCTGCAGGTTGATGGCGACGTGCGCGGCAATGTGCACGGCAAGCAGGTTGTGATCACCGAAGAAGGCTCGGTAACCGGCACCGTCTGCGCTGAGGAAATCGAAGTGCGTGGCGGCGTGCGCGGCGCAATTCGCGCCGTCACGGTGAAGCTGCACGCAACCGCGAAGGTTGATGGCGACGTGACCCACCAGAACCTCGCCATTGACGAAGGCGCCCAGTTCGACGGCCGCGTCCGCCGCAGCAATGACCGCGCAGAACTCATGCCGGTGCTCGATCCCGAAGTGATCGAGCGCTCGCGCACGGATGTCAGCACTCAATAAACGTCTACGCACCGCTTCGACCGTCGCAACAATTGCCGGTCGAGGCGGTGTGAGAAGCGCCTGCTGTTTGTGAAGATGCCCGAACGGCCAAACGGCCCGTCACCTGATCAGAGGCGATGGGCCATCGTTACAACCGCTTATTCGGCGGCGATCATCTGGTCGACCATCGCGTCGTGCTCGGAATCGGACGGGCCAAGCATGCCCAGCGCGTGCAGATATACCTCAAGCACTGCGTCCTCTTCCTGACGCTCGGTTGTGCTCTTCTTGCGCAGGCGAACCACCTGACGCAGCACCTTCACATCGAAGCCAATACCCTTGGCTTCCAGATACTTGTCGCGAATGTCGCCGGCGAGCGCCTTCTTCTCTTCTTCTAGCCGCTCGATCTGCTCGACGAGCTGGCGCAATTGCTTCTGCGCCGAGGCCTGTAGCGTCGTCATCCCTCTATCTCCCGTCGCGATACTGAAACTTGAGAGACTGACGCTATCGATGCCGTCTTGCCCCTTCAAGGCGAGTGGCAGAACCATCCAGAGAAATCTTGTTTTGTCCCCTGCGGCGCTGACGTCACACCAGTGGCGACATCAGCCGGAGTGCCGCCACAACGTTGAGCGTTCAAGCGCCCACGCCTCAATCCTTGCCGTGCGCGGCTTCGGACTGCGCGAACTTCGCCTGCGCGTCAACCGATGCTTCGGTCTGATGGCGCGCACGCCACTCGGCATAGGGCATGCCGTATACGATCTCGCGCGCCTCATCCTTGCTCAGCGGCGTGCCCAGTTCGGCGGCCGCTTCCTGATACCAGTTGCCCAGACAGTTGCGGCAGAACCCGGCCAGATTCATCAGGTCGATGTTCTGCACGTCGGTACGCCGCTGCAAATGCTGCACCAGACGCCGAAACGCAGCGGCCTCGATTTTCGTCGTCGTGTCGTCGCTGTCGATGCCGGTCATCGGGCGTTCCTTTCAGCTGGACTGGTGTAGGGCGGTGCTTCATCCGTATCGGTATGGGAGCCGAAGTAGCGCACCTGATGCAATTCCTCGGTCCGCTCCGCCTCGGCAAAAATGCTTTCGATGGCTTGCGCGATCCGCTCCGCCCAGGCCTGCTGGCCCTCCGGATGCGTGATCAGATCCTGCCGGATCTCAATGATGGCGTGGGCCAGTCCGCGACGCGTGCCATGCCGCCACATGCTGTCGCCCGCAAGTTTTCCATCATAGGGTTCATTTTCGCCTACCACGATGCCCGAATCGGTACGCAGCGCATTCAGCAGCGGCACGGCAAAGCGATAGTCGCGATCCCACAGGATTGCCGCGTGCCAGGGCCGGGCGACGCCTTTCCAGTTATCGGTGAAGCTGTGCACCGACAGCAGTACCGGTGGCACGCCTGCAGCCACGCAGCTCTCGATCAACTGGTCGATGCGCCGATGGTAGGGCTCATAGTACTGGCCGACACGCTTCTCGCGCTCGGCCTCATCCAGGTGCCGGTTGCCAGCGATAACCGCGCCATCGGAGATGCGCATTACCAGCGTCGGGTCATCGAGTCCGCGGTTGGGATCGATCAGCAGCCGGGAAAACCGCGTCAAAATGGCCGGCACACTCAGGCGTGAAGCCAGATGCTTCGTCACGGCGGCGGCGCCAATATCGTAGGCAATATGGCGCTGCAGTTCAGCGGCGGGCAGGCCGAGCGAACCATAGCCCTCGGGGATGATGTTGGTGGCGTGATCGCACAGCACGATCAAACCGGCATCATCCCTGCCAGGGATCAGCTCGTAGCTTTCAGGGTCGGGTGAAACGGCGAGCGCAGATGGCCCGCAGCCATCGAGGTGCAACATATCTCTAATATAGCCTCGGAAGCGGTGAATCGAAACTACCCGCGTCGGTGCGCCGCTTGACGCAGGCGAGCCGATTGAGCAAACCAACCATTGAGAACTTGCATGGGGAATTTCAATGGCAGTAACCGCTGGTTCGGCGGACTGTACCGAGATTTTGGGCACACGTCAGAGCCCGGCGATCAAAGGTGTCAGGCTGGTTCGTTCCAACGCTGCGGTCCAGGTGTTGTCATTTCCCACGCCCTATTTCCCCACACCATCGCAATGCCGCCAAGTTCGTGCAAAATATGTGCTGTCCCTGTCCGCTTCGGACACTCGGCACTTCCCTCCTGCCTTTCTGGGAAGCCTCACATCCGATGCAACGGCGAAGCGATGGGGCGCCTTTACCGGCGCCGCAGCGGGGGAACAGGTTTGGACTGCATAACCGAGCGGAGCGGGCGGGCGTGGCATCACGGGGCCGAGATGGATTTTTGCAGCGGGCCGGCCTTCTGGCCGGTGTGGTGCTGATCCCCGGCATGCTCGTCTTTTCTTCATCCGCATATGCAGATCTCAAACTGTGCAACTCCACCTCAAGCCGCGTCGGCGTAGCCGTTGGCTATCAAGATGCCACGGGGTGGGCTACCGAAGGCTGGTGGAACATCGCCTCGCAAACCTGCGAGACGCTGTTAAAGGGTCCTGTCCCCAGCCGTTTTATTTACATTCACGCCCTAGACTACGATCGGGGTGGTGAGTGGGCCGGTGACAATTTCATGTGCACCGACGACAAATCGTTTGCCATCCGCGGCGTGCAGGATTGTCAGCAACGCGGCCACAAACGTACTGGTTTTTTTGAAGTGGACACCGGCGAGTCGCAGGAATGGACCATCCGCCTCACCGACCCCGAGGCGAGTGAAAAATGAGACGTCAAAGAAGGGTCAAGGTCGTCGCGACCCTAGGGCCGGCTACCTCGGCAACTGAAATCATCGAGCGCCTGTTTCTGGCTGGCGTCGACGTATTTCGCATCAACATGAGCCACTCATCGCACGACACCGCGCGTGCGCTGCTCAATTCCGTCCGCTGGGTTGCCAAACGCCATCGGCATCCGATCGGCGTGCTTGCCGACATTCAGGGCCCGAAGTTCCGCGTCGGCGAATTTGCCGGTGGTCGCGCCTTCGTCAACGATGGCGCCACGTTCCGCTTCGAACGCGCTGAGAAGCCGGGATCGTCGGAGTCGGTACATCTTCCGCATCCGCAGATCTTCGCGGGCGTCGAGCCGGGCCACATGCTGCTGCTTGACGATGGCAAGCTGCGCATGCGCGTTACGGAAAAGACCAAGGACGTCATCACCGCTGAAGTGATTGTTGGCGGCTCGCTTGGTAGCCGCAAGGGCATCAGCCTGCCCGATACGCTGCTTCCGATCGGTCCGCTGACCGAGAAGGACCGTGCGGATCTGGCGCACGTGCTGAAGCTCGGCGTCGACTGGATCGCACTCTCGTTCATTCAGCGCGCCGAAGATGTTCTCAACGTGCGCGAGATCGTGGGCGATCGCGCAGCGCTGCTGTCCAAGATCGAAAAGCCATCGGCGATCGGAGATCTCGACGCCATCATCGCTGCATCGGACGGCATCATGGTTGCGCGCGGCGACCTCGGCGTTGAGATGCCGGTTGAGCGCGTACCCGGGTTGCAGAAGCAGATCACGCGCAAGGCTCGCGCCGCCGGCAAGCCGGTGGTCGTCGCCACGCAGATGCTTGAAAGCATGATTTCGTCGCCCGTTCCGACGCGCGCTGAGGTTTCGGACGTGGCCACTGCCGTGTTCGATGGCGCCGACGCCGTGATGCTTTCCGCTGAATCGGCGATCGGTCAGTTCCCGATCGAGGCGATCCAGATGATGGACCGCATCGCCATCGAGGTGGAATCCGATCCGAGCTACGACGCGATGGTGCACGCTACGCACACCACGCCGCAGCCCACGGGCGCCGACGCAATCGCTGCTGCGGCCCACGCCATTGCCGACACCGTGAAGCTATCGGCTATCGTTTGCTACACCGCCACCGGCTCGACAGCGCTGCGCGTCACGCGCGAACGTCCCGGCCTGCCGATCATGGGCCTGACACCTATCGAGTCCACGGCCCGGCGCCTTTCGCTGGTCTGGGGTATACAATCGGTGATGACAGCTGATCCGGCCACACTGACAGACATGGTCAGCAAGGCCTGCCGCATCGCGTTCGACGAGGGCTTCGTGCAGCCCAACTGCGGGGTGCTGATCACCGCTGGCGTGCCCTTCGGCTCGCCCGGCGCCACCAACATGATCCGCATTGCCTTCGTGGATGAAAACGGCGCCCCGATCGCGGAAGTCCGCTGATCGGCCGCTGCCGGGCGTCAATTCAAGAAGATCAAACGGCACCATCGCAATGCGCTGCGATGGTGCCGTTTTTATTTGCGGCTGTTGCTGATTGTCGATCGCGGAAGTCCGCCCTCGGCGAGCAGGCAGCCGTAACAATTGCTTCAGACAGCAATCGAGCTCTGCGTTGGTGGCGGCGACCGAGCACCCCCACAGCCCTGCTTGGACCCGGCGCGGACACAGCTTGGCGCGCTCCCGAAACAAGGTGTCAGAGCGCTGCTGCAGCACGCATCGGCTGACACACACCCGGCCAGCCGCACATCAGCCTAGCCGCGGGGCACCGCTGTTACCGACGGCATCGGCCCATCATCACGTCAGGAATTTTTCGCAATACTGGCTGCGGACGCTACGCGGATTGAGCACGTCCGCTCGGCACCTTGCTGCGGCCAGCGAGCAAGCCGTCAGATGCCGCGGCCCTCGACCTCAACCGAAAGGTCGTCGACCATCTTCTTGGCCTTGTCGTAGTTGGGATTGATCTTCAGCACTTCTCGATAGGCCTGCAACGCAGCCTTTTTCTGCCCGCTCTCGTTCATGATGCGGGCCAGCCCCTCCAGGGCTTTGAAGTGCTTGGGCTCCAGCGCCAGCGTGCGGCGCAGGTCGTTCATCGCGTTGTCGTAGTCGTTTTCAAGGAAATAGACATAGGCGCGCCGGTTCCAGCCCTCGGCGAAATCGGGCGAGATCTCAATCACCGCATCCAGAAACTTGAGCGCCAGATCGTTGTTCTCGTCATTGATGGCCTTGGCAGCGCGGCTCATCAGCAGCGAAACGGTATCACTGTCGCTCTGCAGCCAGAGGCCCTCGACAGCTTCGGCGATAGGGGCTGCCTCGGTGGAGTTCGGTGATTTAGCGAGGAGATCCAGCAGCTCGGCCAGCAGCTCCTCACGCGTTTGAGGAATAGGCTGCGCGACGCCGTCGGTCGGCGGAGGCATTTTTCCAGCCGGAAGCCCGGCGGCCGGACCACTCGGCGCCGATGGCGAAATGCTCCTGGGTGCAGGAAGCGGCTTCAACCCCTCAATGCCGGGTAATGCTCCATCACCTGTGTGAAGCGATGGCATGCCATCCTGCGCAACGAGAGGCCCGGCAATAAGCGGCAGGCCTAAGGCGACAACGGAGGCGGTGGCGAGGGATCGAAACTTGCGCATCCCTTCAACATAGGATGCGACAAAGGCAGCGTCAAAGCGTGACTTGCGGAAAAGCCTTAGCCCTGACGTGCCTTGAAACGACGCTGCACCTTATTGATGATGTACACCTTGCCCTTGCGACGAACCAGACGGTTGGCGCGATGACGGGTACGCAGTGACTTCAACGAGTTCCGGACTTTCATTTCCACACCAATCAAAAGTGAATGGTGGGCACTAGAGGGATCGAACCTCTGACCCCTACCATGTCAAGGTAGTGCTCTACCGCTGAGCTAAGTGCCCCAGAGGCGGGTTTCTAGGCTGATGCCCCCGCCAAGGTCAATAGTGTTTGAGAAGATTACCTCGAGCCAATCCATTTTTTGTGAGAGCTCGGATTGGCTCCAGACATTATTTGATCGGAAAACCTCATTCCGATCGATCGGGACAATCCCAGACGCGGCGTGAGGTCGCGTTCAGGCCGCCAGCAGACGGTCGACCTCGCGGACGAGATCCTTGAGATGGAACGGCTTTGACAGCACCCGCGCATCCTTGGGCGCAGCCTCGTCGTTATTGAGAATAACGGCCGCAAACCCGGTGATGAACATGATCTTGAGATCGGGATCGAGTTCGCTGGCCCGGCGCGCCAGTTCGATGCCATCCATCTTCGGCATGACGATATCTGTGAGCAGAAGCGTGAATGGCTCGGTCTTAAGCCGCTCAAAGGCGTCCTCGCCATTCGGGAAGGCGATGACATCGTAGCCGGCCTTTTTGAGAGCCCGGACAAGGAAGCCACGCATCGAATCATCGTCTTCGGCGAGAAGGATGCGGGAAAGCGTTACGCTGGAAGGCTTTGCGGTCATTGATTACTCTGGAACTATCGGTTCGACGCGTCGGCCGAATGTCTGCATCGGCGCGACTTTGGTTCTACTACGGTAAACGGGAGGTGAACTTGGCCCGCAAAACAGAGCCCTCCCCCTCCAGCAAGACTGCTAGCTTACTGTCCCCCAGTGGACATATTGAGACGACCTTGGCACAGTGAGCAAGGCTGACGATAAGAGTTGGGACGCATTGTCCCGACAGCGCGTTTTTTGAGCATACGAAATCTGTCCGGCGGGCAGTGTTAGGCCCATGTAGGCTTCCGATCACTTCGGAGAGAGACCTCGCAAAAAGCATGCCTGCCCGCGACATCCCAATAATACCGGCGGAATTACTGCCGCCCTACACGATCAGCGAGCCAGAGCGCCAGGTCGCGCCGTTTGTATTCTGCTCACCCCATTCAGGCCGCATCTATCCGCAGAGCTTCATCGCGCAATCGCGGCTGACCCCGTTATGCCTGCGAAAATCTGAAGACTGTTTCGTCGATGAGTTGATCGCTCCGGTTGCAGAGCTTGGCGTGCCGCTTATCTCCGCGCGATTTCCGCGCGCATTCCTGGACGTCAACCGCGAACCCTATGAGTTCGACCCCGAGATCTTTGATGAGCCACTGCCGGACTATGCGAACACGCAATCGGTCCGCGTCGCAGGCGGCCTCGGCACCATCGCGCGCATTGTTGCCGACGGCGAAGAAATCTACCGCCACAAGATTTCACTCGCCGACGCGCTGGCACGGGTGCAACAGCTCTACATTCCCTTCCATGCCGCCCTTTGCGAGCTGGTGGAAACGACACGGCAGCAGTTTGGCTATGCGATCCTGATTGACTGCCATTCGATGCCGTCATCTTCGATGGCATCGTTCGGCGGACCAAGGCCGGATATTGTGCTGGGCGATCGCTTCGGTGCCTCGGCCGACAATAAAATCTCGCGCTTCCTGCGCGATACGCTCACCAATCTCGGCTACAAAGTGCACATGAACCGCCCCTATGCTGGCGGTTACATCACCGAACATTACGGGCGCCCCGCCCGCAACGTCCACGCCGTGCAGATTGAGATCAATCGCGGCCTTTACATTGATGAGCGCACCTTGCGGCTCAAGAAGAGCTTCGCGACGCTGCAAAGAGATTTGCAGACTTTGGCTGTGCCTCTATTGAACGAATTGCCAGCAATGCTGGAATATCGCGCCGCAGCTGAATAAGTTTCGCAGCTTTTGTGACCAGTGTTCTCAGGCGATGGCTTATGTGCAGGTATTGTCGGCTTGCCCATGGGCCCGGCCGGCGATAGCAGGCCGGTGAAGCCATATGCGCAATGGCTGCAATACTTATTCCAGCCATGCAAAAAGCACCTTGCTGCGCCGCAGCATTTCGCATCTTGACGATCGATCTGGTCGGTCAATTGATCGATGTCATCACTTGCGACATGTCACCAACCCCAACATGACTGACATCAAACCAGTCGCTTTTGCTGGGCGATTGTGCCGCATTGTGAAATTGGCAAGAAAAAAGGGCCGTTCGGATCACGAACGGCCCAAGTCTAGGGAGGAAACGCCCAAGGAGGGCTACGACAGAGAGCAGAGCTCATCATGTCGCATCGCAAAACTACTAGTGCGCCGCAACAAAGACAACTGCGTTTTCTGCATGGCTGATCCACCAAAATCAGAGATCGCATTAGCAGTTTGCCTATAATGACAGCAGCAAGTGCCAAAACCGTAAATAGGGCGAGCCCAAACAAAGGGATATGAGCAGAAAAGCGAGTGAAAACTCAATTCCACTGCTCAATACACAAGCTTTCGCTGCGTGCCCGCGCAACATCAGGCCATTTGCGTCTGTTTTATTGAGCGCGATAGCGGCAAAGAAAGTGTCATTCGGCGAGCTCGACATAGGCTCTGCACAAAGTGACAAGATGACTTGAAGCGTTTTGGGCAGGAAAAAAGGCCGTTCGCATGCGAACGGCCCAAGTCTAGGGAGGAAACGCCCAAGTGGGCAATACGGTAGCCTGGATCGACCAACGCTACCGCGCTATCGAGATATGAGCCGGTTCGGCCTGCCCATCAACCAACGAGGGCGAATTGGTCGCGCATTACAGTTACTCTGTATCAAGGCCGCAACAGTTGGCGGATTTAGGCCACAACATGAAACAACTGCACTACACAGTATGTCTAAGCGTCATTTAAGCGCCAATTTTACTGCATTATGACTGCCAAGGAGCGTGGCTAATACTGTGACAATCCCATCTCAAAGCCAACTTCGCCGTTATGTCGATTTTGCACATAGTCTGGCGGACGCATCCGGTGCGGCCATCCGCCCATACTTTCGCGCGCCCATCAGTGTCGCTGACAAGGGTGGCGACGGCGCATTTGACCCCGTTACCGCAGCTGACCGCGGCGCCGAAAAGGTGATCAGCGATCTCGTTGCCGCCCACTGGCCGGAGCATGGTTTCGTCGGCGAGGAGCACGGCACGCGCAATCCCGATGCGCGCCTGCGTTGGGTGGTCGATCCAATCGACGGCACCCGCGCCTTTATTATGGGCTGGCCACTATGGGGCACCCTGATTGGATTGATGGACGGCAACACGCCGGTGCTGGGCATGATGGATCAGCCATTCACCCGCGAGCGGTTCTGGTCCGACGAGAGCGGCAGCTTTGGCCGTTCCCCGGATGGCGAGCGACAGCTCCGCACCCGCACCTGCTCCGACCTCGATCAGGCCATTCTCACCTCCACCCATCCGGAGCTCTTTGCAGCGGGCGAGGAGGCGGCCGGCTTTGCTGCCCTGCGCCCCCGCGTTCGCATGACCCGCTATAGCGGCGACTGCTACGGCTACCGCATGCTGGCGGCCGGGCACGTGGATCTGGTCGTCGAAGCCGGACTGAAGCCCTACGACATCGTCGCGCTGATACCGATCATCGAAGGCGCTGGCGGCGTCATCACCACCTGGGACGGCCGCCCGGCCACCGAAGGCGGACGCATCCTCGCGGCCGGCGACCCGGAATTGCATGCCAAGGCCATGGCTGTTCTCGCTGCGGGCTGATCGCCCGCCTGGCCACTTCAGGCCAGTTCACGCCCCCGGCTCCTCGACGCCCATATAGGCGTCGAACGCAGCCCAGAAGCGCAGCCGGACCGTGTCGTTCTCCTGCAGGATCTCGTGCTGCGCGCCCGGCATAAGAATGCACGACGACAGCTTGGCCCGGACGGCAAAGTCCTCGATGGCGCGCGTGGAAACCAGCTTGTCGTTGCCGGAGGCAAACAGCAGCAAGGGCACATTGATCCGACCGGCATAGTCGTGACCACAGAGCATCCGGCAGGACCGCAACGCACTGCGCAGCCAGCCAACCGTGGGCGAGCCAAGACCCAGCCCGGGCGCCTGCTCCAGCACGGCCTTGGTGCGCAGCCAACGCTCGTGGTCGGACGTCAGCACGTTGCCGTCGAACTTCTGCGTGGAATAGAGCTCGTCCGACCCGCCCGGCACGTAGGCCGTGAACATGCCAAGCTGCGATGCCAGCTCGGCGTAAATGCGCGCCTTGGCGGTAGTGGTGCCTAACGTCGCCTCGGATATGGCGATCATCGGCGCCGTCAGGATAATCCGCTCGAACCAAAGCCCTGGCATCGTGGCATTACGCAACAGGATGTTGCCGCCCATCGAATGACCGAGCCCGATGAACGGCGGCGGACAATCCGGCAGCACCACGTCCTTCATGAAGCGAACGAGGTCGCGGTCATATTCCCAGAAGCCGCGCACATGGCCCTTGCGCGGATTTGCCAGCATGCGCTGCGATCCGCCCTGCCCACGCCAGTCCAGCGTTGCAACAGCAAATCCGCGACGACGCAAGTCGGCGATCACCTCGAAATACTTTTCGATAAACTCGGCCCGGCCGGGAAACAGGCACACTGTGCCGCGACGTGGATGGCGCGTTGCATCCCAGCGCGCAAAGCGCAGTTCAGCGCCGTCATAACCGCTGAAGGTGCCAACGATGCCTCCGCTTGGAAGCGGATTCTTGGCCAGTGATACGAGTTCCATGTCAGCCCCGTGCTCCTCGCAAGCGACCGCCGGGATGCGCCGACGCGGCACAGCCCTGCGGGGACGGCGCCTGCAACGCCGTATGACGACATTGATTCTGCAATGTTCACCATACAGGCGTCGCGACGCGCCGACCACGCAAGCGGCAATCTAACCGCTGCGTCGCACAGGGGAGCATTCAGCGAGCGTCAGTAGCGCGGCGGGCCCCAATAGGCCCGCCCCCACGGCTCTGGGCGGGGCGGCGGCCCCCAGCCATAACCGGCAGCCCGGCGACCATAGAGAGGCTTGGCATCCACCACTTCGCCGGAGCAGCGGTCGATGGTGAGATCGTACATCCGTCCGTCCGGACGGCGCGCCTTCACCAGCACGACGCCACCGCGTGGCTCAATCGCGTGGAAGCCACGCCAGCCGGCATCGCGCAGCCGGTCGCGCGCGACTTCTCGCGGGATACATCCACCGCGACCGTACGCAGGCGGATCATACAGCGCGTCGTCATCATACTGACTGTAGCGCTCGCAGGGCTCACCGCCGCCATAAGCTTCATAGGGATAAAGGTCAGCCGCACTGACCGATGCGGGGAGCGCAGCAATCGCAAACGTGGCGGCAAGCGCCGATGCCGCTACTGAACGGGCGCACGCAAGCATGAAAGCTCCTTAGAGACTGGAGAGTCTGGGGCGAATGGAGAAGACAGCAACGGACGCAAATGTGGCAAACTGCGGATGAACCGCACATGAAACGGCTGTCACGATCTGTTACGGCGCAACAGTCATATGACGCCGGAGGCGATGGCCTCATCCGCGCTCAACCGCTGTTCGGCATCGCCGCCCTGCCGTTTGTCGCGCCACGGCACACCGCTGAAAGCTTATTCACATTTCTGTTAGGGGAGCAGCGGGGGGGTTTCACGCGCCCTTGAACCGCCCTGGCCGCTTCCTAAATGAAAAACTGTGACGCATGCCCGATTGGGGTGCGCACATAAGTCATTTGGTTGTCACTTGGCCGCTTAGGCAGGTGCAACGCATGTCGCTCAATCTCTGGAGGATATGTTCTATGCGACAGTACGATTTTGCTCCTCTCTTCCGCTCAACGGTCGGCTTCGATCGACTGGCACAGATGCTCGATAGCGCTAGCGGATATGACGGCGATGCCTATCCCCCGTACAATATCGAACGGCTTGGCGATAACCAGTATCGCATCACAATGGCCGTCGCCGGTTTCAACAAGGATGAATTCAAGATTGAGGTGAAAGAGCAGATGCTCGTGGTTTCCGGCACCAAGAAGCCGGACGAGAAAGAGCGCGTGTTCCTGCATCGGGGCATTGCAGCTCGCTCGTTTGAGCGTCGCTTCCAGCTTGCCGATCACGTCGAGGTCGAAGGCGCCGACTTCGCTGACGGACTGCTGCACATCGATCTCGTTCGCAATCTCCCCGAGCGCATGAAGCCGCGTACAGTCGCCATCGGCTCATCGCCAAAGCAGATCGAGGCTTCGACTTCCGTCTAAGCCAACACACGACAAGCGATACGACACTAGCCTTTGCGTACACTTCCCTCCCCTTAAACTTAGCGGTCAGCGGTTCCCACCGCGGCCGTTCTTTTATGCGCGTGTTGATTAGTTTTTCGGCGTACTGCCTAAATTGAAGGCAGGGACAATGTGCGCATGTTCATTGGTGCTTGTGCAGCGATTAGAAATCTGTCAATGTCAGTCGAAAGGTCAGTGCTGCTGTCCTTTCTGTCTTGCTCTGGGTTGAGCGCAAACGCTCGGCTCAGTTCGCCGTCCCGATGGGATCGAGCGAGGTTTAACGAGAATGCGGTTTGAATCCGCTAAATCGCTGCTGGGTTTCAAACGGCCGCTGCTCACAAGCAAGCCGCCGGATCAGCTCGTTTAAAATCTGACGCTGAATTCGCCGCCTCGCTATAATTGCGATTGACGCGGCTCCAATAACTTCCGTCTGATCGAGCAGTGTTTAACTGCTGCGAACCTTGAAAGGTCGCTGCAATGACGCAGAGTCACCAAAACAGCCGTGGTGTGTCCGTTTCCGCCAGTGGAATGCCCGAAGCTCAGGGGCTGTATAACCCCGCGCACGAGCACGATGCGTGCGGCGTTGGCTTTATCGCCGATCTCAAGGGGCGCAAGTCGCACAACATCGTATCAGATGCGCTGAAAATTCTCGCAAATCTTGAGCATCGCGGCGCTGTTGGTGCCGACCCGCTCGCTGGCGATGGCGCCGGCATACTTATTCAGATCCCGCACGATTTCCTGAAGGATGAATGCCGCAAGCTTGGCTTCACGCTGCCACCAGCGGGCCAGTATGCTGTCGGGCACATCTTCATGCCGCGCGAAGCACGTCTGCGCGCGCACTGCGAGCGTGTGTGGACGCGCATCGTCAAGGAAATGGGGCTTTCACTGCTTGGCTGGCGTTCCGTCCCGATCGACAATTCATCGCTGTCGGAAATGGTGCGCGAGACCGAACCGGTACACCGTCAGGTGTTTATCGGACGGCCTTCGTCAATCCTCGACCAGGACGATTTCGAGCGCCGGCTTTATCTTGCGCGCAAGATCGTTTCGAACGCCATTCAAGATGCCTACAAGCATCGCGACATCGGCCATTACACGGTGTCGCTGTCGTCGCGCACGCTGGTCTACAAGGGGATGTTCCTCTCGTATCAGGTGAAGGCGTACTACACCGATCTTTCCGACCCGCGCGTCATCTCGGCGATGGCGCTGGTGCACCAGCGCTTCTCGACCAACACGTTCCCGTCGTGGAAGCTAGCGCATCCCTATCGCATGGTCGCCCACAACGGCGAGATCAACACGCTGCGCGGCAACGTCAACTGGATGGCGGCGCGCGAAGCTTCGGTGTCGTCTCCGCTGTACGGCAACAACATCTCGCAGCTATGGCCGATTTCCTACGAAGGACAATCGGATACCGCCTGCTTTGACAACGCGCTCGAATTCCTTGTGATGGGCGGATACTCGCTGCCGCACGCGGCGATGATGCTTATCCCGGAGGCGTGGGCCGGCAATCCGACGATGGATCGCAAGCGCCGCGCCTTCTACGAATATCACGCATGCCTCATGGAGCCGTGGGACGGTCCGGCCGCCATGTGCTTCTCGGACGGTCGCCAGATCGGCGCAACGCTGGACCGAAACGGCCTGCGTCCAGCACGCTACTTCGTCACCAAGGACGATCTGGTCGTGATGGCGTCGGAATCTGGCGTGCTGCCGATGCCGGAAGAATCCATCGTACAGAAGTGGCGCCTGCAGCCGGGCAAGATGCTGCTGATCGATCTTGAAAAGGGCCGTATCGTTTCCGACGAGGAACTGAAGGCTGAGATCGCGGCTTCCAACCCCTATGAGACGTGGCTGAAGCGCACGCAGATCCATGTTTCCGATCTGCCGCTGCCGACGCCGCGCGGTTCTGCGTCGAAGCCCAATGTCAGCCTGCTCGATCTGCAACAGGCATTCGGATACACGCAGGAAAGCATCAAGGTGCTGATGCTGCCGATGGCCCAGACCGGCCAGGAAGCCATCGGCTCCATGGGCACGGACACGCCGATTTCGGCGCTGTCGTCCAAGTCGAAGCTGCTGCACACCTACTTCAAGCAGAACTTCGCGCAGGTGACGAACCCGCCGATCGATCCGATCCGCGAAGAGCTTGTCATGAGCCTGGTGTCGTTCATTGGCCCGCGTCCGAACATCCTCGATCTTGAGGGCACGTCGCGCCAGAAGCGGCTTGAGGTGTATCAGCCAATCCTGACGAACGAGGATCTGGAGCGCGTGCGCCAGATCGGCGAGGTGAAGGACAACGAGTTCTCGTCCATCACGCTCGACATCACCTATCCGGCGGATCAGGGCGCTGCAGGCATGGCCCCGGCGCTGGACTGCGTGTGCGCGGAAGCCGAAGAAGCCGTTCGCTCGAAGGAATACAACATCATCATTCTGTCCGACCGCGCCGTCGGGCCGGACCGCATCCCCATTCCTTCGCTGCTGGCGACGTCCGCCGTGCACCACCACCTGATCAAGCAGGGTCTGCGCACTTCGGTGGGGCTTGTCGTCGAAACCGGCGAAGCCAACGAAGTGCATCAGTTCTGCACGTTGGCGGGCTATGGCGCCGAGGCGATCAATCCTTATCTCGCGTTCGAGACGCTGGAGCAGTTGCTGCCGGAGTTCGCCGATGGCGTCACGGCCGATGAGCTGAAGCAGCGCTACATAAAGGCTATCGGCAAGGCCATCATGAAGGTGATGGCGAAGATGGGCATCTCGACCTACCAGTCCTATTGCGGCGCGCAGATTTTCGACGCCATTGGCCTGCGTTCGTCGTTCGTGAAGCGCTACTTCACCGGCACGCACACGCAGATTGAAGGCATCGGCCTGCGCGAAATCGCCCAGGAAACCGTCGATCGCCACAAGGCAGCGTTCGGCGACAGTCAGGTGCTGGAGAACGCGCTGGAAGTGGGCGGCGAATACGCATTCCGCGTGCGCGGCGAAGCGCATGTCTGGCGTGCAGGTGTCGTGGCGGATCTGCAGCACGCCGTGCGCGGCAACCTGCCGGACAAGTATCGCGCGTTCGCCAAGCAGGTGAACGATCAGGCCGAGCAGCTCATGACCATGCGCGGGCTGTTCCGCATCCGCTCCGCCGAAGAGCTTGGCCGCACGCCGGTGCCGCTGGATGAAGTGGAGCCCGCCGTCGACATCGTGAAGCGCTTCGCCACCGGCGCAATGAGCTACGGCTCCATCAGCCGCGAAGCGCACACCACGCTGGCCATCGCCATGAACCGGATCGGCGGCAAGTCGAACACCGGCGAAGGCGGTGAGGAAGTGGATCGCTTCAAGCCGATGGACAACGGCGATTCCATGCGCTCCGCCATCAAGCAGGTCGCTTCCGGCCGCTTCGGTGTGACGACGGAATATCTCGTCAACGCCGACATGATCCAGATCAAGATGGCCCAGGGCGCCAAGCCCGGCGAGGGCGGTCAGTTGCCCGGTCACAAGGTCGATCAGGTGATCGCGAAGGTGCGCCACTCAACGCCGGGCGTCGGTCTCATCTCGCCGCCGCCACACCACGACATCTACTCCATCGAGGATCTGGCGCAGCTCATCTATGACCTGAAGAACGTCAACCCGAAGAGCGACGTCTCGGTGAAGCTGGTCTCGGAAGTGGGCGTCGGCACGGTTGCAACCGGTGTCGCCAAGGCGCGTGCCGATCATGTGACGATCTCCGGATTTGAAGGCGGCACGGGCGCTTCGCCCCTCACCTCCATCAAGCATGCGGGTTCGCCGTGGGAGATCGGTCTTGCCGAAACGCATCAGACGCTAGTGCTGAACCGACTGCGCAGCCGCATCGCGGTGCAGGTTGACGGCGGCCTGCGCACCGGCCGCGATGTCATCGTCGGCGCGCTGCTGGGTGCCGATGAGTTTGGCTTCTCCACCGCGCCGCTGATCGCCGCTGGCTGCATCATGATGCGCAAGTGTCATCTCAACACCTGCCCTGTCGGAGTCGCGACGCAAGACCCAGTCCTGCGTGCGAAGTTCCAGGGCAAGCCCGAGCACGTCATCAACTACTTCTTCTTCATCGCCGAAGAAGTGCGCGAGTACATGGCGGCGCTCGGTTTCCGCAACTTCGACGAGATGATCGGCCAGACCGAAGTGCTCGACAAGGAGAACGCCATCGCGCACTGGAAGGCGAAGGGGCTCGACTTCTCGAAGATCTTCTATCGTCCGCACATGCCCGATGACGTCGGCATCTATCACACCGAGCGTCAGGACCACGGGCTTGAGAAGGTGCTGGACCGGAAGCTGATCGAGCTTTGCCGTCCGGCGCTGGAAACGCGTAAACCGGTGAAGCACGATGTGCCGATCACCAACGTCAACCGCAGCGCCGGCGCGATGCTTTCGGGCGAAGTTGCCATGCGCTTCGGCTATGCGGGCCTGCCGGAAGATACCATCTGGCTGACGCTTAAGGGCACGGCCGGCCAAAGCTTCGGCGCCTGGACCGCGCAGGGCGTGACGCTCGATCTCGTCGGCGAAGGCAATGACTATGTCGGCAAGGGCCTTTCCGGCGGCAAGATCATCGTGCGGCCCGATCCCAACTCCGGCATCAAGCCAGAAAGCAGCATCATCGTCGGCAACACGGTGCTTTACGGCGCCATCACCGGCGAGTGCTACTTCCGCGGCGTTGCGGGTGAGCGCTTCGCGGTTCGCAACTCCGGCGCATCGGCTGTCGTTGAAGGTACCGGCGATCACGGCTGCGAATACATGACCGGCGGCTGCATCGTCGTGCTTGGCAATACCGGCCGCAACTTCGCTGCCGGCATGTCAGGCGGCATCGCCTACGTGCTGGATGAAACGGGCGACTTCGAAACCAAGTGCAACATGGCGATGGTCGAACTTGAGCCGATTGAGGCTGAAGAAGAGATCATGGAACGGCTGATGGGTCAGCAGGGCGACCTTGAAAGTCACGGCCTCGTTGAAGTGATGCGTGACATGACGCGCAACGATGCCGAGCGCCTGCATGCGCTCATCTCGCGCCATGCCCGTTACACCAACTCGTCGAAGGCGCAGGCCATTCTCGCGAACTGGCGCGAGTATCTGTCGAAGTTCCGCAAGGTCATGCCGGTGGAATATCGCAAGGCACTGGCGGAGATGGCGAAGGCACAGGCCGCAGACGCGGATGGACTTGAGACAATCGAGATCGGCTTCAAGGCTCCCAAGGCCTGAAGCCGGCTCGGCAAGTACACGCGCTAACAACAATCGGGCGCAGAGCCCGGCATCACTGCCTGAAGCCCGAAGGGCTCGGCACCGCACAAAGGAGCGGGATCATGGGTAAGGTAACGGGCTTCCTCGAATTCGAGCGCATGGAGCGCAAGTATGCGCCGGTCGCCGAACGGCTGAAGCACTGGGGCGAATTCGTTGAACCGTTGGGCGAAAGCGCAACCAAGACGCAGGCCGCGCGGTGCATGGATTGCGGCGTGCCCTATTGCCATACCGGCTGCCCGGTCAATAACCAGATCCCCGACTGGAACGATCTCGTCTTTCACGGCGACTGGAAGCAGGCAGCGCTGAACCTTCATTCCACGAACAACTTCCCGGAGATCACCGGCCGCATCTGTCCGGCGCCGTGCGAAGCCGCATGCACGCTGAACATCGACGACTCTCCGGTGGCCATCAAGACCATCGAATGCGCCATCGCCGACCGCGCGTTTGAGGAAGGCTGGACGACGCCGGACCTGCCCGCGCGCCGCACCGGCAAGCGTATCGCCATCGTTGGTTCCGGCCCCGCTGGCATGGCAGCCGCGCAGCAACTCGCGCGCGTTGGCCACGAAGTGCACGTCTACGAAAAGCACGCCAAGCCGGGCGGCCTGCTGCGCTACGGCATCCCTGACTTCAAGATGGAAAAGGATGTCATCGACCGCCGCGTGCGCCAGATGGAATCCGAAGGCGTCACGTTCCATTGCAACGTGCACGTCGGCAAAACCATCACGACGCAGGAGCTGGCCGACACGCACGATGCGCTGCTGCTTGCGGGCGGTTCGGAGCGGCCGTTCGATTTCTTCGTCAGCACGCCGGGCCGCGAGCTTGCCGGCCTACACTTTGCGATGGACTTCCTTCCACAACAGAACCGCCGTGTCTCCGGTGAGATCCCGCCCGCGATCACCGATCCGAGCGACATCCTCGCCAAGGACAAGCACGTCATCGTCATCGGTGGTGGCGACACCGGATCGGATTGCATCGGCACGTCGCTGCGCCAGGGCGCGAAGTCGGTCACGCAGCTTGAGATCATGCCCAAGCCACCCGTGCGCGAGGACAAAACGCTGTCGTGGCCACACTGGCCGCTCAAGCTGCGCATCTCCACCAGCCAGGCGGAAGGCGCTGCGGTTGAATACTCCGTCTCGACCACGGGCTTTTCCGGCGAGAACGGCCGGGTGACGAAACTGCATTACGTGCAGGTTGATGCCCGCATGCAGCCCATCCCCGGCACCGAAGCTGAACTGCCAGCCGACCTCGTGCTGTTCGCCATGGGCTTCTCCGGCCCTCTCGAAGATGACGTCGTAAGCGATCTCAGCCTGCCGGTAGTGCCGCGCGGTCGCTTCAAGGGCATCGATGCCAACGAGCGCGACTACCGCGTGCCGGGCCAGCCGAAGGTGTTCGCAGCCGGTGACATCCGGCGCGGCCAGTCTCTGGTGGTGTGGGCGATCCGCGAGGGGCGTCAGGCAGCGCAGTCGATCGATACGTTCCTGATGGGCACGAGCACGCTGCCGCGCTGAGCGGCGGCAGCGCGCGATGATTGGTTGATCGCGCGCGCACCGCCTGCCGAGCCAGCGCTAACGAACCCACGGCGGGAATCTCCCGCCCGCGGCACGGCAAGGTTTCAAGCTTCGCGGTCCAGCCACCGGCAGGGCCGCGGAGACAGTGGCGGCCGCAGGCAATGTTACAACTGCGGGGGCAGTCTGCCTGTGTGCCGCCATTGTTTTCTTCTCTGGCGCCAGCGACTCCGCTTCCGCGGAGCCGGCCGCTGGCGCTTTTTAGGTGATGCTGGCGACTGTGCTCCGCACAGCTGGCCGCCAGCGCTGATTGGTGCGCGCCCCACGTTACCCTCTCCGCACCGTCATCCCGACGACGGCCGGGATCCACGCCAGTTACGCATGCTCTTCGCAGATGCATGAGTGGCGCGGCTCGCTTGATGGCTGCATCCGCCGACACCGACGCCAGCTCCGCCGTTAAACTGGGCGAGCATGCGCGTGCATAGCCCGTGGGGCGGACAGCACCACGAAGAATAGACCAGAAAAGAATGATCAGGGCCCAGCGCTGCCGGTGGCACCATCGCCCGGCACAACCGCCATCGGCGGCGGCTCATCACCAATACCGCGCAGCTCAGCGGTGAACTGAGGCCGCGGCCAGACAAAATCATCGGCCCGGCCGGGCTTGGCCTGTAACCGCTCACCGCGCTCCAAAACCCGGAAATAGGGGCTCTGCGTCGGAGACAGACGCCGACGCGTGCCGTCCATACCTCGCGGCGGAACGATCGAGCTCATCACTGTCAGGCCACCGGGGATCTGATCCACCAGCACGTCGCCCATGTGCGCGGCCTTGTCGTCGCTGCGCTTGCGCGTGACCAGAGCAACAACCGAGGCCGAAATGGCCGGGCGAACAATCTCAACCGTCACCACCTGCTCGGTGCCGTCCGGCCCTGTCACCCGGAGATCGACCTTGCCCGTTTCCTGCTTCTGATCGCGCGCGCCATCATCGGCAGCGATGGCCAGCAACTGATTGCCGGTAGCGCCACCCTTGGCCAACTTCGCCCGAGCCTCTGCTTTGGCGGTTTCGGCGCGCAGACGGGCCTTGTCAGGATTGACCCTGGACTGCTCGGCCTCATCGCCCGCCAGCGGAATTGCGCGCTCATTGCGCGCCTGCGTTACGTCGCGCTTCAGCTCGCGTTCAACAAAGTGAGCCAGCTTCAGATAACCGGCCTGGGTGAAATGCACGCCGTCACGGTCGCGCAAACGGCCGCTTTTGCCGGTGATATCCGGGCCCCAATCGCTGTAGCCGCCACCTTCATCCAGGAAAATGGCATAGGCATCGATGTAGCGGACGCCATTGATATATGCGCGCTCGCGGATGACATCGTTGATGCGCTGCGCGCGCTCGTTGTCCTGCCAGCGGCGCATATTCGGCAGTCCGACCCAATAAACCGCGCGATTGCCCCGCTTCAGCAGCTTCATCACGCGGTCGACCTGGGCACCATAGTTCGAACGCCATTCCTCAAGGCCCGCGGTGCTGCGGGTGCGATTGAGGCTGTAGCGATCCTGCACGCCCAGCATGACGATGGCGATATGGCTGGGATCGCTGGCAAATGTCTGCTCAAGCGATGCAAGCTCGGAGGCCGCGCCACGGCTCATCAGCCCCATCAACGGATAGCGGCGGCGCGAGATCGATACGCCTGGGCCACCGTTGAACGTGCCGGCGAGACCGCCCAGCACACCTTCGGCCAGCCAATCGCCGACGATCTGGACCTGATAAATGTCGTTGCTTGGGAATGGCGTGATGAAACTGCCGCCGAGCCCCGGCTCCTGCGCCGAAGCGATCGGCACGCGCAACAGCATAGGCGCGCTGCTGAACAGCGCGCACAATACGGCAATAAGGAGAGCGCGAATCACGACCATCGTCCCCTGCGCTTGGCCACCCACCCGAATCCTGAGCGACACAGCGGCATTTTCACCGCTGCGTCGCCCAAGGACAAGGCAGAAACAAGGCCGGAAGAGCGGGGAGGGCCAATCCGAGCAGACAGCCGTCAGGCTGCGCGCTTCGATCGCCTCGCGCTCTTCATCTGTACAGGAGCCAGCTTGGGCCGGACAGCCTGCCACTTACGGTCTTCCAGCTCAGTGCCGCGATGGTGGGTTTTCACCACGACTTCGCGGACGCTGAAGGCTTCGCGCAGGATCTCGATGCACTTTTCCGGCTGAGCATTCCCACACATGAAGACGTCGAGGGCTGCATAATCAGCCTCGGGCCAGCTGTGAATGGAGATGTGGCTCTCCGCCAGAACGGCAACGCCCGCCACTCCGCCTTGCGGCGAGAAGTGGTGCAGATGCGTGTGCAGAAGGGTTGCCCCCGCTGCGTCCGCGCAACGCTTGAGCGTGCTTGCAATGTGCTCGATGTCATCGAAACGACGACCGCCGAACAGGTCCACCAGAAGGTGGGTTCCTGCGTAGCGCATCCCGTCACGCTCGATGAAATAGTCTTTCCTATCGTCGTGCGCTACAACAGGCGCAGGCACACGATGATCTTCCTCTTGGGCGGTGCTTGAACGAGTCAAGTCCATCCCCAATTGGAAGAGGGTGTCATTAAAGGCCATATGACCCTCCCCAACCAGCAGATAGAGGTGACCCGTCCGCTCCTTACCTTGGGGGTTCTGGAAAACCTCGACCTTAGGGGCAGGTGGACGAACGGAGAGGGGTCATATGAGGCCAACCCCCCCCCTACGCAAGCGAAATTTTGCCCCTAATCGAAAAATTCTATGTCGCAGTTTCGCCCGTAAAGCTCAGTGGTCGAAAAAGCCATTTAGAGGCCTGTTTTAGGCCCTTTCCGCCCATGTGGCTCATGAGAGGCTCACTGCCTGCCAAAGAGCCCTTCGAGCAGTTTTTCGGCCTTAGACGGACCGCCGCCCTCTTCCTTGCCGAACAGGTCCTTCACCACTTCGCCCGCGTTCTTTCCCTTCAACTGGCGGCCGATCTCTTTTACCGCGTCGACAGTGCCCTGACTGTTCAGCGCGCCGGCGATATCGGGTGCGAATCGCGGCTCATCCAGAGGGCCAGTAATGCGCACCGGAACCTCGATACCCAGCGCATTGCGTTCGCCGCCATCGCCGCCGAGATCTGCCACCAGCTTCGGGCGCAGCGTGTAGTCCAGCGTTCGCTGCGACAGGTTCACCGTGCCATCGCCGCTCGCATGAACATGCGGGCTGTCGAGTTGCAGATCGTTGTTGCTGGCGACGCCGTTGGTAATGGTGAACGTTCCTGTCAGCGACCGGAATGGTGTCCGGCGCGACGGATCGCGCTCAAGGTTCGGCACGCTGCCGTTAGCCAGAGCACCCAGCGCGCTGCCGATGTCGAAGCCCGCCACCGCGCCGTCGCGGATCGAAGCCTGTGAAGTGCCATTGAGCGAGGCCACCAGCGCCGCCTCGGTGTTGCCCGTGCCCGAAACATTCCAGGCCACATTCGCCCGGCCGCTCACCCAATCCACTTCCGCCGCATCGCGCAGCATCGGCCCGGCATCGACACCCGCCAGATCGATATTGGATGAAAATGCCGGCTGCGGAGATGAGGCATCAAGCGTGATCACACCCTTGCCGGTGCCGCCATAGAGCTGCGCGTCGGCCAGATTAACCTTCGCCACCATATCGCGGACCGATATGTTCACCTGGGCGCGGTCGATACGTGTCTCCTTATAGGTGACGTTCGCCAGCGCCAGCCGCACATTCGCGTCCGCAAGCCCCAGCGCCTTGATATCGATCGGCTCATCGCTCCAGCCTGCCCGGCGCGTATAGCCCTGCACGCGGGGGCCCGGATGCGGCGCATTCAGCAGTTCCTCAATGGACTGCGGCGAGCCTTGCTCTTCGCCGGCTTTCTCGCCCGGCCCAAGCAAGTCATCAAAGCTTAGCGGTGTCGGCCGGGGCGCAGCAGCCTGAGCTGCACCGCTGCCCGTCTGGCGCAGGTCAGCGGCGAGGGAGAGCACCGCGAAGTCCAGCCCGGAAACCGCCAGATCGGCGGTAACAAGCGGCCTCTCGCCTGCACGATCCGCAAAGCTTGCCGACCCCTTGGCGGCAGCCGGACCAGCCTTGAACTCAATCGCTGAGAACGCCACGCCCTGCGGATTGGCATTCATGTTGGCGCTGAAAGTTACTTCGCCGGATGCAAGCTGCGGCGGCAGCTTCGCGTTGCCGTTGCTCCACCAGTTGGCAAAGGCCGAAAGAGAAGGCGAACTGGCGACGATGCTGCCCGCGCCCTGCTCGCCGCCAACCGTGCCATCATAGGTGAGGCTCAACGGCGTGCCGGAAATCGAAAGCGCCAGCTTGGCGGGCTTCTGGGCCGCGAGATCAGCCGGAGTAGTCAACTGCGTCTTGAATGAAAACTTCTCGCCATCTGCCATCAGCAGACCCGAGCCGTTAAGCGGCGCATCCATGGCCGGCATGGAAAAGTGCGCGTTCAACCCATCGAACCGGCCCCAAGCGCCGTTGCGATCGTCCTGATAGCGCAGGGCGCCATTATGAATAACGATCTCGTTCAGCGATATCGCCGCCGGGCCGGGGGCAGCCGCATGCGCCGGGCTGACAATCAGATCCATCAGACCGCCGCTGCGCATCAGAGGGCCGCCGAACCGCAGCCGCCGCCCTTCCGAGCCCGGCAACGCCGGAACGTCATGCCCGGAAACAGCTGCCATATCCCAGCTTCGGCGCCCATCGGCATCAACGCGCAACACGAAAACCGGATTGTTCAGCTCGACCCGGTCCACTACCACCTGCTGGCTGAGCAACGGCAGAAGGCGCACGCCGACGTCAAAGCTCGTCATCCGCACCAGCGGCTCGCCCTCCATGCCGGGGGGCGGCGACAGGCTGACATCGTTAAGACGCACGCCGGCCGAGGGGAACAGGGTGAACGAAGCGCCGCCGCCGATCACCAGATCGCGGCCGGTCTCGCGCTTCACGGCCGCGATGATCTCCCGCTGCAGCAGATCCGTCGGTGGCGACATGGCCAGAAACGCCGCCGCGCCGCCGCCAACCACCACCAAAGCCAGGCCGCCAAAGATCGCCAGCGAGCGAATCGGCGAGCCGCGACGGGGCGGCGGTGGCTGGATTGGGCGCCGTTCACCCGCAAAACCATGGGGCAGGTTTGCACCGTAGGCCTGTTGTCCACGCGGATTAGCCGGATAAACCGGTCGCTGCGGATGATGCGGGGAGCCCCTGCCGGGCGGCCTGGTGTTCGTCATATTGGCCTCTGTTGGCTTGTCGAAAGCGGACGCAGCGAACGCAGCAATCCGATCGGGCAGCGCACAAAACCACAATTAAACGGCACTTTTGGGATGCGGCCACGCGGTGCGACGCTGGCGACCATCACCCCTGGTTGTAACAGCGCCATATCACCGCGCTGCGGGAAGTGTCTGAAAAGAAACAGCATGGCTACAAAAAACTTATATGATTTTCGCTTGGCAGTAGCTCCAGTGTGATGCTTTTCTAAAATGCATATTCCATGTCGTGAGACATGCGGAGCTCTGAAATGACGCTGCACTGCAGCAGGAGGCCCGGCGATGCACTACTATGCCTATGAGCTAGCCCACGCTGTCCTTTCTCCGATGCGCTTCGGCGTAAGCGGGCTGCGCAGTGCGCTCGACTGGCCGTTCAACCCGTTCGCCGCCACGCCCTACGGCAAACATCTCTCCGCCGCCTGCGAAGTGTTCGAGAACATCACGCGACGCTACGGCAAGCCCGCCTTCGGCCTCAAGACAACGCACGTCGGCGGTGTTGAGGTGTCTGTGCGCGAGCATGTTGTGGCATCGACCCCGTTTTGCAACCTGCTGCACTTCGAGCGTGAGGAAAACGCGCTCACCGGCCGCCGCTACGATCCGAAGGTGCTGATCGTGGCGCCGATGTCCGGCCACTATGCAACGCTGTTGCGTGGCACCGTGCAGGCGATGCTGCCCGAGCACGAGGTCTACATCACCGACTGGACCGATTGCCGTGACATTCCGCTGGCGATGGGCCGCTTCGATCTCGACGACTTCATCGACCATCTGGTCTCGTTCCTGCGCGTCATCGGCCCCGATACGCACATCATGGGCGTGTGTCAGCCCGCGGTGCCGACACTGGCCGCCGTTGCGCACATGGCGGCAACGGACGATCCGTGCCAGCCCGCATCGATGATCCTTATGGGCGGCCCCATCGACACGCGGCGCAACCCCACTGCTGTCAACAAGCTGGCTGAAGATCGCCCGATTGAGTGGTTCGAGAAGAACGTCATTTCCACGGTGCCATTCCCGCATGCAGGCTTCATGCGCCCCGTATATCCGGGCTTCATGCAGCTCACCGGGTTCATGACAATGAACCTTGAGCGCCACATGAATGCGCACGTCGATCTGTTCAAAAATCTCGTTCAGGGCGACTGCGACAGCGTCAAGCAGCACCAGACCTTCTACGACGAATACCTCTCGGTGATGGATCTGACTGCGGAGTTCTATCTGCAGACCGTAAAAACGGTGTTCCAGGATCATGCGCTGCCGCAAGGTACGATGATGCATCGGGATATGCGGGTCGACTGCTCAGAAATCCGCGACACCGCGCTGATGACTATCGAGGGTGAGCGCGACGACATCACCGGCATCGGCCAGACGCAGGCTGCGCACGACCTGTGCGAGAACATCCCCGACGACATGAAGCTGCATTACATGCAGGAGGGCGTCGGCCACTACGGCGTGTTCAACGGCACGCGCTGGCGGACGGAAATTCAGCCGCGCATTCGCGAATTTATCCGCACAGTTGAATATGAGC
Source organism: Hyphomicrobium sp. D-2 (assembly GCF_029872155.1). Classification (GTDB taxonomy): domain Bacteria; phylum Pseudomonadota; class Alphaproteobacteria; order Rhizobiales; family Hyphomicrobiaceae; genus Hyphomicrobium_A. The sequence goes on along the minus strand of NZ_JARXLA010000004.1, from coordinate 21,933 downwards.
GCGGTTCAACGCCAACGGAGCGCACGGCCCGCCGCGTGCACCATCCGGCGCTTGCCGTTTCGCCGGTGTGATCGGCCCAGCCATGAAGCGCCTGAAACACGCAAACCTTGTGCGAGCGGCCATTATCCCGCTCGCTCTTTGCACGCTCACTGCCGCAGCCCACGCCAACAGCGTCTGGATGGTGAAGTCCGGCAACGTGCTGGCGTGCCATGAACGTCAGACTTTGATCGATGCCGACGAAGCGCCCGCAGACTCGCGGCGCGAAGATCAGGCGCCGGAAGGTTGCATCATCCTGTTTTCCGGCGAGCGCCTGCTGGAACAGCCAGAGTTCGGTTTGGGCTTCAACAAATATATGAAAGCCGAGCGCGAGGACGGCTCAGTCCTTTATGTGCGCGGCGCGGATGTCGTGCCTGATCCCGGTATCGGCGACGTCACCGACGACCGCTGATCCTCCAACAGAGCAGGATTTCTGCCCGCCCCGGCATGGGCGAATTTCACGCGACTCGAACCCATAAACAAACGGCGGCCCCGAAGGGCCGCCGTCTGCTCCGTCAGAAGACGGTGAAAGCGACATCAGATGATGTCGATCTCTGCGGGCATGTACGAGGTGACCTCAAGGCCAACTTCCTGCTCGCGTACTGCGGGCTTGGTCCAAACCTTCATGTGTATTCCTCCACTAGAGTCGAGCGCCCATTCGCCCGACCGCGGCGATTATGCAGCCATCAGACGGATAAGCGCCAATCGCTTTTAGTTGAAGGCCACATAAGCGTGGCTGATGCAGATTTGATCGCTTTATCCGCACCGGCGACTCCGCTCCGCGGAGCCAGCCGCCGCCGCCGGTGCGGAGGCACTAACCCGCGTTAATGCGCCGCTTCCCAGTTTCCGGCCGCCTTGGCGTCAACCCGGATCGGCACGGCGAGCTTCACCACCGGCAGCGCCGCGCCTTCCATCACCCGCTTCACCGTCGCCAATGTCGCCGGAACCTCGGCGTCCGCCACCTCGAACACGAGTTCGTCGTGCACCTGCAGCAGCATCTTCGCCGTCTTCAGGCCCGCTTCTTCCAGTGCCGTTGGCATGCGCGCCATTGCGCGGCGGATAATGTCGGCAGCCGAGCCCTGGATCGGCGCATTGATGGCCGCGCGCTCCAGAAAACCGCGCATCGACGGGTTCTTGGTGTTGATCTCCGGATAATGGATGCGGCGGCCGAAGATCGTCTCCACGAAACCCCGTTCATGCGCGACGCGCTTGGTCTCGTCCATGTAGGCGCGGATGCCGGGGAAGCGCTCGAAGTACGTCTTGATGTACGCGGCGGCTTCCTCGCGCGAGATGCCAAGCTGATTGGCGAGACCGAACGCGGAGATACCGTAAATGATGCCGAAGTTGATCGCCTTCGCACGGCGCCGCACTTCGCTCGGCATACCCTCCACCGGCACGCCGAACATCTCCGACGCCGTCATCGCGTGAATGTCGAGGCCGTCGTCAAACGCTTTGCGAAGCTGCGGGATGTCGGCAACGTGCGCCAGCACGCGCAGCTCGATCTGGCTGTAGTCAGCAGAGATAAGCTGCCTGCCCGCTTCAGCGATGAACGCAGTGCGGATCTCGCGGCCCTCGCGGGTGCGGATCGGAATGTTCTGCAGGTTGGGTTCGGATGAAGCCAGTCGCCCCGTCGTCGTCGCCGCCAGCGAATAGCTGGTATGGATGCGTTCGGTGCGCATGTGCACATAGCCCGGCAGCGCATCGGTGTAGGTGGAGCGTAGCTTCGTCAGCTGGCGCCACTCCAGCATCGTGTTGATCAGCCGGCGCGCATCGTCCGGCAGATCTTCATTCGCCGCCAGATCGTCCAGCAGCCCGGCGCGCGTTTCCCACTGGCCGCTCTTGGTGCGCTTGCCGCCCGGCAGTTGCAGCCGGTCGAATAGCAACTCGCCAAGCTGGCGTGGCGACGCGAGATTGAACTTGTGGCCGACGAGGCCGTTCACTTCTTCCTCAAGCCGCGCGCTTGCCTGCGCGAACGTCGATGACAGACGCGAAAGTATCCCGCCATCGACGCGGATGCCTTCACGCTCCATGCCCGCGATGACGGAAATGAGCGGACGCTCCAGCGTTTCATACACGGTGGCGACGCGCTCCGCCGCAAGGCGGGGCTTCAGCACCAGCCACAGACGCAGCGTCACGTCCGCATCTTCGGCCGCATATTCCGTCGCTTTATCGAGCGGCGCCTGCGCGAATGTACGCTCGGATTTTTTCTTGCCCGGCAGCGTCGCGACGACCTGATCGAACGTCATGCACACATGACCGAGATGGCGCAGCGCCAGATCATCCATGCCGTGCGAGCCCTTGCCCGCATCCAGCGCGTACGACATCAGCATCGTGTCGTCGATCGGCGTCACCGCGATGCCATGCTGCGCCAGCACGTTCAGATCGTATTTCACGTTCTGACCGATCTTCAGGATCGAGGCATCTTCCAGCAGCGGCTTCAGCAGCGCCAGCGCTTCAACGGTTGAAAGCTGCTCGATGCCGTCATGGCTGCCGAAATCGAAACTGTCGGCGCTGGCGCGATGGGCCAGCGGAATGTAACACGCCTCGCCCGGCGCAACCGCCAGCGACACACCCACAAGCTCCGCCTGCATCGGATCGAGCGAAGTCGTCTCGGTGTCGAACGCAACGCGTCCGGTTTCATAGGCGCGCGTCACCCACGCTTCCAGCTCTTCACGCGTCGTGATCGTCTTATACTTCGAGCGATCGAACGGAGCACGCGCTGCAGCGGCAAGCAGCTCCGCACCAGCAGCGGGCGATTCCGCAACCGGCGCATCTGCGTCGCCCGCCCCAGCAGAACCATCCGAAATCGCACTGGCTTTCCGCTTCGATGCAACCGTGCTGCCCACCGACACGGCAACCGGCGCGGGGGGCTCTGTGCCCAGCGCCTCGGCGATCCGCCGCGTCAGGGTGTTGAATTCCATCTCACGCAGGAAGCTCAACAGCGGCGCCGGATCAGGGTCCTGCACGCCCAGCGCGTCTGCGGAAATTAGATCCGGCACATCATCCTTCAGCCGCACCAGTTCGCGCGAGACACGCGCCTGATCGGCAAATTCCGTCAGCCGCTCACGTCGCTTGGGCTGTTTGATCTCGCTCGCGCGCTCCAGCAACGCATCGAGATCGCCATATTCGTTGATGAGCTCGGCCGCCGTCTTGATGCCAATGCCCGGCACACCCGGCACGTTGTCGACCGCGTCACCCGCAAGCGACTGCACATCCACCACCAACTCCGGCGGCACACCGAACTTCTCGACCACCTCATCCCGGCCCAGCTTCTTGTTCTTCATGGCGTCGAACATCACGACACCCGGCTGGATGAGTTGCATCAGATCCTTGTCGGATGAGACAATCGTAACATCGCCGCCGGCTGCAACCACCTGCCGCGTATAGGTTGCGATCAGGTCGTCGGCCTCGAAGCCTTCCATCTCAAGACACGCGACATTGAACGCGCGCACCGCATCGCGGATCAGCGGAAACTGCGGCACCAGCTCTTCCGGTGCGGGCGGACGGTTCGCCTTGTAGGCCTGATAGATCTCATTACGATAATTATCGCGCGAAGCGTCGAAGATCACCGCCAGATGAGTCGGTGCCTCGGCAGCCTTGGACTCGCGCAGCAGTTTCCAAAGCATGGCGCAGAAGCCATGCACGGCGCCGACCGGTAGCCCATCCGATGGACGCGTCAGCGGCGGCAGGGCGTGGAAAGCCCGGAAGATATAGCCCGAGCCATCGACGAGGTAGACATGGCTACCCTTGATAATCGGCGTCGGTTCGCCCGCAGGCACGCTGCATACTGCGGCCTTGGCGGCGTTGTTTTGCGGTTCGGTCATGGATCTGATCTTGAGCCCCGGCTTCAAGCGCCGACTATAGGGCCCCGGTCCTGCCGGGTCAGCCCGCGCGCACCACTCATATGGGGATGGCATGGGCCGAGATCCGCGCCCGCAACGCCATGTCGCACAGGCATTCTGACAAGCGAAGTCATTGCAAAACATGCGCAATATTTGCCCAACGCCGTCTTTGCTGCGGCCCGTGCAGGCTTTCGGCAACAGGTTCCGAAGGCGGAGCGGAGACGAAGAAGCGCACGCAAAACGGTCGGACCGGGGCGTCTGCGGGTTTGCCCGCACCCCGCGAATGCGCTATCAAGCGCGGTGTAAGCACCCGTAGCTCAGCTGGATAGAGTGCTGCCCTCCGAAGGCAGAGGTCATAGGTTCGAATCCTATCGGGTGCGCCAGTCGGCCATTTGACCGCAGCATAGCATCAATCAAATCGTGATCCGGAAGCCGGCCTTCGCTTCGCCGCAAGTGCGTCGCCAATGTAGTTTACAAGGAAATCTGTTTGGCGATATAGTTTCCATGTAAACTTACTTGAGGGACGATGCCTCGAAAGACTTCCGTGTCCGAACTGACCGATCACCTCGGCTATTGGCTGAGGCTGGTCTCCAATAATGTCTCGACTGCGTTCGCGCGCAGGCTGGAGGCGGAAGAGGTGACGGTTGCGGAGTGGGTTGTTTTGCGGGCGCTTTTCGATGTTGATGAACTTGCTCCCAGCAAGCTCGCGACCGTCATGAGTATGACGCGCGGAGCGATCAGCAAGCTCTCCGACAGATTACTGGCCAAGCGCCTGATCGAGAGGAGCGACAGCCTCGACGATGGCCGGGCTCACACGCTCCGGCTGTCGGTGAAAGGAAGGGCGCTTGTTCCCAGACTGGCGAGATTGGCCGACGCCAACGACGCATCGTTTTTCGGCGTGCTGAGCTCCGAAGAACAGGCGGCGCTACGGCGAGCTTTGGAAAAAATCGCCAAACGCCATGGCCTGAATGAGACCCCGGTTGATTGATCGGAATGACACTGACCAACCAGGAGGAGATTATGAATGAGCAACAGGCGACAACTGCCAAAGCATCCCTAGCCGCGGCATACGATGCGACGATGGATTTTCCTGCCATCGTCGGAGCGCTGGTCGCCGCAGGCTTTGAGGGATACACCGTCGATTATCGTCGCGAGGCATGCGTCTATTATCTTCCCAATGGCGACAGCATCGAACTCCCCTTGCCGCCCGATGATGAGACGGTGGCAGCCGAGTTTCTTGGCGAGACTGTCAAGGCGGCGATCCGCGAGGCCCAGAGCGGGGCAGCCGGTTATACCTACAAGGGATTTTGCCGGAAGGTGAAAGCCGCTGGTTGCGCCGGCTACATCGTCTCATTTTCCGGGCGCCGGGTGGTCTATTTTGGGCGCACGGCGGCGACTCATGTCGAGCACTTCCCGAACGCCGTATGACGAGGGAGGTGGGCAGCTTTTTAACCCCGGCTTCTTCCCAGAGCTGCCTGTAATCACGGCTCGGCGTGACACTCAAATAATGCGGACTTCATCGTCGGCAACCCCAACGCGCTGAACGAAGGCACCGCTGTCCATCGGGTCATCACCACGCCGCCACGTTAGCAGCTATCAACCAAGACTTCTAAATGCCTCCAGGGCTCGCTCCCGCGCCAGCCGATGATCGACGATGGGCGCCGGGTAATTGACGGCGGGGCTATCCATTCCAAGCAAGTCCTTCGGTGCCGCCTCCCAGGGGCGATGGATGATACTATTCGGCAGCTTTGCCAGCTCCGGCACCCAGCGGCGAACATAGGCGCCGTCCGGATCGAATTTTTCGCCTTGCAGCACGGGGTTGAAGATCCGGAAGAAGGGTGCCGCGTCGGCGCCTGATCCGGCGACCCATTGCCAGCTCGCAGCATTGTTCGCTGCATCGGCATCGACCAGCGTGTCCCAGAACCAAGCTTCGCCTTTCCGCCAATCGATCAGAAGGTCTTTGATCAGAAACGAGGCCACGACCATGCGCACACGGTTGTGCATCCAGCCCGTCGCCCATAGTTCGCGCATTCCGGCATCCACCAGCGGATAGCCGGTCATGCCCCGTTGCCATGCCTTGAGCGCGTCGCGGTCGTCGCGCCACGGCATGTTATCGAACTTGGGCTGGAGATTGCGCTCAGCCATATCCGGGTTGTGATAGAGAAGATGGTAGGAAAATTCGCGCCAGCCGAGTTCGGATTGAAACTTCTCGAATGCGCGTTCGACCGATCCCGATCCCATCGCCTGTGCTGCAACAGCGTGCCAGACCTGGCGAACGGAAATGTTGCCGAAGCGCAGATGAGGAGAAAGCCGGGATGTAGCAGGCCGGTCAGGTCGATCCTCAGCAGCGGCGTAGCTTGAGAACCCTTCTTCCAGGAACTCATCCAGGCGTTTTTGTGCGCCCCCTTCGCCACGTTGCCAGTTCGCGCGCAGCCCCTTTGCCCAGTCCGGCGCTGTCGGCTCGAGATGGAGGTCGGTGAGCTTGGTTCTTCTAGGCTCGCTTACGCCGACTCGGCTGAAAAAGTCCGGTCGGGACGGCGCCGGCAAAGGTGACCCGGGCTCGCCGCCAGCCAACGCGGCGCGCCAGAATGCCGAGAAGACGCGAAAAGGAGTGTTGCCCTTAGTGGCGACTGTCCAAGGTTCGTAAAGCAGATGGCCATTGTAGCTTTTCGCCTCAATGCCTGAAGCCTTCAGCTTTGACTTGATGTCCTCGTCAACTTTACGCTCCGCCGCGCCGTATCTCCGGTTCCAGAAGACGGAATGCGCCTGGAAGACTTCGGCGAGATGAGGAATCAATTCGGCTGCGGAGCCGGAGAACAGGAGAAGCTCGCCGCCCATGGCGCGCAAGGCGCGGTCAAGTTCCAGCAATGATCCGTGCAACCACCAGCGGGCGGCGCCGCCAAGCGGCCTGATGGCATCGTCTGTCTGGTGAACGAACAGGCATATGAGAGGCCGCCCCGATTGTGCTGCAGCGTGAAGCGCAGGATTGTCAGCAAGGCGAAGATCGTCGCGAAACCAGACGATGATCGGATCAACACAATCGCTGCTGTCGTGATCCTTGGCCAAGCACTTCCCTCGTCAGCAAAACGTTGAGACGCCCGATCTTGAATTTAAGCAGCGCCGCAAATGTTACCGACGCCGCCAGAGGAACGAGGCAGGCGGCAGCGACGCTGTCCAATTGCCATCGTGATCAGGAGCACGATCCATTGCGGCAGAAATGCCGCCTGCCATTTCATGCCACCTCTCGCCTTTCTACGCGAGATCGATTCGCGTCGATCACGCGCGCAGAGCCCCGGTGGCAGCGCGTTCTGCGGCCGCCTGCATATTGCCCCCTGCCACCAGCATCCACAATTTTACGCAGCGGACGAAGACGCTGCTTTCCAAAACAAATTTTTCCAAGGGGTCAGCGGGGCAAACTTAGCCCCAACTATGGTTGGCCCCTCCCATCGACTCCAATCGAGAATCGCCAGCGTTTGGGCATGGTCCACTGACGGATGAATTTTGGAGACACAGATGCGTCGGCAATTTGCTTTAGTTGTTATCGCTGCTTGCTCAATGGCCGCCACACAGGTGGCCAGCGCCGACGGTTATCAGCCATCTTACAGCGCTCCTGCGCTTGTGGAAGTTTCCCGATGGACGGGCTTTTACGCCAACGCCGGCATCGGATACGGCATGTGGAGCGCATCGACCACCACGCATGACGGCGGTCGCTGCGTATCGTGCGCCAAGACGGATCACTCCGGCAAAGGCTGGCTGGGGCAGGTCGGCCTGGGATACGATTATCAGTTCTCAAACCGTATCGTCGGTGGCGTGCTGTTCAACTACGCCTTTTCCGACATACAGGGCCGCACCAACGACGCGGTATTCACCACTGCAAAGACCAGCAACGATTCAACATGGGCCGTCGGTGCACGCCTTGGCTGGCTGATGACGCCTGACGTTCTGAATTACTGGAGCGTTGGTTACACGCACACGCACTTCGACGGCGCTCCGCTGCATAACAGCTACACGGGCGATCAACTGCCGGGCGCGCAATTGCACGGCTACAGCGCCGGCGGCTGGTTCATCGGCGGCGGCTTGGAAGTTGCGATGCGTGACGGCTGGTTCTGGCGCACCGAAGCGCGCTTTGCCGACTACGGCAAGAAGGCACGCTTGGAAACTGGCATCAGCCCGGTGTTCGAATTGCAGTTCGATCCGGTTATCGGCACAGCCACCAGCGAGATCGTCTACAAGTTCGACTGGGGCCGCTGATCTACCGCCCGACGAAGCATCAAGCAAATCGGGGAGCCTTCGCAGGCTCCCCTCTTTGTTGCCCGCAGCATCAAACGCTCAGCTGCCGTGGCGGAATAGGCCGCGCACACCTTCCATCCAGATAACGAGAATAAGCGCCATGGCGCCCAGCGCGACGAAGCCTGTTGCCAAGGGGACGATTGATCCGTCGAAAGCATGACCGATCACCGCGCCCGCTGCCGCTCCAGCCGCAGTCGACAGGAAGCCGACGATGGAAGATGCCATGCCGGCGTTGTCGCCCTGCGGTTCCATCGCCAATGCATTGAAGTTTGGCGCTACCAGTCCAAACAGAAAGAACAGCGCCGCCATCATCACCGCGAACACCACGATATCGGCAACACCAAACTTCGCCAACGCAAGTAGCACAAGCGCCAGCAGCGTGAAGCCGACCAGCGCCGAGTGAGAAACACGGCGCATGCCGAGACTCTCGACCCATCTGGCGTTGACAAGCGATGCCGTGCCGATTGCCAAGGCGATGGCACCGAACGCCAGCGGAAATGCTGCGCCGAGTTGGTAGATGTCGACGAATATCTGCTGCGCCGAAGCAACGTATGCCAGCACGCAGCCAAAAATAAGCCCGCTGGCGAGCGCGTATCCGAAGGTCTGCCGGTCTTCCAGCACCATCCGGATCGAGCGGCCGAAGGGCACTGGCTCTTCCATCAGAGGTGCCGATTCCGGCAGTCTCAGCGCGGCCCACAACGCGACAACGGCGCCCGCAGCTAACAGCAGGTCGAAAATATTACGCCATGAGCCGACCGTCAGAACGCCTTGCCCCATTCCAGGCGCCAGCACGGGAATGATGATGAACAATGCCATCGCGAACGACATGACGCGCGCCATCTCTCGGCCGGAGAACCGGTCACGCACGATCGCGATTGCAAGCACGCGCGGCGCGGCGGCGCCCAACCCCTGAACCAGACGCGCCAGCAGCAACAGCGTGAAGCCGGACGCGAACGAGGCGGCTAACGACCCCACTACGAAAACGCCCATACCGACCATCAGCACAGGCTTACGTCCGTAGCGGTCGGACAGGCGGCCATACACAAGCTGGCCAACCGCAAACCCCAGCATGTAGATGATGACGATATCCTGCCGCGTGTTTGGATCCGTAACGCCCAGCGCGTCGCCGATCTGCGGCAAGGCCGGCAGCATCACATCCACCGCCATCGCCGTCAGCGACATCATCACCGCGATCAGAGCGATAAATTCCCCGACAGAAATTCCGTCGGTTGCAGTTGCGCCAAGCTTTGCGGGGGTGTCGGTGGCTGTGGCTGAAGCTGGGGGAGCGGACTTAAGCGGCTTCATCAAAAGACTGCTTTCGTTTTTTGTGGTTCTGCAGCGATGCTGGAACAGGCCGCAGAGGCGTGAACTGGGGGCATGGCGCGCCTGCAAAGCCACGGCTTATCCGGCTGCTGCGCCAACCAGATTGCATATCGTCCATTCGCGCCGATATCCCGCCCCTATATGGTGCGCAAAATGCAGTCTCCAAGTTGGCCCAATTAACCATTTATGCCTGGCCGACATAAAAGCCCAATAAATGGGCAACCGAGCTGCAACAGATGTTTCACATTAGCCAACGCCAATTAAAAAGATCCGCGCACGAAGGATCTTCGCGAGTTATACTTTCACCGTTGCAATCTAAAAAGATTCGGAGCTTCGCTACCGTGCTCGCCAGCCATTTTCGCGCCCCTGCCGCCAGATCAATCCTCAGCTCAGCGCCGTCCAAGACGCCCCGGCTGCCAAGGCTCGTTTTAGCTGGGTTGTCGATAGCCGCAGTCTCCTTGGTGACAGCTGCGCCACAGCCGGCAGCCGCGCAGCAAGGGTTCGGCAATCTCTTCAGCTATAACCAGCCCGCGAAAAAGCGTGTCGTCCGCAAAAGCGCACCCCTGCGGCCTCACAGGCGGCTCCAGCAGAAGCCAGCAAGCCCGCCAACGAAACCAAAGGCACCGTCTACGCTGTCGTTTCGCTGCCTGATCAACACATCACCGTGTATGACGCCACCGGCCGCATCGCCCAATCGCGCATTTCAAGCGGCAAGGCCGGCAAGCGTACGCCAACGGGCGTGTTCAGCGTCATCGGCAAAAAGCGCTTCCACCGCTCCAACCTTTATTCCGGCGCGCCGATGCCGTGGATGCAGCGCATCACGTGGTCCGGCATTGCCCTGCACGCAGGCGTCATCCCCGGTTATCCGGCTTCGCACGGCTGCATCCGATTGCCGAACGCGTTTGCGCCAAAGTTGTATTCGCTCACCGACATGGGTGCGCGCATCATCGTGAGCCCGGGCGACGTCAAGCCCGAGCCGATCACCCACTCAATCCTGCCAGCGCCCAAGATGCAGTTGGCCCCCACCGCTGCCCAGCAGGCCGCAGCTCCGGAAAAGGCTGCCGTTGAGCTGGCCAGCAGCGATGCCTCAGACGCAGCAAATGCAACCGCAGCGGCAGCCGCAGCCGAGCCCGCTTTGACGCCCGGTGGCAACGCCCATCAGCAGCCCACGTTGCTCAACCCTATCGCCTATGCCGCGGCCCTGAAGAAACAGGCTGAGGCTGAAAGATCGGCGGCCGACGCAACCAGCAAGGCTGCGCTGGAGACCGCACAGAAAACCGGCGCTGAGGCGCGGGCAGCTACGGACGCAGTGTCAAACGCCGAAGCTGCGCTGAAGCAGGCCGAAGAAAAGCTTGCCGCCGCTTCGCAGGAGGACGGCGCCAAGGCACCGGAAACCACCGCTTCCACAGGTGCAGCAACTGCGCCGGCACCTGAGCTTGTGGCCGATGTGGACAAGGCCCGCGCGGCGCTGGAGCAAGCGCGCACCTTAGACGCGCAGAAATCTCAGGCCGCCTTTGAGGCTGTCGAGGTTTACAAGCGCGCTGACGAAGCAGCGAAGGATGCGGCCGAGCGTGTCTCAGAGGCCGAGCGGCGCCGGAAACAGGTCTCGGTGTTTGTTTCTAAGAAGGAAGGCAAGATTTTCGTTCGCCAGGATTGGAAGGCTGTCTGGGAAGCGCCCATCACGATCCGCGATCCGGAGCGCCTTCTGGGCACCCACATCTATACCGCTGTCGATGTCGAGACGGACGGCTCCAAGGTTCATTGGACCGCCATCTCCATGCCGCCGGAAACCGCCAAGTCAAAACAACCAGCCCGTCGCGGCAGCAAGAGCTCCAAGGCTGAAGCAAGCGAGCCTTCAGCAGCATTCACCCCCGAGACCGCAACCGGCGCACTCGATCGCATTGAAATGCCGGAAGGAGCCAGGGAACTGATCGGCGAACTGCTTTGGACCGGCGGATCGCTGATCGTGTCGGATCACCCGCGCAGCTATGAAATGGGCGAGTACACCGATTTCATCGTGCTGACCCGTTAATCGCACGGCCATATTTGAAGCCAACACCGGGCCGCGCACTTTTAGTAGCGCGCAGCCTGTACGCACGCGGCTTTGAGTTGCTCCGGCATTGAATGGAGCGCGGGCTCAGGTTTCTTCTGGCGTGGCCAAATTCTGAGCGCTCGTCGAGCTGCCGAGCGATTGCCCCGATTAAAAATCAGCTCACTGATTTGGTTACCATAGCCCTTCCACTCGACATGTCTCGGCTAACGCGACGTTAGCCCTTGGCCGCTTACCCTCCAGCCAACCAAAAAGCAGCCTTGGGTTTATGCTGTGCCGATATTCAGCAAACTTCCCCGGCCGGCCTTCGCCTCGGCGCCTGAAGGTCTGCACAGCCGGGAGCGCCTCAACGATTACCCGGATGCAAGCATGCCCATGCTTGAGGCGCTGGTGTGCGAGGTGCATTCCTCCGCACTGCTGACGGCAACCATCGCCAGTGCCATCAACGCTATGAAGCGCACCCACGGCGGTCTCGGTGAGGCTGAGCTGCGGCCCTACATTCCGGGCGAGCCGGCAATCGTTTCGGTGTTGCGAAACGGCATGCTGGAGACAGACCTCAACGCCGACACCGTCCGTCTCGTCATTCAGCTGTTCGACGATCTCACCCCTGCGCGCCTGGCGCTTGAGCACTATTTCTCCGAGGCCAACGCCATCGGCGCGGAACGGGCCGTCACGCTTAATCTGCTGACGCTTTCCACCAGTTGGCGGCGTTCGTGCCAGGATGCTCTGCTGGCCGTCCGGCAGTTGCAATCCGACATTCACCGTCTGCCTGCGCAATACACCAGCAACTCAAAGCTGCTGAACAATCTGCTGCAGGATGCAATCATGGGTGGCTCGCCGTGCCTTGATGCGCGTGGCGCTATCGCACTGCCCGAACTGCCCCAGCGCCGTCAGTCGGCTCGCCGAACGGTGTGCCAGCCCTGCACCCTGACGTACAACCGCCAGCAAAGTCAGGCGTTCGTGCGCGACGTCTCGCCCGGCGGCTTCGGCCTTGAGCGCGTACCTCAGCTTATCCCTACGACTATAGTACAAATCGAGCTGCCAAGCGGACGCCGGTTCACTGGCTCCGTAGCCTGGTGCAGCGGCAGTTCTGCCGGTGTCCGCTTCTCGCGACCGCTGCTGCCCAACGACCCGCTTCTTTCCGGCGGCTGAACCACTCCCCCCACGCCCCGCCCGCCGAAGAATTTGCCGCGCCCTCCGCGCTGTGGCACTTTCTGTCGCAAGCAGCGCCCAACAAAGAAGGCGCGGCGGAGGAAAATGATCGACCCGGCTTTAACAAACGTCACGCAAAGCACCTGCGGGGTGCGGGTTGCGGCAAGCGCCTTGCCGTCAACGCGTGATGCCGTGCTTGAAGCGCGCGCAGCGCTTGGCCCCGGCGACTATCAGCACATCATCGCTTTCTTCGGCATCGACCATGATGCCGAAGCGCTGTCGCAGTCACTCACCGCAGCTTTTCCCGGCGTCTCGGTCTGCGGCTGTTCTACCGCGGGTGAAATCGGCCCCAGCGGCATGATGCAAGGCGCGCTGATACTGATCGCATTTCCGCATAAGGGCTTTCGCATCCATAGCGAGCTCCTCACCGACATCGCACACTTCGGTGTCGAGCGTGCAACCCAGGCGGTGCGCGAGATCAAATCGCGCTTCTCGCCCGGCACAGAACGCCTGTCGCGCGACACCACGTTCGCGCTGCTGCTGGTCGACGGACTTTCCAACGCCGAGGAAAACATCGTCGCTGCCATCAACTGGGCGCTGGATGATGTCGAGCTGATCGGCGGTTCTGCGGGCGACGGCATCTGCTTCCACCGCACGGCGCTGATCCATAACGGCCGCGTCGAACAGCGCTCCGCAGTGCTGATGCTTGTCGAGACTGATTATCCCTTCCGCGTATTCAAGACGCAGAACTTCGAGCCCACCGGCACCAAGCTGGTCGTCACCGGTGCCGACAGCGAGAACCGCATTGTACATGAGTTGAATGCCGAACCCGCCGCGCGTGAATATGCCGCTGCGATCGGCATCCGCACTGACGACCTCGGCCCGTTCAGTTTTGCCTCGCATCCGCTCGTCGTAAAGGTTGGCGGCGACTATTACTGCCGCTCGATACGCAACATGAATCCGGACGGCAGCCTGTCGTTCTTCTGCGCTATCGACGAAGGTCTAGTATTCACGGTCGCCCGGCCGCGCGACATTCTCAGTGCTACCGAAGCGGCGTTGAGTGAGCTCGATCAGGCGCTCGGTGGTGTCGATCTGGTTGTCGGTTTCGACTGCATCCTGCGCCGACTTGACGCTGAATCCCGGCAGATCCGACATCAGATGGATGCATTGTACAGGAAGTATGGCGTTACCGGTTTCCATACCTATGGTGAGCAGTTCAACGCCATGCATCTCAATCAAACGTTGACCGGCATTGCGTTCGGGCAGCGCGTGGTCCCCTCGGAGGCCTGATAGATGGCTTCTCTTTTTGAGAACGATCCGCATGGATCGAATCCTCATGACCTCGAACGCCGCATTGTCAAACTGCAGAAAATCAACGCCGCGCTCATCGAGCGCGTTGAGCGTTCGATGGATCAGCAGGGCAGCGCCTATTCGCTTTTCCAGACCGCTATCGCGCTGGAAAGTCAGGTTCGGCTGCGCACTGAAGAATTGACCAGCACGCTCGCGCGGCTGGAGCGCACGAACGATGAACTGAGCGCGGCGCGCGATGCGTCCGAACAGGCGAACCGTTTCAAAACCCGCTTTTTCACCGCAGTCGGCCACGACCTGCTGCAGCCGCTGCACGCTGCGCGCCTTTCCGCCAGCGCGCTTGCTGAAGCGGAAAGCTCACCGGCACAGCGCGTCATCGCCGAGCGCATCGAGCACGCGCTGACAACCATCGAGCAGTTGCTGAAATCGATCCTGGATATTTCCAAGCTGGAAGCGGGCGTCATCACGCCGGCGTTGCGGCCAGTCGCGCTGGATGAAGTTTTCGCTGCGCTTTGCGTCGATCTCGATCCGCAGGCAAAGGCCAAGGGGCTGTCGCTGTCCTATCGCCCCTGCGATCTCAACGTTGTTTCCGATCCGCTCATGCTTCGGCGCATCGTGCAAAATCTCACCGCCAATGCCGTGCAGTACACCGCCAAGGGACGCGTGCGCCTGCTGGCCCGCCGCCGCGGCGGACAGGTGCGCATTGAAGTGTGGGACACCGGCCCCGGCATCGGCGAAGCGGATCGCAAAACCATCTTTGAAGAATTTCAGCGCGGCTCCGCCACCGATCGGCCGTCGATCGGCGGCTTTGGACTTGGGCTGTCGATCGTGCAGCGCATGGCCGAAGCGCTTGGCCACCAGCTTGAGCTGTGCTCGCGCGTTGGCCATGGCACCCGCTTTTCCGTTTCCGCGCCTTATGTGAACCGGCCGATGCTGGCCGCGCATTCGTCATCCGCTGCCGTCAACGCTTCAAATACAGCCGTTGCTCTCGGCGGGGCTGAGCTGGTCGGCGCCAAAGTTGCAGTCATCGACAACGACCCCGGCGTGCTGGAAGCCATGCATGCGCTGGTCGAGCGATGGGGCTGTGAGGTGATTTCAGCGCGCAGCCTTGTCGAGCTGCAGAAAGCATCAGCGCCGCACCGTCACGATATCATCCTCGCCGACTACCATCTCGACGATCAGCGCACCGGCCTTGATGCCGTGCGCGCACTGCGGGCTGCATCGGGGCGCGAGATCCCCGCCATTGTCATCACTGCTGATCACACCGAGGGCATCGCCAACGCGGCGCGCAGCTTCAATTGCGAGCTGATGCTGAAACCGGCCAAACCCGCCAAGCTGCGCGCGCTGATGGTGCACCTGCTGTCAGGCGCATCCCATTTCAACATCAGCTGAGCTAACCGCGCTGGCTTGGCTCCGCATCGCGCTCACCGCGCGACAACACCAGCTTACTCGTCGCGTGCACTGCTGAGAATGGAATCGAAATCGATCTTCGATGCTTCGATAACCGCCTGCGTGCGCGATGACACTTTCAGCTTGCGCAATATTTCCGATACGTGCGCCTTCACCGTCGTTTCCCCGACGCCAAGATCATAGGCGATCTGCTTGTTCAGCAGCCCCTGACGCAACATGTGCAGCACGCGCACCTGTTGCGGCGTCAGCGTTGCAATGCGCGTGGCCAGTTCGCTGGCATCCGACCCGGCAGCGGCGGGCGGCTGATAGCCCTTCGGCACCACGACTGCGCCGTCCATCACATCCTGCAGCGCCCGCGCCAGATCACCGCCCCGGGTCGACTTTGAAATGAAGCCCGCCACGCCGCACTGAAGCACCTCGTGAATGATGCGCGCATCTTCCAGCGCCGACACCACAACGATTGGAACCTTGGGATAGCGGGTGCGCAGTTCAATCACCCCTTCAAGCCCGCGCGTATCCGGCATCGACAGATCCAGCAGCACCAGATCAAAACCGCTTTCCTCATCCAGCACCGCGCGAGCTGTTTCGATAGAAACGGCCTTCGAAATCGCCGCATCTGAAAATGCGTTCTGGATCACCAGTTCCAGCGCTTCGACGAACAGCGGATGGTCATCGACGATGAGAATGTTGGTCGGCACGGGTAGGCTCCTGGATGGCCGCGTTGAGGCCGCAGGTGGCGAATTATCGCGAGGCTCCCCCCAACAATCCGCAATGCGACACGCGCAGTGTAAATCGTTTCAAAAATACCACTGCACCGGCTTTAGGCCACCCCCTTTGCCTGCTCCTTAAGTTGCATTGCCCCACTGCCGCGGTTGCCGGATCGAAACTCCCTCTCCTGTAAGGTGCGGGGTGGTTACTGGCCGCGGACACCCCTCACCGGCCGGCCGCCACTTGACCGGGCACGCGATAGGGGCAATCTGCGCCCGACTCCGTGCCGTAAACGGCCCAAAGCCATGCAGAAGGACTGAACCGCGCCGATGGCCGGATCCATCAAGAACAGTTTGCGACTGGCCCGCGCCGGTCTGGTGCTGGCCCAGCATGGGGTGCGCTTTGTGCCCGCTGGCATGCCGGTGCCGCTGCCGCTGCGCCTTGCCAGCGCGCTCACCGCTCCGATCGGATGGCTGGCCGCCCCCCGTCTGCCGCGCGAAAAGCGCCTTTCAAGCGCCCTGACCAGCCTCGGCCCCAGCTATATCAAGCTCGGCCAGTTCCTGGCCACGCGGGCCGATGTCATCGGTCCCGAACTCGCCGGCGAGCTTTCCGGCCTGCAAGACAACCTGCCCCCATTTTCAATGGCTGAGGCGCGCCGCGCCATCGAGGAATCCCTCGGCGGCCGGGTCGAAGATCATTTCGCCGAATTCGGCCCGCCGGTCGCCGCCGCCTCCATCGCGCAGGTGCACAGGGCCGCCGTGATCGACGCCAACGGCCAGCGCCGGGAAGTTGCCGTCAAAATTCTGCGTCCCGGCATCGAGCGCCGCTTCAAGCGCGACCTTGAAACCTTCTATTTCGCCGCCAGCCAGATCGAGCGCTGGCACGCGCCGTCGCGGCGGCTGAAGCCGGTTGCTGTGGTCGACATGCTCAAGAGCTCGACAGAGCTTGAGATGGATTTGCGGCTTGAGGCGGCGGCCATTTCGGAGATGGCGGAGAATACCGCCAACGATCACGATTTCCGCGTGCCGCAGGTAGACTGGCAGCGCACCACGCGCCGCGTGCTTACCGTCGAATGGATCGACGGCATCAAGCTATCCGATCACAAAGCCATTGCCGCATCCGACATCGACCGCAAGGCGCTTGGCCTCACGGTAATGCGGTCGTTCCTGAAGCACGCGATGCGCGACGGCTTCTTCCACGCCGACATGCATCAGGGCAATCTGTTCGTCGACGATCGCGGCCGCCTGGTCGCCGTCGATTTCGGCATCATGGGCCGGCTCGGCACCAAAGAACGCCGCTTCCTCGCCGAGATCCTCTACGGCCTCATCACCCGTGACTACAGACGCGCTGCCGCCGTGCATTTCTGGGCCGGTTACGTGCCGTCGCACTATCCGGTCGAAGTCTTCGCCCAGGCGCTGCGCGCAATCGGCGAGCCGATCCATGGACGCACCGCCAGCGACATATCGATGGCCGACCTACTCGGGCAGTTGTTCGCCTACACTGAAGTGTTCGACATGCAGACGCGGCCGGAACTGATCCTGCTGCAGAAAACCATGGTGGTTGTGGAGGGCGTTGCGCGCGGGCTCGATCCGGAGCTCAACATGTGGGTCGCGGCCGAGCCGGTGGCCAAGGAGTGGATCGAAAGCAACCTCGGCGCCATGGGCCGCCTGCGCGAAGCTGGCGAGGGTGCATCCGTAATCGGCAACATATTGGCCGACCTGCCGGATCTGCTGACGCAGGGCCAGCAGACCGCACTGGCACTGGCCGACATGACCCGCGATGGCCTGCGGCTCGCGCCCGATACCGTCCGCGCATTGGCGGCAGAGGAAGCACGCCGCAACCGTTGGACACGCTTGGCGTTGTGGATCGGCGCCATCAGCCTCGCCGCGCTTGCCATCGGCCAGCTCAGCCACTAACGCTGGAGGCGATAACGGCGGCCGCAGACTTGGCCGCTGCGGGTGCAGACAGCGACAGGCCCCATGAAATACAAGATCGATCCGGCAAAATTCTCGACCTTCCTCACCAGTTGCGGTCGGTTCGATCTGCTCGGCGAAACAATCACCTCTTTCCAGCGCCACTTCGAAGTTGATCGCATTCTCGTTGCGGAGGATTCCGAAGACAGCGCCACCGCCGCGCAATTTGCGCAGGCCTATCCAGTGGCCGATGTCCGCGTAAACCTGCCCAAGCTGGGCCAGATGCGCTCCATCGATGCCCATTACGCAACGCTATCGACGCCCTACGTCGTGCACCTCGAAGACGACTGGGGCTTCACCCGCAGCATCGACCTCGACAGCGTCACGCGCTTTTTGGAAGCGCGGCAGGACATTGCTGTCGTCTGCATCGCCCACCGCATTTATGATCCGCGCTTTTCCAAGGGCGCGCGGCAGGAGTCCTTCGAAGGCATCGACTACTTGGTCTGGGATACCGACGCACATCCGAAGTGGTTTTCCTATTCGTTCAATCCATCGGTCGCGCGGATGTCGCTGTGGCGCGAAGTCGGCCCGTTCGCCAAGTTCGTGACGGAAGAAAACCTCAGCCTGTTCCTGAAGCAGCGCGGCATGCGCATCGCAATGGTAGTGCCCGGCATCGCCGATCACATCGGCGACGATCGTCACGCGCACGATCCCTTCCAGCCCAAGCGCGCCAAGACATTACTTGCCCGCCTGAAGCGCTCGATTGCCAAGCGCCTGCCATTCAAACGCAATGACCAACAGTCGGGCTGATGGCATGGGCTTGAGCTGCTGCATCATTACCCACAACGAAGCCGATCGCATCGAACGCTGTATCGAAGCTGTTCGCGGCATCGTCGACGAAGTCATCATCGTCGATTCCGGCTCGATAGACGACACGCTCGCCAAGGCCGAAGCCATGGGCGCGCGCATATTCCATAACGATTGGGTGGGATACGGTCCGCAGAAACGTTTCGCGGAGGATTGCGCCCAGTATGACTGGATCCTCAACCTCGACGCCGATGAGATCGTAACGCCGGAGCTTGCGGCGGAAATCACCGCGCTGATGCAAATCCCGGAAGCTGATCGTCTGCCCGCATACAGGTTCCGTCAGGTAACAGTCTATCCCGGCAAGGAACGCCCGCGTCTGTGGGCAGACTATCATAACTACATCCGGCTTTACGACCGCAGCAAAGTACGTTTCCGCAATAGCCTGGTGCACGACACCGTCGACGCCGGCTCACACCCAGTTGGCCAATTGAAAGGCATTGCGCTGCATTATTCGTGGCGCAGCCTGAAACATGTTCGCGACAAGCTGGAACGCTACACCGATCTGCAAGCGAAAGAGCTGAAGAAGCCGCGCTGGTATGCCTACGCACGGCTGCCGTTTGAATATCCGGTGCTGTTCTTCCGCTATTATATTCTGCGCAGCAATGTCACCGGCGGTCTCACCGGCCTGCGCATCACCCATGAGATTGCGCGCGCCCGAACACGCAGGCTGCTCAAGATCGCTCGCAGTCCGAGATAATTCGCACTCACTACTCACGCTACGCAGGCAGACTTGCGCCGTGCGCATCCGGCGCGAGCGATGCGCTGCACACGCAGTCGAAGCTCAATCCAGCGTCAACGCAATGTTGTATTGGGTGCGCAGGTGCTGGCGATAGCCAAGTGACAGACACAGATCGCGCCACTGATCGGTAAAAATGTGCTCGCCAACAATTGCTTTGGGCCAGAGCGAGCGCGGCGCGTCGCGAAAGAACGGCAACAACACGCTGTCTTCCATACCTTCGATATCAATCTTGAGACATTCAATGCTCGTGAGCTTTTGCCGTTGCACCGCATTGAGAAGCGTGTTGCAGGCAACCGCGTGTCCGTCGATATCCGTCACCCCCTCGCGATCGCAAAGCCCCATCTCCATCACGGTGACACGGTCTTGCAAATCGTTCAGCGCCACGTTCTCCTGCAGCAACGCGGCGTGATGCGGCATCGGTTCGAACGCAAAAATGCGCGCCTCCCGGCAGTGCGCTGCGACGAAGAATGAGTAGAAGCCCGAGTTAGCGCCGATATCCACAAACACGCCGCCGTTCGACAGCCGATGCCGAATGAATTCACGCTCTTTGGCGTCGTACCAGTATGGCGTCATCAGCATGATGCGCGATGATCCGGTCAACGGATCGAGTATCAGGTTGAGCCCGTGGTACTTGTAGACGACTCTTTCCCCGCCCAACTGGCGTACAAGACGCCCGCCGTATTTCCTGATCGCGCCATTTCCGAAGCCAAGTCGGCGCGAAAATTCGATGATTGCTTTCTGCCCGAGTGTGGGTGCTGACATTCCTAGGGATTGATGCACATGCCCCTCGCTCTCGAATTGATAAACCCTCAGGGTAGGAACCAATTTCGAGTAGCGCGCCGCGCGCATCTTTCCAACACACCAACCCTTGCGAGTGGTGCGTTATCGACAAGTAACTCCAGGGGACACCAGCTGCGCATGTCTTGTTGGGGAAACCAAGCAACGCCATACCGCTTCAGCAGCGCTCACTGCAGCGCCAACGTAAGCCATTAGACGAACAGCGCGAAGCTCGGCATCAACCGAGTTCCGCGCTGCAAATCCAGCCTGCAATGTTTCACCGCCGAGCGAGCTCACCGGCTCGAAAATATTTCCCGACGCTCTGGCAAGACCGACAAAATCAGATCTCGCCCTTCAGGCCACGCTCGAAATACTTGTGAACGATCTTGTCCTGGTTCTCGAGTAGCCAATCGATTGACGGCTGATTGTTCATGGCCTTGTGAATCGCCTGGGCCGTCGCCTTACGATGGATATCAAACAGGATCTTGTGATCCAGATCCTTCACGTCGACGATGCCCGGATTCAGCCACAGCGACACGATGATACCGAGGTCGTTCGCCTTTTCCTTCGGAATGTCGCCAGCTCGCACGCTGTCGAGAACACCCATCGCAGTTGCATACTGCACGGTGCCCATCAAAATGTTGGTGTAGCGCTCGTCGGTCACCGTCACTTTGCTCACGCAGATTGTAGCGGGCCGGATCATCACGTCGGTATTCAGCAGCGCAAGAACGCGCGAATGCCCGACAACCTGATTGCCCAGCAGGTTCGCGAAGGCCGTTCCAAGTGGTCCATCGAGTTCACCAATTGCAACTTCCGGCTCAGCGGCCGTGCCTGGCGGGCCACCGGCCACAAGACTTTCACCCACTCTCAAGACAATGCGTTCGCTGCTCATTTCCGTGTAAGTCCTCACGTTGCTGTTTGCAGCGCGGACTATGACGGCCGTCACGGCTGTCATCAACGGCAGTGCGTTTCATCTTCCCGGAGCGGGATGTAAAAAGCGGATTTGCCGCAATGTGTTCCGCCTCCACTGGCCAAGGGCGACTGGCCATACGCTACGGCGAAGTTCCAACCCTTCGCCACCCGAGACGATCAGCTGACTGCGCTGCCGGACAGCTACGGCGCCATCTCGCAGAGCCGAAATTCCTGATCATCGATGAGATCTGCTACCTGCCGTTCGGACGCTGCGCGATAGCATGGGCTTGTCCGAACCCATTCGAAACCGACATCAACGCCGGGGATGGCATTCCTGCATGTTGGCTTGCTTCCCAGCGGATATGCCGCAACGCCGTGCCGCTGCTGGAGGTCTGGGGCGTTGGCCTGCACACGGCGGCGGAGTTTGCGCCGACTGCATCTGGTGCGCGGCCTCGCGCTGGCCCTTGTGGCCTGGCGGTGCGGTTGGCGCCAGCGCCACCCCCGCGGCCCCAACCCCGCGGCCTCAACCGCGCGCACTGGGGCGGCCCACACCGGCGGGCTTCCCCGGTTGGGCATTTTCCCTGCGCTGACGGGACGGTTGGTTGA